>NZ_NFEZ01000004.1:725000-1567500 GCF_002864175.1 Paenibacillus pasadenensis | reverse complement strand
ACTGCAAAACGATCCTGACGCTGGATGCGGAGCGCGCTACGGAAGGCTACGAGGCTCCCGAGACGCATGCCGCGCCGGAGGACAAGCCGGCCCCGCCCGCAAGCCAAGCCTGACCGCAGCAAAAACCGCCGGACCTCTCGCAGGTCCGGCGGTTTTTGCATTCTTTTGGAATCAGGAAGGACGAGACAGACTCTCATGAATGACGCCCCAGATGCTGTCCGTCTGGAAAGAACGCGCCCAAGTAGCAACGCCGGCCAAGCCGTACTTGTGCACGAGCTCCACCCTCGCCTCGATCGACCGCTCATCCTCGATCCAGATCCGGTTTCGGACGCCTTCCTTTTCGGCATACTCGATGTAGTTCTGTCCAGCCGCCTCATCAAACACGGGTGTCAGCTTGCGGTCCCGCATGATCTCGCGGATGCGATCCATGCCGACGGCCTTGGACGACACGTCTACGCTCCCATCCTCGCCCTTGGACTCGCTCCAGATCCGGGTATACAGCGGCATGCTGAGCACGAGCTTCGCCGGATCGACGCCGTCTTCCTCCAGCAGGCGCTTTATGGAAGCCTCTACCCAAGGAAGCGATGCGACCGAGCCGGCCTTTGGACTGCTCGCCCAGTGCTCGTCATACGCCATCAGCATCATATAGTCGACGCTGTCGATCAGCGCCTCGCGATCGAGGAACAGCGACCACATCTCGCTGCTCGACTTCGGGGTGACATCGATCGAGACGATCAGCCCCGCTTCGTGCAGCATCGGAGACAGCTCCCGCACGAACTGCACGAAGTTCTGCTTGTCTGAGGTGCGCACGTTCTCGAAGTCGATATTGATCCCCTGCAGCTTGTACATCTCCGCATAAGCGAGCAGCTGCCGGATCATCGTGAACCGGGTCTCGGCGCTCGAGAGCACCTTGGTCGTCAGATCCGGATCAAAGGCGTTGCTGAACAGCGCCCACACCTGCATCCCCCTCTGGCGAGCCCAGGCTCCGTAGGACGCATCGGCCTTGCTGCGGATCTGGCCGCTGCCGTCGCTGACCTCGAACCAGGTCGGACTGACGACGTTGACGCCCTCCATCGCCGGATAGCCGGACGGATCGGGATGCTTGCTGTAGACGGCTTCCCAGGTGAGATTGACCTTCTGGCCCGGCTTCCATGGAAGCGCAGGCTCCTCCTCCTGGAGCGGCGCGATCACGCGGTCTCCGGTGAAGCGAAGCTCTTTTTTGCGGACATAGCCCGAGTGGCCCTCCGGCCCTTGCACCTTGTACCAGTCTTCCTGCTCTCCCCATACGATCAGCGGCTGGCCCGGCGCGGCCCGATCCACATAGGGACGATGGATGGACGGCTCCGACCGCACGAAAATGTCCTCGTCATCCTTCGCGGAAACGGCCATCCTGAGCCGGTCCCCGGCTCTTTCCAACGTCATGACGCCGCTCGCGGAGGAGATCTCCGCCTGGATGCCGTACAACGTCTTGAGCGGAGACAGCGGCATGTAGACGCGTCCGTTCCGTTCCACCGGTGCTACGGCAAGCTGGAACGGCTTGTCGCCGAGCTTGGCTTGCAGCTCGTCCTTTTTCATGAAGAGCACCTTCGTATCGCTCGTGAGGATGATCGACTGCGTCTTCTCCTCGTACCAGACGGGCAGATCGCTGCCCAGCACCGACCTGATCGCCTCGAGCGGAAGCAGCGTCTGGCCTTGCTCGATCAGCGCGCCTTCCTTCAAGTACGTCCCTCCGTAGAACAGCGGATGGGCATGGCCGTATTCCGGCTTCATATCGTCACGGCTCGGCGTGAGCTTGCTGTAGGCCGCCCACGCGCCCGCTATCATTCCAATTATCAGGCAAAAGCCAAGCAGCCGCCGGAAGCCGCTTCTGCGGCGCTTGCCTCCGTAGGCTTGTCCCCTCTTCATGCTTCACGCTCCTTTGCTGTCATCCCCTAGACGAGTCTTGCCGACGGAAAGTTGTCTCTCTACTCTATGAGTCTATCGGCAAAAAAATGCAAAAAAAAAGCCGGGAAGCGGCGCTTCTCCAGGCTCGATTACGAGTGCGGCACGGCAGCCCGACAGGACGTGCATACGCCGTAGATCTCCATGCGATGACCTTCGACGCGGAATCCGGTCTCCCGCGAAGCGGCGCGCTCGACTTCCATCAGCGGCGGATAGTCGAAGTCGACGATCTCGCCGCAGACCTTGCAGATGGCATGATAATGATCCGACAGATTCGCATCGAAACGGCTTGAGTCGTCTCCGTAAGTCAGCTCCCGCACGAGGCCCGCCTCCACGAACAGCCGGAGGTTGTTGTAGATCGTCGCGACGCTCATGCTCGGGAAATCGGGTGACAAAGCTTTATAGATCTCATCCGCGGTCGGATGAGTCATCGAGTTCATCAGAAACCCAAGTATCGCGTGACGCTGCGGGGTCATGCGGACGCCGCTGGATTTAAGCTGCTCTAAGGCTTGTTCTACGCTGGCTCCCATTCCCGATCACGCCTTCCTTATAGTCTTAATTACTTTGTAGTAGTTCTATTGTACGCGCGGATTTCCCGTTTTGTCAACGAAACCGGCGCTCGCGCAGCTGGAACTATTCGGGCATGGACGGGTAGGCGTAGATGGAGATGTCGCTGTTCGCATCCACGCGAATCCGATGGAGGCCGAGTCCGATGATGCCTTCGACCCGCTTCTTCGTCACCTGGAGCGGCAGCTCCGAGCGGATCTCGCCGAACGTGACCGCGCCGTCCATGACAAAGGAGGATGACGTCGGCAGCGACAGCATGACCTCGCCGATCGAGCTGTCGATGTCCCAGCCCCCGCCGACGGACGAGCTGCGGATGCGGATCTCGCCGTTCAGCGTGTCGGCCTGAAGGCTGCCCGCCACTTCCTCGACCCGGATAAATCCGTTTTTCGTCTCGAGGATGGTCGACTCCCCCTCGATGTCGCCCACTTCAAGATTGCCGTTGCTCGTGTAGGCATTGATCGAGCCGCTGATGCGCGAAGCCTGGATGCTGCCGTCGCGGGCGGATAGGGCGGCATCGCCGAAGATCCGTTCCGCTGCGATATTGCCGCTGGTCGTGTCGGCCTCGACCTTGCCTCGAAGATCGCGCAGCTCGATGGAGCCGTTCCGGTTTTTGATCGTCCATCCTCCCTCGGCGGTCAGGCCGGACATCGACACGTTGCCGTTGCCGGCATGGAGCAGCACCTTGACCGCCTGAGGTCCGGGAGTCGGCGAAGCCGACGGGCTTGGCGGCAAGGACGCTTCGGGCGTCGCCGCGGCGGACGGAGGCTCGCTCGGCCCGGCTGCCGTCATGCCGGAAACCGGCTCCAGGGACGCGCTGCCGCCGGCCGAAGGCAATGGAGCAGCAGCGGCGATGGACGGGCCAGGGGATGAAAGCCCTGTCGGCAAGGACGGCAGCGGCAGCAGAGGGAGCGGTTCCGGCTCGTCGATACGGAACGAAGCCTCAAGATCGGCCGGCAACGTCACGATCAGGTTGTAGCGGGGCAGCCGGGAGCCGTTCGCTCCGTAAGGCATGCCTTGGGCGACGATTTCCAGCTTGTCTTCCGAGCTGACTTTCAGCTTCGACTTCTGGCGGACGTAATCCGCTTCCTGGGAATCCTCCGTATCCACCCATAGCTCGGCCTCAACGGTCACCAGACGGCTGTCCGGACTCGAGCGGACCGTCACATCGCCGTTCGGATTGTCGAGGATGACGCTCGTCACCTGCTCCTCGAGCGTCAGGACGATCGGCTCCTCCTCGTAGCGGAAGCCTTTTTCCTCCGACAGGTTTTCCAGGCTCGTCCGGCCGGCATACTGGTCGAGCCAGCGGAACGGCAGGCCCCCGTACTGGGTGACGGCATAGGCCGATCCGATTAGCAGCACCGCGGCCGCGGCCGCTCCAGCGCCGACGGACAGCCGGCGGCCGGGACGATGCTTTTCGAGCAGCTGGAACGCCAGCATCTCGATGCCGGCAAGCACGAACAGCATCGGCCACCAGTCGGAGAGCAGGCCGATGTCGTTGCGCTCGCGGACCTGATCCCACAGAAGGATCGCTCCGCAAGCCGCAAGCAGCAGGATGGAGCTGAGCCTTCCGAAACGGAACTGCTCCGGCCGCCTTCGCAGCGACAGCCAGGCCGCCAGAGCGAGCAGCACCGCTCCGGAGGCCATGTCGCCGATCCAGTCGAGCCGCGGCTGGACCGCCTCGGTCGGGCGAATCAGAAACAACAGCAGCAAGCCGCCCGCCACCAGCACGAGGCTATGCCGCAAGGAAAACGGACCAGCGTCGCTTCTCTTGCCCGCGGGCGCAAGCTTGATTCGGGAATGGATTTCGAGTGAATCGAAGACGCTATAGAAATACAAAGCCGGCAGGGCGTAGCCGAGATAGAGCAGCAGCAGCGCGCGGCTCCCGCTCGTCGAATCCGAAAAGCGGATCAGCGCCGCCAAATCAAGCAGCACGACGAGCAGCAGCAGCAGGCCGCGGCCGTACCAGCCCAAATACAGATGGCCGCCGCCCGGAAGCAAGGCGGCATAGAGGCCGGTCAGCCAACGATTTTTTCGGTTGCGGGCTTCGGCGCTCATTCGGCACTCACGGCATGCACGCCCTCCAGGCATTTGATTTTTTCCAACAGCGGAATCAGCTTATCCTGCTTCGGAAACGTAATATGCAGCAGGAGCATGACCCGCGGCCGCTCCAGCTCCCGGTCTCCGTACTCCTGCAGCGACAGCTTGCGCATGACGATGCCCTGCTCCGCGAGCAAGGCGCTCACGGCCTGCAGCAGCGCTTCCTTTTCGTCGGCCAGCACCTTCAGATGATGCTCGCGCTTGCCGCCGCTAAACTTTTTTTCGAGCTTGTTGAGCACGACGAGCACGAGCAGCACGAGCACGGTCGTCGCGACCGCCGGCAGCAGGAAGCCCGCGCCGACCGACAAGCCGATGGCGGATACGACCCAGAGCGAAGCCGCAGTCGTCAAGCCGGTGATCGACTTGCCCGTAAACAGGATTGTCCCGGCTCCCAGGAACCCGATCCCGGTAATGACCTGCGCGGCCAGGCGCGCGGGATCGAGCCGAACGTTCGTCTCGTTGACGAACTGAGCGAAGCCGTATATGGACAACAGCATCAAGAGGCAGGAGCCGAGACAGACGAGGATGTTGGTGCGGAAGCCGGCGGCGTGGTTGGACTGCTCCCGTTCGAACCCGACGAGGCCGCCGAGCAGCACCGCGATGAACAGCCTCAGCAGCAGCTCCCATTCGTTGATATACCACGGACTGTCCGAAGCGATCGAGTGTAGCGCGTTGTTCATGCCATTCCTCCCATGAATGCCGAATGTCCGTGCGCCGCGGGCATAACCGCCGACGCTTCTCATTGTATGCGCGGGCTCCAATTGTTTGCCGGGCATGGGGCATGTTGTATTTTACCCTGATTAGTGCGGATTGCCGCTTCTTTTTTAAATGAACAAAGCCGCCCTCCCGAATCGAGAGGACGGCTGCTGCCGGATATCCGGATGGATGCCGACGAATTCAGGCGTTGAGGACGTCGACGAGCAGCTTGTTGACGAGTCCGGGATTCGCCTTGCCTCGCGACTCCTTCATCACTTGGCCGACGAGGAAGCCGATCGCCTTTTCCTTGCCGGCTCGGTAATCCTCGACCGATTGCGGATTGGCGGCGACGATCTTCTCGACGATCGCCTTGATCGCGCCTTCGTCGCTGATCTGCACGAGTCCTTGCTCCTCGACGATCTGCTGCGGGCGCTTGCCGCTTTCGAGCATTTCCTTGAAGACGGTCTTGGCGATCTTGCCGCTGATCGTGCCCTTCTCCAGCAAGCCGATCATCTCGCCGAGGCCCTGGCCGGTGATGCGGACAGCCTCGATCTCCTTCCCGGTCTGGTTCAGGTAGCCGAGCAGGTCGCCCATGATCCAGTTGGAGACGGCCTTGGCGTCCTTGGTGTAGGACAAGCTCTCCTCGAAGAAGTCGGCCAGCTTTTTGGAAGCGGTGATGACGCCGGCATCGTAGGCGGGCAGGCCGTACTCCGCCGTATAGCGGGCTTGGCGAGCGTCCGGCAGCTCCGGGATGGAGGCGCGCACGCGCTCCTTCCACTCGCTGTCGATGTGCAGCCGCACGAGATCGGGGTCCGGGAAGTAGCGGTAGTCATGCGACTCTTCCTTGCCTCGCATCGAGAAGGTCTTGCCCTGGCTGTCGTCCCAGCGGCGCGTCTCCTGCACGACCGTACCGCCGGCGTCGAGGATATCGGCCTGGCGGAGCTGCTCGTACTCAAGGCCGCGCTGCACGCCGCGGAACGAGTTCATGTTTTTAAGCTCGGCGCGAATGCCGAACTTCTCCTGGCCCCAAGGGCGCAGGCTGATGTTGGCGTCGCAGCGGAGGCTGCCTTCCTCCATCTTGACGTCGGATACGTCGCAGTACTGCATGATGGCGCGGAGCTTCTCCAGGTAAGCCTTGGCTTCCTCCGGCGTGCGCAAATCCGGCTCGGACACGATCTCCACAAGCGGCGTGCCGACGCGGTTAAAGTCGACGAGCGAGGCATAGCCGCCCTCGACATGGGTCAGCTTGCCCGCGTCCTCCTCCAGATGAAGGCGGGTGATGCCGATGCGCTTCGTCTTGCCGTCGACCTCGATGTCGATCCAGCCGTTCTCGCCGATCGGCTGGTCGAACTGGGAAATCTGATACGCCTTGGGCGAATCGGGATAGAAATAGTTCTTGCGGTCGAACTTGCTGACGTCGGCGATCGTGCAGTTCAGCGCCATCGCGGCCTTCATTGCGTAGTCGACCGCCTGGCGGTTGAGCACCGGCAGCACGCCGGGATGCCCCAGGCAGATCGGACAGGTATGGGTATTCGGCGGGGCGCCGAAGGAAGTCGAGCAGCCGCAGAAGATCTTGCTGGCGGTATGAAGCTCGACATGCACTTCAAGCCCGATGACCGTCTCGTACGATTGGTAGTGAGTCATGGCTTAGCTCCTCCTGCTTGCTTGATGCTTGATGCGGCGCCCTACAGCTGCGGGCGCGCCTTGTGGTGGTCCGTATGCTGCTCATAGGCATGGGCGGCGCGCAGCACGGTCGATTCGTCGAACGGCTTGCCGATGAGCTGCAGGCCGACCGGGAGGCCGTCCGCGAAGCCGCATGGCACGCTGATGGCCGGAACGCCGGCGAGGCTGACCGGAATCGTCACGATGTCGTTGAGGTACATCGTCAACGGATCGCCGATCTGCTCGCCGATGCGGAACGCCGTCGTCGGCGCGGTCGGTCCGACGAGCAGGTCGTATTTTTCGAACGCCTGGTCGAAGTCGCGCTTGATGAGCGTGCGGACCTTTTGCGCCTTGAGGTAATAGGCGTCGTAATAGCCGGAGCTCAGCGCGTACGTGCCGAGCATGATGCGGCGCTTGACCTCCTGGCCGAAGCCTTGGCTGCGCGACTTGCGGTACAAGTCGATCAGGTTGTCCGGATCGTCCGCGCGCACGCCGTAGCGCACGCCGTCGAAGCGGGCCAGGTTGGAGGAAGCCTCGGAGGAGGCGAGCAGATAATAGGTCGCGACCGCATATTCGGTATGCGGCAGGGAAACTTCCTCCCAGGTCGCGCCGAGATCCTCAAGCACGCGCAGCGCGGCCAGCACCGCTTCCTTGACCTTCGGATCGATGCCCTCGCCCATGTACTCCTTCGGCACGCCGATGCGCATGCCCTTGATATCCCCGCTGAGCGAGCCGACATAGTCGGGGATGGAGACGTCGGCCGACGTAGAGTCCATGCGGTCGTGGCCGGCGATCGTCTGCAGCACATAAGCCGCGTCCTCGACGTTTTTGGTGATCGGCCCGATCGCGTCGAGCGAGGAGGCGAACGCCACCAGGCCGAAGCGGGAGACGAGGCCGTACGTCGGCTTGAGGCCGACGACGCCGCAGTAGGAGGCCGGCTGCCGGATCGAGCCGCCGGTGTCGGAGCCGAGCGCGAAGTAGACCTGGCCCGCCGCCACCGCCGCTGCGGAGCCGCCGCTCGAGCCGCCCGGCACATAGTCCGTATTCCACGGGTTGCGCACGGGACGGAAGCTGGAGTTCTCGTTGGAGCCGCCCATCGCGAACTCGTCCATGTTGAGCTTGCCGATCGTCACCGCTCCGGCATCCTGAAGCTTGCCGGAGACGGTCGCATCGTAGATCGGATCATAATTGGAAAGAAACTGGCTCGCGCATGTCGTGCGCAGCCCCTTGGTGACGATGTTGTCCTTGATGCCCGCAGGCAGCGCATGCAGCAGTCCCTTGGCCGCGCCGGCCTGATCGAGCTCGGCCGCGCGGACGCGCGCCGCCTCCTCGTTCAGCGTCAGGAACGCGCCGATCCGCTCGTCGGTCTCGGCGATCCGCGCATAGGCCGCCTCGGTCAGCTCGGCCGCGGACAGCTTGCCGGCGGCGAGCTCGTTATGTAGATCCTGTAGTCTTTGATCGAATAAAGCCAACCGATGTTCCTCCCTTCGCCGCTAGCGGCTATTCCAGTACGGCAGGCACCTTGAACTGCCCGTCCTCGTCGTCCGGCGCGTTGCGCAGCGCAGTCTCGTTGGAGACGGACTCGCGCACCACGTCCTCGCGCATCACGTTCGTGACCGGAAGCACATGGCTCGTCGGCTCGATGCCTTCCGTATCCAGCTCGTCCAGTTTTTCTGCGTACTTCAAAATGGCGCTGAGCTGGCTGGCGAACTGTTCCTTCTCTTCCCCGCTCAGCTCCAGCCGCGCCAGATTCGCGACATGCTCGACCGTCTTCGCGTCGATGCTCATCGTTCTTTTCCCCCTTGTCTAGCAAGATGACTGATGCCTGACACCATTCCCCGTATTATACCTTGAGTCCGACAACATTCTCAATGCGCAGCGCTAAACGAATGCGGCAACGCGCACGAAAAAACCGCCGGACCGAAGGTCCGGCGGCCGATGCCGCGTGGAAGGCGCTATCCGCTTTTCCGCACGAAGCTTGCCGGTCTGAATTCGACCAGCAGCAAGCCTGCAAAAGTTCATGAACCCGCTCGCTTGCCCGGATTGGGCTCGAAGCGATCTCCGATCACTTCAGCCCAGCCAGGTCGAGCTTGCCGCCTGGCGGGACGACCTGGCCTTTGAGCCCCAGCTCGCCGAGCCGCGCGACGAACGCATCCGCATCCTGGCGGATCGGCGGGAACGTGTCGTAATGGATCGGCACGACAAGCTTGGCTCCGTACCACTCGGCGGCTTGCAGCGCATCCTCCGGCCCCATCGTATAGTGGCCTCCGATCGGGATGAACGCGACATCCGGCTGGTAGCGGCGGCCGATGAGCGCCATGTCGGAGAACAGGCAGGTGTCCCCCGCATGCAGGAACGTAAGGCCGCCGGCCTCGACGACGAATCCGGCCGGCATGCCGCCGTATACGATGCGCTGCTCGTCCTCGATCACGATGCCCGAGCTGTGGAACGCCTGCACCATCGTCGCCTTGGCAAAGCCGCCGAGATCAACCGTGCCGCCCATGTTCATACCTAGCGTTTTGGCTCCCTGCCAGGACATGTACGCGGCGAGCTCCGGAATCGCGACGATCGGCGCGCCGGTCCGCTTCGAGATGGCGGCGGCGTCCTGAATATGGTCCTGATGCGCATGGGTGAGCAGGATGTAATCCGCCTCCACCTCCTCCGCGCTTGTCCGGGCGAGCGGATTTCCGCTCAGAAACGGATCGATCAGCAGGGACTTGCCGTCCTCCAGCGTGATGCCGATGCAAGATTGTCCATGAAAAACAACGTTCATGCTTCGCTGCACTTCCTTTCGGATTAGGCTCTATTCCTCTATCCCCCGACGGCGGGAGGGTCAATCAGATCCACGCCTTGAGATTGACCTGGCGGATGAAATCCTCCCGGGTCTGCACGTCCTTGGACGAGAGGTCCTCCTCCTCCGGCACCTCCGCGTCGCCGCGGACGATGCGGTTGAACAGCTCCTCGTTGCGGGTGGCGAGCGCATAATCGATCAGCGCCTCGCGCTCCACACGGTCGGCCTCCAGCTTCAAAAGCACCTTGTCGAGCTCGACATCCGATCCCGGAACGAGGAAGTTCCGGTTGTGAGCCGGAACGCGCACGACATAATCGAATACATTGTCCGCATTGCGGTCGTAAGCAATGATATATCCATACTCCCCGACAGGAAGATTCTGCTCATACTGATCGGAAACGATCACGACTTTTTCGCCGAGCTTGAACATCGGTCCATCGCCCTCCCTAGCACCACTCTTTCAATTCTAGTAAAAGTTTACTAGAAGGGAGGGGGGATGGCAAATCAAGATCAAGGCAAAACGAGCTGCGCCGTGCCCTTCACATGCCAGATGATCGGCTCCATGACGGAAAACAGCCGGGGATGCTCGATGCGGACGATCAGGACGACGCCTGGCCGATCCAGCGTCACTTCGTAGTCGAAGCGGCTGTCGCGGTATACATACGGGAAGGAATGCTCCCGGCCGATGACTTCCCACGCCTCGACGACAACGGCCGCTTTCAGCCTGGACCCTGCAGCCGGCCGCCCTTCGCCGTCCAAGAACAGGTTTTCCTGCAAATAGATGGCGGCGGCAGCCTCGGCCCGAGCTTTGTCGATGTCGAACCGACCTTCAGCCAGCTCCTCCTCATCCAGCTGCTGGGCGGCGGCATGAGCCGCGCGGTTGACAGCATGCTTCGCTTCGAACAGCATCCGCACGGCACGCTCCTCGTCCGCTTGCGCCGCATGCGCGCTCAGCCAGAGCATGCTCATCAGCAGGATCAGCAGCAGCTTGTACATCGTCTTCCCTACCTTTCCGCCACGAAACCGTTACGGCACGAATTCGCTCATCTTCAGTCCGACCGCTCGCATCCGCTCGCCTGCGGAAGGCGCGGGAATGCCGATCAGGCGGTCGATCTCGAACAGCCGCTCGTACGGATAGCTCGCCTCCAGCCGCAGTCCCGTCCCTCTCGGCAACGGCTCGCTCGCGCGGTCGGCCGGCAAGCCGTTCGTGGAGCTGACCCGGAACTCGACCGCCTCGGGCCGCATGCCGACGGCGGCGAGCCGCCCCCGCGCCTGCTCGAGCATCTCCGCATCGATGTAGCCGCGGCTGCCGCTCGCTCCGATCTCGAGCAGGTAATCCACTTCCTTCTGCAGCATCGCTTCCCGCATGACGAGCACATGCTTATAGACCGGCGAGAACATCATCCAGCACAACATCGCCGCGAACAGGACGAATACGAGAATCTGCTTCAAGGATCCGTGCTCCGAATGCTCTGGGACATAGCGCTTCCGAAGCTTTCCAAGCCGGCCTTCGTCCCCTGCGGTCCTTGCGCGACAGCGACATAAAGCAGCAGCACCGCGGCCAGCAGCAGCACCGATGCAAGAATTTCCTTCACGATTCCACCTTCCTTCGCATTAAGGGAGCAGGTTGCCGATCATCGTGTTCGCGCCGTTGCCTTGGGTCTGAATCCGCGCACGGGTGCCGGTCGCGTTGTCTGAAATGATCGTATTGAAGAGCACCAGCATGACGACGATCATCATGACGGTGACGAGAATGTTTCGCATGCTCTCACCTCCTTTTCTCGTATTATTGCAGGGAGTCGAACAGCTTCTGGCTTTCTCTCACCCAAGGGTAGATGAAGACTTGAAACGTGTAGAGGATCGGCAGGCCGGCGAGGATGAACAGCACGTAAGAGCCGGATTCCTTGCGGGATTCCTTGGCGATCTCCAGCTTTTCCTTGTAGTCGCGGATCCGCTCCCGCAGCAGCCCGTAGTAGGCATCGTCCTCGTGCAGCCGCAGGGAATCGACCGTCTCGGCGAAGCTGATCGCTTCCTCGGTGCCGACTCGCGTCTTGAACATGCGGATCGCCTCGCCCGCATCGTGATACCACTCGCCGAGCAGATTCTGGAGCTCGCCGCGGATCGACCTCGTATACGGAACGCAGCGCATGAGCTTGGCATGGATATGGAGCGACGAGCCTTGCAGGTACAGCAGCTGAGTGCTGACGGTATGGATCTCGCGGATGACTTTGGCGGAGCG
This sequence comes from Paenibacillus pasadenensis, assembly GCF_002864175.1. Lineage (NCBI taxonomy): Bacteria > Bacillati > Bacillota > Bacilli > Caryophanales > Paenibacillaceae > Paenibacillus > Paenibacillus pasadenensis. The sequence continues at coordinate 1,555,507 of NZ_NFEZ01000004.1, read as the reverse complement.
TGCCTGTCGGATCGACTCCAGCGCGATCTTATCGACGAGCAGCGCGAACGTCAGCAAGATCAGCGCTCCCCAGCCTGCCAGCGGCAGGACAAGCAGCGGCCTGACGCCAAGAGCCGGCAGGCCGGCGCCAAGCAGGGCGGCAAGCGCGCCCGCCGCGAAGACGATCCGGCGAGCAGCCGCATAGGCCGCGCCGTCCCATCGAATTCCGCAGCCGGCCAGAAGCCTCGATCGCTCCTCGACGACGCGGCTGGTCCGCTTCAGACCTACGAGCCTCAGCTGACGATCCGCAAGCAGCCGCCCCTCCGGCCCGCGGCGCTGCAGATGCAGCCATCGCGGTCTTTTGGTCGACAGCCGCCGCAGCAGCGCATAGATCAGAATCGTCAGCAGGACAGCCTGAGCCAGCCAGGCGATCGCGAACCCGGCGCCGTTCCAAGCCTCGATGAGCTTCATGTCGAGCCTCCTTTACATCTTCTTGCGGGATAGCCAAAGCCCCATGACGAAAGAAGCGAAAATGAGGGCCAAAGCGTTGAGCAGAATGTCTCTGCCGCCAGGGTCGAGCACGTAATAGCGGTAGGAGCTTTCGGGATTGTAGCGGAAGTTGATCCCGAGGAACAGGCCGAGGAACAGCACCGGGGTGAAGTTCGCGATCCGGATCTCCAGCAGCTTGTGCCGCTCCTGCTCGTTGGCCCGCCTGGCCCTCCGCATATCGGAAATCAGATCATGAAGATTGTCCGAGATGTCATGGCCTTCGCTGATCGCCACCCGCAGGATCTGGACAAAGTAGTCTCCCCACAAGTGGCCGAGGGAAGCGGAGAACAGGCGCAGGCTCGCCTCGTCGTCTCCTCTGACGCATAGATTCCGGTAGAGCTGCTCGAAGGAGGCTTTCAAATGGCCTTGAAGCCGGTTCTCCTCCACCATCCGGCGGAGAGCTCCGCGGATCTGCCGCTGCCCTGCGACAAGATAGCATTGATAAAACAGCTCGGCTGCCGGCAGGAACTCGAGCCGGGTCTGAAGCTGCCGCTTGAGCAGCATCATCTTCAGAAAGGAATAGGGCGCGAGCGCAAGCATCAGTCCGAGCATCAGCGCGCCTTTGAGGCTGAGGAACAGGATGGCCCCTACGGCTCCTCCCGACGCCAGCAGCAGCAGCGACAATAGCGCGAGCCCCTCCGGACGGATGCCGGACTGCAGCGCGTCCAGCGTGTCGCTCAGCTCCCGGTAAAGCCATCCGGAGCGCTGGAGCATGCGGCGGATCCGTTCGCGCAGCGACCGGCCGCGGCGATAATCGAGCCGGCTCGAGGCCAAGCGCGAATCGTCGCCGAAACGGAGCGCGGAAGCGATCAGCGGCATGAGCGCCAGGCACAGCGCGATCGCCGCCGCCAGGACAAGCCAAGACGATTCAAACATGGGCGGACTCTCCTTCGAAGCCCGCCTCCTGTAGCGTCAGTCCGCAAGCCGCAAGCCTCCGAGCCGCTTCGATGCCGGGCCGCGGCGCCAGCCTCCATCCCTCTCCGCGCCGATAGAGAGCCCATTCTTCCAGCGACGCCTCCCCGTCCCGCCAGCGGATCTCGCCCATGCGGACGATTCGGCGCTTGCCGTCGGCGATGCCCATCTCGATGCCGATCTGCGTGACATGCCTGGCGATCCGCTTGCACAGCCGCGCCGGATCCATTCCCCGCCCGTCGAGCATGCACATGTCGGTGATCGCCTCCGGCACGTCCTCCAGCCGGCTGGCATGCACCGTCGTCATGCTGCCGGCATGTCCGCGCGTACAGGCGCGGACATAGATGTTGGCGTCCTCGTCGCGGATCTCCGCATGCACGATCCGCTGCGGCGACTGCCGGAGCGCAAGCTTGAACGCTTGCGCCGGCCCGTGGCGCTCGTCCTCTTCGTCGGTCTCGTATTCGACGACGTTTTTATTCGGGAACTCCTTGCCGAGCATCATCTCCAGCCGGGACTCCAGCGTGACGATCCGTTCCTCGTCGGGCAGCTCGGCGATGAGCGCCTTAAGCAGATGCGTCTTGCCGGAGCCCGTCGGCCCGATCACGACCAGATTGTAGCGGACGGCCAGCACGGCATGCAGCATGCGCGACATCTGCGGGCAGAGAGTGCCGTAAGCCGGAGCGGCCAGCTCCTCCAGCCGGAACGCCTGCGCTTGGTAGAAGCGCATCGTCAGCGTCGGCAGCGAGGTGAAGCCGTACGCGGTCATCGTCACCCGGGTGCCGTCGCGCAGCATGACTTCCGCCCAGCGCTTGCGCGGGTTGATGCGGTCGTTGTTGTACAGCACCAGGTTCTGCTGGATCCGCTCCACCTCGCCGAGCGTCTGGAATTCGAAGGGAGACCGCTCCACCCGCCCTCCACGCATGAGATAGATCCGCGTGCCGACGACCTGGATCTCTTCGAGTCCCTCCCGTTCCTCGAGGATGCGCTCCAGCACGCCGAGTCCGATCACTTCCGCGAACAGCGCCTCCGCCAGCGACTTGTACGGGGAGCCCATGCCGGGAAGCTCATGAAGCCGCAGCTTCAGCAGCCGGTCGGCGACGAGCGCCATGATCTCCCGGCGCTCCTGACGATAGCCGAGGACGGCCCGGTTGAGCCGCTCTCCGTAAATCCGCCTCTCGTCGTCCGTCATGCCCCGCGGCGAGGCCAGAAAAGAGCGCATGTCCTCCGCCGCCTTGGCGAACGTATCGGGTGCGGCCGCATCCGCCGGATGCCCCGGGCCCGAAGCCTCGCTCGAAGCGGGCTGCCGGATGCCGGAACGCAGCTCCGCGGCGAGCGCCGCAGGCGAGAACCGCTCTCCGCTCATATTCTCAGTTCTCCGCGATGCGCCTTGAGCTTGCGGAACCAAGGCTGCTTGTCCTTGACCGGACGGCAGCGGATGCCGTGCCGTTCCGCCAGCTTGTCCGCAGCGAGGTCCATCGCGATCCGTCCTACGGCGTCCTGCTTCAGCCACGCCTGATACCGGCCTCGATCGAGCGACTCGTAAAAAGCTTGATTGGTCTTGAATTCGGCGATTACGGACAGTCGGGTTTCCTTTTCCATCTCTTTCATGCGATAACCTCCAGTGGTCGATGGGGATTGTATGGCGAGCAGATCGAATTGCTCCGGCAGGATGCCGAACAGAGGCGAGACTTGGCGGATCCAGCGGTTGCAGTCCTCCTGAAAATGGGACAGCGCTCCGGTCGTGCACAGGATGCGGGAGCTCGCGGCCCTCATCGCGCCGATCGTCGCGGCATTATCCCAATAGCAGCCCGCATCCGCGACGACGGCCGGAAACGTCTGCCGGGCGATATCCAACAGATGCTCCGTCTCTTCGAAGGAGTAGAACTCCGCCTGGTCGCGCATCTGATTGCCCGCCAGGACATGGACGAGCGGATGCCCGTCCGGCTGGATGCAGGCCCGTCGCAGCTGGGCGGAAGAGAGGGACGCGGAGGTCAGCTCGGGACGGATGCTGTCCAGCGTCGCTGGCGGACGATCCTGTCCGATGAAGCGGTGGATCTTGGCGCTCCGCAGGTTCAGGCAGAGGAAGCCGACCTCCTCCCCGCTCCTCTCCGCCAGTCTGCACGCAGCCGCGAAGGCGGCGGATGTCGTGCCGATATTCGGCGTCGTGCCGATGAAAGCGATCAACGGCGCGCTCATGGCGCCGCCCCCGTTCCAGCATCCGCGATATCGAGCGAGTCGGCGCTGTAGGCGATGACAAGCTTGACCTCCCCGCCTTTGCACAGCTCGTCGATCCGAAGCCACTGCTCCTCGGTCAAATTCAGGTTGACGAATTCGATCAAGCCGTTTGCGTCTCGGCGGGAGGCGTACATCTTTTGCCGGTTGCCCTCGGCAAGCGAGAGCAGATTCGGATTGTCCAGATCGTCGATCTCCTGATTGCCGCTCGTCTTGACCGACGCGACGACGACCGGGTCCGCAAACAGCCTCACGGACGCCGAGGCGGCGCCGGAGGCATACAGCACGACGCGGTCTCCGGCCCGGATGCCGCTCGACACGGAAAGCACGTACTCCCGCGGCAGCTGGAAGGTCGATTCGCTGCGCGCCGGCAGCAGCCGGTACGAGTCCAGCTTCCAGTCCCGCAGCGGCTCGCCCTGACCGAGCGGCACGACGGCCTCCTGTCCGGCGGCCAGCGACGGCTCCGACATCATATCCTGCGCGAACGCGCCGGACGGTATCGTCTGCAGGCCGAGATCCTGCGCCTCGATGCGCTCGCCCGCCGCGATGAAGCGCTTCGGAACGAGCACCTGCACGGCATGCTGCCGCTCGATCGAGCGCAGCTGCACGAGGTAGAGCCCGTACACGAGGATCGCCGACAGCATCGCCGCGGCGATCCAGATGAATCTGTTCTTTCCTTTGCCCATAACGGCCCCTCCTGAGGAAAAATAAAAAACGCAAGCAGGAACCTCGGGGAGGTTCAACCGCTTGCGTTCTTCGCGAGCTTATGCGATGCCTGGCATCGCATTCCATATTTGACTGAATTCATAATATCAATCGGATAAAGGGCTGTAAAGCTTTTTTTGCGCCGAGGCTTCGTCAAGCCTCCGGGCGGCGGCCTCATGGCACGGAAGCGCCGCGGCCGTGCCCGGATTAGAAGTCGATCAAGCCGACGCTGATCTGCAGCGCGTCGTCGACATGACGCATCATCTCGTCGTCGAGATGGGTGATCTTGTCGGTCAGCCGCTGCTTGTCGATCGTCCGGATCTGCTCCAGCAGGATGACCGAGTCCCGGTCGAAGCCATGCTCCTTGGCGTCGATTTCGACATGAGTCGGCAGCTTGGCCTTTTGAATCTGGGCCGTGATGGCGGCGACGATGACGGTCGGGCTGAAGCGGTTGCCGATGTCGTTCTGAAGCACGAGCACGGGGCGCACGCCGCCTTGCTCGGAGCCGACGACGGGGGAAAGATCAGCGAAAAACACATCTCCGCGTTTGACGATCAATCGCTACACCCCGCTAACGAGACGGCCGAGCGCGCGGTCAGCGTCTTCCTCCGCTTGAAAAGCTTCCGAGGCCATGTTCAGGTTGATCTTAGCCATTTCCAGATAACCTCTCTGCATCAACTCGCGGATTTGACGCTTCTTGCGCTCCACCAGATAGAGCTTCATCGCCTGGCGGATGAACTCGCTGCGGTTGGAATTCTCCTTGGCGACAATGCCGTCCACTTCTTCCAGCAGATGATCCGGAATGCTGATCATGATTCGTTTGGTATTCTGTACATTGGCCACCAACTCGCACCTCCAAAACTTGTCAAAGCCCATTACCATTATGTCTCCGATGCAAATAGGCTATACTCCACCATACCTATGAGATGCCTGTATCCCGTAGAACAGGCGAGGCGGATGCCCCCTATGGGGGCAATTCGCCGCATGGCGACGATATTCCTGCTTGCCTTCCGCAAAAAATGACATCACCCGTGCGAAAGCGGATTTTCGACCTCGACGATCTCTCCGCCTCGCACATACACTCTCGGAATCCTCGAAGCGATCATGCAGGTGACCTCGTAGTTGATGGTGCCGAGCTGCGCGGCCAGCTCCTCGGCGGTAATCTCCGCCTCTCCCTGGCGTCCGATCAGCACGGCTTCCTCGCCGGCCTCGACCGGCGACCCCGTCGCCGCCTCGGCGCCATTCAGCGCGACCATGCACTGATCCATGCAGATCGTGCCGGCCACCGGAACGCGCTGGCCCCGCACGAGCGCCTGGGCCTTGCCCGACAGCAGGCGGCTGAAGCCGTCCGCGTAGCCGATCGGGATCGTGCCGATGCGCTCGCCGCGCTCCGCGAAGTAGCGGGTGCCGTAGCTGATGCCCCAGCGCTCGGTCAGCTCCTTGACATGCACGAGCTCCGATCGGAGCGACAGCACCGGCTGCAGCGCGAGCCGATTGCGGTCCACCTCGTCCGACGGATAAAGCCCGTACATGCCGATGCCGAGCCGCAGCATGCCTCCGCCGAGCTCCGGCGTATCCATGCCTGCGGCCGTATTGGCGCTGTGCAGGATCTCGATCGGCAGGCCGCGCCTGCGGACCTCGTCCGCAACGGCCGCGAACCGCCCGTATTGCAGCTCGGTATAGCTTTTGTCCGCCTCGTCCGACTTGGCGAAGTGCGTGAACAGCCCCTCCACATGCAGCTGAGGCACGCGCAGCGCCTCCTCGAGGAAGCGCATCGCGTCGCCGGAGCCGTCGGCCAGCCGGCCGAGCCGGCCCATGCCGGTATCGAGCTTCACATGGACCTTGAGCCGGGGACCGTCCAGCGGCAGCGAGCGGGCCGCCTCGAGCGCGTCGTCCCGGTACAGCGCGATCGTAATGTCCAGCGAGCGGGCGAGGTCCAGCGCATGCGCCGGCACGTAGCCGAGGACGAGGATCGGCGTCTTGATGCCGGCCGCGCGGATGCGGAGCGCCTCGTCGAGGAAGGCGACGCCAAGATAGTCGGCCCCGCAGGCTTCCGCCTCCCGCGAGACCGGAACGAGTCCGTGTCCGTAAGCGTTGGCCTTGACCGAAGCGAGCAGCTTCATTCCTTCCGGCGCCGAGCTCCGGAATGCCCGGATGTTGCTTCGAAGGGCATCGAGGGAAATTTCGGCGCGGGTCGGACGGTAATAAGTATCCACCTGATTCATCCCTTTTCGCTTGAAAAACCCAATGCCTCTAATGGTACCCTCGATGCCCGGCAGTGTCAATGAACGAAGCCCTCCGCCCGGCTGGCACCTGTTGGCAGCGGCAAGGTCGGCAAAGCGCCGCGGCCATCCGCGGCCTGCGGCGCTTCTCTTGCCTTATTTGGTCATGTCGTCGACGACCGACTGTGCGACTTTGACCAGCTCGTTTTCCGGCAGATTGTCGGAAGTGAGGCGGAAATACGTGCCCTGATACGTCCAGGCCAGCGTCATCGGCTGCCCCTCGCTCAGCTGGCCGACCGTATAGCCGAGATCGACGATGCGGCCGGTGCCCGCCGCCGACGCGTAATCGTCCGGCTGCGTCTCGATCAGCGTGTAGCTGTACGTGCCGTCATAACGAAGCAGGACGCCCGGATTGCCGCCGAATTCGATATCGCTGCTGTCCTTGAACGCGATGCCCTCCGGACCGAGGTAGGACGGCTCCATCGGGATGAAGCTCGAGCTCGACGGATCGGCGGCGACTCCGCCTTCGGCGGCATTGCCGTCCGTGCCGGCTCCATCCGTGCCGGCTCCTGCCGCTCCGTCCGTCTCCGTGCCCTTGGATGCGCCCGGCTCGCCTTCCGGCACCGCGGTCGTCGGCTGCGAGCCGGCTGCCGGGGAGCTTTGCAGGTTCGCCTTCGTATCGAACACGCTCTTCTCCAGCTTCTCGTTGAACTTGAACGAATCGAACTTCACGTCTACGAGCACGGCGCTGTTGGAGTCGCTCACCTCGACTTGCTTCGGCGCGTAGTCGTCCTTGCTCAGCCAGATTTTCTGACGGGCCAGCGAGGCGTTCTGATAATTGGCCATGACATCGAACACATAGCTGTCCTTGTCGCTGGCGAACTGGCGGGAATTGTCCTTCAGGATGCTCTCCACCAGCGTCTGGTACAAGTACACCTGGCCCTGCTCCTCCGGCCAGTTGCTCTGGAAGCGGAACACTTTATTGAGGCTCGGCGTCAGGACGAACACGCCTTCGTCGTTGCGCAGGACGATCTGCGTCAGATCCTTCTTCTCGTTCGTCAGCGCGATCCGGTAGTAATTCGGCTTTTGGAACTTCACGTCGACCTTGTACTGGAGCGGCTGGGTCGCCGTATGGAGCGTCATCGTTCCCGTTCCCTGATACGTTTCCGTCTTCTCCTGCAGCTTGCCGAGCTCCTTCACCACGGAGCCCGCATCCTTTTTGCCGCATCCGGCCAGCACCAGAATGAAGCAGGCCATCAGAGCCGCGATCAAGCTTATGCGACGCATCTTCTCATCCCCTCTGCTCGTTGAGTTTTCCTAAGCTGATACATGTCTATGAGGGGACTTGGCCTTTTATGCGGACGAGATTGACGAGCCGGCGGCAGGAGAGGCTTTTCTTCCCTATAAGATGAAGCGCGATTCGAGCTCGAAAAGGGGCCTGGCAACAACGCCCCGTCCCTCGGCAGGCCGCTAGGCCGAAAGTCCCGCTCGGCGAAGCGAAGCCTTTCCGCGGCGATCCGCTGAAGGGCGTCTTCGCGCCAGGCGCCGGCAAGCCGCGCCGCTGCGCCTTCCGCATCGCTTCCGCCGATTTCAAGCGACGGAGAAAAAAGAGGATTTTCCCCTATTCCATCCAAAAATACTCCCCCTCCCGAGAGGAATGTCCCCCATCCAGCGAACCAATCTTGCCTTGGCTGGGAGCTTCCTGGAGCCTACACTTTAAGTAAGCGAGATGGCGAATCTTGCAGCATGCACACAACGAATTCAAGGGGGATTTTCGCAATGTTGAAGAAGAAATCCACAACAGCTCTGGCCGCTCTGTCCATGGCAGCCGTGCTGGCCCTCACCGCTTGCGGAAGCAACGGCAACAACGGAAACAGCGGCGCGAGCAACGGCGGCGCAAGCGCAAGCCCGGCTCCGACGACAAGCACGGCGCCGACCGAAGCGCCTGCAAAAGACGTTTCCCTCCGCGTATTCTCCACGTTCGGCGGAACGGACGCGGCGCGCGAAGCGTTCCAGAAGCTTCTCGACGACTTCTCCGCGAAGTATCCGAACGTGAAGATCGACAACGACGTCATGTCCGCCAACGACGACGGCTTCCGCACGAAAGTCAACTCCGACATGAACAGCGGCAACGAGCCGGATCTTCTGTTCTACTTCGTCGGCGCCGATGCCAAAGGCTTCGTCGATGCCGGCAAGGTCGTACCGCTCAACAGCCTGCTCGACGAGGACGCCGAATGGAAAAACGGCTTCATCCCGTCCGCGCTGGAATCGGTCAAGCAACCCGACGGCAACATCTATGCCGCTCCGCTGACCGGCTTCTACGAAGGCCTGTTCGTGAACAAGGCGATCTTCGAGAAATACAACCTGGAGCTGCCGACCGACTGGGATAAGCTGACGAAGGCCGTCAAGACGCTGTCCGAAAACAAGATCATCCCGCTCGCGGCTCCGTTCGACCAGTCCCACTATGTCATCGAGCACTCCGTCCTCGCGGCATCCGGCTCCGAAGGCCAAAAAGCCGGCCTGCTGAACGGCATCAGCCCGGAATGGGAGCTCGGCATCGGCAAGCTGAAGGAGCTGGGCGACCTGGGCGCGTTCCCGAAAGACGCGGCGACGATCGACCTGACGATGGCGGCAAACTACTACTCGCAAGGTCTGGCCGCGATGGTGCTGGAAGGCTCGTGGGCGATCGGCGGCATGGCCGACGCAGTCAAATCGACGTCGACCGTGCTTCCTTTCCCGGCGATTCCGGGCGGCAAAGGCACCGGCAAGGACGTTGTCGGCGGCTTCGGCAGCGGCTTCTACCTCTCCAAAGCGACGTACGACAACGCCGACAAGAAAGACGCGGCCGTGCAGCTGCTTAAATTCCTGACGAGCAAGGATGCGATCAAAGCGGTCGCAACGGCGAACGGCGGCACTCCAGCCGCAGATGTGCAGATCGACGGCCTGCCGCAAGTCGCGCTTGACGGCTTCAAGATGGTCGCGGACTCCACGTCGGTCAACTCCCCGATCGACAGCTACCTGTCGCCGGAGACGTTCACGACGATCCGTCAAAACATCCAAGGCGTCGTCAAAGGCGAGAAGACGGCGAAACAGGCGCTTGAAGCAGCCGAGAAGATCGAAAAGGCGAACAAGCAGTAATCGGCTTCCTATCGCAGCCCCTCTATAACCAACCCTCGCCGCCCTTCGCACCGCATGGGCGGCGAGCTTTTTTCCGGCCTCGGCTCCATCCACTACGAGTTAAAAAGGTGATTGTATGAAGGGTGACAAGAAGTATATCGTCGCGTTCCTCGCGCCGGCTCTGCTCCTCATTTCCACGTTCGTCTACTATCCGTTCCTGAAAAGCCTTTACCTCAGCTTCTACCGGACGTCTGGCTTCTTCGACAAGAAATTCGTCGGACTGGACAACTACAAGCGCATGTTCACGGACGACCTGCTCGGAGCGGCGACGCTCCATACGCTCGAGATCATGCTGTACACGATCGTCTTCCAGGTCGGAATCGCGCTCGTGCTGGCCGTCATGGTCGACAACATTTCCAAGGGCAAGCAGTTTTTCCGCACCGTCTTCTTCTTCCCGATCGTCATTTCCGGCGCGGCGATCTCCCTGCTGTTCGTCCTCATCTACAACTATCAGTTCGGCATGCTGAACAACGCCATCGCGGGCCTAGGGCTCGAGAAGGTGCTTTGGCTCAGCGAGACCGGCTCGCTGAAGGCGGTGGCCGTTCCGACCGTCTGGCACTATGTCGGCTTCTACTTCATCCTGTTCCTGACGGCGATGTCCAAAATACCTGCCGACTTCTACGAAGCGGCCAAGCTTGAAGGCATCTCCGGCATCAAAAAGACGACGATGCTGACGATCCCGCTCATCCTGAGCGACATCAAGGTCGTGCTCATCCTCGCGATCACAGGCACGCTCAAAGTATTCGACTTCGTCTGGATCCTCTCCCGCGGCCAGAACGGAACCGAGGTGCTCGGCACGTACATGTACAAAAAAGCGCTCGTGGACCAGAACTTCGGCTACGGCTCGACGATCGCCATCTACATCGTCGTGTTCGGCCTGATCCTCTCGATCATCACGAACCGACTGCTTAAAAGAGAAGAGATCACCTATTAACCTTTTATGGGGTGGAAGCAGATGCAGCAAGTCAATGGAGTGAATACCGTACCTGTAGAAAGACATCGATCCGGCAAGCGCATCCCTTTGGGCACGCTGTTCATGTACGTGTGCCTGACGCTGTGGGCGCTCACGACGATCTATCCGATGTTCTGGATCATCAACAACTCATTCAAGCTGTCGACCGACGTCATGAACGACTCGTTCTCCATCGCCCTCTCGCCGGTGCTGACCAACTATGAGACGGCGTTCGACCGGATCAACATCGGCAAGGCCTACGCCAACAGCCTCATCATGTCCGGCGCGACTGTCCTGCTCGTGCTCGTATGCGGCGGCCTGGCGGCCTACGTGCTGTCCCGCTTCAAGTTCCGCGGCCGCAACGCGCTGAGCTCGCTGCTCGTCGCGACGCTGCTCATTCCGGCGTTCGCCACCGTCGTTCCCGTGTACGAGCTGCTCATTGAGTGGGGCCTCGTCAACAAATACTGGGGCCTGATCCTTCCGCATACCGCAGGCAACCTGACCTTCGCGATCCTGGTCATGACCGCTTATATGGCGACCATTCCAAAAGAGCTGGAGGAAGCGGCCTTCATCGACGGCTGCAACCGGTTCAACATGTTCACCCGCATTTTCATGCCGATTGCCCGGCCCGTCTTCGCATCGGCCAGCATCTTCGTCTTCCTCTGGTCGTACAACGATCTGTTCTCGGCCCTGATCTTCGTCAACAAGGAAAACGTTCGGCCCATCGTGGCGCTGCTCAACGAAATCAGCTCCCAGTACGGAACCGACTTCGGCCTCATGGCCAGCGCTGTCTCCCTGACCGTCGTGCCTGTCCTCATCGTCTATCTGTTCATTCAGAAGTACATCGAGAAGGGCATGACCGAAGGTGCTGTAAAGGGCTGATAACCACGATAGCATCATCCTCGCCGTCCGCTCCGCTGAGCGCGGGTGCGGATGCAGCAGCAAAAAGGCTCCAGATTGCCCGATCGGGCATCTGGAGCCTTTTTTGCGCTGCGCCGGAACGCGGACGCCGTGGCCGTCCGTCTGGAGCGCCGTCTCAGGACGCGGCCGCGAGAGCAGACGGCTCAGTCCGCCTGCCCGTCCTGCGGCGGCTCCGGCTCCGGCTCCGGCTGCGGGCTGCGGCGCTGCAAGCGGCCGGACTTGCGCAGCGACTCGCGGAGCAGGAACTCGATCTGCGCATTGACGCTTCGGAATTCGTCGGCGGCCCACGCCTCGACCGCCTGGTAGATGTCGGGGTCCATCCGGAGCGGAAAGGACTTTCTTTCCTTAGGCATCGCGGATGCTCCTAATTGTACAGCGTTCCTGCATTGATGACCGGCGTCGTGCCGCGCTCGGACACGATCGCCACCATCAGATTGTTGATCATCGCCGCCCGCCGCTCCTCATCGAGCACGACCCCGCGTGCTTCCAGCTGCTTGAGCGCCGACTCTACCATGCCGACCGCTCCGTCTACGATCTTCTGCCGGGCGGAGACGATCGCCTCCGCCTGCTGGCGCTGCAGCATCGCGCCGGCGATCTCCGGCGCGTAGGCCAGATGGGACAGCCTCGTCTCCAGCACCTCGACTCCGGCTACCGTCAGCCGCTCCTGCAGCTCCGCCAGCAGCCGCGAGCTCACCTCGTCCGCATTGCCGCGCAGCGATACGGCGCTCGCGTCCTCATACGTGTCGTAAGGATACTGCGCCGCCAGATGCCGGATCGCCGTCTCGCTCTGAATTTCCACGAACGTCTCGTAGTCGTCGACCTCGAAGCTGGCCCGGGCCGTATCCGTCACGCGGAAGACGACGACCGCGGCAATCTCGACCGGGTTGCCGGAGGCGTCGTTCACCTTGAGCTTCTGGCTGTTGAAGTTGCGCACCTTCAGCGAGACCTGGGACTTGGCGCTGAACGGCATGACGAGCCAAAGGCCGCTGTCGGTCACCGTTCCTTTGTAGCGTCCGAAAAAGGTGATGACCTTCGCCTGGTTCGGCTGCACGATCGTCAATGCGCTGAACAGGATCAGCGAGGCGAGGAGAAGCAGCGAGCCGAGGACGTAGCCCGCCGCTCCCAGCGCGAATTCATCGCTGGAGATGAAGAGCAGCGCCGCCCCCACAAACGCGGCTGTCCCGAGGAGGAGAGCCCCAAAACCATTCATATGCCATGCCTTGCGTTCTTGCATCGTCATTCCCCCTGAATCACTATGATGTAATAATGATATCACTTTTTCCTTTTCTATGGAAGCTGAAACGAAAAAAAGGCTGTCTCCGGGTCAATCGCCTTGACCTTCGGAGGCAGCCCCGCGTCGAAGACGCTGCAGCCCGTATTGAATGGAAGCTTTCATCCTCGTGGCCGGCTGTCATTCAACCCGGCTTGGCGTCAGGAACGGCGCGTGGCGCGTCCAGCCCCGCCTGCCGACCACTCAAGCGCTCGGAGCAGGCGCTGGCGCCGGCGCCGGAGCGGTCGGCGCGGCGGGCCGCTCCGGAAGCTTCAGCTTGCCTTCGCGATGGAGCTGCCGCAGCTTCTCTTTGAGCTGCTGCTCGTCCATCCCTTTCGTATCGATGCCTTGGGCGGCGGCGAACGCCTTCAGCCGCTCCAGCTTTTTCGCGTGAAGCTGCTGCTTGAACAGCGCCCATTTTTCCGGCTGCTTCGTTTTCTGCTCCCGGATTTCCTGAAGCAGCTGCTCGTCGGTTTTGCCTTGCGTCTTCAGGCCGAAAAAGGCGACCGCCTCGCGGATCATCATCTTCTGATGGGCTTTGCGATAGCGCTGATGGCCGGGCTGCCCTTTTGGATGGCGCAGCTCCCCGTGCGGAGACTCGATGCGGTCTGGCGCCGCCGCCGGCGCCTTGGACGGCTCCGGCTGGATCGCTGCGGCTGCGGAAGCTGCCGGCGCGGACGCCGTAATGGCTGCGGCGAGCAGAAGGGCCGCCGTCTTGCTGAGGAAATGGTTCATTCATCCGTTCCTTCTTTCGGGATGGATTCTGGTTCTTTTTTACCGTGTCCTGCCGTCAGCTCTTTTATTCCAAAAAGATGCAAAAAAAGACCTTTCTCCGTAGAGAAAGGTCGTTGGACTTCAACGTCAGCCTTCAACCGAATGACGGTTCAACAAGCTTTGGAACTGCTCGTCGTTGAGGTCGCGCTCCAGCACGTCCGCGATCTCGATGTCCTCGCAGTCCGGCTTCGTGAACGACTTGCCTTTCATGTAATACCCGTTCGACTTGGCGGCGGCGTAGTAGCCGCACAGCTTCTCAGCCGTCTTGACCGCCTGCTCCTCCGAATCGAAGCTCGCCAGGTTGTTGCCGAAGCTGAGCGGATTTTTGGAGCTTTGAATATTGACCCGATAGGGAGCGACCGCGTCCGACTCTTCGTGTTTGACCAGAATCTCGATGTCAGAGCATGTATTCCGATATTTGATGGACATCATCAACACCGCCTGTTGGTACCTCAGCATGTGAGGCAGATTCGGCCAGTGCCGTTAGCGCTGCCGTACTAGCTATTAAACCGCTTGCTTCAGCTGTTAAACAACAGACGCCCTACATTTTCTCGCGCCGGTTGTCGCTGCGCAGCAAATCGCCCATCCAGCCCTTGGCGCGCATCCAGACATAAACGGCGAGCGTAGAGCCTCCGATGACGCCCAAAGCGATCCAATAGCCGGCCTTCCACTCGAGCTCGGGCATATTCTTGAAGTTCATGCCCCAGATCGCGCCGATCGCCATCATCGGCGTGCACAGGATCGTGAAGACGGTGAGCGTCTTCATGATCTCGTTGCCGCGATAGTTGGACAGGTTCTCCTCCAGCAGCAGCAGCGATTCCAGCTCCCGGCTGTATTCGTCCTGGAGCATGATCATGCGCTCGAGCCGGGACTGCAGCGCCTTGTGGATACGGCTCTCCTCCATCTGCTCGGGAAAAGCCTCCTCCAGCGCGTAGCGGATCTCGCGGATCGGCCGGGTCAGTCCGGACCAGTGCAGCAGCCGGGCGCGGAGCTCGACGATCCGGTGGAACATGTAGCCGCCGTTGCGCTCCTGCAGGCTGTCCTCCAGCTCGCGCAGCTTCGCCTCGAACCGGTCCATGCCCTCGAAAAACGGCTCCATGATGCCGGCAAGCAGGTGGATGAAGCCGTCCAGCGGCGTGTCGGCGTCCTCCGCATGCTCGAAAAACGAGGCGGCTTTTTCGCAGCCTGCGACGATCGCCTCCTCGTCGAAGCCGATCGTATAGAGCTCCTTGTCCCGAAGCAGAAAATGGAAAAACGAGCTGCTGCTTCCCTCCTCGTCCGCCCGGCCGCTGACAAGCGTGCCGAAGACGGCATTGCGCTCGCCCTGCAGCGAGATCGCCGACAAGTAGTTGACCTCCCGGCTCGAGCTGTTTCTCGCCCATCGAGCGAGCACCGGCTGCTCGCCAAGCGCTTCGGACGCCTGCTCGCAGCTGTCGAACTTCATCCAGCGCCAATGTTGCTCCTCCTGATCCGACCCGCTCACGCTGATCCCCCGCTTTCTTCGACTATTCCCTCTTACCCTGTTCGGCTTGCCTCGCAACCCCAAAACGCCTCCGGAGGCGAGCTCCGAGGCGTTTTTGTTTTTGGATGGCCGAACGAGATCAGCCGATGATGATTCTTCCTTCCGGATAACGGAAGCTTTCCTTTTTGGGCTTGGAGCGGAAAGCGAACGCCAGCGTCAGCAGGCCGAGCCGGCCCATGAACATGAGGGCGATGATGACGCCTTTGCCGGCATCCGTCAGCTCCACCGTCGCTCCGAGGCTGAAGCCGACCGTCCCGAACGCCGATACCGCCTCGAACAGCAGGACGAGGAACGGCCCGTTCTCGACCGTCGTCAGGATCATCGTCGCGACGACGATGACGATCACCCCCATGAGCGTGACCGTAATGGCCCGGTACAGCTCCCGCGCCCCGATCCGATGGCGGAAGATGACCGCGTCCTCCCGGCCGCGGATGATCGCGACGATGCCGGCGAGCAGCACGACGAACGTCGTGATCTTGATGCCCCCGCCGGTCGAGCCCGGGGCGGCGCCGATGAACATGAGAATGACCATCATGAGCTGCGTCGCTTGGCGCAGATCGGCGATCGGCACCGTGTTGAGCCCCGCGGAGCGCAGGCTGAACGACTGGAACGCCGACGCCCACAGCTTGCCGTCGAGGCCGAGCGGCCCGAACGTCCGCGGATTCGTATACTCGAAGATGAAGAACAGCACGGCTCCGCCGACCGTCAGCACGGCCGTCGCCCACAGCACCACCTTCGTATGGAGCGATACCTTGCGCTTCTCCGGCCAGCGGATCAGGTCGGCCATGACGATGAAGCCGATGCTGCCGAAAAAGATCAGCGTCATGGAAATCAGATTGACCGCCGGATCGTCGACGAACTGGCTCCATCCGCCCAGCAGCTCGAAGCCGGCATTGTTGAAGATGGACACGGAATGGAAGATGCCGTTGTAGACCGCCTCGCCGAAGCTCATCCGATCCATCCAGACCCAGGCAAGCATGATCGCGCCGAGCCCCTCGATCGCGGCGGAGAACAGGAAGATGCGGATGACGAGCTGCACGATGCCGCTCATCTCATGCTGGTTGAGCGATTCCTTGAGCACGAGCCTGTCCTTCAGCGAGATCTTGCGGCCGAGAGCGAGCGCGAACCAGGTCGCCGCGGTCATGAAGCCGATGCCGCCGAGCTGGAACAGCACGAGCAGCACGATCTGGCCGAAGCGGGAGTAGACCGCGCCCGTATCGAGGATCGTGAGGCCGGTGACGCAGGTCGCCGAGGTCGCCGTGAACAGCGCGTCCAGCAGCTTGATCCGCTCGCCGTCGGCCGAGGCGGCCGGCAGGCTGAGCAGCGCCGTTCCGATCAGGATAAGCAGCACGAAGCCGGTTGTCAGCACCCGGGGAGGGGACGAGTAGGCTTTTTTGAGAATGCGAATGAACAGCACCGGATGAAGCTCCTCTCTAATGGTTCCGAAAGCGGCGGATGCGCTTGTCCTCCCTACTATAGCCGAAGCGCAAAAGGCAGTCCACTAATGCGTGGACTGCCTTTTGGCGGCGGACTCGCCGAGCAGGTAACGGTTGATCGTCGTCTCCAGAAGATCCGGACGGATCGGCTTGCTGATGTAGTCCGTCATGCCGGCCTCCAGGCATTTCTGCCTGTCGCCGGGCAGCACGTTGGCCGTCATCGCGATGATCGTCGGGTGGGCCGAGCCGGACTGCCCGACGATCCGCCGCGTCGCCTCGAGTCCGTCCATGATCGGCATCTTCATGTCCATGAAGATGAGGTCATAGGAGCGGGCGAGCGCCATGTCGACGGCGAGCTCGCCGTTCTCCGCCACATCCGCCTCGACGCCGAAGCGGTCGAGCAGCTTGAGGATGAGCTTCTGGTTCACCTCGTTGTCCTCGGCGACCAGCACGCGAGGCGCTTCCTGCCTGCGGATGCGCGCCAGCCGCTCGGGCGGTGTCGGCGCGAAGGGCAGCACTCCGCCGCTGAGCGAGCGGTCCGGCAGCAGCGTCTCCATCTCCGGCAGGGCGGCGGCGCCGATCTCCGCGAAGGTGTCGCTCAGCATCGCCGAAAACGAGAACGGCTGGGAGGCTTCCCAGCGGGGAAAAGGCTCGGCTCCAGGCTCGAGCCTCGCCGGCGAGGGCAGCTCCGTCAGCCCGGAGCCCGGATTCTCCTCGAGCCGCTCCAGACGGACGGTGAAGGTGAATACCGCGCCGCAGGGCTCGTTGGGAGCGCAGGCGATCGAGCCGTCCATCAGCTCCACCAGGTTTTTGCAGATGGCGAGGCCGAGGCCTGTGCCGCCGTACTTGCGGGTCATCGACGAATCGAGCTGGGAGAACGGCTGGAACAGCTCCGCCAGCTTTTCCGCCGGAATGCCCACTCCCGTATCCCGCACCTGGAACTCGACCGTCAAGTCCCGGATCGACCCCGCGAACGGCTCGGAGCCCGGCCGCGCGGCGACCTCGATCCGGCCTTCCGGCGTGAACTTGACCGCGTTGCTGACCAGATTCATGAGAATCTGGCGCAGCTTGGTCACGTCCCCGTAGACGTATTCAGGCAAGCTCTCGTCGACGGTGCAGAGCAGCTCGAGGCTGTTCTCCCGCGCCTTGCCGATGAACAGGTCCAGCGATTCGTCGAGGCAGCTCTTGAGGCTGAACGGAATCCGCTCCAGCTCCAGCTTGCCGGCCTCGATCTTCGCATAGTCGAGGATGTCGTTGATGACGCCGAGCAGGGAGTCTCCGCTCTTGAGGATGATTTCGGTAAAGTCGCGCTGCTCTTCGTCGAGGTCGGTTTCCGTCAGCAGATTGGTCATGCCGAGAATGCCGTTCATCGGCGTGCGGATCTCATGGCTGACCATCGCCAGGAAATCGGTCTTGGCGCGGTCGGCGATCTCCGCCGCCTCCTTGGCGGCGAGCAGCTCGCGCTCGGTCTTCTTGCGCTCGGTGATGTCGCTGACCGTGCAGGCATAGATGAGCTCGTCGTCGACATGCGTGCTGCCGAGCTTGATCTCGGCATGGAAGCGGCTGCCGTCCTTGCGCTGCGGCATCACCTCGATCAGCCGCCCGGAGGTGAGGCCCTCGGCCGTCTGCTCCGTCATGCCCTCGAGCTGCTTGAGGCACAGCTCGGGCACGAGCTCATGGATATGCCTGCCGATGACCTCTCGCTCCGAATAGCTGAACATCGGCAGGATCGACGGGTTGACGGTCAGGATGATGCCGCCTCCGTCGAACGTGATCATCGTGTCCATCGACGTGCTGCTGATGACGCTTTTGATCGCTTCCGCCTTGGTCAGCTGATACGCCGTGCGCATCAGCTCCTTGTTCATCCGCTCCAGCTCCTGCGTCTGCTGCTGAAGCAGGATCTTCTGCTGCTGGAGCTTCTTGTTGCTGACGTACATGCCGACGAAGCCCTCGATCTTCGAGCGGAAGATCTGCGGCACGAACGGCTTGAGCATGTAGTCGATGGCGCCGACGGCGTAGCCGGTGAACAAGTGCTGCGACTCCTTGCTCGTCGCGGAGACGAAGATGATCGGAATCTCCTTCGTCTTCTCCCTCGACTTGATCATGCGCGCCGTCTCGAAGCCGTCCATGCCGGGCATCTGGACGTCCATCACGATGACCGCGAAGTCGTCCTTGAGCAGCGCGCGCAGCGCCTCCTCTCCCGACAGGCACTTCACGAGATTGTAGTCGAGGTCGGCCAGCACCGCTTCGATCGCAAGCAGGTTCTCCGGATAGTCGTCGACAAGCAGAATATTGATCGGTCCGTCGTAAGAGATCATGGTTCCCCCCCTCTCTGAACGTGCGGCTACTTGATCTTGCGATAGATGCGGTTCACGAGGTCCAGATCGTCGAACTTGTCGGCATGCCGCGTGAAGTTGATCGACTCCTTCGTGCCGAGCAGCAGCACGCCGAACATGCTGAGGCTGTCGTACAGCAGCCCGTGCACGTGATTTTGCAGCTCCTTGTTGAAGTAGATCATCACGTTGCGGCAGAGGATGACGTGGAACTCGTTGAACGAACCGTCCGTTACCAGATTATGCTGGGCGAAGACGATATTTTTCTTCAGGAAGCTTTGGAAAATGACGGACTCGTACCGGGCCATGTAATAGTCCGAGAACGATTCCTTGCCGCCGCCGTCCTGATAGTTGCGCGTATATTGCTGCATCCGCTCGATCGGGAAGACGCCCTGGCGGGCGACGTCGAGCACGGTGGCGCTCATGTCCGTCGCATAGATGCGGGTTTTCTCGAGCAGCCCTTCCTCGTGGAGCAGGATCGCCATCGAATAGACTTCTTCGCCTGTCGAGCAGCCGGCATGCCAGATGCGGATGAACGGATAGGTTCTGAGCAGCGGCACGACATTTTCGCGGAACGAGCGGAACGCTTCCGGATCCCGGAACATCTCCGTGACGTGGATCGTCAGATCGGACAGCAGCCTTTCCATGCAGCTGCGGTCATGGACCATCTTGTCGGTCAGGGAGGTCACCGTCGCCAGCCTCTCGGCGTGGACGCGATGCCAGACCCTGCGCCGGATCGAGGCATAGGCGTAATTGCGGAAATCGTACCCGTACAGACGGTACATCGCCTCCAGCAGCAGCTCGATCTCGACTTGTTCCCTCTCGTCCGCCTCGCTTGGACGAAGCTTGCTGTTATTTATACAACCACACCCTCATTAATGAAAGCAGCTGGTCGACATTCACCGGCTTGGCGATGTAGTCGCTGGCCCCTGCCTCAATGCATTTGTCCCGGTCGCCCTTCATCGCCTTGGCGGTGACGGCGATGATCGGCAGCTTGTCGAAGCGGCTGTCCGCCCGCAGCAGCCTCATCGCCTCGTAGCCGTCCATTTCCGGCATCATGATATCCATCAGCACCAGATCGAGATCCGGGTTCTTCTCGATCTGCTCGATCGCCTCGCGGCCGTTCTCCGCATAGATGATGTTCATCTTGTAGCCTTCGAGCACGTTGGAGAGGGCGAACACGTTGCGGATGTCGTCGTCGACGATCAGCACGTTGCGGTCTTCGAAAATCGTCTCGACGCTGTGCAGCTTGCGCAGCACGCTTCGCTTGTCTTCCGGCAGGTCGGCCTCGACGCGGTGCAGGAACAGCGTCGTCTCGTCGAGCAGGCGCTCCGGAGACTTCACGTCCTTGACGATGATCGTCTCGGCGTATTTCTTGAGCATCATCTCTTCGCGCTTGTCGAGCTCCCGGCCCGTGTAGATGATGATCGGCAGATCGTGGAGCTCCTCGTTGCGCCGGATCTGGTCCAGCAGCTCGAAGCCGCTGATGTCCGGCAGCCCGAGGTCGAGCACCATGCAGTCGTAGCGATGCTCGGTCAGCTCGCGGAGCGCTTCCTTGCCCGAGGAGACGCCGGTGATGACGAGGTCGTCGTGGCCGATCAGCTCCTCGATCGCGAGCCGCTGCGCCTGATCGTCCTCGACGATGAGCAGCCGCTTCAGGTTGCGCTCCAGGAACAGTCCGATCTGCGTGAACAGATTGTCGAGATGCTCCTTGGTGACCGGCTTTTTGAGATAGGCGATCGCGCCGAGCGACAGCCCCTGCTGCACCTCGTCGATGACCGAGATTAGATGCACCGGGATATGCCGCGTGTCGGCATCGTTCTTGAGATGATGGAGGACGGACCAGCCGTCCATGACCGGCATCTGGATATCGAGCAGGATCGCGTCCGGAACATAAGTCCTCGCCAGCGACAAGCCCTTGTCTCCCTGTCCGGCCGTGATCGCCTTGAAGCCGCGCGAGCGGGCGATGTCGACGAGCACCTTGGCGAAAGCCACATCGTCCTCGACGATGAGCACGACCTTGTCGCCTTCCTCCAGGTTTTTCAGATCGTCTTCGACCTCCTGCAGCACGCGGACCGGCTCTTCGGCCTGACGGCGCGGCGCCGCCGCGATTGCCGGCCGGCCCGGCGACAGGGCGGCGGCCGCTTCGCTCATGCCCCCGAAGCTTGCTCCCGCGTCGAACTCGGCTGGTTCCGTCAGGCTTTTGACGATGTGGAACTCCGGCAAGGTGAGGACAAAGGAGCTGCCTTCTCCCGGCTTGCTCGTCAGCCTCACGTCGCCGCCGAGCAGCTTGGCGAGATCGCGGCTGATCGCGAGGCCGAGGCCCGTGCCGCCGTACTTGCGGCTCGTCGTGCCGTCGACCTGCTGGAACGCCTCGAAAATGATCGCTTGCTTGTCTTCCGGAATGCCGATGCCGGTATCGCGCACCTCGAAGGAAATCCATTCGCCCTCGGCCTGCTCCGGAAGCTCCGTCCCGGATGCCTTGCGGATATGCAGGGCGACCGAGCCCTGGCTCGTGAACTTGAATGCGTTGGAGAGCAGATTGCGAAGGATCTGCTTGACCCGGTGGCTGTCGGTGAACAGCTCGGTCGGCACGTCCTCGTCGATTTTCGTCTCGAACACGAGATCCTTCTGCGCGCTCAGCGGCTGGAAGCTGCGCAGCGCGTACTGCTCCAGGTCGCGGATCGGCACATGCTCGGTGACGACGTCCATCTTGCCCGCGCCGATCTTGGACAGGTCGAGAATCTCGTCGATCAGCTTCAACAGATCCGAGCCGGAGCCGTGGATCGTCGTCGCGAATTCAATCTGCTTTTTCGTCAAGTTGCCTTCCTTGTTGTCCGACAGCATCTGCGACAGGATCAGCAGGCTGTTGAGCGGAGTCCGAAGCTCATGCGACATGTTGGCCAGGAATTCCGACTTGTACTTGGAGGCGAGGCCGAGCTGCACGGCCTGCTTTTCGAGCGCGTCGCGCGTCTGCTCGATCTGCTGGCTGCGCTTTTGCGTCTCCTTCATCTGCAGCTCCAGCATATGCGTCTTCTGGAGAAGCTCCTCGTTCGTCTGCTCGAGCTCCTCCTGCTGCGACTGCAGCTTCTCCTCGGAAGACTTGAGCGCTCTCGTCTGCTCCTCGAGCCGTTCATTGGAGCTGCGCAGCTCCTCCTGCTGGCTGATGAGCTCCTCCGACTGCGACTGCAGCTCCTCGCTCATCGTCTGCGACTCGCGCAGCAGCTCCTCGATGCGGATGCGCCCGAACAGATTGTGCAGCACCATGCCGACCGATTCGCCGATCTGCTTCAGCAGCTCCAGATGAATCGTGGTGAACGTCTGCAGCGTGCCGAGCTCGATGACGCCGATGACCTTGTTCTGATAATGAAGCGGCAGAATATGCAGCTCGCGCACGGCCGACTCGCCGATGCCGGAGGATACCTTGAGGTAATCGCTCGGCACCTCGGTCAGATGCACGACTCGGCCGTCGGCGGCCGCCTGGCCCGTCAGGCCCTCGTTCAGACGGACGACCGAGCGCATACGGCCGCCCTCCATGCCGGCATAGCTGCCGCGCAGCGTCAGCGTCTGGGCGTCTCCCATATGGTCGCGCACATAGAACGCCGCATACGTCGCCCCGGTCAACGGCGCGATCAGCTCCGCCAGCTTGTTTGAAAGGCGGTCCAGGTCGGTGATGCCCTGCGCCTCCACGGTGACGTTGGCCAGATTCGTCTTGAGCCAGGTCTGCTCCTGCATATTCTGGTTGTAGATTCTCTCCGCCTCGGTCTTTTCATCCAGATCGTCGGCGAGCGCGATGAAGGCGTCCGTCACTTCCTTGAACTCGCCCTCCTGCTTCTCCGCCAGCCGGCGGGACTCCGCCGTCGAGCCGCCCTTGGCGAAGCCGGCGATCATCGCCGACAGGCCGCGGAAGCCGCGATTGAGCGACTTCGTGTTCCAGGCCATGATGAACGCTCCGGCCAGCACGCCTGCCACCGTCAGGGCGACCATGATGTTCGTCGTCGCCTCGTTGTCCGCGCGCGTCTGCTCCACGAGCTGCGTCAGGGCGTTGCGGTGGTAGCTCGACAGCTTTTCGATATCGGCGACGAGCGATTCCTGGAATTCCAGTCCTTGCGCTTCACGCAGCGCGACCGCCTCGGCGCCCTTGCCGGAGCTCACGAGCGAGAGCGCCTGGTCCACATAGCCGAAGAAGTCGGAGGCAGAGCCTGTGATATCCTCCATCATGGAGATTTCGGACGCATTGGTCGAAAGCGATTTGAGCCTTTCGATGCCTTCCAGGACGTTCTGGCGCATCGCCTCGATGTTCGCGCGGTTGTTCTCGACCGTCTGGGCCGTCGGAACGGTCAGCACGTTGACCATGAATTTAGCCACGTTGTTCGCATTGCCCCGCATGTCCGTCGCCACGTAGACCTTTGTATAGCGGTCGTCGTAAATCTCGTTGAGCTGGTCGCTCATGCTGAACAGGTTGCGCACGCCCGCGATGCTGAGGATGATGATGATCGCCAGCAGCAGGGAGAAGCCGATCTGAACTTTCGTCCGAATTTTCATGTAGGTGCTCACCGATTCCCCTCTTTATATGAATGTCATTCTATGACTATCGTTCTATAACGATCGCTCTTGATGAAAAGCGGTCCTTCCAATCTATTTTACAGGAGCCGCGAAGCGATCGTCACCCCGAATCCGCAACAAAATATGGGTGATTGCCCAGGTACGCACGAAGCGGCCGCAACCTCCAGAGGCAGCGACCGAATCGTTTCAACATCATATGAAATTGAAATACCCGCTTCCGAGCCTATTGAAACAGAGGAATCGACATTTATTTTATTGCTGCGGGGAGGACCAGAAAAAGTCGATCGAGACAAGCTCTCCGCTGAGAGGATCGAGGAACAGCTTGGCGGCGAAGCCGCGCTCGTCGACATAACCGACGCCGTCGTCAGCCGTGAACATCGGCTGGCCGAACGCCTCCGTCCATCCCTCGAGCGAAATCGGCAGGCTGCCGCTCTCGAGCTCGATCCGCCCCTCTCCGGCCGGCACGCTCACATACTCCACGCTGCCGCCGGTGAAGCCGACCTCCATGCCGGGATAGGTCCACGCCGTCTGCTCGGGCAGCAGCTCGTCGCGCTGCGCCGACTGCGGGATGCCGATCTCGGTCACGACCTGCTCCTTGGCGTCGGAAAGGCCCACTCCATTCACTTCGCTGAAATCCAGCGCCGGCTCCTCCGACATAGCGGCCTCGTCCTGCAAAAAGGCCGAATACGCCGGCGAAGCTGCGCGGACCGCAGCCTCATTCGAATCATCCGCCACCGCCAGTCCGACGGCGACCGCCGGAGAAGGCGCATAAGCGGGGCGCATGAGCACGCCGATCGTAACCCCCGTCATCAGCAGGCAAGCAGCGGCAACCAGAGCGACGATCCGTTTCATGCGCCTTCCTCCTCGTAAGTGGAATCTTCCGTTTCTTGCTTGATTCCTTCATTTACCACGAGATTCGGACGGCGAAACAGCTCAAGGCGCAGGAAAAAAGCCGGCGAAAAGGCGAATCAGAGCCGCTCCAGCTCCGCCAGCTCCCGCAGCAGCTCCTCGCGGGAAAAATGCTCTCCGATAAAGACGATCGCATCGGGCGCGGCGGAGGCCGTCGGCACGAAATCGGCTTCGCGGAACGCATACTGGAACAGATACCGGCTCGGCGTGTCGGCGAAGGTGACGATGCCTTTGGCCCGGTAGACGGCATCGGGCAGCCGTCTCAGCAGCTGCTCGAACGCGACGCTGTCGAACGGCCGTTCCGGGTAGTAGGAGACGGCCAGCAAATGCTCATGCCGTTCTCCGTGCGCGCAGGCGTGCCCCGCAGCATGCGTCTCTCCGCAGCCGCAGCCTGACGTTCCGTCCGGCGCTTGCCGTCGCTCGCGGATCTCCTCGCCGGCGATCGCCCTGCCGCTGGCGTCCAGGCCGTCGAGCCAGCCGTCCGGGACGGCGGCGCGCACCGTCACGGCCAGCTTCGCGCGGCCGTTCAGCTCGCGGAGCAGCTGCTCCAGCTCGACCCGCTCCTCCGGGTGCAGCTTGTCGGCCTTGTTGAGCACCAGATGCGTCGCGCAGCGGATGCCGTCCGTCAGCAGCCGGTACGTCCGCCGGCTTCCTTTGCGCAGCTGCAGCAGTCCCGGCCCGTCCACGACGGCGATCGCGGCAGCCAGATGGAGCGGGCGATGCAGCGAGGCTTCCATGACGTTTTCGACCAGCTCCAGCGGATTGGCCGCTCCGGTCGCCTCGACGAGGATCGCATCCGGCCTGCGGTCGGCCAGCTGCAGCAGCTCCGCGGTCAGATCCGCCTTCATCGAGCAGCAGATGCAGCCGCTCAGCAGCTCGCTTACGGGCATGCCGCCCGCTGGCAGCTCGTCGAACGCGACGTCTCCGAGCTCGTTCAGGATGACGGCGGCCAGCTTGCCCTCCTCGCGGAACCGCTCTGCCAGCCGGGCGAGCAGCGTCGTCTTGCCGCTCCCCAAAAAGCCGCCCAGCAGGACGACCGGTATCGACGGAGCGGCCGCGGACGGAATCATTTCGTTCATGCTTGCATCTTCCTCCCCAAAACCGAAATTCCCATCCTATCAGTATACCTGCGGGTCGGCAGTCCGTACACCGGAAGCCGCGAGGCCATTTTTTTCTGTCAGATAAAGGGAATCGATCTGCGGATGGGGAATATTTACATTGGGATAACCGATCTTCGATATCGGAATATTTAATCCTCTTAAACAAGCGAGTGGAAGGGGGGATTTCGGGGATACGGCTGCCGCCGGCATCGGGAGACGCGGAAAAGCCCCGGAAAGCGCTAGGCGCTCCGGGGCGGGCAAGGCGACGGTCAGTGGGTTTTGGCGATGACGAGAATCTTGCCTTGGTCGAGCACTTCCTCGTAGCGCTCCGCCTCCAGGTCCGTCAAGCCGACGGACTCCAGCTTCGAGCGCAGCTCGTCGCCGCGGGAGCGGAACATATTGGCCATGGAGTCGAATACGCCCTCCTCGGACATGCCGATCTTGTTCGCATCGGAATTTTCGACCAGCCGATCCGTCTGATCCTTGTCATGCGCCAGTACATAGATCTCATCCCGACCATATCCGCGACGGTTCAGTTCCCGTACGGCCGACATCGCGTCCGTGCCGTTCTCGACAACTTGAATGCTTGGTTTCATTGAAAATCCCTCCAGTTTGGTGTAGTCGGTCTTATCGGGAAGCCGCCAGCGCGGCGGCCTGTCCTCAGCCTAGGCATCTCTACCCTTGCCTTGCGGCTCATGAAACATTCAGGACCTTCTCCGCCGCGGCCAGTCCAGCCGAAACGCCGCTTCGTCGCTCCTCGGGCCGCTTGGCCCGCTTGTTTTCATTCGGTTTCAAAGTGTTCCGTGCCGTTTAGTTATAACCTAGACATGATATTCCGAGCGAAAAAATGGAGGGTACCGCCTAATGATCCAATCGAATGCTTGCCTTGCTATGCTTCTTGCCGGAGGCGAAGGAAAACGCCTCGCCCCTCTGACGAATCGACTCGCCAAGCCTGCGGTGCACTTCGGAGGCCGCTACCGCATCATCGACTTCCCGCTAAGCAACTGCGTCAATTCCGGCATCAACCGGATCGGCGTGCTGAGCCAATATATGAAGCAGTCGATCACGCAGCATATCGCGGACGGACGGGCTTGGGACAACGCCCGCATCGACCTGCTTTCCTCTAAGGATGAAAAGAACGGCTACGTCGGGACGGCCGACGCCATTTATCAACATATCGACTTCATCGAGAAGGAAAATCCGGAGCATGTGCTGATCGTCTCCGGCGACCATATCTATCAGATGGACTATACGGAAATGCTCACGTTCCACCGCCAGCGCGGCGCGGCTGCGACGATCGCGGTGAAGGAGGTGCCGTGGAGCGAGGCATCGCGCTTCGGCATCATGAATACGAACGAGCGGCTGCAGGTGACCGAGTTCGCCGAGAAGCCGGCCGAGCCCAAGAGCAACCTCGCTTCCATGGGCGTCTATATTTTCCGCTGGGCCGACCTGAAGCAAGCTTTGGTGAAGGATGCCGAGTCGAGCCGCTCCTCCCATGACTTCGGCAAGGACATTATTCCGCAGCTGCTCTCCGAGGGCAGCAGCGTCGTCGCGTTTCCTTTCCAAGGCTATTGGAAGGATGTCGGCACGCCGGACAGCCTGTGGGAAGCCCATATGGATCTGCTGAACGGCGTCATCGACCTGAATCGTCCGGAATGGCCGATGTACACGCCGTCCCTCGACCTGAGCCCGGCCGTCTACGTCGAAGGGCGCGGCGAGGTGTCCAACTCGATCGTGCAGCGCGGCTGCCGCATCCAAGGCTCGGTCGAAGGCTCCATCCTGTTCCATAGCGTGCAGGTCGGAGAAGGCAGCACGATTACGGACAGCATCATCATGCCCGGAGCCCGGATCGGCCGAGGCGTGCATGTGCACCGCGCGATCGTCGGCGAGGGCGCTTATGTCGCCGACGGCTCGACGATCGAGGGCACGGGCGAGAAGCTTACCGTGCTCGGAGCCGGAGAGTTCCGCTACAGCCGCTCCCCGCTTCGTCGCCTGCGTCCTGCCGCAGCGATGGAGGAGATCCGCACCGGCTCTTGAGGAGCCGGTTCAGGCTTGAGGGTTCAGGCGAAAGCGGGCCTGCGGAGATTGACTCCGAGATTGGGGATGGCCTGTCCGAGCCGGAAGCCGCTCCGGGCACGGACCCTCTTTCCGATTCCGCTGATGCCCAGATTCCTTTGATCTCCCTTCCCGAAAAGGATGGGATCCGGCCATCAAGGGAAACGCTCCCGCTTCTCCAAGAGGGTTCCGTTCCCGCCGCTTTCTGTTCTGCCATTTCCAAGGCAGCTCGAACGATCCAAGCTGTCCATCCGCATAAAAGCAAAAGGGACGAACTGGAGCCAGACTCCGTTTCGTCCCTTTTTGCGTTTTTAGCCTGGCTGCGGCGGCGATCCCGCTCCGCCTTGCCGATGCGGAGGCCGAAGGGCGCTCGCGGCCGAGGCTGCGGCTGCGATCATGGGGCGTCGAACACGCCCATGCTCAAATACCGCTCGCCGCTGTCCGGCGCCATGCAGAGCACCCGCTTGCCCGGACCAAGCCGGGCCGCCTCCCGCAGCGCCGCCCAGACGGCCGCTCCGCCGGACGGGCCGATCAACAGCCCCTCCTCGCGCGCCAGCCGCCGGCATGTCTCCAGCGCCTGCTCGTCCTGCACCTGCACGATCTCGTCGTAGACGGACGTGTTGAGGATGGCAGGCACGAAGCCCGGGCTCGTGCCGACGAGCTTATGCGGTCCTGGCTCGCCGCCCGACAGCACCGGCGAGCCTGCGGGCTCGACGACGACGATGCGGAGACCGGGCAGCCGGCGCCTCAGCTCCTCCCCGGTGCCGGTGATCGTGCCGCCCGTGCCGGCCGTCGCGACAAAGGCGTCCAGCCGGCCGTCCATCTGCTCCCAGATTTCCGCGGCCGTCGTCAAGCGATGCGCGTCGGGGTTGGCGGGGTTTTCGAACTGCTGCGGGATGAAGCTTCCCGGGATGCCGGCGGCCAGCTCCTCCGCCTTGCGGATCGTGCCCGGCATCCGCTCGGCTGCCGGCGTCAGCACGACCTCTGCCCCATAAGCGCGGAGGATGCCGATCCGCTCCTTGGTCGCGTTGTCCGGCATGACGAGAATCGCGCGGTAGCCGCGAGCGGCCGCGTTCATTGCCAGTCCGATGCCGGTATTGCCGCTTGTCGGCTCGATGATCGTGCCGCCGGGCAGCAGCCGTCCGGATTTTTCGGCTTCAAGGATGAGATTGGCGGCGGCGCGGTCCTTCACGCTCCCGCTCGGATTGAAGCTCTCCAGCTTGACGCAGACTTCGGCCAGCTCCGGGCCGGCCAGGCGGTTCAGCCGCACGGCGGGCGTGTCCCCGATCAGCTCCGTGACGGAGCGGACGATTCTAGGCGGCATGGTCTGCCCCTCCTCTTCCTTTTGCGATATGACCCATCGTAAAGGAAGAGGAGGCCGGAATCAACCGGCCTCCCCGAACCGCCTCTGCGTCTGCCGCTATGCGGCATGCCCGTCCTGCTTCAGCGCTTTTTCCACTGCTCCAGCTGCTGCTCCGCCAGATCGCCCAAGTTCAGCCCTGCGGCGCGGGAGACTTTGTCTTTGGAGCCTCTCTTCTCCAGCTGGATGCGGAATTTCTCCAGCGCCTTGGCCGCCTGCTCGGCGCGGCCGGCTTCGTCATGCCGCCAAGCCTGCTCCCACGACGCTTCAAGCTGCTTCACGATCGGCCCCGACAGCTCGCCTGCTCCGGCATAGTGCTGCAGCTGCCGGCCGAGCTGCGCCAGCAGGCCCGGCTGCCGGATCGACGCCGACTTGACCGCAGACCAATCCATGTCCGAGCCGAAATAGTAGCTCGGATACGACGGCTGGTTGTAGGTCGTGTTCTGACGCGCGACTTCGGCCCGGTACTGCGGGTCGAGCATCGGCGTCACGAGCTTGCGGCTCGCAAGCTCCGTGCTGAGGTAGATCCGGATGGCGGAGCTGTCCGCCGTGCGGACGAGCAGCTCCTCGCGCCAATCGCCGAAGACATCGGCGACGAGGCCCGGATTGCCCTTCGTGCCGTTGTTCGTCTTCGTCCCCTCAGCCGTCAGCAGCGTGCCGCGGCGCCAGTCCTGGATCGTCGGCGTGACGTCGATCGCACCGTCGACGATCTGCGTCGTGCCGTCCGCCGCCCAGCGGATGCTCATGTTCGTGCCGGGAGCCTTGCTGCCGATCTGCGTGCCTTTCGCGTTCCACAGCGCCCCCGCCGGAGCGAGCGGCACGCCGGCCCAGGCCTCGTACCCCGGCTGGGACGGATCGACGTCGCCGACCATGCCGCGGCCGGTATCCTTGCCGGTGTAGCCGCCCCACAGCACGCTCCCCGTCGCCGCGTCCCGCATCGCATAGCCGTAAGGCGCGTACGCCCCGCCTTCGTGGACCGTGAAGATCTCGAGGCCAGGCCGCTGCGGATCCAGATCGCCGACATGCATCGCGTCGCCATGGCCGAGACGAGCCGTCTCGCCCGGCTGGGCGCTCTCCGCAGGCATGAGCGCCTTGGAGCTGTACAGCAGCGAGCCGTCGTCGTCGATCGTCGCCGAGCCGTAGACGATCTCCTGCCTGCCGTCGCCGTCCACGTCGGCCGCGCTCATCGAGTGGAAGCCCTGCGTCGTCAGCGAGCCGAACTCCGGATCCGTGCCGTCGCGGCCGTGAGGACCGTCGTTGAACGGATTCGTCATCGGCGTCCAGCCGCTGTCCACGTACCAGTATTCTCGCAGCCGCTTGCCGTCCCAGCCGTAGGAAACGAGCGTCGAGCGGGTGTAGTAGCCGCGGGCGAACACGGCGTACGGCTTGCTGCCGTCCAAATAAGCGACGCCGGCCAGGAAGCGGTCGACGCGGTTGCCGGGCTCGATCCGGGCCATCGCGTAATCGCCCCAGCGCAGGCCGTCGTCTTCCCGGCCCGGCTTGTACGGAATCGTCTGCAGCTCCGCTCCCGTCCGCCCGTCGAATACGCTCAAGTATTCCGGACCGTCGACGATGAAGCCCTCGAACGCCCGCAAATTGTTGCGCGCGCTGCGCGCCGGCGCGTACACGTCCATGAAGTAATCGGCCAGCTCTCTCGCGTCCTCCAAAGAGAGCGGGTAGCTGAACTTCGGCTCGATGCCGAAAGCCTCCTCCAGCGTCGCCGGCCAGCTGCCGTCCTTGACCTCCGGCTGCTGATGCCACTCGCGGAACAGCTTCACGACATGATCGTAGTAGCCTTGCTTGCTCAAGCGATAGTCGTCCTGATGGCTGTATCCGGCCGAGACGTCCGCCTTCGGCATCGTCACGTAGGCTTCCTTGCGCACGCTGCCGTCCGGCGCATATGTCGTGACCTTCGTGCCCGGAGCGGTCTTGAACATGATCTCCGACTTGCCGTCGCCGTCGAAATCGTAGACGAGGAACTGCGTATAATGCGCTCCGGCCCGGATGTTGACGCCGAGATCATAGCGGTAGAGCAGCGTGCCGTCGAGGCGATAGCAGTCGATGTAGACGTTGCCCGTATAGCCGATCTGCGACACATCCTTGGAGTTCGACGGGTCCCATTTGACGAAAAACTCGTACTGCCCGTCCCCGTCGACATCGCCGACGCTCATGTCGTTCGCGCTGTACGTGTACGCCTCGCCGACCGGAGTGACGCCGTCCGCCGGCTTGCGCAGCTTGAGGTCCAGATAGGCGTTCGTCCATGGTCGGACGGACGCGCTTTCGTTCCTCTCCTTGCCGCCGCGTACGGCGACGACCCTATACGCCGAGCTGCCCGAGCCGCCGCGGTCCACGTAGTTCGTGCTGTCCTTCACCTCCGCCAGCTTGCGCCCATCCCGGTAAACCTGGAACGTCGTGCCGGCATCTTTGCCCGCGCGGGCCGCCCCTTCCTCTCCCGCGAGCAGGCGCCAGCTCAGGAACACCCCCTCCGACGTCGCCGCAGCGACAAGCCCGCGGTCCAGATACTCCATCTGGTAGCTCGCTTTTGCGGGCGAATGCGATTTACCGGCAGTCGCGCTCGCGGACGCCGCAGCCGATGGCTGCGCGGATGCCCCTGCGCCAGAAGCCGCGCCCGTCGCCAGCATCGTCGCCGCCAGGCCGATCGCGGCCGCTCGCCTTCCGGGTTTGAATCGTTTCGTCATATCCAAGCTCCCCTCGCCGTATGAATGGTTGCGCTTTCAATTGACGTGTTGCTCCAGCTTGACCGCTGACCTCCTTCCCGGGTCTAGTCCCTATTGTAAAATCGTTATCCATTCGTTTCCATGCATACGGGAGAGGTTTTTGATCATAAATCAGTGGTTGTGCTAAAAGCGATCCGGCTTGCGCGGATGCGAAACGCGCCAGCAGAGCCAGCAACATAGAGCCGAATTAAAAAAAAGACGGGACCTCGAAAGGTCCCGTCTTCTTCTCTTGCTGGATCAGGCTAGTTGGCCCGGCACTTACATCATGCCGCCCATGCCGCCCATTCCGCCCATGTCTGGCATGGCCGGCTTATCCTTCTCCGGCTTGTCGACGACGACCGCTTCGGTCGTCAGGACGACAGCCGCTACGGAAGCGGCGTTCTGCAGCGCGGAACGCGTCACCTTCGTCGGATCGACGATGCCGGCTTCGAACATGTTGACCCAGTCGCCGGTAGCGGCGTTGTAGCCGATGCCGACCGGTTCCTTTTTGAGGCGCTCGACGATGACGGAGCCCTCTACGCCTGCGTTGGTCGCAATCGTGCGGACCGGCTCTTCCAGAGCGCGCAGGATGATGTTGACGCCGGTCTTCTCTTCGCCGGTCACGTCCAGAGCCGCAACGGCGCTGTATACGTTCACGAGAGCCGTGCCGCCGCCGGATACGATGCCTTCTTCAACGGCAGCGCGCGTGGAGTTCAGAGCGTCTTCGATGCGCAGCTTGCGCTCTTTGAGCTCGGTTTCCGTCGCAGCGCCGACCTTGATGACGGCTACGCCGCCGGACAGCTTCGCCAGACGCTCTTGCAGCTTCTCGCGGTCGAAGTCGGACGTCGTTTCTTCCAGCTGGGCGCGGATCTGCTTCACGCGGACTTCGATGTCCGTCTTGTCGCCGGCGCCGTCCACGATGATCGTGTTCTCTTTGGTCACGCGGATCTGGCGAGCGGAGCCGAGCTGCTCGACCGTCGTGGACTTGAGGTCCAGGCCAAGCTCCTCGGTGATCACTTGGCCGCCCGTCAGAGCGGCGATGTCGCCGAGCATCGCTTTGCGGCGGTCGCCGAAGCCAGGAGCCTTGACGGCGACGCAAGTGAACGTGCCGCGCAGACGGTTGACGATCAGCGTCGCTTGGGCTTCGCCTTCCACGTCTTCCGCGATGATCAGCAGCTGCTTGCCGGATTGGACGACCTTCTCGAGCACCGGCAGGATCTCCTGGATGTTGGAGATCTTCTTGTCGGTGATGAGGATGTAAGGGTTGTCGAGCACCGCTTCCATCTTGTCCGTATCGGTGATCATGTACGGGGAGACGTAGCCGCGGTCGAACTGCATGCCTTCTACGACTTCAAGCTCGGTGTAGAAGCCTTTGGACTCCTCGACCGTGATGACGCCGTCGTTGCCGACCTTCTGCATCGCTTCGGCGATCAGCTGGCCGACTTCCTCGTCGCCGGAGGAGATCGCAGCGACTTGAGCGATCGACTGCTGGCCCTCGATCGGCTTGGAGATGTTTTTCAGCTCCTCGACCGCAGCGCGGACCGCTTTTTCGATGCCTTTGCGCAGGACGATCGGGTTCGCGCCCGCCGTCACGTTTTTCAGGCCTTCGCGGATGATCGCCTGGGCGAGCACCGTCGCGGTCGTCGTGCCGTCGCCGGCGACGTCGTTCGTCTTGGTCGCGACTTCTTTGACGAGCTGAGCGCCCGCGTTTTCGAACGGATCTTCGAGCTCGATCTCTTTTGCGATGGATACGCCGTCATTGGTGATGAGCGGGCTGCCGAATTTCTTCTCGAGCACGACGTTGCGGCCTTTCGGTCCGAGCGTCACCTTTACTGCATTCGCCAGAGCATCCACCCCGCGCAGCATGCCGCGGCGAGCGTCTTCGCTGAACTTGATTTCTTTCGCCATCGTTCGTTACCTCCCGAGTGATGATTGGATTGTGGTCCTAAGTATGAAAGCCGAGCCTCTATAGCGCCGGCAAGCCGATGCAGCTTAGCCGAAGATCGCGTGGATGTCGCTTTCTTTCATAATCAAATACTCTTTGCCTTCGTACTTGATCTCCGTGCCTGCATACTTGGAGAAAAGAACGCGGTCGCCGACCTTCACTTCCAGCTCGACGCGAACGCCGTCCTTCAGAGCTCCGCTGCCTACAGCTACGACTTTGCCTTCTTGCGGCTTCTCTTTTGCCGTGTCAGGCAGCACGATGCCGCTCGCAGTCGTCTCTTCCTTGGCGATCGGTTCAACCAATACGCGTTCACCCAAAGGTCTGATCATGAAAAAATAGCCTCCTTGATCGAAATTTGTCATTTTATTAGCACTCGTTGGAGTCTAGTGCTAATAACAGTTTTTATCATACTCAAACTGCCGAACA
Source organism: Paenibacillus pasadenensis (assembly GCF_002864175.1). NCBI lineage: Bacteria > Bacillati > Bacillota > Bacilli > Caryophanales > Paenibacillaceae > Paenibacillus > Paenibacillus pasadenensis. The sequence continues at coordinate 1,521,445 of NZ_NFEZ01000004.1, read as the reverse complement.
ATTTCAAGGGGGCACCCCCATCTTTGTCTTCAAAAAAAGAGGTCTTGAGTTCAAAAAAAAAAGAAGCCGCGCTGGCGCGGCTTCTTGCAGGGGTCAGAAACGGTCTTCCGGTCGATCCTCCAGCTGCTCGAGCTTGTGGGAGACGAGGTGAAGGGCTGCTCCGGACGTATAGATGAACACGCTGCCGATGAGGAATCCGATGCCGACCATCAGCGTCATGTTCGTATCGCTAAAGTGGGTGATGTTCCAAAGGGAGGTCACGACTCCGATCAGCAAGCAGGTCCACGCCATCATATTCATGAATTGGAAGAGACGATCGACCGCATTCTTCGTTTGCTGTACCGGTTTCACGGACATCATTTTAGCCATGCTTGTCACATCCCGTTCAAGATTGTAAGTGTTTTCTTGCATCCACTATACCATAGTCGAGCATCGATGTTCAAACTTTTTTCACATTTCCATCATATCTATGTCACGAATTCCGGATTATGCGCCTTCTTTTCCCTTACCCTGGTCTTGACTCCGCCAATCTCAAGCCTTATTATGCCCGCTTTATGTCTTTTTCATGAAAAAAGCCCCGTCCTCCGGAAATCCGGAAAACGGGGCTGCAAAGCTCGGGGCCGCGCCAGGCTCGATCGGAGCTATTCGCTCAGCGCCGCCGACTCGTAGCGGCTCTCGAACTCGGCATCCTTGCGCAGCTGCTTGCGATGGATGCGGTCGCACATGTAGATGCTCACCTCGTACAGCAGGATGAGCGGGATCGCGACGAGCAGGTCGGACACGACATCCGGCGGCGTCACGACGACGCCGATGACGACCATCCCGAAGTAGGCGACGCGGCGCATCTTGCGCAGGCCGGCCGGCGTCAGGATGCGGATCGCCGTCAGGAACATGAACAGCACCGGCATCTCGAACAGCAGCGAGATCGGCACGACGATGTTCACGAGAAACGTCAGGTACTGCACGATGCCGTACGTCTCCTCAAGGCCGAGGCTGCGGGAGATCTCCGACGTGAAATGGAACGCCATCGGAAAGACGACGAAATAGGAGAAGCTGATCCCGATCAGCAGCATGAGCAGCGCGAACGGCACGTAGCGCAGCGCGGCGGTCTGCTCATGCTTGCGCAGCGCCGGCTTGACGAACGCCCACAGCTGGTAGAACGCGAGCGGGACGACGGGGACGAGCGCGATGATGAAGGCGAACTTCATGTAGATGCCGATGCCGTCCCACAGCGAGAACGTATGGAATCCTCCGATCTCGCGGGCCTGCTCGGTCGTCGTGAGATACCCGTACATCGGCTTGGCGAGAAAAAGGCCGAGCACGAGTCCCGCGATCAGCACGAGCACCACGACGAACAGGCGCTTGCGCAGCTCGCCGAGATGCTCCATCAGGGACATGAGCCCCTCCTCGCTCATCCGCTTGCGCAGCGGCGAGGATCCGTCCGGGGGACGGCTGGCCATACGAGGTCCTCCTTATGCAGCCATATGCCGGCAAGCCCGCGCCGCGAGCGTCCCGACCTGGCAGGGATTCAATGAAAAAGCGGAAGCCTCGGGCTTCCGCGCGGTCATGCGCCGATGCGAGCCGGCTACTCCGGCAGCCGGCGGGCTTCGGCACGGCTCGCTTCGGGCTGCGCGCCCTCGCTGCCGGATACTTCGATCCGGGAGGACGAAGCCGGGCGCTTCGCCTGGTCGTCGTCCTCGGCCATCAGCTCGCGCGTGCCGGCCTTGAATTCCTTGAGCGTGCGGCCGAAGGCGCGGCCGAGCTCCGGCAGCTTGTTCGGTCCGAACAGCAGCAGCGCGATGACCGCCAGCAGCAGAAATCCAGTAGCTCCAATACCACCCATTGTCGGTTCCTCCTTGAGAACGGGCCCGGGCAGGCCGTTCCGCTGTTGAATGCGCGGAGGGCGTCAGCAGCCGTACAGGCCGCCGTATCCCATCGCGGTGATGTCTTCCCTGCGAATCTCCTCTCCCGCCAGCAGGCGCGGAAGGAGCACGTCGAACGAAGTATGGGGATCATGCATGACGCAGCCGGGCAAGCCTAGCACCGGCGTCCCGCCGAGATAGCCCATGAGCAGCATCGAGCCGGGCAGCATCGGCGTCCCGTAGCGGACGATGTCGGTGCCGGCGGCGCGGATCGCGCCTGGAGTCCGGTCGTCGGGATCGACGGACATGCCGCCTGTAAGCAGTATCATATCATATTCCTTGTCTTTGTACTCAACGATCTTGTCGACGATCCGCTGCCGGTCGTCCGGGACGAGCGCCTGCTCGGACACGGACGAGCCGAGCCGCTCCAGCTTGGCGCGCACGGCGGGACCGAACCGGTCCTCGATGCGGCCGCTGTACACCTCGCCTCCGGTCGTGATGAGGCCGATGCGCATCGGCCGCAGCGGCTTGACCTCGATCGGCGCGCGGCCGTGCCGCTCGCGGAACCGCGCCGCCAGCTCCTCGACGCGGGATACGAGAGCTTCCTCCACGACTAGCGGAATGACGCGGGTCGCGGCCACCTGGCCGCCCGCCTCCACGAGGCGGTCGCCGACGACGGTCGCCAGGGCGATGTCGCCGAGGTCGTTGATCTCGTTCACGTACGCCGGATCGATCTTGACCAGCCCCTGGATCGAAGACTTGAGCGCTACCTTGCCTTCATGCGGACGGCCCAGCTCGATCCGTTCCCCGCGATGGGCTTCCGCCATGCGAAGCGCGGCCTCATCCTCATGGAGCTCGCCCTCGGCCAGCTCCATGACATAGAGATGAGCCTTGCCGATGTCGAGCAGCGCCGGGATGTCGGCCTCGGTCACGACATGGCCTTTGACGAACGCCCGTCCCTTGAACGAGCCGGGCACGATGCGCGTCAGGTCATGCGCGAGCCGCAGGCCGAGCGCCTGCTCGACGGGAACCTCGCGCAACCTCGTGCGGATGCTCATGCGCCGTGCTCCCCTTCCCGCCCGGAGACGATGGCGAGCGCATGAGGCAGCTGGTCGATGACCGCCATCAGGCACTCATGCACGCCCTTGGGGTTGCCGGGAAGATTGATGATGAGGGTGCGGCCGCGGATGCCGCTCACGCCGCGCGAGAGCATGGCGCGCCGGGTGCGCGACATCGTGCTGCTGCGCATCGTCTCGGAGATGCCCGGCACCTCGCGCTCGATCACCTTGAGCGTCGCCTCCGGCGTGATGTCGCGCGGACCGAGGCCGGTGCCGCCCGTCGTCAGCACGAGGTCGGCCTCGTAATAGCCGGTCATCTCGATCAGCGCGGCCATGATCTCGTCCTGCTCGTCCGGCACGATGCGGTAATCGACGATGTTCCCGCCCAGCTCCTCCTCGACGAGCTCGCGGATGACCTGCGCGCTCGTATCCTCCCGCTCGCCCCGCGAGCCCTTGTCGCTCGCCGTAAGAATCGCTACCTTCCATCGCATCTTCCGTTCCTCCCGTCGCTATGCCCGATCTGTCCGGCTGTAATCGCCGTTTTTGCCGCCCGTCTTGGAGACGAGCTCGGTCGGTCCGATGACCATGTCTTTTTGCATCGCCTTGCACATGTCGTATACGGTGAGTGCCGCGGCCGATACGGCTGTCAGCGCCTCCATCTCGACGCCGGTCGGCCCCTTGGTGCGGACGGCCGCCTCGATCGTGAGCACGTCCCGTCCGTTGTCGCCGAACGAGATGTCGACGCCGCTCAGCGGCAGCGGATGGCACATCGGAATCCACGCCGACGTATTCTTGGCGGCCATGATGCCGGCCACCTGGGCGACCGCGAGCACGTCTCCCTTGGCGATGTCGCCCGCCTTGATGCGCGCCAGCGTCTCCTCGGCCATCGCGATCGACGTGCGGGCGACGGCCGCGCGGGCCGTCGTCTCCTTGTCCGAGACGTCGACCATCCGCGCGCGCCCCTGCCCGTTGAAATGGCTGAGCGGCTCCTGCGGCGATGCGGTTGAACGGTCTGTCATGATCGGCCTCCCTCCGGCGGATGCGTGTTCGTCCAGACGAGCCCCAGCTCCGTGATCAGCCCGTCGAGCGCGGCGTCATGCGGCTCCATCGGCACCTGCGGCACGAGCTGCGCGGCGAAGCCGAGCCCGATCCAGCGCCCGCCCGCCGCATCGCGCGCCTCGGCGCGGAAGCGGTCGTAGTAGCCGCCGCCATAGCCGATCCGGCCGCCGCAGCGGTCGAAGCCTGCGCCCGGCACGAACACCGCCTCCGGCGCCTCGTCCGGCGCCTCGGCAGCTCGGCCGGGATCGGGCTCGAGGATGCCGTAAGCGCCTGGAGCGAGCTCGTCGCGCGAGCGCACCGCATGCAGCGCCAGGCGCTTCGCGCCGATGTCGGCGCGAGGCAGCAGCAGCCGCAGGCCGCGAGCCCAGCAGAACTCCAGCAGCTCCGACGTGTCCAGCTCCGAGCGGAACGAGACGAACGCCATGACGCTGCGGATGCCGGAAGACTCGATCCACTCGGCCGCATGGCGGCAGGCGAGGCGCGAAGCCTCCGCCCTCTCCGCCGCGGACAAGCCGTCGCGCAGGGCGAGCAGCCGCCGGCGCAGCTCCCTCTTGGTCTCGGCGGACTTCGCCGATCCGGATTCCATCATCGGACCCACCATTCCTGCCATAATTGTCTATAGTGTACCACCGAGCGGTTTGTTTCGCCAATAAGGGTCGATTATAGCGGCGGATTGCGGTATTCTACATTTATATATAGAAGCATTCTGCGGAAAGGAACATGCCCGGCCATGCTGCTGCAAGTCAACGACCTAACGAAAAGCTACGGCATCACCACCATATTGTCCGGCATCACGTTCCAGATCCAGGAGCGCGAGCGCGTCGGGCTTGTCGGCGTCAACGGCGCCGGCAAGTCGACGCTGCTGCAGATCCTCGCGGGCCAGATGTCCAGCGACAGCGGCGTCATCCACCGCGCCAAGGAGACGCGCGTCGGCTATCTCGCCCAGAACAGCGGGCTGCAGTCCGAGCGCAGCATCATCGAGGAGATGAGGGCGGTGTTCGGCCCGCTGCTCGAAGCCGAGCAGGAGCTGCGCCAGCTCGAGCGCGACATCGCCGATCCGGCGCTGCACGAGGACGACAAGCGCTACCAGGACACGCTCGAGCGCTACGCGCGCCGCTCCGACTGGTTCCGCGACCAAGGCGGCTTCGAGATCGAGACCCGCATCAAGAGCGTGCTGCACGGCATGGGCTTCGGCCAGACCGATCCCGCCACCCCAATCCGCTCGCTGAGCGGCGGGCAGAAGACGCGGCTCGCGCTCGCCCGCATCCTGCTGCAGGCGCCGGATCTGCTCATGCTCGACGAGCCGACCAACCATCTGGACATCGCGACGCTGACCTGGCTCGAGGATTATTTGCGCGGCTACTCCGGCGCGATCCTCGTCGTCTCCCATGACCGCTACTTCCTCGACGCGACCGTAGGCACGATCATCGAGATCGAGCGCCATCAGGCCAAGCGCTATACCGGCAACTACAGCCGCTTCGTCGAGCTCAAGGAAGCCGAGTTCGAATCGGCGATGAAGCAGTTCGAGAAGCAGCAGGACGAGATCGCCCGCATGGAGGAGTTCGTGCGCCGCAACCTCGTGCGCGCCTCTACGACCAAGCGCGCGCAGAGCCGGCGCAAGGCGCTGGACCGCATGGAGCGGCTCGACCGTCCCCAGGGCGACCTGAAGCGCGCGCATTTCCGCTTCGAGGTGGAGCGCACGACCGGGCGCGACGTGCTCGACGCGCGCGAGCTGTCGGTCGGCTACGAGGACCGCGCCGAGCCGGTGTTCCGGGACGTGTCGCTGCGCATGGAGCGGGGCGAGACGGCTGCGCTCGTCGGGCCGAACGGCATCGGCAAGTCGACGCTGCTCAAGGCGCTCATCGGCAAGCAGCGGCCGCTGTCCGGCACGATCCGCTGGGGCACGCATGTCAAGATCGGCTATTACGATCAGGAGCAGACCGAGCTGAGCGGGACGAATACCGTGCTGGAGGAAGTATGGAGCGCCTACCCGCATGTCGAGGAAGCGCGCATCCGCACCGTGCTCGGCAACTTCCTGTTCAGCGGCGACGACGTCAAGAAGCGCGTCGGCTCGCTGAGCGGCGGCGAAAAGGCGCGGGTCGCGCTCGCCAAGCTGATGCTGCTGCAGGCCAACGTGCTCATCCTCGACGAGCCGACCAACCATCTGGACCTGTACAGCAAGGAAGTGCTGGAGACGGCGCTGCTCGATTACGAGGGCACGCTGCTGTTCATTTCCCATGACCGCTACTTCCTCAACAAGATCGCCGAGCGCATGATCGAGCTGACGCCGACCGGCACGATCGACTACCTGGGCAACTACGACGACATGATCGAGAAGAAAAAAGAGCTGGAGGAGCTGCGGCTGGAAGCCGGAGCAAAGCAAAGCGCGGCCTCGGCGGCCGCAGCCGCAGCCGACAAGCCGGTCGGCGCCGGCTCGTACGAGGCGGACAAGCAGGCGAAGCGCGACGAGCGCGCGCGCCAGCGGCGGCTGGAGCAGCTCGAGGCGGACATCGCCCGCCTGGAGGGGGAGAGCGGCGAGCTCGAGGAGCGGCTGGCCGACCCGGACGTATACCAGGACTATGTGCAGGTCCAGTCGATCCAGGAGGAGCTCGCATCGGTCAAGGCCAAGCTGGAAGCGGCCTACGCCGAATGGGAAGAGCTGCTGGCCTGACGGCATGGGCTGACGGCCGCCGAATGGGAGGAGCTGCCGGGCTGGCGAGCTGGCGATGACAGACGGACGAGAGGCGTTGCCGACGGACGAGAGGCGTTGCCGACGGACGAGAGGCGTTGTCGACGGACGGGACTGCGTGCCGAGTCAAGGAACGGCGCACCAATAGCCGCAAGCGTCCATTTCAGGATGCTTGCGGCTTTCCTCGTTCTGCTGCTGACATTTGCTGAGGCGCAGCCTGTTCAAGATTGCGGCGCTTTGCCTTTATTGAACCCATGCTCTTGACCAGATCCTGGTCTTCGTGGTATGATGTTAGTTATTGATTACCCGCCTATTCCCCTTCTTTCAGGAATCGCATGTTTTTCCCCGATTCCGCCGTTACTTGAATCCCTTGATCAGCCTGCCAGCTGTTGCTAGAAGTTCTGATTCACACTGGCGCGGTCTTCGGAGCCGCAAGGACGGAAGAGAGGTAGGGCTTCCGTTGTATTGGATGGCCTTTCGCCGGAACGTTGCCCGGCGCCTGAAGGCATCGCAACACCGAGCAGGTCGAGTTTCATCTGTAGGTTATGGAAAAGAAGCAGGAATAATCCCGCTCGAGCCCGGCCGGCAGCGCTTATGGCGCTCCGCCAGCCGCATGTGCTCCGCTGCTCGAGCGTGGGTCGTCATAAGGCCGATCCGGCGCCTCAAGCCGCTTGGCCGCTTGTCACTCCGCCCTGCGGGCGAGGCAAGCGCAACATCAGAAGGCTCTCCGCCGCAGCTGCATGCAGCCGGCAGAGGGCCTTCGTCCATTTTCCGCGCGATGACTTCGATGCGGGTCAGCTGCGTCAGCGCCCTTGCGTCGTGGTCCGGCCGTTGTTTTAGAGGATTCCCCCGACTATCAACAGGTTTGTCCACAGCTCGTGAATAATCGTCGGACAATTCACTCGATGGACGGGGATAAAACGGTACGTATGATGGAGATTTAAGGCGATCGCCTTCCCTCATGGATGGACTCTGGATTTTATCCACAGAATCCACAATACCCACACCCAATTCACAGATTCAGCGCGAATCGCTCTGACGGCCGATAATAGGACCTCCGTTTGGATGAATCTTCCGAAACGGTATGGTAAAATAGGGGCTCCGCCGATAGGACGGCGCAACTATTCCGCCCTTCTGCTCGTCCCATTTTCAGCAGCGATGAATCCCTGACGGAAGCCGCAACACCGCAAGAGAGGTGAAAGTTATGATGAATACCGATTCCCGCATCGTCTCCTCTGTCCCTGCCGACCCTCCGGTGCCGCGCCGCGCCTCGAAGCGCTCGCCGTGGCCGTTTCTGATCGCCTGGATCGTCATCATCGCCGCCGGCGTCGCCGGCGCCTGGTTCTATACGCAGCGCCTGCAGCAAGAGCTCGCCGTCCAGATCCAGCAGCAGACCGATCGTCAGATCGCCGAGATGCAGTCGGGCTACGACGCCCGCCTCCAGCAGCTTGAGAGCGGCTATGCGAGCCAGCTCGCCGAGCTGCAAGGCAAGGTGGACAGCCTGAACGAGCTGCTCGCGTTCAACCGCGACAACGCCAGCAGCAAGACCGACAACAGCAACAAGCTGTACACGCAGCTCAGCCAGGTGCAGAAGCAGCTGGACGAGCTCAAGAAGAATCTGGACGTGCTGAAATGACGAGCGTGCAGCGGCTCAATCGCTGGATGCTGCTGACGACCGCGCCTTTTCTCGGCGCGCTGCTGCTGCTGCTCGCGGTCCAGGTCGAGGTGAAGCTGCCTGACGCTGCCGGTCCGGCGGTTGTCCCGCAGCAGCCGGCAGCGGATCCGGCGCCGGCCGCCCGCATCGGCGGCTCGCTCGACGAAGCGGCCGTCGTCGCCGCCCAAACCGCGGACGCCATCAAGCGCGGCTCCGAGCTCTACACGCAGACCGCGCGCCGCATGAGCGCGATCGCCAGTACGGCCGCCGTGCAGAGCAGCCGTCCGCTCCTGATCTACGACCGCCGCATCACGCTGCCGCTCGGCAGCCCGTCGCGGACGATCCAGTCGGATCGGCTGACGGCGCAGCTGTTCCCGATCAAGGCTCAGAATTTCACCGCCTATGCCTTGAAGATCCGGCTCAAGGACAAGGATGCGATGAAGCTCGTCATCGGCGGGGACAAGCCCGGCAAGGCCGAGACGACGCTCGCGGCCGCGAAGCGCTACGGCGCCGCCGTCGGCATCAATGCCGGAGGCTTCGCCGACGACGGCAACGGGCGGCGCTATCCGCTCAGCACGACCGTGCTGGGCGGGAAGTACGTGAACGGCTTCGAGCCGTCGTACAAGGATCTGTTTTTCGTCGGCTTGAACGAACAAGGCAAGCTGATCGGCGGGAAGTACGCGACGCGCGAGCAGCTCGACCGGGAACAGCCGCGCTTCGGCGTCTCGTTCGTGCCGATCCTGATGAAGGACGGCATCGCCCAGCCGATTCCAGCCAAGTGGCAGCTCAGTCCGGGCCGCGCTCCGCGCACCGTCGTCGCGAGCTACAAGGATAACCAGCTGCTGTTCCTCGTCGCCGACGGCTACAACGAGTCGGGAAGCTCCGGCGCCACGCTGCGCGAGATGCAGATCCTGCTGTCCCGGTTCAAGGCCGTGGACGGATACAACCTCGACGGCGGCGGCTCGTCGACGCTCGTCTTCGACGGCCGCGTCGTCAACCGCCCCTCGGACAAGACGCTGCGTCCGGTCGCGACGAACTTCCTGTTCTTCTCGTAGCGGAGCGGAGCGAGCATTCGAAACCGGCAGCGTTCGCTTCGCGGAACGGGGCGAGACCTCGAAACCGACATCCGCTTCGCGGAGCGGGAACTCGTTTCGATCTCCGTGGAGCCCCGATTCCTTTGATTGTATTCTTCCGAAACGGAAGGAATCCGGCCTCCAAGGGAACCGCTGCCGCTTCTCCACGAGTCCGCTTTCGCTTCCCGGTTTCATTTCGATGCCGCTTCGCCTGCCATCCTCAATCCGATTCCGCAGCCATAGATGATGCCCATGCAAAAACCGCCTCAAGGCAAGCAGGAAGCCGTTGCTTCCTGCCCGCCCGAGGCGGTTTTTTTGGATGGAGCGAAATTCAACTATGCGCGCCGGAGCTCTGCCTAGCCCCCCGCGACGGCAGCCGGCTTGACCGACCAGGCCTCCAGCGACAGGCCGGGATCGGCCTTCAGGTCGAGCTCGTCGAACTGGCCGCGCTTCCACTTGAGATGAGCGGCGGCGCCGATCATCGCCGCATTGTCCGTACAGAGCGAATGCGGCGGAATGAGCAGCGGCAGCCCCTCGGCCTCGCACAGCTCCGTCAGCCGCGCGCGCAAGCCGCGGTTGGCCGCCACGCCGCCGCACAGCAGCAGCTGGCGCACGCCATGCTCGCGCGCGGCGCGCATCGCCTTGCCGGTGACGACGTCGATGACCGACTCCTGGAAGCCGCGGGCCAGTCCCGGCACGTCGAGCTCCAGCCCTTTCATGTTCGCCTGGTTGATGGCGGCCAGCACGGCCGACTTGAGGCCGCTGAAGCTGAAGTCGTACGAGTCCGGCTCCAGCCAGGAGCGCGGCAGCTCGATGACCGTCTGCGCCTCCGCCGCCGTGCGGTCTACATGCGGTCCGCCCGGATACGGATAATGGAGCGCCCGCGCGACCTTGTCGTACGCTTCGCCGACGGCGTCGTCGCGCGTGCGGCCGATGATCCGGAACACGCCTTCCTCCTCGAGCAGCACGAGCTCCGTGTGGCCGCCGGACACGACGAGCGCGAGGCACGGATACTCCAGCTCCTGCACGAGCGCGTTGGCGTAGATATGCCCCGCGATATGATGCGTGCCGATGAGCGGGATGTCGAGCGCCATCGCCAGGCTCATGCCGGACACGATGCCGACGAGCAGCGCGCCGACGAGCCCCGGCCCCTGGGTGACGGCGACGGCCGACAGCTCGTCCGGCCGCACGCCCGCTTCCTGCAGCGCCTCTTCGATGATGAGCGTGATCACCTCCACATGCTTGCGGGAGGCGATCTCCGGCACGACGCCGCCGAACAGCCGATGCGTCTCGATCTGGCTCGAGACGATGTTGCTCAAAATCTCCTTGCCCCCGCGGATGACCGCGGCGGACGTCTCGTCGCAGCTCGTCTCGATCGCGAGGATCAAGCCTGCTTCTGTCTTCATTGCGATTGCGCCCTTCCTTCCGCTCCGCCGCGGCCGAGCTCGGCCCACATGATCAGAGCATCCTCATTGTTGTCGGAATAGTAGCCGGGGCGGATGCCGGAAGGCTCGAAGCCGAACTTGCGGTACAGCGACTGGGCGATCTCGTTGCTTACCCGCACCTCCAGCGTCATCCTCGTGGCGCCGAAAAACGTCGCGAGCTTCTGCAGCTCCGACAGCAGCCGCGCGCCCAGCTTGCGCCCGCGGAACGCGCCGCTCACCGCGATGTTCGTCACATGCGCCTCGTCCATGATGATCCACATGCCGCCGTAGCCGATGATCTCGCCATGCAGCTGCATGACCATGTAGCGGGCGAAGTGGTTGTGCGTCAGCTCGTTCGCGAACGCATCCGAGGTCCACGGGGAGGTGAACGCTTCATGCTCGATGGCGATGATCGAAGGAATGTCCTCCATCCTCATGGAGCGGAAGACGAGTCCGTCTCCTCCGTCGTCCTCCGCCTGCTCGCGCAAGCGGTCATAGTCGGCCATCGTTCTTCTCCTCCCGGGATTTTTCCAGTAGTTTAGCTTCCGCTTCAGCCAGCTGCGTGTAGTTAGGAACAAGTCCGTGCGCATCGACCGCTTCACCTCCGGCAAGACTCCGTGCCCCGAGCCAGGCGACGGTTCGCCCGTCTATCGTATGCGGCTGCCTGCAGACAGCCGGTCCATCTCCGCCAGCCTCGGCCAGCTCTTCGAACCGGCGGATGCTATCTTCATGCTTGTCCAGATCGCCGGTAAAAAGCACATAAGCCGGCCGTCTGTCCGCCGCGGCCAGCAGCTCCGCCAGCCGCGCGGCCCAGCCGTCCATCAGGCGCAGCGCGTCCGGCTCCAGCCGCCGCCACGGCGCATCCGCGGGCAGCCACTGGCCCTCGGCATAGCCGGGAGCGGCGCCGGCCGCGAACAGCGCCGTATACGCCTGACCGCGCCGCGCGTCGAGCAGCGGCACGATCCAGCCGCCGGCCTCGTCGGCCAGCAAGCTTGACGAATCCAAGCCGAGCGTACCTCCGTCGCGAGCGCCGGCAGCCGGCTCTCCGCTTCCGTCATCAGCGCCGCCGACAGCCGCAGCCGCCAACCCGGCCGCCTCGCGCCAGGCGCCGGCGGCCAGCGCCTCCGGCGTGGAGACGCCGACGAGCGGCACGCCCCACGTCCAGGCGAGCGTCTTGGCGATCGAGGCCGCGATCCGCACGCCCGTATACGAGCCCGGACCTACGCCGGCGGCGATGCCCGCAAGCTCCGTTCCGCGTAAGCCCGCCTCGCGCAGCAGCCGCTGCACCGCCGGCACCGCATGCGCGGAATGGTTGCGCGCGGCTGGCTCCTGCACGCTTCCGAGCGCCTCGCTGCCGCGCATGAGCGCGGCGGCGAGCGTCGGCGTCGCCGTGTCGAGCGCCAGCACGAGCGGCTCCCCGGCTTCGGCCTTCGCTTGCCCGGCCAGGAGGCCCGCCTGCGTTCCCCCGGCTTCCGCGGCGGCAAGCCATTCCCGCACCCATGCCGCATACGGCAGCCCTTCGCCCCGCAGCGCGAACCCTCTCCGCTCGCCGTCCTCGCGGACGATGCGGATGCTCAGCTTGCGCTCCGGCAGCAGCTCGGGGATCAGGCTCGCCCATTCGACGAGCGACACGCCGCGGCCGTACCAGTACTCGTCCAGGCCGAGCTCGTCCGCCTCCTCCGGAGACAGCCGGTACACATCCATATGGTAGAGCGGCAGCCGGCCGCTTTCATATTCCTTTATAATCGTAAACGTCGGGCTGCTGACCACGCCCTCCACCGCGAGCGCCGCCGCGAACGCCTGCGAGAAGCGCGTCTTGCCCGCCCCGAGGTCGCCGTCGAGCGCGATTACGGTCCCGGGCTCGGCGCGCTCCGCCAGCCACCCCGCGAGCCGTACCGTGTCCGCCTCGCTGGACGCGATCCACTGCGCTTCCGCCGCTTCCATCGTCATCTGTTCCACCCTGCTCTCTGTCTGCTGCATCCGTACTCGGAATCTTGTTCCCATTATATCGGCCGCCTCCGCATGCCGCAACCGCCGTCCGCTGCCGTCCGCCGCCGTCCGCCGCAGCGGCGGACGCGAAAAAAGCTCCGGCCGGGACCGGTCAGGTCCCCGTGCCGAAGCTCGCAAGCCTTTGCCGGGCATCCGCTAGTGGATGTCCCGTTTTTTGAACCGCCCGCCCTTGACGTCATGGATGTTGCCGACCGCGAGGAAAGCGGCGGGGTCCATGTCGGTCACGATCGACTTGAGCTTGGCCTCCTCCAGCCGGGTGATGACGACGAAGATGACCTTCTTGTCGCCGCCGGTGAAGCCGCCCTCGCCGTTGAGGTAGGTGACGCCGCGCCCGAGCCGGCTCATGATCGCCTCGCCGATAGGGCGATGCTCGTCGCTGATGATCCAGGCCGCCTTGGACTCGTCGAAGCCCTCGATGACGATATCGATCATCTTGTACGCTATGTAGTAGGCGATCAAGGAGTACATCGCGCGGTCCCAGGAGAACACGAACCCGGCGCTCGTCAGGATGAACAGGTTGACGAACATGACGATCTCTCCGACGGAGAACGGCAGCTTCTTGGAGAACAGGATCGCGACGATCTCGGTGCCGTCGAGCGAGCCGCCGAACCGGATGACGAGGCCGACGCCGACGCCCAGCACCATGCCGCCGAAGATCGAGGCGAGGAACTCGTCGATCGTCAGCGGGTCGACGTCATGCAGCAGGAACGTCGTAATCGACATGACCGCTACGCCGTACAGCGTGGAGATCGCGAACGTCTTGCCGATCTGCTTGTAGCCGAGGAACAAGAAAGGCAGGTTGAGCACGAATAGGAAAAGTCCGAGCGGAGCATCCGTCAAATAGGAAACCATGATCGAAATGCCGGTGATGCCGCCGTCGATGATATTGTTCGGCACGAGGAAGATTTCCAGCCCAACCCCCATTAAAATCGCGCCGATCGTCAGAAAGATCGTCCTCTTGACCACCTCGATCAGAGGCAGCCTCAAGTGCTGTCCGTGAACCGAAGCCATAACCCCTCACTCCCTCTCTCCTGTCTATATCTTTAATTATAAAGGTTCTTTTTACTAAATTAAAGCGTTTTTGACCGTTTTCGAATAGAAAACTCGTTTTCTAACGGTTTATCTGCGATTACAGCCAGTTATCCCTCGTTATCTCGACTTCTCACCTGTTTTCATCCGGAATCCATCAGGATGCTCCCGAATCCTCTTCTTTATATTTATTTTGGGCTTTGCCTCTTAGACCCGAATCCGGTAGCATGAAAGACAAACCGAGGAGGCGATGCGCACATGTCCCGCAACCGCAAAAAAGCCTCGGCGAAGCAAGGAGCTTCGCCAAGGCAGCATGAACTCGATTCGACTCGCAAGCTTTGGCCGCGCAAGCCGCAGACGCAAGTCGGCCCGAGCCGCAAGCAGCAAGAGCGCCGCACCTGGTGCCGCAAGGGCCGGGATGACGGCGCTTTTCCTGTTCGGGCCGGCCGACCGGCCTGAACATGCCGTTCTTCGGGATGGCCGATCGTTCCGCATCCGCGTCAGATCAATGCTCTCGCTCCGGCTTTCCCTCATGCAGCCGGTCGACCGACACGGTTTTCGTTTTCTGCGGAGTCGTGCCGACCTGCACGGTCGCCATGCCGTTCGCCTCATCCACGTTCTCGATCCAGACCGAATCCCCGCCCAGATGCACCGCGAACATATCCGAAGATCTGTAGATTTCCATCGCGCGCTTCACGTCCATTGGTCTTCCTCCTTCATCTCGTTCGCTGTACGGACTTCGATTCCTGGCAAAGCCTAGTCGGCCATCAGCTGGCTCTTGATGCGGCCGAGCCGCTCCGTCGGATCGGGCTCTTCCTGCTCGTCCAAGCCGATATCTTCCTTCAGCCTCATCGTGTCGGTCGTCGATTCGCCGATATGTCCGTTATGGATCGTTACCTGGCCGCCTCCCAGCCCCTCGCCGACCATCCGGTCGATGTCCATCTCATAGTCCATGCGTCCGCCGTGATCGTTCGTCCTTCCGGTGCCGGCATCCGTCTCGGACGTCGCGCCTCCATCCTCCAGGGAGCCGTCCAGCTCCGTGCTCATCTCCGCATCGAGCTCGGCCAGGCTGCGCTCGTCGCGCTTGCTCGCCAGCATATGCCGGTTGTCCAGCTCCTTCTCCAGCTTGCGCCGGATTTCTTCCTCGTTCATGCGCTTTCGCCTCCCTTGCTGTCGCTGAGCGTGCAGAGGCTGCATCCAGCCCTATGCGTCAATATGCCCTCACGCCCACGCCCCCATGCATGGAAAACGGCGCCGAAACGCACACTGTCCGTATTACGAGCCGGGCCTTCCCCGGCGCCAGGAGGTCGACTGGACAGCGATGCATACGGTATGGAAAGGCGCGATCAGCTTCGGGCTGGTCCATGTGCCGGTCAAGATGTTTTCGGCGACGGAGGACAAGGATATCTCGCTGCGCATGCTGCATTCGGTCTGCGGCAGTCCGATCGCTTATGTGCGGGAGTGTCCGGTATGCGACAGGAAGATCGAGTGGGACGAGATCGTCAAGGGCTATGAGTACGAAAAGGGCCGTTTCGTCACGTTCTCGAAGGACGAGCTGGAAGCGGCCGCGGGCGAGAAGTCCAAGACGATCCAGATCCTCGATTTCGTCGCCTTGGAGGAGATCGATCCGATCTACTTCCAGAAGACGTACTATTTGTCGCCCGACCAGGCCGGGGGCGGGGCCTACTCGCTGCTGATGGAGGCGATGAAGCAGTCGGGCAAGATCGGCATCGCCAAGATTTCGATCCGCTCCAAGAGCAGCCTTGCCGCCATCCGCGTGCTGGAGGACGGCTGCCTGGCGATGGAGACGATCTTTTACCCGGACGAGATCCGGGCCGTATCGCAGGTGCCGAACCTGCCGGGGCAGGTTCAGGTGAGCGACAAGGAGCTGGCGATGGCCAAGCTGCTCATCGATCAGCTGACGACGCCGTTCGAGCCGGAAAAGTACACCGACGACTACCGCAGCTCGATGCAGGATCTGATCCAGGGCAAAATCGCGGGCGAGGACGTCACCGTCGCGCCGCGCCAGGAGCCGGGGCGGGTGCTCGACCTCATGGCCGCCCTGCAGGCGAGCCTCGAGTCGGTCAAGACGCCGGCCGCGATCCCGGTGACGGATGCGGGAGCGGGAGCTGCCGCCGTGGCAGGCGGCAAGCGCAAGAAAGCCGCTACCGCTGGGGCGGCGGGAGGCGGGAAGACCGATCCGGCAGCGGAGTCCGCCTCCGCCAACGGGACGAAAAAAGCGCCGAAGCCTCGCGTCAAAAAGAAAAAGGACGCCGGGGCTTCCTAGATGGGAGCGAGCCGCGCGGGCGGAAAAGTCGGGCGGGCAGGCGAGATGGGCATGGCGGGAGCCGGCAGCTCCGGCGCGGCCGAGGCGGATCCGAGCGCGATCGCTGGGGCGCAGGCGGGCGGCACGGCCGAGGCAGTTCCGTGGCCTATCGCTGAGGCGCAGGCGGGCGGCGCGGCCGAGGCAGATCCGTGGCCTATCGCTGGGGCGCAGGCGGGCGGCGCGGCCGAGGCGATGCAGCCTATGGCGCCGATCCATGCGGCAAAGCTGCCGGAAGGGCCCGACTGGGGCTATCAGATCAAATGGGACGGCGTCCGCTTGCTCGCCACGATCGGCGGGGATGGCGGAATCGAGCTTTTTTCTCGCAACGGACTGCGCAAAAACGCCATCTATCCGGAACTCGTCGAGCTGCTGCGAAGCGCCGCCCCGGCGCTCGGTCCATGCGTGCTCGACGGCGAGCTGATCGCTTGGACCGGCGAGCGTCCGAGCTTCCAGCGGGTGCTGCAGCGCGAGCGGATGCGCGGCCGTTCGGCAGGCTCGGCGATGACGCTCCTGCGTCATCCGGATCCCGGCGTCCGCCCTTGGCGGGGCGGAGCCGAAAACGCTGCGGCTGACGCAGCCATGGCAGCGGACGAGGCCAGGAACGGGGCCGAAAGCCCCGGGAGCGCTCGACAGGGAGCGGCCTCGCAGTCGGAGCTTCGGCATGATCGGCCCGATGGCAGCGGCGAGCCGCTCGGGCTTCCCGGCCTCGCCTTTATCCTATTCGACCTGCTGGCATACGGGGGAACCGACCTGCGGGCGCTGCCCTATGCGAGCAGGCATCAGCGGCTGCTCAAGCTGGTCCCTCTGCTGCCGGACGGCATGCTCGTGACGGAGCTTTATTCCGACGGTCGCGCGTTGTGGCGATGGGTGCAGGAGCAGCGCTGGGAAGGCGTCGTCAGCAAGCGGCTGACGGCCCCCTATCGTCCGGCCAAGAAGCATCGGGACTGGTTCAAGACGAAAACCGCGCTGCGGATCGATGTCGATATCGTGGGGCTGAAGGTCCGGGAAGGGCAGGTCGCGAGCCTGGTCATGAGCTTGGAAGGGCAGTATTTCGGCAGCGTATCGCTCGGATTGACGGGAGAGATGAGGACGCTGCTGACGGAGCAGCTCGTTCCGGACGAAGCCTTTCGGGAAGGAAGCCGTCAGCACGGCACGCTTCCTTTTTCGGCGCTGCCGTCGGACCTTAAGGGCGAGCGGATCGTCTGGCTGGAAGCGCCGCTGCCTGGCACCGTCACGGGACTGGAGATTACCGAGGCCGGACAGCTCCGGCATCCGAAGCTGGCGGGCTTCGGCCGCGCGACGAGCTGATCGGAAGGAGGAGTTGCAAGCATGGCGGTCAAGCCGGAAATAGGAGAAATCACCGTCGAGGGGGTCGCGCTCTCGATCACGAATCCGTCCAAGCCGCTCTGGCCGGAGGCAGGCGTGACGAAGCTGACGTTCCTGGAGAAGCTGATCCAGCTTTCTCCTTATTTGATCCGCCACTGCCGCGACCGGCATCTGACGACGATCCGCTATCCGCATGGCATCCACGACAAGTTTTTTTACCAAAAAAATTGTCCGGAGCCCCGGCCGGAATTCGTCGCCACGCGCGTCAGCGGCGGAATCGACTACGTCGTGCTGGACAAGCTGCCGACGCTGCTTTGGCTCGGCAATCTGGCCTGCCTGGAATTCCACGCTTCGTTCGACCTCGCGGACGATCCGGTCCATCCGCTGGAATGGGTGATCGACCTTGATCCATCGCAGGAGGAGGAGCCGCGCATCATGGAGGCGGCCCTGCTCGTCGGCGAGCAGCTCGCCGCGCTCGGCATCGAGTCGCTGGCCAAGACGAGCGGAGCGACCGGCGTGCAGCTCATCGTGCCGTTGGCGGATCGGCTCTCCTTCGACGAGCTGCGCTCGATCGGGCAATTCGTCGGCGAGTATATGACGCAGAAGCGGCCGGACCTGTTCACCGTCGAGCGGCTCAAGAAGCATCGCGGCGACCGCATCTACTTCGATTACTTGCAGCATTATCAAGGCAAGACGATCGCCGCTCCGTACACGCCGCGCGCCAAGCCGGGCGCGACCGTGTCGACGCCGCTCGGCTGGGACGAGATCCGCGCCGGCGCGCAGATCGCCGACTTTCATCTGCTCAATATCGCGGAGCGGCTGCAGGAGAAGGGCGATCTGCTCGAAGCCGCTCCCCGCCAGCGGCTGCGGCCGATTTTGGAGTTTCTTCGGCGGCGGTGAGGAGAGTAGACTCGTGACGGCATTGGACAGCCCTCCCGCTACGCGCAGTTTTTCCGCGCGTAGCGGGCTGGGGCGCGCGGGTCGCTTTCGCTACGCGCAGTTTTTCCGCGCGTAGCGGGCTGGGGCGCGCGGGGCGCTTTCGCTACGCGCGGTTTTTCCGCGCGTAGCGGGCTGGGGCGCGCGAGGCGCTCCCGCTACGCGCGGTATTTCCGCGCGTAGCGGGCTGGGGCGCGCGGGGCGCTTTCGCTACGCGCGGTTTTTCCGCGCGTAGACGGCTGGGGCGCGCGAGGCGCTCCCGCTACGCGCAGTTTTTCCGCGCATAGACGGCTAGGGCGTGCGAGGCGCTCCCGCTACGCGCAGTATTTCCGCGCATAGACGGCTAGGGCGTGCGAGGCGCTCCCGCTACGCGCAGTATTTCCGCGCGTAGACGGCTAGGGCGCGCGAGGCGCTCCCGTTACGCGCGGTTTTTCCGCGCGTAGCGGGCTGGGGCGTGCGAGGCACTCCCGCTACGCACAGTATTTCCGCGCGTAGCGGGCTGGGGCGCGCGGGGCAGGGCGACTCCCGCACTTACGCTGCTAGAAACGAAACTCATCTCTAAAGTACTGATATCTCCGCACACAAGTCGATTTACCCAGCGCGATCAACCTTCCCTTCTCCACTAACTTTTTCATATAATGCCGAGCTGTGCTGGGATGAATTCCAATTGCCTTTGCCACTTGGCTTGGAGAGACGTCCTTGAGTTGGGTCTGAGCAAATTGCAATATAGCCAGCTCTGTCGTTGACAGATTGAGGGAAGTCTCGGAAGGCTTTCGCTCAAGGGATTGAAGCAGCTGCCTGATCATCTGCTGAAGCAGCTGCGGATCTCTGGCAACCGTGTCGTAGGGAATCGCAACATTTCGGAAAGAATAAGTTTGAAGCTGAATTTCTCGCAGAAGCTCGCGCTCATACTTCGTTCGATCCGTCTGCTCCACATGGGGGCCGTATCCTTTCACGTCGAGGTTGAAGCGCAGATCGCCTCTCAGCCATGCGAAGTCCAGGTAGCATCTCGCGCCACGCCAGTCACTCACTTCATACTCAGGGTGCAATTCGTCGAGCGAACCGAACATCGGCCACCATACTTTCTTTAGAAACAGCTTCTCCCCATGTCCGTGACCTCGTTTCAGCCGATCTCTCCGTTCGCCTTTGCGCTTGCGAAGGTGGCCGTTCAGCCATACCGCATGCGCCTCCTCGAATTCATGTTCTTCCTTTGCCTTGATTCCTTTCGCCTCCCTATCGCCCATAAAAAAACGCCCTGCCGCGTGACGGAATGGAGTCGTCGATCCGCCTCCTTTCGCGAGCGAAAGGAAACGAATCGGGATTCGATCCGGTCAAGCAACAGGACGTGCTTCGTCCAGGCCATTGATTGCGCGCACAAGCTTCATCGCTTGGCGTTTTTTCAAAGAATAGCCCAAAACGATGTAATAGGCAAGAAGATTTTCTACCAACCTGTAGAACAAGCTGCACCCTCCGTGCGCCGCACGACGGCAGTCCGGACCCCTTCCACGCTCGCCAGCAGGCTCGCGCCATCCGCCGCATGACGGTGTCCGGACCCTTCGCCGCTTGCCGCGCCGCTCAGCCCGCCTGGCGGCGCTCCTTCACGACGCCCTCGCGCAGCTCGCGCGGCGGAGCCGGCTCGCCGCTCTGGACCTGGCGGGCTGCCTGCGGAGCAGGAGCCGGCGCAGGCTGCGCGGCTTCTTGCAGACGCGGAGCCTCCATGCGGCAGCTGCCGCTGAGGACGCCGCCGTCCTGCACGAGCAGCGACGCCGTCGTCGCGCTGCCATGAAGCTGCCCGCTGCTCAGGATCGTGAGCCTGCCGGTCGTCACGACATCGCCGTACACCTTGCCGGAGATGGTCAAGTCGCGCGCGGATATGTTGGAGCGGACCACTCCGCTTTCGCCGACGATGACATCCTCCTTGCACTCGATGTCGCCCCGGTATTCCCCTTCGATGCGCAAACTGGCCTGGCAGGACAGCGTGCCCTCTGCGCGCGTGCCTTGCCCGATCAGCGTGTCGGCCGCCATCAAGCGCTTGTTTTCCTTGAACATGCTCCATCCCCTCCCGCAGTGTAGGCTCGTGCTATGTAGTATGTATTCTCGATGGAGGCCGTTCATGACAGAACTCGTCGAGGGCAGGCCGGTTCATGTTCGAGTCTGCCGCCCAAGCCCGCGTATCGCTCCACCCCCGATTCCTGCTTGAAATCGCCGTCCATCGTTGATACTTATAGAGAAGATCCTATTTCATCTCCTATAAGAAGGTGCCCCATGTTCTGGCTGCTGATCGCGCTCTTGGTCTTCCTCTTTCAAATCATGACCATCCTCATCCTGGAATACCGCCAGCCGAGCAAGACCGTCGCCTGGCTGCTTATCCTGTTCGTGCTGCCGGTCATCGGCTTCGTCATGTACTACTTTATCGCGAAAGAGTTCCAGAACCGCCGCACCGTCCGCCGCCGCGGCGTCATCGCCCGCGAAGTGCAGCTGAAGGCGCTGCGCCAGAGCGCGCTCGTCCACCGCGCGCAGGATATGGAAGCGCCTGACTTCGCGCATGAGGAGCGGCTATTCAACCTGCTCGGCAGCTTCTCGATGCTCCCGATCACCGGATGCAACGAGACGGAGGTGCTGACGAATGCCGAAGCGACCTACGCCTCCATCCTGGACGCTCTCGAGGGGGCGAAGCATCACATCCACCTCGACTACTACACGCTGCGCGACGACGAGATCGGCTGCCGCTTCAAGGAGGCGCTGCTCCGCAAAGCGAAGCAAGGCGTCGAGATCCGCATCATCTACGACGGGATCGGCAGCCTGGAGCTCAAGAGCTGGTTCGTCAAGGAGCTGGAGGAAGCCGGCGTCTGCGTGCAATGCTTCCTCACGCCGCGGATCGCCTTTTTCGACAAGCGCGTCAACTTCCGCAACCATCGCAAGATCGTCGTCGTGGACGGCACGGCCGGGTTCGTCGGCGGCATCAATATCGGGGACGAATATCTCGGCAAGGACCCCAAGCTCGGCTTCTGGCGCGATACGCATATCAAGCTGACCGGGGACTCCGTCTATTATTTACAGCTCGTCTTCATGAGGGATTGGTGGTTTACCGCGCGGGAGCGGCTGGAAAAGCCGGAGTACTTGCCGGAGCACGGCTGCATCGGCGAAGAGCAGGTGCAGATCGTCGCCAGCGGGCCGGATACGAGCTCCGACGCCATCCTGGAAGGAGTCTTTTCCGCCATCAGCGCGGCCAAGGAAAAGGTGTACATCGCGACGCCTTACTTCATCCCAGACCCGAGCGTGCTCATGAGCCTGCGGACGGCGGCGCTGAGCGGCGTGGACGTGCGCATCATCCTGCCGCATGGATCGGACTCCAAGCTGGTCCTCTACTCCTCGCTCTCCTATGTCGAGGACCTGCTCATGGCGGGCGTGCGCATCTACCGCTACCGCAAGGGCTTCATCCACGCCAAGGTCATGATCGTCGACCGGCTGCTAGCCTCGGTAGGCACGGCGAACATGGACATGAGGAGCTTTTTCAGCAACTTCGAGATCAACGCCCATGTATACAGCGCCAAGGCGATCTCGCGGCTGGAAGAGGACTTCATGGCGGATCTTGGAGACTGCTACGAGCTGACCCTGCATGAGTTCGAGAAGCGCCCGCGGATGCAAAAAGCGGCGGAGGTCGTGGCGCATATGCTTTCTCCGCTGCTGTAGGAGGCTGCGGACCGTGCCGCTTGGCGTGCGAGCGGGTCAGAACGAGCAGGCGCGTCGGTCGGGAGACCGTATGCGCGTGATGGGCCGATCCTTCGGCTTGTCGAAGGACACGATTAGATCGCCGTCGCCGCTCCTTCCGCCCCTCCCGCTTGCACCGACTGGATCGCCCCGCCCCTGCCGCCTGCACCGACTGGATCGCCCCGCCCCTGTAGCTTACACCGACTTAATCACCGTTGTCGCTCCTTCCGCCCCTGCCGCTTGCAACGAACGGCCGCTCCTACTCGCACCGAGCCACCGAGCTAACGATACTCAGCGACGCTATTCCGCTCCAAACGACGCTCTGCATTTTCTAACGATACTCACAAGCGCTATTGAGCCTCCGACGGCGAAAAAACATGGTTTCAGCACCCAATAGCGTTCCTCAGTATCGTTACGATTTCAATCGCCACTTTTCAGGACGAATAGCGTCCTGCAGTATCGTTAGCGCACCGCAAGCGAACGAAAAAAGCCCCACGCTCGAAATCGAGCGTGGGGCTGTGTGCTAAGTTCAAGCTCGCCAGCGTGAGCGTGCATCCACGCCTGGCGGTCAGCCGCCGGCGCGACCTCACAGATGCGCCAGCCATGCACAGCCGCTTGCGTTCGCAGCAGCCTGCACACGCCGTCTGGGCGCACTTTACATCCCTCTGCGCATCGTCGTGTATGCACAGCGCTTGGGAGCAGGGCCCTGCGCGGAGCCTAAGCGGCTCCGTCGCCGCTTAGGCCGCGACGTCCCGCTTCGTGAATACGAACCAGGACAGCGCCATGAAGACGAGGTAGTAGCCGGCGAGCACGGCCAGCGAGAAGCCGATCGTCATCGGAGAGCCGGAATGGAGCTCTCCGCTCGCGCCGCCGCTGCCGATGTAGCGCGTCAGGTTGAGGTGCTGGAACAGCACGTAGTCCACCCACGGCTTGTCCACGAGCCGCAGCAGCTGCGACAGCGTCGCGCCCATGAGCAGCAGGAACAGCGACAGCCCGATCGACAACGCGCTGCTGCGGAATACCGCCGAGATCATGAAGGCGAGCGTGACGCCTACGGCCGCGGAGATCAGCTCGAGCAGGAAGTACTGATGATAGTACGACCATGCCGACAGGCCCGGGTCGAGGACGCCGAACGCCTTTTCAGCCGAGACGCCCCGCTCGTAGCCGAACACCGCCGAGTTGATCAGCAGCACGGACAGATAGACGACCAGCAGCGTGAACATCACGAAGATCAGCACCGAGACGTACTTGGAGAGAAGCACCTTGGAGCGCGTCCACGGCCGGATCAGCAGCAGCTTGATCGTGCCGCCGGTGAATTCGCCGGCGACGCTGTCGGCGGCGATGATGACGCTGAAAATGTTGGCCAGCGGCACGAGCAGCATGAGCATGACGCTCGTCATCGACCACATCTCCAGCGGAGAGCTGGAGGAAGCCGAGGCGATGAGCGCGATCGCCGCCGCCAGCAGCGCCAGCAGTCCGAGCATGATCCATGCCCGCGGGCGCCGGTAGATCTTCATGTTCTCGTTCGCGACGAGAGCTGCAAAATCAAACAACCGATTCCCCTCCCGTCACTTCCAGGAATTGCTCTTCCAGCGTCTTGCCGGCGGAGCGGATGCCGTACACAAGGATGCCGCCGCGCACGAGCAGCGCGTTGATCTCGGCGACGTCGGCGCGGCGGGCGTCCAGCAGGATCGCCCCCGCCTCGCTCCGCACCTGCACCTGCGCCGGCACTCCGTCCGCCGTCCGGATGGCGTCCCGGATCAGCGCGGCCGCCTCGTCCGGACGGTCGACCTCGAACAGCATCTGCACCGGCATGCGGATGCCGGCCGCATCGGCCTCCTCGCCGCCGCGCAGGCGGCGGACGTCGATCAGCCGTCCCGCCTGGATGATCGCCGCCTGATCGCACATCAGCTCCATCTCCGACAGGAGATGGCTGGAGACGAACACGGTCGTTCCCTCCTCCGCCGCCAGCCGGCGCAAGTAATCGCGCAGTTCGCGGATGCCCGCGGGATCGAGCCCGTTTGTCGGCTCGTCCAGAATGAGCAGCGAAGGCTTGTGCAGCAGCGCCTGAGCGACGCCGAGCCGCTGCCTCATCCCGAGCGAGTAGGTCTTGACCTTGTCCTCGATGCGCTTGTCCAGGCCGGCGAGGCGGATGACCTCGTCGATGCGGTTGCGGCTGATGCCCGGCACCATGCGCGCATAGTGCAGCAGGTTCTGGTAGCCGGTCAGATATTTGTACATCTCCGGATTCTCCACGATCGCTCCGACATGGCGGATCGCCTTTTCGTAGTCGGTGCGGATGCTGGAGCCGCCGATCATGATGTCTCCCTCCGACATGCGCATCAGGCCGACCATCATGCGGATCGTCGTCGTCTTGCCCGAACCGTTCGGACCGAGAAATCCAAATACTTCGCCTTGCGGAAGCTCGAGCGACAGATTGTCGATGATCGTCTTGCCGCCGATCCGCTTCGTCACTTGCTTCAATTGTACGATAGGCTGGCTCAGCATGGTTGACCTCCCTCCGTTTCCATCCATATCCAGCCTATTATAGCCTATCCGCGCTCTGGTTGGAAACCGCGCCTGCATCCGCGGCAGCGAGCCTTTTTTGGCGAAGGCTGTTTCAGAACAGATCCTTCCCGGTTAAGAAGGAAAGGATCCTCCGCTCCTTCCTGCTTCTCGCCGTGCGGATCGCGGCTCTGAAGCAGAATCTAGTCTCCTCGGCCGTCTTTTCCGACAAAAAAAAGCATCCCGCCCATGTCCTAGGCCGGAATGCCTGAAGCGATTCGCAAGTGTGTCGTTGTTCCAGCTCGCTCAGGCGCTTAGGATCGAGCAGCCGTACAGCAGGCTGGACGGAGATGAGCTTGGTCCCGGGTCAGATCCGGATTCCCCAGGGGAAGTCGATAGGCCGGAGCTGGAAGCTTGCTTCGCATCGCGGCAGGACGTGCAGCTGCCAAGCGGATAGGACGCCTGATAGAATCCGGTCTGGAACAGCTTGTCCGCCGCTTCGAGGCGAAGCAGCTGCCCGCAGCATAGACAATGGAACATCTTCCAGTTCGCTTTCATGTCCATCTTATCACTCCTCAGACTGGAATGGTCTTGCCCCCTTCTCCTTACCCGAGCTTACCAGATACGAAACGTATCCCGATTTCGTTTATTCATCCGGCAACCGTCAAGCCGAGATCGAATAGTGGGCGAAGCGCGAATGCGCGATGTCGCGAGCTCCAGGGGCTTGTCCGTCCCGGTCGGCCGCAGCGCCTCCCTCTGCCTGATCCTCGCAGGCTTTGCAGCAGCCGAGCCGGTAGTCGACGCGATAAAAGCCCGTCCGGAACAGCACCGACGCCTCGGCGCCCGGAAGCTGACGGTCGCAGCTGAGGCAATGGAATTGATCGTTGAATCTCATCATGAATCCCCCTTTGGGTTGTCGTTCTGCTCCTCTGCAAGCAAGCCGCGGTATGGAAGCGAGAGCAGCATGAGCCCCCTCGAGCGTTTTGGTTGTTACGATCTGTATCAACACCTCTTTAATTTATTGCAATTCTCTTCATTCGTCAAGACAGTAGAGGACCCGATTCCGCAGAAAGTTGTCGAAATTCGCTGGATCGTTATGTATCCGCTTACATTTTCGACCAAAGAAGAAGAATTCCTTCTTTATTTAGCGATATTTTAAAAAAATCCGGCTTTCGCTTGAAAGCCGGATTTCGCTGCCGCCGCGTATCGAACCGCCGATGTCGGCCTTGACGCCAGTCAGCCGATCTTTTCCCACTGATCCCGGCTTCGCTGGTCCATGCGGTCGAGGTTGGACAGCTCGAACCGCCGTCCATCGTCGTCGGTCACGATCCAGCGCCCGTCCGCCAGGCTGTGGATGCCTTCGTGCAGGATGCTCATATGCAGCATGCTCGGACCGTAGTCGGTCTCGACCGACCAGATCCACTCCGGCCCCTTCTTGCGGATGGAGACGATGCGCTCGATGCGCGGAATCGTATACTCCCGCTCGAGCTCCATGACGGCCGCGATGCGGCTCTCCTCCTCGAGCTGATCCAGGCTCGGCAGCAGCAGCAGCTCCTTGCCCGTATCGGCGGTGCGCACCGAGATGAGCCGATCCGGCAGCGAGTACGGAAAGCAGCGCACGAGCTTGACGCGGCCCATCGGCTCGCCGCCGAGCACGGCCTTGAGATAGCCTTCGCGGCTGTGGTACAGCATCACCTCGCAAGGCTTCGAGCGGTTCATGAACACCAGGTTGCCGTTCATCATCCCACCTCCGATTCGGTCATCTGCTTCTGCGACTCGACGAGCCGCCAGTACGTGCCCTTGCTGCGGTACAGCTCGTCATGCGTGCCGGTCTCGGCGATGCGGCCCTGCTCCAGCACGATCAGCCGGTCGGCGCCGCGCAGCGTCGAGAGCCGGTGGGCGATGGCGATCGTCGTGCGTCCTTTGACCAGGCGGGCCAGAGCCTCCTGGATGGCGCGCTCCGTCTCCGTATCGACCGAGGCGGTCGCCTCGTCGAGGATGAGGATCTCGGGATCGAGCAGCACGGCGCGGGCGATTGCGATCCGCTGCTTTTCGCCGCCGGAGAGGCGGTGTCCGCGCTCCCCGACCTGCGTCTCGTAGCCTTCCGGCAAGCCGCAGATGAAGCCGTGCGCCCCCGCCGTGCGCGCCGCTTCGATGATGCTCTCGGGCGACGCGTCCTTTCTGCCGTAGGCGATGTTCTGGGCGATCGTACCGTCGAACAGGAACGTCTCCTGCAGCACGACGCCGATGCGCGCGCGCAGGCTTTCCTGGGCGATGTCCCGCAGGTCGATGCCGTCCAGGCGGATGCTGCCGGCATCCGGGTCGTAGAACCGGCAGACGAGATTGATGAGCGTCGACTTGCCGGCGCCGCTCGGACCGACGAGGCCGATCATCTCGCCGGGGCGGATCGTCAGGTTCAGGTCCTTCAGCACGGCGCGGCTCTTGTCGTAGCCGTAGCGGACGCCTTCGAAGCGGATCTCGCCCTGCGCGCTCTCGAGCTGCACCGCATCCGGGCGGTCCGGCGTGTCGCTCTTCGCATCCATCAGCTCGAAGATGCGCTCGGCCGAGCCCATCACCCGGTTGATCATGTTGAGCGAGGCGCCGAACGCCTGCAGCGGACCGAAGAACATGACCAGATACGACGCATAGGCGGTCAGCGATCCGAGCGTCATGCCGCCGCCGAGCACCGACTTGCCGCCGGCGTACCAGACGAGCAGGCCGAACGCCGCGATGACGAGCGAGAACAGCGGCGAGACGCTCATCCACAGGTTGCCCATCGAGATCATGCGCTTCACGAGCGTATCGTTCGCCTGCGCGAAGCGCTGCTTTTCACGCCGCTCCTGGGCGAACGCCTTGATGACGCGGATGCCCTGCAGCGACTCGCCGATGACGTTGTTGACGTTCATGACGCTCATCCACTGCGAGTACCACAGGATGCGGATGCGCGGCCAGATCCAGAGGAAGCCGAGCGCCAGGAACGGCACCGGAATGAGGATCATCCACGTCAGCGGCGCGTTGAGGTAGAACAGCAGGCCGAGCACGCCGACCGCGAGCAGCACCTGCGAGAGGAACTGGATGAAGCCTTCGGTGAGGAACTGCTTGAGCTCCTCCGTGTCGTTCTGCACGCGGCTGATGAACTGCGACACCTGCCTGCGGTCGAAATAGCTCATCGACAGCTTCAGGATCGCGTCGAACGCATGCTTGCGGATGTCGCCCATCAGCCTGCCGCCGAAGCGCAGGCCGATGAAGCTGCGGGCCATCGAGACGCCCGTGCCGATCAGATGCACGGCCGCCATGGCGACGATGAGCCAGAGCAGCGCGCTGCGGCTGCCGCCTTCGGTGAAGTTGTCGATGAGCAGCTTCATCAGATAGGTCGGGATGAGCTCGAAGGCGATGCTGAAGAGCAGCAGGACGCCGCTGGCGATCATCAGCCGGCGATGCGGCTGAGCGTACGCCAGGATGCGGCGGACCATGAGGTATTTGTTGCTGCAGCGGAGGCACTTGGTGCGCCGGTGCCAAAGGCGCTTGCCGCAGACGCGGCAAGCGCGGGAGGGCTCGGCCGCGCCCTGCGGCTCGGCCGAGACGGCTGCGCCGCGCGGGGCGGCGGCTTGCGCCGCGCCTCTGCGCACGCGCGGCGGGAGCTTTTGGGGCGCGCCGGCTTGCGGCGCGGCGTGGGGCTCGCGCCCGGAGGGCGCGGAGGGGCTCGCGCCGGCAGCGTCGCTGCCCGGCGCGGGAGGCTGCGGAGCCGCTCCCCCGGGAACCGGGAGCGGCTCCTCGAGCCATGCGGCGATGCGCGGCATGGCGATGCGGTACGCTTCCAGATGCGGAAGCGTGAAGCGCGCCCCCTCGCGCATGCCGTCGCGTGTCAGCAGGACGAGCGCGCCTCCTGCGACGCCTTCCCGCAGCTCGATCTCGTCGATCGTGCCTTTCGGGAAGCGCCGCTGCAGACGGCCCTGCTCGTCGATCACCGCCGCTTCGCGGTCGGTGAACACGAGCTCATAGCGCTGGAACTGCCGCGCTTCGTTGATGTCCGCGCCAAGCCGCAGCCAGCCATCGGCCAGCCGCTGCCTCAGCGCCGCAGCCGCTCCATCGCCTCCCGTTCGCTCACCATCCGTCGGCTCGACCGCCTTCCGTCTGCCGCCGGCTCTGCCTGCCTTGCCGTACGCCATGCCCTCCGCCTCCTTGCTGTCCTAAGTCGCTAGTGTTGGTGCTAGCGCTGCGTGTTAGCGTTGCTTGCTAGTCAGACCGTCGCTCCGCTGGCACTGCACGCCCCCTCTCATCACCGCCACGCTACTTCGCTTGCTCCTTGCTCTGCCCAGCGGCTAGCATTCCTCCGCTATCGCCTCGCTGATGCCACGATACCTCGCGTTCAGACCTGCAACCCGACATTTTCGGGTTGCAGCCCCCGATTCGCGCCTCCGGGCTCCTGCAACCCGATTTTTTCGGGTTACAGCCTCCGATTCGCTCCTCCGGGCTCCTGTAACCCGACATTTTCGGGTTGCAGCCTCTGACTCGATCCTCCGGGCTCCTGCAACCCGACATTTTCGGGTTGCAGCCCCCGATTCGCTCCTCCGCACTCCTGCAACCCGATTTTTTCGGGTTACAGCCTGTGACTCGAGTTAAGTCCATATAATTGTGTAAAATGCTCCTGACCATAAAAAGAAAAGCCATGGTAGGACTCTCGGTTAGAATGGAAGTTGTCGAGACCAACATTCCAAGGAGAGTGCCTACACATGACTCAATACCAGATTACCGTAGATCAAGACATTTTGCACCAGCTGTTTATCGGAACCGATCGGGACGCGGGAGTGGCCCGCTTGCTGGAGACGGTGCTGAATCAGGTGCTGACAGCCCAGGCGACGGATCAGCTGGCGGCGCAGACGTACGAGCGCACCAGCGAGCGCAAGGGCTATCGCAACGGCAGCTACGAGCGCGACGTCATTACCCGCGCTGGCAGCGTCACCTTGCGCGTCCCCCGGTTTCGGGACGGCTCCTTTTCTACCGAGCTTTTCGCCCGGTATCAGCGCAGCGAGCAAGCGCTGGTGCTCTCGCTCATGGAAATGGTCATCAACGGCGTGTCGACGCGCAAGGTGACTAAAATCACCGAGGAGCTGTGCGGAACCGAGTTCTCCAAGTCAACGGTCAGCCACCTGTGCAAGCAGCTGGACCCGGCTGTCCACGACTGGAACAACCGCTCTCTGGCCGACCACGCCTTCCCCTTCATCACCATCGATGCGATCTACGTGAAGGTGCGTGAAGAAGGCCGTATCTGTTCTCGAGGCGTTCTGGTGGGCTACGGCGTGAACGAGCAAGGCCGGCGTGAGATTCTGGGCCTGCGCGTCGACGACACCGAGTCGGAGGAGAGCTGGGGCGCCTACTTCCGCTGGCTGAAAGAGCGCGGCCTGCACGGCGTAGAGCTCGTCACGAGCGACTACCATGGCGGGCTGGTCAAGGCCATCGAGAAGGAGTTTCAAGGGGTCTCGTGGCAGCGGTGCCAGACGCACTTCATCAAGAACGTGCTGAACGCAGCGCCCAAAGCGCTCCAAAGCGAAATCAAGAGTCGCGTCCGATCGATCTTCGATGCGCCCGACATGAAGACGGCTCGTTCCTATCTCGAACAGACGCTTGAGGCGTATGCCGAGACAGCACCCAAAGCGATGAAAATACTGGAGGACGGGTTCGAGGACGCCGTCGCGGTGCTGGCCTTCCCGGAGGCCTACCGCGTGCGGCTGCGCACCTCCAACGGCATGGAGCGCCTGAACGGGGAGATCCGCAGGCGCGAGACGGTCATCCGCATCTTTCCCAATCGCGCTTCCGTCATCCGTCTCATCGGAGCCATGCTCATGGAAGAGAACGAGTACTGGATGACGAAGAAGCCGTACATGGACATGACGGACTTCAAGGCGTGGAAGAAGCAGAAAGCCACTCAGGGCGCCGGCTCGGAGGAGCAGGAAACCAGCACCACCATGACGGAAGCGACGGACAGCCTTTAAACCCGATTCCATTTTCTACCGAGAAGTGTTTTTACACACAATTATGGACTTGACCTGTGACTCGCTCCTCCGGGCTCCTGCAACCCGATTTTTTCGACTTAATGCCCTTCGGGAGCCCGCGTTAGAGCACATTAGCTCGATTTTTTCGAGTTAATACCTGCTGGATGCCCAACTCGAACCCTACTAACTCGATTTCTTCGACTTAATGCCTCCTGGGACGCCCCTATTCGAGCCGAGTTACTCGGTTTCTCCGCGCAACTCCGACGCTGGCGCATCTGTTCGAGCCGAGTTACTCGGGTTTTCCGAGTAACTCCGACGCTGGGGCATCTGTTCGTGCCGAGTTACTCGGTTTCTCCGCGCAACTCCGACACTGAGGCTCCTGTTCGAGCCGAGTTACTCGGTTTCTCCGCGCAACTCCGTCGCTGCCGCATCTGTTCGAGCCGAGTTACTCGGGTTTTCCGCGCAACTCCGGCGCTGAGGCCCCTGTTCGAGCCGAGTTACTCGGTTTCTCCGCGTAACTCCGACGCTGGGGCTCCTGTTCGAGCCAAGTTACTCGGTTTCTCCGCGCAACTCCGACGCTGGGGCATCTGTTCGAGCAGACTAACCCGGGTCTTCCGAGCAACTTGGGCGCTTGGACTCTCGTTCGAGCCTATTCGCTCGTCCCGTCCGCGCATCGGCGCGCTGTCTTCGTCAACGCGAAGCCGCGCGGTACATCGGCTTGCGGGACATGCTCCAGGTGCCGAGCTTGCGCGTAAATTTGCGCGTCAACGGATAGTGCAGCACGAGCCAGCGCAGCAGCCGCGCCTGCCAATGCTTCGGCGTGATCCACTTGCCGCCGAATTCAGCGGCACGGCTGCCCGTGCCTGATGGCGCCGCTCCTGCCGCCCCAACCGCGGCTACCGCTCCCTTCGCGGCCCTTGCGCCATCCGCATAGGCCTCCGATTCCGCGGATCTCGCCGCACCAGCCCCAACCGCGGCTACCGCTCCCTTCGCGGCCCTTGCGTCATCCGCATCGGCCTCCGACTCTGCGGATCTCGCCGTACCAGCCCCAACCGCAGCTCCCGCTCCCTCCGCGGCCCTTGCGCCAGCGGCATCGGCCGCCGCCTCCTTCGCCGCGCCAGCCCCAGCTGCCGCGATCCTCGCCACGCCCGCTCCTCCGCCGCGCCGAGCTCGGCGGACGCCGGTCCAGAGGCCGAGGATCGCCTCGGGGCCGACCGGGTCGTCGGCGACATAACTCGTGTCCCCGCGGAACACGTACTGACGGCCGGCGCCCTCGCCGCGGATCTCGACCAGGCGATGCCCGGTCAGGATGCCGCTGCCGCTTACGAACAAGCATACATCCCCTACCTCCAGGTCCCGCGCGCGGACGCGCACGAAGCGGCTTGCGTCGCCTTCCCGGATTAAGGGATACATGCTCATGCCGAAGGAGGTCAGCTCCATGGCGCCGCGCTTTTGAATCAAGGCGGCCACCATGGGGGCCAGGTTGCCCGCCGGACTATTCATGCACGATCAGCCCTACGCGGATCAGCTCCGCTACATACGCCTCCACGTCGGCCTGCACCTGCAGCGGATCTGCCGCATACTCCGAGGCGACGCGCTCCGTCAGCTGCGAGATGGTCGGGCATGCCTCGAGCAGCTCCCATATGTAGCCGCCCATCTCGTTCACCTTCGTGATCGAGTGGCTTTCCAGATCGAGCAGCACCCATTCGCCGTCGAGCTCCGCCGTTTCGATCGATTCCTGCCGCTTCAGGAGCTGATTTGCCAGCACTGTCATGAGATGACCTCCCAGAATGAATCGTTTTTTTGAAAATGCAGCTCATACGCCGGCACGCGCTGCACGACCTCGCGGCAGACCGCGATCATCTTGGCCGTCTCCGGCTTGCTGTGCTTCCAATAGAACACCTTGTCCATGAGGCCGATCAGCGCCTCGACCTTGCCCACCGGCTCTCGCCGCACTTCCTCCGCCTGCACGAGAAAATGAATGCCGCCGAGCGGGCAGGCATCCGCCTCGCCGCGCTCTTCGTTCTCGCTGCGCAGCGGCGAATCGTGGATCGTCACGCCGCCGTCCGCATCCAGCAGCAGCAGCGTCGCCTCGTCCGACAGAATCGGCCGCGGCGCCGACAGCTCGGCCGCCGTCGATTTGCCCGCTCCGCTATGCCCGACGAACATCCACGCCTTGCCCCCGTCCACGACGCAGGAGCTATGCACGAGCAGCCCCTCGCGGCGATGGATCAGCCATGCGCTGTACCAGTTGATGAGCGCATGCTTCAGAGCCAGGTCGTCGAATACCTGCAGCCTCACGCTCGAATAGTCCGCCGACGTCTCCATCCGGTAATCCTTGCGCGAGTACACGACCGTGTCGCCTTCCGCTTCGATCTCGACCGGACCTTCGTCATACATCGAGCCGTAAAAATCCGTTATGTACAGCACCGCCTGGGCCGCTGCCGCTTCCTTCGATGCCATGCCCGCCACCACTTCGCTCTCGCTCGCTGCACCTGCAGCCTCGACCGCCGCCTCGCCGCTCCCGACCGGCAGCGCCGCCAGCTCGTCCCGGTCCTCCGGGAACCTCGCGGCGATCCACTCCTTCAGATGCTCGGTCTGCACTTCGAACCGGATGCGATGTCCGCCTACTTTTGCTCGATAAAGATACATATTGTATCACCCCATATGTGACAATTCGCCGCAACGCCGACCCGAGAGAGGGGAACGGCCATAGGCCCGTTCCCCTCTTCGAGTCTGCCTGCGCTTGCTCGGCGGCAGCTTCCCGCCATCCCGCACGCTTCGACCTCGCTCCGCCCGCCTTGCGGCGAGCCTGCACGCTTCGACCTCGCTCCGCACGCCTTGCAGCGGGCTTGCACGCTTCGACCTCGCTCCGCACGCCTCCACGCTCGTCCGCCTGCGACGGCGCCTACTTGGCGCCGTCGTAGCGGTCCAGGTAGCCGAGCGGCTTCGTTCCGCAGCCGCATGGGCCTCCCGGTCCGCCCGGCCCGTAGAACAGCCGGCAGATGAACGGCGCGAAGTTCTGGCTTTTGCACCATTTGTAGAAAAAATTATTGCTGATGTTGACCGTGCCGAACTCGACCGACTGATGGCCGAGCACGGCAGGAGCGCAATACGGCTTCATCGACACCCACCTCATCCGGATATGCTGAGTCTGCTACTTCTTCGGCGTCCAGCCTTCCAGATGGTCAAGCGGCGCCGAGAAGCCTTTTCCTCCGCTCGGGCCGATGTTGCCATAGAACAGCCGGCAGATGAACGGTTTGAAGTTGTAGCACTTGCACCACTGATAGAAGAAATTATTGCTGATATTGACGGTGCCGAACTCAACCGCCTGATGGACGAGCACTCTAGGTGCGGCATAGGTCTTGATCACGCTGCTTCACCTCGTTTTCAGCCAGGACTGGCCGTCACTTCGGCGTTCCCTTGATGCCGGAGAAAGGCTCGTTGAAGCCATGTCCTCCGCCTACGCTCCCAGAACCATAGAACAGCCTGCAGATGAACGGCCGGAAGTTGAACTGCTTGCACCAGCGATAGAAGAAATTGTTGCTGATGTTCACGGTGCCGAATTCGACCTGTTCGTGCATGATGACTTTGGGCGGGTTGTAAGCCTTCATGGAAACCACCTCGCTTTCTTCAATTTACGATACATTTTGTATCATGTCAAGGTTATTCCTTGTCGGATTCCCCTTGATATGACCAGAGGACCTTCCATTCACCGGACTCCTGCGCGACGAATACGTCCTGCCTGATCTCGAACGCCCCGAAGCTACTGAGATACGTCATCGTGACCGGCACGGCGAACACCTCCTCCAGCAGAGGCTGGTCCCCACCCATCCGCCAAGCGCCGACTTCCTCAAGCTCGCCGAGCTCGAAGCCGAACGTATCGACGCCGAAGTCCTGCATGAACACATGGGCTCGCTTCTGGATATAGCTGTCCTTGGCGAAATGCTCCTTCATCTGAGAGTGGAACAGTTCCCAGGACCCTCCGAAGTTGCCCTCCCGCTCCATCGTGTAGAAATCCGACACGACTTCGCGGGCGCCCCCCGAATCGACGCCGCCTCCGAGCCATCCCGCAGCAGAGCGCACCGTCAGCCACAGCAGCGCGGCCAAGCAAGCCGCAAGCAGCAGTCCGCCGATCGGCAGCCTTCTCTTTCTCCGGAACATCCGCTCCCTCCTCGTCCCATAACGTGCCTTAGGATATGAGCCGGGACGAGCGGTTAGACCTGCGGAACGCCTTCGAGACCAGGTATAGAAGCACCACCCCGAGGCAGCCGCCGATCCAATCGATCAGCACGTCCTCGGGGTTGGGGGTACGCGATAGGGAAAATTGCTGGTTGTACTCGTCCAGGCATGCGATCAGCGCCGTCAGCGACAGCGCGATGAACGCCGACAAGCCGGTCGTCACGCGGTACAGCCGGGCGAGCGCCCAGGCCAGAGCCGCCAGCACGGCATAGACGAACAGATGGGCCGCTTTGCGGAACAGGAACTCGATTACGTCATACGGGTTGAACGAGGGCATGTACAGCTGCCCGTTGTAATGGAACGACATCGGAGGCAGCCACTTCTGCGCCGTCTCCGCATCCAGCTTGCGCTCCAGCGCAGGCTTGATCGACTGGGTCTGATACGACTGGCTGGAAAAGACGAAAATCAGCAGCAGCCACGACAGCAGGCAGCCCCATAAAAGGGCTCTTGTCCGGCTCCGGCGAGGCGGCTTCGCCGCGCTTGGCGGAGCGGCGGGACGCCGTCCTGCCGCCACGGCCCCGCGCCTGGAGCCGGGAGCCGCTCCGATCCGGCCTGCCGATTCCGCCGCCGTGCCGCGTCCGGCCGCAGGCCGGTTCCGGGAGCCGCTCGCGGTCCCGTCCACGCTTTTGCTTGCCATGCGGCGCTCCCTCCTTCATGCCCGGTTCGGGCGATCCGCCCGTCAATGGAGCTCGGGCTTGCTTTGCTGCTGATGCTCCTTGATCATCGCGTGGAGCCGGTCCCGCTCCGCCCGATCAACGATATAGTAGTAGATGCCGCCGATGCGCGTGCCCTGGCCGCTGACCTCTTTTTGCGTGATCTTCTCGATCTTGGGCCGATAGTTCACCAGCAGGTCCTTCATCGTGTCGAACGAGATGTCCGTCTTCACGTTGCTGCCGATCTGCTCGAGCATGCCGCTCGCCTTGGTCAGGCTGCTGATCGTGAGCGCGTTTTTCATCACCTGCTGGATGATGTCGCGCTGGCGGTTCTGCCGGCCGAAGTCGCCCCGCGGATCGTCGTAGCGCATGCGCGAGTACAGCAGCGCCTGCTCGCCGGTGAGCTTCAGCCTGCCTTTTTCGTACGTCTGGCCGTCTATCGTAAAGGCGAACGAATTGTCCACCTCGACGCCGCCGAGCAGGTCGACGATCTTCTCGAAGCCTTCCATGTTGACCTTCACGTAGTAGTCCACCGGATAGTCGAGGAAGCTCTCCACCGTCTGCACGGCCATGTTCACGCCGCCGAAGGCATACGCGTGGTTGATCTTGTCCTCTGTATCGCGGCCGATGATCGTCGTGCGCGTATCGCGCGGAATGCTCAGCATGAGCACGTCGCTCTTCTGCGGATTGACCGCGAGCAGCATCAGCGTGTCGGTGCGTCCGACGTCGTTCAGCCGCTCGTCCACGCCCATCACAAGCACCGTGAACGGCAGGTTGTCGGACGGCACCGCTTCTTCCTCGACGGCAGGATCCTTGCTCACGTAGACCGGCCGCTGCGTCGGCTCGTAGACCTTGTGGGCCGTGCCTTTGATCGAGCTGTAGAAATACCAGGCGAAGCCGCCGACCGACAGCGCCGCCACCAGCAGGATGGACAGGACGGCGATCAGCGCCCGTTTCTGAATCAGGCTCATGGGGTGTCAAGCTCCTTCGCGCCGGCGCGCGGCCTTCTGCCGAGCAGATGCTTTAGCCGCAGCCGGTAGATTCGGGTGTACAGAGACAGCAAAGAGCCGCCCTTATCCTCCCGGAACTGGGAGCGCGCGTAATCCGCGGGCGGCAGGAACAGATACTGGATATGGCGGAGCATCGCGGACGGCTTGTCGTACGTGACGAAGATCGAGGCGAAGCGGAACAGATAGTACCGCCGGCTTTTGATGCCGAGCCCGGCCTCGCGCAGGAGGCGCTCGCTCCAGAACGGCCAGCGGCGCCGGCGATCGAGCGGCTTCACCCACTGCAGCGACGGGCAGAGGCGGTAGACGAGCGACAGCACCGCCGTCAGCTTCGCCAGATTGCCGTCCCGGCGGGCCCTGGCGAGCAGCGACTCGTAGGACACCGTATCCCAGGTCCGGTCGATCACCTGCGCGATGTCCACGATGTACTTCAGCGACGACATATGATGGTTGAACGCATGCAGGCAGACGTGGTAGAGCGTGTCCTCGTCGTTCAGCTCGCGCAGGCACGGGCTGCCGTTCAGCGGAGCCGTGCGGCTCCACAGCGCCTCCACGTCCGTCTCATGCCCGTGCGAGCGGAGGAGGCTCCAGTGCAGCTCGACGGCCAGGAACGGGAACATCGGGTTGTCGTAGAACTTGTTGAACAGCAGGTGGAAATGATCGTCGTCCAGCTGCTCGCCGTCCTCAAACCCGAGCCGCCGAAGCAGCGCCGACGCGCGCTGCAGATCCTCGGGACGGACGAGCACGTCGAGATCCGTCGTCGGCCTCGCCGCGAAGTGGCCGAAGAAGCGCTCCGCCATGCGGATGCCCTTGAGCGGGACGAGCGGGATGCCCTCCTGCTCGAACGCGCGGAACAGCTTCTTCTGCTCGGCGCGGATCAGCATGTTTTGGAACAGGATGCGCTCGGACTCCGCCTTCAGCTCGGCCTGCAGCCAGGCGGGAGCTTCCTGGAGCAAGCCCCTTTCCTGAAGGAGATGGTAGAACTGGCTGCCGGTAAAGGAGTCGCGGATATCCGCCCAAGCCCGCCTCCAGCTCTCCTCCTCCCAACGCTCGTTCTCGGATCGCTCATAGATCCGGTCCAGCAGCTGCATCGATTCGCTCGGCTTCATTGGAATCCTCGCCTCCTTTCCGGCGGCCAGCCGCCTCTTGCTAGAATTGCAGAGCCGGGCTCTGCTCGCGGACGCCCTTGCTCAGATTGGGACGGCCGACCGAGTAATAGACGAACGACGTGCCGGCGAGCTCCTCCTCCGTGAACTGGTTGCGGCCGTCGATCAGCACGGGACGGCGCAGCAGCGTCTCGAGCCGGGCGAGCGGGAACTCGCGGAACTCCTTCCACTCCGTCAGCAGGCAGAGGGCGTCCGCTCCTGCCGCCGCCTCCTCCGCGCTCGCGCAGTAGTCCACGCGAGGATGATCGAGCTGGCGGCTGAAGTTGTCCTGCGCCACCGGATCGTAGGCGCGCACCCGGACGCCGGAGTCGACCAGCGTCTGGATGATCTCGAACGCCGGCGCGTCCCGCACGTCGTCCGTCTCCGGCTTGAAAGCGAGGCCCCAGACGGCGACCGTCTTGCCGGCGAGCTCGCCGAGCGTCGCCTCCAGCTTGCGGATGACGCCGAACCGCTGATCGCGGTTCACCTCGACGACCGACTTGAGCAGTTTGAACTCATAGTCCACATGGCCCGCGATCTGGATGAGCGCCTCCGTATCCTTGGGGAAGCAGGAGCCGCCGTAGCCGATGCCGGCCTTGAGGAACGACGAGCCGATGCGCCGGTCATGTCCCATGCCCTCGGCGACGCGGGTCACGTCCGCGCCGACCTTCTCGCAGATGTTGGCGATCTCGTTGATGAAGCTGATCTTCGTCGCGAGGAACGCGTTGGAGGCGTACTTGATCATCTCCGCGCTGCGGATGTCCGTCAGCAGGATGTTGTCCGTCAGCGGGCGATGCAGGGCGCTCAGCCGCTCCCGCGCGATGCCGCTGTCCGTTCCGATCACGATCCGGTCCGGATTCAGCGTGTCGGCGATCGCCGAGCCCTCGCGCAGGAACTCCGGCACCGACGCGATGTCGAAGGAATGGATCGTATGCTCCGAGACGATCGCGCCGACCTTCTCGTTCGTGCCGACCGGCACCGTGCTTTTCGTCACGATGATCTTGTAGCCGTCGAGCGACTCGCCGATCTCCTTGGCCGCCTGCTTGATGAAGCTCAGATTGGCTTCGCCGCTCGGCAGCGACGGCGTGCCCACGGCCAGGATGACGATATCCGCCGCCCTCACCGCCGACGGCAGGTCCGTCGTGAAGCGAAGCCGTCCCGCCGCCGCGTTGGAGGCGATCAGCTCCTTCAGGCCCGGCTCGTAGATCGGCACCTCTCCCGCCTGCAGCTTGGCGATCTTGTCCTCGAGCTTGTCGACGCAGATCACGTCGTTGCCCAGCTCGGCGAAGCATACTCCCGACACCAGACCGACATAGCCGGTCCCGATCACAGCAAGTTTCATCTCTCTATCCGCTCCTTATCCGATAGGCTGCACGTAGCTCATAATGTCTTCCCAGTGCAGGCAGAGCCGCACGATGTCTTCCTCCACCAGCTCCGAGCCGCTCTGCACCTCGATGATCTCCAGCTCGCGGACGGCGCGGACGCTGTGCAGCATGCCGGCCGGCACGAGCACGACATCGCCCGGCAGCAGCAGCTGCTGCTTGCCGTCCAGGATCAGCTCGCCTTCTCCAGACGTCACCGTCCATACCTCGCTGCGCCGCTGATGGTACTGATAGCTGAGGTTCTTGCCGGCCGCGATGCGGATCCGCTTCGTCAGCACCTCCCGCCCGTCGTCGTACTTCACATAGTCGACGACCTTGTACGAGCCCCAGCGGCGCTCCTCGAACATCGGGCGCTGCTCGAGGCCGCCGTTCACGTCCTTGATGCGGGAGCTGGCCGCCTTCTCCGAGACAAGGATGCCGTCGGGGCTGGCCGCGACGACGAGGCCCGACACGCCCATCACCGTAATCGGGATGTCCAGCTCGTTGATCAGATGCGTATCGCGGCAGTCCTCGGTGACGATGCCTTTGCCGACGACCGTCTCCGTCATCTCGCCCGTCAGCATGTTCCATGTGCCGAGATCGCGCCACACGCCGCTGTACGGCGTGACGACGAGCCGCTTCAAGTTCTCCACGACCTCGTAGTCGAAGCTGTTCTTGGGCAGCCTGCGGTACTGCTTCACCATCTCGTCGTACTGGATCGGCAGGTTCATCGAGATGAGCAGGTTGATCATGAGATCCAGCCGGAACGCAAAAACCCCGCAGTTCCAAAGCGCCCCCAGCTCCATGAGAGCCAGCGCTTCTTCCCTTCGGGGTTTTTCCTTGAAGCTATTCACTTGTCTAAGGCCGAGCGGCATGGGGGCGGCGGTCGGGACGATATAGCCGAAGCTTTCCGAGGGATGGTCCGGCACGACTCCGATCAGCGCCAGCTCGGCATCCGACGCGGCCACCGCTGGCTCCAGCGACTTGACGACATCGAAGAAGGCATCGTCCACATACGGATCGACCGGCATGATCGCAATGATCTCATCCAGGGGCACGCCGGCAATCGAGTACAGATAGGTCGCCGCGAGCGCGATCGCCGGGAAGGTGTCTCTTCGTTCCGGCTCCACGATGATCGGCACCTCATGCCCGAGCTGGCTTTGCAGCACCTCGACCTGCGAGCGGCTGGTCGCGATGTAGCTGCCGCTTGCCAGTCCCGCTTGCTCCAGCTGCCGCCATACTCGCTGGACCATCGACTCGGCCGCTCCGTCCTCCCTCTTCAGCAGCGGCAGGAACTGCTTCGACCGGAGATCGTTGGACAGCGGCCAGAGACGCTTACCGGAGCCTCCCGACAGTAGAACTACCTTCAATAAATCCCCTCCTTCTGAAATCCGTTTTGGTTGCAGAAGCTTTAATATATGAAATTAATTTCAGTAAAACTAGAATCATAAACCCTTCAATCATAAGCCTCTGTAGAAATACGACATCGTTAGATCCGCCTGCAAATGAGAAACGGCATAAGAAGTAAGCAATACTTGTTAATATATATACATACAACCACCGATAATTCTTTAATGATACATCTAAGAAAATAAGAAAAAGACCTATAAGTAAACCCATTGCAACTCCACCTATAAATACACCAATCATGCCAGAATCGAGATAGAGAACTCCTGGTCCAGTTGTAAAGATTCCCCCTTTTGACCATCCCCAGACTTGATTAGTGAATACATTAGTCAGTGGCAGTTCCCATTTTTCTTTCCATAGAAACCGAGGAATTATAATCGTAAGAGATTCATACCAGAATTGACCATATTGATACTTTAACGAAGTAGGTACATGGGTTAATATTGACAGAAATCCGTCGAAACCATTAAATGATGAGCGATAAAGCTCATTTATAATTTTACTCGGATTAACCTTTATCGCTTCGATTGCCCAATGGAAGAAGTTCCCCCCATTTCTCAACAAATTACCACGAACATAAATAATGATCCAACCTAAATAAATTATGACCGAACCTAAACCCATAATAAGCGGGATACGTTTTACAATTTGTCTGTAACCTTTAAAATAAATGAGCATACCTAGCACCATTAATACAACCATAACCATTTTGGATCGATTTCCTGTCAGTAAGGAAGTAAAGATAAGCAGAGTATTACTGACCCACCATCCCATGCCGACATTTCCTTTTTTGTAGGCGTACCACAATAAAATAGAAGCAAAGGGAATCTCATTTATAAATATGAGTGGCCCTTGACCAGATACGTCTATTCTTTCTGATTCCAAGTTTGAATTGGCCACAAGGGTATTCCCAGATAGTACTGAAGCTAAGGTAAGCAGGATACCTGGAGTAGAGATAGCAAAAAGAGACTTAAACACTGTTGAATCACGCAAAACAAGAGAGGATTCTGCTTTTATAGGTTCCTTTATATTCGTTTTTTTTAAATAGAATCTTGGAATGAGAAAAAAAATCAAGCCCACGAAAATGGAAATATTAAATACCGAGAACACTATTAAGCTTCTAGCTAGAAGCTGATCTGAAGGGGCATAATCTCCCAATGGGCTCAATGCTGTATCCGTGCCTGATGCGATAAACAGGAACCTTCCAAATACACCTAAAATTTGTCCCAAAATAAAAAATACA
Organism: Paenibacillus pasadenensis; assembly: GCF_002864175.1. NCBI lineage: Bacteria > Bacillati > Bacillota > Bacilli > Caryophanales > Paenibacillaceae > Paenibacillus > Paenibacillus pasadenensis. The sequence goes on along the minus strand of NZ_NFEZ01000004.1, from coordinate 1,479,732 downwards.
AAAAGCACTCTTAATCCATGCCTTGAGTTTTTTTTGAATGCTCCTAATCCTAATATAAATAGACTAAATCCATAGATTGCTATTCCCATTATAAGATGAGCCATATTATCCTCCTAGCACAGAGCTCCACCGTTCCGAAAGTTTTCGGTCCGTGAATTGATTCATAACCCACTTACGGGCAGATACAACTTTTTCTTGACTCTGGCCGCGATCGGTCAGCATTTTTTCCAATACTGCTTTCAAACAAGCAGCATCCCCAGCAGGAAAAATGCTTTCCTTCCAAGGAGGGGACACAAGTTCGGGCAAACCACCTGCAGCGCTAGCGATAATCTTGCACTCCCTAAGTTGTCCTTCTGCGGTTACGAGTGTGGCCGGTTCCGCCCAGTTGCTTGGCACGACCAAAATTTCATATTCATCGTATATATCGATAAGTGCTTCGTGATTGACAAAACCATACATTTTGCAGCTGTAATCCGAACCTTCCAGCTTTTCTTTTATTGACTTAACATAATTCGTTTCCACAGAATTATTGAAGTGGCTGCCTCCAGCAATTCCTAAATGAACATTGGATCGAATTTCCTGTGGAAGTTGTTCAATAGCAGCCAATAGAATATCCAACCCTTTGTGCGGTACAATTCTCCCGCAAAATAAAATTGAACCCGGTTTTTTGGACTTAGTCACTGGCTTCTCTAACCACTCTTTTTGAAGGGGGTTATAGATAACAGCATGCTCATAGGTAAGGTGCTTTGATTGAGTGCCTATGGACGTTTCCAGCGAGTCTTTCAAAAACTCGCTTACACTTACGATCGTATCTATTTTTTTCATCCAAAAACGCAACAGCCATTTGGATTTCTCTCTTGTATTGTGGGCGCTCCAAATCACTTTTGCCTTTGGGCTCCATCGTTTAACGATGGGAGCCAGATAAGGATCAAATACGACAACGCTCGAGAAACGAGCTGGATCCAAGGAAGCCAAAGAGGCATGCAAAACTCTGCGAGAGTTAAGAATGCCTTTGATGCCCCCCGACCTTACCTCACCTTGAATGTCGATCCATTCGATTTCCTTGAAGAAGGCCTCTTTTTGTTGCAGCTTGGACTCCTCCGTCGAAGGAGTAATGACTGTAATATGATACTTCGTGCGATCAATTAGCCTTAGAATATTTCCGAATACTTGCTGAATTGCCCCGCCTGAAGTCGCGGGGATGGGAAGACTGCTTGTGTTTACGAACAAGATGGATTTCATTCGAATCCGCTCCTAGAAAGTTCGAGTATTCTTCTTTCCATCCCATTTATGTAATGATTCATGGAGAAACTCTCTACATTTTTCTGATACGCCTTATTGCCGAAATGCATACGCTTGTCAGCATTTTCAATGAGATTGAGCACGCTTTGAGCAATGTCGGTCGGGTTAGGGGATATGACATGTCCGGAGCTTTCATGCTCCAAGATCTCAGAACCTCCGCCTAGCTTTGAACAAATAATTGGCAATTTCAAGGACGCTGCCTCTAATATAACCGTAGGCAAGGGATCAGGTTTCAGTGAGGCATGCACAAAAATGCAATGCTCATGACAGCATGTCACTTCGCTAATCTTTTTATAGCCTCCTGTAAACAGGAACCGTTCTCGATGGGGCGACTGCGCCACTCTCTCCTTCAGCACTGACGCAAATTCCTGGCTGCCAGATGCATCTCTCGCAACATCTCCAGCAATGACAAATTCCCAATCTGCATTTTTTTCAGCCACAATCTCCATGGCTTCAACAAACGGAATAAATCCCTTCCACTCCAAAAGCCACCCGGCGATAATGACCCGTTTTTGATGATGTCTGGAAGGCGGCGAGACGCTGTTGTAGCCGTTATAGGTAAAGGAGGATTTAGACGCGCTGGCTTTTCCCAAAATCGAGCTTACATCGCGGTTCACGCTGTCCGAAACGCAGCTGATATGTTTGGCATTTTGGAGGGAATATGTTAGCAGCTTTTTTGAAAAGCCGTTGAAGCTTTGAGGAAAGTCATGCAATCGGACAAGAGTCGGAATGCGCTGGCTTTTGAGATTTACTAAAATATGGGCCTTCACGGAGTTGGTGTAAATGACGTCAGGAGCCACCGTTTTAATAATCGTGCCGATTTTTCTTCGTGTGCTTAGCGTTTTAAACAAATCCGCGCCTTTCATTTTGCCGCGGGTTGTCTCCATTTGGGAAAAATCCTCAAGCTCAATGCAATTTATTTCAAGGCTTTCCGCTTCCTCAAGCAGTTCCCCTTTTGGTGCGACTAGAATCGGTTCAAATTTTTCCCGGTCCATATGTTGGAGAAGGTCGAATAAAACTCGTTCGGCGCCTCCGAAACGGGAAGTCTGATTGACGAACAACACTTTGAGCTTTTTCAATTTAACCACCCGCTTTAATAATAGCTTCGTATACTTCATTGAATCGTTTTGCTTTTGCAAGCCAAGTCAGTTCCTGCTTGTTCTCTTGGCAGGAGAGCTTTAAGCCTTGCCATATATTCGAAGTCAGCTCATCAATCGTTTTCGCCCATACAGTGGAGTCCCGATTTTTCAAAAGAATCCCCGTCACTCCGTCCTTGACGATTTCACCGAGCCCTCCTGTCCTATATCCAAGCACAGGACACCCATGATAAACGCTTTCCGCCGCAGACATCCCGAAAGGCTCATAGGTGGAGCAGGACAACAGCAAATCCGAGTTGCTCAATAAATGGCCTATTTTCCGATTCTCCACTTTACCTAATAAACTGATCTTTTCCGTTAACCCTTCCTGAACGACTTTCGCCTGCTCAACAGCCGTGAACGCACCAGCTATAAATAGATGGACAGGACGCTCAATACGCTTCAGAACATTGCAAAGAAATTCGAAATTGTCTTCTTTATCCAATCTCCCTACATGAGCCAGGACAAACTTGCCCTCTCGACGTACCTTTTCGATTTCTTCCAAGAAAATGGTTTCTCCCTGTTCTTCCTCTTGGTCATAGGCATCAGGATCGATTCCAATTGGAGCATAAAAGCTCGGACCCAATTTAAGCGAATCTGAAAATGCTACTGCTTCCTGCGTTTTGCAAAGCACTCCCTTAACCGTCGGAGAAATGAGATTGGAGATCGTCTTCATATAAAGAGCTTTTGACTTGCTCTTGGGTCGATATTCACCTAGTGACATTACCAAAGGCAGCTTTCTCTTTTTGGCTGCAGCCAGGGAGATAAGGATGCCCGTATTGCTTATATCTTGATTTTGAATGATATCGGCTCTAAGGTTGTTTAAATAGGAATATCCCCCCTTAGGCCAGCCAAAAGTGCTCCCAATTCGCGGCAATTCAAACCAATTCAGAGCATCATTGATTCGGATATGCTGGTAGGTTGGTCCTGAGGAAACGACATTAATGTTCCACCCATATTTATTAAGAGCTTTGCCCAACCCGATTTCCTGAACATTATAAAAAAGAGGGTTCACATATTGTGAACTGCCTCTCATGATTAATAAATGCTTTTCGTTCATACGGCCTGCACCCTATCCTTGGATTTCTTTTTTGAAGCGACAATACGCCGAAAGGCATTAATGAACGTGCTAAGGACGAGATTAGTCTTGAATAGAGGCAGTAAAAGCAGCGCAAAGAGTGCCGTTCCCGCTGCAGCTGTGCCACCGCGCAAGAGTTGCATCCACTTAGAAGCTTCCACATGGAATTCAAATAAGAAGGATATGAGGGCCATCGGCAGCACTATCATTAGTAATCCTGGAGCCGCATTCAACAACAGCTTGAAGCTTTTACGCAACATGGGTAGAGAAGCTTTCTTTAGAGCGATAAAGTAGAGGATGAAAAAATTGACCGCTTGGGCACAGCCATTCGCCAGAACCAATCCTTTTATCCCAATGCTGTTCACAAGCAGGTATCCACAAGTGATATTTACGATGACCGCCGATGAAACGGCGAAGATGATGAATTTCCCACCATGAAAAGAGAAGAAATATTGCATTGAGATAGGAATCATCATATAAAACAAACAGAAGCAGCCATACAATAGAAGAAGCTCGCTGGTCACATGCAAATCCATAATCGTAAACTCTCCATGCAAATACATGAACGAGACGATAGAATCGTTGAAGAAAATAAGCCCGCCGCTAACAAATAATCCAACAAATAGAATCCAGGACAATGCTTTGAGATATTGATGGCCCATTTCGGTACGTTTGTTTTCATTGTTCAATTTAACAAAACGGATATACATTGTTGTCGCTATAGTGCCGCCGATCAGGCTTGTCGGCAAAAGACCAAGTTTCGAAGCATAATTAAGATTTGTAATCTGGCCCGATGGAAGGCCCGATGCAAGAATCCGATCCACAACCTGATTGATTTGGGATAAGGCTTGGCTCAGGAAGATCGGAATCATGGCCTTAAAAATAGTCGGTATGGATTTATGCCAGTAGTTAATTTTCCGAGAGATTCTCTTTTGTCGTACAATCGGTATCGCTTGAATGACGACCCTGCCCACTACGCCTACAACGAGACCAACTGCGAGTGCATAAATTCCCAGCCACTTATGCAATGCGAGCAGAGATAGAAAGAAAAACAAATTATAAAAGACTCCGACCAGCGAGGAATAAGCAAACTGCTCATAGGTATTGTTGATTCCTGAAAACAATCCAGAGACGGCCGAAAAAATAATGGCTACAACCATGATTCGAAGCATTCTTTCTCCGGTTGCACTTTGGATTAAATCAAAATTAGGCGCAAGATACGTAATAATAGGATTGACGGAAAAAAAGGCGATCAGCGCCAGCAAACACGATCCGATCAACACATAGACAAACACAGTTGAAGTTAGCCTTACGCTTGACAAGGAGGACATTCCGATCTCTTTTTTCAAAACAGGAACCATTGCATTGGTCACTGTAAATCCGATCCAACCGGCCAAAATGTCCGGCACGATCATGGCTACATAAAAAGCATCTGTATAAGAAGTTGAGCCAAATAGAAAAGCGATCAAAGATTCTCTTCCGAAACCAAGCATAAGGCTAATAAGTGTTAATGAGCCCACGATCAGCGTATTCTTTTTCATCCGCGCTGCTTTCCCTTCTATCTTCCAAAACAAGCACCGATTGAATGAATTCTGTCATCTCTGCCTTAAACGTATCTACCGAAAAGCGGATCGCATTGTCATGGCAATTTTGGGGAAGGTATTTAGATCGATTTTCTTCAAATTCGCGCACCGCCCCGACAAGCGAAGAAACCGTCTGTTCGTTGAAGAACACTCCGGTAGGCTGAGTTGTTTTCCTTGCCTCCAATACGGTTTCTTTGACGCCGCCTTTTCCGAAAGCAATTACAGGCGTTCCGCAAGCCTGGGCTTCAACCGGTGTAATTCCAAAATCTTCTTCTGCCGCGAATACGAACGCCTTTGCCCGCTGCATATGGTCTTTTAAAACTTCAAAAGGCTGATATCCCAACAATGAAACATTAGGCCCAGATTTAAGCTTGATTTTATCGAATTCAGGACCTTCGCCAATCACAATCAGCTTCTTATCGGGCATAGTGGAAAAAGCCTCCACGATTAAATCAATGCGCTTGTAAGGCACCATTCGTGATGCCGTCAGATAAAAATCTTCCTTTTCCTCTTTGAACGCAAATCCCTTGCAGTCTACGGGAGGATAAATGACTTTAGCTTCTCGTCTATAAACCTTCCAGATGCGCTTGGCTATAAAGTTGGAGTTGGCGATGAAATAATCGACTCCGCTAGCTGTTCGGTAATCCCAAATCCTTATATTGCCCAGCATCCATTTTGCCAGCCAGCCCTTTAGCCCATGTTGAAGATTGGATTCTTTCAAATATTGATGCTGCAAGTCCCAAGCGTACCGAATGGGAGAATGCGTATACGAAATATGGATTTGATCCGGCCCAGTTATAATCCCTTTAGCGACCGCGTAAGAACTGGAAATAATGAGGTCGTAGGATGAAAAATCAAGTTGTTCCACGGCTAACGGCATTAAAGGCAAATAATTTCGATATCTTTTTTTAGCAAAAGGAAGCTTCTGAATGAATGTTGTATGCACTTTTTTATTCTGGATGAAGTCCCTTTTACTTTCTGGCAAAAAATCCACGACGGAATAAATTTCAGCCTCTGGGAAAAGATTGACCAGTTCCTCCAGCACCTTTTCCGCGCCCGCATATGTAACAAGCCAGTCATGGACGATAGCCACTTTCATGAAATCACCTTTTTCTTTAATAAGCATCTTTCGAGCCGAGCAACATCTTGACCGTCTTTAAAAGAATAATTAGATCGTTTTTCAAGCCTCGTTTTTGAATATATGCAAGGTCCAATTCAACCATCTCTTTGAAATTCAGGTTGTTTCTTCCGCTAACTTGCCATAGACCGGTACAGCCAGGCGTTACTCGAAGGCGTTGCTTATCGTAAGGGGTATATTCCGCAACTTCTCGAGGCAAGGGTGGACGTGGACCGACAAGAGACATATCGCCGCGAATGACATTCCAAAGCTGCGGCAGTTCATCCAAGCTCGTTTTACGAATTAATTTGCCTATGCGGGTAATGCGAGGGTCGTCTTTCATCTTAAACATGGCACCCTCAATCTCATTCATCGCCAATAATTGCGGGAGCATTTCCTCGGCGTTGGACACCATCGAACGAAATTTGTACATCCGAAAAGTACGTTCTCCTTTTCCCACCCTCTCCTGGGAAAAGAAGACCGGCCCGCGCCGGTCTTCAACCTTAATCCATACAGCCAGAACGATGAATACCGGCGACAGAAGAAGCAATCCAACAAATGCCGCTATAATATCAATCGCTCGTTTTAGCATCAGGTACCCATGGAGGCTTCTTCTAGCCTCCATGCCATAGGCGGTAGAGTAATAGGAGGTCGAGTCGAGCACCGCTTCGGCTTCCTTGCCATTCGGGTTCAGGCTCATCGTATCGTCACCTCAGCTTGATCATATTGGATTGGTTCGTATGGTCTTTGATCATTTCTTCGAGTGCGGTCAAGAGAGGGTGCTTCAGCTCATCGTTGCGGAGCGCGAAGTCGATCGTTGTCAGGATGAAGCCGAGCTTCTCGCCGACGTCGTAGCGTTTGCCTTCAAAATCATAGGCGTAGACGCCTTGCCGCTCATTCAGCTTCTGAATGGCATCCGTCAGCTGAATCTCCCCGCCGGCGCCAATGCTGTGCTCGCCGAGATAGTCGAAGATCTCCGGCGTAAACACATATCGCCCCATGATGGCCAGATTGGAAGGCGCTTCTCCCAGCGGCGGCTTTTCGACGAACCGCTTCACCTGTACGAGCCGTCCCAACGTCTCGATCGGATCGACGATGCCATAGCGGTCCGTTTGCTCGATGCCGACCGTCTGGACGCCGATGACGGAGCGCCCCGTGTCTTGATACTGCTCGATGAGCTGGCGCGTGCAAGGGACGTCCGCCTGGACGATGTCGTCGCCGAGAAGTACGGCGAACGGCTCGTCGCCGATGAAGTTGCGGGCGCACCAGACCGCGTGGCCCAGCCCCTTCGCTTCTTTTTGCCTTATGTAATGAATGTCCACATTGGACGATTTCTGCACCTCGCTCAGCAAGCCGAGCTTGCCCTTCTCCATCAGGCTGTGCTCCAGCTCGAACGCGATGTCGAAGTGATCCTCGATCGCCCGCTTGCCTTTGCCCGTCACGATAATGATGTCTTCGATGCCGGACTGGACCGCCTCTTCCACGATGTACTGGATCGTCGGCTTGTCGACGATCGGCAGCATCTCCTTGGGCATCGCCTTGGTGGCCGGCAGGAATCGGGTTCCGAGACCGGCAGCCGGGATGATAGCCTTGCGCACTTTTTTCATGCAATCACCTATCCTTGTCTTTTTTCTCTCTGGCTCTTCAGCCCTAACATGAAGAAATGCCAAAAAAACGAGCTACGTTTCCCTGTCGAAACATAACCCGTTTTTATGGCTTTTCTTGATGCTTACCCTCTCCATAAGGGTAAAAGTGGGGCATTCAACCCCGCCTCACGCCATACCATCGACGACTCGCGTCTAAGGTCCGCATACGGACCCACAGTATGGCCGAGTGCCTACAGTGATAAAGGTTCAGTAGGCATTACCTATACGATTCCTTCATCAGGCTCGAAAACTTATTTCGCTTCCGCTCCGTAATAGTAGTAGTTGTACTTGTCGCCTTTGCGGCTTTTCGTGTTGTTGAGCACGACGCCCAGGATGCGGGCGTTCACATGCTCCAGACTGGACTTCGCCTTGCGCACCAGCTCGCTTTTCACTTTGCCGGCATGCACGACGAGCAGCACGCCTTGGCAGAGCGAGGAGACGATGATCGAATCGGTGACGGCCAGCACCGGCGGCGTATCGAAGATGACCACATCATAGTCGGCTTTGAACTGCTCCAGCGTCGCCTTCATGCTCTGGGAAGCGAGCAGCTCGGACGGATTCGGAGGCACCGGCCCCGACGGCAGGACGAACAGGTTGTCGACGAGCGTCTCCTGCACCGCATCCGCAGCGCGGCATTGGCCTGATACGACCGTCGATAATCCCACGCGGTTGGATACCTGAAACACTTTGAACACGGACGGCTTGCGCAGATCGGCATCGATCAGCAGCACTTTTTTGCCTTCCTGAGCGTAGGTCACCGCGAGGTTGGAGGCCGTCGTGCTTTTGCCCTCGCCCGGATTGGCCGAGGCGACCATGATGACCCGGATCGCTTCATCGAACGAGGAGAACTGGATGTTCGTGCGCAGCGTCCGGTACGCTTCCGAGATCGGCGATTTTGGATCGTAATAGGTGACGAGGCTGGATTCACTGGTTGAGCGTGGCATACGATCCCTCCCCTACAGGCTTAGGCTTGGATGCGGACGGCTTTTTCGAGCGCGTGCCGTACTTGTCGATTTTGGTGATGAGCGCCAGCATCGGCAGCTCAAGCTCTTTTTCGATATCCCGCTCCGTCTTGATCGTGTCGTCCAGATAGTGGAGCAGGAACACGAGGCCGACCGCGAGCATGAACGAAACGACGAATGCGATGAAGATCAGCACGATCGGGCTGGTGTTGATGCTGTATGCCGCCGCTTCGACATCGGCTTTGTTGAGAATCGTGACGTTGTCCACTTTCATGATGTCGGGGTTGGTCGTGCGGAACGTTTCTGCGATCGCGTTGACCGCCTTGGCCGCTTGAGGGTAGGAGGTGCTGACGAAGCTCAGGTCCATGACCTGGGATTCCGCAGAGGATCCGATGCTGAGGCCGCTGCGCAGCTCATCGGCGCTCATCTTCAGATCGGGGAAGTTGGTCGACACTTTGTTCAGGATCGCGTAAGACTGTATAATTTCTTTGTAGGAATTGATGACCCGAATGTTGGTTTCCATCGTACTTAGATCCAGCATCGACGTTCCCTGAAAATCGAATGCTTGGTTGACGATGAGCTTGGCCGAAGCCTGGTAGATCGGCGTCGTATACATGAAGCTTTTGATTCCGGTCGCGACGCAGGCCAGCAGGACGATCGCGGCGATGAGCCACTTGCGCTTGGCCAAAATGCTGAGATACTCTTTCAACTCCACGTGATGGGCCTCCCGTTATGTATAGTGGTCAGTTCCGATATAAATAGTGGACTTTATGCTCGGGCAACGCTGGCTGATGCCGGAGCAGCCACTCGTTCAGCTCCCGGATCCAGTCCGTGCGGCTGATCGAGCTTCCGGCGATGCGGAGCTCATACAGATAGAGGTTTCCTTGCTTGACTCGCGAGGCGACGATGCCTTCGAGGATGATGCTCTTCTCCCCCAGTTTCATCTGGAAGGACAGGCGGTACCGGTCGTTCACCGGAAATCGGAGCGTCGTGGAGAATTCCAGTTCGTTTGCGTTCATATGAATCAGTAAGACTTTGCGGACGCCGGATCGGACCGGTTCTCCGCCGACCTGGGAAATCGCAAGCTCCGCCAGCAAGGCGCGGCTGTTGCCGGTTCGGGAAATGACGCCAGCAGAAGTCTCCATATTCCGACGCAAGAGCACGGTTCACCTCCGACAAATGCCTCCGGGCCTATGTTTGAGAAAAGCTCCGGCGGGGAAGAATGATGACTAATTGATACGTTTTGTATCGCTTTGACATCTCCAACTTTACGATACAATTCGTAACATGTCAAGGGCTTTTCAGGCTTAATTTTCAAGATTGCGTCTTTTTGTATCATGCCTTCAGAAATCCTTTTAGCGGGGGCATTTCCGTATTAAACTTGAATATAGAGGGAGTTAGGAGGTACGTAAGTGGACATAGGATCACGGCTTGCAAGTCTGAGGGAAGACCGGGGATGGACGCAAGAGCATACGTCTCAGGTTCTTGGCATTTCCCGCGCAGCCTTGAGTCATTATGAGAAGAACCGGCGTGAACCGGATACCGATACGCTTGCGAAATTTGCGGATATCTATCAGGTCTCGATCGACTACCTGGTGGGAAGAACCGACAATCCGGAGGCGACGCTTGATCCGGACGTCAGGGAGTTTGCCGGCAGCATCGAGCTGTCCGATCAGGAGCTTTTGGAGAAGTTCGCCTTCTCCATCGACGGCAGCCCGCTTACGCCCGAGGAATCCAAGATGTTCATCGCTTTCATTCGGGCGAACCGGTCTATGAGATAATCTGGAATATTGCAATGCTTGCAAACCTGCCGTTGGCGGGTTTTTTTGTTGTTTTAAGAACGGGTAGTAGGAGAAAGGAATCAAATAAGACAATTTGTTAATCCAATAGTCCTGATTCGACAAAAGCTCCTTTATTTTTCTCTGATTGCCGCTTCACATTCCGACACTCTTTGCACCTTCAGTCGGATATACTTTATCCTATGTTCCCAGTACATAGAGAAACTAAATAGGAAATGGGAGTGGGGTACAGGAATGAACAGCCATCAACCAGAAAGCAGCTCAAAATCTCCTGTGAAGGTATTGGACGTCAGGCAAGTGCTCGAACAGCTGGGGTTGCAGCCCGATGCCGCACTGAAGGAATTGTTCCCGGAACGAACCTCGCCGCCTCCTTCGGAGGACCGTCAGAACCGCACCTCGAAGAAATAAAGCGCTGAACGCCTCTCCCCCCAACCCGAGGCATCGCTTATCTCTACCGCTAGCTTTCCTCCATTCGCTACCATCTCGAAGGTCTCTCGGTACATACTCGATACACCTTGTATAGATACATATTGTATCAATACGGAGCCGGCTTGTCAGCCATCAGGATAGGCCCTCCCGCACTTAATGACGGCCGATACGGTCGTCTTTTGGTTATTTTCCCGGTGTTATGGGGCCATGCTGATCGAGAAAGGAGGTCATGATCAATGGACCTGCTGGCGATGGCCACGATGACGTTCTGCGTCATTTTTTTCCTCTACGCGATGCGCGCGATCGTGAACAAGGAAAGCGATCGGAAATTCTTTGCCCTGGCCGTTCTCGCCTCTCTTTGCGCCGGGGTTTCTTTCCTGCTTTTGATCGGAGCGATCGGCTCGATCATCCTTTGAAGGTTGCGCCGCGACCGGCCCTCTCCAACGGTGAGTATGGCATGGACGAGCTGCATCCCCGAAGAAACAGCACAAAATCAAAGAGCCGCCAGCCCATAATCGGGCTAGCGGCTCTTTGCATGCCGGCCGGCTGCATCGCCGGAGGCTTAGTTGCCTCCGACTCGCGCCAGCTCTCTCATATTGGCCTCGAAGGCGGCCAGCAGGGCTTCGTCGCCCTTCAGGCCTTGCGCCTCCTCGGCATGGCGGATCTGCTCCAACATCCGCTTGTAATCCTTTGGAATGACGCGGACGAAGTCGCCCAGCGACTGCTCCCAGTTCGCCAGGACGCGTTCGCCGATCGCGCTGCCCGTATAGCGGACATGGTCTTCGATCAGCGAGCGCAGCTCCTGCACGTCCGCCTCGTCCTCGACGCGCTCCAGCAGCACCATTTCCAGGTTGACCTGCTTGTAGAAGGTGCGGTTCTCATCGAGCACATACGCCACGCCGCCCGACATGCCGGCCGCGAAGTTCCGTCCCGTGCCCCCCAGCACGACGACGCGTCCGCCTGTCATGTATTCGCAACCGTGGTCGCCCGTACCCTCGACGACAACCTTGACGCCGCTGTTGCGCACGGCGAAGCGCTCGCCCGCGATGCCGCGGATGTACGCTTCCCCGCCCGTCGCGCCGTAGAAGGCGGTGTTGCCGATGATGACATTGTTCTCCGCCGCGAAGGTCGCCTTCGGCGACGGAGCGACGATGATCTTGCCGCCGGAAAGGCCCTTGCCGACGTAGTCGTTGGAGTCGCCCTCCAGCGAGAGCGTGATGCCCTTCGGCACGAACGCGCCGAAGCTCTGGCCGGCGGAGCCGACGAAGTGCATCTGGATCGTATCCTCCGGCAGCCCCTTGGCTCCGTAGCGGCGCGTCACCTCGCTGCCGAGGATCGTGCCGACGACGCGGTTGGTGTTGCAGATCGGGAACGTCGCCTTGACCGGCTCGCCGCTCTCCAGCGCGCTCTGGGCGGCCGGCAGCAGCGACTGCATGTCGAGCGACAGCTCGAGGCCGTGGTTCTGCTGCTGCACGTTGTAGCGGACCGCGTCCTGCGGCACCTCAGGCTGATGCAGCAGCGGCGTCAGGTCGATGCCCCGCAGCTTGTAGTGGTCCACAAGCTCCTTGGCTTCCAGTACATCGACGCGGCCGACCATCTCGTTGATCGTGCGGAAGCCGAGCTCGGCCATGTACTCGCGCATCTCCTGGGCGACGAACCGCATGTAGTTGACGACATGCGACGGATCGCCCATGAACTTCTTGCGCAGCTCCGGATTTTGCGTCGCGACGCCGACCGGACAGGTGTCCAGCTGGCAGACGCGCATCATGACGCAGCCGAGCACGACGAGCGGAGCGGTCGAGAAGCCGTACTCCTCGGCGCCGAGCAGCGTGGCGATCGCCAGGTCGCGGCCGTTCATGATCTTGCCGTCCGTCTCCACCACGACGCGGTCGCGCAGGTTGTTGAGCATGAGCGTCTGATGCGTCTCCGCCAGGCCGAGCTCCCACGGGAGGCCCGCATGGCGCATCGAGTTCATCGGAGACGCGCCCGTGCCGCCGTCGTAGCCGCTGACGAGGATGACGTCGGCGCGGCCCTTGGCCACGCCCGCCGCGATCGTGCCGACGCCGACCTCGGAGACGAGCTTGACGTTGATGCGCGCGCGCGGATTGGCGTTCTTGAGATCATGGATCAGCTCCGCGAGATCCTCGATCGAGTAGATGTCATGATGCGGCGGCGGCGAGATGAGGCCGACGCCCGGCGTGGAGCCGCGCACCTCGGCGACCCAAGGATACACCTTGCGGCCCGGAAGCTGTCCGCCCTCGCCCGGCTTGGCGCCCTGCGCCATCTTGATCTGGATCTCGTCGGCGTTGACGAGGTAGTTGCTCGTGACGCCGAAGCGTCCCGAGGCGACCTGCTTGATCGCGCTGCGGCGCGAATCGCCGTTGGCGTCCGGAATGAAGCGGGCCGGGTCCTCGCCGCCCTCGCCCGTGTTGGACTTGCCGCCGATGCGGTTCATCGCGATCGCGAGGCTCTCATGCGCTTCCTTGGAGATCGAGCCGAAGCTCATCGCGCCGGACTTGAACCGCTTCATGATCGCCTCGACGCTCTCGACCTCGTCGATCGGCACCGGCTGGCGGTCCTTCTTGAAGTCGAGCAGCGAGCGCAGCGTCATGAACTTGCGGTCCTCGCCCTGCACGAGATGCGAGAACCTTTTGTACAGCTTGTAGTCGCCAGCGCGGGAAGCCATCTGCAGCGTATGAATCGTCTGCGGGCTGAACAGATGGTCCTCCCCGTCCTTGCGCCACTGGTACTCGCCGCCGGAGTCGAGCTCGCGCTCTCCGCCCTGCTGCTCGGCATAGGCGCGGTGATGCGGCTTGAGAGCCTCCTGGGCGATGATGTCGAGGCCGATGCCGCCGATGCGCGAAGGCGTCCAGGTGAAGTACTTGTCGATGACCGACTCCTGCAGGCCGACCGCCTCGAAGATCTGCGCGCCGCGGTACGACTGGATCGTGGAGATGCCCATCTTGGACAGGATCTTGAGCACGCCCTTGGTCGCCGCCTTGATGAAGTTCTTGACGGCCTTGTCATGCGTCACGCCGCGCAGCATGCCCTGGCGGATCATGTCGTCGAGCGTCTCGAACGCCAGGTACGGGTTGATCGCGCTCACGCCGTAGCCGAGCAGCAGCGCGAAGTGATGCACCTCGCGCGGCTCGCCGGATTCCAGCAGCAGGCTGACGCGGGTACGCGTGCCTTCGCGGATCAGATGGTGATGCAGGCACGAGACGGCGAGCAGCGCCGGGATCGGGCAGTTGTCCTTGTCGGAGCCGAAGTCGGACAGGATGAGCACGTTATGCCCCTTGGCGATGACGCGGTCGGCCGCGTCGCACATCGTCTGCAGCGCCTGGCGCAGGCCGGCCTCGCCCCCGTCCGCCGGGAAGAAGATCGGCAGCGTGATCGACTTGAAGCCCGGACGGCGCACGTGGCGCAGCTTGGCGAACTCCTCGTTGGAGAGGATCGGCGAGTCGAGGCGGATCTGACGCGCGCTCTCCGGCTCCGGATGGAGCAGGTTGCGCTCCGGTCCGAGCGACGTGCCGGTCGCCGTGATGATCTCCTCGCGGATCGCGTCGATCGGCGGGTTGGTCACCTGGGCGAACAGCTGCTTGAAGTAGCTGTACAGCCGCTGCGGGCGCTCGGACAGGACGGCCAGCGGCGAGTCGTAGCCCATCGAGCCGACCGGCTCGACGCCGGAGGACGCCATCGGCTCGAGCACCTTGCGCAGGTCCTCGAACGTGTAGCCGAACGACTGCTGGCGCTGCTGCACCGTCGCATGCTCGAGCTCCGGCAGCTCCGGCGCGTCCGGCAGGTCGGCCAGGCTGATCAGGTTGTCGTCGAGCCACTGCTGGTAAGGCTTCTCGGAGGCGATGAGGCTCTTGACCTCCTCGTCGGAGACGATGCGGCCCTCCTTGGTGTCGACGAGCAGCATGCGGCCCGGACGCAGGCGGTCCTTGTACAGGATCTCCTCCGGCTCGACCGGCACGGTGCCGGCCTCGGAGCCGAGGATGATGACGTCGTCCTTGGTGACGTAGTAGCGCGCCGGGCGCAGGCCGTTGCGGTCGAGCACGGCGCCGATCTGCGTGCCGTCGGTGAACGCCATCGCGGCCGGTCCGTCCCACGGCTCCATCAGGCAGCTGTGGTATTCATAGAAGGCTTTTTTCTCCGGGCTCATGTCCTCGTGGTTCGACCACGGCTCCGGCACCATCATCATCGCCACATGCGGCAGCGAGCGGCCGGCCAGGTACAGGAACTCCAGCGTGTTGTCGAACATCGCCGTGTCGGAGCCGTCCGGGTTGATGATCGGCTTGATCTTGTCCAGGTCCTCGCCGAACAGCTCGGAGGCGAACAGCGACTGGCGCGCGTGCATCCAGTTGACGTTGCCGCGCAGCGTGTTGATCTCGCCGTTGTGGATCAGGTAGCGGTACGGATGCGCGCGCTCCCAGCTCGGGAACGTGTTGGTGCTGAAGCGGGAGTGGACGAGCGCGATCGCCGTCTCCATCGCCTCGTCATTGAGATCGACGTAGAACGAGCGCACCTGCTCGGTCGTGAGCATGCCCTTGTAGACGATCTTCTTGGACGAGAAGGATGGGAAATAGAACATGTCGCCGCCCTCGAGCCCCGCATAGCGGATCGCCAGCTCGGCGCGCTTGCGGATGACGTACAGCTTGCGCTCGAAAGCCAACTCGTCCGCGAGTGCCGCATCACGCGACACGAACACCTGGCGCACGTAAGGCTTGGCCTTGAGCGCCGACTCGCCGAGCTTGGCGTCGTCGGTCGGCACGGTGCGCCAGCCGATGACGCGCTGGCCTTCCTCGGCGATGATCGCCTCGAGCTTGCTCTCGAGCGCCTCGCGCACGGCCGAGTCCTGCGGCAGGAAGAGCATGCCGACCGCATAATCGCCCTCGGCGGGCAGCTCGACGTCCTGGCGGCTCAGCTCGCGCTTGAAGAAGCCATGCGGAATCTGCAGCATGATGCCCGCGCCGTCGCCAGTGTTTGGCTCGCTGCCCTGGCCGCCGCGATGCTCCATGTTCTCCAGCACGGTCAGCGCCTGCCGGATGATCGTATGGGACTTCACTCCCTTGATGTGCGCGACGAAGCCCATGCCGCAAGCGTCTTTTTCGAACTGTGGATCGTAAAGGCCTTGTTTCGGCGGCAATCCCGTCATTTTCCTGTTCATCGGATGGCAACCTTTCTGTCGGAGGATGGATATAGAACGGACGGCTGCGAACGGCTACCTATTAGATAGACATCTTCACTCCGGAAGCGGCTCCCGCCTGGCATGGAAGCTCTCCGATTCCATCTCATGAATAAAGATGCATATTAATACATATCCATTACGTCCCGTCCCGTCGTTCAAAAGGCAGAAATCGGTCGGATCTCCCGGACGGCGATCCCGGAAAAAGGAAGGGGGGCTTATATAGCTATTCCTCGATTTTATCACTAGGGTCGGCGCAGATCAATTTAATCTTTTTGATCGCGAGAGGAAAAGTTTCGCTCCCGATTCCTCCCTTCCCTTGCGCGGCAAGGGTTTGAAGCGGGTCCAACCGTTGCTTTGCCACGCCACAGCGGCGCTTCTGCATTCATCCTATCACAAGGCTCGGCAGCTTGGGTATACCAAGTTTAAGGAATGGCGGATCTGCCCGAACGATGACGTTCCATGTCAGGTCAAAGTGAGCCGGCACATGTATACTCATGCAAATTTTTGAACCAAAACTGCAACTGCGGCGGCCGCAGCTTCATGAAAACGCTGTCTCGCTGTCAGCTTGCCGGAAGCTCCAGCGCAGGGGCGCGGGCATGTGCGCGGGATGCCGGCGCGGGATGCCGGCGCGAGATGCCGGCGCGGGATGCCGGGCGCCTGAGGCGAAGCGCTCCGAGCGCTAACGATACTGTCGATCGCTATTGGCGTCAAAAGAGACCGTTTCGAAATGTAACGATACTGAGACGCGCTATTGGAAGCTGGAGAGCCGATTTTGCGGGTTTTAGGACCAATAGCGCTTGTGAGGTATCGTTAGAAGT
Source organism: Paenibacillus pasadenensis (assembly GCF_002864175.1). Lineage (NCBI taxonomy): Bacteria > Bacillati > Bacillota > Bacilli > Caryophanales > Paenibacillaceae > Paenibacillus > Paenibacillus pasadenensis. Next base: position 1,462,671 of record NZ_NFEZ01000004.1, on the reverse strand, counting down.
TCCAAAGGGCGGTGTGGAGCGAAATAGCGTCTCTGAGTATCGTTAGCGCTGTGCATGGTGCGGGCGGCGCAACAGAAGCAGACGGCAGCCGCCTCTCCTTCGTCAGCAGATACGGGTTGTCGAGGGTGCAGCGGACAACGGCATGGCGTAGGTCCACTTGCATAGGGCGATGCATGGAGAAAGCGGACGACGAGGTACGGGGATGCAGACGGTGCGCGCGAAGGCCGGAAATGACTCAAGCTCGACACTCAGACACCGCACGAATGCACGCAGGCGGCGTGCGCTCAGAGCGCAGGCGGCGCAAGACTGCATGGACGCAATCGATGCCCAGGCGGCGCAAAACCGCATGGGCGCAATCGATGCCCAAGCGGCGCAAGAACCGCATGGACGCAATCGATGCCCAGGCGGCGCAAGACCGCATGGACGCAATCGATGCCCAAGCGGCGCAAGACCGCATGGACGCAATCGATGCCCAGGCGGCGCAAGACCGCACGGACGCAATCGGTGCCCAGGCGGCGCAAGACCGCATGGACGCAATCGATGCCCAGGCGGCACAAGACCGCACGGACGCAATCGGTGCCCAAGCGGCACAAGATCGCACGGACGCAATCGGTGCCCAAGCGGCACAAGACCGCACGGACGCAGACGGTGCCCAGGCGGCGCAAGACCGCGCGGATTCAGAGAGTGCGCGCAAAGGACAGCGGCGACTCGTGCTCGAGGCGCAGACAGCGCGGACTGACGAGAGTCCGCGCCGAGCGCCGGCTACCGGTAGTCCGCGGACACGGTCCGCAGCTGGTCGGCCGCGCGCGCCGCCCAGCGCTGCAGCCGGTCGAGCTCCTCCAGCATGCGGGCGACGGCCTGCTCGCGGGAGGCTTCGTACTCCGGCAGCTCCGCCGCGGCATGCGGCTGGATGTCGCGGTTGGGCACGAGCGCCTTTTCGCGATGGGCCAGCGCCCGCCTTTCATGGAAGAAAGGCACGTCGGGATCGTACGGATGGTGCAGGTCGCCCTGCTCGGGATGGCGCAGCACGGCCAGCGTCTCCACGACGCTTCTTGGCGAGCCCTGCTCGACCAGCCTGCCCGCATACTCCCCCGTCTTGTAGACGAAGCGCACCCAGCCCTCCGCGGCCTTGGCCTGATTGTCGTCGCTCATCGGTCATCGTCTCCTTCGGATCGTTTCCCCAAGAATATAGGAAGCGGGCCGGTAAGCACAAGCGGACAAGCCGAGCTTGTTTTATAGGCGGCGCTCGTCGTAATATTGGAAGTGGAAAAGTAGGTGAGTGCATGCGTAAAAAAAGAGTGCTGCTGCTATCGGAGGGGTTCGGATCCGGACACACCCAAGCGGCATATGCGCTCGCTGCCGGGCTGAGGCAGCTGTCTCCGGATGTCCAGACCCGCGTGCTGGAGCTGGGCAAATTCCTGAATCCGGTGCTCGGTCCTCTGATCATGTCCGCCTATCGCAAGACGGTCGGCAAGCAGCCCAAGCTGGTAGGCATGATGTACCGCACCAACTATAAGCGATCGTTCAACCGGTTCGCGCAGCTCGCGATTCACCGGATCTTCTATACCCAGACGGAGCAGGTCATCCAGCAGTTGCGCCCGGAGATCATCGTCTGCACGCATCCCGGCCCGAACACCGCCGTCGCCAGGCTCAAGCGGCTCGGCCTCGACGTGCCTCTTTACACGCTGATCACCGATTACGACGCGCACGGCACCTGGGCCAGTCCGGAGGTCAACCACTACCTCGTCTCCACGCCGGTCGTCAAGCGCAAGCTGATGGACCGAGGCATCCCGTCCGGCCGCATCGAGGTGACCGGCATCCCGGTCCATCCGCAGTTCTGGGAGTCCCAGGACCAGGTCCAGGCGCGGAGCGGGCTGGGCTTGCGGAACCTGCCGACGGTGCTGGTCATGGGCGGCGGCTGGGGGCTCATGGAGGAGGAAGACGAGCTCTTCACCTACATGACCCGCTGGCGCGAGGAGGTGCAGCTCATCTTCTGCACGGGCACCAACGAGAAGTCGCGGGAGAGCATGCTGGCCGACGAGCGGTTCAACCATCCGAACATTCAGGTGCTCGGCTTCACACGCGAGATCTCCAAGCTGATGGACGCCTCCGACCTGCTCGTGACCAAGCCCGGCGGCATGACCTGCACCGAGGGCATGAGCAAGGGCATCCCGATGCTGTTCTACAAGCCGATTCCCGGCCAGGAAGAGGAGAACCTGGACTACTTCGTCGGCAGCGGCTTCGGCGAGATGCTGCAGTCGGCTGCGACGATCGACCGCTGGTTCCAGCTCATCCAGGAGCCCTACAGCTCCGGCCGGCGCCGGCAGCGGCTGCAGTCCAAGAGCAGCCAGCAGTACGATCCGCAGGAATGCCCGTCGGCCGTGCTGCGGCTGATGCGCTGACCGCCGACGCGGAGACGTCCGCGTCAGGCGCAGGGACAGGATCTGCGCAAGCGACTGCGACGGACGCGCGGACGGCGCGCCGAGCGTTTGGAGCGCATGCGCCGAGGCAATACCTATACGGGGGACGGGAGGACGCTCCCTCCCCTTTTCTTTCTCCAACACGTATTCTACGCCTCTAAAGGCAAAAGCCAAGGAGATGAGCCGATTGAACAACAAGGCATTGGACGGCAAGACCGTCATCGTCCGGCTGGAGATCGACTCCGGCACCAACTTCAGCTCGGTCGTATCCGCCATCGAGGCGGCCGGCGGCGACATGATCGCCATCGACGTCATCCAGACGGGCAAAGGCAGCACGACGCGCGACTTGACGGTCAAGGTGAAGGACACCGGCACGACGGAGCGGCTCGGCAAGACGCTGGGGCAGCTGCCGGGCATCCGGGTCATCAACACCTCCGACCGCACCTTCCTGCTGCATCTCGGGGGCAAGATCACCGTTCAGCCCAAGACCGCCATCCACAACCGCGACGACCTTTCCCGCGTCTACACGCCTGAGGTGGCACGCGTCTGCACGGCCATCCACGAGGATCCGTCCAAGGCGTTCACGCTGACGATCAAGCGCAACATGGTCGCGGTCGTCTCCGACGGCAGCGCGGTGCTCGGCCTCGGCAACATCGGCCCCGAAGCGGCGATGCCCGTCATGGAGGGCAAGGCGATGCTGTTCAAGCAGTTCGCCGACGTCGACGCGTTCCCGATCTGCCTGGACACGCAGGATACCGAGGAGATCATCCGCACGGTGAAAGCGATTGCACCTGCCTTCGGCGGCATCAACCTGGAAGACATCAGCTCGCCGCGCTGCTTCGAGATCGAGGAGCGGCTGCGCGAGGAGCTCAACATCCCGGTGTTCCACGACGATCAGCACGGCACCGCCGTCGTCCTGTACGCGGGCCTGCTCAACGCGCTGCGCCTGACGGGCAAGTCGATCGAGGACGCGCGCATCGTCGTCTGCGGCATCGGCGCGGCCGGCACCGCCTGCACGAAAATGCTGCTCGCCGGCGGCGCCCACAACGTGCTCGGCGTCGACCGCGACGGCATCCTGACGGCGGATCGCGACTACGCGCATCCGATGTGGAACTGGTACGCCGCGAATACGAATCCCGGACGCGTCTCCGGCAGCCTGGCCGATGCCGTCGCCGGAGCGGATGTATTCATCGGCCTGTCGGCCGGCGGCATCCTGAAGCGCGAGATGGTGCTCACGATGAACGAGCAGCCGATCGTGTTCGCGATGGCGAATCCGGAGCCGGAGATCCGGCCCGAGGAGGCCGAAGACATCGTCGCGGTCATCGCCACCGGGCGCTCGGACTATCCGAACCAGATCAACAACGTGCTCTGCTTCCCGGGCATCTTCCGCGGAGCGCTCGACTGCCGCGCGACGACGATCAACGAGGAGATGAAGCTGGCCGCGGCCGAGGCGATCGCCTCCACCGTCGGCGAGGACGAGCTGAGCCGCAGCTACATCATCCCGAGCGTGTTCAACGCCAAGGTCGTCGAGGAAGTGCGCCGCCGCGTCGTGCAGGCGGCCCGCGAGAGCGGCGTCGCCCGCCGGAATCCGCGGGAATAGCGCGCGGCACGCGGCAGCGGCGTCGCCCGGCGGAATCCGCAGGAACAGCAGGCGGCAGCAAGGCCGGTTCGCCGCGCGAGAGCGGCTCTGCAGCTGGCGCAGACGAAGCAGCCGTTGCGGCTGGCCTTAGAAAAGAAACAAGGCAGAGAGCTCGCTCTCTGCCTTGTTTCTTTCTTGCCGCGGAACGCTTCGCTTTGCCGGCGGTCAGAGGCCGGCCGTGCGGGCGGCTGGAGCTTCCGTAGAGCCGAGGCTCGATTGGCGCCGCGCTCCCTTTCCATAGAAGAAGGATGAGCTGAGCAGGATCGCGGCGATCAGGCTGAAGACGATCATGCCGCTGGTTCGGTCAAGCAGCCAACCGCCGAGCAGCGGACCGAGAAAGTAACCGAAGTTGCCGAATGTCTGCGCGCCGAAATACGTGCCGCGAAGCGCCCCTGGCGCCAGCCGGTCCAGGAGCAGGCTGCCTGCCGGGTAATTGAGGATTTCGCCGATCGTGAACAGAATCATCGAGACGAAAAGCAGAGGAATGGTCGGAGAGATGCCGAAGCCGACCAGGCCGAGCGCGAACAGGATGTTGCCCGCATGGATCGCCGAGATGGGACGATGCTTTTCGAGCAGCCTGGACAGCGGCATCTGCAGGACGATGACCGTGACGGCATTCGCCGTCATGAGCCAGCCGAACACGTAGACGCCCTGATTGAAGCTCATCTCCAGATGTTGCGAGAGCGTGACGGCATGCTGGCTGTAGCCGATGGCGACGAGGATCGCGCCGATCGTGTACAGCTGAAGCACCCGGTCGCGGCGGACGGCGGCCCATGCGGAACCGATCGTGACCTTCTCCTTTTTGGCTGCGCCCTCGATCTCCTTTATACCGAACGCATTCATCATCGCGAACAGGATGCAGCCGTAGAGCAGGAAAATGAGTCCCGTCACGAGAAAGGGAAGCGGGCTGCTGCCGACGCCGAGATAGACGCCGAGCAGCGGTCCGATGGCGACGCCGACGTTGCCCATCAGATAACGGAGCGAGTACAGCTTGAACCGGCGCTCCGGCTCGGTGAGATCGCCCATCAACACTTGGGAGACTGGCTCGAACCAGGAGCGGCAAATGCCGTTCAGCAGGCTTAGCAGAAACAGCAGCGCCGGCTGCATGAAGAAGGCGAATCCGATGAAGACGGCGCTCCAGGCGAAAAGCGAGATGAACATGATGAGCCTGCGGCCGCAGCGGTCTGACAAAGCTCCGCCGATGAAGCCTCCGAACGTGCCGGCGAGAGATCCCGCACCGGCGACGAAGCCGATCATCGCCGCGCTCATGTCGGTGTTTTTGGCGAGGTACAGGGCGAGAAACGGCATGCTCATCGACATCGCGATCCGGGAGATCATCTGGCCGAAGAGCAGCGACGTGACTATCGGATGGTAGCTGCGGAACAGAAGCTGAATTCGGTTCATGGCTTCACCGACCTTGGAAGGATTGGCATGTACAGGATGCGACGATCGATGCTGGACATGGGCGGACGAATTCGTCTTGGATTAGAGCACGCATGATCAAACGGGCGGTCGGTTGCGACGGCCCGCGGACGGACAGGAGCCCATTTTATACCAGATACGTCCGATCTGCACAGGTATATTTTGGACTAGACCGTTTTCCCCCTGCCGCGGCGCGTCCTAGGGCCGTGTAGCACTAGCGGGCGTGCTATCCAGCGGCTGCGGCGCTTCTTAACGCCAAATTTGCCGTCAGCGGCATCCGGTTCCCCGGCTGCCGCACTTCTTAACGACAATATTGCCTTTAGCAAGGCCGGTTCCCCCGTCGCGGCGCTTCTTAACGCCAAATTTGCCGTTTAGCGAAAGCGTCTCCACTCCGTGGACCCGGCTCTGCTTAAGCATGGTCAGCCCCGCTCTCCGAGCTCCGGCACATAACGATATCGGCGAGCGCGTTTCCCTGCGGATATCAACTGGACTTTCCCTTCAAGCATCAGCTTCTTCAGGTACTTGATGACCGTCCTAGGATCGAGGCCAAGCTCGTCCGCAGCTTTGCTTGGATAGATGCACTCGCTGTGCTTTCTCGCATAATCCAACAAGGCTTGTTCGGCCAATGGACGCTCGGCCCGGCGGCCGGCACGCGCATAACGCATGATGTCCGGCTTCAGAAAATCGCGGATCAACGCCGGATCTTCCTTCAATGCATCATAGGCGATGGAAATATTCGTGTACCCTCTGCTGTGAAGGTACAGCTCTCGCATCAGCTCTCGTCTGTATCCCGTCCGATCGGCCTGCTGCACATGCGGGCCGAAGCCTTTCACATCGATGTTGAAACGACGCAGGCCCGGCAGCCACGCGAAATCCAGATACAGCGTCCCGCCTCTCCAATCCCGCACCTCATACTCGGGATGCAGATCATCGAAATTCCCGACCAGCGGCCACCAGACGTTCTTTAGAAAAAGCGCCTCTCCATGACCGTGCCCGCGCTTCAGACGATCCTTCCTCTCCCCTCTCCTGGCTCTGAGATGCCGCTCCATCCATGCATTCCGCGCTTCTTCGAATTCTTGCATCCGATTTTTGTCCATGTCCATCTGCTCCTTCGCATTCAAATCGAAAAAACGCCCGGTTTCATGCCTCGCCTCCTGCCCGGTCCCCTGTAAAGGGAATCCGAGAACAAGATTCGAAGAGAAACAGGACGTTCTTCGTCACTGCATGTCTTGCTTATCTGTCTGTGCCAGCCGTTTAGGAAAAAAGCCTCCAGCTCGATTTCATCCGAAAGCCCCGCCGGCTTTCAGACTAGCAGCTCCGCTCCCTACAGCGCGCTGCCGCCGAACATGAAGCGCGTCTTCCAGGTCGAGTTCTGCGGGATGTCCGTCACCTGCACGCCGCCCGACTCCTTGGAGTACGTCTGCAGGATCTTGTTGTCGCCGAGGTAGATGCCGACATGGGAGATGAGCGAGGCGTCGAGGCTCTCCTCGGCCGTCATGTCCTTGCCGATCGCGGTGGTCGTGAAGAACATCAGGTCGCCGCGCTTCAGCTCGTTCCAATCCTGCGTGTAGGCGCCTTTGTTCTTGACCTGCTGGCCTTGGCCGCGCGAGTCGGCTGCCAGCTTGATCCCGAGAGCGTCGAGGAAAGCTTGGCGCACGAAGTCCGAGCAATCGAACGTCGTCGTGTCGTTGCGGCTGGAGCCGAACTCATACGGAGTGCCGAGATACTTGAGGCCGGCGGCGATGACCGCCTCCAGCTCCGGCGAGGCGAGGCCATCCCCATCGCCGGACGGAGCCGGCGTCGGAGATGCGGGAGCCGCGCTCGGCGTCGGCGATGCGCTAGGAGCAGGCGTCGCGGTTGGAGCGCTCGGGAGCGTCCCTGTCACGGCGATGTACTTGGCGTCGGAGCTGACGTAGCCGGATTGGCCCAATGCGTCGACGATCTGGTACCAGCTGCGATTGGAAGTGGAGACGATCTGCACGGCCTCGCCCGTCTTCAGGTAGCGGATGCGGTCTTGCGAAGTGGACGGGCCGATGCGGAACGCCACCGCCGAAACGGCCTTCGCGTTCGGCGAGAACGCCTCCGTGCCGCCTTCTGGCGTCGGCGTCGCGGTCGGCGTTGCCGACGGCGCCTTGCTCGGCGTTGGCGTCGCGGTTGCCGCCGGCGTCTTGCTCGGCGTCGGCGTCGGCGTCGGCGTCGGCGTCGGCGTCGCGGTCGGCGTCGCCGACGGCGCTGGCGTCGAAGCTCCGGGCAGGACGCCGGTTACGGTGACGTATTTCTTGTCGGAGCTTATGTATCCGCTGTTGCCCTGCTCATCCTGGATCAGATACCAGTACGCGGTCGGCACGGCCACGATCTGCACCTGCTCGCCCTTGTTCAGGTAGCGGATGCGGTCGCTGGAAGCAGAGGCGCTCTTGCGCAGCGTGACGGTAGCCGCAATCTCCGCGTTCGCGGCGAGCGACGGCTTGGCGGAGGCGGCAGGCTCCTCGACTAGGCTGATGTAGGCGGAGGAGGAAGAGACGAAGCCGATCTTGCCTGCGCGTTCCTTGACTTTGTACCAGCTGCCGTCCACCCGCTCGAGCACGGTGAGCGGCTCCCCTTTGGCGAGCAGGCGGAGCACCTTGCCCTTGGTCGACGGCTCTTCCCTCAGGTTGACGGTGGACTGGGTGACGGCAAGCTGGGCGGCGGCGGATGGAGCGGCCTCCGCCCCGGTCGGGGGCATGCCCGCAAGCAGCAGGCTCGCGGCCAGCACGGCGGCGACGGGCTTTCTCATTCGATCACGACTCCTCATCTGGTTGAATGTCGATTGTCCATGGTCTAGATCACAGGTAGGTTATCGGCATCCGGCTTGTCCGGATTTAGGCTTGACTCTGTCGAAGGAGGAGCGATCGTGCGGCTCGCTGGGATGTTCTGGCGTCTTCTGGTGTCTATTGTAAATAAAACCGGCAAAAAGCGCATGGACCGCTGCTCCCAAGTTCGCCGCGGACTCAAGCTAGGACGAGCGGCCCGCCCGCGCCGAGCCTCCAGGGCCGCTCTGTTTTTTCACATAAAAAAAACCCGCCTCCGTCCCTGAAGGGACTTGGAAGCGGGCTGACGGACGGAAGCAGGCTCACGCCGGCTCCGGCTCGTAAGGCTCCACATGCACATGCACGTTCATGATGTTGTGCTTGCGCTCCATCCGGCTCTCGATCTCGTCGCTGATCCGATGGCTCTCGACCAGGCTCAGCCTGGAGTCGACGGTCACGATGACGTCGACGAGCACATGGCTGCCGTGGACGCGGGCTTTGAGGTCCTTGATCGACTTGACGCCCTCGACCTTCTCGATCGAGCTGCGCAGCGTGCGCAGCTCGCCGTCGTCGAAGCCGTCGGTCAGCGCATGGGTCGAGCCGTAGAAAATTTCCCATGCCGTCTTGCAGATGATGAGGCCGACGGCGATCGCCGCTACGGGATCGAGCCACGGCATGCCGAGCGAAGCGCCGGCGATGCCGACCGCCGCGCCGATGCTGACAAGCGCGTCCGACAGATTGTCCTTGGCCGCGGCGTCCAGCGCCTGGCTCTTGATCTGCCGGGCGAGGCGGCGGTTGTACAGATAGACGCCGAGCATGACGACGGCCGAGACGATCGCCACGACGGCGGACAGGATGTTCGGCGCCTCCTCGCGCCCGGCGAACAGCGAGCGCACGGAGCTGATCAGCACCTGCAGGCCGACCGTCGCCATGATGAAGGAAGCGATGAGCGAGGCGATCGTTTCCGCGCGGAAGTGTCCGTAGGGATGGTCCTCGTCCGGCGGCTTCTGCGAGATGCGCAGGCCGATGAGCACGGCGAACGACGCGACGATGTCGGTCAGATTGTTGAAGCCGTCCGCAGACAGCGCCTTGGAGGCGAACAGGTAGCCCGCGCCGATCTTGGCGATGGACAGCACGACATACGCGCCGATGCTGATCCAGGCTCCGCGCTCTCCTCGGCGCATATCGGCGTATTGTTGCTCGGTAGACACGTTTTCTTTCCCCTCTCAAAAAACACTCTCCCCACCTTACCGTCCGATCCCCCAGTGGGTCTAGAGAAACATTGTTGTCCTAATGCGCCTTTTTGTGGCTCTGCGCAACACTTTCCGCCTCCTGCAACGCCGCTTAGCCTGCTCTGGATATGCCATTTTTATGCAGGATGACGTCTCGTTTTTTCCAAGCCGCGGCAGCAAAAAAAAATCCAAGGCAGAGGGGGCTGCCTTGGATTCGTAGCCTCGCGCTGCGCCGCAGCGACTGCGGTCGAGGCCGCCTATTGCCAGGAGGCCAGCTCGCTGCCGCAGCGCGTGCAGCGCTTGGCGTCGAGCCGGTTCTCCGCCTTGCAGCGGCCGCAGAGCACATGCACCTGGCCCTCGAGCTGCAGCGCCGGCAGCACGCCCTCTTCGGGGAAGGGGGCGCCGCAATCCGGGCAGTAGCGGGCCTCATGGTCGGCCTCGCGCCCGCAGGTCGCGCAAGCCTTGAGCGCCTTGAGCGCGCGGATGCGCTGCTCGAGCTGGTCGATCTGCCCCTGCGCCGACACGATCCGTTGGCAGAGCCGATGGGCGGCCTCATGGGAGGCGGCCATGTCGTCCTTCATATAAGCGGCGAACACGGCGTCGCCGATCTCTTTCTTGAGCCGCGAGATGTCGCGCTGGCGAAGCGCGACCTGGGACTTGAGCCGCGCGGTCTCCATCGTCTGCTGAGCCGCCTTCGCCGCTTCGGCCGCTCCTTGCTTCATTTTGTCGAATATGGACATGATGCACGCTCCCCGCTTCCGGGATGAAGGTTCTTCCCCTAAGGCTACACCAATCGCAGCTTGACCGGCAAGGCATGACAGTTGTCATGTCAGATCGCTTACGGCTATGACTGCCTGTGCCCCGCCCCTTTCCCTATACTGGAATTATCAGCCGCAGCGCTCCGCGCGCCATACGGCCACACGGGAGGAAGCCATGAACCAGACGAAACAGCTCCGCAAGATGATCGCTCCCTTCGAGCGCAACGACAAGACCGCCAGCGTGCGCCAGCTGCTCAATACGATCCCGCCGTTCATCCTGCTCTGGATCGCGGCTTATGCCAGCTTGCAGGTCTCGTATGCCCTGACGCTGCTGCTGTCCGCGCTCGCGGCCGGCTTCCTCATCCGCAGCTTCATCATCTTCCACGACTGCTGCCACGGCTCGTTCTTCCGCAGCCGCAAGGCCAACGACGCGCTCGGCACGCTGCTCGGCATCCTGACGCTGTTCCCATACGAGCAATGGAAGCACAGCCACAACATCCACCACGCCGGCAGCGGCAACCTGGAGCGCCGCGGCACGGGCGACATGTGGCTGCTCACCGTCAAGGAATACAAGGAAGCGTCCGCTTGGACGAAGCTGCGCTACCGCATCTACCGCAACCCGTTCGTGCTGTTCGTCGTCGGACCGATCGCGCTCATCCTGATCACCTACCGCTTCAACGAAAAAGGCGCGCGCCTCAAGGAGCGCCGCAACACCTGGCTGACCAACGCCGGCATCGCCGTCCTCTACTCGCTGCTCATCTGGGCGATCGGCTGGCAGTCGTTCCTGCTCGTGCAGCTGCCGGTATTCTGGATCTCCGGCGCCGCCGGCATCTGGCTGTTCTACGTCCAGCATCAGTTCGAGGACTCCTACTTCGAGCATGAGGAAGAGTGGGACTACGTCAAGGCGGCCGTAGAAGGCAGCTCGTTCTACAAGCTGCCCGCCTGGCTGCAATGGCTGACCGGCAACATCGGCTACCACCATGTGCATCATCTAAGCCCGCGCGTGCCGAACTATCATCTGCAGCAGGCGCATGAAGCCGCGCCGCCGCTCGAGCATGCGACGACGATCACGCTGCTCACGAGCCTCAAGTCGCTGCGCTTCAACCTGTGGGACGACGAGCGGCGCCAGTTCGTCACGTTCCGCGAAGGCATCCGCCGCGCCGCGGAGCCGCCGCTTCGCTCCACCGGACGCCCGGCCTGAGACGGATATTTTGCCGGATAGTATGCTACAATGAGGCTAACCATCCCCGCCGGAAGACAGCGGCCTGAGCGCCGCCGTCCGGCCCAAGGAGCAAGCAGCGCATGCAGCAAAAATGGAATCAGATCCTGCCCCGCAACACCGGGCTCGGACCGTATATCTGGCTGGCCTTCATCGTCCTGCCGTTCTATTTCATCTTCCGCTACCCGGATACGGGCAGCATTCTCGCCGGCAGCCTCATGGTTGCCGTCTTTTTCATCTGCTACCGGCTCACGCGCGAGGGCCGGGGCTGGCGGATGTATACCGGCATCGCGATCCAGATGGCCATTTCGGCGGCGATGACGATTTATTTCCACTACCCTTACTTCGGCTTCTTCCTGGCGTTCTATATCGGCAACACGCGCAGCAGGGCCGGCTTCACGAGCCTCTATGTCGTGCATCTCGTGCTCGTCGCCGCCACGATCTATACCGCCTACTTCATGCATAACCGCTTCTTCATCCAGCAGTCGCCCTTCGTCGCGATCCTGCTGATCGGCGTCTCGGTGCTGCCGTTCAGCCGCTACAACTGGCTCAAGCAGGAGCGGCTCCAAGGGCAGCTCGAGGATGCCAACCGACGCATCGCCGACCTGCTCGTGCTGGAGGAGCGGCAGCGGATCGCGCTCGACCTGCATGACACGCTCGGCCAGCAGCTGTCGCTCATCCGCCTCAAAAGCGACCTTGCCGGCAAGCTCGTCTCCAAAAATCCCGAGCGGGCCCGCGCGGAAATGAGCGACGTGCACCAGACCGCGCGCATCGCGCTGCAGGAGGTGCGCGACATGGTCTCGCATATGCGCGGAGCCCGGCTCGAGGACGAGCTCGGGCGGGTCGGCCAGATTCTGCGCGCGGCCGAGATCGAGTTCGAGCTGGTCGGCGATCCGAAGCTTGCGCATACGTCCCGTTTCACCGAGAACGTGCTCAGCATGTGCGTCAAGGAGGCGGTCACGAACGTCGTCAAGCATAGCCGGGCTTCCCGCTGCCTCGTGCGGATCGAGCAGAAGCCCGACCTGCTCCGCGTGCTCGTCCAGGACAACGGCATCGGCATGCGGCTGCCGCGCGCCCAGGATCGGGGCAACGGCCTGCAAGGCATGAAGGAGCGGCTCGAGTTCATCAACGGCAGCCTCCAGATCGGCCAAGGCGCCGGTATGGATTCGAAGTCGGCCGCCGGCGCGAAAGCCTCGGATTCAAAGGGCGGGACGCGCGCTGCCGGGACGGACGGCGCTGCCGGAAGGCCGGGCACGACGCTGTATATGATTGCGCCGCATAATGTCAGCCGCAGAGAAAAGGAGGATTTCCAATGATCCGAATCGTGCTTGCCGAGGACCAGCGGCTGCTGCTGGGCGCTCTCGGCTCCCTCATCGACCTCGAGGAGGACATGCAGGTCGTCGGCCAGGCGACGAGCGGCGAGGACGCCGTCGCGCTCGTGCGCAAGCACAAGCCCGACATCTGCATCATGGACATCGAGATGCCCGTCATGAACGGGCTCGAGGCGGCCGAGCAGTTGAAGGACAGCGGCTGCCGGGTGATGATCCTGACGACGTTCGCCCGCAGCGGTTACTTCGAGCGGGCGCTCAAGGCGGGCGTGCAGGCGTATCTGCTCAAGGACAGCTCGAGCGACGAGCTCGCCACGTCCATCCGCAGCGTCATGGAAGGACGCCGCCTGTACGCGCCCGAGCTCGTCGACGAGGTGTACAACGAGAGCAACCCGCTCACCGAACGCGAGCGGGAAGTGATGGAGCTCGTCTCCGCCGGCAAAAACACCAAGGAGATCGCGAGCCAGCTGTACCTCTCGAGCGGCACGGTCCGCAACTACATCTCCGTCATCCTCGACAAGCTCGGCGTCAGCAACCGGATCGAGGCCGTCTCCCGCTTCAAGGAGAAGGGCTGGTTCAAGTGAAATTGAGTAAAGGCCGCAAAAGCCGACTAATCGGCTTCTGCGGCCTTATTTTCGCTCCTCGCCTGCTCTATCCGCTGCTCTAACTCCGCCGTTGCTCGGAAAAACCGAGCAACTCCGCTCTAAACACTCCCCTAGCGCCGACGTTGCTCGGAAAAACCGAGCAACTCCTCTCCAGCCGCTGCCCTAGCTCCGCCGTTACGCGGATAAACCGAGCAACTCCTCTCCAGCCGCTGCCCTAGCTCCGCCGTTGCTCGGATAAACCGAGTAACTCCTCTCCAAACGCCGCCTAGCGCCGACGTTACTCGGAAAAACCGAGCAACTCCTCTCCAGCCGCTGCCCTAGCTCCGCCGTTGCTCGGATAAACCGAGCAACTCCTCTCCGAGTTAGTGTACCGCAGCGCAACTCGATGGCTGTAACCCGAAAATGTCGGGTTGCAGGCGTCCATGAGCTCGGTTCAAAGGCTGTAACCCGAAAATGTCGGGTTGCAGGCGTCCGGGAGCTCGATTCAGAGGCTGTAACTCGAAAATGTCGGGTTGCGGGCGTCCGGGAGCTCGGGCCAGTGGCTGTAACCCGAAAATGTCGGGTTGCAGGCGTCCGGCGGACGATCGCTTGGTAGGTCAAGTGAAGCGCGACCATCCGAGCGAAGTTGGACTTGGAGCAAAGGTCGCTTGTGCTGCGGCAGTGGGCGTGCTGGCCCAGCGGAGCGGACGGAATCCTCCTGGAGAAGCGGCAGCGGTTCCCTTGAAGGCCGGATTCCTTCCGTTTCGGAAAGGGAGATCAGAGGAATCTGGGCTTCAGCGGAATCGGAGGGAGGTTCCGTCCGCGCAGCGGCTGTCCTCGGCACGCTGCTTCGTCCGCGCAGCGGCTCTCCCCGGCACGCAGCTCCGTCCGCGCAGCGGCTCTCCCCGGCACGCAGCTTCGTCCGCGCAGCGGCTCTACTCGGCACGCAGCTTCGCCCGCGAAGCGACTCCAGCCGTCCGCGAAGCGGCGGACTACGCCAATAACCCCCGCCGCTCAGAAGCCAGGCTTCCGAGCGGCGGGGGCGGCTTCCCGTCGGCTCAGCCCTTCACGCCGCCGACGGTCATGCCTTTGACGAAGTATTTCTGCAGGAACGGATAAACGATGATCATCGGCAAGCTCGCCACGATCGTCATCGTCGCGCGGATCGACGTCGGCGTGACGAAGTTGGCGCTCGCGTTCGCGCTGTTGGCGAACGCCGAGGCGGACGTCATCGACGAGTTCGAGTTGGAGTTGGCCAGCATCTTCATCAGCTCGTACTGCAGCGTGCTGAGGTTGGCCTTCTCGGAGTTGTACAGGAAGACGTCGAACCACGAGTTCCACTGGAACACGCCGGTGAACAGCGCCACGGTGGCGAGCGCCGGCAGCGCCAGCGGAATGACGATCTGCATGAACGTGCGGAACTCGCCCGCGCCGTCGATGCGCGCCGACTCGATGATGCCCTCCGGCAGCCCTTCGATGAAGGAGCGGATGACGATCATGTTGAACACCCCGATGATGCCCGGCACGATGTACACCCAGAAGCTGCCGATCAGGTCCAGGTCGCGCATGAGCAGGTAGTTCGGGATGAGGCCGCCGTTCAGGTACATCGTCAGGATGAACGTCACCGTCACGAAGCGGCGCAGCAGGAACTCCGGCCGGCTGATCGTATAGGCGACCATCGCGGAGCAGAACACCGTGACGATCGTGCCGATGACCGTCCGCAGGATGGAGACGAGCGTCGCGTGGAAGATCGTCGCTTCCTGGAACACGTACTTGTAGTTGTCGAGGCTGAAGTCGCGCGGCAGCAAGTAGATGCCGCCGCGGATCGAGTCGTTGGCGTTGTTCAGCGACACGGCCAGCGTGTTGAGGAACGGGTAGAGCGTGAAGATGACGAGCAGGGAAAGGAAGATGAAGTTGAACAGGTCAAACAGGCGGTCGCCCGGGGATTGGAACCGTTTGTACACCTTGCGCGGCTTTTCGGGCTTCTTGCCCGCGCCAACCTGCTGCGCTGCCGGTGTTGCCATGATACATCGCTCCTTTTAGAACAGTCTCTGCTCGCCAAGACGCTTCGCCAGCGAGTTGGCTCCGAACAGCAGGATGAAGCTGACGACCGTCTTGAAGATGCCGGCCGCGGTCGCGAGCGAGAAGTTGCCCATCGAGATGCCGTATTTGAGGACGAAGATTTCCAGGTTTTCCGAATAGTCGGCGTTCATGCCGTTGCCCATCAGGTACTGCGGCTCGAAGCCCGTCTCGAGGATGTTTCCGAGGTTCATGATGAGCAGGATGATGATGACCGGCTTGAGGCCCGGCAGCGTGATGTGCTGGATGCGCTGCATCCGGTTCGCGCCGTCGATCTCGGCCGCCTCGTACTGCGACGGATCGATCATCGTCATCGCCGCCAGATAGACGATCGTATTCCAGCCGACGTCCTTCCACACCTCGGAGGCGCCGAGGATGCCCCAGAAGTAATGGCCGACGCCGAGCCACATGATCGGCCGGTCGATGATGCCGAGCCACATCAAGAGCTCGTTGACGATGCCGCCGTCGATCGACAGCGCCGTCGAGATGATGTTCGCCGCCACGACCCAGGAGATGAAGTGCGGCAGGTAGCTGATCGTCTGCACGGCGCGCTTGAAGAACGCGATGCGCACCTCGTTGAGCAGGATCGCCAGAGCGATCGCGGTGACGAAGCCGAGCACCAGCTTGATGACGGCCATCGCCAGCGTATTGCGCAGGACGCGCAGGAACGAGTCGTCGGAGAACAGGAAGCGGAACTGCTCGAGGCCGACCCACTCCTGCTCGAACATGCCCAGGTTCGGGCGGTAATGCTGGAAGGCGATCGTCCAGCCCCACAGCGGCACATATTTGAAGATGAAAATCCAGATGACGAACGGCACCGACATGAGCACCAGCGCCTTCTGCTTGGACAGCGTCCTGAACCAGCGTCCTACCTTTCCCGGCTCCGCGGACGGCGCGGACGGGACGGCGGCGGTTTCTTGGCTGCGCATCGTATCTCTCCTCTCCTATCCAACCGGCATGCCGATCGGCAAAAACCGGACCGGTGCGACTGACCCGGTCCGGTCCGAAACCATTCAGCCTGTTCTCAGTTGCCTTGCGTCTTGGCAATCTTCGCGGCGACTTCCTTGGTCATCGTCTCCTCGTAGGCCTTCACGTCGAGCTTGTTGAATTCCTTGAGGTATTCGTCCCAGATGCCGTCGAACTGCTCCGGCTTCGCCAGCACGAGCTTGGAGAAGTACTTGAGCTTGAGGTCCTTGGACTTCTGCGTGAAGATCTGCGCCGGCGAGCCTTGCTCCAGCGAGATGCTCCAGGCCGGGTACCACGGACGCTCATCCGGCTTGGCGAACAGGTCGGAGAACGTCTTCGCGCCGTATTTCTCGAGAATCAGCTTGTCGCCTTCGGTGAACGAAGCCTGCGCGACCTCCGGCTGGCGGCCGGCGTTGAACGAGTTGCCGTCGGCCAGCGTGGAGCCGCCGCCGTACATCGGCCAGCTGTAGTTGAAGTAGGAGAAGCCGATGCTTTCCTGCGTCTTGTTGTCCTTGAGCATCTCGATCTGCTCCGGCGTGCGGTAGAAGCGGCCTTTGTCGTCCACCTCGTACTCCTCGCCCTTGACGCCCCACTGGATGAGCACCTGGTTCTCTTCCTTGAGCATGTTGTCGAAGAACTCGATGATGCGCACCGGATCCTTGGCCGACGTCGTGATGCCGACGCCGCGGTTGTTGACGAAGGACGGCGGATCGAGGTACTGGTCCTTCTCGACGCCGCTGAACACGATCGGCAGCGGCATGTAGTCGAGGTCGTCGTTGCCCGTCTTCTTGATGTTCTGCAGCGCCTGGTTCACCTGCCAGCCGTAGTCGAAGAAGCCAAGCACGTTGCCGGAGGAGATTTTCGCCAGGTACTGGTCGTAGTTGTTGACGAACGAGGATTCGTCGTAAAGTCCCTTGCTGTTGACCTCGTTCAGCTTCTTCAGCCAGTTTTTCGTGTTGTCGGTGTTCGAATACGTCTTGGCCTCGTGGCTCGTCATGTCGACGATGACGTCGCCGTCGTTCGGATAGCCGGCCAGATGCATCGGCGGGTTGAAGATGCCCATCGTGCGCCAGTCGTAGATGAGCGAGGTGAAGCCGGTCAGCTTGTCGCCGGAGTGGTTCGCCTTATACTTGTCGATCAGGTCGAAGTACTCGTCCAGCGTC
Source organism: Paenibacillus pasadenensis (assembly GCF_002864175.1). Taxonomy (NCBI): domain Bacteria; kingdom Bacillati; phylum Bacillota; class Bacilli; order Caryophanales; family Paenibacillaceae; genus Paenibacillus; species Paenibacillus pasadenensis. The sequence goes on along the minus strand of NZ_NFEZ01000004.1, from coordinate 1,445,075 downwards.
TTGATTTTCGGATAGCCGGCTTCCTTCAGCACGCGGCGCTGGATGAAGAACGCGCCCTGCTCGATCGTCGGGTTGGAGATGTATTCGCCTACGACCGGGCTGAACGGCAGGAAGTAGATGTTGCCGTCCTCCGCCTTCATCAGGTTCATGTAAGGGCCATAGACGCGCTGGATGTTCGGAGCATGCTTCTCGATCAGCTCGTTGAGCGGGATGAACGCCTTGGCGTCAAGCACCTTGTCGATGGCCGTATCCGGCGAGAGCACGTCCGGATAGTTGCCGCTCGCGATCATCGTGCCGATCTTCGTATTGACGTCGCCGACCGGATACTGGAGGTTGAAGTTGACGCCGGTCTGCTCCTCGAGCAGCTTGCCGATCTTCGTCTTGTTGGACTCGATGTTCGGCACCTGGGCTCCGGCGTTGAAATACGTGAACGTGACCGGATCCTTCGCCGGCGCCGCCTTCTCGCCTGCGCCCGCGTTCGCCGATGCCTCCGGAGCTGCCGCTCCTCCGTTGCTGCCCGCGTTCCCGGAATTGCCCGAGTTGCCGCTGCAGCCGGCCAGCGCCGTGGCCATCGCTACCGCGAGGACCAGCAAGCCCTTTTTCGTCTTGACCATCTCTTTGCTCCCCTTCCCTATCGTCCGTGAATGTGCAGCTGTTCCTGTAAGCACTTTCATTTTATGACGGAAGCGCTTTACCGACACCCCTGCAAACTTTAGCTCCTACCCTAAAAAGTTTAGGAGTTGCCTCGGATCGCTGCCGGCTCCGCGATTTCCTCGCGCTGCGGAAGGCGGATGCGCACGCTCGTGCCCTGGCGGCGGACGCTGTCCATCTGCAGCTCGAACCGTTCGCCGTAATAAAGGCGCAAGCGCCGATAGACGTTCTGGATGCCGACATGGTCGCCGAAAGGCTCGTCCCGCTGCAGCCCGCCGCGGATCGCCTCCAGCTCCTCCGGCTCCATGCCGGCTCCGTCGTCGACCACCTCGGCGATCAGCGCGCTGCCCTCGACGCGGAACAAGAGGTTGATGCTGCCGCCGCGCTTGCTCTTCTCGATGCCGTGGATGCTGGCGTTCTCGACGAACGGCAGGACGGACATCTTCGGCACGAGCCAGCCGAGCGCCTCGTCGTCGGCCACGACGGAGTAGTCCAGCTTGTCGCCGAAGCGGTATTTCTGGATCTCGAGGAAGCAGTGGATCAGCTCGAGCTCCTCGCGCACGGTCATCCAGTCGCGGTCCCAGGAGAGCGAGCGACGGAAGATCTTGGCCATGTTGTGGATGATCTTGGCCGTCTCCTCCTCTTTTTTGATGAGGCTGCGCATGCGGATCGTCTCCAGCGCGTTGAAGAGGAAATGCGGATTGATCTGGCTCTGCAGCGCATGCAGCTGCGCCTGGTTGCGCTTGATCTCGAGATCCTTGCGCAGGATGTCGGCCAGGTAGACGTCGTCGATCAGGCTTTTGATCTGCAGCGTCATGCGGTTGAACTCGTTCGTCAGCTGGCCGATCTCGTCGCGGTAGTCGGGCTGCTCGACGGGCTCGAACGAATGGTTGCGCACCCGCTTCATCTGGTGCAGGATGCGGGCGAGCCGCGAGCTGAGCGAGCGGGTGAACCAGAGGATGATGAGCGTCGGCACGAGGATGTTCGGCAGCGCGAGGTAGACGACGAAGTTGCGGGATTTGTACACATCCTGCAGCACCCGATGCTCCGGGAACGCGCCCTCGAGGCTCCAGCCGCGCAAATAATCGACGTTGGCGATCGGCTTGCTCACCGAGATCGCGTCGGCCGCGAGCGCCTCGGGCAGGAACGACGCCTGCTCCTGCTGCCGCTCCGCGCCGCCGGACGCCGCCTCGATCCGGCCTTCCGGCCCGACGAGGTACACGTCTCCCTGCAGCGTCGCGTTGCGCATCAGCGCGCTGATGGCGCTGTAGCCGATGTCGATCTTGAGGATCGGATAGCGGCCGTGCTTCTGGCCGAAATAGTCGAGCCGGCGCACGAAGCTGAACACCGTCTCCGGACCGTGGGAAGTCTCGTTGACGCTGCGGATGACGATCGGCGAGCCGTCGCCGCCGCCGAGCGCGAGCGCGCGGTACCACGAGGAGGCCTCCACCTCCTCCGTGATCGGCCGCATCCCGCCGCCCCCGACGATGGTCGGATTGGGGGTATAGATGGCGACGTCGCGGATCGCCTTGTAGATCGGCGAGTAGCGGTACATCGTGGCGTAGATGTCCGCGTAGTAGGCATCCACATATTCCGAGGAGCTCGTGTAGGAGCGCTCGATCGCCTCGTTGAATTTGGCGTCGGTGTAGAAGATCGAAGAAATGCCGGCCGCGACGTCCATCTGGTCGAGGAAGTCGCGCCGGATCTGGTCCATCGCCGCCGAGATGTCGCTCAGCTTCTGCTGCCGGACGTTATGGGTCGTCACCTGATAAAAGACGATGTTCGTCAGCACGATCGGGATGAGCACGCAGACGATATAGACGATGAGCATCTTTTTGCGAAGGCGGACGTGGTTCAAGCTGAATCGCATCTCCGTATCCCCGTCTCTGTTTCGATTAAGGACCTTGCGCTGCCGCCGCTGGCGGCTCCAAGCAAAAAAAGCCCTTTCAAGTAGACTTTAGTCGGCTTTCGCCGCCCTGTCTACCGAAAGGGACGATGCGGGAAGGCGCTTTCTTTGAGAGCGGCCGTTCCCCGGCGGGCTCAGCCCGCCTTTCCTTCGATCTTGGAGCCTGCGCGCACGATGCTGTAGCTCAGCACGGCGCCGCTCCCGAAATGCAGGCGAAGCCGGACCTTGCGCCCCTCCTGCAGCGATTCCAGCAGCGGCTTCTTGAGCATGATGTCGCCCGTCGGATAGGAGGGCGCGAACGCCAGGCCGTACTCCTTGAACGGAGTCCACTCGCCCGGCCCCGGCACGCCTCCGTCCTCATACTCGGCCTCCAGCGTCGACAGCCGCTCGCCGCCAAACGCGACCGGAATCGCCAGCCCCTCGATCGAGCCGGTCGAATCCTGGGCCACGGGCTGCGAGACGACGGCGACAAACACGTCCCAGTCCGCTCCGCCGCTGAACGACAGCGTCAGCCGGGCGACATCGCCGGCCTGGCCGCCGACGAGCGACGAGAGCAGCGCCGCCGACAGCTTCAGCTGGCCGTCCTCCGCCGTGTAGTCGGCGCCTTCCTTCAGCGTCCTCTCTCCCGCGGCGACCGCCTGCAGCCGGTTGCCGTTCAGATCGAGCTGCAGCACGGCTTCCGCCGCCGGCTCGCCGGCCTGCATGTACACGGTGTCGGGCGACGTCGTGGAGGAGCGGCCGGTCCAGCCGGCGACCATCGTCTCCCGCAGCCGGGCGTCCGACCAGCTGCGCGTCAGGCGGTTGAAATGCTGGCCGTTGTCCCACAGCATCGTCGCGAAGCCTTTCTCGCGGGCGTAGTACGCCAGATGCTCGAAATACTTGAGCTTCTCCCCCTGCTGCACCGTGTCCAGCGACTTGTCGAACCCGAGCAGGCCGAACTCGCCGAGCACGACGGGGATGCCGGCGGGAGAGAAGGTCGCCGCCACGCGGTCGAACGTCTCCTCCAGGTCGCGCCTCGCCCGTTCGTCGAACGTCGTCGCTCCGCCGAGATTGACGCTGAACGGATAGTAGCCGTAATAGTGGATCGTCGCGATCAGCCGCTCGTCCTCCATCTTGCGCATCGTCCGCAGCAGCTCGTCCAGCCTCGCCTGCGACGCGCTGGCCGTCATCGACGAGAGGACGAGCGGCCGCCGCGAGTTGCCTCCTCCCGAGCCGCGCACGATTTCATGGAAGGCCACGTTCAGCTCGTCGAGCATCGCGAAGTACGCGGGATCGTCCTTGTTCCAGTCGTCCGAGAAGCGCGGCTCGTTGACGCTCTCGAACATCAGCTGCTCGGGATAGCCGCGGAACCGCTCCGCGATCTGCCGCCAGAGCGCCTCGTAGCGGGCCTTCACCTCGTCGGGGTTGCTTTGCATGTCCTTGATCCACTCGCCGGAATCATGATGCAGGTTGAGCATGACGAGCAGGTCCGCGCCGAGCGACCAATCGACGACTTCCTGGATGCGGTCCAGAAAAGCGGGATCGATCCGGTATTCCGGCCCCGGCCCGGTCCGGTGGAACCAGGTGACCGGCAGCCGCAGGCTCCGGTAGCCCTGGCCGGCCACCGCCTCGACGAGATCCTTCGTCGTCCGCGGATTGCCCCATGAAGTCTCGTCTCCGATCGCATCGAACGTATTGCCCAAATTCCACCCGGGCTGCATGCGCTTCACATAATCGTCCATCGCCATCTCCTTTTCGGGCTTGACCAGCATCGCCGCCAGGACGGCGCAGACGGCCGCTGCGGCCGCCAGTCCCAGCATCGCGGCAGCCCATCGCTTGTGGTATGCCTTCATGAGCCGCCTTCGATCCGGTCCGCTCCGGTGTCCTGCATGGACATCCAGGAGATGCGGCCGGGCCGGGCCGGCTGCCCCGAGGCGCCGTGGAACGATACCGTCCTCGGCAGGCCCGGCAGCACGTCGAAGAAATTGTCCGAGAACCGTCCGGCCTGCTCCGCCGCCAGCCGCACCTGCCGCGCCAGCGTATCGGACGAGACGGTCCAGCTTCCGTCCTCCGCCTCGGTGACGGCGATGCGCGGCCGCTCCAGCCGCTGCTGCTTGAGCGGGACGAAATAATGCCACGCCTCCGCAAGCGGCGCCCCTCCGTCCTCTTCGAGGGCGGCGACGAGCACGGCGGAGTCCGCCGGCAGCCCGCCGAGCCAATCCTCGTCCCGAAAAGCCAGCAGGACGGAGGAGCCGGCCTCGTCCAGCCGCACCTCCATGGCCTCGCGGCGCCGCTCCGTGCCGTCGAACTCCAGCAGCCGCAGCGTCAGCCTCCCGCGGACGCCGCCGGGACGGTCGGTCACCGCATGCAGGGAACGCAAGCCTCCGCTGTCGCCGAACGAGAGGAGCGTCTCCCGGAAGCTGCGCTTCGCCTGATACTGGAGCGCTTTCCAATGGCCGAAATAATCGATGCCCGACCAGGAGGCCGCCGGCCAGCAGTCGTTCATCTGCCAGTACAGGCTGCCCATGCAATAAGGCTTGGCGCGCCGGTGGGCCTCCATCGCCTCCTTCATCGCCTCGGCCTGCAGCACCTGGCTCCGATACACGAACGACGGAAAGTCCTTGGGCTCGCTCATGTAAAGGTTCATGAAATGCCGGATCCGCTGGTTGCCGCCGCCATGCTTCTGATGCGCGAGCATCGGCCTCGACTCCAGCTCCAGCTCGCTCTCCTCCGCATAGGTTCGGATCGTCGACAGCTGCGGGAACGACTGGAAGCCGTATTCGCTCATGAACCGTCCGACGTTGCCGCGGAACGCCTCGAACGGCTCCATGCCGTGCCACACGCCCCAGTAATGGACGTCGCCCTCGCCGGCATCGGCATGCCCGTGCTGGCCGGCGTCGCCGGACAGCCGGGCGAGCGGGGACGACGGCCAGTACGGCACTCCCGGAGAGAACGCCTCGACCGCCCGGGGCAGCAGGACATGGAACAGCTTCTCGTAGCCGCTCCAGATCGCGCTCCGCTGCTCCGCCGAGAAGCGGCCCTTCCACCCCCAGCCTCCCTGCTCGTCGTACTGCGACCAGGCGGAGTCGATCTCGTTGTTGCCGCACCACAGCACAAGGCTGGGATGGCGCCTCAGCCGCTTGAGGTTGTCCTCCGCCTCCGCCGCCACGCTTGCGAGGAAGGCGTCGTCGGACGGATACATGCTGCAGGCGAACATGAAGTCCTGCCACACCATCAGGCCATGCTCGTCGCACAGGTCGTAAAACGCCGAGTCCTCGTACAGCCCGCCTCCCCATACCCGCAGCATGTTCATGCCGCATTCCGCGGCCGCCTCGACCTCGGCCCGGTACTTCTCCACCGGCACCTCGGACGGGAAGCTGTCATGCGGGATGTGGTTGGCCCCCTTGGCGAACACCGGCACGCCGTTCAGCTCCAGCACGAAGCGGCTTCCGCGCTCGTCCCGCTCCGTATTCAGACGGACCGTGCGCAGTCCCGTCACGACCGTCGCCTCGTCGATCGGCTCCCCGTCGTCCAGCCGGAGCAGCTCCGCCTTGAAGGCATGGCGCTCGGGCTTCCCGAGGCCGCGGCACCACCAGAGCCGCGGCTGCTCGAGCTCCAGCTCCACCGACAGGACGTCGGTCCCCGGCCGCAGCTCCACCTGCCGCTCCCAGCGGCGCCCGCCCTCGCTGATGCGCAGGACGGCGGCGCATGCGGCCAGCGTGCGCACCTCGACCTGCGCCGTCAGCCGGGCCGTCTGCGCCGTGATCTCGTCCTGGCGGATGAAGAAGTCGGCGATGCGGCTGCCTCTCCAGCCGGCCAGCCGGGCCTCTCGCCAGATTCCGCTCGTGACGAAGCGCGGTCCCCAGTCCCAGCCGTAGTGGTACGGCGCCTTGCGGGCGAACACGCTGATCTTGTCGTCGCCGAGGCCGCCGAGCTCCGACTGGTCGTTGGCCGCGGGCAGGGCGATGCCGAGCGCCTGGAGCTTCGGCAGGTCCTCGCGGACCGGCGAGCGGAAGACGACGCGGAGCACATTGTCCTTTTCCGCCGCGATGCCCTTGACGTCGGCGCTCCAGCGGCGGAACATGTTGTCCGCCGAGAGCACCGGCCTGCCGTTGAGGCTCACGTCCGCATACGTGTCCAGCCCGTCGAACTCCAGCTCGAGGCTCGGCAGCAGCAGCATCTCCGCCGGAACGTCGAACCTCGTCTCGTAGTCCCAGTCCAGCTTGTCGATCCATTGCAGCTCGCGCTCGTTGTCGGAGCCGAACGGATCGGCGATGACGCGGTTGCGCAGCAGGTCGGCATGCACGCAGCCGGGAACGACGGCCGGCATCCATTCGTCGCTGCCGCTCGACTTGAACATCCATTGGCGAAAACGAAGGACAGATGCCGTCATGCCCGCCCTCCCTCGGCCGCGCGGAGCTCGCCGGCGAGCGGATAGGAGGCCAGGTCGGGCAGCTGGTCGCGGGAGAGGGCGAGCGGATGGGCGTAAAAGGCCCGCAGGCGCTCCGCCTCGGTATGCTTGCCGGAGTAGGCGATGCGGCCGTCCTCGCCGCCCCGCTCATAGACGTACTCCCCGTACCAGGTGCAGATCCACGCCCAGAGCGCGCCTTCGGCGGCCATCGCGTCGAGGTCCGGCAGCGCGCCGTTTTCCGTCATCGCGACGATTTTGTCCTCCGCGGAGAACGATCGGGCGAGCCGGTACCGGCCCGCCTGCGACTCGTGGCTGCGCGCCGGCGGATAGATGTCCTCGCCGATGATGTCCACCGTCTCGTCGCCCGGGTACCAGTCCGCATGCTGTCCGTTCCACACCCAGATCAGGTTGTGGAGGCCATGCAGGCCGGTCAGCCGCCGGAACATCAGGTTCCACAGGGCGATGCACGCCTCGGGGCCGGACGCCCCCCACCAGAACCAGCCGCCGGACGCCTCGTGCAGCGGCCGCCACAGCACCGGCACGCCGGCCTCCTGCAGCTTCGCCAGCTGGACCGCGATCTCGTCGATGTCGCGCAGGAGCAGCCGGTAGCCGTCGGAGTCCTCGTCGGCCAGCGCCCGCGCCAGATCGAACGTCGTCGCCTTCGTATAGAAGCCGCTGCTCCAGCTCTTGTCCGGCGGCTCGTCGATCAGATCCTGCGGCGCGTTCCAATGCCAGCAGAACGTGACGATGCCTCCGCTCCGCCACCAGTCGATGGCGAGCTCCGTGTCCTTGCCGGACGATCCCCGTTCCGTGCGGGACGGAGAGTAGTCCATGAAGTCGAACCCGCCGATCGCGGGATAATGCCCCGTCGTCTCGCGGATGAGGTCCAGCTCCGGCGTCGAGGCGACGCCGATCTGCTGGCCGGTCAAGCATCTGCGGCCGTACTGGTCCCTCAGGAAGGCCATGAGCCGCCGAGCGCCGTCTCCGGCGTCGCGATCGGCCATGCCCTGCCCGCCGAACCGGGAGTCGCGTAGCTGTTCCATCGTTCCTTCCTCCTTGCCAAGTCTGGATTCGGCTGCCGCCGGCAAGCGCCGGGGCGGGTCAGCCGATGATGCCGCTGCGCTCGACGCTCTCGACGAAATAGCGCTGCACGGCGAGATAAAGCAGCACGAGCGGAAGGATCGCGAGCAGGATGCCGGTGTCGATGATCATCGCCACATGGTTCGGATCGGCCTTGACCGCTCCCCCGCCGGCGGACGTGCCCAGCATGCCCGGGATCAGCATGTTCGCCTGCGCGGCGAGCGTGCTGATCTTGGTCGGCATCAGCTTCAGCTCGTTCATGAACAGCGAGGTGAAGAACGTGTCGTTGTACTGCCAGACGAAGCTGAACAGCACGACGGTAATGAGCGGCGGAACCGCGTTCGGCATCATGATGCTGGCGAACGTGCGCAGCCCGCCCGCGCCGTCGATGAGGGCGGCCTCCTCGATCTCCTTGGGCATGCCCTTGAAGAACTGGCGGAAGATGTAGATGAACAGCCCCGCCTTGAGCCCGATCGCCGTCGCCGAGGCGATCAGCGAGGGCCAGTATGTGTTGAGCAGGTTGAAGCCCGGCTTGCCCGTCAGCAGCTGGACGAGGCCGAGCGGGTCGAAGCTGCGGAAGTTCAGGTACATCGGCACCATCAGCGTGCCGGTCGGCACGAGGATCGTCAGGATGACCAGCCCGAACAGGACGCTGCTGCCCGGGAACGGGAAGCGGGCGAAGCCGTATCCGGCGAGGGCGCAGGAGGCCGCCGTCAGCGCCGTCGTCGCCGCGGCGAACAGCAGCGTATTCCCGAGCAGCGGCGCGTAGTCGAGGATCTGGGCCGCCATGCGGATGTTGTCGAGCGTGAAGTGCACGGGAATCATGTAGATCGTCGGGTTGTAGATGTCCGCCTTGTCCTTGAAGGCGATCGACACCTTCATGAGCAGCGGGTAGAGAATGATGAACGAGATTCCCGCAAGCAGCAGGTAGCGGAACAGGACGTACAGCATGTCGGCCGACTTCTTCCCCGCCTTCTGCAGCCGCATGTTTGGGCTCCGGGACGGTTCGGCCGCGGCGGGAGCGGCCTCGGGCATTGCCTGCATCGGTTTCCTCCTCCTTCTATTCGGTCAGTCGTAGTGGACCTTGCGGGACAGCGTCCAGCCGATGACGGCCAGGATGATGCCGACGATGACGGTGTAGATCCACGACATGGCCGCGCTCAAGCCGAAGTTCTGCGTCGTGAACGCCGTCTTGAAGATCGTGTCCGTGACGGCGCTGCCGCTGAAGGAATCGATGATCGTATAGATGACGTTCGTCAGGATGAGCGGGCTCACGAGCGGAAAGGTGATCTTCCAGAACGATTCGTACGCGGTCGCGCCTTCCATCTTGGCGACCTCGTACATCGCCGACGGCACCGACTGGAGCGCGGCGAGGAAGATCAGGATCTGCACGCCGGAGCTCGTGATGATGTCGTAGATGCGCAGGATGGCGCTGACGATATAGTCGGCGAAGGCGTCGGGCAGCCCCGCGTCGCCGAGCAGCATGACCATCGACATCGCGTTGTAGGACGAGCTGGACCCGGCCATCTCGTTCACGGCCGTCGCATCGCCGACGAGGTTGATCAGGCCGGACGCCTCCGCCGCGGAGATCGCGCTCGAGGCGAGGATGACGGGCAGGAAGAACACCGCCCTCGCCAGCGCCCGGCCCCGGAACCTCTGGTTCAGCAGCGTCGCGGAGAACAGGCTGAAGAACAGGATCATCGGCACGTTCAGCGCCATCTCGGCGACCGATTGCGTGAGGATCCGGTTGAACGAGGCGTCGACGAACAGCGCATTCCGGAAATTGTCCAGGCCGACCGACTGCAGCGCGTAGCCGCCCGGCTCGACCGTCAGCTTGCTGAGGCTGAAGCGGATCGACTGCAGCAGGGGAGCCGCGAACAGGAACGCGAAGCCGAGCAGCCAGGGCGCGATGAACGCGAGCCCGAGCAAGGAGCGCTTGCGGGCCAGCGACAGCGGTGCCATTCTCATGAGGCCTTCCCTCCGATCCAGTAGCTTTCGGGCGCGAGCGTCCGCCCGTTCACGGTCTGCGGCTGATCCGAATAGTTGATCAGGAACGTCGTGCCCTTGGCGTAACGCACCTCCACGACCCCGCCGGGATGGCGGACATGCTCGGCGATGACGTCGTTCTGCACCGGCGCGAGCGCCTTGTCGGCTTCGAGATAGAGCGCGGCGGCTTCCTTCAGCCAGAGGCCGCTCTCCGAGGAGAAGCGGGCGTCGAACGAGGTGAACTTCAGCTTGGACGACGGCTCATGCGACAAATAGAAGCGCGGAGCCGCTCCCAGCTCCAGCGAGCGCAGCAGCTGCTTGCGCATGTCCTGCTCGTCGGCCAGGTTCCACGCCTGCCCGGCGTAGGGAATGGAGCCGTGGACGACCATCTGGTAGAACGGCACCTCCTCGTCGGTGAGGACGAAGCCGCTGGAGCCCGTCGGCACGTCGACGAGATGGTCGGCGTCCTTCCAGGCGTACGCGTTGCCGCCGACGAGCAGCGTCCGGCCGACGCTGCCGGAGATCTTGCCGAGCTCCCGCTCCACGATCGTCTTGGCCGCCTCCCGCTGCACGACCCGCCCCTCCCGGTAATCCGAGGCGAGCACGTCGCCCAGATCGCGCAAGGCGACTCCGGAGGCGGCGTCCTGCCGCTTGAAGCCGGCGAGGAAGGCGTCCACGTAGGAAGGAAGCTTCGTCGGCGACAGCAGGTAGAAGGAGCCGAGCGTCATGTCCATCCGGCTCAGCGCACGGTTGTACGGATACAGCTCCGCCTGCTCGCGGGTGACGAAGCGCGCCGCGTCCGCGGAAGGCTTGAAGCCCCCGTCGTCCCGGTAGATCCGCTGGAAGGCCGTGTCCGGGAACAGCAGGCCGCCCTGGCTCTCCAGCTGCTGGCGCAGCGCCTTGAGGCCGCGCTCTCCCCCGAGGCCGCCCGCGGCCCGGAGCGAGTCCGGGGAGCCGTGCTCGGCGCCGCCGCTGGACCAGCCCTCGTAGCGCATCAGGACGCGGCTCGCGCCGAGCTGCTTCAGCTGCTCGGCGATGCTTCCCGCCTGCTCGAACGTCGTCATCGTCACGAGCGAGCGGTACGGCACGCCGAGGAACGACTTCCGCTTGTCGACCGCGCCGAGAATGTCCAGGTAGAAGGGAAGGCTCCCCTGCTCCTGCAGCGGCTGCAGGACGCCGGACGCCTGCAGCTGCGAGCGGTACTCGGCCGCCATCCCGGAATAGCTGGCGGCGTCATGGTCGAGGAAGCTGTAGCGGACCGTGAGGTCTCCCCGATGAAGCCGGTCGTTCAGCAGCTGGATCTCCTGGACCTTGTTGCCGGTGTACAGCTCCAGCACGTCCTCGCCGCGGACGTGGAAGCGGCTGTGGACGAAGTTGTAGCTGTTCTTCTTGCCGCTGATGTCGGCCGCGACGCTCGCGAGCGCGTCGCCCTGCTCGATCGTCGCGAGCCACGCCGCGTTACCCGCCTTCAGGCCGAACACAGGCATGCGCGCGCTCTGGCTCACCTGGCCGCGCCGCCAGCTGTTGTCGTTCGGGTCCATGCCGTAGATGCGCTGCACGTACTGCTCTTCCTTCACCTTGCCGTTGTTCAGATGGATGAGGCTGCCCGAGCCGTCGGGCACGAGCATGTAGCCCTGCTCCCCGCTGCCGGCCGCGCCGAAAAAAGGAAGCACGTCGAGGCTGCGGATCTGATAGCCGGCGCCCTCCTCCACCCGGCCCATCGGCACGGTCGCCCGCAGCGAGCCGCCGTCCAGGCGGTATTCCAGCGGCACGGTGAAGTTCGGCTTGGTCGAGGCGGCTCCGCCCTCGATGCCGGCGGCCGCGTTGTCGGCCGCGAGATCGTCCGGCGTGTAGCCGGCCTTCTCGAACGCCTCGGTCATCTTGCTCAGCACGAGCGGCTTGGAAACCTGGGCGTCGAGGCGCTCCAGCAGCTCGGGATCGGCCTCGGTCGGATAATAGCGCTTCTCGACGTGCTTGGCGGAGGAGCTGTCGAGCTTGGAGAGCACCTTCTCCTCCAGCCGGGCCTTGGTGATGAGCCGAGGCAGCGCGTCGACGCCGAGCGACGTGTCGCCGATCGTATAGACGACCCGCAGGCCGCCCGGAATCGCTTCCGCCTTGAACTGCTTGGAGGAGATGCTCTGGGCGAAGTTCGTATAGGTTTCCAGCGTGCCGACGGAATCGCGGAACGAGACGGACAGCTGCGAGGAGAGCAGCTCCTTCTCGAAGCCCGAAGCCTTGGCGTCGGACTCGCGCTCGGGCGGATTGCTGTACCAGACGTCTCCTTGCCGCTTGTCCTTGACGGCGATCTCGGTCGTCTCCATGTCGTAGTACAAGGAGAGCCGGTCGGATTCGGCCGCCAGGATCATGCCGGGCACGCCGTCCGTGGCGTCGGGCAGAGCCTTCAGCTCCGCTCCCGCCTCCAGCGGCGCGGCGACGTCCGCGTAGGCCGAGGCCGGCACCGCCTTCGCCCCCCGGTCGCCGAGCAGCAGGACGGCGCAGGCGGCCGCGACGCAGACGGCGCCTCCGATCCAGGCCGCCGTTGTTCTCTTCGGTTTTTTCACAGCTGCGCCCCCTTAAGTGCGGAAAGACAATTCCCGATAGATGTTGACGACGAACTCGATCATCTGCTGCGCCATGCTCGCGACCAGCGTGCCGAGGAAAACGATGATGCCCATGACGGCGACCGTCAGCGCCATCGTCACGATCGTCTTGAGCGCCGTGTATTGATGCACGGTCATCGTGCCGACGAACAGCAGCGCCACGAACCATAGGGAGGCGACGGACAGCATCAGGTAATAGAAGGCCGTCTCCTCCATCACCATGAAGCGGCTGGCGACGGTCATCGGCAGGTAGATCAGCGCCATCGGCACGAGCGCGTAGCCCGTCGCCATGACGATCTCCTTGAATTTCCCTTCCCCGTCCAGAAGCGTCGTGATCGACCAGTTGGAGACGCACCAGAGGAAAAAGGGCACGACGATCGTCAGCAGCTGGACGATGCTGTTGAGCTGCCGGGGATCGTTGTAGTTGACCAGGAATCCGGCATACTGGCTCTGCACGATCGTGGAGACGACGACGAGGCCGAGCACGATCAGCGCGATCCGGACGCGGCCGCGGCCGTCATATTTGAGATCCCAATAGCCGTCGAACGGATGCACGATGAGATGCAGCGGAAAAGACAGGTCGCTTCGCTTCATGCTCAGCCCTCCTTCGCTTTCGATGAAGTCCATGGCGGCGGCGGTCCGGCGGACCGTCCGCCGCGCAGCAGCCTGCGCCCGGCCAGCCGCCAGAGCGCGTACGCGGCGACGGCGGCGAGCAGAATCGTCAGCGCCGTGCCGAAGTGCTCCTTCATCACCTCGCGCCGATATCGCTTGAAGGCGACCGAGTAGGAGTCGCGGTCCATGCCGAGCTCGAAGTACGTCATCGCTTCCTTGTTCTTGCGCTCCATCAGCAGCGACTTGCCGATGCCGATGTAGGCGAGGTCGAAGTTGGCGTTCAGCTTCAGCACTTCCTTCCAGGCGGGAACCGCCTGCCGCTCGTCGCCGGTGTAGTGCAGCCCGGCCGCCTTGTTGACGGCGCTGCCGTACCTCGTCGGGGCATACACCTCGATGCTCGCCCGGCCGCGGTCCAGCACGAGCTGCCGGTCGCCGAGCTGCTCGATCGCCGCCGGCGTCTTGACCGTGCCGCGCTGGCTGCCCTTGCCGCCGTAGATGTAGAGCAGATTGCCTTCATGGTCGTAGGTGAACACCTTGCCCTGGCTGGAGTCCAGCACGCTGTAGAGGCCGCTCTCGCGCACGTTCACGTCGATCATCCGCGACGGCCCCACCGCCGAGCGGTACCGGATATCCCCGGCTACGTCGAAGTAGCCGAAGCGCTTGAGCACGTCGTCCCCGGACGGGTTGAGCCGCTTGATCGGCTCGCGCGAGCCGGGGTCGATGTTCGTCGCGAACAGGAAGCCTTTGCCGTCCATGTCGAGATTGGAAAATTCCGTCGGGACGAACAGCACCATCTGGGCTTTCTGCGCCTTGGTCGAGAGCATCCTCCAGAAATATTCCGCATAGTCCGGAGACACCTTGTTCGTGCCGACATAGCCGATGAACGCTCCGCTGCCGTCGAACTGCATGATGCCCTCGAAAATGCCCTTGGCGACGACATAGACGCGCCCGGCCTTGTCGACGGCCACCTTCAGCGGCGTGAAGGCGAATCCGTCGGGCAGGATGTCGGAGCTCGGCTTCTCGATCGTCCGGATGAAGGCTCCGTCGGCGCCGAGCACCACGATCCGGGAATGGCCGGAATCCGCGACATAGAGCTGCTCGGCCTCGTCCACGTACAGGCCCGTCGGATTGCTGAAGCCGTCCGGCTGTCCGTCCCGCTCGAAGCGGTCGATGACGGACTTCACCCGCCAGTCCCCGTCCACGACGACGATCCGGGCATTGCCGCTGTCGACGATGTAGAGCAGGCCGCGGGCGGATACGGCGATGTCGCTCGGCTCGACGAAATCGCCGACGCCGAGGTCGGCGCCGCTCACGCTCTTCTCCGGCAAGTAGGCGGCCGGAGCCGGCACCGCGTCGCTCCAGGAGTCGTAATTGTAGCTCTCGTACGGCGCCGACTCGGCGAAGGCCGGGCCGGGAAGGCCGAGCGCCAGCAGCGCCGCCGCCGACAGCGAGAGCAGGCACGCATGGAGTTTCATGGACTTCCCTCCTAATCCTTCATTCCCGAGGTGGCCATCGTCTCGATGATCCGGCTCTGGGAGAAGATGAACATCGTGATCGGCACGCTCATGAGGATGAGCGCGACCGCGGCCGCCGCTCCGGCGCGCGCGATGCCGCCGGCGACGATCTGGCCCGCCGCGAAATGCAGCGACTTGAGCTGCTCGCTGTAGATGAAGCCGTTGCCGTCCGTCCCCCACAGAATCTGGAACTGGAGGATGACGAGCGTCAGCCAGGCCGGCTTGACGTTCGGCATGACGATCGTCCAGAAGATGCGGTATTCGCTCGCGCCGTCGATCTTGGCGGCCTCCAGCAGCGAATCCGGGATCTGCTCCATGAACTGCTTCATCAGGTACAGGCCGAGCGAGTAGGCGAACGCCGGCACGATGACGGCCCAGTACGTGTCGATCAGGCCCAGCCACGACAGGATCATGTAGTTGGGGATGGCCGTTACGGCAGGCGTGAACATCAGGGACAGGACGACGATGCCGAACATCGCCTTCTTGCCGGGAAACTTATGCTTGGCGAGCGGGTACGCCGCCGCCGAGGCGAGCACGACATGGCCGAGGATGCCCGCGCCGGTGATGAAGACGGTGTTGAAGATGTAGCGCGAGAACGGCACCCACGAGTTGCCCATCAGGGCGAACAGGTCGACGAAATTGTTGAGCGTCGGATTGCGGACGAACAGCGTCGGCGGGAACAGGAAAATCTCGTCCAGCGGCTTGAAGGCGTTGTTGACGGCATAGACGAGCGGCAGGATCATGAAGCAGCCGAACAGCACGAGCAGCGCGAACAGCGAGATCGTGCCTCCGAGCGAGCGGTTCACCCGCTTGCGGCGAAGCGGCAACGAGAAGTTCACGGCCTCACTCACCTACCTTGCGCAGCAGTTTTTGGACGAGCAGGTTGGCTCCCACCATGATCAGGAACAGCACGGTCGCGATGGAGGACGCATAGCCCATCTCGTATCTCGTCGTGCCGAAGTCCATCAGATGCGTGACGATCGTCGCGGCCGCGTTGTTGACGCTCGGGAATCCGGCCAGCGCGATCGAGACGTCCGCCACGGCGAACGCCGTCGTGATCTGGATGACCGCTCCGAACATCAGCTGCGGCCGCATCGACGGCAGCGTGATGAACCACAGCTCCTGCCAGCGGTTGCGGATGCCGTCGACCGCCCCGGCCTCGTACAGCGTGCGGTCGACGGTCTGGAGGCCGGCGATGAACGCGAGGAAGCCGGTGCCGAGGCTCAGCCACAGCTGCACGAGGATGATGATCGGCAGGATGTAGGCTTCCGTCTTGAGCCATTGGATCGGCTCCAGCAGGATGCCGAGCTTCATGAGCATCCCGTTCATGATGCCGTAGCGGTCCCCGGAGAAGATCATCAGCCAGATGAAGAAGACGTTGCCGGATATCGACGGGGCGTAGAAGACGAGCGTCATGAACGCCCGCAGCTTCGGCGACAGCTCGTTGATGATCCAGGCGAATACGAAGCAGGCCATGTAGCTGACCGGGCCCGTGATGACGGCGAACAGCAGCGTGTTTTTCATCGCGATCAGGAAGACGTCGTCCTCGAGGAAGAGGCGCGTATAGTTCTGCCAGCCGATGAACTTGGGAAATTCCAGCATGTTGA
This sequence comes from Paenibacillus pasadenensis, assembly GCF_002864175.1. NCBI lineage: Bacteria > Bacillati > Bacillota > Bacilli > Caryophanales > Paenibacillaceae > Paenibacillus > Paenibacillus pasadenensis. The sequence continues at coordinate 1,428,729 of NZ_NFEZ01000004.1, read as the reverse complement.
AATAGGTGAAGCTGAGTACGATGGATATGAGCACCGGAAGCACGGTGAACACCGAAAAGAGGATCATGTACGGAGCCAGCATCGCATAGGACTGCCGGCTCGTCTTGACTTCCTTCCATTTCATGCTCCACCAGGTCTGCATGATCGCTTCCCTCCTCTAGCGAGGCAATCCGAATTCGCTGCGCTTCGTCCGGATCTCGTCTTGAATGTATTGGACGTAGTCCATGATCGATTCCCGCGCTTCCACGCCGCCGTTCACGGTCTTGTAGAAGGCGTTGAACAGATGGCGTCCGGTGAAGTAGCCGCCCGGAACCTCGGGAACTCCCTTCACCCACTCGAACTGCCGCTTCAGGCTGGCGTAGTCCTCCGCCGGCCAGGGCAGGCTGTCGAGCGCGGCGATGTTGGCGGTCGGATAGCGGGCGGCGGCTCCCATCAGCCCTTCCATCTCGCGGCCGAACTTCGTCTGCGTCTGTTCGCTCGTCCACCACTTCATGAACGTCCACGCCGCGTCCTTGTCCTGCGCCTTGCTCAGCAGGACGACGCCGCTGCCGCCGCTCGGGACGGAGCGGTCGAGCGATCCGCCGGCTCCGGGCGTGCCGGGGATCGGGGCGAAGCCCCACATGCCGCGGATCTCGGGCGCGAAGACGGACAGCTGGTTGTAGGTCGTATAGTCGGCGATGCCGACGGGCATCTGTCCGGTGCGGAACCGGTTGGCGAAGTCGAATTCCTTCTCCAGCTTGTAGTCGGTGTAGAACTCCGTCCACGCCTTGAACGTCTCGATGCCGGTGCGCGAGTCCAGATCGGACTCCCGGCCGACGTTCCGATAGAACTGGCCGCCGTTCTGATAGAGCAGCGCGGCGTACAGCGAGTTCGGCGGCACGTTCTCCCCCTGCACCGTCCCCTGGACGACGGGCGGCAGGCCGAACTGCATATGGTTCTTGCTCAGCACCGCCAGCATCTCCGAGACGTCCTCCCAGCTCTGCGGCACGCGGAGGCCAAGCTCCTGCAGCACGTCCTTGCGGTAGAAGAGCATGTTGAACGTCTGCGTCTCCGGCAAGGCGTACACCCCGTCGCCATAGCTGTAGGGCACCATCGCGCTCGGGCGGAACCGATCCCGCACGTCCTCGAAGTCGGGGAAGCGGGTCAGATCCTCGGCCGCGTTGCGCATGGCGAAATTGACGGGCAGGTCGTTGCCGATCTGCATCGCGACGTCCGGACCTTGGCCGGCCAGCGTCGCCGGCAGCAGCGTGCCCATGTTCACCAGCTTCAGGTTCACCCCGATGCCGGTCTCGGCCGTGAACGTCTCGTCGATCATCGCCTTGATCGTATTGGCCTGGTCGCGGCCGCTCCCGATCCATACCGTGACGCTGCGCTGCTCGTCGTCCTTCGATACGTTGCCGATCTGGTTGTAATCGGTGAAGAACGAGCTCAGGAACGTCAGCGCCTCATGCTTCAGCTTCGCGCCGAAGCCCATTCCTTTGCGGGGAAGCTCGACGTCCGCGGAAGCGACGTACAGCTCGTCGATCTGCAGCGGCTGCTCGCGCGCCTTCTGCACCCAGGTGCCGAGGCCGCCGGTATTGGTCTTGTAGGCGGCCAGCCGCTTCGGAATCGTATCGGGCTCGCCGATCATCGACTCGAGCTGCTCCGCCATCGTGTCCAGCAGCGCCTCCTGGTCGCCCGAGCCTCCCGACAGCTCGACGATGCGAGCGGAGACGGCCTGCAGCCGGTCGCGCTCGGCCTGCAGCGACTCCATCAAGCCGGGAATCTTGCGGTCGACCTGATAGTCGCGGAACGGGTCCGGCGTATTGCCCGTGATCATCAGAATGCTGCGGTACGCCGCGTTGAGGTTGAACAGGCTGTCCTCGACCTCGCGGATGAGCGGAGCGAACTCGCCGAGCGAGGCGGTCAGCCTCAGCGTCCGCGTTCCCTTTTCCAGGTAGAACAGATACGGCTCCTCGCCGCCGAGCACGTCGATGCGGTAGCCGCTCTTGTAGCGGAACGCCACGTTCTCCATCTCGCGGAACGGCACGACGCCGTCGATGGTCAGCCTGCGGGTCGAGTAGATGCCGCGGACGAAGTTCTGCTTGGACTTGAAGGCGATCCGGTACAGGCCCGTTTCCGGGACGTCGATTTCCCATTCGAGCCATTGGTTCGGGATGCGCCAGTTGTAGCCGCCGATCGCGTTGATGCGGATCTTCGAGCTGCTGTACGGCGTGACCGCGGCGCTCGCCCGCTCGCTGACGGGATACAGCGTCGGGGACGACTTCGCGGATGCGGCCTCTCCCTGCACCGTGACCAGCCGGCCGGACGTCGCCGCCCGTCCCGAGCTCTCCTGCTCGGCGATCCACTCGGAGTAGGTCGGCGGGGACGGCAGCTGATGCAGCCTGAGCTGGCGGATCACCATCGGCTCGCGCGTCGACTCCAGCCGCAGCGTGTGCGTCCCGGCGGAAAAATAAAATTGGAACGGCTCGTTCTCGTAGCCGTCGGAGTCGGCGAACGGCGCCTCGCTCCACCTAGGCGCCTCGCCCTGGTTCGGCCTCAGGTCGTTGTCCTGGTTGTCCCGCTGCACCTGATCCTGCACATTGTCCCAGATCCGGTCGAACTGCAGGAAGCCCGCCTCCCGGAACGGACGCTCCCCGTCGATGGACAAGGCGCGCTCGATCGCCGAGCTTTTGCCCTCGATCGGGTAGTAGAGCAGGCTGATGCGGTACAAGCCTTCCTCCTTGACGTCGAAGGTCCATTCGGCCGCCCCGGACTCGCCGGTCAGCAGCGAGACGCCGTCCATCCCCTCGTAGTCCTGCAGCTGCCGAAAGCCCTCTCCCTCCCAGCGGCTCGCCTGGGCGGCCTGCAGGACGATCTCTTCGCCCGGCGCCTTGGCTTCCTCGTGCTCCGCCAAATAAGCCGCGTAATGACGCTCGCGCATCGCGGCCGCGCCGTGCTCCGCGGACGGCTCGGCCGCGGCGCTCGTGGCGTCAGGCGGCTGCGCCTGCTCCGCCCGGACAGGGGGCAGGCCGAGCGGCAGCAGCAGCGCCAGGCTCAGCGCCGCCGCGGCCAAGCGGACCGGGGCGTTCTTTTTTCGACGATGGCTGATGTTCACCCGAATCCTCCCTTCACGAAAAAAGGGGAGCGCAAGCTCCCCCGTTGCTGGCCGTTCGATGCGGTCAATTGCCGAGTTTGCCGATGGAAGCCTCGGCCTCCGGCTTGTATTTCTGCGCCGAAGCGGTCACCGATTGGCTGTTCACCAGGATGTCCGTCAGGAACTTGCCGGTCGGGTAGTCCGGATACGCGTCCTCGAGCACGATCTGCCCCTTGCCGTTGATGTTGTCCTTCATCATCATGATGTCTTCCTCATGATTGTACTGGCCTTCCAGCCATTCCTGCCCCGGGAAGTCCTCGGTCTGGGCGATGTCGAACGTCTCTTCGTAGATCTTGTAGACGAGCTGGGGATCCTTGACCCCTTTCGGAATGAACTTGGCCGCGCTGCCGCTGTCCGCGAAGGTGAACTTGTCGCTGCCGTGAGGGCCGACCGGGAACGGCACGACGCCGAAGTCGAACGGCAGCTCGCTATTGACCGCCCAGATCGGCGCCGGGAACATCGCGACGTCGCCGTCCTTGAACGTGTTGAACTCCTCGTAGTTCATCCGGTCGCCCGTCTTGTTCTTGACGACGTTCTCGACGTTGTAGAGCTTGTTGACGAATTCGACGGCCTCGATCGTGTTCGGATTCGTGAAGCCCTCCGCTTTGTTCTCGGGGTCGACGAAGGCCCCGCCGTTGGCGGCGACGAAGTTGCGGGCGATGTCGATCGACCAGCCCGAGAAGCCGTACGTGTCGGTCTTGCCGTCGTTGTCCGTGTCCTTGGTCGCCTGCTTGGCGATCTCCAGGAATTTGTCCCAGTTCCACTGTCCGCTGGCGTACAGCTCCTGCAGGTCCGGCAGGCCCAGCTTCTTGAACAGGTCGCGGTTGTAGTGGATGCCGGAGCCGGCCATGCCCGGATTGTCGAAGCCGTACTCCTGTCCGGCGATCGCCGGCGTCCGCACCATCAGCTTCTTTTCCTGGTTGATGTCGTCCTCGGGAGAGGTGAACTCGTCGACCTTCAGCAGCTGGCCCTTGAGCGCCGCCGGCAGCGCCGACTTGTATTCCATCTGCATGATGTCGGCGAACGGCTCGCCGGTCAGCACCGTCGCCGTGAACTTCGGCATGTACTCCTCGAACGGAACGTTGACGAACTCGATCTTGACGTTGTATTTCTTCTCGACTTCCGCGATCTTCGCCAGCCGCTCCTTCTCCGAGGCCGTGTTGCCGGCCGGCTTGAGATCCCACCAGGCGGCGAACTTGAGGACGCGTCCGCCCAGGTCAGGCGGAGCCGCCTCCGGCGCCGCCGTCTCAGCCGGAGCCGCGCTGGCGGCCGGCTCGCTGCCCGGCGTCGCGGCCGCTCCGTTCGTCGCCGCTCCGCCTCCGTTGTTGCCGCTGCATGCGGACAGCAGCAGCGTGAGGCTCATCCCCAGCACCAGGCCCATCTTCGGTCTTCTCTTCATCCCGAACCCTCCCAAAATGATTGATGAATGCGCGCCATCCTTTTTGAAGCGCTTGCAAACCTCGTGGAACAAAAACGCCTTTCCGGCCCTTTTTGTTATCATCCCCTTAGGTTTTGTTATTTTTATTTTCATAACGGATCATAATTCTTAAATTTGGAAAGGTCAAGATAAATTTTGAAAACGCTTTATATGGGTCTGGCATCCAAGTTTAGAACCGTCGGAACCCCTTTAAGGCAGGAAGCTTTTAGGTTGCGCGAACGCCCTGGCAATGGTATGTTGTTAACATAACAAAATGTTATTTAATCTCGTTTTTATTAGGAGACGGGAGAAGCAGAAGCTGGATAAGGATGAGGATGATACGATGCGGGGCAAAGTGACCATTCAAGAAATCGCAGATCAGACCGGCCTATCGAAATATGCCGTATCGCGGGCGTTGTCGGGCAAGCCGGGCGTCAGCACGCAGACGAGGGAAATGATCTTGAAGACAGCGGGAACGATGGGATATTTCAAGGAGCCGGTCGCCGTTTTCAACGAGCTGGTCGACCTCGACGTGCGGACCTGGTCCGGAACGATCCTGGTGCTGTTCCCCAACGTCCGCCACCAGAACCGCGAATCCTCCTACTGGGGGCCGATCTTCGAAGGCATCTCCGCGAGCCTGAGCAAGAAAAAAATCAATATCCTGACGCTGACGGAGCCGCAGGACGAGTCCATGTTCTCCTTGCTCAACCCGGAAGGAATCATGGGCATCCTGACGATCGGCAACGTCTCGACATCGACGCTGTTCGACATCCGCAAGCTGAACATTCCGATCGTCATGGTCGATCATCTCGATCCGAGCTTCAACTGCGACACGGTGTTCACCGACAACTTCGCCGGCATGCGGGAGATGATGAACGCGATGATCCATCGCGGGTACCGGAAGTTCCAGTTCATCGGCAACATCAAGGATGCCCACAGCTATCGGGAGCGCTGGCTGGAATTCAACGCCTCCCTGGCAGAAAGCGGCATTCCGCAGGAGCAGCTGCCCGCCCTGCTCGACCACCGGCTGGATGAGTTCTACGCGACGCTCGAGGAGACGTTCGCCTCGCGCGAGCTGCCGGAAGTGTTCGTATGCGCCAACGATTTCTACGTCAACTACACGATCGAGTCGTTCGAGCGGATCGGGATTCCGATCGACGGCAAGGTCGTCTTTACTGGATTCGACCATGTCAACCCTCCTCCGTCCTGCAAGGCGACCATCAGCGTGAACGAGGAGCTGCTGGGCAAGCGGGCGGTCGACCAGCTGCTGTGGCGGATTCTGAATCCGAGCTCCAGCTATGAACGGAAGCTGCTGCGGGGAGATCTGGTGCTGAAGGACTGACCGGCAGCTGCCGCCGCAGAGCTCCCCAAGCCGAGGAAAGCCAAACAAGGACCGGCCGCCTGTTCGTTCCAGGCTTCCGGTCCTTGCTCTGTCTTCTTTCTTCCGCCCCTCAGGGGCTATCCTGGCCCGATTATTTCCGGCTTTGTCCTTTTGCGTTGACGCGATCCTTCACCCCGTCTTCAGCTCGTTGCGGTAGGCGGTCGGAGACTTGCCCTCGACCTTTTCGAACTTGCAGATGAAGTAGTCCGGATTGTCGAAGCCGACGCAGCGGGCGATCTCGTACACCCGCTTCTCCGTCTGCCGCAGCAGCAGCTTCGCCTGCTGGATGCGCAGCTGGAGCAGATAGTCGTTGAAGTAGACGCCGTAGCTCTTCTTGAACAGCTGGCCGAGATAGACCGGGTTCAGGTAAAAGCGGGCGGCGATGCTCTTCAGGCTGATCTCCTCGTGGAACCGGCTGTCGATGTACTGCTTGATGCGGGCGATGTCTCCCTTGGCGCCGCTGCTGCGCAGCCGGCTGGTCAGCTCCCGGCTCTCCTCGACGAACGCGGCGAACCGCTCCCGCAAGCCGTCCGGCGACAGCGGCCGGTCGCGCCAGGCGAGCAGCGGCTCGAGCGAGCGCAGCTCTTTCTCGTCGCCGCCGAGCGAGCGGATGGCGGCGATGGCGCCGAAGGCGAAGCGGCTGATCGCGTGATGGACCGCATCGGGCGCGAAGCGCTGCTCCCGGAAGCGCTCGAAGATGCGCCGCACCGCCTCCTGCCGAAGCAGCGGGTCGCCGTCCTCGAGCCGCTCGTTCAGCGCGGCATGCTCGCTCGGATCGAACTCCATCCGCCGCAGCTCCTCGCCCCGCAGCGCGCTGCGGCACAGCGCGCGCCGCTCCGGATAGGCGAACCGGTACTGCATCGCCTCCATCGCCTCCTGGCGGGAGACGCGGAGACCGGCCGCCGACTCGGCCTGGCCGCCCGCATAGACGGTGAACGGCCGCCCGAGCCGGCTGCCGAGCCGGGCGGCCAGCCGCTCGGCCAGCCCTTCGAGCGTCGTGCCGGCATCGGCCGGAGCGAGATGCACGGCTAGGCCGTACAGCCCCGGCCGCGGCCGGTCGACGCAGCTCGGATCATGCTTCAGGCCGAGCGAGGCCGCGGCCGCGGAAATGGCCGCGCCGAGGCTGTCCTTCGCCTCGACATCCTCCACGGCCGACTCGGCGCTCAAGGCCGGGCAGTGCGCCTCGACGAGCAGATAGCCGCAGGCAGCGGACTGCGGCACGCCGAGCAGGCGGGCGTACTCCGCTCCCGCCTCTGCCGGCGCGTCGCCGCGCAGCAGCTTGTCGAGCGCGGCGCGGACCGGCGGGACGGCCGCGCCGGGATCGCGGGATTCCTTTTCGATCTGTCCGGCCAGCTCCCGCAGCGCTCCCGTCACCTCGCCGTCGTCGACCGGCTTCAGGATGAAGTCGCGGACGCCGAACTTGATCGCCTGCTGGGCGTAGGCGAAGTCGCCGTAGCCGCTGACGATGATGAACTTGACGCTGTCGTTGCCCTGCTCGCGCACCGAGCGGATCAGCTCCAGCCCGCTCACCTCCGGCATGCGGATGTCGGTGATGACCAGATCCGGCGACAGCTCGCCGATCAGGCGCAGCGCCTCCTCGCCGTCCTCCGCCTCCCCGCATACCTCGAAGCCGCAGTCCTCCCAGTCGATCATCGTCCTCAGTCCTTGCCGCGCATACCCCTCGTCGTCGACCAGCATGACCTTGTGCATGGCAATACCTCCTCCGTAGGAATGGGAATGGGATCCGCCCGGCGGCCTCCCGCCCGAGCTCGGCCGTCGTCTGCCGGCGCGGCCGCTTATGCGCGCTCCGGCATCCAGATCCGGTAGCGCCCGCTCAGCGCCAGCATGGCGAACAGGTACAGGCAGTTGTCGTAGTAGCGACGCTCCCCGGTGCGCACCGGCGTCTCCCAGAAGCGGCGCGCCGTCTCCAGCGCCAGCTCTCCTTCAGCGGCCAGCGAAGCGGCGGCGTTGGTCGCGAGCAGGCCGACCGGATGAAGCGATTTTTCCTCGAACGGCGTGCCGTCGATATGATAGCGCCGGTAGTCTTCCGGCTCCTTGTCCGCGAAGAACGACTGGATGCGGCCGGCGATCGCCGGCTGCTCCGGATCGGCGCGGAACCATTCCCAGTCGAGGCCGATGTTGGCCGCGACGCGGTAGGCGTCGCTGAAAAACTTGCCGTAGCCGCGCTCGTCGTTGGGCGTGCCGTCGTAATGGGCGTATTCCGGCGCCAGCCCCGTCTCGGGATGGCAGGAGAGGCGGATGTACGCCCGGCTCGCCGCCGCGGCCTCCTGCCAGAACGGCCGGTCGGCCGGGTCGGCCCACAGCGCGAACAGCTCGTAGAAATGCGGCAGGTGGTAGGACGGGTCGCTGAACTCGCAGTTCGGAACGAACTTGATCAGCTTGTTGTCCGGGTTCCACATCGGGTCGCCGACGCCGTCCTCGCCTTTGTGGATGCAGACGCTCAGCAGCTCCCGCGCCTTGACGCCGTAGTCGAGCGGATGCTCGCCGTCGCCCCAGCGATGCGAGGCGAACAGCAGCGCGAGCGCGTAGTACTCCTCGCCGTCGGGAGCGGGGCCGTTCGAGTTGCGCGTGCCGTCCGGCAGGCAGGACCAGGCGAAGTAGCCGGCTCCCGGTCCTTCTTTCATATGCATGTACTGCCAGCTCCAGCGCCAGATGCGGTCGAACACGTCCTTCTGGCCGAGCTGCACGGCCATCATCATGCCGTACGACATGCCCTCGGTGCGCACGTCGAGATTGCCCGTATCGAGCAGGTAGCCCATCCCGTCGTCCGTCTCGTAGTAGATGCGCGTCTCGTCGCCGTCCTCGAACAGCTCTCGCCACGTCTGCGCAAGCCGCGCGGCGATCTCTTCCTCTCCGTAGCCCGCCTCGCGGAATACGCTGCGGTACGTTCCGGTGTGGAACGCTCCAGCCTTCGTGCCCGTGCCCGCTTCCGTCATGCCGATTCCCCCTCAGATGATCTGGATTCCGTCCCGCTCGTTCAAAAAATGGACCGGCACGCCCGGCAGCAGCCTGCCGATCCGCTCCGCCGCCAGCTCCATGCCCGGCTGCTCGCTCGCGGCGTGCCCGACGTACAGCAGCGCGATCCGGCGCCCGAGCCGGACCGCGTCCCGCACGTACTCCGGCGCCTCCCACTCCGGGCCTTCGCCCGCGAGCAGCAGCTCCGCTCCATGCTCCTCGTACAGCCGTGCGGCGAGCTCGCCGCCGCCGCGATAGCCGACCGTGACCGCAACCGTCCGGCACGGATGCGCCAGGTCGCCCGCCGCGCGCACGCCGCTTGCGCCGAGCCGGCGCTTGGCAAGCTCCGCCGCCGCGGCCGCGCTCAGCGGCTCCGGCAGCCGGATGATCGTCGCCTCCGGCAGCGTCCGGATGACGGCGTCCTCCCAGCCGAGCCGGCGCACGAGCCCTGCCGTGATGACGTCCGGCCGCAGCCGGTGCGGACCGTCATGCCAGCGGCAGACGGCGATGCCGCTCGCCTCGATCCGGCGGCGCTTCGCCTGCGCGGCCTCGCTGGCCGCCGTCCATGCGGCATCCGCTTGGTGGCTGAAGTAGAGCCCTTCATGGGCGACGAGCAGGTTCGCGCCGACGTCCCCGGCCCGCTCCAGCGCGTCCAGCGATGCGGCGAACGAGACGGCGACGCCAGTCAGCGTCCGCTGCGGATCGCCGGCCAGCAGGCCGTCCGCGCCGGCGGACAGAGGCGCGCTGCCGGCTCCGGCGGCCGAGCCGCCTGCTGCCGGATGACCGAGATTGCCCAGGCTGTCGGACCCGGCGGCCGAGCCGCCTGCTGCCGGCTCGCCGAGCCGGGCTTCGTCCAGCTCTAGTTGCAGCAGCCGGCGCACGGCCTCGCCGATCGTCCATGTCATGGGCGGTCCCTCCTTGTGCTCATCTTCACCGCTCGACTTTCGCCGTCGCGGCGCTGCTCAGTGCCGTTTTTACCACCGAGGAGCGCGCTCGCTGCGAAGGTCCAGTCCGTAAATTCAGTCCGTAAATTCAGTCCGTAAATCCAGTCAGTAGATCCTGCGGCCCCGTTCGTCCGGAATGCCGCTCTTGCGCCAGAAGTAGGTGTTGAGTACGTCGCGCCACTCGCGCGCATGCTCCGCCTGGTGGCGGAACCGCTCCAGCGTCTCGCTGTACGCCGGCTCCGGCACATGGCCGCGCAGCGACTCCCAGTCCGCGAGCAGCCCCTGCGCGCGCTCCGCTCCCTCGAAGCGGGAGTCGTAGATATGCTGGATGACCGTCTTGCCCGAGCGCAGCCGATGCGTGTACGGCACATGGTGGAAAAACAGCAGCAGCTCGTCGGGCGTCGTCTCCGGCGACTCGTACAGGCGGGCGACCGGCTCGGCATACTGCGCCGCGTAGCCGGTGCCGCTCGCGGAGCTGCGGTCGACGCCGATGCCGTCGCGGTCGGCGAAGTGGTACGTGCCCCACATCGAATACTCGTAGCCGTCGACGTCCGGGCCGTAATGATGGTTCGGCTTGACCATCCAGCCGACGCCGAGCGGAGCCGTGTACGACTCGTAAATGCTCCAGGACCGCGCCAGCATGCCGCAGACGACGTCGGCCGCCTGCGGGCGGTCGCCGAGCGTCAGCTCCGCCCACTCGCGCGCGATCTGCTCCGCGGACAGCTCCGGCTGCCAGGCGAGGCGCCCGAAGCCGTACAGGTTCGCCTGCGCGAGCAGATGCCCGGTCCAGTTGGCGTCGTCCCCGATGTTGGAGACGGCGGCGAGGCCTCCCGCCGGACGGCCGTGCAGCTCGCCGCTCGCGATCCGCTTCACGGTCGAGCCCTCGCCCTTCAGCCGGGTGTCGAAGTCGAGCGCTTCCTTCCACTGCGGCACGAGGTAGCACAGATGGCGCTGCTGGCCCGTGTACTCCTGCGCGATCTGGAATTCCACCAGCAGGTTCGTGCGCGGCACCGCCCCGATGAGCGGCGACACCGGCTCGCGGACCTGGAAGTCCATCGGGCCGTTCTTCACCTGCAGGAACACGTTGTCCTTGAAACGGCCGTCCAGCGGCTTGAAATGGTCGTACGCCGCGCGCGCCCGATCGGTGCCGCGATCGCGCCAGTCCTGGCGGCAGTCGTAGACGAAGCAGCGCCAGATGATACGGCCGCCATGCGGCGCGAGCGCGTCCGCCAGCATGTTGGCGCCGTCCGCATGGTCGCGGCCGTAGGTGAACGGACCCGGCCGGAACTCGGAGTCGGCCTTGACGAGAAAGCCGCCGAAGTCCGGGATGTGCCGGTAGATGCGGTCCGCCGCCTCGCGCCACCAGCTCCGCACGCCCTCGTCGAGCGGATCGGCCGTGTCCAGGCCGCCGCCCTCGACCGGCGCGGCATAGTTGACGCTCAAGTACAGGGAGATGCCCCAGCCGCGCAGGATGCCGGCCACGGCCGCGACGCTCGGCAGATCCTCCTCGCCGATGAAGCGCGTCTCGCGGGCATGCACGTTGACGTTGTTGATCGAGAGCCCGTTGATTCCGGCCGAGGCGAGCAGGCGGGCGTAGTCGCGGATGCGCGTGCGGTCCGGCACGAACTCCCCGTCCAGGTAAAAGATCGAGCGGCCTGCATAGCCGCGCTCGACGCTGCCGTCGGCGTTGTCCCACTGGTTGACCATGCGCAGCGCGTTGGCCGGCCGCTCGGCGACGTCGAGCCCGGCGAGCGGCGCGCCGGAGCGCAGCAGGCGGCGCAGGTGGAACGCGCCGTACAGCACGCCGGCCGGGCCGGAGCCGGCGACGACGAGCAGGCCGCCGCGCTCGACGAGCCGGTAGCTCTCGCCTGCCGGATCATCCGGCAGGCCGTCCGCGGCATCGGCCGCCTCGGCGCAGCCCGCCGGCGTGCCGAGCACGATGCCGCGTCCGTCCTCGGGCGGCAGGCCCGGCTGCGGCTCCCGGCCGGTCAGGCCGATCGCCGCGGCGCGCAGCTCCGCCAGCGCGGCGGCGATCGGCGCCGCCGGCTCGGGGGCGTGGAGGAATTCCATCCACGCCCGAGCCTGCCGCCGGGCGTCGCCGCTCGCCGGCGGCGCTCCAAGCCAGGCGTCGTAGCCGCTGCCCGGCTCAGCCTGCGCGGCTTGCCGCATCGCGCTCGCCTCCTTCCGCCGCGAGCGCGCGGCTGCCGCTCTCGCGCAGCCACAGGATCGCGGTCACGCCGCGCGGATAATATTTGCTGCCGATGATCTCGCCGGCGAGAATCTGGTCGCTCCACGCCCAGTACGACAGCTCCGGATGCTTGAGCCAGGCGGCGTGGGCCGCGTCGGCCGCCGCCCCCTGCTCCTCCCACGGGAGGCCGAGAATCTCGCGGGCGATGAACTGGCAGAGGTAGATCTTGCTCAGCCAGGAGTTGTCGCTCGTCGATGACAGCTTCCAGCCGCCGTCCGGGAACAGGCAGGTCCCTTCCTGCAGCACCGTCGCCAGATGCGTCCGAAGCGCCGCCAGGTAGACGGAGAAGCGTCCGTTCGGATCGAGCGCGTCCCGCGCTCCCGTGAAGTACGGGAACACCAATCCCTCGATCGCCGGGATGATGCGCGAATCGTTGTTCTCGCCGATGACGGCGGGGATGTAGCCGCGATCGTTCAGCTGCGCCGCGATCGTCGCCGCCGCGCGATCCGCCTGGGCGCCCGCCTCGGCCGCGAGGCCGGCGAGCCCTTCGGCGGCGAGGCGCTTCTCGAGCGCGACGTACACCGCCCAGCATTTGCCCGCCATATAGATGTTGTTGCGCGACTGGCCGAGCGACACGTCGAGGCTGTCGTAGGTCGTAATCTCCGCTCCGCCGTCGGTGCGCGAGCTGTCGAGGCCCATCAGCCCGTTCCGCAGCGACGGGTCCGGATGGTCGCGGCGCAGCATGCTTTCGAGCCCGTCCTGCAGCACCGGCAGCGCGCGCTCCAGGAACTCGCGGTCGCCTGTCTGCTCCAGGTAGACGAGGGCGCAGCAGAGCCAGTTGACGAGCTCCTCGTGGCTCATGTAGGAGAAGCAGCCGTCGATGCCCGCCAGCTCGTAGGCCGAGCGGCCCGGCGGCGAGAAGACGTTGGCGACGCCCATGTCATGGGTGAAGGCGATGCCGCCCGGATGCTCCTCGGCGTCGCCGGGGAAGCGCACCGTATCCCGGTAGCTGTAGCGCTTGACGAACCAGTCGAGCTCGTTGCGCACCGTCCACGGGTTCAGCTCCAGCTCGAAGAACAGCTGGTCCGCCGTCAGGTCGAGCGTGTTCATCATCCGGTACTCGCCCTCGTTGACGATCCACATCGGCTCGCCGTCCACGTCCAGCAGCTGCGTGCTGCCGTAGTAGCTGTGGATCGCGTGGTCCAGCATGAACCGCTGGTCGGCCGACAAGCCGTCCCCGCTCCAGCGCGCCTCGGCGGCGCGGCAGGAGGCGGCGAGCTCCTCGTAATGCTCCAGCGCATAAGCCGCGACGTCCTCGATGCGGCCGAACCAGCGCGTATACAAATAGGAAGCGTCCAGTCCCGACGTCGCGATGCCGCCGCGGTAGAAGCAGACCGCGAAGCGGAACGTGCGCCGCTCGCCCGCCGGCGTGTCGAGCAGCAGCGCGCCCGTGCCGCCGAGCCCGAACGTCAGATGCTGCTCGTGGCGCGCGGTCAGGATGCTCTCCATCGAGAAGCCGAAGCCGGTGCGCACGCCCGGAGCATGCGGCGCCGCGATGGCCGTGATGCGTCCTTGGCCGACGCCGGAGAAGCCGTCTCCCTCGACAGGGCGCATCGCGCTGTACGGATCGTTGCCCTCGTAGCCGAAAAACGCCCGGCGCGGGATGCGGCCCGCCGTATTGTCGACCGTCAGCTCCGCGAACACGGCCGGCACGAGCGCCGCCTTCAGCTCCTCCTCCGAGGCCGCCGCCGGGTCCGGCACCGGACGGACCGGCGACAGGATGCGGAACGTCAGATCGCCCGCCTCCCAGACGTCTTCCCCGGCGGACAGGCTGCGGCCGATCTCGGCGAAGGCGAACGGCTGCAGCAGGGACGGGCCGCCTGCGCCTTTCTTCTCGACGTCGTAGCGCGCGGCCTCGTCGCCGAGCGCGCCGTAGAACGGCAGCGCCTCATAACGCGAGCCGTCGCGCGACTGGAGGCCGATGTAGACGTTCTGGTCGGCCGGCCGGCCGAGCTCGAGGCCGAGTCCTCCTTTGGCGCCGGGATAGCCGAGCGTGAAGCTGGCGAAAGCTCCGATCGGAGCGTGATGAGCATTGTAGAACCGGTTGTCGGACAAGCGGGACAGCCCCTTCCTTGAAAGCGATTACGTTTATCCTAACACGGCATGGATAGGGCGGAAATGGTCAAATCCGGCGACTATTTACCCAAATCAAGCCAAGCCGTATACTGAAAAAAAGGGCCGCGGCCCAAGGAAGGAAGAATCGCCAATGGCTGACGCCGCTGCGGCTCCTGGCGGAGGAGCCGTCCTGTCCGAGACGATGTTCGCGGATGTGAAGACGACGCTGAACCTGTTCGGCATCCACCGGCGCGAAGTGCGCGGGGACTGGTCCTATCCGCCGCATCAGCATCCCCAGTACGAGATCAACTTCCTGCTCGCGGGCAGCCAGATCATGACGGTCGGCGGGCGCGAGCTCGTCCAATCGCCCGGCGACCTGCTGCTCATCCGTCCGGGCGAGCTGCACAGCAGCCGCAGCGGCGACGGCCTGCCGTTCGACTACTTCTGCCTGCACTTCGACCTCGACGACCGGCTGTTCCTGCCGCTGCTCGGACGGCTCGACCAGACGCTGTTCCGCGCGGAGAGCGAGCTGGCCCGCAAGGCGAGCCCGGTGCTGCGCAAGATGCTCGAGCCCGGCCAGGGCGGCGGCCCCAGCTCGGTCGCCGCGCGGATGCGGCTGCAGGCGGCCGCGTTCGAGCTGTTCGCGATGCTGTGGGACGCGATCACGGCCGAATCGCTGCTGCTCCCCCGCGCCTCGTACGCCAAGGAGGAGCTGGCGCAGGAGATCGCCTCCCGGCTGCAGGGCGCGGCGAGCCTGAACTTCCGGCATGCCCGCGGACCGGGGGCGGGCGGCGCGAGCGCGGCCAAGGGCGGCGAGGGCGAGGAGGATGAGGCCGAGGGCGACGGACCGGGCGGCCTGCGGCGGATCGCCGCCGAGCTCGGCATCAGCGCCTCGCATTGCGGACGCGTGTTCCGCGAGGTGTACGGCCAATCGCCGCGGGCGTACTGGTCCTCGCTCGTGCTGCATGAATCCAAGCAGCTGCTCGCGGATTCCCGGCATTCGATCCAGATGATCTCCTCGGTGCTGGGCTATCGCGACATCGCCCATTTCAGCCGCCAGTTCAAGCGCTGGACCGGCCTCTCCCCGTCCGCCTATCGCCGGCTTCATCTGCATAGTTCCGACAGCGGCGGCACAGACTAACTCCCGAATAGCACTTTCTGCCAAGGGAGGTTCTGCCATGCCGGCATTGCTCGCCAGCCTTCATAAGTGGACCGTCGACGAGCCGGCTCGCTCCTTGAACAAGGAGCTGGCGCTCCTGTTCGCCGATGCCCACGACTATATATGCGTCAAGATCGGCGAGGACGGCGGCCGGGAAGTATGCCTGTGCTACCTGTCCACGCTCGCCTCGCCCGCCAAGCTCCGCTTCGTCGTCTCCGAGGAGGCGGGCACGCTGGAATCGCGGCTCAGCCAATACGAAGGCACCGCGCTCCAGGAAGCCCAGGCGGACAGCGCCGAGCACGCCATCTGCCTCGGCATGGCGGTGCTCTGCATGGAGGGCTCCTCGCACGGCCTCGTGCTCAACCTGCATAAGGTGCAGCAGCGCAGCCTCAGCTCGCCGTTCACCGAGAACGTGCTGCAAGGCCCGCTGTATGCGTTCAACGAGAACCTGGAGGTCAATACGGCGCTCGTGCGCCAGCGATTCCGCAGCTCGAAGCTCAAGTGCCTGGTCTCGGATATCGGCACGGCCACCCGCACCAAGGCGGCCGTCATGTATGCCGAGGACAAGGTCGATCCGGACTGCCTGCAGCGCGTCCAGGACGCGCTGGACGGACTGGACGTGCAGAGCGTGCAGGACACCGGAGAGCTGCTCCGGCTGATCGACACGAAGCGCTGGGCAAGGCTGTTTCCGAAGGCGGTCTTGACCGAGCGGCCCGACCGCGTCAGCAGCGACCTGCTCCGCGGCAAGATCGCGATCCTGCTTGACGGCACGCCTTTCGCGCTGCTGCTGCCTGCGGTCTACACCGATTTCTGGCATTCGCCCGAGGACAGCTATGTCAATCCGTTCGTCTCGGTGTTCCTCAACGCGCTGCGCTTCCTGGCGATGTTCTGCAACCTGACGCTGCCCGCGCTCTACATCGCCCTCACCTCGATCAACGTCGACGTGAACCGGCTGGAGATCAGCCTCGCCGCGGCCGCCAGCCGGGAGGGCGTCCCGTATCCGGTGTTCATCGAGACGATGCTCATGCTCATCATCATCGACTTCATCACGGAGGCGGGCACCCGGCTGCCTCAGGCGATCAGCGCCACCGTCACGATGGTCGGCGGCGTCGTGCTCGGCCAGGCGATCATCCAGGCCAATATCGTGAGCAACCTGCTCGTCATCATCGTGGCGGCGACCGCAATCACGAACTTCATCGTCATCGACTATCAGATGGGGCTCGTGCAGCGCATCCTGAAGTACTTCGTCTGCATCGGCGCCGCTGTCGCCGGCCTGCTCGGCATCGTCTTCTGCCTCATCTGCCTCGTCTTCTACCTCAGCTGCCTGGAATCGTTCGGCACGCCTTATTTGACGACGATGCTGAAGAAGAAAGGCGGGGGAGCATGACGAAGCAGCCTAAACGGTCCGCTTACGCCTACTTCTGCCTGTTCAGCCTCTATTTCGGAGCGGCGGGCGGCTTCCTGTATCCGAGCCTGGTCATCAACAGCACCGATGGAGCGCTGTGGCTCCCGATTCTGCTGTGGGCTGGCGCATCCGCCGCCAGCTGCCTGCTCTACGTCCGTCTGCTCCGCGGGCTGAAGGGCCAGCCGCTCTTGCCGTACGCGCGCGGCCTGCTCGGACCCGCAGCCGCGTGGCTGCTCACGTTTCCCTTGCTTCTGTTCGCTTTCGGAGCCGTCATCGTCATGCTCCGCTCGTTTTCCGAGCTGGTCACGATGACGCTGCTGCCGACGACGCCGATCTCCTTTCTCGACGGCATGATCGTGCCGGCGGCGCTGCTGGCCGCAGCCGGCCTGCCGCCGATCTTCCGCGCGGCGAGGCTGCTGTTCCTGCTCGCCTTCACCATCCTGCTGTTCCTGCTGCTCGTCGGCTTCATCAACACGCATCTGTACTACGGCGGGCCTTGGCTGAGGCCGGAACCGGCCTTTCTGCTGAGCGGGGACTTCTACGGCGGCTCCTTTCTGTGGATGGGCTTCGCGTTCGTCGCGCTTTGCGGCAGCTACGACGCCGAAGAAAGCCGGGCGTACCGAAAGGGCTATCTGCTGGCGCTCGGCGTAGGCACGGCGCTCGTACTCTCGTTCGTCTACTTGCCCGTCCTGACCTTCGGGCGGGAGCTGAGCTCGAACCTGACGTTTCCGTTCGTGACCAAGATGGACTCCGTCTATCAGTATTGGATCGTTTTCGAAAATCTGACGTCGATCTTCCTGTCGGCGACGATGTTCTGCCTCCTGGTCGTCATGGCGCTCAAGCTGCGGACGATCGGCAGCGTCGCTCACGGGCTGTGGCCGAAGCTCCCCGTGAGCAAGCTCGTCCTGACGGCAAGCGCGGTCGTCTTCGCCGTGGCGACGTGGATTCCGGAATGGCGCATCATCGAGAGCTGGTTGTTCAACAGCCTGGTCATCCGGATGTATGTGATGTTCGCCTTTCCGCTGCTGCTGCTTGCCGCAGGCAAAAGGAAGACTGCGAAGGAGGAGTCCAAATGAAGCCGATAAACCCGACCGCCTCGCCGGCGTCGGAACGGCGCCGGGAGCAGGCGCAAGGACGGAAGGAGCAGGGAAGGGCGAAGGCGCTGGCGCGGCTGCGGACGGCATGGAGCGGGACAGCGGCGCTGCTGCTCCTGCTGGCGGCCGGCGGCTGCTGGGACTCCAAGGATGTCGACAACCGCTTCCTCGTCGGGGCGATGGGGCTGGACGCGAAGTCGCCCGAGCGGCTGGAGGTGTGGTTCCGAGTCCCGGTGACGAGCCCTATGGGCGGCGGCCACAAGAGCTCCTTCTTTGCCGTCAGCCAGGAAGGGAGCACCGTCATGGACGCGGTCAACAGGGTGCAGTATAAGCTGCCCAAGGCGATCGACGTCTCCTCGACGCGCGCCCTGTTTCTGGACGAGCAAAGCGCCCAGTACGGCCTGCTCCCTTACCTCGAGTTCGCGGTGAGGGAGCGCACGGTGCCGCTCGATGCCGTCGTGGCCGTCGTCGAGGGCGGCATGAAGCGCATCTTCGAAAGTCCGAATCCGGCAGGCGAGCTGGCCGGCATCTACACGAAGCTTTATTTCGAGCCGTATGCCGGAGGCATCCCGCGCAAGAACAAGACGATGCTGTGGGAGGTGTACGCGAAGCTGCACAACCCGATGCACGCCAATCTCATCCCGGTGCTCCGCCAGGAGAAGAAGGATTTCATCCAGACCGGCAACGCCTTTTTCCGGAGCGACCATATGGCAGGCAGGCTGACGATGGACGAGTCGCTGCTGTACGAGATGATGACCAAGCGTCTGACCGACTCCGAGATCGTGCTCATGAGCCGCTCCGACCTCAACATCGTCCATAACAAGACCCGTGTCCGGAGCCGGCTCGTAGGCGGCAAGCCCCGCGTCGAAGCGGAGATCTCGCTGTCGGTCTCCCTGCTCGACAAATCGCATTCCAAGCGGCGCAGCGAGGACGAGATCAAGGAGGAGCTCGCCGAGCAGCTCGATCAGCTGAGCAAAGGCTTGATCGCCAAAACCCAGAAGGCGGGGTCCGACATCTTCGGCTTCGGCAACCGGTTCCGCGACCGCATCAAGCCGGATCAGTGGCCGGATCTGTACCGGCAGGGCGACATCCGCTGCACGTTCAAGATCGAGATGCGCAATACGGGACTGGAGTTTCTGCGGGCCTGACGCTTCGCCCCGGGCTGGGGCTCATTCGATAAAGATCACGGGCTTGCGCGCAGCGTCCAGGCGGGCCAGCAGCTTGAGCAGGGCGCTTTCCGACAGCGCGACGCAGCCTGCGGTCGGCTGGTCCGCTCCACGCCACAGATGGAGAAAAATCGCGCTGCCCTTGCCGGGCACGACCGGCTGCTCGTTGTAGCCGATGACGACCGCGTAGCGGTACAGCGGCTGACGCAGCCGCTCGAACGAGGCCCATTCCGCCTTCGGCCCCGTTTCCGAGCGGATCCAGCGGTTGTAGTCGGGCGAGGCCGGGTCGTCGACCCAGAAGTCCGAGCCGTCCGTCTTTGTGTAGGGGAGGCGCAGCCCGGGCGGCTTGCCGGCGGAGCCGAACGCTTTTCCGAGCGGATAGAGGCCGGACGGCGTGCGGCCGTCTCCTTCCTTCATCTTGCCGATGCCGCTTCTCCCGACGACCGCCGGCGCCTTGCCGAGCGTGCGGAGCCACTTGCCGTCCTGCCTTTCATAAAAGGAGAAGGAGGCCCGGAACGAGTCCGGCCCCGCCGCGTCGATGACGACGACCTGGCTGGAGCCCTGCTTCTCGGCCTGCGCCTTCCACCCTGCGGACGCCGCCGCTTGCGCCGTCCCTCCGCCCGCCAGCAGCCCGGCCAGCATGATCGCCAGCGCGCGTCCGGCTCCGCCGTTTCCTGTTCGCTTCATGCGCCTCGCTCCTCTGCTCCTCTTTTCCTCTTCGTACCCGGATCCAAAGGTTCCCCAAACGCGGCCGCGCCATCCCTCGGCAGCCGTCGGAGCCTTTGCGGCAGCATAATCGGGAGGGATGGCGCGGGCTTTTTTTTCGCCGGACATTCCGATAGACTGATCGAGATGGCCTTGCAGCGAAGCCTGCGCAGGTCGAAGCCAGAGAGGAGCCTTTCGATGACTACGTTCGACAACCCGCCTTCTTTCGAGGGCATCGCTTCCGAAAAATGGGATCTCCACAAAGGCAAGGACATCCTGCCGATGTGGGTCGCCGACATGGACTACGCCGCGCCGCCGAGCGTGCTGGACGCGCTCGCGCGGAGGATCGGCAGAGGCGTGCTCGGCTATACGAGCGTCACGCCCGAGTACAAGCAGGCTGTCGCCGGCTGGATGTCCCGCCGCCACGGCTGGCAGGCGCAGCCGGAATGGGTGCGCTTCTGCCCCGGCGTCGTCGTCTCGCTGTCCGTCATCGTCCGCGCCTGCACGCAGCCCGGGGATGCCGTCGTCATCCAGCCTCCCGTCTACCCGCCGTTCCGCTCCGTCGTCGAGGACAACGGACGCGAGCTCGTGCTCAACCCGCTGCTGCGCGGGGACGACGGCCGTTACGAGGTGAACTTCGCCGAGCTGGAGGAGCAGCTCGCCGAGGAGCGCGTCAAGCTGCTGATCCTGTGCTCCCCGCATAATCCCGTCGGGCGCGTTTGGTCGCGTGAGGAGCTGCTGCGGCTCGCCGAGCTGTGCGCGCGCCACGGCGTGCTCGTCGCTTCCGACGAGATCCATGCGGACCTCGCATACGAGCGGTTCGTGCCGTTCGCCTCGATCTCGGAGGAGGCGGCCGCGCTGGCGCTCCTCTGCACGTCGCCGAGCAAGACGTTCAACATCGCGGGCATGAATACGTCCAACATGATCATTCCGAATCCGCAGCTGCGCGCGGCCGTCACCGCCGAGCTGAAGCGAGGCGCGCTCGCCTCGCTGTCCGCGCTCGGACACGCGGCCGTCCTTGGAGCCTACAACGGCGGCGAGGAGTGGCTCAAGGAGGCGCTCGCGTACATCCGCGGCAACCAGCAGTACCTCGCCCAGGAGCTTCGCCGCTCCGCGCCCGAGATTTCCGCCTCCGTGCCGGAGGGGACGTACCTGCTCTGGCTCGACTGCCGCGGCCTCGGCCTCGCGGAGCCGGAGCTGCACCGCTTCTTCCTCGAAAAGGCCCGGATCCAGCTCAGCCCCGGCTCCTCGTTCGGCGAGGGCGGCTCCGGCTTCATGCGGCTCAATGCCGCCTGCAGCCGGGCGACGGCCGAGGAGGCGGCGCGCCGCATCGCCGCCGCCGTGCAGGAGCTGCGCGCCTCGCGCTAGCGGAGGCGGGCCAGGCGGCGGAGCGCTCTGGAGGCGGGGCGACGGCCGTATTGTACCATCGGCATGAGCGGTCCGCTGGCCGCTCTTCCGTCGGCAGGACGGTCCGGGTGCCGCTCTTCCGTTGGCAGGAGCGGCTCTGGCCGCCGCTCTTCCTTTTCGCGCGGCAGATGCCTCCGGCCGGCTGGAAGACGCTGCGTCGAAAGGCTTGCCTGCGGGTATGAATACGGGAGCCGAGCGCCCGAAAACGACTTGGCGGCGACTGTCACAGCCTCGCCATAATCCGGCGAGAATGCCCCTTGCGTCCCCTGATGACGGATGGTAAGATAAAGCCATCAAGACATTGTGATTAATTTCACAACATCTCTGACACCGACGATTCTGCTTCTTTCGCTCTTCGGTCCGTCCCGACGCGAAGGCTCTCCCTCTCTCAAGAGTCCCAGGGAAGCAGGATCGTCTCCCTTTCGCCCAACATTGTGATTAATTTCACATAATGAGCGAAGCGCAGCTCCTGCAAGCAGCGGCGGCAGCAAGAAGCAAGCCGCAAGAAGCAAGCCACGCGATCGACCTACATCCCTCAAGGAGGAATACCTTTATGAAAATCGCCGTCATCGGATGCACGCACGCCGGAACCGCCGCCGTCAAAGCCATCGCGGCCGAGCATCCCGAAGCCCGCATCACCGTCTATGAGCGCAACGACAACATCTCGTTCCTGTCGTGCGGCATCGCCCTGCATGTCGGCGGCGTCGTCAAGGACCCCGAGGGACTGTTCTACAGCAGCCCCGAGCAGCTCGCCCGCCTCGGCGTCGACACGCGGATGCGCCATGAGGTGCTGCGGATCGATACGGCCGCCAAGACGCTCCGCGTCCGCAGCCTGGAGACGAACGAGGAGTTCGAGGACAGCTACGACAAGCTCGTCGTGACGACCGGCTCGTGGCCCGTCGTTCCGGACATGGAAGGCATCCGGCTGGACAACGTGCAGCTGTGCAAAAACTTTTTCCACGCCAAAGAGATCATCGCCCGCGCCGGAGCGGCCCGCAAGGTCGCCGTCATCGGCGCCGGCTACATCGGCATTGAGCTGGCGGAGGCGTTCAGCGATCTCGGCAAGGAGGTGACGCTGCTCGACAACATGGACCGCGTCATGGCCAAGTACCTGGACGCCGAGTTCACCGACGCCGCCGAGGAAGCGCTCGCCGGCCGCGGCATCCGCACGGCGCTCGGCGAGAGGGTGAGCCGCTTCGAGGGCCGGGACGGCCGCGTCGCCAAGGTCGTCACCGACAAGGGCGAGCACGAAGCCGACCTCGTCGTGCTGTGCATCGGCTTCCGCCCCGGCACCGAGCTCGTGAAGGGCCAGCTCGACATGCTGGACAACGGAGCGCTGCTCGTCGACGAGTACATGCGCACGAGCGATCCCGACGTGCTCGCCGCCGGCGACAGCTGCGCGGTGCGCTACAACCCGACCGGCCAGCAGGCGTACATCCCGCTCGCGACGAATGCCGTGCGCATGGGCACGCTCGCCGGACGGAACCTCGTCGAGCCGAAGGTCAAGTACCGCGGCACGCAGGGCACGTCGGCGATCAAGCTGTTCGACCTGAACATCGCCTCGACCGGCATGACCGAGGCCGCGGCCGAGGCGGCCGGCCTCGACGCCGCAGCCGTGACGCTGCGCGAGTCGCATCGCCCGGACTTCATGCCGGATGCCGAGGAGGCGCTGCTCAAGCTCGTGTACGAGCGGGGGACGGGACGCCTGCTCGGCGCCCAGATCCTGTCGAGGGCCGATCTGACCCAGGCCGCCAACACGCTGTCGGTATGCATCCACAACCGCATGACGACCGAGGATCTGGCCTATGTGGACTTCTTCTTCCAGCCGCACTACAACCACCCGTGGAACCTGCTCAACCAGGCCGGCCTCGCGGCCGAAAAGCAGCGCGCCGAGGCGCTTCGCCGGCAAGCGGCGGAGGAGCAGGCCGGGGCGGAGCAGGCCGCAGCGAAGGAGCAGGCTGCAGCGGAGCCGAAGCCGGAGCGCCGCGCGAGCGCCTGACGGACTTGCGGCGCTTCATTCCTCGCCGCTGTGCTCCGGGCGTGGACCGGATGCCGTGAAATCGATCTCCTTCCAGCCGAGCGCCAGTGCCGGCGAATCCGCAGCGGCCCCGGAGGATGCCGGACTTGCCGTGCTCCAGCGAGAATCGCCGTCTCTTCCGCCTCCCTGCGGATCGGGCGCCAGCCCTTCGCCATCCGCTTCAAGCTTTCATTAAAGGACGCATTCCGATGCGTCCTTTTTTGCTCGCCGGCGGCGGCGGTCCAAAACGAAACGCCCTGCTTGGACCCAGGATCGGAAAGAGCGGAAATACAAGTTGTGCAAACGCTTGCCAAAGTGCGGGACTTGCCTTTATAATGATCCCAGAAGTCAAAGGCAATGCTACCCCAGCCATCCGGGTACAACCTCGCGCGGCCGCCGCCTGGTTGTGCCTTTTCTATTTCTGACGCGCTCTCCGCGCGGCTGCCGCGCCGACTCCATATCCGATGAGGAGGAATCACCATGAATCTCGAAGCGATCTACCACCGCCCGCGCGGAAACTGGGCCTACGCCTACGACAAGGCGACGCTGCACATCCGGCTGCGCACCAAGAAGGACGACCTGGACGAGGTCGTCCTCATCCACGGCGACAAGTACGCCTGGGAGCGCACGCTCGAAAAGACGTTCATGGCCAAGCTGCCCTCCGACGAGCGGTTCGACTACTGGCAGGCGGCCGTGCAGCCTTCGCTGCGCCGCATGAAGTACGGGTTCGAGCTGCGCTCCGCGGGCGAGACGCTTTATTTCGAGGAGAAGGGCTTCCGCGAGGACGAGCCGTCCGATCCGGACAAGATGTTCGACTTCCCGTACCTGAACGGCGCCGACGTCTTCTCCCCGCCGGACTGGGTCAAGGAAGCGGTGTTCTACCAGATCTTCCCGGAGCGCTTCGCGAACGGCGATCCATCCAACGATCCCGAGGGCGTGGAGCCTTGGGGCGGCAAGCCGACTCCGAAAAACTTCTTCGGCGGCGACCTGCAGGGCGTCATCGACCATCTCGACCATTTGCAGGAGCTCGGCGTGAACGCGATCTATTTCAACCCGCTGTTCCAGGCGACGACCAACCACAAGTACGACACGTCCGACTACATGAAGGTCGACGCCCACTTCGGCGACAACGCGCTGCTGAAGCGTCTCGTCGACGCCTGCCACGAGCGCGGCATCCGGGTCATGCTCGACGCCGTGTTCAACCATAGCGGCAAGGAGTTCGAGCCGTTCCGCGACGTGCGCGAAAAAGGGAAGGACTCCAAGTACGCCGACTGGTTCCATGTGATGGAATGGCCGATCCAGGTGAAGGACGGGCGGCCGACGTATGAGACGTTCGCCTTCGAGCCGCTCATGCCGAAGCTCAATACGGAGAATCCGGAGGTCAAGGACTACCTGCTCGGCGTCGCCCGCTACTGGATCGAGGAAATGGGCATCGACGGCTGGCGCCTGGACGTCGCCAACGAGGTCGACATGGCGTTCTGGCGGGAGTTCCGCCGGACGGTCAAGGACGTCAACCCCGACGCCTATATCCTCGGCGAGATGTTCCACGACGCGCTGCCATGGCTCGGCGGCGACCAGTTCGACGCGGTCATGAACTATCCGTTCACCCATCTGGTCATCGACTACGCGGGCAAGGGCATCATCGGCGCCGACCGCTTCGCGGACAAGATCGGCGAGCTGATGGCGAGCTATCCCGACTCGGCCAACGAGGTCGCCTTCAACCTGCTCGGCAGCCACGACACCGAGCGCCTGCTGACGCTGTGCGGCGGCGACAAGGAGCGCATGAAGCTGGCGACGCTGCTGCAGTTCGTCTTCCCCGGCGCGCCATGCGTCTATTATGGAGACGAGATCGGCCTTGACGGCGCGGGCGACCCGGACTGCCGCAAGTGCATGGAGTGGGACGAGAGCAAGCAGGACCGGGAGCTGCTGGGCTTCTTCCAGCGGGTCATCTCCCTCCGCAAGGAGCATCGGGCGCTGCGCACCGGCAAGCTCGGCTTCCTGCACGCGGCCGAGGGCGGGAGCCTGCTCGTGCTCGAGCGCAAGGACGAGCAGGAGCATTTCCTGATCGCGGTCAATCCGGGCGCGAAAGCGGCTTCCGTGCAGCTCGACGTCCATCAGGCGGCGTGGAGCGACCTGCTCGGCGGCGGCGAGCTGCGGGCGAAAGGCGGCAAGCTGAGCGTCGAGCTGGCGCCAGGCGGCTTCCTGCTGCTGCGCGCGGCTTCCGCGATCAGCGCCGGCGGCTTCCCTTCCGGCCGCTAGAGCGGGGACAGCCGGGACGGCTGTGCCGGCGGCCGGCTCGCGGGCCCCGGGTCCGCGAAGCGCGGGCTTGAGGGCGCCGGGTTCGGGTCGGCCTCGGGCTCGCGGGCGCAGGTGCGGGTCGGCCTCGGGCTCGCGGGCGCAGGTTCGGGTCGGCCTCGGGCTCGCGGGCGCAGGTGCGGGTCGGCCTCGGGCTCGCGGGCGCAGGTGCGGGTCGGACACGGGCTCGCGGACCGCAGGTTCGGGTCGGACACGGGCTCGCGGACCGCAGGTTCGGGTCGGACACGGGCTCGCGGACGAAAGGCTGCTGCCCGATGCTTGAAGCATCGGCGCAGCGGCCTTCTTTTCGTCTCGAACGGCCGGCGGCCGATCAAGCCGAATGGCGGTCTGCGCGCAAGCGCAGCGACAGCAGCGACAGCCATCCGAATGCGAGCAGGCCGGCCGCCCCCATGGCGACGCCGATCCAGCTGCCCGGGCTGGAGCCGGCGGCGATCAGGATCGGAGCGAGGAGTCCTGTCGCGATGCTGTAGGCTTTCCAGCCGCGCTCTCCGGTCCGCCCGAAGCGGCGGGCCAGCACGAAGCACGCCGCGACGAGCGCCAGGAAGGCCGCGAAGAAGGCGCCGGAATGGACGGCGGCGGAAACGCTCATCGTCGCCGGCATGCCTGCCGGAGCGCCGGGAGGGAAGCTCATGCCCGGGTCGGGCCGGAACAGCCCCGCGCAGGCCATGCCGATGCCGTAGACGGCGATGAGCAGCGGGCCTGCCACGCTTCCCGCGCCGCCGCGCAGCGCCTGGCGGATGCCGATGGAGCCGAGCAGCGCCAAGCATCCGGCCGCGACGAAGGCGGCGCTCTGGATCCATCCGAGCTCCCCCAGCGTCAGCGTGCTGATGGCGTGCTTGCGGATGTCGAATCCTTCCCGGACGAGCATCAGGACGATCGCCACGGCGAAAAACAGCGGCGCGGACATCGCGCCGGCGAGCAGCAGCCCCCCTCCTTTCGGGGCGGCTTCCAAGCTTCGGCCGAGGCCGGGCTCCAAGCGATTTTCCCGGCTTCCTCTAAGGGTATTCGTCGATCCGGCTTCCACGCTTGCTTTCCGTCTATCGATTCGTTGCATGCTCCTTCATCCTCTCTCGGTCTGTTTGGCCTTCTGACTGGACGACGAAGGAGCGAGGAGGAAATCGACACCCGGCAAAAAAAGAGATTCGGCTTGCTCCGAAGCGGCGTGACGAATTCGCGGGTGCAGGCGTGCCTGCTTCCGTCTGTTAGGACCGCCTGCAAGGCCGTCCGCAAGGATCGCCTGCAAGGCCGTCTGCAAGGACCGCCTGCAAGGACCGTCTGCAAGGACCGCCTGCAAGGCCTCCTGCAAGGCCTCCTGCAAGAATTGCGTCCGCAGGACCCGCTTCACTGGTCCGTTTGAGCAGAGCTATCCTGTGGAAGCGGTTTCCACACCTGGTCCCCGGCCCCGACAGCAGTCCTTCGCAGACCGCCCGGGAGCCGCGCCGCCGTCTTGCTTTTGTTTGCAGCGAAGCTTACAATTTTCATAGTTTCCATCAGGCGCCCCCAGCCTGCCATCCGCATAAGCAGAGGACTGTAACCGATGAACGTAACGATAATCGATGTCGCCAAAAAAGCCGGCGTCTCTCCCTCGACCGTCTCGCGCGTCATCTCCGGCAGCACGCGCATCAGCGCCGCTACGACGGAGAAGGTGAAGGCCGTCATGGAAGAGCTCGGCTATCATCCGAACTTGATGGCCAAAAACCTCGTTTCACGCACGACGATGACGATCGGCCTGCTGCTGCCGCGCAACGCCGACGAGGCCTTTCTCGATATTTTCTTCTCCGACGTCACCCGCGGCATCCTGAGCCAGGCGACACGGGCCGGCTACGACCTTCTGCTGAAGACGGGCCGTTCCGAGCAGGAAGAGCTGGAAGCGGTAACACGTCTGGCTAAGGGCCGGCGGGTAGACGGCATCATCCTGCTTCAGTCTCGGCGCGACGATACGGTCATCCGCTATTTGCAGCAGGAGAAGTTTCCGTTCGTGCTCATCGGGCGCGACCCGGAGCGGCCGGACATCCTGACCGTCGACAACGACAACGTGCAGGGCGCCTACGACGTGACGCGCCATCTGCTGGAGCTGGGGCATCGCCGCATCGGCTACGCCAGCGGCCCGCTCGACCTCGTCGTCTCGGCCGACCGCTACGAGGGCTACCGCAAGGCGCTGGACGAGTCGGGCATCCAGCCCGATCCGAGCTGGCTCGTCAGCGCCGATCGGATCCGCGCCGACAGCACGGCCGCCGTGCGGGCGCTGATGGAGCGGTCGGAGCGGCCGACCGCGCTCGTCGTCATGGACGACCTGCTCGCGTTCACCTTGCTCGGCACGCTCTCCGAGCTCGGCTACAGCGTGCCGGGCGACATGGCCGTCTTCGGCTTCAACGACAATCCGATGTCTCCGGTCAGCACGCCGCCGATCAGCTCCGTCGACATCGGCGTCTACCAGCTCGGCCTGCAGGCGGCCGGACTGCTGCTGAAGTCGATCAAAGGCGAGGCGATCGAGCAGCGGCGGGTCATCGTGCCGCATCGGCTCATCCCGCGCGAGTCCTCGCAGCCTTCGCGGAGCTGAGCGGAGCGCATCGGCTGCGGGCGGAGCGGCAGCGGATCGCCAGCGCCAGCGGGCGAAGCAAAGCGGTTCGGCGGCGCCAGCGGGCCGAGCGGAGCCGTCGACAGCGGCTGCGGGCGGAGTTGAGCGAATCGCTAGTGGCGGAGCAAGGATGAGCGAATCGCCAGCGCCAGCGAGGCGAAGCAAAGCGGTTCGGCGGCGCCAGCGGGCGGAGCGGAGCACCAACGGCAGCGCCAGCGGCGGCGGGCGGAGTTGAGCGAATCGCTAGTGGCGGAGCAAAGATGAGCGGATCGCCAGCGCCAGCGAGGCGAAGCAAAGCGGTTCGGCGGCGCCAGCGGGCGGAGCGGAGCACCAACGGCAGCGCCAGCGGGCGAGCGGATCGCGTTCGAGCGCCGCGTTCCTTTTTGGAAGCGCGGCACTAGGCCTGGAGGCTTTTGTCCCCTGCTCCTGCTTGACGGAATATGATACACTAGACTGATCTGTCCCCTGGCGGGGCAGGTCTTCTTTTATTTCTTGGAGCGAGACACTTCCCCGGCTTCCCACGATCCGAAAGCCCGCTGGAAAAACGATGCTCGGCTGGAGGGTATTCATCATGCTTCGCCACGAACCCGCGCTGCGCGGGAAGCTGCTGCTGTTCCTTACGATTCTCGGTCCGATCGTCATCACCCAGGTGAGCTACACCGCGATGAGCGTGCTCGACACGATGATGTCCGGACGCGCCGGCACGAACGACCTCGCCGGAGTCGCCGTCGGCTCTAGCCTGTTCATGCCGATCATGACGGGGATGAACGCCATCCTGCTGGCGGTGACGCCGATCATCGGCCAGATGATCGGCCGCGGCGAGAAGGACGGGATCTCCCGTCCGGTCGTCCAGGCGCTTTACTTGTCGCTGCTCATGTCGCTGATCATCCTGATCGGCGGCTCGCTGGCCGTCGAGCCCGCGCTGTCGCTGATGGGGCTCGACGACGAGGTGCACCGCATCGCCAAGCAGTATTTAGGCGGCCTCGCCATCGGCTTCATTCCTCTCTTCGGCAGCTATGTGCTGCGGTATTTCTGGGAAGCCCAGGGCTATACCCGCATGACGATGGCGCTGCTGCTCGCGTCGCTGCCGCTGAACGCCCTGCTCAACTACGGCCTCATCTTCGGCGAGCTCGGCATGCCGCGCCTCGGCGGCGTCGGCTCCGGCTACGCGACCGGCATTACGTACTGGTTCATCTTCGGCGTCTCGGTCTGGCTGACGTTCCGCACGGAGGCGCTGCGCCCCCACCGGCTGTTCCGGCGCTGGTACGCGCCGTCCTGGCGCAGCTGGAAGGAGCTGCTCGGCATCGGCGTTCCGATGGGGCTGTCGACGTTTTTCGAGGCGAGCATCTTCGCCGTCGTGACGCTGCTCATGGGCGGAATGTTCAGCACGACGTATATCGCTGCCCACCAAGCGACGCTCAACTTCTCGTCGCTGCTGTTCATGGTGCCGCTGAGCATCAGCATGGCGCTGACGATCCTCGTCGCCTACGAGGCCGGCGCGGGACGCGCTCGCCATGCGCGGCAGTACGCCCTGCTCGGCGTGACGACGGCGGTCGGACTGATGGTGACGGCGGCCGCAGCCCTCTACTTTATCCGCCCGGCCATCGCCTCGTTCTATACGAACGATCCCGAGGTCGCCTCGCTGATGGTGACGTTCCTGCTGTTCGCGCTCGTCTTCCAGCTGTCCGACTCCTCGCAGGCGGCGCTGCAAGGAGCGCTGCGCGGCTACAAGGACGTCAAGGTGCCGTTCATCGTCGCCTTCGTCTCCTACTGGCTGATCGGCATCCCGCTCGGCTATGCGCTTGCCGCCTGGACCGGCCTCGGTCCCTACGGCTTCTGGGTCGGCATCACCGCCGGCCTGACGTTCGCGACGATCGGCTTCGCGATCCGGCTGTGGATCGTGCAGCGCCCGATGGCGCTGCGGCCAGCCGGGGCAGCCGCAGGCGATTCCGCAGAAAAAGAAAGCTGACGCGAGGAGGCTGGCCGGCCGGGCTGCACCGCAGACGGGCCGGCCCGCCGGATCCAAGGCATATTTCTGCCTTGGTTCGCCCGGCTCCCGGCCGGCGGGCCGGATCCAAGGCATATTTCTGCCTTGGTTGGCCCGGTTCTCGGCCGGCGTCTACTCCTCCCGGTAGATCGCCAAGGCGGTTCGCTAGAACATCCTATTCATGCAGCTGTCTCGGCAAAATCTTGTCGCTCATGCGGTCCACAGCCGCATTCACGACACAAACGAGACGGCTTTCGGGGATGTCCTCGGACAAATCCATGGGCAGGGCAAGCGGGTCCATGGTATGTTGGATGCACACAAAGATCTTCCATTCTGGCCGATGTCGGGGTGGTACCTGCATCTTATCAGAGGTGTTTAACCCATTTAAAAGAGGGTGTCCCTAAGCCAAGGCTTTCGGGACACCCTCTTTTTCGTTCAGGCCAAGCTCCCTCCCGCTCACCGGACAGGCGGATGCCCGTCGCCGGAAGCCGCTGCGTCCGCGGCAGCGCCTCTCTCGCCCGCGGACCCGTCTGCGCCTCTCTCCGGCGCAGACGCGGCAACGCCTCTCTCGGACGCGCCCGCAGACCCATCAACGCCTCTCTCGCCCGCGGACCCGGCAGCGCCTCTCTCGGGCGCGGACCCGGCGGCGCCTCTCTCGCGCGCAGCGCCATGCCGAAGCGCGGCGGCGCATCCGACAAGCGAGATCAGCGCGCATGCCGCATACATCGTCGAGTAGGAAGAAGCCTGCACGAGCCATCCCATCCCGAGGCCGCCGAGCGAGAAGCCGAGGTCGTAGGAGCTGAGGAACAGGCCCAGCAGCACGTACTTGGACGGACCGGGCAGCGCGAACGAGAGATAGGTGACGAGCGTCGGGTACAGGAGGGCCATGGCCAGCCCGCCGAACAGGGCGGAGACATAGACCCAGTCGCCGAGCGAGCCGGACAGCGCCAGCATCGCGAAGCCTGCGGCCGCGCACAGCATGAGCCCCGAGACGAGCGGCCCGCTCCAGCTTCCGTCGGACGGAATGCGCTTGCGCAGCACGAAGCGGCAAGCGACGACGACCGCCCCCTGCAGCATCAGATACAGTCCGGCGTGCCCGCTGCCGTCTTTCATCATCGACAGCGGCAGGAACGTCGCCGTCGCTCCGAATCCAAAGGACGCGCACAGCATGACCGCCATGCTGGCCTGCAACGGCCGACTGCCGCGGACCTGCCGGAGCGAGCGCCCGAGGTCGAGCAGCGTATACGACCGGTCCGCCGCTCCGCGGCGCGCCAGCGGCGCTCCGAGTCCGAGCAGCAGCGGCAGCAGGGCGAGCGCCAGCAGGACGGCCGCGAGCAGCAGCCGGTCCCCGTTCTGCCACAGCTCCACGGCCACGATCGGCCCGATGAGCGAGGGCACCATCGTGGACAGCGTATACAGGGACAGTCCCTGCGCCCGGTCGCGCTCCTCGAGTCCTTCGACGATGCCGGTCTGCATCGTCATCGAGAAGAAAGCCGTCACCGCGCCCTGGACGATCCGCAGCCCTGTGAACTGCTCCGCGCCGGCGACCGCGTATAGGGCCAGCGATACGGCATGGGCCGCCAGCAGCCAGCGCATGACCGCAAGCGGGCCATGCCGGCCGATCAGCTGTCCGGCCAGCGGCCGCAGCAGCATGCACGTCAGCATGTAGCTCCCCATCATGAGCCCGATCTCCGCCTCGCCGAAGCCTTCCTGCGAGCTGAGCAGCGGCAGCATCACTGTCAGCACCGAGTTGGCGGAGAAGAACAGGAACGCGAGCCCGTACAGGCGCAGGAAGCCCGGCGATGAAGGATGAAGGCGGCCCGCGCTCACGTAAACGCCTCCTCGCCGTGGACCGCCGATACGAGCTGCCTCGTGTAGGGATGGCGGCCCGCGAGACGGATGTCCCGCACCGGGAACTCGTCGACGGCCAGTCCGTCCTTCATGACGAGCAGCCGGTCGCAGATCGAAGCGGCAGCGGCGATGTCATGGGAGATGAACAGGATCGACATCCCGAGCTCCCGCTGCAGCTGCTTCAGCAGGAGCAGCACCTTCTTCTGCAGCGTCACGTCTAGGCTGGACGTCGGCTCGTCGCAGACGAGCAGCGACGGACCGATGGCGATGCCGCGCGCGATCGCCGCCCGCTGCCGCTGTCCCCCGCTCAGCTCCTGCGGATAGCGCTCCGCATAGCCGGAATCGAGGCCGGCCTGCTCCAGCAGCAGCGCCGCCAGCTCTTTGCGCGAGCCCGTCCGGTCCGCGCCGAACGGCGGCTCCGCGTCCGTAAAGCAGTCGAGCGGCTCGATGACCGAGCGCCAGATCGGCAGCCTTTCGTTGAAGGCGGAGGCCGGGTCCTGGAAGACCGCCTGGACATGCCGGCGCATCTGGCGCAGCTTCTCCCCCTTCAGTCCCGTAAGCGGAACGCCGTTCAGCACGATCTCGCCGCTGTCGGGCTTGTCCAAGGCGAGCAGCAGGCGCGCGACCGTGCTTTTGCCGCTGCCGCTCTCCCCGACGACGCCGAGGCATTCGCCCGGCGCGATGGACAAGGAGACGCCTCGCAGCGCCTGCACGGAGCTGCGGCCCGAGCGGTACGTCTTGACCAGCGAAGACGCTTCAACAATGGGCTTCATGGACATGGCCTCCTTCGTGGCGGTGCAGCGCGTCATCGAGCGACGGACAAGCCGCCAGCAGCTCCTGCGTATAAGGATGGCTCGCGGAAGTCCGGAGGACGTCGCACGGCCCCTCCTCCACGAGCCGCCCCTTCCTCATGACCGCAGCCCGGTCGGCCCAGTCGAGCACCAGGTTCAGATCATGGGAAATGAGCAGGATGCCGCATCCGGTCTGGCGCTGGATGTCGAGCATCAGCTGCATGACGCTGCGGCCCGACACGATGTCGAGCGCCGTCGTCGGCTCGTCCGCGATCAGCAGCTCCGGCCGCAGCAGCAGCACGCACGCGAGCGCGGCGCGCTGCAGCTGGCCCCCGCTCAGCTGGAACGAATAGCTGGCATAGGCGCGCTCGGCGGGCAGGCCGACCTGCTCCAGGCTATCCAGCGCCATTTGCTTCGCTTGCTTCCTCTTCATCGGGCGGGCGGTCCGCAGCGCCTCGACCAGCTGGCTGCCGACCGTATGGTACGGCGAGAAGCTGCCGCGGTAATCCTGGAACACGCAGCCGATCCGGGCTCCCAGCCCTTTTCTCCTCTCCTTGCGGGACAGCCCGGCGAGATCCGTTCCTTGGAAGCGGACGGTGCCGGCCGTCACGCGCAGCGGAGCCGGGAGCAGGCCGAGGATCGCGCTCGCCGTCAGGCTCTTGCCGCTGCCGCTTTCGCCGACAAGGGCAAGCCGTTCTCCGGGAGCGATCTCAAGATCGATTCCCTTCACGAGGTTTTCCCGTCCGTCGCCGATGCAGAGTCCGGCCAGCGAGACGATTGGAGCCGCTGCTTCCGTCATCGAAGGACCTCCTTTCCGTATATCGTTGGTCCAGCCTGGACCTCAGTCCCTCGCCCATCAGATTGAAGGCGATGACGACCAGCATGATTGCCAGCCCCGGATAGACCATCAGCTGCGGAGCCGTCTGGAAGTACGCCCGGCCGTCGTTCAGCATCGCTCCCCACTCCGGGGAGGGCGGCTGCGCGCCGAGGCCGAGAAACGACAGCGAGGAGACGACCAGAATCGTCTTGCCGATGTCGAGCGCGGCGTAGACGAGCACCGGCGACAGCACGGACGGCAGCAGATGGCGCCGCAGCAGCGCCGCCGGCTTGCAGCCGGAGACGATTGCCGCCGCGACGTAGTCCTTTTCCCGCTCGGACAGCACGACGCCCCGAACGATCCGCGCGTAGCCGATCCAGTTGATGGCGACGATCGCCACGATCAGATGGACCTGGCTCGGCCCCAGGAAGCCGGAGATCGCGATGACGAGCAGAAAATCCGGCAGCGTGCTCAGCCCGTCCACGATGCGCATGAGGAAGGCGTCGACGCGCCCGCCGGCATAGCCGGCGAGCAGGCCGAGCGGCACGCCGATGAGGAGGACCGCGACGATGACCAGTCCCGCCAGTCCGAGCGTCGTCTGCGCGCCGACGAGCAGCCGCGACAGCAGGCAGCGCCCCAGGGCGTCCGTGCCGAGCGGATAGGTCCAGCTGGACGGCAGCAGCCGCAGGTCCATGCGGACGGTCAGCGGGTCGTGGGGGGCGAGAGCCGATCCGAAAAAGGCCAGGACGGCCAGCACCGCCCCGACCGCCAGTCCCGCGATCCCCCATGGACGGCTGGCCAGCCTGCGGAGCGCGGCCGCTCCGATGCGTATGGCCTCTGTCATCGCCGTCCCCCCTTGCCGCTCAGCCGCACCCGCGGATCGATCCAGCCGTACAGCAGGTCGACCGCCAGATTCACGAGCACGATCAACGCGCCCGACAGCAACAGGAAGCCCTGCACGAGCGGATAGTCGCGCTGAAAGATCGCCTCCACGGCCATCAGCCCGATGCCGGGCCAGGAGAACAGCGTCTCGACGACGACGGATCCCGCGAGCAGGCTGCCCAGCGTCATCCCGAATACGGTGAGCACCGGAGCGATCGCGCCGCGAAGCGCATACTTGGCATAAATGGTGCTCTCCCGGATGCCGCGCGCGCGGGCGGCGCGGATGTACGGCTGGGAGAGGCTGGCGAGCATGCCGCTCCGCAGCAGGCTCGCATGGACGGCCGACAGGCCGAAGCCGAGCGTGACGGAGGGCAGGATCAGCTGCCGCCAGTCCTCCCCTCTTCCCATGAAGGGCAGCCATTGGAGCCGGTAGGCGAACAGATAAATGAGCAGCAGCCCGATCCAGAAGACCGGAATCGACGCGCCGAGCAGCGAGAACGCCCGTCCGGCATGATCCGGCAGCCTTCCTGGAAAGCGGGCGGCGAGCAGGCCGGCCGGCACGGCCAGGACGAGCATGAACGCCATGCCGCCTAGAGCCAGCTCGACCGTCGCCGGCAGCTTTTCCACATACAGCTCCAGCACCGGCCGCTGGCGCATGAGGGAGTCTCCGAAATCAAGCCGGGCCACGCGGGCCAGCCACTGCCCGTACTGGACGAGCATCGGCTTGTCCAGCCCGAGGGACTCGCGCAGCGCCTGCTCGTCCGCCATCGTCGTCTCGACCTCATCCGCCTTCAGCAGCGCGAATACCGGATCGCCGGGCGCCAGCTTCATCAGCCCGAAGACGAGGATGGACATGAAGAACAGGACGAGGAGCAGCTGCAGCAGCCTCTCCCGTATGAGCGCCAGCACTTCAGCTCACGTCCAGTTCGTTCGTCAGGATCGTATATTCGGACGGGTCGGTGCGCCAGCCGGCGATGCGCTCGCTCAGGCCGACGATCAGGTTCGGATAGACGGCATAGGCGTGCGGCGTCCGGCTCATGGCGATGTCGACCGCCTCGCGGGTCAGGGCGATGCGCCGTTCGGCCTCGCTCGTCGCGTTCAGCGTCTGCATGACGTCCGTCAGCTCGTCGATCCGGATGTCCGCCGCATTCAGAGAGCCTCCCGGCATCAGCGCCGAGTTCAGGAAAAAGCCGCCGTCTCCGCGCGGAGCGGACAGATTGCTGTAGGTGACCAGATCCCAGTCGCGGTTCTGGCGGATCGTGTCGTCGATATTCTCCACGGTCCGGATGTCGATCGCGACGCCGATCTTGGCCGCGTCCGACTGAAGCAGCTGCGCGATCAGCGGCAGCTCCGGGCGCGCCTTGTAGGTCAGCAGCTTAAGCGTAAGCTTCTTGCCGTCCTTGGCAAGGCTTCCGCCCGCATCCGGCGCGTATCCGGCCTGCTCCAGCAGCTGCTTCGCCTTGTCGAGGTCCTGCTCCGCCGCCGCCGCGGTTCTTCCGAACGGCAGCCGCTCGTTGAACGGGCCGTTCGCAGGAGCGGCATGTCCGAGCATGATGTCCTCGACGATGCTGCGGCGATCGAGCAGGACGTCGAACGCCTGCCGCACGCGCAGGTCGCGGGTCGCTTCCCCTTGCGGATTGAACAGCAGGAAGTGCACGCGCAGCCCGGGCTCCGACTCTACCTTGAGCTTGGAATTCAGCCGGATCGCCTCGACCGATTCCGCCGGCAGCTGCGTCGCGATATCCGCCTCGCCGGACTGGAGAGCCAGCGCCCGCACGTTGCCGTCCTCGTTGAACCGGAAGGACACCTGCTCCAGCTTGGCGGCGCCGTCCCAATAGCCGTCATGCCGCTCCAGCTCGATGCCGGCGTCCTGCGCGAAGCTCGCGACGCGGAACGGGCCTGTGCCGACCGGAGCCGAGGCGATGGAAGCCTCCTCCTTCACCTGGATGATCGCCGTATGGGGATTCAGCAGCTCCGACGCGAGCGCAGGATGCGGCTCGAGCGTCTCCACCGCAAGCTTCTGGCCTTCCGCCGTCATCGAGCGGATTTTCAGGGCGAGCTTCATCGACTCGTTGCGGGCCATCGTCCTTTCCAGCGAAGCCTTGACCGCCTCCGCGGTCAGCGGAGAGCCGTCCTGGAACGTCACGTTGTCGCGAATGAGGAATTCCCAGCGCGACGCGTCGACGGCGGTCCAGCTGGCCGCGAGCCAAGGCTTGACGCCGAGATCCGCATCCAGCCGCGTGAGCGTTTCCGCGATTCCCGCTTTGACCGTGATGATGTTGTCGGCGGGGTCCAGCGTGCTGCTCTTGACGTGAAAGAGCACGACGGCCCGCTTCGACGCCGCGGCTTCGGCCGCCGTCCGATCCTGATCGCCCGCTTCAGGCGCGGACGCGCCTCCGGAGCAGCCCGCCGACACGATCATGCTTGCCGAGATCGCCGTTGCCAGCGCGTATTTTTTCCATTTCTTCCATGCTGTAAGCGCCATGATGAATTCACCTTATCCGTTTCTGATCGTAATAATTACTGAATAAAACTATCATGAGGAATTCGATCGGTCAATCCTATCGGGTGAAAAAAGAAAAAAAGACCTTCCGCTTACGCGCGGAAGGTCGGATTTCCATTGGCCGGAGCTTTCTTTTCCGCCGCTCCTTCCCGGAACCCGTATTTCCAGCTGAAATGCTGTCCCGCCAGCAGCAGGACGGCGTAGAGCCATAAGCCGACCGGACCCGCAAGATTGGCGATCAGCGCATGGAGCAGGCCGAGGCCGAGCAGCAGGAACATCAGCAGGAACGTGTGCCCCGCCCCGCCGACGTTGTTGCCGGTCGGAAAGGGCTCGGCGAACGGCAGCCGCCGCGGAATGACGCGATAGCCGATGACGGCGAAGATCGACAGCGCCGGAATCAGTCCGGCCAGATGCGGCAGGATCGCCGTGCCGAAGAAGGCCAGGAACAGCAGCGTCGGCACGGCGAGCGCAGGCAGCCCAAGCCTCAGCAGCACGGCGGCGGCCGCGGCCCGGTGCACCTGCCCTGCGCGCAGGCCCGGAGCGGCGTGGAAGATCCATGCCGCCAGCGGCCGGCTCGAAAAGCGGAGCATCAAGAGCAGCATCGGCACCGCCAAGCCGGTGCCGTACAGCGCCAGGCTCCAATTCGGACTCAGCTCGTCCGTGCGGAATTCGTTGCCGGACAGCGTCGGCAGCACGAACAGGACCGGGATGAGGACGGCGTAGCCGAGGCTCGGGTACACCTTGAGCTTGAAGTCCCGCTCCCGCGACAGCGACGCCAGCGAGAAGTCGAGCAGCGCCCGCTCGCGCGGGTCCCGCAGCAGCAGGCGGCCGAGCAGCGATGCCATCGGCATGCGGCGCCGGCGCTGCCGCGGACGGTCCGGGGCGTCCTTGGACGCCAGCTTGTGCAGGCTGCGCTCGAACGACGGCAGCAGCCGGAGGTAGAGCAGCAGGCCGAGCAGCGGCGCGGCCACGGACAGGACGGTACAGGCGATCAGCCAGCCGCCTCCCTGCCCGTCGATCAGCCCGTGCGGAGCGGCGAACCAGAGCGGCGGCACGAGCGTCCACCACCACTGCGCCTGCAGCGCCTGCTCGGCCAGGCTGAAGTTGAACAGCCGGACGGCGAGCTGGCTGCCGCCGAGCACGACGGCCGCGAGGAAAATCTGCACGTAGTTGATCATGTCTTTCAGCCGCTCGCCGTCCCACAGCCTCAGCACTCCGTAGTAGACGGCTGCCGTCAGGCTCATCAGCAGCGCCGCCTGCAGCGCCGCGTGGACCGCATAGACGGCCGCGGATGCCGGGCCGTGCGCCAGCAGCGCCGCCAGCAGCGGCAGCGCCGTCAGCGCCGAGACCGTCCAGCCCAGATAGACGGCGGCGTGGAGCAGCCGCGCCATGCCCGCCGTCTTGGGCGAGACCGGCCGTACGCCGAGGATCGTCCGGTCCCGCGTGTCGAGCAGCGTGGTGGAGAAGTCGGACAGCAGCAGCGACGAGAGCAGCAGCATCTGGACCGCGGACAGCATTCCCATGCGCAGGATCGGCTGCTCGAGGAAAACCGCCATCGGGACGAGGAACAGGCTGATGCCGACGTAGATCCAGAGCGAGGAGAAGAACGAGTTCTGCAGCTCGTCTCCCTCCGTCTTCCTGGTCCCGCTGAACGCGTTCATCAGGCCGGTCGGCCGCCGCCGGCCCATCGTCAGCTTGGCCTGCAGGATGACGCGCAGCGCCGGGAAGTCATAGCCCGCGCGGGTGAAAGCGCCGCGGAAGCGGTCGAGCAGGCGGATCGAGAGGAACTCCTTCATGGCCGCTTCGTCTCCTCGGACGCTTCTGCGGCGAGCTGCTCCGGCGTCATCGCGATCGTGCTGCAGAACTGCTCGGCGATCGCCTCCTGCTCGTCGAAGCCCGTCATCCGGTTGAAGATCCGCTCGAGGCTGCCCTCCTCGCTGCGCGCCTGCAGCTCGGCGAAGCTGCCGTCCGCCGCCACCTGGCCGTCGTGGAGCAGGACGATGCGGCTGCTGATCTTCTCGACGACGTCCATGATGTGCGACGAGTAGAAGATCGCCTTGCCCCGCGCGGCCAGCCGCGTAAGGATTTCCTTGACGACGGCGACGCTGCCGGCGTCGAGGCCGCTGAGCGGCTCGTCCAGGAAGATGACGTCGGGATCGTGGAGGACGGCGGCGGACAGCATCACTTTTTGGCGCATGCCTTTGGAAAAGGAGTCGATCCGGCGGTCGACCATCTCCTCCAGCCCGAACAGCGCGAGCAGCCGCTCGCCCTTGCGCTCGGCCGCCTCGCGCGGCAAGCCGTACAGCTGGCCGCTGAACGCGAGATACTCGCGGGCGGTCAGCATGTCGTAGATCTCGGCCGTC
Source organism: Paenibacillus pasadenensis (assembly GCF_002864175.1). NCBI lineage: Bacteria > Bacillati > Bacillota > Bacilli > Caryophanales > Paenibacillaceae > Paenibacillus > Paenibacillus pasadenensis. The sequence continues at coordinate 1,389,531 of NZ_NFEZ01000004.1, read as the reverse complement.
TCCGGCACATAGCCGATGCGGGACTTGTACTCGTAGCCGCCGTACGAGATGTCCTGGCCGAGCACCTCGATATAGCCGTCATAGCCTTGCTCGAGGCCGAGCAGCAGCTTCTGGGTCGTGCTTTTGCCCGCTCCGTTCGGGCCGATGTAGCCGATGATCTGGCCGGGGTACGCCTCCAGGTCGATGCCCTTCAGCACCTGCTTGCTGCCGTACCATTTGCGCAGGTTCCGCACGCGGATGACCGGCTGCGCGGAGCCGTCGGGAGGCTGAGAGCGGTTTTGCCGGCCGTCCTGGACGGAGGATGAGTTCGTAGGATGAGTGTCGAAGGAAGACAAGCGGTTACCACCTTTCGGATAAATGCATATCCCTCATTCTACCAGATTAGGCGATGTCCGGGGGATAGAAGTTGGAGCTGCATCGCGGGAAGCAGGGCTGCGCGCGAAAAAAACGCCTCCCGCGAAGCCGCTCGTCAGCATGACGAGCCGCATCGCGGGCGAGGCGCCGGAGGCGGAGCCGCTATTTCATCTGGATGCGGATCTGGTTCGGGCCGGTGCGGCTCAGCACGCGGTAGCCGTTCGCGGCGGTCGTGGCGACGCCTCCGCTGCCCGGCAGGCAGTAGCCGTTCGGCGCGCAGCTGCCGTCGTCGCGCACGAGCAGCTTGCCGATCAGGCCGACCGGCGCCCAGCCCGGCAGCAGGCGCCGGGGCACGAACGGAACGGTCGGATCGTAAGCCGGGTCGACGACCGGCTGCTCGACCGCATAGGCCGGCGCGATGACGGTGCCGTCCGGAGCGAGTTCGGCCGGAATCGTCACCGTCTCCAGCACGATCCGCCCCCACTCGTCGCGCAGGTAGGCATCCGGGCTGCGCAGCTCGGCGGCGTCGCCGACGAGCGTCGGCACGGCGCTCGTGACGCCGAGCACGTAGCCGTCGGCCGCCTCGGCCGGACGGATCTGCTCGCCCTCCAGCGTGACGAAATAGCCCGGCTCGAGCGGGGCTCCATCGACCGTCTCGTACAGCTCCGCATAGTCGGCCCCGCCGCTGAAATAAGAGCCGTCGATGTACATGTTGCCCGTCGAGCCCTGCAGGACGGCCGCGAGGCCGGGATTGGCCGCCGACGTGCCGTTGGCGACATGCCAGGAGTACGGATAGAGCGTCGTGCCGTAGCGGCCCATGATGTGGGAGCCGGCCTGGTCGGCCGTCGTCTGCAAGCCTTCGGCATGCGTATAGTTGCCGCTGGCGGTCGTATTGCCGCCCTCGGCATGGGCGCGGCTGCCGGAAGCGACCGTCGAAACGCCTTCGGCGTGGGAGCCGTAGCCCGAGGCTTCCGTCGTCAGTCCTTCGGCATGGGCGTAGCTGGCCGTGGCGGAGGAGCCGCTGCCTTCCGCGTGGGAGGCATAGCCGGATGCGGTCGTCTGATAGCCCTCCGCATGCGTGTTGAACGCGCTCGCCACCGTCAGCGAGCCTTCCGCATGCGCGTAGTTGTCCAGCGCCTGCGTCTGGTAGCCTTCCGCATGCGAGAAGTTGCCGGATGCGGTCGTGAGCGATCCTTCCGAGTGGGCGGATGTGCCGGAGGCGATCGTATCCGCGCCTTCCGCATGCGAATTGTCGCCGCTCGCCTCCCCGTTGAAGCCTTCCGCATGCGAGTTGATGCCGAGCGCCCGCCCCGTCGAGCCTTCGGCATGGGAATTGGTGCCTTGGGCAAGCGTCGCGTTGCCTTCCGCATGCGAGTTGCCGCCGGAGGCGACGGTCGTGTTGCCCTCCGCGTGGGCGGCGAAGGCGCTGGCCGTCGTCGTGGCGCCTTCCGCATGCGAGTCGTTGCCGGAAGCGATCGTCGCGTTGCCCTCCGCATGGGCGGCGTAGCCGGACGCCTGTGTCTCGTAGCCCTCCGCGTGGGAGTTGAAGGCGGTCGCCGCCGTCAGCGAGCCCTCCGCATGGGCGTACGTGCCGGACGCGGTCGTCTGATAGCCTTCGGCGTGGGAGAAATTGCCCGAGGCGACCGTATTCGAGCCTTCCGCATGCGCCGTCGTGCCGCTGGCGAGCGTGGCCGCGCCTTCCGCATGCGAGCTTTCGCCGCTCGCCTCTGTGCTGGCTCCTTCCGCATGCGCGTAAGGGCCGAACGCGTCCGTCGACCGTCCCTCGGCGTGCGAGGCAAGGCCGGATGCTTCCGTGCCAAGGCCTTCCGAATGGGCTTGGTCGCCGGCTGCCCTCGTGCCGGAGCCTTCGGCGTGCGAGGCGGCGCCGATCGACCGCGTGCCGGTGCCTTCGGCATGCGACGATTCGCCTTCCGCCGAGCTCGATTCCCCCTCGGCATGAGCGGCCGGGCCGCTCGCCGTCGTGCCGGAGCCCTCCGCGTGCGCCGCATCCAGAGAGGCCGCCGTCCGGTAGCCTTCCGCATGCGAGGCGGAGCCCGACGCCGTCGTTCCCGAGCCTTCCGCGTGCGAGCTGTCTGCGGCGGCCGTCGTCTGGTAGCCCTCCGCGTGCGCCGCCGTCCCGAGCGCTTCCGTACCGCTCCCCTCCGCATGGGACACGTCGCCCGCCGCCAGCGTGCGCGAGCCCTCCGCGTGCGAGGCTTCGCCGGATGCGGTCGCATAGCTGCCCTCCGCATGGGCGGCGTCCGACAGCGCTTCGGTCGTGAATCCTTCCGCATGCGAGGCGGAGCCGGCTGCGACCGTCGTCGAGCCTTCGGCGTGGGAGCTGTCTCCGGCCGCATTTGTCCGGTACCCCTCCGCATGCGCCGCGCTTCCAGAAGCGACCGTCTCGCTTCCCTCCGCGTGCGACGCCGGTCCGCTCGCCGTCGTGTCCGCTCCGCCAGCATCCGAGCACGGTCCTATTGCCTGGCGGTTGCATTGCCCGTCCATATTCGTCTCCATCCTTCCTCAGCGTGTAGCCGCAAGTGAATTGTTGCATCTTATGCGAGTCAGCGTCCGAGGGGACGAAAAATGACGTAAAAAGGAAGCGATGCCGCAGCACGCTCCCTCGCTTGCGCCCGAATGAATGCAGTCCTCGCTCCGCTCCGCGCCTCCAGGCGGCTGCAACCCGATTTTTTCGGGCTGCAGCTTCTGCTTCGCGCCTCCAGGCGACTGCAACCCGATTTTTTCGGGCTGCAGCTTCTGCTTCGCGCCTCCAGGCGACTGCAACCCGATTTTTTCGGGCTGCAGCTTCTGCTTCGCGCCTCCAGGCGGCTGCAACCCGATTTTTTCGGGCTGCAGCTTCTGCTTCGCGCCTCCAGGCGGCTGCAACCCGATTTCTTCGGGCTGCAGCGCATCCCTTATTGCCTACTGGTAGCCCTCCTCGAACCCCAGTTACTCGGTTTTTCCGCGCATCTCCCTCGCCGGGGCCCTCCTTGAACCCCAGTTGCTCGGTTTTTCCGCGCATCTCCCCCGCCGGGGCCCTCCTCGAACCCCAGTTGCTCGGTTTTTCCGCGCATCTCCCCCGCCGGGGCCCTCCTCGAACCCCAGTTGCTCGGTTTTTCCGCGCATCTCCCCCGCCGGGACGCTCCTTGAACCCCAGTTACTCGGTTTTTCCGCGTATCTCCCCCTCCGGGGCCCTCCTCGAACCCCAGTTACTCGGTTTTTCCGCGCATTTCCCCCGCCGGGGCCCTCCTCGAACCCCAGTTGCTCGGTTTTTCCGCGCATCTCCCTCGCCGGGGCCCTCCTCGAACCCCAGTTACTCGGTTTTTCCGCGCATCTCCCCCGCCGGGACGCTCGTCCGAGCCCCGCTGCTGAGCCGCCCGCCCCGGTGGAGGCGAACTAGGGCCCTGGAAGCCCCGAAACGCCTCGCCGCAACGCGCCTAGTCAGACACGGCCGCTCCCAGCATCCCTTTTGGCGGCGGCTCGAACGGTCCGGGCCGCTGCCGGATTTTGGATAATGGCCCTCGCGGCTGGGCACACTTCTCACAGACCAGGCCGCAACGCTGCCTGGACGGAAACGCGTAAAAAGGCGGCGGTCATGGATGAAACCGACATTCAGCTGGGAAGGCACGGAGCCGGGCATGCTGCAGCCGCTGCCGCTCGATCCCGATGCCGGCCGGCTGCTCGAGACGATCCGCCAGGACATGGGCGGGAGCGGCGATCTCGTCATCCGACGGTTCGGCGATCCCGCCGCTCCGTCGCCTCCCGCCGCGCTCGTCTACATCGACGGCATATCCGATGAGGAGACGGCCGACCGCTACATCTCCGACGTGCTGCAGGCGGCCGGAGCGGAGGAGGACGGGCTCGCCCCTCCGGCAGCGGCCGTCGCTTCCGCCGCGCTGCGGCTGCTCGGCACGATCGGCAGCGGCGATCCGGTCCCCGACATGGCGGCGCTTTATGAGCGGCTGCTGAGCGGCAGCGCGATTCTCGTGCTGGACGGCAGCGAGCTCGCCTTTGCGGCTTCCAATGCGAAGTGGAAGAGCCGCGAAATCGCCGAGTCGCCCAACCAGACCGCGATCCGCGGTCCGCGGGAGAGCTTCACGGAGACGATGCGGGTCAACACGGCGCTGCTGCGGCGCAAGATCAAGGACCCTCGCCTGTGGATGGAGTCGATGCAGCTCGGGCGCATGACCAAGACCGAGGTATGCCTCATCTACATCCAGGGGCTGGCCAAGCCTTCGGTCGTGGAAGAGGCCCGCTCCCGGCTGCAGGCGATCGATATCGACGGCGTGCTGGACAGCGGCTACGTGGAAGAGCTGATCGCGGACGACCGGCGCTCTTTTTTTCCTACGATAAAAAACACCGAGCTCCCCGACAGCGTCGCGGGCGAGCTGATGGAAGGCAAGATCGCCATCCTCGTGGACGGCTCGCCGGACGCGTTGATCGCGCCGGCCCCGTTCTTCACGTTCATGCAGTCGGCGGAGGACTACTATCAGGCCGCGCTTTACTCCAGCCTGCTGCGGATGCTGCGCCTGCTCGGCCTGTTCATCGCGCTGCTGCTGCCGTCGATCTACATCGCGATTACGACGTTCCACCGCGACATGCTGCCGTTCACGCTGTTGTTCAGCCTGATGGCGCAGCGCGAGGGCGTTCCTTTTCCCGCCTTCGTCGAGGCGCTCGTCATGGAGATCACGTTCGAGATCCTGCGCGAGGCGGGGCTGCGCATGCCGCGGCCGATCGGCCAGGCCGTGTCGGTCGTCGGCACGCTTGTCATCGGGCAGGCGGCGGTCGATGCGGGCATCGTCTCGGCCGCGATGGTCATCGTCGTCTCGGTGACGGCGATCGCGACCTTCACGCTTCCCTCGTACAGCATCTCGATCCCGATCCGCATGCTGCGCTTCGCGTTCATGGCCGTCGCCGCGTCGTTCGGGCTGTACGGCATCATCCTGGCGCTGCTGCTGCTGCTGCTTCATCTCTCCTCGCTGAAGACGTTCGGCGAAAGCTACATGTCCCCGATCGCGCCGCTGCGCACGCGCGGGCTGGCCGATACGCTGGCGCGGGCGCCGCGCTGGACGGGCTTCCTGCAGCCGATGCTGTCCCGCCGCGCCGGCGCGAGGCGGTACCGGGACCGCCGCCACGATTAAGGAGCGTGATTTTCCGTGCGGAAACGAATGCGAATCTGCCTCGTGCTGTCCTGCCTGCTGCTGCTGAGCGGCTGCTGGAGCCGGCGCGAGCTCAACGACCTGCTCGTCGTGCTGGGCATGGGCATCGATTGGGTTGACGGGCAATACCTCGTGTCGTTCCAGGTCGTCAATCCGAGCGAGATCTCTTCCAAAACCAAAGGCGCGAGCCGGGCTCCCGGCACGCTGTACCAGGGGCGCGGCAATACGATCTTCGAGGCGGCGCGCTCCTTGACGACGCAAGCGCCCCGCCTCATGTACCTCGGCCATCTGCAGCTGTTCGTGCTGAGCGAGGAGATCGCGCGCCGCGGCGTCGCCAGCGTCATCGACAGCCCTTTGCGGGACAACGAGGCGCGCATGGACTACAACGTCGTCATCGCGCGCGGCGCTACGGCCGCGGAAATCCTCGACCTGTATACGCCGCTCGAGCGGCTGCCTACTTACAGCATGCAGCAGTCGCTGCGCACGTCGGAGCGCTCCTGGGCGCCTACGGTGGCGGTCACGATGAGCGACATGATCAACAAGCTGTCGGACGACGGCCAGCAGCTCGTGCTGACCGGCATCGAGATCGAGGGCAGCCGCAAGCAGGCAGGCAGGCCCTCCAACCTGACCGGATTCCGGCCGGCCGCCTCCTACAACTACCGCGGCATCGGCGCCTTCAAGGGCGACAAGCTGATCGGCTGGCTGAACGAAAAGGAGAGCAAGGGCTTCACCGATCTGACCGACAACCTGGACAGCACCTCGATCGAGCTGCCCTGCTCGCCGACCGGCTATACCGGCATCGAGGTGACGTCGTCCGTCACGCGCCTCATGCCGCGATTGCGGGACGGCAAGCCCGAGTTCCTCGTCAAGATCTGGGCGCAGGGCGACGTCGTCGAAAATGCCTGCTCGATGGTGGACTTCAACCGCGACGCGACGTTCGTCGATTTGGAAAAGCGGTCGGAGAACATCGTGCGCAGCAATGCGGAAGCCGCGATCCGCTGGGCCAAGAGGCACGAGACGGACGTGCTCGGCTTCGGCAGCGCGCTCGCCAAGAAGCATCCGGCTTACTGGGAGCGGGCGAGGGACGATGGGAACAGCAGCGGCTTCTCCCAGGCCGCCATTGTCTTCGATATCGACGTCGTCATCCGCAAGACCGGCACGATCGGCAATTCCGTGAAGCCGAAAGAATAGGAGGAACGCGAATATGTACGCCCTGCTGACCGGATGCTTTTGGCTTGCGGCCGCCGCGGCCCTGGACCGGCGCGAGCTGCTGCGGCGCGGCCGCAAAAAGGAGCTCGTCCTGGCCGCAGCCATCGGCCTCGCCGGACTGCTGCTTTTCGCGGCGCACGGCCTGCACGTTCCGCTTCCCAATCCGCTCGATCTGACAAGCCTGTTCCGCGGGGGGAAGACCGGATGAAGCCGATCGGCAACGGACGCATCTCCGCGCGCCAGTTCAAGATCATGATCGTGTTCAGCCTGATCGGCGACTCGATCCTCATCCTGCCCAACCTGATGGGCAACATCTCCCATCAGGACGCCTGGCTGTCTCAGCTGGCGGCAATCGCATGCGGCATGGCGCTCGCCTGGGCGTATGCCGCCCTGCTCGGCCGTCTCGGCCGCCTCAGCTTCGTCGGAGCCTGGACGGCGCTGCTCGGACGCATCGCGGGCAGCGCGCTCGGGCTCGTCTATGCGTACGGGTTTTACGCCATGGTGCTGGCGCTGCTGGCCGAGATCAGCCTGTTCATGCGCGCGCAGATGATGCGCGAGACGCCGGCAGAGGCGATCATGCTCGCTTTCCTGATCGTCATCGCAGCGGGCCTGCGGTACGGCATCGAGACGTTCGCGCGGACGAGCGAGCTGCTGTACCCGATCTTCATCGCCATGTTCCTGTTCCTGTCATTGTGCCTGCTGCCGCAGATCAAGGCGGATCAGCTGCTGCCGATCGCCGGAGCGGGCATGCCGCAGATCGCCGAGGGCTCTTTTCTCTCCTTCGCCTACGGCTTCCTGGAGTCGGCGGTGCTGCTCATGCTGACGCCTTACCTGGAGGATGACCGGAAAGCGGCGCGCTCCGCCATATTCAAGGGCTTCCTGACAGGCGGGCTCATGCTGTTCCTCATCCTGCTGCTCTGCGTGCTGGTGCTCGGGCCGAGCATGATGGAGCTCAAGCATTATCCGACGTTCCAGCTCGCCCAGCGCATCGAGATCGGTCGGTTCCTCGAACGGCTGGAAGCCCTCCTGACCTTTCTCTGGATCGTCACCGTGTTCTACAAGGCGCTGCTCTACAGCTTTTCGCTGCAAAAAACGATAAGCGAGATCGCGCGGCTGCAGGACGACCGCATCCTCGCCATGCCGCTCTGCCTGCTGATGCTGGCGGGAGGCATGATCAGCGTGCCGAACATCGCCGCCTATAACGAGCTGATCAAGGCGCAGTTTCCGTACTACGACCTCATCCTCTACCTCGGCGGGCCGCTGCTGCTCCTGCTGCTGCTCGCCATCCCGGCGGCGCGGCGGCGATTGGAAGCCCGGCAGCCGAGGGCGGGGTGAGTCTGGGGCAGGGTGAGTCGGGTAAGCGCGGCGGGAACGGGCGGGCGAGGGAATGAGCGCACAGGCAGCGAGGCGGGGCAGGAGCGGGGTGAGACGGGGTCCAGGGGCGGAGGCGCCCCCTTTGCCAGCCATGCGGACTCGCACGACAGCCAGACCGTCAGCACGAAGAGCCGCCGCGCAAGCATACCTCGCGCTGGCCTCGACTCGAACGTTGGGCTGGCGCTAACTCGATAAAATCGACTTAACCCGCTCCGAATCGGGCGTGCGGCTGCATTAGCTCGATAAAATCGACTTAACGGGACTGGGCTCGGATCGGAGGGAGCAGAAAACGAAAAAAAGCGTTCCAATCCACATGCAACGTGGATTGGAGCGCTTCTTTAGTTTGACTGCTGACGGGATGCGCCAATTCGAGGGTCTGACTCATTCTAACGACGGCTGAGACGCTTAGAAGGCATGATTGAGCCTGTTCGAAAATTTAACGACGAATCAGACGCTAAGAACTGCGAAATCCTCGGTTCACAGCTTATTCAGGGGCCATTTTCTTCGCTAAGCGCTTCACGCGTCGCTAGATTTTAGAGGGGGATGAAATCTGCGCTTTAACAAGCTGATTCGTCGTTAGCCAGCCGTGAGGTCGCGGGCTCCGCAGCAGAAGCGGAATACGCCTGGTCTGCTAACTCTAACCCCGGCTGGCCACCTCGCTCGCATGATGCTCGCCCAGCTCGTCTACGCACCGGCTCCGCAGCCACCCGCCTGCCTGTGCTCCGCCGTTCGCCGCCTGCTCCGCCCGCCTACCCACCAGCTCTGCCCGCCTGCCTCCGCACCTGCCTCCGCACCTGCCTCCGCACCAGCTCCGCCCGCCTGCCTGCGCTCCGCCGCCTGCTCCGCTCGCCGCTGCTCCCGCCTGCCTCCGCACCGCTTCGCACCTCCGGCTCCGCGCACACCGCGCCGCGCCCGCCTCCACGCCAGCTCCGCGCGCCCCCGCCTGCCCGCGCTCTGCGCCCGGCTCCGCGGCGCTAGCGGCGCGCGGCGCGCTTCAGCAGCGCCGCGCCATGCGCCGGCAGCGCCAGCTCGGCGCCGGCCGGCTCGCCGGACTCGAAGCGGACGAGTCCGCTCTCGCCGAGCCGCACCTGCGCCGCCGCGCCGGAGAAGTTGAGCACGAACACGTAGTCGTGCTCCCCGTCGCTGCGCAGCTGCGCGGTCACGCCCGGCGGCAGCTCCGCCTCCAGCGCGCGCGCCACGCCCGCCTCGCGGACGAGCGCGCCGTACCACGCCCCGTAGAACGCCTCATCGGCCACGCGCGCGGCCAAGTAGTGCACCCGGCCCTCGCCGAAGGCGTGGACCGTCAGCGCCGGCCGCCCGGCGTAGAAGTCTTCGCCGTACTCGCCGACGACGTCCGCGCCTTCGGCGTGGATCAGCTCGCAGATCTCGTGGATCCGCCAGCTGCCACTCAGGCCGAGCGGATTGCCCTCGCGCAGCACGAGGCGGTTCTCCTCGCCGTCGTGCAAGCCCTCGATCTCCTCGGCCCAGACGCCCGCCGCCTTCCGCAGCGGTCCGGGGAAGCCGTCCAGCCGGCACAGGTCATGCTCGTCGACGACGCCGCTCCAGTACGTCATCGCGACCGTGCCGCCGCCGCGCACGAACGCCTCGATGCGCTCGCCGGCGTCCTGCCGCAGCAGGTACGTCATCGGCAGGATCAACAGCTTGTAGCCGTCCAGCGGATCGGCGGAGCCGATGACGTCGACCGGCACGCCCATTTCCCACAGCGCCTTGTAATGCTGCACGACCGTCTGCTCGTAGCGCAGGCCGCCGTTGCGCGGTCCCTGCGCGTCGTTCACCGCCCAGCGGTTGTCCCAGTCGAAGACGATCGCCGTCTCCGCCGGCACGCCCGTGCCGACGAGCTCCGTCAGCCCGGCCAGCTCGCGGCCGAGCTCGGCCACGTCCTGGAACACGCGCGTATGCTCATGCCCGACATGGTCGACGACCGCGCCGTGGAACTTCTCGCTCGAGCCGCGGCTCTTGCGCCACTGGAAATACTGCACCGAGTCGGAGCCGTGCGCCACCGCCTGCAGCGAGCTGAGGCGATGCATGCCCGGACGCTTGAGCTTGCTGACCGGCTGCCAGTTCGTCAGGCTCGGCGTGCTTTCCATGAGCAGGAACGGCTGCTGCTTGAGCGAGCGGAACAGGTCGTGGTTGAACGCGAACCAGGCGGCCGTGCCGGCGTCGCTCGCCTGCGAATGCCACATCGGGTAGGCGTCCCAGCTGACGACGTCGATGACCTTGGCGAGCTCGCGGTAGTCGAGGTCGTAGAACAGGTCCATCAGGTTCGTCGTCGCCGGCAGCTCCGGATTGGCCGCCTTCAGCGGCGCGATCTCGGCGCGGCAGAAGTCCGCCGTCTGATGCGTCACGAAGCGGCGCCAGTCGAGGTTGTGGCCATGCACCATCGTCTCGCCGTGCGGCGCCGGGGACTCGACCTGCTCCCACGACGTGTACGTATGGCTCCAGAACGTCGCCCACCAGGCGGCGTTCAGCGCGTCCAGCGAGCCGTAGCGCTCCTTGAGCCACGCCCGGAACGCGTCCTGGCAATAGCCGCAGTGGCATTCGCCGCCGTACTCGTTGGAGATATGCCAGCCGAGCACCGCCGGATGATGCGCGTAGCGCTCCGCCAGCTTGGCGTTCATGAGGCGCGTCTTCTCGCGGTACGCCGGCGACGTGTAGCAGTGGTTGTGGCGCATGCCGTGCAGGTTGCGCACGCGGTTCGCCCCGACGCGCAGCACCTCGGGGTACTTCTCCGACATCCAGGCCGGACGCGCGCCGCTCGGCGTCGCCAGCCAGGCGTAGATGCCGTTTTCGGCGAACGTGTCCAGCAGCCGGTCCATCCAGCCGAACTCGAAGCGCCCTTCCTCCGGCTCCAGCGCCGCCCAGGCGAAGATGCCGACGGACATGACGTTGCAGCCGGCGAGCTTCATGAGGCGGATGTCCTCCTCCAGGACGGCGGGATCATGCTGCCACTGGTCCGGGTTGTAATCCGCTCCGTGCATCATGACGGGCAGCTTCGGGCTGACCGGGGGGAATTTGAGTTTTTTTGCCATAGTAGCCTCTCCTCTCGGTTGAAAAGCCGCGAGCCGCCCCCGCGAGGGGACGGCTGCAGCTGGACGGACGACGGTCGCGGGCTCCTGCAGCCCTGCCGATGAATGAAATCGCGGGACGGCGCTGCCGCCAGCTCCTGCGCCTTGCCGCGGGGACGGCGCTGTGGCCTAGCTCTGTCGCCTTTCCTCAAGGCCAGGAGCCGGGCGGCATGGCCCCCGCTCGTTTCCTTACTTCTGGGCCGCGAGGAACGCGTCCACCTGCGCCTGCATCTCGGCCTGCACCTTGTCGATGCCGGCGGCCTTGAGCTGCTTGATCAGGTCGGCGTGGCCTTTGTCGATGTCCTTGATGAGGCCGTATTCCAGCGGAATCGCGTAGCGCGTCATGACGTTGCCGATGTTGGCGACCTCCGCCTTGACCTTCTCGCCGTTGAACACGAACGTCTCCAGCGGGAAGTGGTAGATCTTGGACTGCCAGCTGTTGAAGATGTCGTCCGCTTCCTTCGGATAGGACGCGTCCTTGCGGTTGAGCGGCGAGTTCCAGCCCCAGTTGGAGAAGCCGGTGTAGTTGCCTGCGGCCGGTCCGGCCGTATACTTGTCGTCACCCTCCGGCACGTAGTTCTCGCCGGCGATACCGTACATCGTCAGGTCGTGGATCTCCTTGTCGTTCTGCAGCAGGTCGATCAGCATGAGCGCGCGCTCCGGATTTTTGCTCGTCGCGTGGACCGCCATGCCGTTCTGCGTGGAGATGGCGGCGATCTTCTTGCCGTCCGGCGTAATGTCGGCGATGGCGACCTCGAGCGACGGGTTGTCGCGGCGCATCTCGGCCAGGTTGGCGCCGGCGGTGCCGAGGTTCTGGGCGGCATAGGAAGCGACCTTGCCGGCCTTGATGTCCTGCCAGACGTCGTTTTTGTTGCTGACGACGTTTTTGCTCCAGACGCCGCTGTCCGCCAGATCCTTGTAGTACACGAGCAGATCCTTGAACTCCTGGGTGTCGTAGATGTTGAAAATCTGGCCCGTCGCGTCGTCCATCTTGTAGGCGAGCGGCAGCGTCGTGTCGACGAGGTTCCAGTCGTTGTGCTGCTCCAGCGTCGCCTGGTCCATCTCATGCCATTTCCAGCCGTCGCCGGCCTTCGCGCCGTAAGGGATGATGCCCTTCTCGTTCGCCGCAATCGCTTTCAAATACTGGGCGTACGTGTCGAGGCTGTTGATCTCCGGCAGATTGTGCTTCTTGCGCAGGTCCTCGCGGTACAGGACGACCTTGTCGTTGACCTCGACGTTGTTGTTCGGCACCATGTACAGCTTGCCGTCCACCTTGGCCTGGTCCCACGATACGGCCGGCATGCTCTCCATCGTCTGCGGCGCGTACTTCTTCAGCATATCCTCGGTCAGCTCCAGGAAGCCGCCCTTCAGCGCCTGGTCGTTGTAGTACGCCCAGTTCGCCGTGTACACGAGGTCGAAGTCCTCGTTCGCCGCGAACTTGAGCGGGTACTTCTGGTTCCAGTCGGACCAGTCGAGGAACTCGACGTCGACCGTCGCGTTGATCTTCTCCTTGAGCTTGGCGTTCAGCTCGCCGAACACCTTGTCGTAGTCGACCGGCTTGCCGCCGACGAGGATCATCTTGAGCTTGACCTCCTGCGACGTGTCGACCGCGCCGGACGACTCGCCCGCCGCTGCGGACGGAGCCGGCGAGGCGGTCGGAGCCGCGGACGGCTCGGCATTGCCGCCGCCGCTGCAGGCGGAGAGGATGGCGGTCAGCGACAGCGCGGCTGCCAGCGGAAGCAGGGTTGCTTTTTTCGTTTTCATTTTCATGGAATGTTCCCCCTATATGAGTATAAGAAAGGACTAGCCCTTCACGGACCCGATCGTCAGGCCTTGCACGAAGTAGCGCTGGATGAACGGATAGGCCAGCAGGATCGGCCCGATCGCGGTGACGGTCATCGCCATCTTGAGGCTCTCCGTCGGGATGCTGAGGCTCACGACCGCGCCGGAGCTGATGAGCGCCTTGCGCATGCCGTCCATGTTGCCGAGCATCTTGTACAGGTAGTACTGGAGCGGCATCAGGTTGTCGTTCGAGACGAACAGCAGCGCGTTGTACCAGTCGTTCCAGTAGCCGAGCGCCAGGAACAGTCCGATCGTGGCGAGCGCCGGCTTGGCGAGCGGCAGGATGAGCTGCCAGTAGATCCGGAAGTCGTCCGCGCCGTCCATCTTGGCCGACTCGACGATCGCCTCCGGGATGCCGCTCATGAACGACTTCATGACGATGATGTAGAACACGTTGAGCAGCATCGGCAGCACGAGCACGATGAACGTGTCCTTGAGCTGCAGGTAGTTGACGATGAGCAGGTACCACGGGACGAGCCCGCCGCTGAACAGCGTCGTGAAGAAGAAGAAGAACGAGAACGAGTTGCGCCAGCGGAAGTCCTTGCGGGACAGCACGTACGCCGTCATCGACGTCAGGAACAGTCCGGCGAAGGTGCCGAGCGCCGTCACGCCGATCGTGACGCCGTAAGCCCTCAGGATCTGCTCCGGGTACTGGAACAGCAGCGAGTACGCCTCGGTGGAGAACTCCGTCGGCAGCAGCTGGAAGCCGTGCTCGATGATCGAGCTCTCGCTCGTCAGCGAGGAGGACAGCACGAGCAGGAACGGCACGAAGCAGTACAGCGCGAGCAGCGCCAGCACGGCGTAGCCGATGATGCGGAACAGCAGCATGTCCCGGCGGACCGCCTTGCTGCGGACCGCATCGGATGCGGCCGCAATCGCAGCTTGGTTTTTCATGTCGGATGGACCTCCTTTCTAGAACAGCGCCCGGTCCTTGTCGTAGCGGCGGACCGCCCAGTTGGCGACGAGGATCGTGACGAAGCCGAGGATCGACTGGTAGAAGCCGGCCGCGGCCGACATGCCGATGTCGTTGTTCGCCGTCAGCGCGCGGAACACGTACGTGTCGATGACGTCGGTCGTCGAGAACAGGATGCCGTTGGTGCCGACCATGTTGTAGAACATCCCGAAGTCGCCGCGGAAGATGTTGCCGATGGCGAGCAGCATGAGGATGATGAGCGTCGGCATCAGGTTCGGGATCGTGATGTGGATGATGCGCTGGAAAATGTTCGCGCCGTCGATCTCCGCCGCCTCGTACATCTCGCGGTCAAGGCCGGTGATCGCGGCCAGGTACATGACCGTGCCGTAGCCGAGCGCTTTCCACGCCGAGATGAGGACCAGCAGCAGCGGCCAGTAGGCGGCCGTGTTGTACACGTCGATCGGCTCCATCCCGAGCCAGCCGAGCACGGAGTTCAGCATGCCGTAGTCGTAGTTGAACAGGTTGTAGGCGATCGCCCCGACGACGACCCACGAGATGAAGTACGGCAGGAACAGCATCGTTTGGAAAATCTTGCGGAAGAACGGCCGCGCCGCCTCGAACAGCAGGATCGCCGCCGCGATCTGCAGCACGTTGTTCACGATGATGAACGCGATATTGTACAGCGCCGTGTTGCGGGTGACCCGCCAGGCGTCCCCGGATTCAAAGAAGAACCGGAAGTTGTCGAGTCCGTTCCACGGACTGCCGAAAATGCCTCCGTTGTAATTGAACTGCTTGAACGCGAGCACGATCCCGGCCATCGGGATGTAGGCGAACAGCAGGAAGAACAGAACGGCCGGCAGCAGCATGAGCAGGAGGACGCGGTACTTGCTGACGTCCGACCAAAAGCCGCCTCGGTTCATGAGCCCCTCTCCTCTCGGTGTTGCGGTCTAGTCTGGCTTACGGTCCCATTATAGGTCCGCAGGCCCGCTTTTCGACATTGGGAGGAGCAACAATAACCGATACTTTTTCAACGGGAGGGCGAAAGGGACGGGAGCGGGCGGCAGAGCGGTGCGGCAGCGCGGGCGGAGCCGGCAGCGCGGGCAGCGCGGCAGTGCGGGCAGTGCGGGCAGCGCGGCAGCGCGGGCAGCGCGGGCAGCGCGGGCAGCGCGGGCAGCGCGAGCAGCGCGGTGCGGGCAGCGCGGTGCGGGCAGCGCGCAAAGCGGGCAGCGCGCAGAGCGGGCAGCGCGCGAGCGGACAGAGCGGCAGAGCGGACAGAGCGGCAGAGCGGGCAGCGCGGTGCGGGCAGCGCGGTGGAGCGGGAAGCGCGGTGGAGCGGGCAGCGAAACCGGCATCCGCTTCGCAGAGCGGGGACTCGTTCCGATCTCCCTGGAGCCCAGATTCCTTTGATCCCATTTTCCAAAACGGAAGGAATCCGGCCTCCAAGGGAACCGCTGCCGCTTCTCCACGAGCCCCCGTCCGCTTCGCTCTCTGGTTTCGACGATAGGCTCGCTGCCTTCGCTCATCACCGGCTAGCCCTATCACCGATACAATCGGTTAGAAGCTGATGCCGAACCCGCCCCCGCTTCGCTTCGTAGAGACTCGTTCCGATCTCCATGTAACCAGGATTTCTTGATCGCATTCTCCGGAACCCTCGAAAGCTTCTATAACGAACTGAACCCCCGGGAAAATTGGGTTCTAGCTGCCCGCAAGCTCGTCTCTCTGCCCTAACCCGAATAAATCGGGTTGCAGCGGCTCACTAGCCCGGCTTTCAGGCTCCAACCCGAATAAATCGGGTTGCAGCGGCTCGCCAGCCCGGCTTTCGGGCTCTAACCCGAATAAATCGGGTTGCAGCAGCTCACTAGCCCGGCTTTCAGGCTCTAACCCGAATAAATCGGCTTGCAGCGGCTCGCCAGCCCGGCTTTCAGGCTCTAACCCGAATAAATCGGCTTACAGCGGCTCGCCAGCCCGGCTTTCAGGCTCTAACCCGAATAAATCGGGTTGCAGCAGCTCACTAGCCCGGCTTTCAGGCTCCAACCCGAATAAATCGGCTTACAGCGGCTCACCAGCCCGGCTTTCAGTCTCTAACCCGAATAAATCGGCTTACAGCGGCTCGCCAGCCCGACTTTCAGGCTCTAACCCGAATAAATCGGCTTACAGCGGCTCACTAGCCCGGCTTTCAGGCTCTAACCGACACGCCTGCCTACCGGAGTTACTTGACTTGACCTCGCATCTCCGACCAGTTCGGCCCCTGCTTGCCCGAGTTACTCGGTTTTTCCGCGCATCTCCATCCGGTTCGGCCTCCGCTTGCCCGAGTTACTCGGTTTTTCCGCGCAACTCCGCCCGTTTCCGGTCAAGTCCATAATTGTGTGTAAAAACACTTCTCGGTAGAAAATGGAATCGGGTTTAAAGGCTGTCCGTCGCTTCCGTCATGGTGGTGCTGGTTTCCTGCTCCTCCGAGCCGGCGCCCTGAGTGGCTTTCTGCTTCTTCCACGCCTTGAAGTCCGTCATGTCCATGTACGGCTTCTTCGTCATCCAGTACTCGTTCTCTTCCATGAGCATGGCTCCGATGAGGCGAAGGACGGAAGCGCGATTGGGAAAGATGCGGATGACCGTCTCGCGCCTGCGGATCTCCCCGTTCAGGCGCTCCATGCCGTTGGAGGTGCGCAGCCGCACGCGGTAGGCCTCCGGGAAGGCCAGCACCGCGACGGCGTCCTCGAACCCGTCCTCCAGTATTTTCATCGCTTTGGGTGCTGTCTCGGCATACGCCTCAAGCGTCTGTTCGAGATAGGAACGAGCCGTCTTCATGTCGGGCGCATCGAAGATCGATCGGACGCGACTCTTGATTTCGCTTTGGAGCGCTTTGGGCGCTGCGTTCAGCACGTTCTTGATGAAGTGCGTCTGGCACCGCTGCCACGAGACCCCTTGAAACTCCTTCTCGATGGCCTTGACCAGCCCGCCATGGTAGTCGCTCGTGACGAGCTCTACGCCGTGCAGGCCGCGCTCTTTCAGCCAGCGGAAGTAGGCGCCCCAGCTCTCCTCCGACTCGGTGTCGTCGACGCGCAGGCCCAGAATCTCACGCCGGCCTTGCTCGTTCACGCCGTAGCCCACCAGAACGCCTCGAGAACAGATACGGCCTTCTTCACGCACCTTCACGTAGNTCGCATCGATGGTGATGAAGGGGAAGGCGTGGTCGGCCAGAGAGCGGTTGTTCCAGTCGTGGACAGCCGGGTCCAGCTGCTTGCACAGGTGGCTGACCGTTGACTTGGAGAACTGGGTTCCGCACAGCTCCTCGGTGATTTTAGTCACCTTGCGCGTCGACACGCCGTTGATGACCATTTCCATGAGCGAGAGCACCAGCGCTTGCTCGCTGCGCTGATACCGGGCGAAAAGCTCGGTAGAAAAGGAGCCGTCCCGAAACCGGGGGACGCGCAAGGTGACGCTGCCAGCGCGGGTAATGACGTCGCGCTCGTAGCTGCCGTTGCGGTAGCCCTTGCGCTCGCTGGTGCGCTCGTACGTCTGCGCCGCCAGCTGATCCGTCGCCTGGGCTGTCAGCACCTGATTCAGCACCGTCTCCAACAAGCGGGCCACTCCCGCGTCCCGATCGGTTCCGATAAACAGCTGGTGCAAAATGTCTTGATCTACGGTAATCTGGTATGGAGTCATGTGTAGGCACTCTCCTTGGAATGTTGGTCTCGACAACTTCCATTCTAACCGAGAGTCCTACCATGGCTTTCCTTTTTATGGTCAGGAGCATTTTACACAATTATATGGACTTAACTCCCGTTCGGACCTCCGTTTGCCCGAGTTACTCGGTTTTTCCGCGCATCTCCGACCGTTCGGACCTCCGTTTGCCCGAGTTACTCGGTTTTCCGCGCATCTCCGACCGGTTCGGCCTCCGATGGCCCGAGTTACTCGGTTTTTCCGCGCAACTCCGACCGGTTCGGCCGCGTGCCGAGCGAGCTGCCGTCCCCCAGGTATGCGGAGGACGGCCCACTCTCCCAAAAAATGGGGAGCAGGCGACGCAGGGACAAGGCAAGCGAAGCGAGACGATGCCTTTCGGAGAAGCGGCAGCGGTCCTCTTGGAAGACGGATGGCCTCCGAATAGGAGGTCGGGCAATCAGGGCATCCGGCTTCCAGTGGAATCGGAGAAAGGCTCGGCTCGCGCAGCGGGCTTCTTGTCCATCAGAGTGGCTCGGCTCGCGCAACCTCTTTAACGCCGAAAAAGCGGGCTATATGCCCGCTTTCTTGCGGTATTCGCCCGGCGACATGCCGGTCGCCTGCTTGAACTGGCGGTTGAAGTAGACGATGTTCTTGTAGCCCATCCGGTCGGCGATCTCGTAGATCTTGAGCGTCGGCTCCTCAAGCAGGGAGCAGGTGAGCTTCAGCTTGCGCTCGAGCAGATAGTCGCTGAAATGCTGGCCGGTCTCCTCCTTGAACAGATGTCCAAGGTAGTTCGGCGTGAAGCTGAACTGGGCGGCCGTCTCCTTGAGCGTCACCTTCTGCTCCAGCCGCTCCTCGACATAGGCCTTGATCTCGTCGATCAGCTTGCGGCTGTGGCGGCGGCTCTTGATGAGCAGCAGCTCCGACAGCTCGAACAGCCGCTTGCGCAGCCAAGAGAGCAGGTCGTTCATCGTCTCGAACTGGAACATGACGCCAGGCTCATGGGTGTCCCACTTGAGCAGCTCGTACAGGTTCTCGTCCATCGCCTGCAGGTCGGCATGCAGCTTGGACGTCAGGCGCAGCACGAGCGGGTACGCCTCGCTGCGGCGGAGCCGGCCGGAGCCGCCGAACAGCTCCAGCAGGCAGTCGTCGATCTCGACGAGATCGTACTGCAGGATGGCGGCGAGCATCCGGTCGATGACCGCCTCCTGGGCGGCGGACGGACCTTCGTCGCCGAGCGGCTCGGGACTCTCGCGCAGGACGCGGTTTTTGCCGAGCAGCCATTTGGCGCTCAGCGCCGCCTGCGCCTCGCGGTACGACTCCGGCAGCTCCTGCCAGCGCCCCGCCGGACGGCCGACGCCGATCGTGACCGTCAGCGGGAAGCGGCGCGCAAGCTCGGCGACGAGCTCCTCGAGCCGCGGGTCCGCGCCCGCCCGCGCGATCAGCACGGCCCGCGCGCCCGGCAGGCCGGCGAGCATGAGCCCGAGCTGCCGGCGCTCCGCGAAGTCGTGCAGGAACGCGCCCATCGCGGCGATATGGCGGTCGCGCTCCGCCTCGCCCAGCGCCGCGGCCTTCCACTCCAGATCGTCGATCTCGATCAGCGCGCAGCTGGCGCCGTGCTCGGCGGCCGGCAGCAGGTAGGGCTGCAGATGCTCCTCCAGCAGCGGCGAGCGGTCCCCGCCGAGCCAGCGCAGCAGCAGCTCCCGCGCCGCCAGCGACAGCGCCTCCGAGACGCTGCGGCTCGTCCGCTTCTCCTGCTCGACGTCGCGGCAAAGCGTGCTGAGCATCGCCAGCAGCTCCTCGTCGTCGACCGGCTTGAGCAGATAGCCGGACGCGCTCAGCCGCAGCGCCTCCTTGGCATAGTGGAAGTCCTCATGGCCGCTGATGAATACGATCTTCACATGCGGGCGGGCTTCCTTCGCGCGGCGGGCGAACTCGATGCCGCTCATGATCGGCATGCGGATGTCCGTCAGGATGACGTCCACCTGCTCGCGCTGCAGCAGGTCGAGCGCGGCGAAGCCGCTGCTCGCCGTGCCCGCCACCTGCACCGGCAGGCCGCTGCCCGCGACGCGCCGGCGCAGCCATTCCAGATCGACGGCCTCGTCGTCGACGAGCAGCACCCGGATCGGCATTGCTTCGTTCATCGGCCTTCCTCCTTTTCTTCCCGGACGATGCCGTCCTCCCACTCGCCCTCCGCGGGGAGCAGGATGCGCACCGTCGTGCCGCCGCCAAAGACGCTGCCGACCTCAATGCCGTAGCGCTCCCCGTAGCGCAGCCGGATGCGCTCGTCGACGTTGCGGATGCCGTAGCTGCCGCCTGCGCCGGCGGAGCCGGACGCCCGGACAGCTGCCGCCGGAGCGAATTCGGACGGCTCGCCCGCGAGGCCGGCTGCGGCAGGCGCGGCTGCGGAGCCGGCCGTGCCGGAGCGCAGCCGCTCCAGCGCCTCGGCGTTCATGCCGACGCCGTTGTCGATCACCTTGAGCTCCAGATCGGCGCCGAGCCGGCGGGCCGTGATGCGGATGGCGATGCTCTCGCCGTACCAGGCATGCTTGAACACATTTTCCACGAACGGCTGGAGGATCAGCTTCATCACCCGCAGCTCGCCGATGTCCGGCTCGGCGTCCAGATGCACCGTGAAGGCGTCGGCATACTTCACCCGCTGGATGTCTAGATACGTCTGCACCTGCTCCAGCTCCTGGCCGAGCGGGATGAGCACGCGCCCCTCGTTGAGCGACAGCCGGTAGAAGCGCGACAGCCCCTTGACCATCTCCGTCACCTGGCGCGTCTCGCCCATGTTGGCGAGGCTGCTGATCGTGGACAGCGTGTTGTACAGGAAATGCGGGTTGATCTGCGCCTGCAGCGCCTCGAGCTCCGCCTGCTTGCGCTTCTGCCCTTGCGCGAACACGCTGCTGATCAGCTCCTTGACATGCTCGGCCATCGTGTTGAACGCATCGGCGATCTGCACGAACTCGTCCTTGCCGGAGAAACGGATCCGCTTCTCGAGGCTGCCGTCCTGAAACGACTGCACGAGCGTCACGATCTTGCGCATCTTGCGCCCGGACAGCCGCGCCACCATGAAGCCGATGAGCGCCATCACGGCGAAGCTGACCGAGCAGACGCCGACGATGACGAGGCCGAGCCGGCGCGCGTCCTCCTGCAGATAGCGCTGCGATACGACCGCCTGGATGACGTAGCCGCTGCCCGGCACCGCCTCGCTCAGCGTCAGATGGCCGGGCGCGTCGGCCTCGTGGGCGTCGCCCTTTTCGTACAGCGTCCGTCCGCTCGGCTGGTCGAGCAGGCGCAGCGTCATGCCCTTCTCCACGGGGAACGCGTCGAACCGTCCGAGCAGGTCGTCGAGCCGCGCCGTGATGCGGATGTAGCCGATCGCCGTCTGATAGTCGCTGTAGGAAAGGAGACGCGTCAAATGCGACAGCTGCCGATGCTCCGCGTCGCTCTCCACCTGCATCCAGCGGCTGCCGTCGCCGGCTCCCGCCTGCTCGGCCCAGGCGCTCCCGCGCAGCCTGTCCGCCGACAGCACATAGTAGTCGCTGCGCTCGATCTTCGTCGACGGATCGTCGCCCTCGATCTCGTACAGATCGGGATTCGTCGTGTACAGCTCGATGCGCAGCGGGTTGCCGAACAGCTGCAGCGGCTCCTGCAGCTTGGGCACGATCTCGTCGAGCATCGTGAGATACGCCTGCAGCTCGTCGCCGCGCTTCTGCAGCGCGCGCTGGAACGGCACGCTGCCGAACAGCGTGTCGGAGATGCGCTTGATCTCCTCCATCTGGTAATGCATGTTCGTGCGGGTCTGCTGCATCGCCGCCTGGATGTTCGTGCGCGCGATCTCCGTCCGCGACTCGACGAGCATCCGGTACGAGATCGTGCCGATCAGGGCGTCGGTGACGAGCACGAGCAGCAGGTACGGAATCATCATTTTATAGGAATAAGGGATATAGGACTTTCTCTTCGCTCCTGACATCGCTGCCGCCTCCACCCGGTAGGAGTTTTGAGAACTAATACCCCATTGTACCTTTACCGCCCGCCGGATGCCTACTGCGCGGGGCAACGCTTTTTTATATGTTTTCCACGATGGCGGAAGCGGATACCGCAATCGCTGCGGTCCCCGCCAGAGCCGCTGCCGCCGCCGGTCCCCTTCGTCGTTGAATGTGGATAAGAAATCATGGCTGCGCTCACTGTCGGGAAATCTTGGTAAGCGCTTACGATACAGAGGAATCCACTTCGCAAGGAGGAAGATGAGGAATGAATCGATTGGGACAATCCGGACAAAGGCAGGAAGAAGCGCATGAGACGCCGCTAGGCGGACAGCTGCAGGAAACCCCGGCTCGACTTGGCGAAAAGCATGAGCGGCCTGGCAGCGGACGGCAAGCCTGGAAGCGCAGATGGAAGCAGACGGCCGCCATCCTGATGGCGGCGCTGCTCCTGCTGCTCGCTCCGGCATGGGAGGGCGCCGGCGCTGGGGTCGGCGGCAAGGCGGAGGCAGCGCCGGCCTTCGCCAAAGGAGCCGACATCAGCTGGGTGGCGGCCATGGAGGCGCAGGGCTACAAGTGGAAGGATAAAAACGGCGTCACGCGGGACATCTTCAACATTCTCAAAAACGACTACGGACTGAACTCCGCCCGCATCCGCGTGTGGGTCAATCCGAATATGAGCGACTACGGCAACGGCTACCTGAACGCCGACAAGGCGGCCGAGCTGGCGGCGCGGGCAAAGGCGCAGGGCATGAGCGTCATGCTGTCGCTTCATTACAGCGACTCGTGGGCCGATCCCGGCAAGCAGACGAAGCCCTATGCGTGGACCGGCTTCACCTTCAATCAGCTGATGGACGCCGTCTGGTCGCATACCGTATACGTCATGAACACGATGAAGGCGAAGGGCGTCACGCCGGACTGGGTGCAGATTGGCAACGAGACGAACGACGGCATGCTGTGGCAGGACGGCCGCGCGTCCGTCAATATGAAGAACTACGCCTGGCTCGTCAATACGGGCAACAACGCGGTCAAGAGCATCTTTCCGTCGACCAAGACGATCGTGCATCTGGCCAACGGCTACGACAACGCGCTGTTCGTCTGGAACATCGGCGGGCTGATCGCGAACGGCGCGACGTTCGACTACATCGGCATGTCGCTCTATCCGTCCGTCTCCGACTGGCAGACGAAGGTGACGCAGACCGTCGCCAATGCCAATGACATGATCGCCCGCTACGGCAAAAGCGTCATGATCTGCGAGATCGGCCTCGACTACAATCAGCCGGCCGCGTCGAAGAGCTTCATCGCCGATATCAAGACGAAGATCCGGAACATCTCCGGCGGCAAAGGCCTCGGCGTGTTCTACTGGGAGCCGCAGTCGACGCCGGGCTACAACGGCGGCTACAACAAGGGCGCCTGGCAGGCCGACGGCAAGCCGACGATCGCGCTCGACGGCTTCTTGAACTAGCCGGCGGCCGGGCGCGGCGCGAGCTGCGGCGAGGCAGCTGCGGCGAGGCAGGGCGGCGGGCTCGTGGCCGCGGAGAGGCAGGGCGCGGCCTCGTGGCCGAGAATTCGGCCGCACGCTTATGGCGGGCTCGCTGGGGGCGCTGCAACCCGATATAATCCGGCTGCGCGGCTCCAGCGAGCCCTTCACGTCTCTGTAACCCGATATAATCCGGCTGCGCGGCTCCGGCGAGCCCATTGCGTCTCTGCAACCCGATATAATCCGGCTGCACGGCTCCCGCGAGCCCTTCACATCTCTGCAACCGGATAAAATCCGGGTGCATGGCTCCGGCGAGCCCATCACGTTTCTGCAACCCGATATAATCCGGGTGCACGGCTCCGGCGAGCCCATTGCGTCTCTGCAACCCGATATAGTCCGGCTGCACGGCTCCCGCGAGCCCTTCACGTCTCTGCAACCCGATATAATCCGGCTGCTCGGCTCTGGCGAGCCCTTCACGTCTCTGCAACCCGATATAATCCGGCTGCACGGCTCCCGCGAGCCCTTCACGTTTCTGCAACCCGATATAATCCGGCGGCGCGGCTCCGGCGAGCCCTTCACGTTTCTGCAACCCGGTATAATCCGGTTGCCCCCCGCCATCCGGCGCAGCAGCTTCGCCGCTGTGCGTTCCGGCAAGCCTTCCACGCAAAAACCGCCGCTTCCCGAATCGGGAAGCGGCGGTTCTTTTCGATATAAGCTCTAGCTCGGCTGACCGGCGTAAAGGCGGTCGCGCATCGCCTTTACATCGTCGCTCTCGAGGTACTCCTCGTAGGTCATGAGGCGGTCGATGACGCCTCCTGGCGTGATCTCGATGATGCGGTTGGCGATCGTCTGCACGAACTGATGGTCATGCGACGTGAACAGCACGGTGCAGTCCGTGTCGATCAGGCCGTTGTTGAGCGCGGTGATGGACTCGAGGTCCAAGTGGTTGGTCGGTTCGTCCATGACGAGCACGTTCGCGCCGGACAGCATGATCTTGGACAGCATGCAGCGGACCTTCTCGCCGCCGGAGAGCACGCTCGCCTTCTTGAGCGCCTCGTCGCCGGAGAACAGCATCCGTCCGAGGAAGCCGCGGATGAACGACTCATCCTGATCCTTGGAGTACTGCCGCAGCCAGTCGACGAGGTTCATCTCCACGCCGTCGAAGTACTTGGAGTTGTCCTTGGGGAAGTAGCCCTGGATCGTCGTAATGCCCCATTGGTACGTGCCGGCATCGGCTTCGGACTCGCCCGTGATGATCTGGAACAGCGCCGTTTTCGGCAGCGTGTTCGGTCCGACGAAGGCGATCTTGTCACCCTTGTTGACCGTAAGCGTGAAGTTGCTCAGCAGCTGCTCGCCGTCGACGTTTTTGGAGATGCCCTCGATCAGCAGGATCTGCTTGCCCGCCTCGCGCTCGCCCTTGAAGTTGATGAACGGATACTTGCGGCTCGAAGGACGGATGTCGTCGAGCGTGATCTTGTCGAGCATCTTTTTGCGGCTCGTCGCCTGCTTGGACTTGGACTTGTTGGCGCTGAAGCGCTGGATGAACGCCTGCAGCTCCTTGACCTTGTCTTCTTTTTTCTTGTTGGCGTCGCGCTGCAGCGCGAGCGCCAGCTGGCTGGACTCGTACCAGAAGTCGTAGTTGCCGACGTACATCTGGACCTTGCCGAAGTCGATGTCCGCGATATGCGTACACACCTGGTTCAGGAAGTGGCGATCATGGCTGACGACCACGACGGTGCCTTCATAGGTGGAAAGGAACTTCTCGAGCCATTCGATCGACTGCATATCCAAGTGGTTGGTAGGCTCGTCGAGCAGCAGGATGTTCGGCGTGCCGAACAGCGCTTGCGCCAGCAGGACGCGGATCTTCGCGTTGCCGTCAAGCTCCTTCATGAGCTTGTCGTGCAGGTCCGGCGTGATGCCGAGGCCGTTCAGCATCTCGGCTGCCTCGGACTCCGCTTCCCAGCCGTTCATGTCGGCGAACTCGGCCTCGAGCTCGCCCGCGCGCATGCCGTCCTCGTCCGTGAAGTCGGACTTGGCGTACAGCGCGTTCTTTTCGTTCATGACGTCATAGAGCTTCTTGTGGCCCATGATGACGGTCATGAGGACCGGAACCTCGTCGTATTCGAAATGGTTCTGCTTGAGCACGGCCATCCGCTCGCCCGGCGTGATGTGGACCTCGCCCGTGTTGGGCTCGATCTCGCCGGAGAGGATCTTCAGGAACGTCGACTTGCCCGCTCCGTTCGCCCCGATCAGGCCGTAGCAGTTGCCGGGGGTGAACTTGATGTTGACGTCTTCGAAAAGCGCCCGCTTGCCGTAGCGAAGCGAAATGCCGCTAGTGCTGATCATATGTGGAAATCCCGTCCTTCATCTATGGATTAGGCGGATGTCCGCCTTGCCTCATCGTCTCGGGCAGGGACCGGATCGGCCGCAGCCCCGCTTTCCCTGCAAAAAAACAGACTTCCTTCAGTATAGCATAAGATTCGGAATCGTGGGAAACGAGGGAGGGCTGCAGGCGACATCATAGTTTAGAAACGCTTCGTTTACGAAATCCCTGCTCTTTTAGCAAGATCGCTCTCCTCTCCTACGGGCAGAACCCCTATTCATGAGCCGACTCCATTTCCCCAAAACAACTTCCATCCCTTATCGGTGATGTGGTAAGCATGATGCCGAGCATTTCCATTTCCTTTGGCAGCCAGCCACCCTTGATCCATCAGTCGGCGCGTAATCTTGCGAACGGTATCCTCCTTAAGTCCAAGCCAAGCTTGTGCATCGGGTTGACGGAAGATTCGCCCATTAGCGGCCAGCCTCAGCAACTCTCTATCTTGGATAGGGAGAGCTCGAATTCCTTGATTCGCGTTTCCGTGACCGCAACGCCCTACCAATTCATATACCGCTCTTCGGCACTGCTCCCCTTTTTTATCCAGCTCGTCCCAACTAAACGGCAAATAGCGATATCCGAACAAAGTCATTGTTCTTATCCTTTGCCGCTCCATAGAAAATCGTTCTCTGGTCAACAACTCCGCATGCGGCACATACCCATCACACTCAAAAACCGTCTGAAGCGGTTCGTGGAACAAGTCCGCGTAAAAATTATAGCCGTTCGGACTTTTGAACTCATACTCCAGCCTGAATCCATCCAAGGAACCAAAGACCGGGAAAAGGACCGTTTCTATCAGCTTGATGGTGCCGTGCAAATTTCTTTCCAGCATTTCAAGTCGCTGACCCTTTGCACCGCTTCTCTCCTTCTCAATGAATTCGCTGACCCGCAGATCTACCACTACAACCACTCCTTATTCTAAGAATAAAAAACGCCGCTTGCCCACTGGGCAAGCGGCGTGTTCTTCACGCAGCAACTAGCTTCTATTGAAATCTAAATCCGAATCTACAATAAAAAGGGAAATTTCGCAACCACGAAATCCAAAGCTTTGAAAACGTCCTGTCTACCTGCACAGGGACGCCAACCTGGTTGCAGCAGTCTGGCTCGCTCCGGCAGAGCCTCTAACCGGATTTTTTAGGCTTGCAGCCGTCCAGCTCGCTCCGGCAGAGCCTGTAACCGGATTTTTTCGGCTTGCAGCTGTCTAGCTCGCTCCAGCAGAGCCTCTAACCGGATTTTTTCGGCTTGCAACTGTCTAGCTCGCTCCCGCAGAGCCTCTAACCGGATTTTTTCGGCTTGCAGCTGTCTAGCTCGCTCCAGCAGAGCCTCTAACCGGATTTTTTCGGCTTGCAGCTGTCTAGCTCGCTCCCGCAGAGCCTCTAACCGGATTTTTTCGGCTTGCAGCTGTCCAAGTTGAACCGTCTCAGTTGTAACTCGATCTTTTCGACTTAATACCTGCTGATACGCCTGTTCGAAACAAGTCCAGACCCGCTAGATCGCCGGCATCACGTTGCCGCCGTTCACAGGCAGGTAGGCGCCGGTGATGAACGAAGCGAGATCCGAGGCGAGGAAAGCGACCGCGTTGGCGATCTCCTGGTCCGTACCGCGGCGGCGCAGAGGGACGGAGCTTTCATAGCCTTCGCTGCGCTCGGTGCCATTCTCGCGATCGCGCTCGCTGATCGTCCAGCCGGGCGCAATCTGGTTGACCGTGATTCCGTCCGCTCCGACTTCCTTGGCGAGTACGCGGTAGACGCCGTCCATGCCGCGCTTGCCCGCCGTGTAGGCCGACTGCGTCGGAAAGTTCTGCATCGCGCACTCCGTGTTGATGCCGATCATCCTGCCCCAGCCGCCTTGCTGCATAGCCGGGACGAAGGCTTTGGCCAGATGGACGCTCTGCAGCACGCAGGACTCGAACTGGCTGACATAGTCCTCCACCGGCTGCTCCAGCACGGACGTCCAGCTGTACTGGACGACCGCGTTGGCGACGACGATGTCGACCGGCTTCATCCCGGAAGCCGCGGCCGCGCCCGCCATCGCCAGCACGGAGTCCAGCCGCGTGACATCCGCCTGGGCGATCATGACGCTGCGCCCGAGAGCGGCCAGCTCGGCGTGAAGCTCTCTTGCCTTGGCCTCGTTGCCGTGATAGTGCAGCACGATGTCGGCTCCCGCCTGCGCCAGCGTGCGCGCGATGACGCGGCCGAGCTGTCCCGTCGATCCGGTGACGAGCGCGACATGGCCCGACAAGTCGAGCCGGATGCCGCCCGCTCCGTCAGCGCCGATTTCCGTCTGCGGCTGGCGTTCGGCGCTCATCGTCCCGCCTCTTCCCGCTTGCCGTCAGGACGGGCGGATCGATCCCTTGCCGCGCCAGCTGCAGCGGATCGATCCGTTGCCTCGCCAGCTGCAAGGGAAGCCTCGTCCGCTCCGGCCGAAGAGCTCCCATCCGCATCGACCGAGCGGTCCGAGCGGAGAACGGCTGATTCATCAGCCGCTCCCGCAGCGCCGTCCAGATCGAAGTCGATCTCCAGGAATCGGCTCACTTCCGCCTGCCAACGCTCCTCCACGAACGACACATGCGCCGGATGGGCATTGTACGCATCGTAGTCGGCCTGGCTGTCGAATTCCATGCTGAAGCCGAACCGATAGTCGTTCTTGGCGGATGTCTGGCGGAACGCCCCGAATGCCCGAACGACCGGGATCGAGGTCAAAATTCGCATCCCGTCTTCCAGAAACCGCGCTTCTTCCGCCGAGCCCTCCTCATGCCTTAAATCGAAGATCACCATATGCCGAATCCGTCCCTGCCGCTGCTCCATGCCCGGTCTCCTCTCCATCAGTCAGATCAATGATACGGTTGAAAAAGAAAAAGGCGACGGCTCTAAGCCGCCGCCAATCCGGACGCGCCGAGCCTCGCCGCTCGGCATCGCGTCCAAAACTCGCCTGCAACCGAAACCGGCTTCCCGGTTTCCCGGCTCATCGCGTCCGCGCTCGCTTCCCGTCCGCGCTGCGGCCAAGAAGCGCACGGCGTCTGTTCCAGCTTGCCGTCCGTCCCTTGCCGCTTCCACGCTGCCCGGGTCGCTCGCGCGTCAGTTCCAGCTCAGCTTGACTTCGCTGCCCGTGCGGGACGATTCGTAGATCGCGTCGAGGACGCGGTTGACGGTGAAGCCGGTCAAGGCCGAGCTGATCGGCTCGCGGCCGGTCTGCACGCACTCGATGAAATGGCGGAACATGAGCACGCGGTCCTCCTCGCCCTCGAGCGGAACGATGTCCTGCTCGACTACGCCTTGCTCGTCATGCGTGACGTAGGTGCCCGCGCTGCCGGAGTAGCTGGCTCCGCCCTCGGTGCCCATGAGGTGGATGAACGGATTCTCGCCGAGTCCGGCGGCATGCGCCGCCCAGCTCACTTCGAGCGTCAGCGTCGCGCCGTTGTCCATCTTGATCAGCGCCGTCGCCAGATCCTCGACATCATAGTAGCCGTCCCAGTTGGGCGTGCCCCAGTCGCCGACGCCTTTGCGCTGCGGGCCGAACTCGGCGTAGGTCGTGCCGAAGACGCTGACCGGGCGCGGGTTGCCCATCATGTACAGCGACAGATCGAGCATATGCACGCCGATGTCGATGAGCGGACCGCCGCCGGCCATGTCCTTGCGCGTGAACCAGGAGCCCCAGCCGGGGATGCCCTTCTTGCGCCACCAGCCGGCCTTGGCGTTGTAGATGCGGCCGAGCTTGCCGTCGTCGATCATGTCCTTGATCGCGCGGCTAAGGCCGAGGAAGCGCATCTGATGCGCGACCATGAGCGTCTTGCCCGATGCGAGCTTCGCATCGAGAATCGCGCGCGCGTCCGAGAGGCTGATCGCCATCGGCTTTTCGAGCAGCACATGCTTGCCCTGCTTGAGCGCCTCGATCGCCAGCGAAGCGTGGAACTGGTTCGGCACGCAGACGACGACGGCGTCGATGCTGGCGTCCTCGAGCAGATGCTGCGGGCTCTCATGCACGGTGGCGATGCCGTGCTCTTGGGCGCGCTGCTGCGCCAGCGGCAGGAAAGCGTCGGTTACGGCCGCGATTTCCGCTTCCGGGATTTTTTTGATCGTATCCATATGCACGTTGCCGATCGCGCCAGCGCCGATGATGCCGATACGGAGCGGGGAATGGGTCATAGTAGCTGAGTCCTCCTGTCAATTGAACAAGTCGACTTCAGTATACCACTGGGCACGAAAGCAATCGAGGACGAGTTGTGGCGCGTCTTTGTGCGATCTTGGCGTCGCAGGGCGGGCGGCCGCCGCGCTTCGGGCTCGGCTTTTCGCAGGCGCAGCGGCCATACTTCGCCGGGAACGGATCGTTCACGCTTCGCCATGCGCGCCTCGGTCGAGATCTCCGCGCTCGGTCGCGAGTCCGCTCAGCCGTTCATGCGCCACGTCTCCCCATGCGGCAGCAGCACGAGCCGGCCGGCCTCGAGCCCCGCCTGCCGGCGCGCGTTCTCCAGCCGGTCCAGCGCCTCCTGCGGCGTGTCGTCGGCGAGCTTGAACGCGCCGTAGTGCATCGGCACGAACAGCCGCGCCCGCGTGTCGAGGAACGCCTGCAGCGCCTGCTCCGGCGTCGTATGCTGCGGTCCCATGAACTCCTCCGGATCGTACGCTCCGATCGGCAGCATCGCCACGTCGATGCGGAACTTGCGGCCGATGTCCGCGAAGCCGCGGAAATAGCCGCTGTCTCCGGCGAAATAGACCGTCGGATACAGTCCGGCGCGAGGCCGTTCGGCGTCCGGATGGAACGGATCGAACGGCCCGGCGTCCGCGGCGGAAGCGCCATTTTCCGCTGCTGCTCCTTCCTCCAAGCCGCCGGGCCCGCCTGCCTCATCCGGACGCGGCGGATGGGAGCGGACGCCGCCCAGCGTGCCCTCGCCCGGCTCGTGGTCCAGCCCGTGCTCGGGCTGGATGACCCAGCCGCCCCAGTGAGAGGCGTTCATGTCCCACGGATTGCGGCGCGTCCAGTGCTGGCTCGGCACGAACGTCAGCTTGAGGCCGCGGAAGTGATAGCTTTCCCACCAATGCAGCTCATGCACGCGCGGGAAGCCCTTCGCCTTGAGCTTCGCCCCGAGGCCGGCCGGCACGAGGATCGTCTTGGAGCCGCCGAGACGGCGCAGCGACGCCATATGCAGATGGTCGTAATGCGAATGCGAGACGAGCACCAGATCGACCGGCGGCATCGACTCGAGCGGCACGCCCGGCGGCGTCAGCCTGCGCTGGAACGCCATCTTGCCCGCCCAGACGGGGTCGGTGACGATGTTGACGCCGGCCAGCTGCAGCAGGAACGTCGAGTGGCCGATCCACGTCATGGACGGCTTGCTCCGGTTATGATGAAGGAACTCCAGATCCGGCGGGCTGTTCGGGACGCAGAACGAGTAGTCCTTGCCTTGACGGTTCCAGATCTTTTCCTGCCTCCAGCGCTTGAAGTGCTTGGACGTCTTTTGCGTCGAGACAGGATCCATGTTGCCGAATTTGGACTTGGCCATGTTGGTCACCCTTTCGCCGGCTGCGGAAAATCGGTCGGTCGAGCTTCTGTTCCCTAACGATACAATTCGAGCCTGGTGAATGCAATGCTCAGGAGCGATGCGAAGCAACGCTCGGGAGCGATGTAAGGCAACGCTCGGGAGCTTTGCGCCCCCAGCGCTCAGGAGCTTTGCGCCGGTTCGCATCGCCCAGGCGAATGCGCTACACTAGAAGGACAGAGCTTGCTGAATACTTACCCTGAGGCGGGAGGAACGAAAAATGAACTTGATCTCCATCGAACCGACTCCGAGTCCGAACTCGATGAAGCTGAACGTCGACGAGACGCTGCCCCGCGGGCATCGCCATACGTATGTGCCGGCCGAGCCGGACGCCGCGCCGGAGCCGCTGCGCAGCCTGCTCGCCATACCGGGCGTGCGCAGCCTGTTCCGCACGGCGGACTTCATCGCGCTCGACCGCAAGCCGAGCGCCGACTGGGCCGCGATTCTCGCGGAGGCCCGCCGCATCCTGCAGGCGGAGGACGGCGGCGCGGCCGCGGCGTCGGATCCGGCCAGCGGCTTCGGCGAGGCGCATGTGCTCCTCCAGATGTTCCGCGGCATCCCGATCCAGGTGCGGGTGCGCCTGGGCGACGGCGAGACGCGCGCCGCGATGCCGGCGGCGTTCACGGACGCGGTCAGCCGCGCCGCCGGCTCGACGATGATCCGCGAGCGGAGGCTGGAGGAGTTCGGCGTCCGCTACGGCGATCCCGAGGAGATTGCCGCCGAAATCGTGCGCGAGCTCGAGGCCTCTTACACGCCGGAGCGGCTCGAAGCGCTCATCGAGGCGTCGCTGGCGGCCGGTCCCGGCGAGCAGGCCGCTGCGGCTCCGACCGTCAGGCCCGCGCCGCTGACGGCCGCGGAGGCCGAGCCGCTGCTGGCCGCGGAGGACTGGCAGAGCCGCTACGCCGCGCTCGACCGGCTGGCGGTCGACGAAGCCGCGCTGCCGCTGCTGGAGCGGGCGCTCGCCGACGACAACGCCAGCATCCGCAGGCTCGCCGTCGTTTATCTCGGCGACCTGCGGGAGCATCCGCAGGCGCTGCCGCTGCTCATCCAGGCGCTCGCCGACAAGTCGGCCTCGGTGCGCCGCACGGCCGGCGACACGCTGTCCGATCTCGGCGATCCCGCCGCGACCGGCGCGATGGTCGCCGCGCTCGGCGACCGCAACAAGCTCGTCCGCTGGCGGGCGGCGCGCTTCCTGTACGAGGTCGGCGACGACAGCGCGCTGGAGGCGCTGCAGCAGGCGGCCGAGGACAGCGAGTTCGAGATCCGGCTGCAGGCGCAGATGGCGCTCGAGCGCATCCAGCGCGGCGAGGAAGCCGCCGGCTCCGTCTGGCAGCAGATGACGGCGGCGCGCCGCCGGGAGACCGGCGAGGCCGAGCCGGGCTGAAAACGCCTTTGATCCGGAGCGCGATTGCCGCAACGCCGAAGCAACGGCAAAAAAGGGGAGGAAGCGAGCAGCTGCTCGGCTTCCTCCCCTTTTTGCGCTGCCGCTTGCGGAGCCGGGCAGCTACCGCATTTCAGACGATGCTCCCCTGGACGGCAGCCGGCGGATAGCCTCTAGCGCTTCCGCACTGCCGGAAGGCTCTCCGGCGCTTCCGGGTAAGGCTTCGTCCACTCGTGGTCCTGGCGCATCTCCTCGTCCGACAGCAGATAGTACCGGCGGCTGACCTCGTCGCCGCGGTCCGGCAGCGGATCGTCCCAGGTCGTGTCCATATGATGCCAGCTGCCGTCGATGCGCACCAAATTCCAGGCGTGGTCGCCGGTGTCGACCGTGCCTTCGGCGATGCGGGCCTCGAGCCCTGCGTCGGTGAGCATGCGGTAGGCAAGCAGCGCGTAGCCCTGGCATACCGCCGAGCGCAGCTCGAGCGCCTCGTAGGCGGTATACCGCGTGAGCGACTCATCATACCGCACATGGCGCACGATCCAGTCGTGGATCGCGCCCGCCTTCTGCTCCTCGCTCATGCCCGGGCGGACCAGCGAGGCGACGATCTCCTTGGAGCGGCGGGCGACCTCGGCGGTCTGCTCCGGCGTCTCGCGGTACTTGGCCGTCATCGTGATCGTCGACGTGCCGGCCGCCGAGCGGATCTTGTAGGCGTACGATTGGAGCACATAGGCCGTGTAGTCGTCCTGGTAAAGGCCCTGCTGCACCAACTCCGGCATCAGCTCGACGAGCTGCTCGTGGCCGCCCTTGAAGGTCAGCCTGAACTCGGGGCTGCGGCTGCGAAAGCCTTCGGCCAAGCCGTCCACCAGCCTGGCGCGGGCTTCATCCGCCGCGGCCGAGATATCCGATCGCGGCTGGGCGGAGGCTTCGCCGGGCTGGCCGGGGGTTCCCGCCGCCGCCGAGCCGGCACTCGGCTTGGCGCCTTGGCCCGGGCCGCTTTCGGAGACGGATTCAGCTCCAGCGCCGGCCGGACCGCCGCTAGGCTCGGCTGCATCCGCCTGACTTTTCCCGAATCCAACCGCGCCGCTCCCCGGCTCTACCGCCGCGACCGTCGCCGCATCCGTGCCCGCCAGGCCGTCCGCCTGCGCCGGACTGCCGACTCTCGCCTCCACCACGTAGATCGATACTGCCAGCGACAGCGCCAGCAGCAGGTTCGCGATCCGGTGCCTCATCGTCCATCGCCTCCCGGTTGTACGTCCGCATCATGTAACTATATGTGGACGAACCGGCGATTCATGAATCAATGGACTCGCGAAGCGGCATCGTCTCCCTGCCGCTCTGGCCGCTCCGGCTGAAGCGGTAGCGAAACGTCAGCGCAAGCAAGCCGACAACGACGAACAGCCCCGCATAAATGAGGCCGAACACCGGAAAAGCCCCAACGCCCGTTCCGCCGCCGAAGCTGTCCAGCAGACGGCTGAACGCCGCTCCCGCCGCGGCTCCGGTCAGGAAGTTGAGCAGCGAGACGAGCCCCATCCCGGCGCCCGCCTGATCGGACGGCAGCGTGCGGGAGACGGAGTTCATGAGGGAGATCTGCAGCATCGTCTGGCCGAGCTGGCCAAGCACGAGCGCCCCTCCGGCGATCCAAGGCGATGCTCCGGCGAGCAGCGCCATCAGGCCGAAGAAGGTCAGCAGCAGGCTGGCGGCGACGTAGAAGACGTACGCGTTGCCTTTGCGGTCCGCGAGCCGCCCGGCGGCGCGGCCGAGCAGCGCCGCGAGTCCGGCCGCCGGCACCATCGCGAAGCCGATGACGCCGGGACTGAGCTCATGCACGGAGGAGAGCAGCTGCGGCGTCAGGAAAGGCAGCGCGTAGCCCGAGACCATCGCCAGCATCATCAGCAGCAGCCCTTGGCGATAGGCAGGGATGCGGAACAGCGCCGGCCGCAGGAACGGCTCCCGCGCCGTGCGCAGCCGCAGCGCCAGCAGCAGGGCGAGGACGATGCCGGCCGCGGCGTACCAGAGGCTCCATTCCGTCAGCGCGAGCAGCAGCGAGGCGCTCGAGCCGGCCAGCAGCAGGCCGCCGGCGAGATCGAGCGAGCCGCCTTTGGCCGGCTCGTCGACGAGATAGCGGCGGAACAGCGGAAGCGTGAGCAGCACGAGCAGCGGCGCGCAGAACAGCCAGCGCCAGTGCAGCGTGCTGACGACGAGCGCGGCGAAGATCGGTCCGATCGCGTTGCCGAGCGCGAGCGCGGAGGCGGTCATCCCGAGCGCGCGGCCGCGGACGGCCGGCGGGAAGTAGCGGATCGGGATGATCATCGCGGCGGCGGGCACGACGGCCGCGCCCGCCGACTGGATGAGGCGGCCGGCCAGCACCGCCCCGTAAGAGCTGGAGACGAGGCCGATGAAGGAGCCGATGATGAACAGCGAGAGGCCGAACGTGAGCAGGTTCTTGAGGCGGAACAGATCCGCCAGCTTGCCGTAGATGGCCGATCCGATCGCGTAGATCAGCATGTAGCCGGTCATCATCCAGCTGACCTGGGACAGCGACAGGCCGAATTCGGCCTTCATCTCGGGCAGCACGATCGTGAACATCATCGCGCTCATCGACGAGATCGCCATCGTGAACGCGAGCACGCCGATCAGCCGCTCCGCGCCTGGCCGGGGCTCGGTTTCGGCAGACGTTGGCGGGACGGACGGAGCGGCGGGCCTTTCGGTGGCGGCTGAGGCGGACGCAGCGGCGGCGGCACGTTCGTCGGCTGAGCGCTCGTCAGCCGGACGTTTATCGGACATAATCCATCATCCTTTCGTTGTAAGCAAGCGCACGCTTGCATTAAGGGCGAATAAAAGGCTAGAGCTTGAGCGCTCTAGCATACAGCTCGACCGAATGGCGGATCACCTCG
Source organism: Paenibacillus pasadenensis (assembly GCF_002864175.1). Classification (NCBI taxonomy): domain Bacteria; kingdom Bacillati; phylum Bacillota; class Bacilli; order Caryophanales; family Paenibacillaceae; genus Paenibacillus; species Paenibacillus pasadenensis. The sequence continues at coordinate 1,354,277 of NZ_NFEZ01000004.1, read as the reverse complement.
CGGGATTCCGCGTCCGGCTCGCCCAGGTCGGAGTGAAGGCGGCTGATGAAGCAGCCGTAATTGACGTACATGAACGACAGCGCGAGCGTATCGGGCGGCTCGGCGCGAATGAGGCCGCGACGCTGCTGGTCGGTGAAATAGTCCCGCAGCAGCTCGCGCAGCTTTTCCCGATGGCGCGTGTGGGCATGCTCGCCGATCGGAAGCGATGCACCTTCCTTGTGCACGATCCGAATCAGCTTCTTGTTGCGGAACATCGCTTGCTGATACGTCTGGGCGATGAGGTGCAGGTCGCTCTCCAGCTCTCCCGTCAGCCGCGTCGCGAACAGCTCCGTCATGATGTCCGCATAATGATAGCGGTCGAGCGCCGCCTCCAGCAGGTTCGACTTGCAGCCGAAATGCCGGAACAGCGTCACCTCGTTGACGCCTGCGGCTGCGGCGATTTCCTTCGTCGAGGCGCCGAGATAGCCTTTTTCCGCCATCACCTCGATCGCCGCCAGCAGCAGCTTCTCCGCCGTCGATCTGTTCGTCTCCACTTCCCGCATGCCTCCCTTCCCTTGTGGTCGCTGTAAATGATGCTGGCTAGCACTCGTCGATTGCATCGTGATTGGGTGTGACTATGCTCATGTGAACGCTCGTTTTACTCTCGATGCTCGTGTGGCGTTCACGATCATTTATTTCGATGCTGCGCGCCTGATGCAAGTGTTCACTTGCATCTATTGGAGCTAGTATATGCCTTCCCCATTCGTCCAGTCAACGATTGAATAGCAGGCTGTTGCTTCGTGTGGCCGAGGGAGAGCCTTCCCTCGTTTTCACGCTGCTCGCCTGCAAAACCGATCCGCTCTCCCCCAACTGACCTCCCCTGTGGCGGCGCTACGCGGAAAAACCGAGCAACTCTGCTCGAACAGCGGCTCCAGCGGGGGCGTTGCTCGGATAAACCGAGCAACTCTGCTCGAATGGCGGCTCCAGCAGGGGCGTTGCTCGGATAAACCGAGTAACTCTGCTCGAACGGCGGGTCCAGCAGGGGAGTTGCGCGGAAAAACCGAGTAACTCTGCTCGAACGGCGGGTCCAGCAGGAGCATTGCTCGGATAAACCGAGTAACTGGGCTCGAACGGCGGGTCCAGCAGGAGCATTGCTCGGAAAAACCGAGTAACTCTGCTCGAATGGCGGGTCCAGCGGGGGCGTTGCTCGGAAAAACCGAGTAACGCTGATCTACCTGCCATATCCCGGTCGGCATTAAGTCGATAAAATCGGGTTAGCACGGTTCCAAGCGCGTGGGCAGACGGCTTTAACTCGAGAAAATCGAGTTAATGTGCTCCGGCGGGGGCTTCTGCTCGGCGGTAAGTCGAAAATTCGAGTTAGCAGAGTTCGAAGCGCGTGGACAGATGGCTTTAACTCGATAAAATCGAGTTAATGTGCTCCGGCGGGGGCCTCCGGTCGGCATTAAGTCGAAAAATTCGACTTAACAGCCTCCACTCCGCTCCCCCCGCCCATCCGGGCTTGGCGCCGGGCGATGCGCCGTCCCAGGCCGGCCCCGGCCGCAAGCCCGCAACGCAAAGAAGCGCCCGCACGGCCTGATGCCGGGCGGACGCTTCTTTGAGCAACAGGAGAACTGGCCTACAGCTCCCAATCCTCGCGAACGGCGAGGTAGAGCGCGGCCAGATAGGGCCGCGAGTCGGGGTAGGCCGCCCGGCTATGGCCGAGCTTCTCGGTGAAATGCAGCCAGATGCGCTGCTCCAGCCCCTGCGCGCCGACCGGCGGCTTGGGATCAAGCCGCTCGGCCCAGCCGGACAGCAGCTGCCAGTCCCGCTCGTCGAGCAGCGCGCGCTCCGCCGCGCCAAGCTCGCTGGCGAGCTCCGGCAGCAGCAGTCCCTTGGCCTGCAGGCGGGCGATCCGCTTGTCGATGCGCGCGCGGCGCTTCCGCTGCTCCGCCGTCGCCTCCGCGACGACGATCGTGCCGGCGACCATGTCGCCGAAGCGCTTGTCGGCGCGGCTGAAGAAGATCGCCGTGCTGCCGGCGAAGTAGCCCATCGGCAGGAAATCGAGCAGCCGGAACAGGTTGCGGATGACGACCGGCAGGATCGTCGCCGACTGGCCGCTCGCCTGGAGCACGCGGAGGCCCATCGCTTTTTTGCCGAACGTCTGCCCGCCGCGGTACGCCTCCATCACGATGAAGTAGCCGACGTTCATGACGATCAGCAGCAGGAACATGCCGGCGAACAGGTAGTCGTAGCCGTCGTTCGGGAACCAGGACGAGGACAGCAGGTAGATCGAGCCGGCAGTCCCGAACACGACCAGCGCCGACGCTGCGAGCAGCAGCAGCGCGTCGATCAGATGGGCGATCGCCCGGCTGCCGAGGCCGGCGGTCCGCAGCTGCAGCCGCACCTGCTCCGGCGTGACGAATGTCGTCTGTCTTTCAGAATAAGGATCTCTCATCGTCATGATCGGCCTTCCTTTCGAAATCGGGAGGCAGGCAGGCTCAGCGATCCGCGCGCGTCCCCGCCTCCGCTCCCCCCGCCCTGCTCGCGCTCGCCGCGCTTCGCGCCGTAGACGCAGTAGGCCGCGAAGGCGGCCAGCGTCAGGCCGGCGACGCCGTACTTGAGCTCAAGCGGCAGCGAAGCGGGCGTAATGTAGCCTTCGATGAGGCCGGCGATGACGAACAGCGGGATCGTGCCGAGCAGCAGCAGCGCGGATTCCTTGGCGGCCTGCACGAACACGATGCCGCGCGGCAGCTCGCCGGGCACGAAGAACTTGTAGCCCATGTAGAAGCCCGAGCCGCCCGCGATGAAGATCGCCGCCAGCTCGATGACGCCGTGCGGCAGGATGTACGCCCAGAACGTGTAGCTGTACCCGGCCTGCGCGAACACGGCGGCGAGTCCGCCGACGAGCATGCCGTTGAAGGCCATCAGGTAGATCGTGAACAAGCCGAGCGTGACTCCGCTCAAAAACGCCAGCACGGCCACGCGGATGTTGTTGGTCATGATCTCGGCCGAGACGATCGCGCTGTTGATGTCGCCGCGGTCGTCGGCTGTGCGCGCCGGATCGATGCGGTCGGCCATGCCGGCAGGCAGCAGCGAATGAATTGCCGCCGGATTGTCGCGCACGGCCATGTAGCCGAGCAGCTCGCCGAGCAGCAGCAGCGCCCCCGCCAGCGCGATGAACGGCAGCCGCCGCTTCAGCAGCAGCGGGAAGCCCCAGAGCAGGAATTCGAGCGGCTTGCTGCGTCCGGCCGCGCCGCCCGCATACAGCTGGTTGTGCGCCCGCGACACGAGGTCGCCGAGCAGCAGCGCCGCCTCGCTCGCGGGCGCATGCGTCTGCAGGTAGGCCAGATTCGCCGAGGCGCTCCGGTACAGCTCCGCGAACCGGTCGAGCTGAGCGGCGTCCGGCCGCGCCTTGCGCCGCCCGAGCTGGGCGAGCAGGCCCTCGAGCTCCGCCCAGGCCGGCTTGTGCCGCCGGATGAATGTCGTCGTGTCCATGTTGGCTCCTCTCCTGACCTTTGCCGGATCAGATCTTGTCGCGGATGTCGAGATAGGCGCTCACCGCGCTGGTCGCCAGCTGGTCCGGAGAAGCGTCGAGCATCGGCACGCCGCCGCTGCCGAGCCGCCGCACGAGCAGCTGCCGCTCCAGCGCGTAAGACGCCGCCATGCTCCGCACGTAGGCGTCGCCGGCCGTCTCGGGAGGCCGCTCCTCGAGCTCGCGCAGCGCCGGATTTTGCAGCGACATCAGCACGAGATGATGCTGCTTGCGCAGCTTGGCCGCGTACGGCAGCAGCTCGGCGTCATGCAGGTAATGGTCCATGTCGGAAAAGAGCACCGCGAACGAGCGCCGCCGCACGCGCTGCAGCAGGAAGCCGAGCCCTACGGCGGCCCCCGCCTCGGCGTAGTCCGGCGCGATGTCGCTCGCCGCGCGGGTCAGCGTCTGCAGCTGCTCGAGGCCGCGGCCGGGCGGGACGAACAGCTTGACGCGGCTCGAATAAGCGATCAGCGCGACGAGATCGCCCTGCCGGAGCGCGGCGGCGGCCAGCGTCAGCGCCGCCTCCAGCGTCCGGTCGAGCTTGACCCGGCCGTCCAGCTCGACGCCCATCTGGCGGCCGCAGTCGAGCAGCAGCACGAGCGTCTTGCCCTTTTCGGGCCGATACAGGTTCGTCAGCAGCCGTCCGGAGCGCGCCGTCGCACGCCAGTTGACCTCGCGGATGTCGTCGCCGGCCGCATACTCGCGGATCGCGTCGAACTCCGTGCCGCCGCGCTGGCGGCGGTGGATCCGCTTGCCGTCGACGAGCAGCGAGTCCTGCGCCGAGGCGAGCACGCCGCGCACGCCCGACAGGTCGGGATCGATGCGGATGCCGTCCTCGACGGCGAGCTGCGCCTGCTTGCGCCACAGGCCGAGGCCGCCGCTCCAGCGCAGGTCCACCTCGCGGAAACGAAACCGCCCGCGCTCCAGCGCGCGGAGGCGGTACGACGCCTGCAGCCGGCCGCGCTCCAGCGTGCCGGCCGCGCTCCGCCCGTCCGGACGGTCGAAGCGGTCCGGGATGTCGTCGGCAAGCTCCACGCGCAGCGGCAGCGCCGTGCGGCAGGTCAGCTCCAGCCGGACCGCGAACTCGCGGCCGATCTCGGCGCTCTCCGGCAGCTCGCGGCGCGCCGACCAGGCGGACGCACGCGGCAGCCGCGCCAGATCGGCGGCCGACAGCGCGGCGAGCGCTGCCAGCCAAAGCGCGGCGGCCTCCAGCTCGCGGCCGGCCGCTCCGGCAAGCGCGGCCGCAGCCCCGCCGCCGGCCGTCCACCAGGCTAGCCGCGGCGTCGGCAGCGGCGCGCGCCGCAGCAGCCGGTCAGCGAGGGACCGGAACCGATGCCAGCGTTTGCCGGATGATGCTTTCACCGGTCATCCCCTCCAGTTCCGCCTGCGGCGTCAGCAGCAGCCGGTGGCGAAGCACCGGAAGCGCCATTTCCTTGATGTCGTCCGGCGTCATGTAGTCGCGTCCTTCGAGCAGCGCCCAGGCGGACGCCGCCCGCAGCAGCGCGATGCCCGCGCGCGGACTCGCGCCGAGCTGCACGCCGTCGGCGTCGCGCGTGGCGCGCACGAGCGCGGCGACGTAGCCGTAGATGGCGTCCTCGACGACGACGTCCTCGACCCGGCGCTGCAGCTCCAGCAGCTCCTCCGGCGAGACGGCCGGCTCCGGCGCCGCTTCGCGGATGCTGCCGGCCCGCCGATGCGAGCGCAGGATGCCGATCTCCGCCTGCTCGCCCGGATAGTCCAGCACGAGCTTGAACAGGAACCGGTCGAGCTGCGCCTCCGGCAGCGGATACGTGCCGTCGTACTCGACCGGATTTTGCGTCGCGACGACGAAGAACGGCTCCGGCAGCGCGTAGGTCGTGCCCTGGATCGTCGTCTGCCGCTCCTCCATCGCCTCCAGCAGGGCGGCTTGCGTCTTCGGCCCGGAGCGGTTGATCTCGTCGGCGAGCAGCACGTTCGTGAACACCGGCCCTTTGACGACGGAGAAGCTCTGCTCCTGCATGCTGTAGGTCACGCTGCCCGTAATGTCGCCCGGCAGCAGGTCCGGCGTGAACTGGATGCGCCGCCAGCCGCAGCCCGACAGCGCCGCCAGCTCGCGCGCCAGGCTCGTCTTGCCGAGTCCCGGCACTCCCTCCAGCAGCACATGCCCGCCCGCGACGAGCGCGGTGACGAGCAGACGGACGTTGCGGCTCTGACCATGGATCCGCCGCTCCAGCGATTCGACCAAGTGATTCATCTTCTATGTCCCCTTCCCGGCTCGGCGCCGCCTCGCAGCAGCGCCGCCAGCTCGCTTGCTTCCTTGGATCTGTGCCGCCCGCCGCCTTGCGGCCGGCGGCCTGCAGCGGCCGCTCCTCGAGCGCCCGCCGCAGGCGCAGCGCGTCCTCCTCGCTCCAGCGGCTGCGGGCGGCCGCGGCCGCCTGCTCCGGCGACGCCGCCGCAGGCAGCCCCCAGCGCTGCGCCAGCTGCTGCCGCAGCCGCCGCCGCTGCCGCTCCAGCGCCTCGTCCATGAGGCCGAAGCGCTCGTACCAGGCGGCCAGCGCCCGCACCGTCTCGTCGCCGCGCCGCACCGTCCACTCCCGCGGCACGCGCGTCGGACCGAAGCGCTTGCCGGCGCTCCAGAGCGCGAGCAGCAGCGCCAGCAGCAGCAGCGCGCTCGCCAGCAGCAGCGGACGCGGCAGGACGGCGAACGCCCCCGGCGCGGACGTATAGCCGTGATGCTGCTCGTCGAACAGGATCTCCGTCCAGCTTCCCGCGAGCAGCGCGGCCATCAGCTCGGCATGCGAGCCGCTGAGCGCCGTGCCGTTCTGCATCCAGCGCGGCTCGACGACTAGCGTCGCGGAGCCGGAGCCGACGCTCTGGCGCGCCGCCAGCGTGCCGCGCTCGTCGGTCACGAGCGCTTCGCCCTCGCCGTCCAGAACGGCGATCCGCGGCGACGCCTCGGCCTGCGCCTCATCGGCGCCCGGGCCGAGCAGCGCCGACGCGTCCACGGCGAAGAGGGGAGCCTCTTCGTCCGTCCCGGCCTCTTGGTCGCCGCTTACCTTTTCGTCCGATTCAGCCTGTTCATCGGACCCGGTTGCCTCGGACGGCTCGCCTTCATCCGGCGTCGCGCTCCAGCCTTCCGTCAGCTCCCAGAACGGCTGATCCGGCAGATCGCCGAGCAGCAGCACGGAATTCCCCGTCTTCAGCCACTCGTGCAGCGCCTGCCATTCGACCCCGCTGACGCCGGCCGGCTCCGCGGCGATCAGCAGCCGGCCCGAGCCGGCCGGCAGCTCGTCCCAGCGCTGCCGCCACTCGCCGACGAGCGGATGCCGCTCCTGCAGCAGCTCGCGCCATGCCTTGAGCCCGTCCGTATCCGACGAGAAGCTCAGGTTCGGCGGCTCGTCCCGCAGCTGCGGCCGGCCCAGCAGCAGGCCGAGCAGCAGGAACAGCGCCGCAAAAAGAGCCAGCAGCCAGACGCTGCGCTTGCTCCCCATCCTCATTGCGGCACCTCCTTGCCTTCGGCCTCAGCCAGCAGCGCCTTCAGCTCGTCGTACTGAGCCTGCGACGCTTCCAGCCGGCCGTACCAGACGCGCTCGAACAGCCCCATCGCTCCGCGCAGGGCGGGCGCATGCGCAGAGCCGGCCGCAGCCAGCTCCTCCAGGTACTCGCGGTTCGTCTTCCACGCTTCGACCCTCAGCTCTCCGCGCTCCTCCAGCCGGAACAGGAAAGCGAGAAAGACGGCGCGCACGCCGTCCCTCCACTGTCCGCGCTCAGCGAAGCCTTCGCCGAGCCGGGCGTAATGCCGCCAGGAGCGGCTGTCGTCGCCCGCCTCCATCCAGACGCCGGAGCGCAGCCGGCCCGCCGGCCCGAAGCGGCGCAGCAGCAGCCAGCCCATCCAGCCGAGGAAGGCGGCGAGCGCGACGACGATCAGGATGGACAGCAGGCTGATCGTGCCCGGTCCGGGCTTCAGGTCGGGGAAGATCGCGGCGAGCAGCCGTCCGAGCTGCTCCACGATCCAGTCCCACAAGGAAAAGCCCGGCTCCTTGCGGTAGGCGGTATATTCCTCGCGGGAGAGGATCTCCTCCAGCTGCCCCCTTTCCGTCATGGACGAGGGCCGTCCCCGGAGCTGCCGCCCTCATCGGAGCGGTCTGTGCGGTCCGGAGCGCCGTAGCCGCCGCCCCAGCCCGCCGGAGGAGGAGGCGGCGTCTGTCCGCCGTAAGGCTGCGCTCCGTCGAGCAGCGTCTCCAGTCCCCAGCCCTCGCGGCGCACGCGCAGGTCGAAGAACGCGATCGCATACGGCAGCACCCACAGCGATCCGATCAGGATCGAGACGAGCGAGTCGACGAGCGAGTTCAGCACGCCTCCGCCGAAGATCGCGGCCGAGCCGAGGCTCAGCACCCCAGTGAAGATGGCGAGCAGGATCCAGAGCACGAGGTAGAGCAGCAGCAGGCGCCAGAAGCTGCCTTTGGTCAGGCGCCAGCTCGCGCCGACGCCCGTGCCGCTCTCGTTCAGCGCGACGAACGGCAGATAGAACGCCCAGCGGACCGCGAAGAACGTGATCAGCAGCAGGACGCCGATGACTGCGGGAACAAGCAGCAGCATGGCCGGCCCTGCCCCCGCGTCCGTGCCGGACAGCGCCGCGGCGAACAAGATTCCAACCGCGAAAGCGAACGCGACGACAACGAGCAGATACAGCCCGAGCATGATGATGCCGTACAGCAGCGTGCTGCCGGTCAGCGGCCAGAGGCGGCGGAAGCCTTTTTTGAGCAGCTCGCCCGCGCTCGGAATTTCCTCGCCGCGCAGATGCGCCTGCACGAGATGCACGATCGCCGCGACCGAGACCGGTCCGAGCAGCAGCATGAGCACGAAGCCGAGCAGCATCGCCAGCACGGCGCCTCCGCTCAGTCCGGCTCCTTCGCCTGATTCGATCGACTGCAGGTAGCCGTCGATGCCGCCATTCCGGATGGTATCCATGAGTCCGGAGGTCGTGTTGGACGAATCGGTGGCGAGCGCCATCGAGACGATCGCCATCGGGCCGTACAGCGCCAGCATGATGATCGCCAGCGTCGTGAAGTGGGTGCGGTACAGCTGGAAGCTGCGGTCGAGAATGCGGCCGATCCCCATCGGCCTCAGTTGTTGCGGTTGCTGCATGAATGTCCACCCTCCCTATGTATGAAGCCATGCCAAGTGCTGCCCGCCTGCAGGCGCACCACGATTATTATACTACGGATCGCAGGCCCGAGACGGTTCCTTTTTCCTTATGCTCCCAAAAGAATAAAAATTCGGGCGGTCCGCAAGGAACCGCCCGCCAGAGGGGCTTTCGCGCGCCGGCCCGTGCCGCCGGCAAGCCCGTCGAATGGCTTCAGCGCCGGCCCGTGCCGCCGGCAAGCCGGGCGAGCTGCTCCAGCACCGGGCTGCCGGAGTCGAGCGTGATGCGGTCCATGCGCTCGGCGAGCCGCTCCAGCATCTCCAGCTCCTTGAGCCGGTAAAGCGTCTCGTTCTCCTCCATCAGCTTGGCCGTGTTCAGCAGGCTGCGCGTCGAAGCCGTCTCCTCGCGGCGGGTGATGAGGTTCGCCTGCGCCTTCTTTTCCGCCAGCAGCACGGTATTGAGAATGTCGCGCATCTCGCCCGGCAGAATGACGTCCTTGATGCCCGCGCCAAGGAATTCGACGCCGCTCGCGGCCCCGACCGTCCGCAGCCGCTCCAGCGCCTCGGACGCCGCCTCGTCGCGCGCGGCGAGCAGGCGGTCGAGCGTCCTGCCGGCGACGATGTCGCGCAGGATCAGCTGCAGCGAGGCGTGCAGATGCTCGGACAGCGAGCGGATCTCGAGCGTGCGGCGCGGGTCGCTGACGCGGTATGCGCTGACGAAGTTGAGCCGCAGCGTCACCTTGTCGGCGGTCATCATCTCCTGGCCGTGCAGCTCAAGCTGCTGGCGGCGCAGATCGACCTTCTGGACCGACGCCTTGACCGGACCGCGCCAGAACCGGTAGCGGCCGGGACCGAGCTCGCGCTGCAGCTCATGGTCGTAGAAAAGGAAGCCGCGCTCCCAGCTCTCCACCTCCAGCGTCTGCGCATATGGCCCGATCCGCTCCGCGAGCTCCGGCTCGAGCGCCGCCGAGACGTCCGGCTCGCGCATATCGATGCGCTGGAACTCGTGGCGGCCGCCCGCTTTCCAAAAAGCATGCAGGCCCGGCGGCAGCAGCCGCTCGAAGCGTCCGTCGATGCGGTGAGCGGCGTATTCGCCGTCGCCGACCTCCACGACGTCCAGCTCCGCGGCAAGCCTGGCATCCTGCAGGTAGACGGCCAGCGGACCGTCCGGCGGCAGGAACGGCTCGTCGACGCGGCAGGCGACCGCGGTCTCGCGGCGCAGCCGGATCAGCCGCTTCGTTCCAGGCAGGAGCAGTCCTGCATAGCTTCCTCTCCGGTACAGCAAACCGCGCTCGGTCGGCTTGATCGTGACGATTTCGAACATATCGATCATCTCCTTGTATGAGGGCGTGTTTGCATCCTTCGAAGGAAGCCGAATATGGCCGAATTTTTGATTCCTGCGAGGAACGTAGGCGAAAGCGTACCGGGGGTACGTCGAGCCTGCGTGACGAAGCAGGGGGCAAAAAGGCGGTGATAGACGCTCCTGAGCGGGGTTGCAAACACGCCCTAAGTAAGCCGCGAGCCGCCTGCGGCGTCGCGCCGCTCGGCAGGCTGCTTCGGCTCGGAATGGCCGGGGTCGGGCGGCATCCGTCCGCTCGCCCGCGCCCCGGAAGCGTCGGCGGAGCGCCTGCGGGCAGGCGGCCTCCAGACAATTTCCCGCTGCCGTCCCTTCGCGCTTCCCTCCTTGCGCCATGGCGCAAGGAGAGTCGCGAGCGGGCGATCGCTGCGGGGGGAATCGTCCTTCTTGCCGCCGCCGGCGCATGGCGCTGCATGGCCTGCTTCCGGCGCCGCCCTTGGAGGCGCGGCCGGCGCGGATCGGCGGGATCGGATGCCGGTCCCTCGGGTACTGCGCTCGTAGGCTCTTCGCCGTTTTGAATTCATCAACCATGAACGCCCCTGATAGAGCGTCCGGGATTCGAACCCGGTGAATGAACGAGGAGAAAGGACGGCCGTAGCATGCCTGTCGGATCAGCGTCCCGGCACTGCGGAACAGGGCCTGCGGCCGAAGTTCCCGCCTGTCGCCTGACCTTTCCGCTTCATCATAGCCTCCTGCGGACGGGCGGAACAGGGCGGAAGTATGGCGAAGGCGTCCGCTTGGCGGAAAAAAGCGGCAATCCGGCGCGGAGCCGCCCGGGCAGGAAATCAGGCGTGCCGTCCCGAATAAAGCAGGTTCGACAAAAAAGGCTGGATCGAGCGGGAGGAGGAAGCGAGGATGGCGAGAGAAAGCTTCGACAAGGAGATCGAGCTGCTGCGGCTGCTCGTGCTGACGGGCGGCGCGTTCAGCCGCAAGGAGTCGGCGGAGCGGCTCGGCATCTCGGTGCATACGCTCGACAAGGCGCTGCGAAGGCTGCGCGAGGCCGCTTCGGCCGCTGGCGCGGATGGCGCGCCCGGAGAGGACGGCGAGCTTGGGCTCGGCCGGCTGCTGCAGGCGAGGCGCGAGCGGGGCGGCGACCCGCTGCTGCTGTTCCTTTTCCGCTCCCGCTCGCTTAAGGAATCGGAAATCGCACGGCTCTCGCTGTTGCAGGGTGAGCTTGGGAAAGGCGGCCGAACGGCCGCGGAGCTGCTCGACGCCTGCTGCGGCGGCTGGCCGGAGGCGTCGCCGTGGCCGGACGAAAAGACGATCCGCTCCGACCTCGCCTACCTCGAAAAAGCCGGCATCGTCGCGCGCGCAGGCGGCCGTCCGGTGCGCTACCGGCTGCGCGACGAGCTGTGGGCGGCGCTGGAGCCCGAGGAGCTGCGGCGGCTCGAGCTGTTCGTGCATGCGATGGCCCACACGCGGGTGCCGTCGGTGCACGGGTTCCTGCTGCAGGACAGCCTGCGCCGCCTGCTCGGTCGGGACGGCGCGCTCAGCGCCGGCGTCGGCTTCGCCTACCGCTACGACTGCCGCATCCTCGACGAGGCGTACCTGCATCCGCTGCTGGCGGCGATCGAGGAGCGGCGCACGGCGAGCTTCGAGTACTTGACGCCGAAGTCGGAGCATCGCTACGCCGCGCGCGGCACCAATCCGCTGCATGCGCGGACCAGCCCGGCGCGGCAGATCGCGATGCTTCCGCTCAAGGCGGTCTACGACCACCAGTACGGCCGCTGGTACGCGCTCGGCTTCACGCGCGCCCACGGGCTGAGCGCCTGGCGGATGGAAGGAATGAGCGGACTGGCGATCGGCGGGGCCGCCGATCCCGAGCTGTTCGCCCGCAAGCGGGAGCAGCTGGACGCGCGGCTGCGCACGAGCTGGCTCGTCGATCTGGGCGAGCCGACGCGCGTTTCCGTGCGGTTTTTCCGGCCCGAGGGGGCAGAGTACGACTTCGTCCGCGAACGGGTGCTGCTGCAAGGCCAATGGGGCGAGACGACGGAGGAAGGACCGGAGTCGTTCCGGTACGACATCGAGGTGAACGGGACGAGGGAGATCCGCCCGTGGCTGCGCAGCTTCGGCTCCAGCTGCGAGGTGCTGGAGCCGGAGGAGCTGCGGCAGGACATGATCGAGGAATGGAAGGAGCTGGCGGAGACGTATGGAGCTGCTGTTCGACAAGGCGCACAATCATGAGCTAAGCCGCCGCATGGCGGAGGCGGGCGCCGTCGCCGTGACCGGGCGCGAGCGCGCCTGGCTGAAGCTCATGCTGGAGCATCCCGCCGCGGAAGGCTTCCTCGGCGTGGCGGCGCGCGCCAAGCTCGCGGAGCTGCTGGCCGAGGAGCCGCCGCTACCGCTGGGACATCTGGACGAGAAGGCGCGCAGCCGGGAGCGGCGGCTGTATTCGCCGCTGCTCCCGGAGCTGGCGGCGATCATCGCGGGCCGCAGCGGCATGCGGCTCGCCTACAGCGCCAAGGGCGGCGGCGAGCTGCGCCATGCCGAGGGCTACCCGTACCGGCTCGACTACGCGATGTCGACCAAGCAGTGGTATCTGCTTTGGCATCGCGCCCAAGGACGGCCGCTCATGCGCACGCGGCTCACCCATGCGCATGGCGTGGAGGAGCGTCCGCTGCCGCCGGGCGAGGCGGATCGGCTGGACGCGGCGATCGCGCGGCTGACGGCGCGCTCGCAGGAGGAGGTCGAGCTGGAGCTCCTCCCCCGCTACAACCGCGAGCTCTCGCGCATCCTGTACGCGCTCTCCTGCTTCCGCCAGGAGGTGCGCTTCGACGCCGCCGAGGGCGTCTACCGCATCGCGCTCCGCTATCCGCGGGACGAGCGCGGCTTCCTGCTGCAGAAGCTGCGCTTCCTCGGCAAGCGGGTGCGCGTCGCCGATGGCGCTGCTAGCGCTGCTCTGCAGGAGCAGATGAGAGCCAGCGCGGCGAAGGCGCTGGCCCGGTACGGGATTCGGCTGGAGGCCGTTGCCGAGGCGAAGGCGGAGGTTGAGGCGGGCGAGGCGGAGGCTGGGGCTGACGCGGAGGCTTAGACGGCAGCCCAACGCATCCAAGGCACTTTTATGCCTTGGTCGGGCTGGTTCGGCGGGTTTTGAATGCATCCAAGGCACTTTTATGCCTTGGTTGGGCCGGTTCGGCGGGTTTTGGAACGCATCCAAGGCACTTTTATGCCTTGGTTGGGCCGGTTCGGCGGGTTTTGAACGCATCCAAGGCACTTCTATGCCTTGGTTGGGCCGGTTCGGCGGGTTTTGAACGCATCCAAGGCACTTTTATGCCTTGGTTGAATCGGTTCGGCGGGTTTGAACGCAACCAAGGCACTTTTATGCCTTGGTTGGGCCGGTTCGGCGGGTTTTGAATGCAACCAAGGCACTTCTATGCCTTGGTTGGGCAGGTTCGGCGGGTTTTGAACGCAACCAAGGCACTTCTATGCCTTGGTTGGGCAGGTTCGGCGGGCTCGCGCGATACTACAGCATATAAAGAAGGGGCAGATCAAGGCCGATCCGCTCGGCCTTGGTCTGCCCCTATCTATTGCTGCCCTCACACCGGTAGCGGCTGGTTGAACGCACGGAAGACGACCGTCGGCTCCGTCGGCACGTCGCCGGCACGAGTCGCCGCATCCGTGCCGACACTCTCCACATCCGCGGCACGTCCCGCCTCATCCGTGCCAACTCTCCTCGCATCCGTGCCGACACTCTCCGCATCCGTGCCGACACTGCCCGCATCCGAGGCGCGGATCGCCGCTCCGGCGCCGAACAGCTCGCCGCGGCGAGGCGCGCAGGAGAGCTCCACCCGGCGCGACTCTCCCGGCAGCAGCGTGAAGTACGCCTCGCTCGCCTCCATCCACCAGCCGTCGGTCGTCTCCTCCGGCCGCACATGCAGCGCGGCTTCCGTGCCGTCGTTGGCGATGACATAGGCGCGGCGCAGGCGCGGACTGGCTGCCGGTCCGCCCGCTTCGGGCGGCGCCTGCTCCCAACCGCCCAGCGGCTCGGCCCGCAGCGCGGCGGCCATCGGCTCCAGCGCGGCGGCATATACCTCCGGCGACCGCGTAGAGAAGAAGTAGTCGACGGGAGGAGGCGCATCCATCCCCTCGATGCGGAGACGGACGAGCAGCAGGCCGTTGTAGGTGTCCTGCACGACCCAGTCCAGCGTTCCGATTCGGAGCGAGCCGCTTCCCGCGCCCGTTTCCCCGCCGGCCGGCGCATCGAACGTCTGCTCATGCAGCAGCGCTCCGCGCAAGTCCCTCACTTCGGCGCGTACGCGGAGAAGCGGCGTCACATTCGCCTCGAGTCCCTCATCCATCGCCTGGCTCGACTGGCCCGCATCCAGCTCGCGCCCCTCGCCGCTCGCCCTTCCCGCCTGGCTCGCCTCTCTCTCGTCCATCTGCGGATTCGACTGGCTCGACTGGCCCGATGCCAACCCGCCGCCTTCGCCCGTCGCCTGGCTCGCGCCTCTCTCCATCATCGCCGTACCCGCCAGCCCCGCGTCCAACCCGCGCACCTCGCCCGCCGCCAGACCCGCCGCCGCTCCCGGCCTGCGATGCAGATGCACCGCCGCCTGCAGCCGGCTGCCCGCCGGCGCGTCCAGCGAGCGGTAGTCGAGCGACGCATGCGTGCCCTCGAAGGCCGAGCGGGTCCAGTAGTAGGCCATTTTCGGCTCCATGTAGTAGTCGACGAGATTCGTGCAGCTGGCGTTCGGCCACGGCTCGTTGAGCTGCCAGATGATGCTGCCGCTCTGCCGGCCCTGGCGGCGCCGGTTGGCCTCGAGGATGAAGCGCAGCCCTTCCGCCTGGATCCACTGGCTCGCGTCGGAGAACGCCTGCAGGTCGGCGAAGCCGCCGAACAGCTCCGTATCGCGGCCGAACGTGTCCCACCATTCGCCATGGTGGCGCCAGACGAAGCTCTCCTCCATCGACACCGGCTTCCGATGAGGCTCCGACAGGAACTTGCGCAGGCTTTTCACGCTGCTGACGCCGTCGACGCCGAACTCACTGTGGAACAGATGGTCCGCCTCGGCGTACAGCGGGTAATGGCCCGGATTGCCCATGTACTTCCAGTGGCCGTGGACGTCGTGGCTGACGCCCTTCTCGCTAGTGATGTACTGCCTCGGACCGGACGCCGACGTCGGCAGGAACAGCCGCTGCGGATCATGCTCGGCGACGAGCGCCCGCAAATAGGCGAGGTTGGCGTCCTCATACGTCGAAGGCCGGTCGGGCGCGCTCATCAGCTCGTTGCCGCCGCTCCACACCGCCAGCGACACATGGTTGCGCCGCGTCTTGAGCGCCTGCACGGCGCTGCGGCCGAGCAGCTCGAGGAAGCGCGGCTTTTGGGACGGCTCGTTGTCGATGCCGGAGCTGGACTGGATGAACTCCTGCCAGACGAGGATGCCGAGACGGTCGCACAGGTCGTACAGCTCTTCCTTTTCGATGAGGCCGCCGCCCCACACCCGCAGCAGGTTGAGATTCGCCCGCCGGGCGAGACGCGCGAGCCAGCCGTAGCGCTCCGCTCCGACGTTGCCGTACAGATGGTCGAGCGGCGTCAGGTTCGCGCCTTGAATGTAGATCGGCTGTCCGTTGACGACAAACGTGTACGGCAGCGCGTCGTCCGGTCCGCCCGGGTTGCGCCGGTACTCGATGCGGCGGATGCCGGTCCGCCGAGTCGTCTCCTCCGTCAGCCGGCCGTCCGCGAACAGGCGCAGCCTCAGCTCGTAGAGCGGCTGCTCGCCGTATCCGTTCGGATGCCACAGACGCGGCTCCGGCACCTCCAGCTCGGCCCGGACCGCTCCGTCCGCGACCGGACCGCTCCAGCGGGCGGCCGTCCGGCCGTCCGGATCGAGCAGCTCCAGCTCCGCTGCAGCTCCGCCCGTCCCTTTCTCCACGCGCGCGAGGGCCGCGACCGACACGACTCCCGTACCGTCCTCGCGCACATTCGCATGCAGCGCCAGCTCGTCCAGCGAGACGGCGCGGCGGACGCGCAGCGAGACGGTGTCCCAGATGCCGACGTTGACGAGCCGGGTCGAGAAGTCCCACTTGTAGTTGAAGCGGCTCTTCTGCGTGAACGTCTCGCTCGTCTTGCCGATCTGGCCCATCTCGTCCGGCGCCTGCTTGAGGATGATCTGCAGCTCCGCCGTCTCGCGCTCGCCGAGCAGCTCGGTCACGTCGTAGACGGCCGGCTCGTACATGCCTTCATGCTCGCCGAGGCGGCGGCCGTTCAGCGAGACGATCGCCTCGTAGTCGAGTCCGGCCAGCACGAGCTCGGCCCGGCAGCCCGGCTCAAGCTCCGGCCGCGCGAAGCGGCCGCGATACACCCACCAGCGGTTCTCCACCCATTCGACTGCCAAGCTGTTCGTATCGACATACGGATCGGGGATGAGCCCCGCCCGGTACAGATCCTCATGCACGCCGCCCGGCACCGTCGCCGGGATCCACTCCGTCACGCCGAGCAGCTCATTGCCGATCTCCATGCTCGTGCCCTTCAGCGGCACCCACGGCCAGAATCCCTTTACTTCCCATGCCGCATCCAGCTTCCGCATCTCCATGTCGCACCCAACCTTCCCTTATTCGAAAGCAAAAGCAAACCTGTTCCTCCATCGTATCAACGCCTTCAAATTAATTCAACTGTTTCGTTTTGTTAAATTCGAATTCGGATCGACGCAGACTTCGATGGCAAAGGAAAAGGGCCGGCCCGCTCGTCGATGGCTCGACGTGCGGGACAGCCCTTAGAGGAGTGCCGTCATTCATAAGGCCGGACGGTGCGGATCGATCCGTCCTCTTCGTGATGCAGCTCCGTGAACTTGACGCAGCGCTTGTTGTCGGCGCCGCCGGAGAGCGAGCTGTCGTGGTAGAACAGATACCACTTGCCGTCCCACTCCACGATCGAGTGATGGGTCGTCCAGCCGACGACCGGCTCGAGGATCGTCCCCTGGTAGACGAACGGGCCGAGCGGATCGTCGCTCGTCGCGTAGACGATCTTGTGCGTCGTGCCGGTCGAGTACGACAGGTAGTAGCGCCCCTGATGCTTGTGCATCCACGGTCCCTCGAAATAGCGGCGCTCCTCGTCGCCGGCCGCGATCGGCCGGCCGTCTGCGTCCACGATTGACAGCTCCGCAGGTGCGCTCCTCAGCGACAGCATGTCGTCCGCCAGCTCGGCGGCGCGAGGTCCGAGCGCCGGCTCGTCCCCGGTCGGCCCTGCGGCGTCCGGATCGAACGCACCGGCCTGCCATTTTTCCAGCTGTCCGCCCCACAGGCCGCCGAAGATCAAATAGGCGCGGCCGTCGTCGTCGACGAACGCCGCCGGGTCGATGCTGAACGTGCCGTCGATCCAGCTCGGCTCGGCCCGGAACGGACCCTCCGGCCGCTCGCCGACGGCGGCGCCGATGCGGAAGATGCCGTCCTCGTCCCGCGCCGGGAAGAACAGATAATACTTGCCGTCCTTGCAGGCGGCGTCCGGCGCCCACATCTGGCGGGACGCCCACGGCACGTCGCGCACATGCAGCGCTTGGCCGTGGTCGACGCAAGGCGCGTCCGCGGCGTCCATCGACAGCACATGGTAGTCCTCCATGTCGTACTGGTCGCCGTTGTCGTTGGACACGCGCTCGTGGTCGAGGTCATGGGACGGATAGACGTACAGCTTGCCTTCGAACACATGGGCCGACGGATCGGCGGTGTAGATATGGGTGACGAGCGGCTGGTTGAAGCTCGGTTTGGCGGTCATCGTACCATCCTTTCTGAAGTCGCAAGTCGCAGGGGCAGGGGCAGGCTCAGGTGCGGGCTCAGGCGGATCAGCCCTTGACCGAGCCCGCTGTCATGCCCTCGACGATCTGGTTGCTGAGCGCGAAGAAGGCGATCAGGATCGGCAGGATGCTGATCATGAGCGTGGCGCCGATCGCGCCCCAGTCGGCCGAGTACTGGCCGATGAAGTTCTGGATGCCGACGGTCAGCGTCTTGAGCGTGTCGCTGCTGATGAACGTGTTGACGAAGACGAACTCGTTCCAGTTGTAGATCATGTTGATGATGACCGTCGTCGCCAGCACGGATGCCGTCATCGGCAGCACGATCTGGAAGAAGATGCGGTTGACGGAGCAGCCGTCCATGACGGCCGCCTCCTCGACCTCGCGCGGCAGCGTCTCGTAGAAGCCGAGCAGGATCATGATCGTCAGCGGCAGGTTGAACGCGGTGTACGCCAGGATGATCGAGAGCGGATGGTCGGTCAGGCCCGCCTTCATGAACATCTGGAACAGCGGGATGAGCGTCGAGTGGATCGGAATCATGATGCCGACCATGAACAGACCGAGCACGGGCTTTTTCCAGCCCCACTTCATGCGCGTCAGCGCGAATGTGACGAGGCTCGCGAGCAGCACGGTCGCGGCGACGGCGGCGACGGTATACCAGACGCTGTTGAAGAAGTACTGGCCGATGTTGCCCTCGGTCCATACCTTCTCGTAGTTCTCCCACTTGGGGCTGGCCGGCAGCGAGAGCGGAGACTTCGTGAAGATCTCCTGCGTGTCCTTGAGGGAAAAGACGGCGAGCCAGAGCAGCGGGAACACCTGCGCGACGGCGATGAGGGCCAATGCGGCGTACAGGAGCGTCTTCAGGACCGGGCTGGCGGCAGAGCGCCCGGCAGGGCCGGCTTCTGCGCGAGCCGCGGCGAGTCGTTGCGACATGTCGGTTGGCTCCTTTCGCTTACGAGTATTGGACCTCTTCGGACGAGGTGAGCTTGCGGATCAGCCAGGTGACGACGAGGCAGATGAGCAGCAGGAAAAATCCGATCGCGCTGCCGTAGCCGAAGTCGTAGCTGCTGAACGCCTGCTTGTACATGTAGGACGCCATGACCTCGCTCGCTCCGTTCGGCCCGCCGCCGGTCATGACGTAGATCAGGTCGAAGTACTTGAGCGAGCCGACGACCGCCAGCACGACGGTCATCTTGGCGACGCCGGCGATGAGCGGCAGCTTGACGCGCAGCGCGATCTGCAGCGGGCTCGCGCCGTCGATCCGCGCCGCCTCGACGAGCGAGGACGGGATGTTCTTGAGCGCCGCGTAGTAGATCAGGATGTAGAAGCCGGCGTACTGCCAGATGATCGGGATGAAGATCGACAGCAGCACGAGGCTCGTGTCGGACAGCCACTCGACCGTGTCGGGCAGGCCGACCGCGCCGAGCAGCGTGTTGAGGATGCCGTTCGTCGGGTGGTAGATCTTGGCCCACAGCTGGGCGATCGCGACCGAGCTCAGCAGCATCGGGATCAGGTACAGCTTGCGCAGCAGGTTCGCGCCCTTGATCTCGCCGGCGAGCACGAGCGCCACCGCCAGATAGCCGAGCAGGCTGAGCGCGGAGAACGCCGCCAGCAGCAGCGAGTGGCCGGCGCTGTCCCAGAACGCCGCGTCGCGGACGAGCTTCGCGTACTGGTCGAGCCCGGTGAACGCCATCTCGCCGATGCCGTCCCATTTCATCAAGCCGTAGTAGCCGGTGAGCACGATCGGCACGTAGATCAGGACGAGCACGAGCAGCAGCGCCGGCAGCACGTAGAGGGCAATCATCTTCTTGTTGGACATCACTTTATCCATGCTTGTTCACGCTCCTTCGCAGGTTCGGGCAGGCGGTGCGGCGGCAAGCGAAGAGGAGGACCTGCTCCCGCCTCGCGGGACAGGTCCTCCTCGGAGGCCGCGCGGCTGCGGAATCAGCCTGCGTCCTGCTTCAGCGCCTCTTCATGCTGCTTGGCGAAGTCCTCCGGCGTCACTTCCTTGCCGAACAGCGCCTGGATCATGTTCAGGTGGACCTGCGCGACGGCCGGGCTCATCTGCACGTCCGCGAACAGCGTGATGTTGCTGGCTTTGCCGAGCTCGTTCAGGATGTCGATATACATCTGCGGCAGATCGACCTTGGACGTGTCGACCTTGGTCGCCGGGATGACGCCCGCCTTGGTGACCGACTGCTCGCCCCATTTCTCGACGAAGAACTTGACGAACTTCTTGGACTCTTCCTTGACCTTGGAGTTCTCGGCGACAAACAGCCCTACGCCCGGTCCGCCGACCCAGCTGTCGATGTCGCCCTTGCCGCCCTCGATCGTCGGGAACTTGAAGAATCCGACCTGGTCGCGGAACTCCTGCGGGATGGACTCGTTCGTCGTGAAGTTCGGCAGCTCCCATGTGCCCATCAGGTACATGGCCGCCTTGCCGCTCAGGAACTCGGCCTTGCCCTCGTCGTTGGACAGGCCGTTGAAGCCCTTGTTGAAGGCGTTGCCGTCGACGAGCTTGCGCACCTCGTCCGCCGCCTGCACGAGGCTCGGATCCTCGAACGAGCCGGAGCGGTCGATCGCCTTCTTGAGCGTCTCCGCCCCGCCGAGCCGGTCGGCCAGGTACATGTACCAGAGCGAGCCGGTCCAGCGGTCCTTGTTGCCGAGCGCGATCGGCGCGACGCCGTTCTGCTGCAGCGTGTCGACCGCCTTCTGGAAGTCGGCGTACGTCTGCGGCACTTCGAGGTTGTATTTGCTGAAGATCGCCTTGTTGTAGTAGACCGGCGTGATGTTCAGCTCAAGCGGCAGCGCGTACGTCTTGCCGTCCACCGCGTACGCCTCTGTCGTGCCGGAGACGAACGAGTCCTTCAGGCCGCCGGCCAGCGTGTCGTCGAGCGGCGCGAACAGATTGCCTTTGACATAAGGAGTCAGGAACCCCGCCGCCCACGTCATGCCGACATCCGGCAGGTCGTTGGACGCCGACAGCACCTTGAGCTTGTTCTTGTACTGCTCGTTCTCCAGAATCTCCTGCTTGATCGTCACGTTCGGGTTGTCGGCCTGATATTGGGAAATGATGTCGTTCACGATCATGTTCTGCTGCTTGGAGCTGCCGGCCGGCCACAGATGCATCATCTTGATCGTAATCTTCTCGGCCGAGCCCGAGCCTGCTCCGGCGTTCGCGGCTTCGCCGCCAGCCGAGTTGCCGCCGCAGGCGGTCAGCGCCAGCAGGGACGCCAGCGCGGCCGCGCCCAGCACGGAGGTCGATTTTTTTGCCATGGTGGTGGTTCCTCCCCTTCATCGCTCTTGGATAGCGGTTACATTTCCAATGATAGCGGTTTACCCGGCTTGAAATAAGGTAACGGCGATTAGGGAAAAGTCCGATATTTTCAGGTCTCCTTGCTGTCGGAGAGGCTGCGGCGGTACTGGCTCGGCGTCATGCCCTCGTAATCCTTGAACAGGGTGATGAAATACTTGGCCGTCTGGTAGCCGACCTGCTCGGCGATCTCTCCGACCGGCAGGCCGGTCGAGTAGAGCAGCTTCTTGGCCGCCTGCAGCTTGCTGCGGGCGACGAACTGGCTGAACGTCATGCCGGTCTTGTCCTTGAACAGCGAGCTGAAGTAGCTCGGGTTCAGATGCACATGCTCGGCGACCTCGCGCAAGGTGAGCGGCGTCCGCACGTTGTCCTCGATGAAGCGGATCGCGTCCTGCACCGGCTGCGGCACGAGCCGGTCCTCCTCCTTCAGCTCCGCGAGGCCGAGGTCGACGATCCGCTCCATCGCGCCGAGCCGGCGGCGCTCGAGCGCGATCTCGAGCGCCTGCTCGGCCGCCTCCAGCAGCTTCGCGCGCGTCACCGGCTTGAGCAGATAGTTAACGACGCCGAGCCGGATGCCCTCCTGCGCGTAGTCGAACTCGGAATACCCCGACAGCAGCACCGATACCGGATCGCTGCCCCGCTCCTTGATCGCGCGGATCAGCTCGAGCCCGTTCATCTCCGGCATCCGGATGTCGGTCAGCAGCAGATGGATCGGCCGCTCCGCCGCCAGCTCCAGCGCCTCGTCCCCGTTCTCGGCGGAGAGGATTTCGAAGCGCCCCTCCGCCCAGCCCTCCAGCGTCTTGGCCAGTCCTTGCCTCGTTCTCGGCTCATCGTCGACGATGAGCACGGTCAGCCGATTTTTCATGCAGTCCCTCCCGGTATGTCGAATCCGACCGTCGTCCCTTCGCCGGGCCTGCTCTCGATGCGCAGTCCGCCCGCCGGCCGATCCTTGTAATAAAGCTGCAGCCGCTTGCTCACGTTGGCGAGCGCCATGCCGCTGCCCTTGCCCTTGCCTTTTCCGGCTCCGTCCGCCGGGCCGCCTGCGCCGAGCGAGTCGCTCAGCGCCTGGACGAGCTCCGCGTCCATGCCCGGACCGTCGTCCTCGACGGCGACCGACCACAGGTCCGGCTCGCCCGCCGGCTCGACCCGCAGCGAGACGGAGCCCGGCCCTTTTTTGGCGCCGACGCCGTGCAGGATCGCGTTCTCGACGAGCGGCTGCAGCAGCAGCTTCGGCATGCGCAGCTCGAGGCTGTCCGGCGGCGCCGAAAGGCTCCACTCGAGGCGGTCGCCGAACCGCAGCTTCATCAGCTGCATGTAGCGCTCCGCATGGTCGAGCTCCTCGCGCAGCGTCACCCACTCGCTGCCGTGCTCGCTGCCGATCGTGTAGCGGAACAGGTCCGACATGGCGACGACGAGATTGGCGAGCTCCTCCTCTTCCTTGTCCTGCAGCGCCCAGAACAGCGCCTCGAGCGTGTTGTACAGGAAGTGGGGATCGATCTGCGCCTGCAGCGCCTTGAGCTCGGTGCGGCTGCGGATGAGCTCCTTCTCGTAGATGACCTGGATCAGGTCGTTCATATGCCCGACGAGCTGGTTGTACGTCTTGGTCAGCTCGTTGATCTCGACGGTCGAGTGGACTTCCGGGCTCGGCCGCAGCTCTCCGAGGCGCGCTCCGCGCATCGTCTTGATGAGCCGCAGGATCGGCCTCGTGATCATCGCGCTCAGGAAAAAGGAGCAGACGAGGCAGATGAGGAAGCCGACCGCGCCAGCCGCGACGATGGCGGTTCGCAGCGCGCCGATGCCTTCCGTGAGGCTTTTCACCGGCGCCAGGATGACGAGCTTCCAGCCCGTCAGCTGGGACGTCTGGCGCACCTGCAGATAGGGCTCCCCGCCGATGTCCAGGTTATGGTCGGCCGAGTCCGGCAGCGCCTCCGCCGAGTCGCCGTAATCGGATGTGATGACGCGGCCTTCGCCGTCGAGCAGCGTCATGAACTCGCGGCGCTCCTGCGCCTCGTCGGCGCCGAGGTCGAAGGTGCTGCGCTCGATGCGGACGAGCAGATAGCCCGCGCTCTCGAACGAATGGTCCATCAGCCGCACGCTGCGGACGGCGAGGAAGTACGCCGGGTCCTTCGGATCCTCGCCGATCCACGCCAGCCGGCCGCTGCCGCGATCGGCGAGGGCGATCTGCTCCGGCTGCAGCCGGTCGGTCAGCCGGCTCTCGTCGAGCGGCGACAGGCTGCGGTAGTCGCGGGTGAACAGGTCGAACGAAGCGATGCCGTCGGAATACACCTGCAGCGTGCGCACGCTCTGCAGCAGCGACTGCCGCTGGCCGAGCGTCGAGCGGCGGCCGCGGGACTCCTGCAGCAGCAGCTGCTGCACCTCGGAAGCGGTCATCACCTGGCTGGACAGCATGTCCACCTGGCGGTAAAGCGTTTCCAAGCGGCCGATCGCCTCAATCGCCGTCTGCTGCAGCTGGCGCTCCGCGTTGCTTGTGATGACCGTCGATACCCGGCTGTACGTATAGAAGCCGACGAACAGCAGCACGAGCGCCATGACGAGCACGCAGACGGCGAGAATCTGGTTCCGCAGCGTATTGGCGTTGCGCAGCCGCGTTCTCATAGCGGATCTCCCTTTCGTGAAGTGGCTTGGGCTCGAGGGTGAAGCCGTGACTCATTATAGGAGCAGGCGCTCGCGGGACGCAAGGGGGCGGAAAGGCGAGCCGCAATCGGCGCCTGCGGCATGAAGCCGCGGCAGCTGACGGACTTTTGCCGGCATCCAGCGGGCATGGCGGCTCGCTATGAAAGCTTTTTACAATCTTGTAATCTGTTTGTAATCTTTCCTTCAGCTAGCCTTCATTTAACGGCTTTATAGTAGAAGCAGACCCCCCTTATTCATATATTCTCTCTAGGCCCGCGCCTCGCGCGGGCCGCTTTTTTTTGGAGCGGGGACGCCTTGACCTGCAAAGCAAACCGCCGCCAAACAAACACCATAAGCAAAGACAAGAAATCCAAACCGATTCCATCTTTATCTTTTTCTGGGCGTGGTATCCTCTACCTATCCCCCCAGCAAAGGAGAGAATTGAAGATGAACAAGATGAAAGCGCTTAAGATGCTGCTCGCCTTGATGACCGCCTGGACGCTCCTGGCCGCGATGCCGGGCCTGGAGCGGACCGCCCACGCCGCCTCCGGATTTTACGTCAGCGGCACGACGCTGTACGACGCGAACGGCAAGCCGTTCGTCATGCGCGGCGTGAACTATGCCCATACGTGGTTCAAGAACGACTTGAACACGGCTATCCCGGCGATCGCCGCGACCGGCGCCAATACGGTGCGCGTCGTCCTTTCCAACGGCAGCCAGTACACCAAGGACACCGCCCAAAATGTAAGCGCCATCCTATCGCTGCTCAAGCAGCATAAGATGGTCGCCGTCCTGGAGGTGCATGACGCGACCGGCAGCGACAGCGCCGCCGAGCTGGACAAGGCGGTGAATTACTGGATCGAGATCAAGAACGCGCTGATCGGGCAGGAGAAGTACGTCATCCTCAACATCGCCAACGAGTGGTACGGCACCTGGAACGGCAGCGGCTGGGCCAACGGCTACAAAGCGGCCATCCCCAAGCTGCGGAACGCCGGACTGACCCATACGCTCATGGTCGACAGCGCGGGCTGGGGCCAGTATCCGGATTCCATCCGCGATTACGGCCAAAGCGTGCTCGCCGCCGATCCGCAGCGCAACACGATGTTCTCCATCCATATGTACGAGTATGCCGGCGGCAACGCGCAGACGATCAAGACGAACATCGACAACGTGCTGAACAAGGGGCTGTGCCTGACGATCGGCGAATTCGGCCAGTACCATACGAACGGCGACGTGGACGAGCCGACCATCCTCAGCTACGCGCAGCAAAAGAAGGTCGGCTGGACGGCCTGGTCCTGGCACGGCAACGGCTCGAGCTACGCCTACCTCGATCTCGCCCATAGCGCAGGCGGCGGCCTGACCGACTGGGGCAATACGGTCGTGTATGGCTTGAACAACGCGAACGGCATCAAGCAGACGAGCGTGAAGGCAAGCGTGTACTGAAGCCGGCCCCGCCCTTGCCTCCCTTCGGACGGCTCGCTATCATGAGGAGAGCAAGGCCGCATCGGCAGCGGCCGCCCGAAGGGAGGACGCTTCATGCCCTATGAGGAAGGCACCGGCTTGAACGAGTCGCCGCTTTACTTCGCCTATCGCCGCGTCAGCTCCGGCTATCCGCATACGGAGACGTTCCACTCGCATCGGGGCATGGAGGTGCTGCTCGTCCACGAGGGACGGGGAACGCTGATCGTCGGCAACGTCAGCTACGCGATCCGTCCCGGCATGGTGTGCGTGTTCCAGCCCTACCAGCTCCATCATCTGAAGCTGGAGCACGGAGACGGCGGACGGTTCGAGCGCTCGCTCGCGATATTCGAGCCGACGCTGTTCGAGGCTTATTTCGAGCCGTGGCCCGCCCTGCATGCGTTTTATGGCGCGTTGTCCAACAGCCGGCTGCCGTCGCCTTGCCTCTATGGAGCCGAGGAAGCGGGATTGGCGGAGCTGTTCCGCGACATGCGGCAAAGGCTCGACCGCCTGACGGAAGCCGAGCAGCTCGAGGAAATCTCGCTTTTTCTCGTGCAGCTGTTCCGCGGCCTGAAGGAGGCCTGGCGGCAAGAAGCCGCTCCGGCCGCTCCGCTGCCTTCCCGCAGCCAGCACCATGCCGAGCGCGTCCTCGACTGGATCGAGCAGCGTTATGCCGAGCGGTTCCAGCTCGAGGAACTGGCCCGCGACCTTCATCTGTCTCCCCATCATCTGTCCCATCTGTTCAAGGAGGCGGTCGGCATCAGCATCACCGAGTACATGACGACGAGGCGAATGCACCAGGCGGTCAAGCTGCTCACGTCGACGGGCAAGCCGGTCGCGCTCGTCGCGGAGGAGGTCGGGTTTACGAACGCCTCCTATTTCTGCAAGCTGTTCAAGTCCCGCATGGGCGCGACGCCGCATCAGTACCGCTTGCGCGCCTCCCGCTAGCCGCAGCCGCCTTGCCCGGCCCAAAAAAAGACGAACAAGCCCGGCCCCCGCATGAAGCGGAGGCCGGGCTTGCTGCGCGGCATGGAGGAATGCTGTCCTCGCCTGCCGGGAAGAGGGGGGCGCTTGGCGATCTGAGAGCTGGGGGCTGTGGCCTGGGGGCTGCGGCCTGGGGGCTGCGGCCTGCGGTCTGTGCGGGCGCAAGGCAGCCTTACGGCCCGTTCTTCGGCTCGAGCGGACTGCCGGTCGTAATGCCGATGTCCGCGAAGTTCTCGACGGAGCTTTTCTTCTTGTGAAAACGAGGCGCATGGCGCAAGACGCCTTCCCGCGTATAGAACGGATCGTCCGGCTGCAGCGGCAGCCGCGCGGCCTCGCCGGTAGCGGCCGACTTGTAGATGGCCGTAATCAGCTCCAGCGCCGCCCGGCCGTCCTCCGCCCCGACAAGCGGCTGCACGCCGGCCTCGATCGCGCTCAGCACGTCGTCGATCTGGCCCGCATGGCCTTCATGGGCGAGGCTCGGCAGGCTTTCGTAATGGCGGCACAGCTTCTCCTCGAGCTCGCGGTTCGGCTCGGGAAAGCCATTCGCGCGAGAGGTCGAGGCGACGGCCTTCCACGGCGCGGAGACGCGGGCGTTCGTTCCCTGGAACACGAGCTGCTGCTCCTCCCCGTGATGGACGACCGAGCTGGCGATCTGGCCGAGCGTGCCGTCGGGATAGCGGAGCATCGCGATCGACAGATCCTCGACCTCGGCATTGTCATGGGCGACGTTGCCCATGAACGCCATCACCTCGCTCGGGCGGCCGCGCATCCAGAGCAGCGCGTCGATATGGTGGACGGCATGGTTGAGCGTCGGCCCGCCGCCTTCCTTTTCCCATGTCCCGCGCCACCACAGATCGTAATAGCTATGCCCCCGCCACCAATAGGAATCCGCCTGGGCGTGCAGGATCCGGCCGGCGAGGCCGCTGTCCAGAACGGACTTCAGCTTCATCATCGGATCGCGGAACCGGTTCTGCGCGACGACGGAAACGAGGCGTCCCGCTTGCCGCGCCGCGTCCGCGATCCGGTCGCATTCCTCGAGGGAAGCGGCCATCGGCTTCTCGATCAGGACGTCGCTGCCCGCGCTCAGGAAGTGGATCGCAGTCTCGGCATGCGTGTACGGCGGCGTGCAGACGGAGACGAGATCGAGTTGCATGCCGCCCAGCTCGCGCCAGTCGGAGACGACTTTTGCGTCGAGGCCGTACCGGTCGGCTCGGGCTTGCGCCTTCTCGGGATAGAGATCGCAGATCGCGACGATGCGGCAGCGCTCCGGGAAGCGCAGGTAGCCTTCGATATGCGCGGCGGAGATCGCGCCGGCGCCGATGATCGCAACGTTCAACATAGGTCAGCCCTCCTGGGATGGTTCGGATCGCTTGATCGCTTTCCTCCCAAGCATAGCGGGGCCGAGCATGCGGCAGTCGGCTGCGGTTGCGGAAAAAATAACGCTCTGTTGCGGAGCGCCGCCTCGGAGCGGCGGCGGTCAGCGTCCGGGCTCGATCGCGTTCTCCAGCTCCCGGTCGAGGTCGGCCGCGCCGGCGCGCAGCTGCTCGTCCGTCCAGCCAAGCTCGCGCGCCATGAAGCGCAGTACCGGCTCGCGCCAGCGGAGCGCCGCCGCCCGGTCGAACAGCGAGAGGCCGGTGCGGCGGACGAGGAAGTCCGCCGGCCGCGCCGCCATCTCGCTGCGCAGCGCATAGCGCAGCTCGGCCATCAGCGCGCGCGGCAGCCCGGCTGCGCTCGCGGACGCCTCGTCCGGCAGCTCCGCCAGCACCGCGGCGGCGTTGCTGCCGTAGCGGGCGGCGATGCGCCGCGCGTCCTCCTCGGCGAGGCCGAGCGACATGCCGCGCGCCGCGGCCGCCTCCACCGCGGCCGGCAGTCCGGCCGAGCCGCCGACGTCGCCGCCGGAGACGGGCAGCGTGCGCGTGCGGCTGCGGCCGAACGGGCCGCGCCCGGCGCGCTCCAGCTCGCGGACGACGAGGTCCGTCACCGTCTCCGCCATCTTGCGGTAGCCGGTCAGCTTGCCGCCCGCGATCGTGAGCAGTCCCGAGTCGGAGCGGAAGATCTCGTCGCGCCGCGAGATCTCGGACGGATTTTTGCCTTCCTCGAAGATCAGCGGCCGCAGCCCCGCCCAGCTGGACTCGACGTCGGCCGCCGTCAGCCGCAGCTCCGGGAACATCGCCGCCGCCGCGTCGACGATGTAGCGCCGGTCCTCCTCCGTCATGCGGGGATGGATCGGATCGCCCTCGTAGTCCGTGTCGGTCGTGCCGACGTACGTCTTGCCGTCGCGCGGAATCGCGAACATCATGCGGCCGTCCGGCGTGTCGAAATAGACCGCCTGGCGCAGCGGGAAGCGCGCGCCGTCGAAGACGAGATGCACGCCCTTGGTCAGCCGCAGCGTCTTGCCCTGCCGCGAGCCGTCCAGCTCGCGGATGCCGTCCACCCAAGGTCCGGCGGCGTTCACGATGACGCGTGCGCGCACGTCGAAGGCGCCGCCGCCGAGCCGGTCGACCGCGCGGATGCCGCTCAGCCGGCCCCGGGCCGCCGAGCCCGCGGATGCCGAGCCGCTTCTGGACGCAGCGGCGCCGGCAGACCGCGCTCCGCTGCCTTCAGCGCCGATGCCGTCAACGCCGCCGTCGTACAGCAGCCCCTCGGCCTTGACGTAGTTGACGGCGCAGGCGCCGAGCTCCGCCGCCTTTTTGGCGACCTCGATCGTCAGCCGTGCGTCGTCGGTGCGGTACTCGACATAGCTGCCTCCGCCGAGCAGTCCGTCCCGCCGCAGCAGCGGCTCCAGCTCCGCCGTCGCCTCCGCGCCGAGCATACGCCGCCGCTCCCGCAGCTTGACGCCGGCGAGCCGGTCGTACAGCGCGAGGCCGAGCGAGGTCGACCAGCGGCCGAACGTGCCGCCCCGGTAGATCGGCAGCAGCATGCGCTCCGGCACGGTCACATGCGGGCCGTTCTCGTACACGATCGCCCGCTCGCGCCCGACCTCGGCGACCATCCGCACCTCCAGCTGCTTGAGATAGCGGAGCCCGCCGTGCACGAGCTTCGTCGAGCGGCTCGACGTGCCGGCGGCGAAGTCCTGCATCTCCACGAGCGCCGTCTTGAGCCCCCGCGACGCGGCATCGAGCGCGATGCCGGCCCCCGTGATGCCGCCGCCGATGACGAGCAGGTCCCAGGTCTCGTCCTGCAGCCGCGACAGCAGCCGCTCCCGCTCCAGCGCGGAGAATGCCGGCGCGCGGCCTCCCGCCGCCGTTCCTTGCTCCCTTGCCGTTCCCCTTTGCCCTTCCGATCCGTTTCTCTCCATCTGTCCGTCCTCGCTTTCCCGCCCGCCGCCGCTTTGCCCCCGAGAGCCCCGCTCCCCGGACCAAGGCATGAAAAAACGCCGCAAGGAACCGCGGCCGGCCTGCATTCCTGCAGGCGGTCCGGTCCTTGCGGCGTTCTCCCGTTCTCAGCGCCGAGCTTATCAACTTGTTGCTATAAGCGTACCAGATGACGGCGCTAATGAAAAGCCCTTGCGGCGGCGACCGCTTTTTTCCAGCCGCCGTACAGCTCCTCGCGGCGATCCGGCTCCATCGCGGGCTTGAAGCGCCGCTCCATGCTCCAGATCGCCTTGAGCTCCTCGAGATCCTGCCAGTAGCCTGCGGAGAGCCCGGCCAGATAGGCCGCTCCGAGCACCGTCGTCTCGTTGATCTCCGGCCGCTCGACCGGCACGCCGAGGATGTCGCTCTGGAACTGCATCAGGAAGCCGTTCTTGACGACGCCTCCGTCGACGCGCAGCGAGCTCAGCTTCATGCCGGAGTCCTCCTCCATGACGGCGAGCACGTCGCGGGTCTGGTAGGCGAGCGACTCCAGCACCGCCCGGACGAAATGCTCCTTTTCGGCGCCGCTCGTCAGTCCGAACACCGCTCCGCGCACCTCGCTGTCCCAGTAAGGCGTGCCGAGCCCGACGAACGCCGGCACGACGTAGACGCCCTTGGTCGAGTCGACGCGCATCGCATACAGCTCGCTGTCCTTCGCGGCCTTGAGCATGCGCATGCCGTCGCGCAGCCACTGCACGGCGGAGCCGGCGACGAACACGCTGCCCTCGAGCGCGTACTGCGCCGGGCCGCCGTCCGCGCTGCAGGCGATCGTCGTCAGCAGGCCGTGCGCCGAGGCGATCGCCCGGGTCCCGGTATTCATCAGCATGAAGCAGCCGGTGCCGTACGTGTTTTTGGCCATGCCCGGCTCGAAGCAGGCCTGCCCGAACAGCGCCGCCTGCTGGTCGCCGGCGACGCCGCGGATCGGGATGCGGCAGCCGAAGAAATGCGCCTCGTTCGTCTCGCCGAAGCTGCCCGAGGACGGCCGCGCCTCCGGCAGCATCGCCTCCGGCACGCCGAGGATGCCGAGCAGCTCGGGGTCCCAGCGAAGCTCGTGGATGTTGAACAGCAGCGTGCGCGAGGCGTTCGTATAATCGGTCGCGTGCACCGCGCCGCCGGTCAGCTTCCAGACGAGCCAGGCGTCGATCGTGCCGAACAGCAGCTCGCCGCGCTCCGCCCGCTCGCGCGCCCCCTCGACATGATCGAGGATCCACTTGATCTTCGTGCCGGAAAAGTACGGATCGAGCAGCAGGCCGGTCTTGCCGCGGAACGTATCTTCATGCCCCGCCTCGCGCAGCTCCTGGCAAATATCCGCCGTCTGGCGCGACTGCCAGACGATCGCGCGGTGGATCGGATAGCCGGTCTTCCGATCCCAGACGACCGCCGTCTCGCGCTGGTTGGTGATGCCGATCGCGGCGATCTGATCCGGACGCAGCTGCGCCTTGGACAGCGCCGCGGCGATGACGCCGAGCACCGACACCCAGATCTCGCTGGCGTCATGCTCGACCCAGCCCGGCTGTGGATAATGCTGGCGGACCTCCTCCTGCGCGGACGCGACGAACTCGCCGCCGCGGCCGATGATGACCGCGCGGCTGCTCGTCGTGCCCTGGTCGATGGACAGGATGTAACTATCGCTCATGAAGGGGATCGCCTCCTAAGGGTTGGATGTAGGCTCGAAATGCTTCCAGAGCGGCTCGCGCGACGTCGTCACCGCCGACGCTCCGGCCGCCAGCGCCGCCTCGACCTCGTCCGCGGTGCGGACGAGCCCTCCGGCCAGCACCGGCAGTCCGGTCCGCTCGCGCACCTCGGCGATGAGGCCGGGCAGGATGCCCGGCAGCACCTCGATGCAGTCCGGCTGCGAGCGGGCCAGCAGCGCATAGCTTTTTTCCAAAGCCCCGCTGTCCAGCAGGAAGATCCTCTGGATCGCCAGCAAGCCGTTCTGCTTCGTCTTGGCGATGACGCTCGCCCGCGTCGACAGCAGCCCGGCGGGTCGGATCGTCTGGCAGAGGAACTCGGCCGCCGCCTCGTCGTTTTTGAGCCCCTCGATCAGGTCCGCATGGATGAACAGCTTTTTGCCGTGCGCGGCGGCGAGCTCAGCGGCGGGCCTCAGCCGGCTGATGTGGCTGTCGAGCAGGATGAGATGCGTATAGGACGAGCGAAGCAGCCGCTCCAGCTGCTTCATGCTCCGTGCGGCCGGCAGCACGGGCTGGGATGGGAATGTCATGTCCGCCTCTCCTTCCTTCGCCTTCTGCACGATTGTAGCGGGCTGTCGGAAACCGTGTCAACCGCCCGCCTCGGCCGCGCGGACGGCCGCGACGAACGCCGCGGCTCGCCGCTCCATCTCCTCGAACCGCCCTTGGCGGGCGAGCTCGAGCTGGACGAGCTTGCTGCCGAGTCCGACGGCAGCAGCCCCCGCCCGCAAATAATCGCCGATGTTGTCCAGGTCGACGCCGCCGGTCGCCAGCATCGGAATATGGTTCAGCGGCGCCTTCAGCTCCTGCAGGTAGCGATGTCCGAGCGAGGCCATCGGGAAGATCTTCACCGCCTCGGCTCCCGCCTTCCAGGCGCGGACGATCTCCGTCGGCGTCATGACGCCCGGCCAGACCGAGACGCCACGGCTCGCGCCGTACTCGACGACCGCCTCGTCGAGGTTCGGCGAGATGAGGAACTCGGCGCCGGCCGCGACCGCCTCGCGCGCCATCCGCTCGTCCAGCACGGTCCCCGCTCCGACATGCGCCTGCCCGTCCAGCTGCTCCCGCCATCGCGCGAGAATCGGCAGCGCTCCGTCCGTATTGAGCGTCACCTCCATCAGGCGGATGCCGCCGGCCGCCAGCGCGCGGGCCGCTCCGTCGGCCTCCTCCCGTCCGATGCCGCGGAAGATCGCGACGATCTTCTCCCGGGTCAGCGCATCCAACAGCAAGCTCATGCTTGTTCCTCCTCTTCTCCGATCGCGTCCCAGTAGTCGTAAAGGATCTTGGCGAACAGGTTCGGGAACGCGAGCTCCCGCATCCGTTCCCTGCCGATCCAGGCGTAGCCCTCCGGCAGCGCCGGAGACGAGGCGGCAGCGGCCCCGTAGAGCGCCGCCGCCTCGGCGGCCCGCTCCGCGCCCGCCGGACCGCCTTGGGCCGGCGCAGCCTCCGTGCCGCCGCCATGGACTCGGCTTCCGCTCGCTCCGCCGCGCGCGGCCGGCAGCCTCAGGCGTGCGGCCGCCTCGCGCGCGGAGTCCGCGCCGAGGTCCAGCTCCGCCGCGTAGATGCGCATCATCCAGTGCAGATGGCTGAACGTATGCTCCTCCGACCCGAGCCAGCGGCGGGCGACCGCGCGCAGCCCGGTCTCCTCCTCCAGCCGGCGCAGCAGCTCGGCCGCATCCGCGGCCTGCCGCTCCACCGTCGGCTGCGCCGCGGCGGCCAGCTTCGCCGCGCGGCCGCGCGGCTTGGCCGCAGGCTCGTCCAGCAGCACATGCGGCAGCTCCCACAGGCTGGCGAGCAGCCCGCTGTCCGGCCGCTGCCGGACGAGCACCTTGCCGGCATGCTCTCCGACGCCCTCGATGACGGCGGCGACGCGCAGCTGCGGCTTGGGCGGCTTCGCCTTGGCCTTGACGGGCAGCTCCGTCTCGCGCCCGGCGATCCGGCCCGCGCAGAGCGCCATGACCGGGCAGGTCAGGCAGCCCGGCGTGCGCGGCGTGCAGACGAGCGCTCCAAGCTCCATGAGCGCCTGATTGAAGTCGCCCGCCGCTCCATCCGGGATGAGCGAGGCGGCGAGCTTTTCCATGCCGATACGGGTCGACGGCTTGGCGATGTCCTCGTCGCGGTTGAAATAGCGCGAAAGGACGCGCATCACGTTGCCGTCGACGGCCGGCTCCGGGCGATTGAACGCGATGCTCATGATGGCGCCGGCCGTGTACGGGCCGACCCCTTTGAGCGCCGACACGGCCGCCTTGTCGTCCGGCACCCGTCCGCCGTAACGCTCCGCGACCTCGCGCGCTCCGGCCTGCAGGTTGCGGGCGCGCGAATAATAGCCGAGGCCCTCCCAGTGCTTGAGCACATCGGCTTCCGGCGCCTCCGCCAGCGCCTGCAGCGTCGGAAAGCGGGCCATGAAGCGCTCGTAATAAGGGATGACGGTATCGACCCGCGTCTGCTGCAGCATGATTTCGGATACCCAGATCCGGTAGGCGTCGCGATCGCGCCTCCAGGGCAGCGTCCGCTTGCTCGCCCGGTACCAGGCGAGCAGCTCGCGGCTGAAGTACGTTTCCGGCGTATCCGTCTTGGTTGTCAGGTTCATGTCGTTCTCCTTCTAGGCTAAGCTCACGATCGGACGCGCGTTGGCCGCCGGTTTCGCCTCGGGCTCGTCCAGCCAGGCGAATTCCTCCAGCCAGGGCGAGACTTCCGGCAGCGGCGAATGCAGCTTTTCCTGCAGCGCCATATGCTCTCTGCGCTCGGCCATCAGCTGGCGGTAGCGCCTCGGCGAGAGGCCGATCTGCTGCTTGAACAGGCGTGAGAAATAAGGGTTGTTGAGGCCGATCGCGCGCGCCGCCTCCTGCACCGGAAGCTCGCCGCTGTCGAGCAGCTCCCTCGCGTATTCGATCTTCCGCTGGTTGACGTATTGAATCGGCGTCAGCCCTGTCAGGCTGCGGAAATAAGTGATAAAGTAGTTGGGATGAAGATAGGCGAGCTTCGCCAGCTCCTCGACCGTCAGCGCATCCATCAGATGGTCGTCGATATAGCTCAGCACCCCCGACAGCAGCTGCAGCTCGGGATGCTCGGACAGCAGCTTTCCGGAGCGCAGGCCCTCCTCCAGGAAAAAGGCGACCAGCTCCATCACGACCGCCCGCGCCTTCAGCTCGTCGGACAGCGTTCTGCGGATGCGGCTGTCGATCAGCTGCCGAAACAACGTCCTGACCCGCTCCGGATCGTCGACCCGCGCGCGGAGCGGCAGCTTCATCAGGCGGATGAATTCCGTGCTGCCCGCATCGAGGTGGAACGCCATCCAGTAAAAGCGGAACGGCTCTCCCTCCGTCACGAAGCAGCTCGTCTGCACGCCTTCGTGAAAATAGTACAAGCCCCCCGCTTCGGCGACATGCTCGCTTTTGCCGTCAAGCACGATCTCGCAGCGTCCCGTAATCGGCAGGATGAGGCAATGCTGCTC
Source organism: Paenibacillus pasadenensis (assembly GCF_002864175.1). Classification (NCBI taxonomy): domain Bacteria; kingdom Bacillati; phylum Bacillota; class Bacilli; order Caryophanales; family Paenibacillaceae; genus Paenibacillus; species Paenibacillus pasadenensis. The sequence continues at coordinate 1,319,677 of NZ_NFEZ01000004.1, read as the reverse complement.
GTGGATCAGCCGCTCCCCTTGCTTTCCCGGCTGCAGCTCGCTGGCCGCAGCCATCGAGAACGTGGCGTGCAGCTGCCTCAGTCGGTGCCTGATGATAACCGATTCATTCCGATCCATCCGCTCAGCTCCCTGTCCGTTAGGTTGGAATGGGACCATGCAAACATCCCGTTTCGGGTATTATACGAAAAATACTCTAAAATTGAAATCATTCTAAACGATGAAAGGAGACAACATGTCCATGAAATCAGCCTCCACCCTCGCCTCGGCCGCGCTGATCCTCGTCCTGCTCGCGGGCTGCGGAAGCGCCGCAAAGCCGGGCGCGATCGCCATCGACGGCCCGGAACAGGCGGTCGCCCTCTACAAGCAGAGCTGCATCAGATGCCACGGAACCGATCTGAAAGGACGCATGGGGCCGGAAACCGATCTCCACGACGTCGGAGCCCGTCTGTCCGAGCCGGAGATCCTGCGTCAGATCGAGCAGGGCGGTGCGCGGATGCCTGCCTTCGGCGAGCGGCTGACGGCCGAAGAGATCGCCGCGCTGTCAAGCTGGCTGTCCGGCCTCGGCAAGAGCGAGTAAGGCCTTGAACGAAACCGCCTCTCCCTCGATCCGCCTTTATCAGCGGCAGGACTCGCGAAATCGCTTCCCTTCCCAAAAAGCAAACGAGACGAAGCCGGTTCATTCCGGCTTCGTCTCGTTTGAGCAGCAAGCTCCGGCTCTTGACGCTTTCATGCCGACGGCAAAGTGTCAGGACCACGGAAGTCAGCTGCGAGCAGCTGACGACTCTATGCGGATATATGGATGACGCAAAATGCAAATGCAGACGCGGCTTAAAACGAAAACGACTCCTGCAGAGGCTGGCCGTCGCGCTCCGGCCCGGCAGCCTCTGCCTCCGCCATCCCCGGCCTTGCGTCGGCCGGCTCTTCCGGCGCGGCCAGTCCGGCCGCCTCGTCGACAGCAGCCAGCCGCAGCCTCACGGCGGAGCGGATGCGGCGCACGGCGGCCGCGAGCTCCTGCGGCCGGTCCGCTTCGAGCTGCAGCGTCGAGACGAAGCTCATCGCGTTCTGCCCGGGGATGCGCCGCACGACGCTGCCGACGGGCAGCTCCTGCTCCGCCGCGAGCCGGACGCCGTCCGGCAGCAGCCCCTCCCGCTCGTAGCCGGCGTAGACGTACGCGCCGCCGACCTGCGTGCGCGCGTCGTCCTCCAGATAGAGGCGCATGTTGCAGCGGGCGGCATCCGCTTCCCGCAGCGCCGTCGACGGCAGGCCTTCCGCCGAGCCGTACAGCACGGCAAGCGCCCAGGCGCGCGTCATGTCGATGCCGTACACGTCGCGCAGCTGCGGCACGATGTTCCAGCCGCCGAAGCGGGCGGCCGTCTCGATGATGCCGACGCGGCGTCCTTTCAGCAGCTTGACCTCCGTGTGGGTCGGGCAGGTGCGCAGCCCGAGCGCCTCGTTGGCGACCCGGCACGCCTCCACGATGACCCTCTGCGCCTCGGCGTCGAGCGCGGACGGCACGAGATGCGCCGTCTCCGTGAACTCGCCGTGCTGCGGCGCCTTGTCCGTAATCGCCGCCGGATGGTAGACGCCGTCCACCATCATGCCCTCGACGGAGACGTAGTCGCCGTACAGCGGCGCCAGCTCGCCGTACCAGTCCTCGGCGCAGCCTGCCATGTACGACTCGGCCAGGAACAGGCACTCGCCGCCGTACAGCAGCCGATCCTCCTCCGAGCTGCCGAGGCTCGCCTGCACCTCTCGGAACACCTCCGCCGGATCGCGGCTGCCGTCCAGCAGCGTGACGCCGATCGAGCAGGCGAGGTAGGTCGGCTTGAGCACGAGCGGATAGCCGAGCTCGCGCGCCGCCGCGGCCAGGTCGTCCGCGCCGTAGATCGGGCGGAAGTCGGGACCGGGCGCTCCGCCTGCGCGGAACGCCTGCCGCATCTCCAGCTTGCCGCGCGCCTTCACGGCGCCCTGCACGCCGGCGGAGCGGAGGCCGAGCTGCTCCGCCGCCTTGGCCACGGACAGCACGATGTTTTCTGCGCCGCCGAACAGGATGCCGTCCGCGCCGAACCCGGCGGCAGCCTCGGCGATCCGGTCCGCCAGCTGCTCCTCCGTCAGCGTATACGGGCGCGCTCCGGTGAACGTGACGCTGGCCGGATGCTCGTAGCCGCCGGGAGGGCAGGCGGTCGGCTCCTTGAGCACGCCATGCGCATAGCGCCCGACGTCCTCCATGTAGCGGGCCGTGACGGCGCTCGGGCGCGGGACGTACACGTAGACGTCCGCCAGCTCCGCGAGCGTCCGCAGATCCGGCGGCGAGCCGCCGAGATCGGCGACGACGAGCAGCTTCTTCCTCGTCCTCTCCATGCCGCCTAGCCCTCCACGGGCGCCAGCGGACGCGCCTCGATGCGGAACAGCCCCATCGCTCTGAGGATCGCCTTCTCGACCGCCGCCTCGCTCTCGCCGCGCAAGCGGTAGCGGCCGCTGATATGGTAGTAGGAGCCTTTGCCGTCGAGAATCTCGCCCGGCTGCGGCGTCCACTCGTCATAGATTTCCGGCACGACGCCGAGCAGCGAGGAGACCGAGACGACCTCAGCCGGCGTGCCGGGAGGCTCGGGGAACTGGATCAGCCCGCCGTGCACGCCCTCCTGGGGAGCCTGCAGCGGCTCGAACGTGCCGAGCTCGATGCGGATCCACTCCTCGCACAGGTTGACGCCGTACAGATCGACGGTCAGGAACGGCGTCTCCGCCCCGCCCATGCGCGCGCCGATCTCCAGGAACACCGCCTCGCGGCCGTCCCGGTCGATCACCTCCAGATGGAAGCAGCCGTCCGTCAGCTCGAGCGAGCGCAGCGTCTCCTCCGTGAAGCGCTGCAGACGGTCCCGCAGCTCCTGCCGGTCGGTGACGATGAACGAGCCGTTCGGCCGTCCCTCGGCGAAGCCGAGGCAGCCCCCGACATACTGGGACGGCGCATAGAACGCCAGCTCGCCGTCTTTGACCAATCCGTCGATATGGAAGATCGGGCCGGCGACGAACTCCTCCACCTGGCAGTCTCCGGCCATGCCTGCCTCATGCACGGCGCGCAGCGCCTCGCGCAGCTGCCGCTCGTCCTCGGCGCGCCTCACGCCCTGGCTCGCCGCGCCGCGGCGCGGCTTGACGATGAGCGGATACCCGGTCTCGCGGGCGAATGCGAGCGCCGCTTCCTCGTCCGCTCCGTCGAGGAAGCGCGGCACGCGGATGCCGTCCCGCCGCAGCCGCTCCTTCATGACGATCTTGTCCCGATACAGGGAGATGCGGTCCAGTCCGACGCCGGGAATGGCGAGCTCGGAGCGCAGCCGCGCCGCATGGCTCAGATCGAACTCCGACAGCGCGATCAGCAGGTCGAAGCCGCCCAGGCGCGCGGACGCGTCCGACAATGCGGCCCGCAGCGGCTCGTAGGCTTCCAGCTCGGCCAGCTCATGCACTTCCGCCGCCAGCGGCTCCACGGCGGCGATGTCCTTGCGCCCCCGCGCGTTGACGAAGTAGGCGACCTGGTCGCGGGAGTGGTCGATGACGCGGGAGTAGTCGACGAAGCCGCCGAGCACGACGTCGCCGAAGCGATGGATGACGGCGATTTTCCGGGATGGGGTCATAATGGTCCTCCTTGTGCCCTCTTGGGGGATGTTCTGCTCGATCGGTCAAACGGAAAGCCGCCTCCGCTTCAGGCAGAGGCGCCTTGGGCGGCGGGTCCGGCGGCAGGCCGGGCGGCGCTGAAAAAGCCGCGCCGGATGCGGCGGATGAGCAGCGACTGCAGGATGCCGCAGGCGACGAACAGCGCGCCGAGCGCCGAGAACAGCACGGCTCCGTCCGTCGCGGCGTAGAGCAGGCCGCCCAGCGCGGGGCCGAGCGCCAGCGGGACATGCATGTGCAGGCCGAAAATCGCGAAGTACCAGCCGCGCTCCTGCTCCGGCGCGAGCTCGGCGACCGTGTTTTGCAGATGCGGCCCGATCAGCATCTCCGCCACGGAGAAGACGAGCTCGACGACGAACAGCAGCAGCAGCACGGTCGAGAACGCGTAGCCGACCGACACGGCGGCGAACATGCCGTAGGAGACGGCCGCCGCGAGCGAGGCGGACAGGCGCTTCGTGCGGGCGATGATCCATAGCTGCAGCGCGATGACGAGGATGCCGTTGAACGTCATCAGCGAGGCGAGCACGTCCTCGGGACGGGCGAACGACTCGCCGAAGTGGAACGGCAGGATCGAGATGACGAGCGCGAAGATGAGGCCGATCGGCATCGCCAGCGACGTCAGGCCAAGCAGCGCGCGGCGGCGCGCGGCGGCATCCGGCGCAGCGGCATCCGGCGCGGCCGGCCGGCTCGCTTCGGCGGCAGCGCCGCCGGCAGTTCCCGGCTCCTCGGCATCCGCTCCCCGGGCGCCGGCAGGCCGCCGGGGCGTGCCCGGCCGCGTCTCCGGCACTTTGGACAGCACGAGAAAAAGATACGCGAGCAGCAGGAGCGCGCCGGCCGCGAACACGACGTTCTCCCCGGCGCGCAGCAGCAGGAGGCCGGCCGCCGGGCCGAAGGCGGCGCCGACGTTGGAGGCGGTGTGCAGCAGCGCGAACACCTCCCGCTGCCGCTCCGACGGAACGACATCGGCGACCATCGCGTTGGCCGCCGGGTTGAACAGCGCCGAGCCGACGCCCATGACGGCGGTGATGGCCGCGAACGCCCACACCTGCTCGGCGAACGCGTACGCGCCCATGCACGCCGCCTGCAGCAGCAGCGCGCCGAGCATGACCGGGCGGCGGCCGAGCCGGTCGCTCACTCCGCCGGCGAGGAAGCTCGTCGCCATCGAGGCGAACGGCTGGAGGCCGATGACGAGCATCGCGAGCAGCAGCGAGCCGCCCGACTGCTCGTACAGGTAGAGCGCCAGGAACGGACGGATCAGAAACGTCGTCGTCGCCGTGACGGCGTTGCCGCAGATGCGGATCCAGAGCGCCGCGTCATAGCGCCGGATCAAGCCGCCGGCGCGGGCGAGAGGCGAGCCGAAACGTCCGCTCATCCGGCCGTCCGGACGCCGGCACGCTCCAGCCGGGCGGCGGCGGCGGCGAGCGCGGCTTCCGTTTCGGCGCGCGAGATGCCGGGCACCTGGCAGCCGAGCAGCCAGACGGAGCGCGTCTGCGCCGTCACCTTTTGCGCCTCGCCGTCGCGGTAGCAGAAGCGCGAGAGCACCTTCTCCTCGTCGGCCAGCACGAGCACGCCGGCGGGAAGCTCGGCCGCCTCCGGCTCGCCGAGCCCTTGGAACGGCTCGCCGCCTTGCGTGAAGTCGAGCCGCAGGCTGCCGGCGACGGCGGCGGAGTCGAACGCGCCGAGCGGAATCCGATGCTCGAGGGCGGCGAGGTTGACCGCGTCGACGGCCGGATGGATCAGCGGCAGCCGCGCCAGCTCGTCCTGGATGAAGAACCGCTGCAGCAGGTTCTGCACCGACGGCGGCGTTTTTTTCGGATCGAGCCCGATGCGGCGATAAAATTCGCTGTACGCGCGGATGCGCGGGTCGTCCGCGACCTCCGCCTTGCTGCGGCCGCGCCAGCGTTCATGAATCTCGTACCAGGCGGCGGTGTCGGGCGGCGCGGAGGCCGCCCTTTCGTCCAGGCCGAGCTCCCGCCCGTACACCTCGACCTCGCCCAGCTCGCGCCGGACCGCTTGCGCGATATGGATGGCTGTGAACATGAGGATCTCCCCCTTTGCGGTAGATGCGTGAAGTCAGACGATCGCGAGCTCGCGCCCGCTGCCGTCCGGTCCCGGCATGGCGTCGCCGATCCTCACGATGGAGGCGGCGTCGTAGCCGGCAAAGGCGTTGCGCGTATCGAGCACGGGCACGCCGGAGCGGACGATCTCGCCGAGATCGAACGCCGAATGCGCGGTCAGCAGCAGGATGCAGTCGTAGGAGGCGAGACGATGCGGATCGAGCTCCGCCGCCTGCTCCGGCCGATGCCCCTTCTCCGTGCGCACGCCGGCGCAGTGCGGATCATGGACGGCGAGGCGCGCTCCTTTTTCATGCAGCAGATCGTAGATCTCCAGGCTCGGCGATTCGCGCCAGTCGCCGACATCCGGCTTGTAGGCCATGCCGAGCAGCAGGATGCGGGAGTTCTTGACGCTCTTGCCCGAGCGGTTCAGCAGATCGGCGGTCTTCTGCACGACGTAGCGCGGCATGTTGCGGTTGAGGTCCTGCGACAGCTCGATGAACCGGCTGAAGAAATTCTCGCCCTTGGCCTTCCACGACAGGTACATCGGATCGAGCGGGATGCAGTGGCCGCCGATGCCCGGGCCGGGGTAGAACGGCATGAAGCCGAACGGCTTGGTCGCCGCCGCCTGGATGACCTCCCAGACGTTGACCTCGATGCGGTCGCACAGCTGGGCGATTTCGTTGATGAACGCGATGTTGACGCTGCGGAACGTATTCTCCAGCAGCTTGGACATCTCGGCCGCGCGCGTCGAGCTGACCGGCACGACGCGCTCGACGATCGTCTCGTACAGCTTGACGCCGAGCTCCAGGCAGCGCGGCGTGCTGCCGCCGACCACCTTGGGCGTATTGCGGATGCGGAAGGTCTTGTTGCCGGGATCGACCCGCTCGGGCGAGTAGCACAGGAAAAAGTCCCGTCCCGCCTGCCGCCCGTCCGGCGCGAGCGCCGCGGCGACAAGCTCGTCCGTCGTGCCGGGATACGTCGTGCTCTCCAGCACGACGAGCGCTCCCGGCTTCAGATAGGCGCCGAGCTGCTCGACCGCCGAGGCGATGCAGCTCAGATCGGGCTCCTGATTGCGCGTCAGCGGCGTCGGCACGCAGATGCAGACCGCGTCGAGGCCGGCGATCGCGGCAAAATCCGTCGTCGCCTCGAAGCGGGCCAGCGCCGCGGCCGTCATTTTTTCCTGAACGTCGGGAATGTAGCACTCTCCCCTCCTCAGGCGGGCGACCTTGTCCTCCGACAGGTCGATGCCCGTCACCGCGAAGCCCGCCCCGGCGAACTCAAGCGCCAGCGGCAGTCCGACATATCCCATGCCGACGACTCCGATCCGCGCCTGCCGGCTCTCCAGCTTCGAAAGCAGCTCCATATGGGGTTCTCCTCCTTCAATCGCCGATCTCTTCTCCCGGCTCGAATCGTATCGCCTGCTCGACCTCCAGCAAGACATCGCCGGACGCCAGCAGCTCGTCGGCCGCGATCAGGATGTTGTAGTGGTTCGGAAAATGGCAATCGTCGAAGCCGAGCACCTCGCCGAGCAGCCGTCCGCCCGCGACGAGGCGGTCGCCGCGCTGAATGACGCCGCCGGCCTCGAATTCGGCAAAGCCGAGGAAGCCGACGCGGTCGATCGCGTCGCCGGCCGCGGCCGAAGCCTGCGTCGTCGTGACCAGCTCATGGATGTCGCCCTGCCGGATGCAGCGGGCGCGCTCCTCCATCAGCCGCATGCCGCGGTCCATGCGCTTGTGATGCAGCAGCTTCACCATGCGGCCGCGCACGATCCGCTTGTCGGCGAGCCTCACGAGCGGACCGTCTCCGCCAAGTACGTGTCGCGCACGAGCCGCACCGCGTCCAGCCCGTCCTCGCCGTGGCAGCCGCCCGCCTCAATCTTGGCGTCGAAGTCGCGCAGAATCTCCGCGTATTCGTGGTACAGCGACGACTTGAACGCCTCGAAGCCCGCCAGCATGTCGACGTTCAGCTCCGTGCCGTCCTTCAGCCGGATGAGCACTTCCTTCTTCTCGCCGTGCGGGTACGCCCAGTCCAGATGCACCGACACCGGCACGCCCGTCTCCGACACGAGCTCCACGCGCGCCTCCGTGTCGGCCTGGCCGGTCCAGGAAATATCCGCCGAGACGACATCCAGCCGGCCGAGGAAAAAGGCGAGCGTGTCGTACACGTTCGGGCCGTTGTCGGCGATGCAGCCGCCGCCGCAGCGCGCCGGATCGAGGTACCAGCGGTCCTCCCCGGCATGCTCCTCGATCTTTTCCAGGTAGCGCGCCTCGACCGAGGCGATCTCGTCGCGCGTGGAGATGCGCTCCAGCGCCTGCTGGAAATGCACGTTGTAGCGGCGGTGAAACGCGGTGAACAACGTCTTGCCCGTGCTGCGCGACCAGGCGGCGAGCTCCCCGGCCTCCTGCAGCGTCAGCGCCATCGGCTTCTCGCAGCATACATGCTTGCCCGCCAGCATCGCCTCGCGGCAGATTTCGTAATGCTTGTCGTTCGGGACGTTCACGATGACCGCGTCGAGATTTTGCTGGCGCAGCAGCTCGCGGTAATCCCGATAGGCATGCAGGCCTTCTTCCTGAAAGGCCGCGATGCGCTCGAGGTTGAGGTCGCAGACAGCCGCCAGCTGCGGCAGTCCGGCCTCATTCCGCATCGCATGCACATAAAATTTCGAGATGACGCCCATTCCGATCAAACCGACTTTCCTTGCCATTGCCGATCGCCTCCTTCTTCTGCCGAGCCGTTAGATTCGTAATCGCCGTCCGCCGGCCATGCAGGCCGCGCTCCGACCGTCAGCCGCGCTCTGCCGCCGCCGGCTCGCGCGGCGGGACCAGTCCGAGCCGCTCGGCCAGCCCGTCCAGCTGCCGCGCGAGCGCAGCGTCCAGCTCCACCTGCTCCCGGCTCGCCCGAGCCGCCTCCAGAAAGCCCGGATAGACGACCCGGCCGCCCTCGCGCGCCGGCGGACAGGCGAGCAAGGCGCCGAGCATGCCGCCCATCTCGCGCTCGAAGCCTCCGTCCGGGCGGAAGCGCGCCGGGTCGATCGCCAGGAAGAAATGTCCGACATTCGCGTCCTCCGCGCCGGCTTCCCGGCCTTCGGGCGAGAGCAGCCGCTCATGCGGCCCCATCTCCGCCCCGGACAGCGCCCCGCAGAGGATGTCGACCATAAGAGCGAGGCCGAAGCCTTTGGCGCCGCCGGTCGCCAGGTCGCCGCCGAGCAGCTGCAGATGGCCGCGCCCTTCCTCGTAGGCGGCCGGGTCGGTCACCGGCCGGCCCTCGTCGTCGACCAGCCAGCCCTCCGGGATCGGCTCGCCCCGGCGCAGCGCCGCCTTGATCTTGCCGGTGGCGACGACCGTCGTGCTCATGTCGAGCTGGAACGGCGGATGCCCTTCTCCCGGCGCGCCCATGGCGATCGGGTTCGTGCCGAGCATCGCCGCCGAGCCGCCCGGAGGGCGGGCGATCGCCTGCGAGCCGAGGTTCGTCATGGCGATGCCGATCATGCCCCGGCGCACCGCCTGCTGCGTGTAGTAGCCCGCGCTGCCGAAATGCGACGAGCGCCGCACCGCGACGCAGCCGATGCCCGTCTCGGCCGCCTTGGCGATCGCGAGCTCCATCGCCCGGGCTCCGGCGGCCAGGCCGAGCCCGCCGCGGGCGTCCAGCGCCGCGATCGAGGCCGTCTCCGCCGTCAGCTCGAACTCCGCCTGGGGGTCGATGCGGCCGTCCAGCAGCCGCGCGACGTAGATGCGCTCGAGATTGGCGACGCCATGCGTGTCGAAGCCGTTCTCGTCGGCGTAGCAGAGCACCTCTGCGGCTGTCCGGGCCGTCGCCTCGGGCGCTCCGCAGGCCCGGAACGCCTCCTCCGCGAACCGCCGCAGCTCCTGCGCCGGCACGATTTTGACGCTTGTCATGCGCTTCCCGTCCTCTCCAGCTGCCGCTTTCTGCGCGCCGTGCGGGCGAAAGCGAGCAGCAGCTCCTTGATCTGTCCGGCGTACCGCTCCAGCTCCGCGAGCTCCATGCTCTCGCGGGCCGTATGCGCGCCGTTCCCCTCCAGGCTGCCCGGTCCGTATACGACCGTGTAGCAGCCTTTGGCCATCATCCACATCGCGTCGCAGGTGAAGGCGCGTTCCGGCCGGTCGTCCGGATTGCGCTCCCAGCCGAGGCCGCTCAGCAGCCGCTCCCATGCAGGATGGCGGTTGTCCAGCACCGGCAGGCCGCTCTTCACCCAGCTCAGCCGGCAGAGCCGCGTAGCTTCGCGGGCCGTGCGGCGCGCCTCCGGCACGTCCGCCCATTCGTCCGCGAAGCGCAGCAGCGCGTCGCGCGCGCACCGCTCCGTCAGCAGGCGCAGCTTTTCACCGGCAAAGGCCGACGGATAAGCGATGTTGAGCAGCAGCGTGCCGGTGCCGTACACCTTGTTGTGCATCCCGCCCGTATGGAGGCCGGCCAGGCACACCTTGCCGCCGAGCTCGCGCGCCGGCTCCGCCAGGCCGCGCAGCAGCGCCGCGCCGACCTGCCCGAGCAGCAGCGTCGCGTTGTGCCCCGCTTGCGGAGCGTCGTCGGTCGCGTCCTCTCCGAACATCTCGACCCGCGCCGTCATCGACGTCGTCGAACGGTCGAACCACACGCCGCCCGAAGGCTCGGCGAACACGTTCAGCGCGCCGACATGCCCGAGCTCGGCCAGCTCCCGCGTGCCGCAGACGCCCATCGCGCCGCCCTCTTCGCCGCAGACGCTCTGCACGAGCACCGAGCAGCGCTCCGCCAGCTCCGGGTCCTCCGCCAGCGCCGCCTCGATGCCGGCGAGCAGCGCGACGCCGGCGCCCTTCATGTCGGCGCTGCCCCGGCCGTAGAAGCGGACGCCGTCGAAGCCGATCTCCTGCCCGCCGTCCGCGACGGTATCCATATGGAAGTTGAACGCGATCGTCTCCTCCCGGGGCCGCTCCCGGCCGATGCGCAGCAGCAGGTTCGGCTGGGCGGCGAGGAACGCCTGCTCGCCCATCCGCTCCGCCTGCCGCAGCACGCTCAGCGGCACGCCGTCCCGCCGCAGCGCCTCGGGCGGAGCCGGAGCGAGCAGCAGCTGCGCCGCTCCGGTCCGCCGCGCCGCGAACGCGGCGTACGCCTGCTGCGCCTCCGGCAGCCGTCCGGGAGCGTCCGACTCGAGCGGCGACACGGTGTCGAGCCGCAGCAGCGCCAGCAGCAGCTCGGCATGTTCGTCCGTGAACAGCCTCGCCGCGCTCACGCCGGCTCCTCCCCGGCGGCCGCCGCTTCGGAGCGGGCGTCCGCCCGGACCGCGGCGAGCAGCCGCTCCAGCTCGCGGCCGTACGCCGCGTACGCCTCCAGCTGGCCCGCGCCGCCGCCGCGCTCGCCCAGATGCGGCACGACATGCAGATGCGGCTCGATCGCGAGCAGTCCCGTATAGCCGGCGTCCAGCAGTAGGCCGAGGCATTCGGCTACGCCGGCGTCGCCGCGTCCGGGCAGCGTGTACATCGCCTTGCCGTTCTCGAGCCGGCCGTCCTTCACATGCACATGCTCGACATAGGGCAGCGCCCGGCGCAGGTAGTCCGGCGCCGAGTAGCGGTAGGCGATGCCGTTGCCGGTATCCATCAGCAGGCGCAGCGACGGGCGGCCCACCGCCTCGACGAGCCGCAGCGCCCGCTCGGGGTCGCAGCCGGCCCATCCGGCGCAGTTCTCATGCAGCAGCGTGACGCCGCAGCGGCCGGCCTGCTCGGCGAGCCGGTCCATCCGCTCCAGCACGCTTTTTTCCCAGTCGGACTCGCTCAGCCCGTCGTTCGGCCAGGACATGACCCTCAGGCCCCATCCGCCCAGCCGCAGCAGCCGCTCGGCGCAGCGCTCCAGCTCCTCCAGCTCCCGCTCGTACGGAGTGGAGATCGTCCGCTCCCAGTTGCCGATGCGCGAGTCGGCGATCGAGGCCTTCAGCCCCGCGCCCGACAGCAGCCTCCGGGCCTTGCCGGTCAGCGCGTCGTCCCAGTCGGCGAACGCGGCTCCGTCCGCCGAGCGCAGCTCCAGCTCCGTCCAGCCGAGCTCCGCATGGACCCGCGCCTGCTCCTCCAGCGAGGACGACGCCTCGTCGCCGATGCCCGACAGGGCGATGCCGCCGCGCTCAAGCATGCTGCGGCTCCTGGGCCAGGAACGAGACGACCGACCGGATGACGGCATCGACGTCGCCGTCCGGCATCTCGGGATAGAGCGGCAGCGCCAGCGAGCGGCTCGCGAACCGCTCGGCGCCGGGATAGTCTCCCGGACGGGCGCCGAGATCCGCGAACGCCGGCTGCAGCGGCAGCGCCGCCGGATAGTACACCTGCGTCTCCACGCCCGCCTGCTCCAGCTCCGCGCGCAGCTCGTCGCGCCGCTCGGCCTGCACGACATAGGTGTAGTACATGCGGCTTTCGTGATCGTCCACCGTCACGAGAAGCCTCGGGTCCAGCCCTGCGAACGCCTCGTGATAGCGGGCCGCAAGCTCGCGGCGGCGCTCCAGCAGCTGCCCGATGCGGCCGAGCTTGTGCAGCAGATAGCCGGCCAGCACCTCGTCCATCCGGCTGTTGTAGCCGAGCCGATGATGGAGGAAGCGGGTGACGCCGTCCTGCCCGTGGTTGCGCAGCATGCGGCAGCCGCGGGCGAGCTCCTCGTCGTCGGTCACGATGACCGCGCCGTCGCCGATGCCGCCGAGCGGCTTGGCCGGGAAAAAGGAGTACAGCCCCGCGTCGCCGTGGCGTCCGGCCGGAATGCCGCGCTGGGAGGCGCCGAGCGCGACCGCGCTGTCCTCCAGCACGAGCAGCCCGCGTTCTCGGGCGACGGCGCGGATCGCCTCCATGTCGGCCATGACGGAGAACAGATGCGTCGGGATGACGATCCGGCTCTGCGGCGTGACGCGCCGCTCGAGATCGGCCGGATCCATCATGCCGGTGCGCGGATCGGCGTCGACGAACACCGGATTCGCCCCGAGCAGCCGGATCGCGCTCGCCGTGGAGATGAACGAGAACGCCGGCGTCAGCACGTCGACGCCCGGACCCGCGCCCATCGTCCGCAGCAGCAGCACGAGCGCCGACGTGCCGTTCGCCGCCGCGACCGCGTGGGCCGCGCCGGTATAGGCGCAGATCGCCTCCTCCAGCCGCCGCACGTCTTCCTTGAGGATGAACTGGTCGGTCGTCCCCGAGCGGTACACCAGCTCCTTGATGAGGTCCTTGTCCGGCGCGAACCGCGCGCTGTAGTTGAAGAACGGCACGTTCATCGTGCAGCCACCTCCGCGTAGAATTCCTGGACGGCCCGGCAGACGAGCCTCGCCTCCTCGTCGGTCAGATCGGGATACATCGGCAGGCCGACGGCGCGTCCGGCAGCCCGCTCCGCATGCGGGAGCTGCCCCGGGCGTCCGCCCAGCTCCGCGAACGCCGGCTGCAGATGCAGCGGCAGCGGATAATACACCTCCGTGCCGATGCCCCTCGCCGTCAGATGCTCCACGAGCCCGTCGCGGTCGTCCGCTTCGATCAGATACACATAGTAGACGGCGTTCGCCGCTTCCGAGCCGGCCTGGATGACCGGCGTCGACACCTGCGGCACGGCCGCCAGCTCGCGGTCGTACAGCGCGGCCAGATGGGCGCGGCGGGCGATGTTCGCCGCCAGCGACTCCAGGCGCACGGCGATGACCGCCGCCTGCACGTCGTCCATGCGGCTGTTCCAGCCGATCTCGTGGTGGATGTACGGCTGCCCGGCCTCCTGTCCGTGGCTGCGCAGCCGGCGGGCGCGGGCCGCCAGTCCCGCGTCGTCCGTCAGGATCATGCCGGCGTCGCCGATCGCGCCCAGCGTCTTCGTCGGGAAGAACGACAGCACGCCGCCGCGTCCGTGCAGCCCGGCATGCACGCCGCCGCTGAACATGCCGATCCCTTCGGCGCTGTCCTCCAGCACCTGCAGTCCGTGGCGCCGCGCGATGTCGAGGATCGCCGGCATGTCCGCCATCTGCGTGAACAGATGGACCGGCATGATCGCCCGCGTGCGCTCGGTGATCCTGGCCTCGATCCCGGCCGGGTCGATCGCGTAGGTGGCCGGATCGATGTCGCAGAACACCGGGGTCGCGCCGGCGTGAGCGACGCAGGATGCCGTCGCGAAGAAGGAGTAGCCCGGGACGATCACCTCGTCGCCGGGGCCGATGCCGGCCGCCTGCAGCAGCAGGATGAGCGCGTCGGTCGCGTTGCCGACGGCAATCGCGTGGCGAGCTCCCGTATAGCGCTCCAGCGCCTGCTCGAGCCGCGCGACCTCCGGTCCGTTCGTGAACTGGCCCCCGTCGATGACCCGGTCCAGCCGCTCCGACAGCCGGGGCCACGCTTCCTCGAAGGAGCGCGCTCCCGTATAAAAGGCAATGCTCATGATCGATGCCCCTCTCTGGCGTCTTGGCCTCTTTTTCGTTGCTCAGCCGCCGGCGGCTGCCGGACGGGCCGGCCGCTCGCGGGCGGGAATCGCCTTGGCGTCTTCCAGAACCTTCATGACCGCGCGGTTGAAAGCGGCGCCGCTGAGCGGACTCGATCCGATGCCGGCGTAATAGAGATAGAACTCCTCCAGCACGGCCGTCAGCGGATCGTCCTCCAGCCATAGCTGCTCGACGATCCGTCCGTCCCGGCTCCTCACCTCGAGCCAGGAATAGCTGTCGTCGCCGCTGGCCGGGAAGTAGCCGGTCACGGCCGCGTCGTCGAATTCCAGCTCGAGCCTGCGCTCCCGCACCGGGCTCATGAGATCCGAGCGGATGCGGGAAACGGCGCCTGCGGCATGCTGCAGCGTCAGCTCGGCCCGTCCGAGCAGCGGCAGCCGCCGCTCGCCGACGACCATGTCCTCGGCCGCCGCGCCTGTCACCTGCGCCGCCTCGCCGCCGAGCGCGAGCGCCAGCGCGGCCAGATGCGGCAGCTCGACGTCGAACGCGCTGTCGTGGCCCGGCTGCCGCAGGCTGCGGGACAGGCGGGCCTTGTTCTGGCAGGCGTCGATGCTCCGCAGCCTTCCGAGGCGGCCGCTGTCCATCCGCTGGCGGATCGTCTTGTAGAGCGCGCTGGACAGCCAGTTCGCCACGACGAGCAGATCGAGGCCGCAGCGCCGCTGCAGCGACAGGATCGCATCCGCCTCCTCCAGCGTGCCGGCCAGCGGCTTTTCGACGATCAACCGACGGTAGCCGTGCCGCGCCGCCTGCTCCGCCGCCTCGGCATGCTGGCCCGGCGGCGTGCACACATGCACGACCGTCCGCTCCGGCGGGTAGTCGCGCGCCGCCTCCGGCCAGCCCGCCAGCAGCGCCGCGTCCGGCGGAGCCGCCTCCTCCCCCGTCAGCCCCGGATCGAGCACGCCGACCGGGCCTTGCAGGCGCCCCCGCAGCGACGGCAGTGCCGCCGCCTTGCGCAGGCAGGGCAGATGCAGCTCGCGGCCCGCGCGGCCGAAGCCGACGAGCAGCGACCGCAGCGGCTCAGACATGCTGGGCCTTGCCGGTCGCCTGCTTGAGCTCGCCGATGAATCGGCCGACCTCGGCCTCGACCTGATCCGCCGGCGTGCGGCGGATCAGGTTGACGAGCGCGCTGCCGACGATCGCCCCATCGGCGTAGCGGCTGACCTCCTCCACATGGCCGGCATGGGAGATGCCGAAGCCGACCGCGAGCGGCAGCTCCGTCCGGCGGCGGACCTCGTCCAGGAAGCGCTCCAGCTCCTCCGGCATCCGCTCCCGCTCGCCGGTCACCCCGGCGACCGAGATGCAGTAGAGGAAGCCGCTGCCCTGCTCGACCACCGCCTGCGCCCGCTCCGGCGTCGTCGTCGGCGCGATGAAGAAGATCAGGTCCCGCCCTTGCGGACGGAACACGTCGACCCAAGGCGCGGCCATCGTCGACGGCAGATCGGGGATGATGAAGCCGTCCACGCCGGCCAGCGCCGCGTCATGGGCCAGCTTCTCCAGGCCGTAGGCGAGAAAGGAATTCGCATAGCCCATCAGCGCGACCGGCAGCTTCAGCCCCTCGCGCCGCATTCCGGCGACCGTCTCCAGGCAGTCGCGCAGCCGGGTGCCGCCAAGCACCGCCTGCAGGCTCGCCTCCTGGATGACCGGCCCGTCGGCGAGCGGATCGGCATAAGGCACGCCGAGCTCGATCATGTCCGCGCCCGCATCCGCGATCGCGCGGATCAGTCCCGGCGTGCTTCCCGGCTCGGGGTAGCCGCATGGCAGATAAGGGATGAGCGCCTTCTCGCCGCGCTCCTTCAGCCTGCTGAACATCGTTTCGATCCGGCTCATGCCCTCGCTCCTTCCAGCTCCAGCTTGTCCAGCGCCTCGATGGCCTGGCTCAGATCCTTGTCTCCGCGCCCCGACAGGTTGACCAGCACGATCTGTCCCGGCTCCATCGACGGCGCCAGCTTCAGCGCGTGCGCCACCGCATGGGCCGACTCCAGCGCCGGCAGGATGCCCTCCGTCCGGCACAGGCAGCGGAACGCCTCCAGCGCCTCGCGGTCGGTCGCCGACGTGTACTCCACGCGGCCGCTGTCCTTGAGGTAGCTGTGCTGCGGGCCAGCGCCCGGATAATCGAGGCCCGGCGCGATGCTGTGCGTCTCGCGGATGCCGCCGTGCTCGTCCTGCAGCATGTAGGTCAGGCTGCCCTGGATGATGCCGAGCGTGCCCTGCACGAGCGGAGCCGCGTGCTTGCCCGACTCCAGCCCCTCGCCGGCCGCCTGCACGCCGATCAGGCGCACCGCGGGGTCGCTCAGGAAGCCGCTGAAGATGCCGATCGCGTTGCTGCCGCCGCCGACGCAGGCGACGACCGCGTCCGGCAGCCGGCCCTCCGCCTGCAGCAGCTGCTCGCGGGCTTCGCGGCCGATGACGGACTGGAAGTCGCGCACGATCTCGGGAAACGGCTGCGGTCCGACCGCCGAGCCGAGCAGGTAATGCGTCGTGTCGACGTTCGCGATCCAGTCGCGGATCGCTTCGCTGATCGCGTCCTTGAGCGTCTGCTGTCCGAGCGTGACGAGCCTCAGGTCGGCTCCGAGCAGCTTCATGCGCTGCACGTTCGGTGCCTGGCGGGCCGCATCGACCGCGCCCATGTAGACGACGCATTCGAGGCCCAGCTTGCAGCAGGCGGTCGCGACCGCGACGCCGTGCTGGCCCGCTCCGGTCTCCGCGACGATGCGCTTCTTGCCCATGCGCTTTGCCAGCAGCGCCTGCGCCAGCGCGTTGTTGATCTTGTGCGCGCCGGTATGGGTCAAGTCCTCCCGCTTGAGGTACACGCGCGCTCCGCCCCGCTCTCCGCTCAGCCGCTCCAGCGGCGTGATCGGCGTCGGCCGGCCGACGAACTCCCGCAGCAGCCGGTCGATCTGCGCAAGGAACGTCCCGTCCTCGCGGACGGCCGCATACTCCCGCTTCAGCTCCTCCAGATTGCGAATCAGCGTCTCCGCGACGAATGCCCCGCCGAACGGGCCGTAGAACTCGTTCATCCCGCCACTCCTTCCTTTCCTGCCGCAGCCTCTTCGGCCGCTCCGCCTTCCGCCTCTCGTCCGACGAAGCGGCGCACCGCCTCGCCCGGATCGGCGGCGCTCAGAATCGCCTCGCCGACGAGCATCGCGTCGAACCCGTCGCTTTGCGCCTGCAACGCATCAGAGCGAGAATGCATGCCGCTCTCGCTTACGGTGACGATGTCCTCCCCGAGCAGCGCCCGGATTTGGCCCGCCCGCCGGATGTCCACCTCGAACGTCTGCAGGTCGCGGTTGTTGATGCCGACGATTTTCGCTCCGGCGCCAAGCGCCCGCTCCGCGTCGGCCGGCGTGAAGCATTCCGCGATGACGCCCATGCCCAGCTCTCCCGCCAGCGCGAGCAGCTCGGCCAGCTGCCGGTCGTCCGGCACCGAGCGCACGATGACGAGCGCCGCGTCCGCGCCGACCGCGCGGGCCTCGAGGATCTGGTACTCGTCCACGATGAAGTCCTTGTACATCACCGGCAGCGACAGCCCGCCGAGATTGGCCACCTGCTCCACGACCGACGCTCCGTTGCCGAAAAACGCCTCGTCCGCCAGCACCGAGATCGCGCTGGCTCCGCCCGCCTCATACGCCCTCGCCAGCTGCTCCGGCTCGAACTTCGCGCGGAATTCCCCCTTCGACGGCGACTTGCGCTTGATCTCGGCGATCAGCGAGATGCCCGGCGCCTTCAGCGCCCCTCGGAAATCCCGCGGCGCTCTCGCCGCAGCCAGCTTGTCCCGCAGCCGCGCGGCGCTCGCCTCTCTTTTTTTGCGCTCCAGCTCTACACGCTTGTGGGCTACGATTTCGTCCAGCATGAACATGCCTAGCCTTCAGCTCCTTCCCGATAGGCGGATGTCCGCCGATTTCGGCCGATTGCGCGCGCGTTTGGGCGCGGCTCTTGCCTGCTGATGTAAAAGGATGGGGAAACTGCGTCCATCATAGTCAAAACGGCCGCATCGTCATATGCCCTAAATTGGGTATTGTAGGAGCCGATTGCCCGCGCTTCCAGGCGGGGCAAGAGCCTATCGCTTCAAAAACCGGATGAAGAACTCCCCTTTATGGTTCACGCCGGTCTTTGCATATATTTTTTTGATGAACGTCCGCACCGTCTGCTCGGCAATGCCGAGCCGCTCCGCGATCTCCTCCACGGTCAGCCCCTCCAGCCAGTCGCCGGCGACCTGCATTTCGCGGAAGGTCAGCCGATGCTCCTCCAGCCGCTTTTGGACCGTGTCCGGATCGGACGCCGCACGCTCCGTCCGCCCCTCTACGGAGCGCGCCAGCTGCTGCAGCAGCGGCACGCGGAACGCAAGCTCGCCGCTCGGCGGGCTGCCGAGCGCCACGTATCCGCTGGTCCGAGCCTCCCGCCGCAGCGGCGAGCAGATCCAGGACAACGCCCCGAAGGCCCGCTTGTCATGCTCCAGCCCTTCGACGACGGACAGCCGGCCGGTCGCCATAGCCAGCGCTACCGCATTGCGGCCCGCCTGCTCCCGCGCCAGGCTGGCCCCGGCGCGCAGTCCGGCCTCCCCCAGCCGGGACGTCAGCCGGCTTTCGCCTTGGATATGGCGCACGACGCCCGCTTCATCCGCATAGAGGAACAGATGCGGCTTGACGAGCGTCAGCTTCTCGATCTCTCCGGCCAGCTTCCGGATTGCCTCCGCATGCTTGGCATGCGGGCCCAAATCCGTCTTTTCCTTCTGTTCTCCGGGCCTCTCCCGTTCCTGCTTGTCCGCCGGGTTCCTGTCGAAGTCGTCGACGGTGCACCAGGGCTTGAGCGGCTTGCGTATCGCGCGTATTCCTGCTTCCCTTCTCCTCATCGCTGCCTCCTCTGTCGGTGTCAGATCTTCCCCGTGCTGCAGAGTTCCCCCTTTTTCGCATCGGATTAAATGAATCCTAGCAAGTTGGCGATGAAAAAACTGTCGAATCCCATAAATTTTAATTTAATTGACTTAAATTGGTTCAAATGATGCGAAAAAACCCTGGGCGCCGAAGCGTCCAGGGTCAAGGGATCGAAGGTATTCATTAGGTCTCCAGAACGACAACAGCCGAAGCGAGCTGCCGCTCATGCGTGATGCTGACATGCAGCGCCGCCGAAGGGCCGAGCCCGAGGGCGGCCGCGGAGCGGGCGGAGAGCCGGCAGACCGGCTTGCCCGACGGCGCGCGCAGGATCGAGACGTCGCGGAAGCCGGCGCTCGCTCCGATGCCGCAGCCGAGCGCCTTGACGGCCGCTTCCTTGGCGGCGAAGCGGCCGGCGGCGAACTCCGCCAGCCTGCGCCCCGCAAGGCCGGCGGCAAGCTCCAGCTCCTCGTCGGTCAGAATGCGGCGGAGGAATTTCGCTCCGGCCTCGCCTGCGAGCATCCGCTCCACGCGGCCGATGTCGCATAGATCATGGCCGATGCCGGCGATCATCGGACGTGCCTCAGATGCCCGGGATCGGGGCGCGCTTGTGCATCGTCTTGACGTACTGCTTCTCCAGCAGCTCGCGCGCGGCATCCGGAATCTCGCGGCCTTCCAGATAGGCGCTGTTGTCGTCGTACTTGATGCCGAGCTCGCCCTCGTCGGTCTGGCCTTCCCAGAGGCCGGCCGTCGGAGCCTTGTCCTGGACGCTCCGCGGCACGCCGAGCGCGGCGGCCAGCTGGCGCACCTGATGCTTGTTGAGCGTGCTGAGCGGAGTGATGTCGACCGCTCCGTCGCCCCATTTGGTGTAGAAGCCGGTGACCGCCTCGGACGCGTGGTCCGTGCCGACGACGAGCAGATTGAGCTCGCCGGCCAGCGCATACTGGGTCACCATGCGCGTGCGCGCCTTGATGTTGCCCTTGACGCCCCGGTTCACATGGCGGGACAAGCCGATCGACTTGAGGGCGTGCTCGACCTCGAGCGCGATCTCGTCCACCGCCTCGGCGATGTTCGTCTCGACGCGGTGCTTGAGCTCGAACGCCTCGGCGACCTCGTAGCTGTGCGCGATGTCCGACTGCTCGCCGTAAGGCTGGAATACGCCAAGCGTCATGTACTCGCGGCCCTTCTCCTGCGTCAGCTCGTCCGTCGCGCGCTTGCACAGGCCGGCGGCCACGGCGCTGTCGATGCCGCCGCTGATCGCGATCAGCAGGCCCGAAGCGCCGGCGCCGACGACATACTCCTTGAGGAAGTCCACCCTGCGGCGGATTTCCTGCTCCGGATCGATGCTCGGCTTGACGCCGAGCGCGGCTATGATTTCCTGCTGCATGCTCATGGCTTTGTTCCTCCTTCGAAAATCGGCGGGACGATCAGCGGCAGTAGCGGTCGAACGCGCTCGTCAGCTCGGCCGAGATGTCCGCCGCGGAGCGGTTCTCGATCTGATGGCGCTCGATGAAGTGCACGAGCTCGCCGTCCTTCATCAGCGCGATGGAAGGAGAGGACGGCGGATACGGCGCGAAGTATTCGCGGGCTTTGGCCGTCGCTTCCTTGTCCTGGCCGGCGAACACTGTGTACAGATGATCCGGCGTGATGTCATGGCCCAGCGCGTCGGCGACGCCTGGACGGCATTGTCCCGCGGCGCAGCCGCAGACGGAGTTGACGACGACGAGCGCCGTGCCCTTGGCCGTCGGCAGCTTCTCCTCGACCTCCTCCGGAGTGCGCAGCTCCTGGATGCCGAGGCGCGTCAGCTCGTCCCTCATCGGCTGCACCATATCAAACATGTATCGCTCAAAAGACATCGACATTTGAAACCCACACCTTTCGGGGAAATGGAATTGGCATTATCCCCGCTATTATACCCGATTGCCGGCGCCAGGGAAACGCCGCCCGCGCCGGCCGGCGGCGGCCAGTCCGGCCGGCCGCCAAAAAAGCCGCCTCATTCCTGCGCGGGAACGGGCGGCGCGGCGAAGCTCAAGGCTCCTGCGGCGGCTTGACGCCGCTTTCGGCCGAATGCTCGGGATGCTGGAGCGGACCGGGCTCCGGCGCCTCTCCCTGCTCGAACAAGGCGCGGTTCTGCGCGGTCTGGAAGCCGATGTCCTTGTACGGATGCACCCACTCGTCGCCGGCCATGACAGCCGGATCGGTCTCCTCCGACCACTGCTCGAGCGGCGACTGCGGCGAGGCGTATTCGTGGTCGCCGATCGTCACCCCGTACCGGTTCACGAACGGCTCCCGCGGCCCTTTGCCGCTGCGGAAGCGGGGCAGGAAGTCGATCTCGAACGGATCCAGACGGGGATCGTCCGCCATCAGATCGAGGGACGGTTCGGTCCGTCCAGCTTCTTGTCGTAGCCGGGCGATCCCGGCGCGGCTGTTTTGCGCCCCGCCTGCTGCTCCTGCTTTTGCTGCTCCTTGGAGTCGTTGCTCGGATTGGCCATCGTATGCGTTCAGCTCCTGTCGGTTATGGACGCGGCCGCTTGCTGCCGCTATGGGGCTAGTATGCCGTTCGCGGCAGCGGACTATGCCCCGGAGCGGAGCTAGCCGGCGTCCGGCCCGCGCAGGCGGAGCCCGTCCCGGACGGGACTGTCGAAGACGACCTTGAACACGGTGCCCCGGCCCGGCTCCGAATCGACGTCGATGCGGCCGTTGTGGCGCTCCGCGATGCTCAGGCAAAGCGGCAGGCCGAGGCCCGTTCCGCGCGCCTTGGTCGTATAGAACGGCTCGAACAGGCGGGCGAGCTTGTCCGGCGGGATGCCTTCTCCGTCATCCTCCACCGACAGCTCCACGGCCGAGCCGCTGAAGCGGGTCGCGATCCGCAGCACGCCTTTTTCCCCCATCGCCTCCATGCCGTTGCGGGCCAGATTGAGGACGAGCTGCTTGATTTCCTTGCCGTTGAGCTCAAGCGTCGGAATCTCGTCGGCGAGGCTCAGCTCGATCGACTGTCCGCGCAGGTTGGCGTCGGCCCACAGCAGCGGCAGCAGCTCCTGGACGATGTCGTGGAGAGAGCCCTGCTCCTTGGAGATGACGCGGTTCTGCGCCAGCGAGAGGAAGTCGTTGATGATGGCGTTCGCCCGGTCCAGCTCGTCGATGACGATGCGGAAATACTCCTGCTGGCTGTCCGGGCTGCGCTCGCGCATCAGCTGCACGAAGCCGCGGATGACGGCCATCGGATTGCGGATCTCATGCGTGATGCTGGCGGCCATCTGGCCGACAAGGCTCAGCCTTTCCATCCGTCCGAGCTCGTCCCTGAGCTGGGTCAGCTCGGTGACGTCCTGCACGACCATCGCCGCTCCCGTCACGATGCCGGCCTGCAGGTTGCGGATCGGGAACGCCGTCGTCAGGTAGGAGCGCTCGCCCTCGACGAGTATCGTCGACGGAGACATGCTGCCCTTCATCGCTTCGTCGAACAGCTGCTTGAACGGCTCCTGGCTGCGGAAGAACCGTTCGTACGGCATGCCGGCGAACTCCAGCTTGCTGCGGCCCTTCAGCGCCTGGCCGCTGAGGCGGATCGCCGCGTCGTTGAGATGCGAGATCCTGCCGTCCGCGTCCACGAGCACCGTCCCCATCGTGCCCATCGCCATCTGGTCGATGAACTGCTGGAGCTTGTGGACCTCGTTCGTATAATTGGAAGACATCCGCCGCAGCTGATGCTGCAGCTGGTAATGCTGGATGACCTGGTGGATCGTATACAGCGTCAGCGATACGGCGATGTAGCTGATGAACGCGATGACGGCGATATCGCCTGCGGCCGAGGCGAGGCGATCCGGCTCGAACTGCCGGATATAGCCGGCATAAAGAAACGCGTGATAAGCTCCCCCGACCGTCAGCAGCAAGAGCAGGATCTTGTACTTTTCCTTGAGCCGCGCGAGCTGGAACGGCCGGATCGTCAGCAGCAGCACCGGCACGGCGATCAGCAGGAACAGGACGAAGCCGAGCGTCTCCCCGCCGTCGTCGAGCTGCGGCAGCCGCAGCGCCGCATAGATCGTGGACATCGTCGCCAGTCCCGGCACCCCGCCGTACAGGGAGCCCATGAGGAAAGGAATGTACCACAGGTTCAAGTCGAAGCCGAAGCGGGTCGTCTCGGTGAGCAGGACGCAGGCCGCGAGCGAGGCTCCGTAAGCGATGGTGAAGAAAGGAATCGAGCTGCGGCCCTGGTTCAGCCGATACATCCATAGCTGATAGAGGAATACGGGCAACAAGGAGACGAAGGCCTGCAGTATCAATTTTTCCCACATTGACGCAGAAGGTTCCCCCCTTTGCGAGCCGTCTTGCATAACTCCGATTAAAGCACAGGAGGGGAATTTTGACAATCAAGAGTTTGCATAAATCCACATCTTGACCGTCTCGATCACTTCCTCCCGGCGCTCGTCATGATGCAGCTCGTGGTAGCCCCTCTCCCAGCGCCGGAAGGTACAGCGCGGACCGAGCGCGTCCGCCAGCTCCTCGCTCGCCCGCAGCGATGTCACCCGATCCTCGGTGCCGTGCAGCAGCAGCGCCGGCACGGCCAGCCTGCCGGCGTCGGAGAGCGCGCGCTTTCCGGCGGCCGTCACCGCCCGGTACATCGAGACACTGATCCGGGTATGGCAGAGCCGATCCATGACGCTGCCCGCCACCGCATGGACTCCAGGGCGATACAGGTCCCGCTGCTTGATGCCGGTCGGCAGGGCGAAGGTCGGCCGGAGGCGGCCGATCCAGGACGCCGCCGCTTCGGAGACGCGCGATGGCGGCGAGGCGAGGCGGAGCCAGGGGCTCGTCAAAATGAGGCCCGCGAGCGGCAGCTCGCGCTCGAGAGCGGCCGCGAGCGCGACCGCTCCGCCCATGCTGTGCCCGTACAGGAACAGCGGCGCATCCGGCCACAGGCGCGCCGCCTCGGCCACCGCCCGCGCCGCGTCGGCCGTCAGCCGCTCCATGCTGTCCGCGTGCCCGCGCGGCCCCGGAGAGCGCCCATGGCCGCGCTGGTCGTAGGCGAGCACGGCGATGCCCGCCTCCGCCAGCGCCTGCGCGAGCTCGGCGTAGCGGCCGCTATGCTCGCCCATGCCGTGTACGAGGCAGACCGCCGCCCGCGGCTTGACGCGGCTGGGCGATGCCTTCGGCGCTGCGAGAAACGGCTCCGGCCGCTCGGCGCGGCTTGGATTTTTTCCGGTTCCCCTGGAGCCGTCCGAAGGCTCCTGGCGACCGGGCGATGCCGCCCGCCTGTCCGTCTCCTGCCGCTCCGGCGGCCGGCTCTCCTCCTCCGCCTGCGGCTCCTGGCTCCATCCACTCCGCTTCGCCTCATCCTCCGCCTGCGGCTCCAGGCTCCATCCATGCAGCCTCGCCCCATCCTCCGCCTCAAGCGCCAGCTCCCGCATCGCCATCCGCTCCTTTTCGCTTTGCTTCCGCATTTGATACACTGATTGTAGCCTATTGTCTCAAAAGGAGAGAAGCGTCAAGAATGGCAAGCAAGGATAGATTCGACGTCATCATCATCGGAGGAGGGCCGTCCGGCCTGATGGCCGCCGCGGCCGCAGGCCGCGAGGGAGCGCGCGTGCTGCTGCTCGACAAGGGCAGCAAGCTCGGACGCAAGCTGGCCATATCCGGAGGCGGACGCTGCAACGTCACCAACAACAAGGAGCCGCAAGAGCTGATCCGGTACATCCCGGGCAACGGCAAGTTCCTGCACAGCGCGCTGTCGGAGTTCGGCAGCCGCGAGATCATCGGCTTTTTCGAGGCGCTCGGCATCCGGCTCAAGGAAGAGGACCGCGGGCGCATGTTTCCCGTGTCGGACAAGGCCAAGACCGTCGTCGACGCGCTCGTCGCCTCCGTGCGATCGAGCGGCGTCGAGACGCGATTGAACGAAAAGGCCGCCGGGCTGCTCATCGCGGATGGACGCATCCGCGGCGTCCGGCTGAGCGACGGACAGGAGCTGCGCTCCGCGGCGGTCGTCGTGGCGACCGGCGGCAAGTCGGTGCCCCACACCGGCTCGACCGGAGACGCCTACCCTTGGGCGGAGGCCGCTGGCCATTCGGTGACGGAGCTGTATCCGACCGAGGTGCCGCTGACGTCGGCCGAGCCTTTCATCCGCGATCGCCGGCTGCAGGGGCTGTCGCTCCGCGGCGTCGTCCTGACGGTGTGGAGCGCCAAGGACAAGCGCCTCACCGAGCAGGAGGGCGACATGATCTTCACCCACTTCGGCCTGTCCGGCCCGGCCGCGCTGCGATGCAGCCAATTCGTCGTCAAGGAGCGCAAAAAAAGCGGCGCTCCGGAAGTCCGGATCACCGCCGACCTGTTCCCCGACCGCTCGGCGGACGAGCTGTACGGCGAGCTGCTGGCGCTCGCCGCGGCCGAGCCGCGCAAGGCGTTCAAGAACGTGCTGCCGCCGCTCATGCAGGAGCGGATGGCGGAGTTTTCGCTGGAGCGCTCCGGGATCGACCCGGCCGTCACGTACGACAACCTGAACCGCTCGCTGCTGCAGGACTACGCGCGGCTGCTCAAAGCGCTGCCCATCCTCGTGAACGGCACGCTGTCCATCGAGGAAGCGTTCGTCACGGGCGGCGGCGTCAACCTGAAGGAGATCCATCCGAAAACGATGGGCTCCAAGCTCGTGCACGGCCTTTATTTCTGCGGGGAGGTGCTGGACCTGCACGGCTTCACCGGAGGCTACAACATCACGTCTGCGTTCACGACCGGCCGCCATGCCGGCCTGAGCGCCGCCCTCCAGGCGTTGGAGGACCGCGCCGAGGCGCAGCGGAGCCGATCGGAATGATTCCGCTCCGCTAAAAAACGAACGGGTCGAGCGGCGCAGATGCGCCCTCGACCCGTTTTTGCTAGCGGCGATGGCTTGCTTCGCTTCAGCCGTGCACGTCGCCCGAGAAATAGCTGAGCGAGCCTTCCTGCTCCGGGAAGGCCGACTCTCCCTCGGTCGCTTCGTCGCGGTTGCGCAGATCGCTTCCGTCCGAGGCGCCGGTCGAGATGCCGGTCGAAGCGCCGTCATAGCCGAAGCCCTCCTCCCAAGCGACAAGATCCTCGTTGACGAGATGGGCCGGGATCGGAATGACGTCCTGCTCCTGCACGTCCAGCTCGCCCCCGTGGGCGAAAGCGATCTCCAGCGCCGACGTCAGGTCGCTGCCGCGCAGCGACAGCCCGACCTCCTGCGCGCCTTGCGCAGCGGCGTCATACCCGAGCTCCAGCAGCGTAGCGGCCGCGACGGAGGCGGACTCCGCATCGTGGAATCGGAACAGCAAGCGGCGGTCAGTCATGGCTTTAGTCTCCTCTGCTCGAAGCGGAATCGAACCGGCTTTTGGCCGTTCTTCCATACGGTAACCATCCCCGCGCCAGTTTATGAGCGGCTGAATGGTGGAGCGGCTGAATGGTGGAGCGGCGGAACGATGGAACCGGCAGGTCAGAAGAGCGGCAAATCGAGGGGCAGCGGATCGGAGGAGCGGCGGAACAGCGTAGCGCCGAGGATGCTGGGTGCTGTTTCGCCGCCGCCGACATCGAGCGCCTGACCTGTCGGTGCGGCATCAGGCATTGACTCGCCCCGGTTGAGGATGGCTGGAGAACTAACGATACTGCGCGACGCTATCTGGCCAAAACCGAGCATTTTGAAAATGTAACGATACTCACGAGCGCTATGGACGCAAAATGAGGCGTATTGGCTCCTTCACTGAGTAAATAGCGTTTCTCCGTATCGTTAGCCGCAGGAAAGCACGATTATAGGCAAAATAGCGCTCCTCTGTATCGTTAGCCTATCCCGGTCCGGAACCGCACGCCGGTGCAGCCTTCACGGACGCCGACTTGCCGGTCCTCGATCCGCCCGCTGACCGATCATTCGCCGAACGAGCGGCAATTTCGGTCCTCGATCCGCTGCCGACCGCCGCCCCCTGACATCAAAAAAGCGGGAAGAAGACGGAGGGTTTCCGTCTTCTTCCCGCTTGTTCATTCATCCAAATCGACCGAGGCAGCAGCACGCCGCTGCGCCAGCATACGACGCTCCGCCGGCCAACTGCGGCCATCGCGCAGCTCCGCCGGCCAGCCCCGGCCAGCCCGCAGATCCACCAGCCGCGGCCAGCCGCCGCCGACAACGATCTAGCCCTGCGCCAGACCCTCGCGGAACCGGCCGAGGCCGGCGCTGAGCGAGCGCGTCGCCTCGTACACCTGCCGGTACAGCGGATAAAGCTCGCGGTACGCGGCCGCCGCCTCCGGCTGCGGCTCGTACGTGCGGCCGCGCCGCACGAATGCCGCCGCGCAGGACGCCAGGTCCGGGAACCAGCCGCAGCCGGCCGCAGCCAGCATCGCCGCCCCGAGGCCGGGGCCTTGCTCGTTCTCGAGCGCCGTCACCGGCAGGCCGAACAGATCCGCCTGGATCTGCAGCCAGTCGGGATTTTTCGCGCCTCCGCCGATCGAGACGATCGAGCGGATGTCGCGTCCCGCCTCGCGGTAGATCGTCAGCGTGTCGTTCAGCGAGAACGTGATGCCCTCCATGACGGCCCGCGCCAGATGCTCGCGGCGATGGCCGCCGTCGAGCCCGATGAAGCTGCCGCGGATGTCGGCGTCCGCATACGGCGTGCGCTCGCCCGCCAGATACGGCGCGAACAGCAGCCCGCCGGAGCCGGGCGGCAGATCGCCCGTCCCGGCAAGCAGCTCGGCGTAGTCCAGGCCGCCCATGAGCCGCTTGAACCAGCTCATCGAGTAGCCTGCGCCAAGCGTGACGCCCATCGAGTAGAACGCGCCCGGCGCGCCGTGGTTGAAGAAATGGACGCGGCCGCCATAATCGCGGTCCTGCTCGCCCTCATAGGAGAGCAGCACGCCCGAGGTGCCGATGCTGCACAGCGCCTCGCCCTCCTGCAGGATGCCGGCGCCGATCGCGCCGCAGGCATTGTCCGCCCCGCCGGCATAGACGCGCAGCGGACCGGCGAGGCCCGTGCGCTCCGCCAGCTCCGGCAGCAGCGTGCCGGTCTGCGCGGTCGACTCGACGAGCGGCGGGCACAGCTCCGCGCCGAGATCCAGCGCCGCGAGCACTTCCGGGCTCCAGCGCTGGTTCGGCACGTCGAGCAGCAGCGTGCCGGCAGCGTCGGACAGATCCATATGCAGCTCGCCGGTCAAGCGCAGCCGCACATAGTCCTTGGGCAGGACGAAGACGCGCCCCTGAGCGAACGTCTCCGGCTCATGCTTGCGCACCCACAGCAGCTTCGGCAGCGTGAAGCCCTCGAGCGCCGGATTGCGGGTGATGTCGAGCAGCCGCGTTCCGAGCGCGCGCTCGATCTCGCGGCACTCGGCCGTCGTGCGGGTATCGTTCCAGAGAATCGCCGGACGCAGCGGCTGCAGCTCGTCGCCGAGCAGCACGAGCCCGTGCATCTGCCCGGAAAAGCTGATCCCCTCGACCGTCCAGCCCTGCGGCAGGCCGGGAGCGGCGGACAGCTCGCCGAGAGCGGACAGCGTCGCCTCGACCCAATCCTCCGGACGCTGCTCGCTCCAGCCCGGTCGCGGGCTGGAGAGCGGATACTCGCGCGAAGCCTCGGCGGCGATGCGGCCGTCCTTGCCGACCAGCAGCGCCTTGACCGCGCTCGTGCCGAGGTCGATGCCGACGACGAACTCAGACACGGTAGATCACTTCGTTGAGCTTCGCCTTGATCTGCTCCAGGCGGCCCGAGCGGTTGTTCATCGGATTGTTCTGCAGCGCGTACTGCTCCAGCGAGGCGAGCGTCGCCTTGCCGCTGACGATGTCGGCGCCGATGCCTTGCTTGAACGTGGCGTAGCGCTCCTCGACGATGCCGTCGATGACGCGGTCCTCGATCAGCTTGGCGGCCGCCTTCAGGCCCCAGGCGAAGCTGTCCATGCCGGCGATATGGCCGAGGAACAGGTCATCCAGCTCGTAGGAGCCGCGGCGCACCTTGGCGTCGAAGTTGACGCCGCCGCGGCCGAGGCCGCCGGCCTTGAGCACCTCGTACATCGTAAGCGTCGTCGCATACAGGTCGGTCGGGAACTCGTCGGTATCCCAGCCGAGCAGCAGGTCCCCCTGGTTGGCGTCCAGCGAGCCGAGCGCGCCGTTGATCGCGGCGACGCGGATCTCATGCTCGAACGTATGGCCGGCGAGCGTCGCATGGTTCGCTTCGAGGTTCAGCTTGAAGTGGTCCTGCAGGCCGTATTTTTGCAGGAATGCCAGCGTCGTCGCCGCATCGAAGTCATACTGATGCTTGGACGGCTCCTTCGGCTTCGGCTCGATCAGGAACTGCGCGTCGAAGCCGATCTCGCGGGCATAGTCGATCGCCATCTTGTACAGGCGGGCCAGGTTGTCGAGCTCGAAGCCCATGTCGGTGTTCAGCAGCGTCTCGTAGCCCTCGCGGCCGCCCCAGAACACATAGTTCTCGGCGCCGAGCTCCTTGCCGACCTCGAGCCCTTTCTTGACCTGGGCGGCGGCGTAGGCGAACACGTCCGCGCTCGGAGCGGTTCCGGCTCCGTGCGTGAAGCGCGGGTTCGAGAACATGTTGGCCGTATTCCACAGCAGGCGGCGGCCGCTCGTCTTCATGCCGTCCTTGAGCAGGGCGACGATCTCGTCGAGGTTGCGGTTCGTTTCCTGCAGCGTGTCGCCTTCCGGAGCGATGTCGCGGTCATGGAAGCAGAAGAACGGCAGATCGAGCTTCTCGAGGAACTCGAAGTTCGCCTCGACGCGGGCCTTGGCCAGATCCATGCCGCTGAAGCGGTCCCACGGACGCACCGCCGTGCCCTTGCCGAACGGGTCGGAGCCGTCGGCCGTGAACGTATGCCAGTAAGCGGCGGCGAAGCGCAGATGCTCCTCCATCGTCTTGCCGAGCACGACCTGCTTCGGATCGTAGTGGCGGAACGCGAGCGGATTGTCGGTGTCGCGGCCCTCGAACTGAATGCGGTTGATGCCGTTGAAGTAAGCCATGAATGATAGCCTCCCTAAAATAAGTGGATAGAATGTAAACGCTGTTATGCTGAGTTCTATCCGTAGAGTACCATCCCTTAACTTCGTTTGTCTACTAAACAAACCAAGTTTTTTATGTTATGCTTTCGAGGACATGGTATCGTAGTGTGCAGAACGAAAAGCGGCTGCAGCCGCTTCGACCCGAAGGAGACCGCAATGAAATCAACGACGACCGGCGATCCCGCCCTCATCCGCCGCATCAATACCGGCATCGCGCTCGACGCCGTGCTGAAGGGCGAGCCGCTCTCGCGCGCCGCGATCTCGGCCGGCACCGGCCTCAACAAGGCGACCGTATCGTCGCTCGTGCAGGACCTGCTCGACCGCGGCTTGCTGACCGAGACGGGCCAAGGCGCCTCAAGCGGCGGCCGCAAGCCCGTCATGCTGGAGTTCCGCGCCTCGGCCGGCTGCGCGATCGGCATCGACGTCGGCGCCACCTATCTGATGGGCGTGCGCGCCGACCTGCGCGGCGAAGTGCTGGCCGAGCTGCGGCGGCCGATGGAGGCCGCCGGCGGCCGCAGCGTCATGGAGCAGCTGATCGGCTTCATCGAGGAGCTGCTGCCGAAGCAGCCTCCGCAGCCGTACGGCGTCGTCGGCATCGGCATCGGCCTGCCGGGCATCGTCGACGGCGCCGGCTCGCTGCTGCTCGCGCCGCATATGGACTGGGAGCCGACTGAGGTCGCGCGCCGGCTGGAGGAGCGGTTCGGCGTGCCGGTGCATGCCGACAACGAGGCCAACTTCGGCGCCCAAGGCGAGCGCATCTTCGGAGCCGCCGCCGGCATCCGCCATCTCGTCTATGTGAGCGCGGGCATGGGCATCGGCACCGGCCTCGTGCTGGACGGCCAGCTGTACCGCGGCGCGTCCGGCTTCTCCGGCGAGCTCGGGCATCTGTCCATCCAGTTCGACGGTCCCGCCTGCCGCTGCGGCAACCGCGGCTGCTGGGAGCGCTTCGCCTCCGAGCAGGCGGCGCTCGAGTCCGCCGCCGCGATCGGCTGCGGCAGCCTCGAGGAGCTCGTGCAGCTTGCCGAGCAGGGACATTCCGAGGCGCTGCGCATCTGGGACGAGATCGGCTCGTACCTCGGCATCGGCATCGCCACGATCATCAACGTGTTCAATCCCGAGGCCGTGCTCATCGGCAGCCGCCTCAGCATGGCGGCCCGCTGGCTGGAGCCGGCCGTGCAGCGCGAGGTGCAGGCGCGCGCGCTGCCGTTCCACCGCCGCCAGGCGCGGGTCCGTTTCGCCGAGCTCGGCGACGGCTCGGCCGTGCGCGGAGCGGCCTGGCAAGCCGCGGAAGGCTTCCTCGCCCGCGTCAAGGCCGGCGAGGCGTAAACGCGCTCCCCGAGCGGCGGCACCGCCCGCGGCGCCTCTTCGCTCCGCAGCCGAAAATAAAGCGGCTTCGCCGCCTGTCCGGACCGGACAGGAGCGAAGCCGCTTTTTGGCATTTGAACCGGCTCAGACCGGCTTGACGAAGATCGAATACAGGAGCACCGCCAGGATGAGCAGCGGCGCGACATAACGCAGGCAGAACATCCAGGCCCGGTACCAGAAGCCGGTCAGGCCGGCTTCTTCGCCGGCGCGCTTCCATGCGTAGCCGGTGAACAGCGTCACGGCGAGTCCGCCGAGCGGCATGAGCACATAGGCGGTCGTGAAGTCGAACCAGTCGAAGATCGACTTGCCGAAGGGCGTCCAGCCGCTGAGCGGACCGGCGACGGACAGCCCGGCGGGAACGCCGAGCAGGAAGCTGACCGCGGCGATGATCGCCGCCGCCTTGCGGCGCGACCATTTCCAATAGTGCATCGCATAGGCGACCGGCACCTCGAGGATCGAGACGGCCGAGGTGAGCGCCGCGATCGCCAGCAGCAGGAAGAACAGGCCGCCGAACAACGAGCCGAGCGGCATCTGCGAGAACGAGGCGGGCAGCGCCATGAAGGCCAAGCCTACGCCTTTCTGCGGCTCGATGCCGTAGGAGAAGATCGTCGGGAAGATGATCAGGCCCGCGATCAGCGCGTAGCCGAGGTCGCCGACGCCGATCGCGACGGTCGCCTTGCCGAGCGACTGCTCCTTTTGCACGTAGGAGCCGTAGGTGAGCATGCAGCCCATGCCGAGCGACAGCGAGAAGAACGCATGGCCGAGCGCGATCAGCGCCGACTCGCCGGTCAGCACGGAGAAGTCGGGCTTCAGGAAGAAGTCGACGCCCTCCGCCGCTCCCGGCAGCGTCAGCGCGCGGACCATCAGCACGAGCAGGATGATCAGGAAGCCGGGGATGAGGATCTTGTTGAACTTCTCGATCCCGCCCGAGATGCCCTTGCCAACGATGATGCCGCAGACGATCATGACGACGAGCTGCCAGAACACAGGCCAGCCGCCTGCCGCGAAGTCGATGAAGTGCTGGTCGAAGTTCGTGCCCTTGCCGAGCGAGCCGATGACGGAGTCGACCGTGTACTGGAGCGTCCAGCCGGCGACGACGCCATAGTAGGAGATGATCAGGAACGCCGTCACGACGGACATGAAGCCGAACCATTTCCACTGCTTGTTGCCGGTCAGGTTGTAAAAGGAGCTGGCGGCGTTGCCGCGTCCGCCCCGGCCGATCGTCATCTCGGCGAGCAGCACCGGCAGCCCGACGAGGATCAGGCAGACGATGAACAGCAGGAAAAACGCCGCTCCCCCATACAAGCCTGTAATATACGGGAATTTCCACATGTTTCCGAGCCCGACCGAGCTACCGATCGCCGCCAGGATGAAGCCGGACGACGTGAAGCGCTCGGCTTTTTTGCTTTGTCCCAAAGCGGTTTCCTTTGGTTGTTTGTCCATCATGATGTCCTCCGACCGTTCGCTAAGTAAAATACAAAATACAGAATACAAATTTATCGAAAAACGCATGGCATGTCCACACCAAATCGAGCCAGCCGCCATTTTGATCCCGCTCGCATAAATTAACCTTTCTTTGCCAAAATAAACCGGGAGCAAACAGGCAAAGAAAGGATGTGGGCCATTTGGACCCGAACAAGCAGGGCAGCGAAGCCGATCGGACGCTGACGAACCGGCAGGGCCACCCGATTACGGACAACCAGAACATCCGCACGGTCGGAGACCGCGGTCCGTCGACCTTGGAGAACTACCATTTCATCGAAAAGATCTCGCATTTCGACCGCGAGCGCGTGCCGGAGCGCGTCGTGCATGCGCGCGGAGCAGGCGCCTACGGCGTCTTCGAGGCCTACGGCACTGTCGGCAGCGAGCCGGTCTCCAAGTACACGCGGGCCAAGCTGTTCCAGGAAAAAGGCAAGCAGACGCCGGTATTCGTCCGCTTCTCCACGGTCGTGCACGGCGGACATTCGCCGGAGACGCTGCGCGATCCGCGCGGCTTTGCCGTCAAGTTCTACACCGAGGACGGCAACTGGGATCTCGTCGGCAACAACCTCAAGATCTTTTTCATTCGCGACCCGCTCAAGTTCCCCGACATGGTGCATTCGTTCAAGCCCGATCCGGTGACGAACCTGAACGATCCGGAGCGCATGTTCGACTTCCTCTCCAACTCGCCGGAAGCGACGCATATGGTGACGTTCCTGTTCTCCCCCTGGGGCATCCCGGCCAACTACCGGCAGATGCAGGGCTCGGGCGTGAATACGTACAAGTGGGTCAACCAGGATGGCGTCGGCCATCTCGTGAAGTACCACTGGGAGCCGCTGAAGCAGGGGATCAAAAACCTGACGCAGGACGAGGCCGAGGCGATCCAGGCGAAAAATACGAGCCATGCGACGCAGGACCTGTACGAGGCGATCGACCGCGGCGACTATCCGGAGTGGGAGCTGAACGTGCAGATTCTCGAGGACGACGAGCATCCCGAGCTCGACTTCGATCCGCTCGACCCGACGAAGCTGTGGCCGCAGGAAAAGTTCCCGTTCCTGCCGGTCGGCAAGATGACGCTGAACCGCAATCCGGAAAACTACTTCGCCGAGGTTGAGCAGGCGGCGTTCGGCACCGGCGTGCTCGTCGACGGCCTGGACTTCTCCGACGACAAGCTGCTGCAGGGCCGCACCTTCTCCTACTCGGACACGCAGCGCTACCGCGTCGGCACGAACTACCTGCAGCTGCCGATCAACGCGCCGAAGGCTCCGGTCGCCACGAACCAGCGCGACGGCCAAATGGAATACAAAGTCGACCTCGCGCCCGGGCAGAACCCGCATGTCAACTACGAGCCGTCCAGCCTGGGCGGGCTGACGGAAGCCCGTCCGTCCGGCGCCGAGCACGAGCCGGCGTACGATGCGAGGCTCGTGCGCGAGAAGATCGGACGGACGAACGATTTCGGCCAGGCGGGGGATACGTATCGCAAGTTCGAGCCGTGGGAGCGGGACGAGCTGGTCAAAAACCTCGTCGATGCGCTCAAGATGTGCCGTCCGGTCGTCCGCGACAAGATGATCGGCTACTTCAAGGAAGCCGACGCCGACTACGGCAAGCGCGTCGCCGAGGCGCTCGCCCGCGCCGAAGCGGCGGCGCCGGAGCATCTCGGCAACGAGTCGATGCGCCAGGGCCAGGAGCTGGCCGACCGTTCCGGCCACCGCACCGACGGCTATTGATTGTTTAGCCGGGGAGCCGGGAGAGCCGCAGATTCCCATCCCGATCGCAAAAAAAGTCCGGTTCCCGGCCGGCGGGCCGAATCCAAGGCACATTTCTGCCTTGGTTGGTCCGGTTCCCGGCCGGCGGGCCGGATCCAAGGCACATTTCTGCCTTGGTTGGTCCGGTTCCCGGCCGGCGGGCCGGATCCAAGGCATATTTCTGCCTTGGTTGGTCCGGTTCCCGGCCGGCGGGCCGGATCCAAGGCACATTTGGACCTTGGATGGCCCGCGCCGGCCGATTGGATGCACAAAAAATCTTCCTCTTTGGCCGATGACGGGGTGATGCCTGCATCTTGCCAGAGGAAGATTTTTTTGTGTTTAACCCATTTATAAAGAGGGTGTCCCTAAGCCAAGGCTTTCGGGACACCCTCTGTCGCGTTCATGGAATCGACGCTGCCGGCTCGACATGCCCGGCAGCGGACGGCACCAGGCGTCAGCCTGCTGCCGACAGCTGGCGAAGCGCCGCCTCGGACTCTTCGATCCTCGACTGCAGCTGCGTGTTTTGGCGGACGAGCGTCTCGACCGTAGCCAGCAGCTCCTCGAGCGTCGCCGACGACTGCTGCACGACCGCGGCGAAGTCGCTCACCCGCTCCTCGACATCTCCGCTCGAGGCGCTGACCGCGTCCATCTCCACGCCGATCCGCGCCGCATCCGACTGCAGCGACTCGACGGACTGGCGGATGCCGTCGAACGCGGCGCTGGTCGCCTCCACATGGCCGAGGCTCTCCTCCATGCGCAGCACGTTCTCGCGCATCGCCTCGCGAGACTGCTCCGTACGGACGGCGGCCTCCTCGAGGCTGCCGGTCATCCGGTCGGCCGTATCGCCGGCCGTCATCGCCAGCTTGCGGATCTCGGCCGCCACGACGCCGAAGCCCGCTCCATGCTCGCCGGCGCGCGCCGCCTCGATGCTGGCGTTGAGCGACAGCAGGTTCGTTTGGCGGGCGATGTCCTGGATCGAGGCCGTGAACGGCAGGATGCCCCGGATCGTCTCGTTCAGCCCGTCGAACCTCTCCTGCAGCTCCTCCATGCTTGCCCGGAACTCGCCGATCGTGCGGCTAAGCTCGCCGACGATGCGCGCGCCCTCGGCGGACGAGCCGCCCGTCACCTCGATCTGGCCGACCATCGAGCCGAGCGTGCCCATCATCCGCTCCATCTGGTGCATCGACTCGCTCACCCGCGAGGAGATTTCTCCCATCGTCTCGGCCTGGGTCGTGACGCCGGACGTCAGCTCCTGGAACGCGGTGTTCATTTCCTGGAAGGAGGCGTCGTTCTCGCGGCCGTTCTCGCGGATGCGGCCCATGCTGTCCGACAACGTCTTGACCGTCTCAAGCGTCATCCGCTCGCGCTCCTGCTCCTTGAGCAGCTGCTGCTGGGCCGCTTCCTGGAGGCCGAGCGCGCGCCGGAAGATCGAGCGGCCGATCTCCGACTGGGCGATCATCGTGACCGCCGCCAGCACGAAGTAGAACAGGAAGTAGACCAGATGGGACTCGCCAGCCGAATCAGCCGCGGGGAAAGCCAGATATTTGTACAAAATGATGAATATCCCGCTCAGCGTGCCGTAGGCGAGCGACAGCCGGCTGTTGTACATGATGCCGATGGCCATCAGGTAGAAGGCGCTCAGCGCGTTCAGCGGATCGTCGGGACTGTCCTGGATGCCCGTCGCCGCCAAGTAGCCGACCAGCATGAGCACGGCGATCGGGATCGCCCTCTCCAGCACGCGCAGCGCATGCGCCCCCCAGAGCAGCGCCATGCCGACGGCCGTAGGCAGCAGCATCTTGAGGGTGAACTCCAAGGTCGAGCTGAAGGCGATCATCATTGCGCCCAGCAGCAGGACGTTCGAGCTGACGATGGCCAGCACCGTCTGGTTTCGCTTGCGCAGCTCCAGGTAGGCGTGGTCGGCCTCGCCGGCCGCTTGCCCCGCTCCTCGCTGGAACAGCTTGCCGATTAAGGGAGACTGGTTTTGACGGTTGATGCCGGATGGTGTTGAAGCCATGATGAGCCCTCGCTTTTGTCGATAGTCGATTGCACTTTCGTGCAGTAGTATAGGTATCGACACCGAACTTTCTTATCGTGATAGAGAAATCGAAGGGCGCTGAAAAAAATTAGCTCCAGCGGCTGGAGAAGCCGCTGGAGCAATGTTTGCGAACTTCGCGGACGATTCCGGCGAATCAGATCCGCCCAGCCGCCCACAGCGAGCTGCGGCGGATCAGCCGCTGCAGCTGCGGATGCCGCAGCGAGTCGGAGCTATGGCCCGGCATGATGGATACGACGCGGCCCCGGCCGACCCGATGCGCCCAGGCGGCAGGACGGCGCACTCCGCCCAGCACGTACTCGAGGATGACCTCGCGGTCCATCGACGGCCGGAACGAGTACCGGTACGGCTCGTCGGTCAGCTCGAACGGCTCGAGGTCCTGGACGGCCGGATGCACCCCCGCCTTGCCGACGACTGGATCGAAGCTGAGCAAGCGCCCTTCTGGATGCTCCTCGCAGCGCGCGCCCGCGAGATGCTCCAGCAGCGGATGAGAGGCGAGCGAAATTCCGCAATGGAGCAGCACGAGCCCGCCCCCGTGCTCGACGAACCGGACGAGGCCGGCTGCCTGCCGATCGGACAGCGGCCGCTCCCAGCGATCGCTGCAGGCGACGATCAGCGACTGGTCGGCCGGCATGTCGTCTTCGAGCAGGCCGTAGCTGTCGCTCGCCTGCATGTCGAAGTCTTCGCCGAGCAGCCGGCAAAGCGCCTCCTGCAGCGACGCCAGCGGATGGCTCTCCGCCTCGCGGTCGCCGAGCAGCAGTCCTCCCGAGCCCGCCAGCGACCGAGCCGCCGGCCTCGCCGGCCCGAACGGCAGCGCCTCCCGCGTCATTCGATCCGCGACGAGCCCCGCCAGAGCTCCGGCCTCCGCATCCGGCACATGAGCCGAGCCTCCTCTTCCCACTTGGATGACCATTTCCGATTCCCCTCCCGAACGATTGGTTTCGACTCGTTTCGCCGTCTGTCAGTATCAATCGACATTAGGCATAACAAAAATCGACAAATAAATAACTGTTC
The DNA here is from genome assembly GCF_002864175.1 of Paenibacillus pasadenensis. NCBI lineage: Bacteria > Bacillati > Bacillota > Bacilli > Caryophanales > Paenibacillaceae > Paenibacillus > Paenibacillus pasadenensis. The sequence continues at coordinate 1,282,036 of NZ_NFEZ01000004.1, read as the reverse complement.
TGGATTATAATTCCACGTCCATCCTCTGTTTCCTTCCGTCGCCGCATCCAAAAACAAACCGACAGCCGCGGGGCAGGCAGCGGTTGAAGGCTGCTTGCCCGGCATGCTGCCGGTTCGGAGAAGTCCGCTCCTCCGCGCCATGTATACGGGTCATTACCCGAAGCGCGGAGCGGTGAAACGGGACGGTCAGAATAGGTGTCGGGGGAGTCGGGGGCTCGGGTGGCAGGAGCCTGGACTCTGAGAGACGAGACGCCGGGAGCTTGGGCGTCGGAAGCCGCGAGTCCGGAGTCGGGACCTCGGAGCCTGCCCTATGCGCGCAGCCGCCAGACGAGGCTTTGGAAGTCGCCCGGGCGGTCCGCAAGCGCGAGACCGGCATGCATCAGGACATCGCCGCCGACGCGGAAGGACTCGCCTGCGCCGGGGCTGGCCAGGTCGATCTCGACCGCCTCGTACTCGAGCGCAGGGTCGAGCCCGCGCAGCTTCAGCCAGCCGATCGGCGGGTTAGGCTGGGCCAGCACGCGGAAATGGAACGCGATCGCTTCGCGGCGGTCCGGCGAGACGATCATCCAGGCGGCGTCCTCTCCTTCGAAAGGACTCAGCAGGCGGTACAGATCGCCGAACTGCACCAGGCTCCGGATATCCTTGTAGAAGGCGACCTGGGCCGCTGCGAGCGCGGCTTCTTCCTCGCTGAACTTGGTCAAGTCCAGCTCATAGCCGAAATTGCCGCTCATCGCGACGTCTCCGCGCATCTTGAGGCTCGTCACGCGGCCGACCTGGTGGTTCGGCACGGCGGAAATATGGGCGCCCATCGAGCTGATCGGATAGACGACGCTCGTGCCGTACTGGATGCGCAAGCGGCTGACGGCATCGGTATTGTCGCTCGTCCACGTCTGCGGCATGTAATAGAGCATGCCGGGATCGAAGCGGCCGCCGCCGCCGGAGCAGCTTTCGAACAGCACATGCGGGAACTTGGCCGTAATCCGGTCCAGCACGCGGTACAGGCCGAGCATGTAGCGATGCGCCGTCTCGCGCTGGCGTTCCGGCGGCAGCGCGGCGGAGCCGATCTCCGTCATGTTGCGGTTCATGTCCCATTTGACGTAGGTGATCGGCGCGCTTGCCAGCACGCTTTCGATCTGCTCGGCGATCGCATCGGCGACTTCCTCGCGGGAGAAGTCGAGGATCAGCTGCCGGCGCCCTTCGCTGCGGCGGCGGCCCGGAACATGCAGGCACCAGTCCGGATGCTGGCGGTAAAGGTCGCTGTCGGGCGAGACCATTTCCGGCTCGAACCACAGGCCGAACTGCAGCCCTTCCGCGCGCACGCGCTCGGCGAGATCTCCGAGCCCTTCCGGCAGCTTGTTCAGGTCGACCTTCCAATCGCCGAGCGAGCTGTCGTCCCGGTCGCGCCGGCCGAACCAGCCGTCGTCGAGGACGAACAGCTCGATGCCGAGCTTGCCGCCCTCGCGAGCGATCGCGGCGATCTTGTCGGCCGTGAAGTTGAAATACGTCGCCTCCCAGTTGTTGATGAGCACCGGACGCTCGCGGTCACGGAACGTTCCCCGGCACAGGCGGGAGCGGTACAGCCGATGATACGCGCGCGACATGCCGCCGAGTCCTTCGGCGGAGTAGACGAGCACGCATTCCGGCGCCTGGAACTCCGCTCCCGGCTCGAGCCGCCAGGAGAAGCCGTCCGGATGGATGCCGATCTGAGCGCGCGACATGCCGTACTGCTCCGTCTCGACGCGGCCGAGGAAGCTGCCGCTGTAGACGAGGCTGAAGCCGTACGCGTCGCCCTGCTCCTCGTCGGCCCGACGGCCGAGCAGCGCGAAGAACGGATTGTGGTTATGGCTGCTCGAGCCCCGGCGGCTGCCGATCGACTGGGTGCCCGGCTGCAGCGGAGAGCGGCTGATGCCCCGCTCCATCGCCCAGCGTCCATCCAGATGCAGGAAGTCGTAGTCCGACGTCTTGAAGTCGATGCTGGCGCTCAGCGCCGCCTCCAGCTCCAGCGGCTCGCTGCCTCCGTTCGCGAAGCGGACCGACCTGGCGACCGCGGCATGCTCCGCGAACACGGTATAGGAAAGGATGACGGCGAGCCCGCTGTACGCATCGCGCAGCGTCAGCTCGAGCGTGAGCGCCTCGTCCTCCGACTCAACGTAAACGGCCGGCAATCCCGCCAGCGCGGGCTTGCCGCCGAGGATGCGGTGGCTTTCATAGACGGCTTCCGTCACGGAGGTGCCGTCGGCGAGCCGCGCCTCATAGGCCGGCGCGCGGAAGTCGCCCGCGCCATGCGCCGGGTATTCCTGCGGCAGCGTATCGAGCGTCAGCACGGGACGCGCCTGCAGCAAGGTCGGGGAGAACGAGGGACGTTCCCGGAACGCCGTTCCGAGCTGCGGGGACGCGGCTGCGAGCCTCGGCCCCCAGTAGACATGAGCGGGATAGCTGCCTTCTATGAGTTCAACGACATAGCTGACCGCGCCCCCCTGCAGATGGAACAAACGGCGGTCGGCGTCGTAATGGATCGCGGCCTTCATCGGACATCTTCCTTCCTCGATAAATTCCGGGCAAGTCCATCTTCGGTCAAAAGAGAAGAGCTGCCCTCAGCCTTCTCATTATCGGTCTTTCCGAGCTGCTTCGTCCATGAGCAAAACGCTTTCGCATATGGACATTTGTCGTTTCGTACGCCGGGTCGTCGAACGAGGCAGGAATTGTCCTCTGCGGCTGGAATAAACCGGGAGAGTAGGGCCCGGCGATGCGCCGGTCCGTGAAAAGGAGGCGGCCGCCAATGGAGCCGAAATGGCTGTCCTGGGCAAGAGAGATGCAGGCGATCGCGCAAACCGGCCTTGCCTATGGCAGGGATGTCTACGATGTGGAGCGCTTCGAGCAGCTGCGGGCGCTGAGCGTAAGGATTATGAGCGAGCATACCGGCGCGGGCGAGGCGGACATCGAGCTGAGCTTCGCCTCCGAGGAGGGGCACGCGACGCCGAAGGTCGACGTGCGCGGCGTCGTGTTCCGAGAAGGCAAGCTGCTGCTCGTCCGCGAGAAGTCCGACGGCCGCTGGTGCCTGCCGGGCGGCTGGGCCGAGATCGGCCTGTCCCCGAAGGAGAACGTCGTCAAGGAAATCCGCGAGGAGAGCGGCTTCGAGACGCGGGCGGTCCGCCTGCTCGCCGTGCTGGACCGGCTCAAGCAGGACCATCCTCCGGATGCCCGCCATATCTATAAGCTGTTCATTCTTTGCGAAATTATCGGCGGCGAGGCGGGCGGAGGCGTGGAGACGAGCGAGGCCGCCTTTTTCGGCGAGAGCGAGCTTCCTCCGCTGTCGCTCGGACGCAATACGCCCGTCCAGCTCGCGCTCATGTTCGACTTCCTGCGCAATCCTCAAAAGCCGGCGCTCCTCGATTAGATGAGCCCGGCTTTTAGTCTGACCGCCGCCGATCGTCCAAGCAAGCGCTTGCTTTTTTCGCGGCGGCCGATCGGGCCTTTTCAGCGCATCGGAATCTGCTATACTGTCGGAAGCTGATATCAAAAAGCAAGCTTCATCCGGCTTCCACACTCATCCAGAAAGAAGGACGCACATCCATGCAACATGTCCAGTCAGCCGATGCTTCGCTGCCTCGCGGCGGCAAGGAACGGTTCCCGCTCTCCCTCTACTCCCTCACGGCCGGGGCCTTCGCCATCGGCATGACGGAATTCGTCATCATGGGCCTGCTGCCCGAAGTCGCGGCCGATCTCGGCGTCAGCGTGCCGAAGGCGGGCAACCTGATTACGGGCTACGCGCTCGGCGTCGGCATCGGCGCGCCGGTGCTGGCGCTCGCCACGGCACGATTTCCCAAAAAGCTGCTGCTCTCGCTGCTCATGGTGCTCTTCATCGCCGGCAACGCCGCCGCAGCGCTCGCTCCTACCTACGGCATCCTGCTGGCGGCCCGCATCTTCACCTCGCTGGCGCACGGCACGTTTTTCGGCATCGGAGCGGTCTACGCCTCCAGCCTCGTCTCCGCTCAGCGCAAGGCCGGAGCGGTCTCGGTCATGATGGCCGGACTGACGATCGCCAATGTCCTCGGAGTGCCGTTCGGCACGTTCATCGGCCAGGAGCTCGGCTGGCGGATGTCCTTCGTCGCCGTCGCGGTCATGGGCGTCGTCACGCTGATCGGCCTGGTCGTGCTGATTCCTTCCGTCAAGCAGGAAGAAGATACAAGCCCGGCCCGCCAAATCCGCGCGCTGCTGCAGCCAAAGCTCGGACTGGCGCTGCTCACCGGCGCGATGGGCTGCTGCAGCCTGTTCGCGCTGTTCAGCTACATCAAGCCGCTGCTCACTGACGTGACGGGCATGTCCGAGGGCATCGTCCCGTGGGTGCTCGTGCTGTTCGGCTGCGGCGTGACGCTCGGCAACATGATCGGCGGCAAGCTGGCGGACCGCGCGCTCATGCCGACCGTCATCGGCTCGTTCCTGGCGCAAGCGCTGCTGCTCGCCCTGCTCGGCCTCGTCGACACGACGCCTGCGGCGACGCTCGCCGTCGTCTTCCTATGGGGCGCGGCTTCGTTCGCCTCGATGCCGGGCTTGCAGGTGCGCATCATGACGCTCGCCAAGGACGCGCCGGCGCTCGCCTCTACGTCCAACCACGCCGTGCTGAACTTCGGCAACGCCTTCGGCGCCTTTTTCGGCGGCTGGATCGTCGTCCGCTTCGAGCTCTCCTCCGGCGCCTACGACTACAGCGTGCTCCCGTGGACGGCAGCCGCGTTCTCGCTGCTCGGCCTCCTGCTCGCCTGCGTGATGCTGGCCTGGGATCGCCGCGGCAAGGCCTTCTCTTAAGCTAGAACCCAAACGGCCACGCCCCCCACTCCTCAGCCGTTCAGCGGCAAAACGCAAAAGGACGAAGCAGAACCGATCGGTTCCGCTTCGTCCTTTGTTTTGCGTCTGGCCGAAGCTTGGCTCAGCCCGCTTTCTGCGGCTTGCCGCCGCCGGGCATGAACACCGCGAGCACGCCGGCAAGCGGCAGCACGCTGGTCCAAAACATCATGCTCTGCAGGCCGTACAGGTCGCCCAGCCGGCCGAGCACGACGGCGCCGAGCGCGCCCATGCCGAAGGCGAGTCCCGTGATCAGGCCCGAAGCCATGCCGACGCGTCCCGGCAGAAGCTCCTGCGCATACACGACGCTGACGGAAAAGCCGGACTGCAGCACGAGGCCGAGCAGCGCGGCGAACGGATACATCGCGATCAGCGGCAGATGCGGCAGCAGCAGCGCGAACGGGGCCGCTCCTAGCAGCGACAGCAGCATCATGCGCTTCGCTCCGATTTTATCCGAGACAATCCCGCCGAAAAAGGTGCCGACGACGCCGAAGATCATGAACAGGAACACCGGCACCTGCGCCGCCTGCTTGGTGAGGCCGTAGTCGTGGATGAGGTAGAATTGATAAAACGTGCCGATCGCCGCCCCGTACCACGAGCGCGCGAAAACGAGCGTAATGAGCAGCGCCAGCGCCAGCGCGACGAGCTTTTTCCGCTTGCGCGCGTCAGCCGACAGCTCGCCGCGCGGCACGGCGGCTTTCTTGACCGGCTTGCCGTGCTCCGCCAGCTGACGGCTGTACCATGGCACGACCTTGAGCAGGACGAGAATGCCCGCCACGGCGAGCAGCGTGCCCCAGATCGCGCCTTGCTGGCCGAGCGGGATGAAGATCAGAATCGTCATGAGCGGCGCGAGCGACTGGCCGAAGTTGCCGCCGACCTGGTAGATCGACTGGGCGAAGCCGCGGCGGCTGCCGGCCGCGAAGTAGACGACCCGCGAGCCCTCCGGGTGGAACACGGCCGAGCCGAGCCCGACGAACAGGATGAAGAACACGAGCCACCCGAAGCTCGGCGCGTAGGCCAGCCCGGCGATGCCGATCATGCTCATGATCATGCCGCCGACGAGCAGCCAAGGGGACGGCCGGCGGTCCGAGAACAGGCCGACGACGGGCTGCATGACCGAGGAGGTCATCTGCAGCGTGAAGGTCAGCCACCCGATCTGGGTGTAGCTGATGTGCAGCGTATCCTGGAAGATCGGGAACAGCGCGGGGATGACCGACTGCATCGAGTCGTTGAGCATATGGACCACGCTGATGGCGATGAGGATCGCATAGACGGTTCCGGTGCGCGCCGCGCCGATCCGGGCCGTTTGCGAAGCGGACATGGACAGGACTTCCTTTCGGTTGAACTTGAAAATGAATAGCTACAGAAAACGGATGCAGACCGGAGACGGCAGGCTCAGAACGGAATCCGTCCCTTGCAGCAGGCCCGTCTGCGGATCGCGGCGCAGCACGTTCACGCTGCCGCTGTTCTGATTGGCGGCAAGCAGCCAGCCCCCGTCCGGCGAAAGCGCGAAGTTCCGCGGGTAGCTGCCGCCGGTCGATTCATGCTGGATCAGCCGCAGCGTGCCGTCCGCCGCATCCGCCTCGAACACGGCGATGCTGTCATGGCCGCGGTTGGACACGTACAGGAAGCGGCCGTCCGCCGACAGATGGATGTCCGCCGCCCAGCTTTCCCCGGCGAAGCCTTCCGGCAGGGCGGACAGGCGCTGCACCGGCTCCAGCGAGCCGTCCTCGCCGAGCCTCGCGACGGTCACATGGGAGTCCAGCTCGCCGATGATGTACATGTAGGGTGAGCCTTCGCGAGCCGCCGCATGGCGCGGTCCGGAGCCCGGCTCGACGCGCAGCGCCGATGTCCGCAGCAGCGAGCGTCCGTCGACCGAGCGCCGGTGGATGTAGACCGTATCCGTGCCCAGATCGGCGACATAAACGAACGGCGTGCCCGGAATCGGTCCGATGCTGTGCGCATGGGCCTTGTCCTGGCGGCTCGTCATCGGGCCGAGCTCGCCCGGATTCTCGATCACGGCCGATGCCGGCTCCTCCAGCCGCCCGGCTGACGAGAGCGGGAACACAGCCGCGTTGCCGCCGCTGTAGTTGGCCGCATAGAGCGAGGCTCCCTCCGGAGAGACGCTGACATAGCAAGGATGCTCGCCGTGCGTCAGCTGGCTGCCGAGCGCCTCGAGCTCGCCGGTGGCGCCGTCGATCGCGAGCTCATGCACGGAGCCGCCCGGCTTGCCGCGCGTCTTGCCGACCTCGCTGCAGGCGTACAGGATGCTTCCATTCGGATGCGCCGCCAGAAAGGAGGCCTGCTCGACGCCGGCCAGCCGCTGGAATACAGCCAGCCTGCCGCTCTCTTCGTCGAGCCGGCAGCCGTAGATGGTCGGCTCCGCCGCCTCTCCATAGGCGCCGATATAAAAGATGCCGCTGTTGTTAGCCAAACGAGTCGCCTCTTTTCCCCCGTCCCGGGGTCTATTTTTTGTGACCATACCATAATCTACCCATTCCTACAATTCGTCCAGCGACCGTTTTCGGAGGCCAGGGCCGGGCTTCCCCCCGCATCCGCGGCCAAGCTCGCCCGCAGCGCGCGCGTCTCTGCCGCAGGCGACCATTCGACTTGCTGCGCCAATCTCTTACAGAAAGGGTACACAATTGATATACTTGTAGAGCAGGTATTTCCCGGGGAATAGGAGGGGAGGCGAAGCATGAGGAATCGTGTCGACATCATCCGGACATGCCGCCGCGCGGCGCTGACGGCGGCCGCGGCCGCCATCGTCGTCCTGGCCGCGCCGCTGCCGCACGCGCACGCCGGCATCTGGAGCAACATCAAGGAGATCTACGACACTCCGGCCAAGGTCGAGGAGCTGCAGAAGCAGTATAGCGAATCGGTCGGGCGCCTGGAGGAGCAGCAGCGGAAGCTGCAGGAGGACTACTCGCGGAAGCAGGCCGAGCTCGAGCAGCGCCAGCAGGAGCTGATGCGGCAGAACGAAGCCTACCAGGAGCAGAACGGGCGGCTGCAGGAGCGGAATGCCGCGCTCGAGGCGGAGCTCCATCAGGCCGCGGAGCGAAGCGCCGCCATCAAGAGAGGCATCGCCTGGACCGTGCTCGTCCTCTCCTCGGCGTTTCTCGGCTACATCGCGGCCGTCCGCATCTGGCGCTACCGGGCTTATCGCGCGCAGAGCCGCAGCGGCGGAGGGGCCGCTTCATGAAGACGACCGCGCCGCCTCCCCAAGGCTATGTGCGGGTCGAGCTGGAGGCCGGCGAAGCGCTGCATGTGCTGCATCCAAATGCGATCCTCGCGTATCGGGGAGCGGGGCGCGGCCGCGAAGACCGCATCATGGACGCGGGCGGCATCTACCGCAAGCGCAAATGGATCCGCTCCCTGCTGCGCGGGCAAAGCGAGCTGCTGCTCGGCCTGCCTCCCGGATTCGGCCTGGAGACGGTCGCCATCCCGGCTGGCAGCGATCTGCTGTTCGACTTCCGGCATGTGATATTCTACAGCGACGGCATGGCGCTGAAGCCGCGCATCCAGAAGCTCAAGACCGCCTGGATCACGAAGGAGCTGACCCGCATGCGCTTCAGCGGTCCCGGCTCCATCGGCATCCTGACCGCAGGCGGCCTCGCCCGAATCGATCTTGACGAGGAGCAGCCGCTGTTCATCGACGCCTCCGCGCTCGTCGCCTTTCCCGAGTCCGCGAGCATCCGGCTCTCCGTCTACGGCAATCCGCTGGCCTCGCAGCACATGAACGTGCAGTGGGAGCTGCGCGGGACCGGCTCCGCGCTCATCCAGACCGGCTCGTTCGACCGCGCGCTGCCCGAGCTGCTGGACAAAGGCGGCTTCATCCGCCGCACGCTGCGCGAGCTGCTGCCGTTCGGTGGCGTCTACATCAAATAACGAGAAAAACCCCCGTACGGGGGTTTTTCCTTTTCAACACCTCGTCCGCATCCTCCCCGGCTCTAGCGGGCCAGCGGATCCAAGTCTGCCGGCGCCTCCGCCGCGCCGCGGCTTCTCGCCTCCGACGGAGCGTAGCCCCGGTAGCGCCGGAAGATGCGGCTGAAGTAGCTCAAGTCGTTGTAGCCGGCGGCCATCGCGATTTCGGCGATCGTCTTTTCGCTGCTGCGCAGCAGATACTCGGACTTGTTGATGCGGATCCGGTTCACGTAGTCCGTCACCGTCCGTCCCGTCAGCTGGCGGAACAGCCGGCTGAAATGATAGCGGCTGAGCGAAGCTCTGGCAGCCAGCTCCTCCACTGTGATGTCTTCTGTATAGTGCGTCTCGATATAGTCGAAGATCGGCTCGAACCGCGCGAGATTGCGCAGCCGGGCCGACGACTCCTGCTCGCTCAGGCGCAGCTCCACATAACCCCGCAGCAGCAGCGTCAGCATGGCGTACAGCTGCGACTTGACCGACAGCTCGAAGCCGGGCTGGCGCTCGCGGAACTCCTCCGCCAGCCGGTCCAGAATCGCGGCCAGGCCCGCGTCGCCGCTGATCCGGTTGCAGAACAGGATGCGGTTCTGCGCCATCGGCGTAATGTACTTCGTCTCCGCGGCGTCCGGGGACTGGCTCTGCAGCAGCGCAAGATCGGCGATGAGGATGTCGTACTCCACCGCATCCGAGCTCAGCAGTCCCATATGGATGTCGTTGCTGTTGAACACCATCACATCGCCGGGGCCGGCGTCGAACGGCACATGGTTGACCTCCACCCGCGCGTGCCCGGAGAGGAAATGCAGCACCTCGATATGGTTGTGCCAATGGGCCGGAAACAAGGTCGCTCCCTTCCCGGCCGCCTTCATCTTGCCGAGCTTGACCGGAAAGCGGGGATCCGGCATGCTCATCGGCTCCAACAGGGACAGCGGACGTTCCATAATCTTCTACCGGCTCCTTCCCGTTGCTCCCGCGCCGCCGCACATTTGTCCAAATAGTCCGCATGATCGCCCATGCCGAACCGCCGCGCGCGCCGCTATACTTTCCGTATATCAAGGTTACCAAGCAAACGAGGAGTGAGGCAAGCATGAGCATCCGAATCGGCGTCATCGGGGCGGGATCGATATCCGAGTTCCACCTCAAATCGTACGCGGCCAATCCGAGCTGCGAGCTTGTCGCCGTATGCGACCTGAACCGCGAGCGCGCCCAGGCGGCGGCGGACAAGTACGGCGCGGCCAAAGCGTTCTCCGACTACAAGGAGCTGCTCGCCGATCCCGAGATCGACGCGGTCAGCATCTGCACCTGGAACGACACGCATGCGGAGATCAGCATCGCGGCGCTTGAGGCCGGCAAGCATGTGCTCGTCGAAAAGCCGCTTTCCCGCAAGCTCGAGGAAGCCTATGCCGTGCAGGAAGCCGTCCGCAAGTCGGGCAAGACGCTGATGGTCGGCTTCGTGCGGCGCTACGATCCGAACGCGCTCATGCTCCGCTCGTTCGTCGACGGCGGCGAGTTCGGCGAGCTGTACTTCGCCAAGGCGTCCTACATCCGCCGCATGGGCAACCCGGGCGGATGGTTCTCCGACCGCTCCCGCTCCGGCGGCGGGCCCGTCATCGACATCGGCGTGCATGTCATCGACCTGTGCTGGTACATGATGGGACGCCCCAAGGTGCGCTCCGTCAGCGCCAATGCCTACAGCAAGCTCGGCAACCGCGACAGCGTCAAATATTTGTCGCGCTACAAGGCGGCCGACTACAACGCCGAGCTGAACGACGTCGAGGACATGGCGAACGCGCTCATCCGCTTCGACAACGGCGCCTCGCTGCTTGTCGATGTCAGCTTCTCGCTGCACGCCTCCAAGGACGAGGGCATCGTCAAGCTGTTCGGCACGAAAGGCGGCTTCGAGATCGATCCCGAGGTCGTGATGGTGACCGAGAAGCATGATACGATCCTCAACGCCTATCCGCAGACCGACAGCAAGGGCATGCAGATGAACCTCGCGTTCCAGAGCGAGATCGACCACTTCGTCGACAGCGTCATGACCGGCCGGGCTCCGATCAGTCCGATCGAGGACGGCGTCGAGGTCATGAAGATTCTGGACGCGATCTACGAGTCCGCCGCCAAGGGAGCCGAGGTGACGTTCCCATGAAGCTCGGCCTCAGCACCTACAGCCTGTACGGCGCCTTGCAAAAGGGCGAGATGACCGTGCTGGACGCGATCGACTTCATCGCCGATAACGGCGGCGAGCATGTCGAGATCGTGCCGCTCGGCTACGATCTGGTCGGCAGCCCGGAGCTCGTCCGGCAGATCGCCCGGCATGCGGCAGCGCGCGGGCTCGACATATCCAACTATGCGGTCGGCGCGAACTTCCAGGGGCTGGCCGACGAGGCGCTGCGCGCCGAGATCGACCGCGTCAAGCGCGAGGTCGACATCGCCCATGCGCTCGGCGCGCGCTTCATGCGGCATGACGTGGCGAGCGACGACGACCGCTCGATCCAGAACTTCAACCGCTCGCTGCCGCGCCTGGCGGACGCCTGCCGCGAGATCGCCGACTACGCTGCGGCCGCCGGCATCACGACGAGCGTCGAGAACCACGGCTACTTCATCCAGGCGAGCGACCGCGTGCAGGCGCTCGTCTCTGCGGTGGACCGGCCGAACTTCCGCACGACGCTCGATGTCGGCAACTTCATGTGCGCCGACGAGGATTCCGTCTCGGCCGTCCTGAAAAACCTGCCGATCGCCTCGGTCGTGCATGTGAAGGATTTCTATCTTCGTCCTTCCCATCGTCCTCCGGGCGAGGGCTGGTTCCCGACCGCCTCCGGCAATTTCCTGCGCGGCGCGATCGTCGGCCAGGGCGACATCGACATGCCCGAGGCGATCCGCGCCATCAAGGCCTCCGGCTTCGACGGCTACATCTCCGTCGAGTTCGAAGGGCTGGAGGACTGCCGCTTCGGCTCCCGGGTCGGCATGGCGAACGTGCGCCGGCTCTGGGACGCCTGCTGAAGCAGCGAGGCCGCCCGTCCGATCGTCAAAAAGGCTTTCCCCAATCCGGCTGGAGACGCCGGATGCGGGAAAGCCTTTTTTGGAGGAAAAATCAGGTCGAGCGCGCAGCGGCGCCTTCTTCGAAGGCAGTCGTAAGCGCATGGATCAGAAAGAAGCGCCGGATCGGCTTGACCAGCATCGTGCGCGGCTCCAGTCCCGACGCCGCCGGCCTCGCTCCGCCGAGCGGCGCCATCAGCACGAGCGGAAGGCCGCAATCCGAGGCCCGCTCCACGAGGCTCGTCATCGCCTGCGACGAGGCGAAGCTCTCGTCAGCCAGCAGCACGTCGAAGCGTCCCTCCGCGGCCAGCGCCCGCATCGCTTCCTCCGGCTCGGCGCAGCCGGTTACGGCTACGCCCCATTGCTCCAGCTGCTTGCCGACGATTCTCCGCAGCTCCTCGCTGCCGTCGAGCAGCAGCGCCCTCTTCCCTGCGACAGGCGCATGGTTCAGCTGGACGAGCGGCGTCGGCTCCGCGCGGAGCATCATCTCGAACGTGAAGACGCTGCCTCGGCCCGGTACGCTCGACGCGCGCAGGCTGCCCTCCATCCGCTCCGCAAGCTGCCGGGAGATGTACAGGCCGAGCCCGGTGCCGACCTCCTGCTTCCGCTTGCCCTCATGCGGACGGCTGTACTTGTGGAACAGCTGCTCCAGCTCCTCCTCCGTCATGCCGCTGCCCGTGTCCGAGACGGACAGGCTTACGCGCAGCCGGCCCGGCTGCTGAGGAAGGCGCTGCGACCGGATCTGGACCGTGATGCTGCCCGTCTCCGTGAACTTGACCGCGTTGCTGAGCAGATTGAGGAGCACCTGGCGGATCTTGCCCGCGTCTCCGTACAGGAGAGGCAGCTCCTCCTCCGCGTCGATCAGCAGCTCGAGCCGCTTCGCGAGCGCCTGGGAAGCGAACAGGAAGACGCTGTCCTCGACGACCGACAGCAGATCGATCGGAAACGCCTCCAGGCTCACCTCGCCTTCGTTCAGCTTGCTGTAGTCGAGGATGTTGTCGAGAAGCTGCAGCAGATTGCGGTTGCTGTCCTCCATGAAGCGGAGGTAGACGTCCTGCTCCTCGGTCGTGCCGCTCTGCTGCATGAGATCGGTCATGCCGATCGTGCCGTTGAGCGAATTGCGGATCTCGTGGCTGAGCATGGCCAGCAGATCGGAGCTCTGAGCCAGCTTGGCCTGGGCGGTGCGATGCCGCTCCCTCAGCCGCTTGAGCCGCAGCTCCGCCTGCTGCCTGCGCAGCTTCTGCCGCTCGCCGCGACGCCGCTCGCGCTCATGCTCGCGCTCGAGATCGATCGTATAGGATAAAAAGACGGACATCGAATTCAGCGTGCGAAGCTCCCAGCTGCTGACCGGGTAGCCCGGTTCGTCCATCGCGCAGAGGGTTCCGTAGAGCGTGCCGTCGGCGAGCCGGATCGGCACGCCGACGAACGAGCGGTCGCCGAGCGCGTCCGTGACCGCCATCGCGGAGGCGGACGCATGGCTGCGCGTGCTCGGGATGACGACGAGTCCGCCGCGGCGGTTGGGAACGAGGCTGCAGTAGGCTTCGGGGAGCGGCAGCAGGGTGCCGGCCTCGACGAGCCGCTCGCCGCGGTTGAACGCCCGGATAATATGGTTCGTGCTGCCGTCGTTGACGGCGATAAACAGCGTATTCAGCTGAAGAAGCCGTGACAGCAGATCGAGAATGTGATCGGCGGCCTCATTGAACGTCTCGATCGCTAGATGCTCTCTGCTCATTCTTCACCGGCTTTCTTTATAACGTTAAGGATTAGTCCATTATACCAGAGCCGGGCGCGAAATCCTACGGCGGACGCGAAAGGAGCCGTTCTCCCGCTTCCCAAAAAAGCCGCGCTGTGCTATGATATGTAAGCGTTATCAATAAATCAGCATTTGCAAGGGGGAAACGGAATGGAAAACGTGCCATTAAAGGACCGCAACGTTTACGAGGACTTTGATGTCGAAACGGACATTCTGTACTACAGGCTCGGCAGCTCGGGCCTCGTCAGCTTCCACGGCAGCAACTACAACATAAAAAAGAAACTGTCTGCCGACCAGATCGGCCGCCTTCGGAGCGGCTCCTTTTACCCGCTCAGCTCTGACTGCTACGTCAATACCTCCCTCATCAGCGACATCGTCGACAACACGATCTACTTCGGCAGCAAGGGCCCTGAGGCGAAGCGGGTGCCGATCTCGCGCTGGAAAGCCTACCTGCTGCGCAGCCATTTGAGCCGCCTGCATAGCCCTACCGCGCAATAGCGGCCTCGCCGCCGCTGGCCGCGCGAATGAGAAAAAGACGTTCCGCCTATTCAGGCGGAGCGTCTTTTTTCATGCCGTCACGGCAGCAGGTCGCTATCGCGCTTGACGCCTAGAATCTTGTACTCCGGCTCGGGTCCGTACAGCTTGGAGTTGACCATGAACCAGCGGAACAGATGCGTGACGAACACCTTGAGCACGGCATAGCCGGGCACGGCCAGGATGATGCCGAGGAAGCCGAACAGCTTGCCCGACGTCAGGATGACGAAGATGATCGTGATCGGATGGATCTTGAGCGACTTGCCCATCACCTGCGGCGAGATGAACTTGCCCTCGATCAGCTGCACGATCGTCCAGACGGCGATCATCTTGAGCAGCATGATCGGCGAGGTGAACGCCGCTACGACGAGCGCAGGCGTGATCGCGATCGCCGGCCCGATGTACGGCACGACCGCCGTGCACGCGGCGACGATAGCGAGGATGAGCGAGTACTCGAGCCCGATGACGAGATAGCCGACGTACAGCAGGCAGCCGATGCAGATGCTGACGATGATCTGGCCGCGGATGTACGAGCTGATCTGGTCATTGGACTCGCTCAGCACGCGGCGCGTTTCCGGACGCAGCCCCGTCGGCAGCAGCTTGAGGATGAACTCCGGCAGCCTGCGGCCGTCCCTCAGCATGTAAAACAGGATGAACGGCAGCGTCACGAGCGCGAGCACGAACTCCGTCACGGTGCCGAGGAAGCCGCCGATGTTGGTCAGCGTCGTCTGTACGATCGAGCCGGCGCGCTGGGACACCTCCCGGGCGAGCTGCTGCGGATCAAAGTTGAACTCCCGTTGAAGCTCCGTCACGGTATCGTTGCCGAGATAGCGCGCGAACGTGTCCTGCACGTACTTCGTATAGGCAGGCACGTTGTCGATCAGTCCTTGGATCTGCTCCCGGACGACGGGAACGACGATCGTGACGAGCAGCGTCAGCAGGCCGAGGATGATGACGTAGAGCGCCGCGATGATCCAGCCTCGCTTCATGCCTCTCTTTTCCATCCAGTCGACGAGCGGATTGAGCAGATAATAGGCGACTCCGGCCAGCAGGAGCGGCAGCAGCACCGTCTTCACCAGGACGATCAGCGGAGCGAAGATGAACGTGATATGCGCCAGGACGTAGACGTTGATGCTGACCAGAAGCAGGACGAGCAGAAACAGGACGAACTTGTTGTTGATGAAAAAGGTGCGGAATCGGTTGAAGCGCGCTTCTTCCTGGCGCTCCTGCTGGATTTGGTCCAAAAGGCTTCCCTCCAATTATGCCAAGTATTGCTGTTCCCCACATCATAATCATCCGGCCCTGCGACTGCAAATACTAAGCGGGCCATGACGCTCTTATACGGGTGGGAAAGCCTTCTGGATTCAGCTTTCATCCCTTTACGAATCCGCACCGTTCCGTTTATAATAAGGTTAAAGCGGTTTTTGAAATGAAGTTTTACTGTGTGAAACCATGCCTGACCGATGCCTGTTTGCCGGAAGTTCCGCCCCCCGGCGCTTCGTCATGTCCGGCCGGCCGCGTTTCACGCCTGCCTGGAGTCGCCCACCCGACGCTCCCGCAGCCACACTTTCGTTTCATCAATTGCAAATCCGCCTGAGGGGAGCATAAGCCTGATGCCATTGCAGAACCAGTATTCTGTCCGTTCCACGCTGGAAGTCGGCGGCAAGTCGTACACGTACTACCGCCTGGAAGGCCTGGAAGAGAAGGGACACGGATCCATCTCCAAGCTGCCTGTCTCCATTAAAGTCCTGCTCGAGGGCGCCATCCGCCAGTTCGACGGACGCGGCATTACCGCCGACCACGTCTCGCAGCTCATGAACTGGGCTCAGAAGCGCGAGGACAAGGAAATCCCGTTCATCCCCGCCCGCATCGTGCTGCAGGATCTGACCGGCGTGCCGGTCGTCGTCGACCTGGCCGCCATGCGCGAGACCGTCAAGAAAAACGGCGGAGATCCGAAAAAGATCAATCCGCTCGTGCCGGTCGACCTCGTCATCGACCACTCCGTCATGGTCGACGCGTTCGGCTCGCCGGACGCGCTTGAGATCAACCAGCGCATCGAGTTCGAGCGCAACGCCGAGCGCTACAAGTTCTTCCGCTGGGCGCAGACCGCGTTCGACAACTTCCGGGCCGTGCCGCCGGATACGGGCATCGTCCACCAGGTCAACCTGGAGTATCTCGCCTCTGTAGCCGCGACCAAGGTCATTGACGGCGAGACCGTCGTCTTCCCGGACTCCCTCGTCGGCACCGACTCCCACACGACGATGATCAACGGCCTTGGCGTCGTCGGCTGGGGCGTCGGCGGCATCGAGGCGGAAGCCGGCATGCTCGGCCAGCCGCTCTACTTCGTCGCGCCTGAAGTCATCGGCTTCAAGCTGACAGGCATGCTCGCCGAGGGCGCGACCGCGACCGACCTGGCGCTGACCGTCACCGAGATTCTCCGCAAGCGCGGCGTCGTCGGCAAGTTCGTCGAGTTCTTCGGCCCCGGCCTGTCCAACATCAGCCTGCCGGACCGCGCGACGGTCGCCAACATGGCTCCGGAGTACGGCGCGACGGTCGGCTTCTTCCCGGTCGATGCGATCACGCTGAACTTCCTCCGCCAGACGGGCCGCACCGAGGAGCAGATCGAGCTCGTCGAAGCGTACTACAAGGCGCAAGGCATGTTCCGCACCGACGATACGCCGGACCCGACGTTCACCGACGTCATCGAGCTTGACCTGTCCACGATCGTGCCTTCCCTGGCCGGTCCGAAGCGTCCGCAGGACCGCATCGAGCTGACCGCCATGAAGGAAGCTTGGAACAGCACCGTGCGCACGCCGGTCGACAAGGGCGGCTACGGCCTGTCCGACGCCAAGATCGAGGAAGTCGTCGAGATCAAGCATGCGAACGGCAAAGTGAGCAAGATGGGAACGGGCGCCGTCGTGCTCGCCGCCATCACGAGCTGCACGAACACGTCCAACCCGAGCGTCATGCTCGGCGCCGGCCTCGTCGCCAAAAAGGCCGTCGAGAAAGGCCTCGTGAAGCCGGAGTACGTAAAAAGCTCGCTGACGCCAGGCTCGCTCGTCGTCACCGACTACCTCGTGAAGGCTGGACTGCTGCCGTACCTCGAGCAGCTCGGATTCCATGTAGCCGGCTACGGCTGCGCGACGTGCATCGGCAACTCCGGTCCGCTGCCGGAGGATGTCAGCCAGGCGATCGCCGACAACGACATGACCGTCGCGGCCGTCCTGTCCGGCAACCGGAACTTCGAGGGCCGCATCCATGCCCAGATCAAGGCGAACTACCTGGCGTCCCCGCCGCTCGTCGTCGCCTATGCTCTGGCCGGCACGGTCAACATCGACTTCGCGAACGAGCCGATCGGCCACGATCAGCAAGGCGAGCCGGTCTACCTGCGCGACATCTGGCCTTCCTCCGAGGAGATCGCCAATGCCGCCAGCTCGGCGATCACGCCTCAGATGTTCCGCGACAAGTACGACAACGTCTACACGCATAACGAGCGCTGGAACCAGATTCCGGTGCCGGAAGGCGAGCTGTACGAGTGGGATGAGGACTCCACCTACATTGCCAACCCGCCGTTCTTCGAGAACCTGGCGGACGGCATCCGCGACGTCGCGGACATCAAGCATGCCAAGACGCTGCTCCTGATGGGCGATTCCGTCACGACGGACCACATCTCCCCGGCCGGCAGCATCCGCGCCGACTATCCGGGCGGCAAGTACCTCCTGGAGCACGGCGTCGAGAAGAAGGACTTCAACTCCTACGGCTCCCGTCGCGGCCATCATGAGGTCATGGTGCGCGGTACGTTCGCGAACATCCGCATCCGCAACCAGGTCGCTCCGGGCACCGAGGGCAGCTTCACGACCTACCTGCCGACCGACGAAGTGACGTCCGTCTACGAAGCCTCGATGAAGTACCAGGCCGACAAGACGAACCTGATCGTCATCGGCGGCAAGGAATACGGCACCGGCAGCTCCCGCGACTGGGCCGCCAAGGGCACGTTCCTGCTCGGCGTGAAGGCCGTCATCACCGAGAGCTTCGAGCGGATCCACCGCGCGAACCTCGTCGGCATGGGCGTCCTGCCGCTCTGCTTCCAAGAAGGCCAAGGCTGGAAGACGCTCGGCATCACCGGCCGCGAGACCTTCGACATCGAAGGCCTCACGAACGACGTGAAGCCTGGCGACCAAGTGACCGTCACCGCGACCCGCGAAGACGGCAGCAGCTTCCAGTTCCAGGTTACGGTACGTCTGGACTCCCTCGTGGAGGTCGACTACTACCGCAACGGCGGCATCCTGCAGACCGTTCTGCGCCAGATGCTGAGCGAGCAGAAGTAAGATTTTTCCCTTTCCGCGCCGGAAGCATCCGCTTCCGGCGCTTTTTTTGTATTCCGCTCCCGATCCGAGTAGAAATGGTCCCAGCTGAACGACGAGCGCTCCTGCAGCAGAGCGTCCAACATCGCCAAGACATCCTCCTTCGATCGAATTTCCTCTGCTCCCATTGAACTTCACCCCTTCTCAGCTCTACATATCCTGCTTTCATTCGACAGCATTCGACTTCATAAAACGCTTGGCAAGCATCCAAAGAAGCAGATTTAGCGCTTCAACCGAAAAAAGCAATTCCTTCCTAATTCTACCTGAAGTCCTACTCCGGCACATCCTCCCCGGGACTTAATGATGAGATGCCGTGAGCTTTCCTTGAGCTTTCACTTCTAAAGAATCAATTGTTACTTTTTAGAATTTTCTGTATTTACGAACGATTTCTCCCGTGATAGATTTATTCACACGGCTGCAATCTGGAAATATCAGATCGGTTATTGCCGAATAAATTAATGGGGGTGCATAAATAATCTCTTTTCATGCGGTTTAGCTTTGTTTAATCTGCACTTACTAAAAAAACGAATTGGAGTGAATTAATTTCATGAAAAGATCCGTCTCGGCCCTGCTGGGAAGCATTTTGCTGCTTTCTTCCGTTTCTTTGGTTAACGCCGCCCCTTCGATGAGCGTCATTCCCGAGGATTCGCTCGCGCCTCAATTCATCGGCGGCGATACGAATGCGGCTGCCGCTGGCGGCACATCCGAGGATAAGGTATGGGCTTTCCTGCGCAGCCAGCAGACGAAGCTCGGCCTGACGACGTCCGATCTCAAGACCGCCTTCCAAATCAAGGACAAGCAGCTGGACGCGGGGTCCGGCATCGAGCATTTCCGCCTCCAGCAGGTCGTGAACGGCGTCCCGGTCTACGGCGCCGATCAGACGATCCATGTCGACAACAAAACCGGAAAAGTGACCTCCTTCCTCGGCGCCGTCATTCCTTCCAAAAAGCAGGAGCAGTTCGCCGCGAAGGCGCTCCAGCCGCAGCTCAGCCCGACCGACGCCATCGCCGTCGCGACCGCGGAAGCCGCCTCGCGGATCGGCAGCCTCGGAGCCTCGGAAAAGGCGCCTTCCGCTCAGCTGTTCGTCTACGCCGAAAACGGAGCGAACAATCTGGTGTACGAGACGGAAGTGAACGTGCTGGAGCCTGAAGCGCTCCGCACCCGCTATCTGATCGATGCCGTCGACGGCCATATCGTGCTGCAATACGACCTGCTGCAGCATGCGACCGGCACCGGCACCGGCGTCGCTGGCGATACGAAGACGTTCCAGACGACGCTGTCCGGAAGCACGTATCAGCTCAAGGACACGACGCGCGGCAACGGCATCTCGACGTATACGGCTTCGAACCGCACCTCCTTGCCGGGCACGCTGCTGACCGACAGCGACAACGTCTGGTCGGACCGCGCGGCGGTCGACGCGCATGCGTACGCCGGCCAGGTGTACGACTTCTTCAAGAACAAGTTCGGCCGCAACAGCCTCGACGGCAACGGCTTCGCGATCCGCTCTACGGTCCACTACAGCTCGAGGTACAACAACGCTTTCTGGAACGGCTCGCAGATCGTATTCGGCGACGGCGACGGAACGACATTCACCTATCTGTCCGGGGACCTGGACGTCATCGGCCACGAGCTGTCCCACGGCGTCATCGAATACACGTCGAACCTGCGCTACCTGAATGAATCCGGCGCCCTCAACGAATCCTATGCGGACGTGCTCGGCAATTCCATCCAGGCGAAAAACTGGCTGATCGGCGACGACATCTACACGCCTGGAGTCGCCGGCGACGCGCTGCGCTCGATGTCCAACCCGACGCTGTACGGCCAGCCGGACCATTACGCCAACCGCTACACCGGCACGGCCGACAACGGCGGCGTCCATACGAACAGCGGCATCACGAACAAAGCGTTCTACCTGCTCGCCCAAGGCGGCACCCATAACGGCGTGACCGTCGCCGGCATCGGCCGCGACGCCGCCGTGAACATCTTCTACAACACGGTCGCCTACTACCTGACGTCCACGTCGACGTTCGCTTCCGCCAAAAACGCCTCCATCCAGGCGGCGAAGGACCTGTACGGCACGAGCTCTCCGTATGTGACGTCTGTGACTAATGCGTTCCGCGCCGTCGGCCTTTAGCTCCGCTACGGATTGACGGCAGCGTTCCGCGCCGTCGGCCTTTAGCTCCGCTACGGGTTGACGGCAGCGTTCCGCGCCGTCGGCCTGTAGAAACCGGCGAGGCGATTGGACGCTGCGGCGAAGCGGGTAGAAGGAGAAGATCCGACCATCCCGTCCGCAAAGGAGAATCGCCATGACCGCACCGAAAGAACCGATGCCCTCTCCCGCCGAGCTGCCGGCCCGCTCGGTCGACGCCATCGAGGAGCTGGCCGGGAGCCACCCCGGCCAGCGCCGCGCGCATGCCCGCGGCATCTGCGCCCGCGGCGTGTTCACGCCAAGCGGCGAGGCCGCCCGCCTGACCGGCGCCGCGCATCTGCAGCGGGAGCCGAGCGACGTCGTAGTGCGCTTTTCCAATAGCGCCTCCGACCCGTCGACGAGGGACCTGCTCTCTCCCGCCAAAGGAATGGCCGTGCAGTTCCAGCGCCCCGACTCCGCCGGCGTAAAGCCGGTCATCGTGGCGGTGACCGCGTCCGTGTTCGTCGCCCGTACGCCGGAGTCGTTCCTCGAGATGATGCTCGCCGCTCGCGATCTGGCCCGCGACGGCTTGTCCGTCAAGGAGCGGCTGAAGTCGCTGCTCGGAAGCTTTCCCCATGCCGGCGAGGCGCTGACGATCCTCTCCGAGCTGAAGCCGCCCGCGAGCTTCGCCTCCGTGCCGTACCATTCGATCCATGCGTTCTACCTCGTCGACGGCGAGGGGCGCAAGCAGCCGGTCAAGTACGAGTGGATCCCGGATGCCGAGGTGGCCTATCTGCCTCTGCTGAAGACGGCGGCAGCAAGCAAGGACTACCTGGAGGACGAGCTGCGCGAGCGGCTGGAGAAGCTGCCGGCCGGCTTCACGCTGCGGATCGCGCTTGGCGAGCCGTGGGATCCGGTGGACGACTCCAGCGCGCGCTGGCCGGCCGATCGGCCGACGCTCGATATCGGCCATCTGTCGATTGCGGAGCTGACGGACGAGCCGGCAGGGCTGCTCATGGACCCGACCGCGACCGGGCAAGGGATCGAGATTACCCCCGATCCGATTCTGAGCTTCCGCCGCGAGGCGTACGCGGTCAGCTATGAGCGCCGCATGAAGGGCATTTAGCCGGCGCAAATGTCAAAAAAACAGCCTGCGGACCGATCGGTCCGCAGGCTGTTTGGTTTTGGCATGCCGATATTTTGGAATGAATGGCAAAAGCTGCTCTCGGCGTCCGAAACCCGCTCCTCTGCCGTTAGTAGGTCAGTCCCCACTGGGCGCGGATCCGATCCATCGTCTCCAGGATGCGGACGCTCTCGGCGATCGGCATGATCTCGCTGGACGTCCGGCCCTCGCGCAGGGCGTCCATCGCCTCCTCCGCCTCGAACGCATAGCCGTTGCAGACGCGGCCGTCCTCGAACACGACCGGCTCCTCGCCCTTCACGCGCAGCTCCGCCCCGCGGCTCCAGAGGAAGCCGGGGATGCGGATGCGGCCCTTGGTGCCGTAGATCCAGGCGTCGTTCTCCATCTCCAGCCGGATCGAGCCGTGCAGCGAGGCCGCGCGGCCGTCGCCGTAGCCGAGCAGCAGCGAGAACTGCTCGTCGACGCCCGTCTCGCCGATGCGCGCGACGCTCTCGATCCGCTCTGGCTGCGCGCCGAAGACGAACGAGGCGAACGACACGGGATAGATGCCGGCATCGAGCAGCGTGCCGCCGCCGAGGTCCTTGTTCAGCAGCCGCCCGTCCGGATTCCATCCGGCGTCGAAGCCGAACTCGGCCTTGAGCAGCCGCACCTCGCCGATCGCTCCCTCGTCCAGCCAACGCCGCGCCTGGCGGATCGCCGGCAGGAAGCGCGTCCACATCGCCTCCATCACGAACACGCCCTTGGACTCGGCCAGGCCGGCGATCTCCCGCGCCTCGGCCGCGTTCATCGCCAGCGGCTTCTCGCACAGCACCGGCTTGCCCGCCGCCAGAGCGGCGAGCGCATGCTCCTTGTGCACGGGATGGACCGTGCCGATGTAGACGATGTCGACCTCGGGATCGGCAGCCAGCTCCTCGATGCTGCCGTGCGTCTTTGCGATGCCGAACTTGCCGGCGAACGCCGCCGTCTTGTCCGGATCGCGTCCGGCTACGGCCGCGAGCTCCGCTCCTTGCGCGTGCGCCAGGTCCTTGGCGAAGCCTTCCGATATGCCGCCCGGCCCCATGATGCCCCAGCGGATCGTCTTTTTGCCTTCCATGCGCTCAGCTCCTGTCGGATAGTGATTGCCTTTCCTTACCCGAAATCAAAGATGCTTCATCACGATCCGCTCCACATGCTCCAGATGGGCCTGCATCTCGGCGGCGGCGAGCGCTTCGTCGCCCGCCTCCACCGCCAGCAGGATGCGCTCATGCGCGTCGGCGAGCCTTCCTGCGACCTCGCGGCTCGCATACAGCTCCGTCCGGCGCACGGCGCGGATCGCCCGCTCGATCGGCGCCATCAGCGACTCGTACAGCCGCGCCATCATGCGGTTGCCGGTCGCATGGGCCAGCGCCAGATGGAACTCCATGTCGTAGCGCTCGCCCTCGAGGTCGTCGCCGAGCGTGCCGCTCATGCCCTCGGCCAGCTCGCGCAGCCGGGCGACGTCGTCCGCGCTGCGCTTGCGGGCCGCGAGCGCGACGTTCGCCAGCTCCAGCGAGCGCCTCGCCTCCAGCAGCTCCAGCAGCTCCTCGCGCGTCGCGCCGGCGGCCGCGAGCAGCGGCGGCAGGCCGCCCGCCCGCTCTTCCGGCGGACGCACGACGCTGCCGCCGCCCTGGCGGATGTCGATGTAGCCCATCGCCTTGAGCGCGCTCAGCGCCTCCCGCATCGTCGACCGCCCGACGCCGAAGCGCTCCGACAGCTCGCGGGCCGAGGGCAGCTTGTCGCCCGGCTTGACGCTGCCGTCGTCGATCAGCCGGCGCAGCTGCCCGGCGATCGCTTCATAGTGATTTTGCTTGTTCAGCGGCTTTACCTCCACGGCTGCCGTCCCCCTTTGCCCTCCATGCTACCCGATGAGCAGGATCGTGACAATGCCGGGGCCGTGCACGCCGATCGTCAGGTCGTTCTCGATGTCGGCCGAGCGGCTCGGTCCGGAGATGAAATGCACGCCCGCCGGCATCGCCTCCCGTCCCGCCTCGTCGAGCGGCAGCAGCAGCTCGCCGAGCCGGGTGGCGAGCCGCTCGCGCGGCAGCACGACGAACAGCGCCGTCGGCAGCAGGCTGACGCTGCGCCCCTTGTGGGGAGCGGAGCGGACGCACACCGAGCCGGTGTACGCCGCCGCTCCGTCGGCGAGCACGACGCCGAAGTCGGCTTCCGCCGCCCGCGGCAGCCAGCTCTCGCGGCCTGCGCCGTCCTCGTTCCAGACGCGCACCTCGCAGCCTTCGGGCTCGAGCGCGGGCTCCAGGCCGAGCCGCGCGAGCTCCGCCTCGTCCTGCCGCAGGATGCGCCGCGCCTTCATCTCCCGCGCCTGCTCGGCGATGAAGCGGCCCGCCGCCTCCAGGTCCGGCAGCTCCGCGAGCTTGCCTCCCGCCGCCTCGAAATGCTCGCGCAGCTTGGCCGCCCGCTCCTCCGGGCTCCACTGGAACTCGCGCCAGAACGCAGGCGCGCCGCGCCGCGGCTGCACCGGCCGCTCCAGCTGCCGCGGCCGGCCGAGCTTGGCCGCGATGCCGTCCATGAACGCCTGCTGGCGCCGCTTGGACTGCTCCTCCAGCTCGCTCAGCCATTCGCGCCGACTCGCGGCCGACTCCGGCGGCGCCGTGCCGCCGGGCGGCTCGGCTTGCGCCGACTCGCTCTGGCCAGCCGATGCGGCCGCTTGAGTTGCCGCTTCCGGCGGCGCCGCGCTTTCGCGAGTCGACGCAGTCGATTGAGCGGCCGAATCCACCGCCCGGCCGGCTCCGACGCCCTCGCCGCCTGCGGCGCTAGCTTGCTGCCGCTTCATGTCCTCACCCATGCGAGTCTCCTCCTTTGCGCCCGCCCCGGCGCGCGAGCTCCTCCAGCCGGTTTTTCACCGCCGGGTCCATCTCCCGCAGCTCCCCCGTCAGCTCCTGCTCCAGCGTGCTCCACCGCTTGCGGAAAGGCTGCTTCGCCAGCGTCGGCGTCACGCGATACTTGTTCCAGCCCTTCAGCGGCCCGAGCCGCAGCCGGATCTCCCCGCCGCGGGCGACGAGCCGCTGGCCGAGCCGTCCCGCTCCGAGCGCCGCGCCCATGAGGCCGGCGCGGCCGGCGACCGCTCCGAAGCCTTTCATGCCCAGCGTCTCAAGCGCATCGGCGCGGCCGGCCTCGACCTTGCGCCGCCGCAGCGACACGAGCATGTCATGCAGCGGGATCTTGACCGGACACGCCTCATAGCAGGCGCCGCACAGGCTCGATGCGCTCGCGATGTCGTCCCACTCGGCGACGTTGCTCTTGAGCGCCGGCGTCAGCACCGCTCCGATCGGTCCGCTGTACGTGCCGCCGTAGGCATGGCCGCCGATGTGGCGGTACACCGGGCAAGCGTTCAGGCAAGCCCCGCAGCGGATGCAGTTGAGCAGCTCCTGGAATTCCGGGTCGCCGAGCTGGTTGGAGCGCCCGTTGTCGAGGATGATGAGGTGCATCTCCTCCGGACCGTCGGCGTCGTCCGCGCGCTTCGGCCCCGTGATGCCCGACATGTAGACGGTCAGCCGCTGGCCGGTGGCCGAGCGCGGCAGCAGCGTCGCCATCGTTTCGAGATCCTCCCAGGAGGGGATGATCCGCTCCATGCCCATGAGGGTGATCTGCGTTTTCGGCACGGTCGACACCATGCGGGCGTTGCCTTCATTTTCAAAAAGCACCATCGACCCCGTCTCCGCGATCGCGAAGTTGCAGCCGGTCATGCCGATGTCCGCCTCGAGGAACTTCTCGCGCAGCTTGCGCCGCACGAAGCCCGCGAGGATCGTCGTATCCGGCGGCAGCGTCTCGCCCGCCTCGGCCGACAGCAGCTCGGCGATCTGGTAGCGGTTCTTGTGGATCGCCGGGATGATGATATGCGACGGCGTCTCGCCCGCCAGCTGGATGATGTACTCGCCGAGGTCCGTCTCCACCGCCTCGACGCCGATCGACTCCAGCGCATGGTTGAGATGGAGCTCCTCGGTGACCATCGACTTGGACTTGACGACCGAGCGCGCTCCGGCCGACTCCGCGATCGCGAGCGACAGCGACACCGCCTCCTCGGCGGTCGACGCGAAATGCACCTGGACTCCGTTCGCCCGCGCGTTGTCCGCGAACAGGTTCAAGTAATAGTCCAGATGCGCGATCGTATGCAGCCGGATCTGCCGCCCTTGCTCGCGCCATTCGTCCCAATGGCCATGCGCCTCGGACGCCGCCTTTTTGCCCGAGCGCAGCCGCTCGGTCGTGAACTTGACCGCCTGGCGGAGGAACTCGTCGTTCAGCGCCAGTCCAGCCCGCTCGCGCACCGTGTCCGGCTGCGCTGGCTTGGCCTGCTCCTTGATCATCCGACTCTCGCTCCTTCCTCCAGCAGCTCCGCCAGATGCAGCACGCGAACCGGCTCGCCCCGGCGGCGCAGGTTGCCGGCGATGTTCATCAGGCAGGCCATGTCGAGGCCGACGAGCACCTCGGCTTCCGTCTCTTTCACATGGTCGGCCTTTTCCGTCACCATCGCGCCGGAGATATCCGCCATCTTGACCGCGAACGTGCCGCCGAACCCGCAGCAATCCTCGGCGAAAGGCAGCGGCACGAGCTGCAGCCCATCGACGCCGCGCAGCAGCTCGAGCGGCTCCTCCTTGACGCCGAGCAGACGGCTGCCGTGGCAGGACGGATGGTAGGTCACCTTATGCGGGAAGCGCGCCCCGATGTCGGTCACGCCGAGCACCTGCACGAGGAACTGAGTGAACTCGTATGTTTTGGAGCGGAGCTCCCGCGCCTCGCGCAGCGCCTCCGGCTCGTCCTTGAACAGCTCCTCGTAGTGATGGACCATGTACGTGCAGGAGCCGGACGGCGAGACGACGAAGTCGCTGTCCCGGAATGCGGCGAGGATCGTGCGGGCGGTCTTGCGCGCCTCGTCCCAATAGCCGCTGTTGTACGCCGGCTGTCCGCAGCAGGTCTGGACTTTGGGAAAGTCCAGCTTGACGCCTTGCCGCGCCAGAATGCGCGCCATCGCTTCGCCGACCCGGGGATAGATCGCATCGCTCAGGCAGGTGATGAACAGGGAAACTTTCATGAGTGCACCTCTCCGTCAATTGGTCAGGTTGTCAGACAAGTTGAGTTGATGCCATTATACGCCAGCCTGCTTCGCCGCGCTAGAGCGAATTGCGCCGAGGGGCTGCTTCGGGAGAGCCCTCGTCCTCGTCCGCTCTCGCTGGCGGCGCTGCGGATCGAGCTTCCTTCGGGCGACTGCAACCCGATTTTTTTCGGGTTGCAGCCTTAGATTCGCCCTCTCGCACGCCTGGAACCCGACTTTTTCGGGTTGCAGCCTTAGATTCGCTCTCTCGGGCGACTGCAACCCGATTTATTCGGGCTATCGCCGACGGAACGCTCACCTCGGTGCCCAGTAACCCGATTTTTTCGAATTATTGCCCACTGATCGCTCACTTCGGAGCCCAGTTACTCGGTCTTTCCGCGCAACTCCCCTGCTCCGCACCCTCTTCGAGCCCAGTTACTCGGTTTTTCCGCGTTATTCCCCCGCTCCGCACTCTCTTCGAGCCTAGTTACTCGGTCTTTCCGCGCAACTCCCCTGCTCCGCACCCTCTTCAAGCCCAGTTACTCGGTTTTTCCGCGTTACTCCCACGTCCGGTCACTCTGTTCGAGCCCAGTTGCTCGTTTTTTCCGCGCAACTTGCAGGAAAACAAAAAAGGGACGAAGCCGAGCATAGCTCAGCTCATCCCTTCCCTTCTAGAACACCACGCTGAGCCGCCACTCAGTGGCACACCCAGCGGAGCAGCGCATCTCCTAGCATCGCCTACTCAGGATCCGTGCCTGCGACCGGCTCATCCGGCTCCGCCTGCCGCGTACCTCCGTCGGCTCACCCAGCCCCGCCTTCCGCCGGCTCCTCCTGCTAAGCGCGGCGCGCCCGGCGGCGGCCCAAGGCCAGCCCCGCGCCATAAACGGCGAGGAGCAGCGCCATCGACAGCGCCGCCCAGCGGTACATGACCGCATAACCGGTCGCGGCCGCGACGGCGCCGAGCAGCATCGAGCCGGCCGCGACGCCGAGGTCGGTCGAGTTGTAGAACAGGCTGTTCGCCGACGCCTGGCGGGCAGCCGGCATGCTGCGCAGCATCCATGCCTGCGCGGTCGGCTGAATCGAGCCGAAGCCGAGTCCGTACAGCAGCGCCGAGAGCAGCAGCAGCCCGGTCGTATCGGACCAGCTGAGCAGCAGCAGGCCGCCCATCAGCAGCAGCGAGGCCGCGGGCAGCACCGCGAGATGCCCGAAGCGGTCGAACAGCCGGCCGGCGATCGGCCGCACGAGCAGGATGGCGACGGCGTTCAGCAGAAAGAAAAGGCCGATATTCGGCAAGCCCATTTCCCGTCCGAACAGCACCAGGTAGCTCAGCAGGCCGCCATAGGTAACCGCCATCAGCGTATTCAGCAGCGCGGGCAGCCAAGCTGGCCCCGCCTCGCTGCGCCCGAGCTCCTCGCGCGCTCCTGCCGCTGCCGAGCCGACGCTCGCCCTCTCCGCGGCCGTGCCTCCGATTGCCGCAGCAGGCACTCTGACCCGGACCGGCGGGATAGCTCGAAAAACGAGCAGCAGCGGAATGATGACGAGCGAGGACGCCGCTCCCGCCAGCGACAGCGCGCGGAAGCCGAGGCCGTCCATGATCGACAGGCCGATCATCGGACCGAGCGACATGGCCATGCTGCTGGAAAGGCCGAAGTAGCCGACCCCCTCCCCCATCCGCCGCGGCGGAATGATGCCGGTCACCAGCGTCGGCAGCACGGTGCTGGCCATGCCGAAGCCGATGCCGAACAGCACGCGCAGCGCCAATAGCGCTCCGATGCCCGACACGGCCGAAAAGCCGAGCGTCGCCAGCGCGGATACAGCCAATCCCGCGAACAGCACGATGTTGCGCGAGATGCGGCCGAGCATCCACGCCGTCGCGAAGCGGGCGGCGATCGCCGCGAGCGCGAACAGGCTCGTCACGAGGCTGATGACGAACGGTCCCGGCGCGAAGCGCTCTTCGACATACGAGGGCAGCGGCGACATGAGCATTTGCAGGCAAAGGAACATGAGGAACGCTCCGATCGTCAGCACGATGAACGAGCGTGTCCATAACGGCTCCTTGCGCAGCGTCAGCGGCTCAGCGCTCATCGGCTTCCTCCTGCGCCTCAGCCAAGGACGATGCCGGCGGCTGCACGATGCGCTGCAGTAGCTGCCGCAGCTGCGCCCGATCTTCCTCCGTCAGCGCGCGGAGGCCGATGTCGAGCGCCTTGCGCTCGACCGGCCTGGTCTCGGCCAGCAATCGCTCGCCCTGAGCCGTCGCATGGATCCGCTGCGAGCGCCGGTCCTTCGGATCGGGCTGCTTGACGATCAGTCCCTTTGCCTCAAGCAGCTCCAGAATGCGCGTCGTCGTCGGCTTGTCTTTTCCGGTCAGCTCGCCAAGCTCCCTCTGGATCCGGCCTCCGCGCTCGCAGATCCGTGCGAGCATCGACCACTGTTCCGGCGTAATATCCCAGTCGCGCAGCTGCTGCAGCAGCGTCAGGCTCACCTTTCGGTAAGCCGCTCCGAGCAAAAATCCGATCGAATCGTCCAGACCGGCGCCGGACGCCGGACCAGATCGAGGATGAGTCAAGTCTTCTGATTCATGCATGATGGCCTTCCTTCTTTCTGTCCTGTTCATTAGTTGTCACAACAACTATACGCCTTTGAACGAAAAGGGTCAACCTGCGGGCATGGCGCCATGATACAATGGCCATCATAACGACAAGAAAGCGAGTCCTTCCATGTCCTCGAAAGCCGCCCTCCGGTGGCTGGCTGCAGCCGCTGCCGCCGCCGTCGCCTATGTGCTCTACAAATCCTATCTGGCCGACCCGCAGGCGGCCGGCTTTCTGGCGCTCAAGCCGCCCGGACAAGGGCCGGACAAGCTCGGCTCATGGCTGGCCGTGCTGCAGCTCCACATCGCCGCCGCCTGCGCGGCGACCGCTTGCGGCCTGCTCGGCTTCGCTCCGGCCGGCCGCCGCACGCCGCGACGCTTGCCGTTTCACCGCTGGAACGGCTATCTCTATTTCATCTGCGTCTTCCTCGTCTGCTTGACTTCAGGCTACATGGCGCCGTATGCGACCGGAGGCAAATGGGCCAGCGTCCCGTTCAACCTGCTCAACATGCTGTGGCCGGCGATCACGCTGCTCGCCATCCTTCGCGCCCGCAAGCGGCGGCTGGCCGCCCACAAGCGGCTGATGATCCGCAGCTATGCCTTTTGCTTCAACAACATGACGCTGCATCTGTTCACCGGCTTGTTTACGGGCTTGCTTGAACTGCCCTATGCCGCCGGCTATGCGGCCGCGCTTTACGCCAACATCGCCTTCCTGCTGCTCGCAGGCGAGCTCGCTATCCGAATGCTGCGGGTGCCCCGAGATGAAGGAGGCCGCGCTTGAGGAAAAGGATGCCGCAAGCGCGGCCCTTTTTCGGACCGGGAAATGACGACCGGGAATAGAATTGGAACTTGGCCGCCCCGCTCCGAATCCGCTTCAGCTTCAGCGAAAGCTGAAGCTTATTCCCGTTTCAACCGGTAGTCCAGGATCGGCCAACCTCTTTTGCATCGAAAATAGGATTCATTTTGCATAAGAAAATAACCTTTTTAACGTAAACTCGATCTTTCATCCGCAAATCCGACTGAATAGTTTGAATATTTTACCCTTTTAAACTACGTCAATAAACCTAACTCCATCTAGCATTGGCATCCATAAATGGGACTAAAGCCTCTTCCTCTTGCTTAAATAAAGCGCTTCCATATCAATTAAAACAAATAAATATCTGTGATAATGAGTATTTATTCACTGTTTACGAACACACAGCTTTTGATTTACAATCAGTGTCACGAAATATGACGTATTTTCTTGCAGCTTTGCCGTTGTCCTCCTTTATTTCTCAAAAAAAAGAAATTAAATCAACGCATTGCTTTCCTGATGCATCAACGCATTAAAGTAAATAACATCCAAAACGTCATGAGGGAGAGATGGCATGGCACCGAGCCTGCTGGAATTGACAGACCTGCATACGCACTTCGCCACCGATCGCGGAGAGCTGCCGGCCGTGGACGGGATCGACCTGACGATCCGCTCCGGCGAGATTGTCGGCATCGTCGGAGAATCCGGCTGCGGCAAAAGCGTCACCTCCCTGTCGATCATGCGGCTGCTGCCCGAGCCGCTTGCCCGCTATGCGGGCGGATCGATCCGCTTCAAGGGCGAGGATCTGCTCCGCGCCAAGGAAAAGCGCATGAAGCAGGTGCGCGGCAACGAAATCTCGATGATTTTCCAGGAGCCGATGACCTCGCTCAACCCGCTGCTGACGATCGGCGAGCAGATCGGCGAGACGCTGCGCGTCCACCGTCCGGTAGGGCGCAAGGATGCCGCGGCGAAGGCGGTCGAGATGCTGCGCAAGGTCGGCATCCCCCGCGCCGAGGGCGTCGCCAAAGCTTATCCGCATCAGCTGTCCGGCGGCATGCGCCAGCGCGTCATGATCGCCATCGCGCTTTGCTGCGAGCCGGAGCTGCTCATTGCCGACGAGCCGACGACAGCGCTCGACGTGACGATCCAGGCCCAGATCCTCGACCTGATGAAAACGCTCAATCGCGAGACGGGCACGGCGATCATGATGATCACCCACGATCTCGGCGTCGTCGCCGAGCTGTGCGAGCGGGTCGTCGTCATGTACGCCGGCAAGATCGTCGAGGAAGGCTCCGTCCACGATATTCTGACTGACCCGCGCCATCCGTACACGCAAGGACTGATCCGCTCCATCCCGCGTCTGGACGAGGAGCGCGAGCGGCTGTACTCGATCCCCGGCCAGGTTCCGCGGCCCGGCGCGATCGCCCAGGGCTGCCGCTTCGCCCCGCGCTGCGAGCATGCGATGCCGATCTGCGGCGAGCAGCTGCCGGAGCTGATCGCGTGCGCCCGGCCGGCCCATCGCTCGCGCTGCTGGCTGAACACGGCCCAGGAGGTGGCGAATTGAACGCGGCGTCGAAGATCGAAAACCCCCCGCAGGCCGAGGCGCTGCTCGAAGTCGAGGAGCTCCGCACCCATTTCCCGATCCGCAGCGGCCTGCTCCAGCGGGTATCCGGCCATGTGAAGGCCGTCGACGGCGTGAGCTTCCAGGTCCGGCGCGGCGAATCGTTCGGCATCGTCGGGGAGAGCGGCTGCGGCAAGTCGACGACCGGCCGCTCGCTGCTGCGGCTGCTGGAGCCGACGAGCGGACGGGTCCGTTTCGACGGCGAAGACGTCCTTGCCTTGAAGGACGAGGCGCTGCGGCGCAAGCGCCGGGACATGCAGATGATTTTCCAGGATCCGTTCGCCTCGCTCAACCCGCGGCATCGCATCGGCAAGATCCTCGAGGAGCCGCTGATCGTGCACGGCATCGGCAGCGCGGCGGAGCGCCGCGAGCGGGTCGCCCGTACGATGGAGACGGTCGGCCTCAGCGCCTGGCAGCTCGACCGGTATCCCCATCAGTTCTCGGGCGGCCAGCGGCAGCGCGTCGCGATCGCGCGGGCGCTCATGCTGGAGCCCAAGCTGATCGTCGCCGACGAGCCGGTATCCGCGCTCGACGTGTCGATCCAGTCGCAGATCCTCAACCTGATGCAGGACCTGCGGGAGCAGATGGGGCTGACGTACGTGTTCATCGCCCATGACCTGAGCGTCGTGAAGCATTTTTGCGACCGGGTCGCGGTCATGTACCTCGGCCGGGTCGTGGAGATTGCGGACAAGCGCGGCCTATACCGGGAGCCCCGACATCCGTATACCAAGGCGCTGCTGTCCGCGGCTCCCAGCCCGGTGCCCGGCGCGGCCGCCGAGCGGATCGTGCTGCAGGGCGACGTGCCCAGCCCCGCGAACGTGCCGGAGGGCTGCGTGTTCCACACGCGCTGCCCGGTCGCGATGGACGTCTGCCGCTCGCAGCGGCCTCCGCTGAAGATCGACGGCGAGGGACATGGAACGGCTTGTCATCTCTATCCTTGAGGCTCGAAGGCAGAGATTTCAACATCATACAGCAAGGCATAGACCACACTCGGCATCAACCAACGACAAGGGGAGGAATCGATCTTGACCATCATCAAAGGCACCAAATGGACTTCCACCACGGCGATGCTGCTCGCCGCGACGCTCGCCTTCGCCGGCTGCAGCGGCAACAGCAATGCGCCTGCGGCACAAAACGGCGGCGCGACCGGCAGCCCGGCGCCGACCACGAGCACGGCTCCGTCCGATGGAGCGGCCAGCTCCCAGGACACGCTCATCGTCGCTCGCGGCGGAGACTCCGCCGCGCTCGATCCGGCCATCGTCACCGACGGCGAATCGACCAAGGTGACGGAGCAGATTTTCGAAGGGCTGCTGTCCTACAAACCGGGCACGACCGAGGTCCAGCCTGCGCTCGCCGAGAGCTATGAGGTGTCGGACGACGGCCTCACCTACACGTTCAAGCTGCGCCAAGGCGTCAAGTTCCATGACGGCACCGACTTCAACGCCGACGCCGTCGTCTTCAACTTCAACCGCTGGAGCGATCCGAACAGCCCGAACAAGTACGAGGGCGACTCGTTCTACTATTACGACTCGATGTTCGGTCCGGAAGGGTCGCGCGTCATCAAGGAAGTGAAGGCGATCGATCCGGCCACCGTGCAGTTCACGCTGAACAAGCCGCAGGCGCCGTTCCTGCAGAACATCGCCATGCCGTCGTTCGGCATCGCGTCGCCCAAGGCGGTCGAGGAGAAGAAGGACAAGTTCAAGAGCGAGCCGGTCGGCACCGGGCCGTTCGTCTTCAAGGAGTGGAAGCGCAGCGAGTCGATCACGGTCGAGAAGAATCCGAACTACTGGCAGTCCGGCCTGCCGAAGCTGGCGCGCGTCATCATCACCGTCATCCCGGACAACTCGGCTCGCCTGACGGCGCTGCAGAACGGCGAGATCGACCTGATGGAGGGCGTCAACCCGGACGACCTCGGCACGCTGGAGAGCAACGCCGAGCTGCAGAGGATCGAGCGTCCGTCGTTCAACGTCGGCTACGTCGGCTTCAACCTGAAGAAAAAGCCGTTCGACGATCCGAAGGTGCGCGTCGCCCTCAGCCACGCCGTCAACAAGGAAGGCATCATCAGCGCCTTCTACGCCGGCCTCGCTGAAGCGGCGGTCAACCCGATGCCGCCGAGCACGCTCGGCTGGAACGCGGACGTCAAGGATTATCCGTACGATCTCGAAAAGGCGAAGCAGCTGCTCGCCGACGCCGGCTACCCGAACGGCCTGCCGGAGGAGATGGTGTTCTACGCCATGCCGGTCGCGCGCCCGTACATGCCGGACGGCAAGAAGGTGGCCGAAGCGATCCAGGCCGACTTCGCCAAGATCGGCGTCAAGACGCGCATCGAATCGCCGGAGTGGGCGACCTATCTCGACGACGCGAAGGATGGCGAGAAGGACGACCTGTTCATGCTCGGCTGGAACGGCGACAACGGCGATCCGGACAACTTCCTGTTCACGCTGCTGCACAAGGATACGATCGGCAGCAACAACTACAGCTTCTATTCCAATGAAGAAGTGAACAAGCTGCTGAGCGAAGGCCAGGCCGAGACGGATCCGGCCAAGCGCGAGGAGCTGTACAAGCAGGCGCAGGTGCTGATCAAGCAGGACGCGCCGTGGATTCCGCTCGTGCACTCGACGCCGCTGCTGGCGGGCAAGGCGAATCTCAAGGGCTACGTGCCGTCGCCGACCGGCGGGGAGCCGTACAGCGAAGTCTATTTCGAGTAGGCCGATATGCTGAACTATGCGATTCGCCGCCTGCTGATGCTCGTCCCCGTGCTGCTCGGCATGACGGTCATCGTGTTCATGATCATCCGGGCCATCCCCGGCGATCCGGCTGAGGTCATCCTCGGGGAAAAGGCCAGCCCGCAATCGAAGGAAGCGCTCCGTCAGGAGCTGAAGCTCGACGAGCCGCTGTACGTCCAGTACGGCGACTATCTCGGCAAGCTGCTGAGCGGCGACCTCGGCAAGTCAATCCGCAGCAAGGAGCCGATCGCCACCGAGATCGGGCCGTACCTGGCGGCGACGCTGGAGCTGACGGCGTTCGCGATGCTGTTCGCGATTGTCGTTGGCGTCAACGCCGGCATCGTCAGCGCCTGGCGGCAGAACTCCTGGTTCGACTATGCCAGCATGCTGATCGCCCTCGTCGGCGTGTCGATGCCGATCTTCTGGCTCGGCCTGATGGAGCAGTGGATCTTCGCGCTGGAGCTCAAATGGCTGCCGTCGATCGGCCGCGCGAATCCGCGCGACCCGATCGACGCCGTCACCGGCCTGTACCTGATCGACACGCTCGTCGCCGGACGGTTCGACCAGTTCGGCACCGTGCTCAAGCATCTGGTCCTGCCGGGCGTCGCGCTCGGCACGATCCCGATGGCGATCATCGCGCGCATGACGCGCTCGAGCATGCTGGAGGTGCTGCGCTCGGACTACATCCGCACCGCCAAGGCCAAAGGGCTGTCCCAGCTCGGCGTCATCTACAAGCATGCGCTGCGCAACGCGTTCATCCCGGTGCTGACGGTCATCGGCCTGCAGTTCGGCCTGCTGCTCGGCGGAGCGGTGCTGACCGAGACGATCTTCGCCTGGCCCGGCATCGGACGCTACATCTTCGATGCGATCAGCGCGCGCGACTATCCGGTCATCCAGTCCGGCATCCTGATCATCGCGTTCCTCTTCGTCCTCATTAATCTGCTGGTCGACCTGCTCTACGCGGCGGTCGATCCGCGCATCAGCTATAAGTAGGAGGGGTATCCGTGTCGCAACCGGCTGTGCGCCTGCCCGTCCCGCTGCCCAAGCCGGAAGAGGCGTCGTCCCCGTGGCGGGACGCCTGGCGCAGCTTCCGCCGCAATCGCATGGCGATGGCGGGGCTCGGCATCATTGTCTTTTTCATCCTCGTGGCCGCGCTCGCTCCGGTGATCGCCCCCTACGACTACAAGGAGCAGGAGCTGATGAACCGGCTCCAGCCTCCGGGCGGGGAGCACTGGCTCGGCACCGACGACCTGGGGCGGGACATCCTCTCCCGGCTCATCCACGGCGCCCGCATCTCCCTGTGGGTCGGCGTCTCGTCGGTGGTCGGCTCGATCGTCGCCGGCACGATGCTCGGCATCCTTGCCGGCTACTACGGCCGCTGGTGGGACGCGATCATCTCGCGCCTGTTCGACATCCTGCTCGCGTTCCCCGGCATCCTGCTGGCGATCGCCATCGTCGCCGCGCTCGGGCCGTCGCTGCAGAACGCGCTGCTCGCGATCGCCATCGTCAACGTGCCGGTGTTCGGCCGGCTCGTGCGGGCGAAGGTGCTCAGCCTGCGCGAGGAGGAGTACATCGTCGCCGCGCGCTCGCTCGGCATGAAGAGCTCGCGCATCCTGCTGCAGCATATCCTGCCTAACAGCCTCGGGCCGATCATCGTGCAGGGCACGCTCGGCATCGCGACCGCGATCATCGAGGCCGCGGCGCTCGGCTTCCTCGGCCTCGGCGCGCAGCCGCCGGATCCGGAGTGGGGCAAGATGCTGTCCGACTCGCGCCAGCTCATCCAAAAGGCGCCGTGGACGGTGCTCTTCCCCGGCCTTGCGATCATGCTCACCGTGCTCGGCTTCAACCTGATCGGCGACGGCCTGCGCGACGTGCTCGACCCGCGCATGAAGCGCTGATCGGGGCGCGGGGCGGGGCGCGCAGCGATTGGCTGGGCGCGGGACGCGCGGCGATTGGCTGAGCGCGGGCGCGCAGCGATTGGCTGAGCGCGAGCGTGCAGCGATTGGCTGAGCGCGGGACGCGCGGCGATTGGCTGAGCGCGGGCGCGCAGCGATTGGCTGAGCGCGAGCGTGCAGCGATTGACTGAGCGCGGGCGCGCGGAGCTTGCGCGGGTAGCCGGGCGCGGGACGCGCGGCGACCTTTGCGCTCCATACATCCGCCGCTCCTAACCCGCCCATCCCGGCGCGTTCCCGCCCATCCAAGGCTCATTTGTGCCTTGGATTTCCTATTCCGACGCCTCTCCCGCCCATCCAAGGCACATTTGTGCCTTGAATTTCCCATTCCGGCGCGTTCCCGCCCATCCAAGGCACATTTGTGCCTTGGATTTCCCATACAGGCGCGTTCCCGCCCATCCAAGGCACATTTGTGCCTTGGATTTCTCATTCCGGCGCGTTCCCGCTCATCCAAGGCACATTTGTGCCTTGGATTGCCCATTCCGGCGCGCTCCCGCCCATCCAAGGCACATTTGTGCCTTGGATTTCCTATTCCGGCGCGTTCCCGCCCATCCAAGGCACATTTGTGCCTTGGATTTCCCATTCCGGCGCGCTCCCGCCCATCCAAGGCACATTTGTGCCTTGGATTTCCCATTCCGGCGCGTTCCCGCCCATCCAAGGCACATTTGTGCCTTGGATTTTAATTTCTATCATCCCAGGTTGGCAGTCCCCTAGCCGAATCAGGTACACTAGCAGCAAAGAGGTGACAAGTCATGAAACAACATCGCTCTACATCCGGCGAGGTTAGGACCCAAGTAGTTCGAGAGTCGCTCGACGGCGTTCCCACGGCTGAGCTGGCCCAGAAGTACGCGGTTTCCCAAAGGTCGATTCGCGCCTGGGTGCGGGAGTATCAGGAGAAAGCTGCCCTTGCGAAAAAATCGACAGCATCGACAGGAGCTAGGCCCGACAACGCTCAGCGGCTGGCGGAGATGGAGGCGAAATACGAGCAAGTGCAGAAGCTTCTTGCGGAAAAGGAGCTCGAGTCGGAAATCCTGCGTGCCTTGATCAACACGAAAACGAATAGCCCTGCCTCGATGAACGACTCGAAGTCTCGAAATCATTCATCGGGCAGGGGAAATCGATAGCCCGCTTGCGCGGGCAGCATGAGCTGACGATCAGCAAGTAGAAGTTGCTTCGCTTCGGCCTTCGCTTCGGCCAAGAACTGATCTTGCTGAACTCTCGCAAAAGAAAACCTGGCTATGCGCCGCTACGCCAAATCCGGACGAAGGCGATAGCGGCATACTTTTCCTCCGGCCGCAACAGACTCGAACAAGCCTTTTTCCGCCAACCGCTTCAAATGGATCGCCGCCGTCCGCCGATGGACGCCGATCGCTTCCGCAGCCTTGAACGGATAGATGTCTCCTCCATGAGCGCGAGCGTAGCGCAGCAAAGCAGCATCGACTCGATTCATGCCTTCCCCTGCTCCATCCCCCTTGATGCCGACCGAGAAGTCCGAGCCGCTGCGGGCGATTTGCGCGATCAGATCCCGGACTTGATCCGGCTCCTCCTTCAGGGAGTCGTACGCGACGGTCAAGGTGCGGAACCCATGCGAGTGGAGAAACATTTCCCGCATCGCCTCTCTCCTGTAGCCGCTCCGGTCCATCTGCTGCACATGAGGGCCGAATCCTTTGACATCGATGTTGAAGCGCACGCCTTCGGCGAACCAGGCGAAGTCCAGATAACAGGCGGCTCCTCTCCAGTCCTTGACCTCATATTCGGGATGGAGATCGTCAAAATGACCGAACAGCGGCCACCATACCGCCCGCAGGAAAAGGATCTCTCCGTGAGCATGTCCGCGCTTGAGCCGGTCCTTCCGCTCTCCCGTCCGGGCATCGACATGCCGCTGAAGCCACGCCGCATGCGCCGAATCGAAAGACTGCCCTCGCCGATGCCCGGCGTGACGGGAAAAATCCATGCGGCTCAACGCCGCCTCCAGCCTTGGGGCAATTCGATATAACGGTAGACTCTCCGCTCTGACGGGAACAAGCCGAACTTCCCTTGATCCGCCTTTTCCTTAAACGAAGCCATCAGCGAACGAATCTCCGCTGGATCTTCCACCAGCGCATCATAAGCGATCGGCAGCATCCGGTATCCGCAGATCGTCATGTAGGCGTTGAACATCATCTCCCGGTTGCGCTCCTCTTCCGTCTGCCTGGCATACGTCTCGAATTCCTTGACCGCAATATGGAAATATTGATTGCCCTGCAGCCAGGCGAAATCAAGAAAAACCGGCGCTCCCTTCTCGTCCTGGACTTCATATTGCGGATGCAGATCGTCCAATCGACCGAACACCGGCCACCAGATCTCTTTCAGGAAAAGCATATCCTTCTCTTTCTGCCCCTGCTCCAGCCGCCGCCTCCGCTCCTTCGTGCTGCTTCGCAGATGGCGCTGAATCCAAGCCAGGCGCGCTTCCTCGAATCGCTGCTCTTGCTCTTGCCGATCCTCCATGCTCGTACAGCCTCCTCTTGAAAAAATGGATGCAAAAAAGCCCTGTACCGCCTCCCTGCCAGCCGGACGGTCTCAGAATTACGAGAGCTGTCGCTGACAGAAAAGATGGAACAGGGCGTTCTTCGCCACGAAACCAATCGGTCGGCACTCTTACATCCGTGCCGCTACAAGCCTATTCTAGCCAAGCGGCCGTCTGCTGGCAAGCCCCTTCTTCCGCTCGACGCTGCGGCCTCGCGTAGCTTGATCTTGCCACGCCTTGCCACGCCTTGCCATGCCTTGCCACGCCTTGCCATGCCTTGCCATGCCCTGCCACGCCTTGCCACGCCTTGCCATGCCTTGCCATGCCTTGCCATGCCTTGCCCTGCCATGCCTGCGCGAAAACTCCTTACAGCGCCCCCAGCGCCCACAGCCCGGCCTGGCGGACGAGCTTGCGGTACTCCGGATGCTGGAACGATTCGCGGCGATGGCCCGGCGACAGGTAGGCGACGCGTCCGAGACCATGCGCATGAGCCCAAGCAGCCGGCCAGCGGCTGCCTTCATGCTCGTACTCCAGCAGCACGGACGCCGTCGTTACGGTCGCTGGATCGAACCGGTAAGGCTCCTCCTCCATCCGGAAAGGCTCCACGCCGTCCAGCATCGGATGCGCGCGGCCCGCCTCGGTCGGCGAGTAGGCCAGCTCCGTCCAGTCCGGATGCCCGGTGAAAAAGCCCCCGATCAGCTTCGCGAGCTCCAGATCCGTCTGCAGGGAGATGCCGTTGTGCAGGACGAGCAGAGCTCCGCCCGCCTGTACGAACGACAGCAGCCCTTCGATCTCCTCCGGCTGCTTGCCGGTGCGCCAGTTGTCCGAGTAGGAAACGACGAGGCGATAAGGAGCCAGCGCCTCCGCGCGCAGCCGGCTGTAATCCTCCGTCGGCTCCAGCACCAAGGCGCCGTCGAAAATCGTCTCCAGCTCCGGATAAGCCGCGTCCAGCGGATGATACGGCGCCCGCTCCCCGTTGTCTCCAATTACGAGCGCCCGCGGCAGATGTCCATGGGATGTTGTCATGGGATGATTCCTCCTTGGAAAAAAATGCGTCATCGTCCGATGACGGAACGCAGCGAAGCGGGAGGCCCCGCTCGCTGACGGCTCCCTACGTCCAGCTCATATCCGCGCCGGTGTTGTCGATGAACGCCGGGTGATCCCGAGGCGTCCGATCCGCCAGATGCCCGTCGATGACGGTCGCGATGCCGGCGGCCGACTCTGCGGCCGTGTAGGTGCCCTCTTCGCTCAGCTTGCCGCTCATGTAGCTGCGCACCCAGCCGGGGTGGATGACGAGCACGCGGCCGCCGCGCGGCTTCAGCTCGTTGTGCAGGATGTTCGACTCGATGTTGAGCGCGGCCTTGGACATGCAGTAGCCGTACCAGCTTTCCCGCCACGTCTGATTGATCTGTCCCGCCTCAGACGAAATGTTCACGACAAGCTTGTCCTCGCCGGCGAGCAGCAGGCCGCTCAGCGCCTGCACGACCCGCAGCGGTCCGACCGCATTGACGGCGAACTGCCGGAACATCGCGTCATAGTCGATCTCGCCCAAGGCGCTTCCTTCCTTGTCGCCGACGACGCCGGCGTTGTTGACGATCAGCTCGAGACGGTCCGTCCGGCGCGCGGCCTCCTCCGCTGCGGCGCGCACGCTGTCCCCGTCGGCGACGTCGATGGCGAGCGGCACGAGCCGCTCCTTCCATTCCTCCGGCACCGGCTGCGGCTCCTGCCACTCCGGCATGTAGCGGCCGGCGAACACCGTATAGCCGCGCTGCAGCAGCTCCAGCGCCAGCGCGTAGCCGACGCCGCGGTCGGCTCCTGTTACAAAGGCATGTTTCATGCCCTTCCCTCCTCTATCGGTTCTGTTGAAAAGGCGACGGACGCTCGGCATGATCCTTCAAGCCGAACGGCCTGAAGCCGCGCCTGTCAAAACGCAGCCCCTGCTTATGAATGCGCTTCCCTCTCATTCTACCTGCAGAAGCCTGCCGGCGCCAACGCCCGAATCGGGCAGCGCGCAGCCTGCCTCCCGCTCACCGCCAGCTCCGCCTCGGCTGCCAGCCGAGCAGCCTCTTCGCCTTGGCGTTGCTCGACCAGGCCGCATGCGGCGGGCCGGAGCGGGCGAACTCCAGCAGCGACGGGTAAAAGCGAGCGGCCAGCTGCTCGTTCGGCACGAGCGAGCAGGTGTCGTCCGCCGTCACGTTCACCGCCTCGAAGCCGAGGCCGTCCGCTTCCACCGCGAGCCGGCAGGCGGCGGCCGCGTCGCGCGAGTCGACGTGGCTCCACAGGAAGCGCTCCGCGCCTTCGTGGCGGCTCAGCCACTCGTATTCCTCGGGGAGCGGCACATGCCCGAACCGCAGCGCGACCGCCTGCATGCCCGTCCGCCGATGGAACATCGCCATCGCCTGCTCGCCGGCGATCTTGGACAAGCCGTAGCTTTCCTGCGGCAGCAGCGGATGCGACTCGTCGACCGGCGCATGCTGCGGGGCGAAGCGATGGCGGGCGAAGCACCAGCCGTAGATCGACTCGCTCGAAGCGGCGGCGACGCGGGAGATGCCGAGCCCGGCGGCCGCTTCCAGCACCTGGTACGTCGACAGCGAGTTCAGGCGGAAAAGCTTCTCCGGCGACAGCTTGCCCGGCGCGTTGACACCGGCCAGATGAAGGACGGCGTCCGCGCCCTGGAGCGCGCCGTACACCTCTCCAAGATCGGTCAGGTCGGCGATCGCCGTCCGGCAGATCCGCTCCGCCGGCGCGGCGAGGTCGACGTTCACCGGCTCGTGGCCGTGCTCCAGCAGCTCGCGCAGCACGAAGCGTCCGATCCGTCCGCTGCCTCCGGTGACGGCGATCTTCATCGTCTCTCCTCCTTTTTCAGCCGGGCTGACGGACGGTTCCTGCAGAGAGGGAACGGGGCCCAACCCCCTTGAGTCCAGCGCCGCTTCATCGCCCCGCCTCCTCGTCGAGCGCCCTCAGCATCGTCAGCGCCGCCCGCATGTAGCCGAGCGCATACGCCATGCCGGCATGCCACGGCGCCGCGCAGGCGACCGAAGGCGTATGGTCGGGAATGAGCACGCCGCCGAAGCCGCCGTCCCGCAGCAGCCGCAGCGCCTCCACCATGTCGATGTCCCCCTCGTCGAGGAACACTTCGTCGTAATGCGGCACCTTGCCCCGCACGTTGCGGAAATGCACGTAGCCGATCTCGCCCGCATGCGCTCGGATCGTCTCGTACACGTCGCCGTCCGTCATCTCCGCCGTCGTCCCGAGGCACAGCTCCAGCCGGCTGTTCGGACTCGGCACGAGATCGAGCAGCCGCCGGTAATAGTCCGTCCGGTAGACGAGCCGCGCCGTGTCGCGGACGACCGGCAGCGGCGGATCGTCGGGATGCGCCGCGAGCACGACGCCCGCCTCCTCCGCCACCGGCACGAGCTCTTCGAGGAAGCGCCGCACGCGATCCCACAGCTCCGCCTCCGAGACCGGCGCGACGACGCCCGGAGGGGCGTCCGGATCATAGATGAAGTTCCATACCGAGCCGCTCGGCATCGGCGACTGCGGCGGATCGTGGAACACCGCCGTGCGCGCCCCTCCGCGCGCGGCTTCGACGTAGCTCAGCCCCCATACGCCGGCCAGGCTGAAGTTGTAGCCGAGCATGCGGATGCCCGCGCGGCCCGCGTCGCGCACGATCCGCTTCAGCCGGTCCATCTGCTGCGCTCGCTTCGGTCCGTCCAGCAGCACGTCATGCCAGTGCGCCGGGCAGAAGTTCTCGATCGCATGCAGCTCCACGCCCTCCGCGTTCATCTGCGCCTTGAGGCGCAGCATCGTATCGAGCGAGTACATCTCGTCGTGGCGCGCGAGGTCGAGGACCGGCTCCGTATAGTCGGTCAGATGCGCGACGATGTCGGTGCAGCCCATCTGCCGGGCAAAACGGAAGTTGTCCCGCGTCAGCGCGCGCTGGCCAAGTCCGAGTCCGAGCCTCATCGGCGGCCGCCTCCCTTCGGCGCGCCGGCCGCAGAGGCTGCGTCGGTCGAATCCGGCGCATCGGCCGGATCAGACGAATCGGACGCATCACGCGGATCGGACGCATCGCGCAGGTCGGCCGCATCACGCGGACTGGCCGCAGCGCCTCCGCCGCCTGCCCCGGCCTCTGCGGCC
Organism: Paenibacillus pasadenensis; assembly: GCF_002864175.1. NCBI lineage: Bacteria > Bacillati > Bacillota > Bacilli > Caryophanales > Paenibacillaceae > Paenibacillus > Paenibacillus pasadenensis. The sequence continues at coordinate 1,238,933 of NZ_NFEZ01000004.1, read as the reverse complement.
GGAACGTCCGCAGAGGCTGCGTCCGGGCCGTACACGGACAGCCTTCGCAGCTCCAGCCCGAGCGTGCCCGCAGGCCGGATGGCCGCGAGCCGGACATGAGCCGCTTCGATCGTCGGAAAGGCCAGCTCCTCCGGGCCTTCCCCGCCAGAAGCGCTCGTACCGGGCGAGACAGGATTCAACCGCATGTTCGCCTCCTCGCCGTTCCGGTCCAGCACGGTCGTCCAATTCGCGCCGTCCGCCGAGGCTTCGAGCCGGTAGCGGGACGGACAGCCCTCTCCCCACTCCAGCTTGACGCGCCCGATGCGGCGCAGGCCGTCCAGGCGGACGGCGATCTCATGCTCGCCGCGGACGCGGGTCCGCCACGCCGTATGGCGCAGGCCGTCGACGGCGCATTCCGGCCCTGAGCCGCGATGATGCAGGCTGATGCTGCCGCTTGCAGGATGGCCGAGCGCCAGGTCGCCAAAGTCGGCGAACGGCTGGACGCCCCAGCTCAAGCCGAAGGATTCCGGCCGCTGCGGCTTCCGCTGCGGCTTCCGCTGCGCCTCCCGCCCGGCTGCCGCATCAGTCGTCTGCCGGCTTGCCGTCTGCCGACCGTGCGGACCGTCCTCCGGCATTGCCGTCGTGACGAACAGCACGCCCGGACCGTCCAGCTCCAGCTCGATGCCGCGCGCCGCATCGGCGCCGGACAGCGTCAGCGCCGGCGCGGGATAGCCGTCCGCATCCGCCGGACGCTCCCGCTCGCTGCAGCGGTAGACGGCCAGGTCCGCGCCGCCGGACGCCTGCGGCAGCACGAGCCGCAGCGACTGCCGCCCCTGCCGGTGGCTGACGATGGCGGCGCTCCAGCCGTGGCCGCCGCCGTCCAGCGGCACGAGCGCGGCGACGCCCCGGACGCCTGCCAAGACGGGCTCGCGCCATCTGCCCGGCTCCCCTACGCTCACGCTGCCGCTGCCGCTGCCCCCGGTCCCCGGCCCGGCTCCCTCTCCACCTTCGATGCCTCCGGCTCCCGGCTCGCCTACGCTCACGCCGCCGCTGCCTCCGGTCCCCGGCCCGGCTCCCCATGCGCCTTCGTCGTCCCACACCGAGGCCGCCACGATCCGGCTGCCGCGCGGGAACAGCCGCGACAGCAGCGCCATCGGATCGTACCACGGCCGCAGCGCGCGCTCCTGCGCGTCGCCGGACGAATTCCAGAACCCCCACGTCTTCCACTCGCCGGAGCTCCACGGATAACCCTTGGCATGATGCATGACGTCGTCGAGCATCCAGGCGATCACACCCGACTGGCCGCCGCGCATCGCCTGCAGCGCGAAGTCCGCCATGAGCACGCCGTACTCGAACGTCCGCACGCGCGGCTGCTGGTCATGCGCCTCGTCCTTGCCTTCGACGATGCCCGCCTCGGTCATCAGATACGGCTTCGCCGCGCCATCCGGATCGTTGCGGTCGATGAAGCGCCGCTTCTCGCGCACCTGCCGCTCCAGCCGGCCCGAGATCAGGTCGGCGTCCTGCACGTAGCGGTGGATGTCATAGGCGGACAGCAGGCCGCCGACGCCGTACACCGCAAGCTCGACCCACTCGTCCTCGTTGGACGAGTCCGGGCCGATCAGCCCGATCCGCCCCGCCAGGCCGCGCCGCTCCAGCACCTGCGCGAGCTGCAGCATCCCCCGCCGCCACAGCGCGAAGCGGTCGCCGTCCTCCGTCGCCCAGTCGCCGTTCGGCTCGTTGATGAAGTTGTACCAGCGCGCGCAGCGGTAGCCGCGCACGTCCAGCAGCTGATGCAGGAACTCGCCGATCAGCTCCGCCCACGCCGGATCGTCGGAAGCCGTCAGCCCGAGCTCCGGGCTGCGGCTCCATTCGCCGACGATGGCGTCGATGCCGCGCCGCTCGCAGTGGTCGAGGATGCGCCACAGCCTCCGCATCATCGGCGTCTCCCAGTCGTAGACCGGCTCGCCGCGCCCGTCCCAGCCCGCCGTATAGGCATTGGCCCGCAGCATGACGCGCACGAGCGGCGTCCGCGTGAAGTCCACTCGCTCCAGCAGCGTCTCCCACTGCTCGTCCGTATGCTCGTACGTATCGCAGGGGTCCCACTCGAAGCCGATGCCGTCGAAAGCATCCACGAGCACGTCGTCCGCATCGATGCGGACCGTCCAGGCGGCTGCGCCATCCAGCCTTTCCTCTACCGCCTTCATTCTCCTTGCCCCTTTCCATCCGCTTCCCGTTGGTCCTCCGCCTCGCCGCCGCGCAGCGGCAGCCAGTCCAGCACGTCCCGGATCGCCGCGTCCCAGTAGCTCCATTCATGGCCGGCTCCCGGCGTCTCGACATAGGTCAGGCCGATGCGCCCCTCGAACTGCCGGCGGAAGTCCAGGTTCAGGCCATAGTTGAAGTCCGCCGTCCCGCAGCCCTGGTAGAAGCGCGGCAGCTCCGTGCCCGCCGCCAGATGCCCCTCCAGCACATGCGCGAGATCGTCGGGACTGCCGTCGTACGCCTCCGCCGAGCCGAACGTCAGCTTGGCCATGCGCAGCATCGCCTCGTTCGCAATCGGCGACTCGCCGGTCAGCCGCGTCCGCTGGCTGAGGCTGCCGGACAGGCTCGCCACGGCGGCGAACCGCTGCGGACAGCGGATGCCGAGCTTGAACGCGCCGTAGCCGCCCATCGACAGCCCGGCCGCGAACGTATCCTCGCGCCGGTCCGACAGCCGGAACATCGCCTCCGCGACGGCCGGCAGCTCCTCGCTCAGGAACGTGAAGTAGTCCAGTCCCTGCTTCTGATCGGAATAAAAGCTCAAGTGGACCGACGGCATGAGCACGGCGATGCCCTTCTCCTGCGCGTAGCGCTCGATCGAGCTGTAGCGCAGCCAGCTCATATGGTTGTCCGTCGCCCCGTGCAGCAGGTACAGCACCGGCCAAGGCGGCCCGCCTGCGGACGGCCCGGCCGCTCCGATCGCCGCCCCGCGCTGCGGGATGACGGCGGCGAGCGAGCTCGACAGGCTCAGCGTTTCCGAGAAAAATTCGACTTGCGCCAGCGGCATGGTTCATGCAGCTCCCTTCCGGATGAAAAATGAAAAGCAGCCCCCGGACGCCAAGATCCGGGAGCTGCTTCGCGTCAGCCTTTGACGGAGCCGATGAGGGCTCCTTTCACGAAATGCTTTTGCAGGAACGGATAGACGGCCAGGATCGGGGCGCTCGAGACGAGGATGGACGCCATTTTCACCGTGAACGGGTTGACCTGCTGCTGCACCGCCACCGAGATCCCCGCCTGGGAGATCGCCTGCGACGTGTTGCTGATGAGGTCCTTGAGCACCATCTGCAGCTGCCACATATCCTTCTCCGTCGCATACAGCACCGAGGAGAAGAAGTCGTTCCAGTAGCCGACCGCGATGAACAGGCCGACCGTCGCCAGCACCGGCTTGGACAGGGGCAGCACGATGCGGAAGAACACGGTCAGGTCGTTCGCGCCGTCGATCTTGGCCGCCTCCTCCAGCTCGTCGGGGATGCCCCGGAAAAAGCTGATCATGACGAAGATGTTCCACGCGCCGATCGCGCCGGGCAGGATGAACGCGCCGTAGCTGTCGATCAGGCCGAGCATCTTGACGAGCAGGTACGACGGCACGAGGCCGCCGCTGAACAGCATCGTGAACAGGATGAGCAGCGAGAACAGCTTGCCGCCGCGCAGCCTTTTCTTGGAGACGGCATACGCCATCCCCGCCGAGAGGAACGTGCCGATCAGCGTGCCGGCGACGGTCGTGATGATCGTCACCTTGAAGCCCGACAGGATCGAGACGTTCTGGAACACCGCCTGGTACGCCGTGATCGAGAAGCCGGCCGGCACGAGGAACAGCCCCCCGCTCGCCGTCAGGTCGGGGTCGCTGAACGACGCCATGATCATGTACCAGAACGGGTAGATCATGAGCGCCATCAGCAGGATGAAGAACAGGATGTTCGCTACATTAAAGACGCGTTCGCCACGGGACAATGCCATCTTGCCCTCGCCTCCCTTACCACAGGCCTTCCTGGCCGCTTTTTTTGACGATCGTGTTCACGGTCAGGATGAGCGTCATCGCGACCGCCGACTTGAACAGTCCCGCCGCCGTCGCATAGCTGTAGTTGGCTTCCTGGATGCCGACGCGGTAGACGTACGTGTCGATGATGTCGGCGACGTCGTAGACGAGCGGATTGTACAGCAGGAAGATCTGCTGGAAGCCGGCCTCGAGGATGTTCGCCAGGCTGAGGATGACGAGGATGAGGATGACCGGCCGGATCGCCGGCAGCGTCACATGCCAGGTCTGCTTCAGCTTGTTCGCGCCGTCGATGCGGGCCGCCTCGTACAGGTCGGCGCTCACGCCGGCGATCGCCGCCAGATAGATGATCGTGCCCCAGCCGACTTCCTTGTAGATGTCGCTGATGACGAGGATCGAGCGGAAGTACCGCACGTCCCCGAGGAAGTCGATCGGCATGACGCCGAACCGCTGCAGGATCAGGTTGACGAGGCCGTCGACCGGATTGAGGAACGTGATCAGGATGCCCGAGAAGATGACCCAGGAAATGAAGTGCGGCAAATAGACGACCGACTGCGCGAAGCGCTTGAACAGCTTGCTGCGCAGCTCGTTGAGCAGCAGCGCGAGGATGATCGGCAGCGTGAACGACGCGATCAGCTTGTAGACGCTGATGATGATCGTATTGCCGAGAATCTCCGTGAAGTCCGGCGAGTTGAACAGGCGGGTGAACTGGTCGAACCCGACCCATTCGCTGCCGGTGATGCCTTTGTAGATGTTGTACTCCTGGAACGCGATGATGACGCCGTACATGGGCATGTACTTGAACACCAGCACCAGAAGCAGGCCGGGCAGCAGCAGCAGGTACAGATAGCGGTCCCGCAAGATGTCCTTCAGCAGCGATCCGCGGGCCTCCCGCGTCCGCTTGCCGGCCATGACGGCCGGCTTCGTTGCAGCCATGTGGCGCTCCTCCTTCAGGCGGGCTTATTTGTACGGCGTGATGTTCTCCTCATACCACTTGTCGTACTCGACATGCTCGGCCTGCTGCTTCTCGAACAGCCCGGCCGCTTCCTCGTCGATCTTCTTGCCGCCGAGCTTCTCGTACTGGGCCGGCCACTTGTCGAACGCGTCGAGCGGCGTCTTGCCCGTGATGATGCCCCAGAACAGCTCGTCGCGCACCTTCTTGACGTCGGCGGAGTAGCGGTCCCACTCGGGACGGTCGATCGCCTTGAACACGACGATCTTGTCGCGCATCGGCTGGCTGGTGGCGATCTTTTCCTCGAACATCTTCGTCACTTCCGGCGTGTTCTTGATGTTGGCGGCGTCCTTGCGCTGGATGTACCAGCCGAAGTTGCCGAGACCGAGCTTGCTGCCTTCCTCCGGCTGGATCGTCGGCGTGAAGATGCCGCCATCCATCTTGTAGTGCTCGCCCTCGTTGCCGAACGTGATCGTCTTGAACACCTCCGGCGTCGCCATCGTGTTCAGCACCTGCACCGCGCTGTCGACGTCCGTCGCGTCCGTCACGACGAGGTAGCACCAGCCGATGCCCGGATCGGGCAGGTCGGAGCTGAAGCCGTCCGGTCCCTGGATCGGCGCGATCGAGATGTACTCGCCGTCCGGATTGAGCTTCTTGAAGCTGATGTTGACCGAGTTGCCCGGGTTGAAGTAGTCGACCCAGCGGTAGAATGAGCCGACCTTGCCGGAGGCGTAGATGTCGTTGACCTTGTTGTCGTCGTTGTTGGCGCTCGTCGTCATGCGCGGGTCCATGACGCCTTCCTTGTACAGCTCGCTGAGCAGCTTCAGCACGTCCTTGACCTTCGGATCGAGCGCGCCGAACTGGATCGAGCCGTCGGCGTTCTTGACGAAGTTCTCCACGTCGAGGCCGTTCGCGTAGAAGAACGGCGCCAGCGAGCGGTAGTAGTTGTCGCCGGAGATGCCGTACGTATCCTTCTTGCCGTTGCCGTCCGGATCGCCGTTCGCGAAGGCGCGGAGCACCTCGACGTACTCGTCGAGCGTCTTCGGCGCCTGCAGGCCGAGCTTGTCGAGCCAGTCCTTGCGGACGATCGTCGTCATGTAGCTCGCTTCCGGCACGTCGCCCGGGATGCGGAAGATCTTGCCGCTCTTGTCCCAGTGGTAGAACAGCGTGTCCTTGCGGTAGTAGTCGAGGATCTCCTTGCCGTATTTCTGGAGGGATGGGGTGACGTCCTGCGCGATGCCGGCATCGACCCACTTGGTGTACTCCTTGGTGTCGCCGGTCCACAGGATGCCCGGACGCGTGTCCTTGGCGCTCATGAGCAGGTTGATCTTCGTGTTCAGCTCCGACCAGTCGGGCAGGAAGATCGGCTGCACGTCGACCTTGCGGCCCATCGATTTTTCCAGCTCGCCCTCAAGCGCCTTCTCCGCCCAGGAGTCCGGCGTCTTCGGTCCGGCCATGAGCGCCATCTTGATGGTGAAAGGCTCCTTCGGAGCTTCGGCTTCGCCGCCGCTGCCAGCCGCGTTCTGCGCGTTGTTGTCCGTGCCGGCCGCCGCGCCTTCGTTGCCGTTGCCGTTTCCGTTGCCGCCGGAGCAGCCGGCCGCCAGCAGCGCCATCGCCATCGTCGCGCTGAGCAGCATCGTCGTCTTTTTCATTCTCCCAATCCCCCAATTGTGAAGTGGATGCGTCATGCAAGCGAGTCATTGATTACGCTTACAAGGAACGGTTTGATTATACGCCCGGCCTGCGGGATCTGTAAACAACAAAATTTAATTTAATTTTATTTAATTTGTTTCATTTTGTTTATTTCGTGTCGAAGCTTGGTGGAAAAGGCGGATGCAGCTCAGTTGGACGGGTAGGTCGGGAGCTGGGGAAGGCTGGGCGATCGGATGGGTGCGTGCCGAATTGGAGATGCGTTTCGTGGACTAATTTCACAACATGCGTATTTGTTGAAGGATGTGGAAAAAGAGCGGAGCCTGGGCGATCAGCTGCTTGCAGCTGCGGGCGGAGCCTGGCGCGGGGCGGCTCAGCGGCGCGAGGGGCGGCATCTCCGCTACCGTTGCACGTACGCTCTACGCTCGTCGCGTTGCTCCATCCGGCCGCGCTCGGCGTCAGCTGGCTCCGCCTGCGTGAAAAAAGCATCCCGACCGCGTGCGGTCGGGATGCTTTTTGAGGCGCGCCTGGCGCGCGGGCTGCGCGCGTGGTGAAACCGCGCGTAGCCGGCGGCTTCGCTCCGCAGGCGAGCCCTACGCGCGGAAAAACCGCGCGTTGCCGGCGGCTTCGCGGCGCTAGCGCGCCCTACGCGCGGTAAAACCGCGCGTAGCCGGCGGCTTCGCGACGCCAGCGCGCCCTACGCGCGGAAAAACCGCGCCTAGCCGGCGGCTTCGCGGCGCTAGCGCGCCCTACGCGCGGAAAAACCGCGCGTAGCCGGCGGCTTCGCTCCGCAGGCGAGCCCTACGCGCGGAAAAACCGCGCCTAGCCGGCGGCTTCGCGACGCCAGCGCGCCCTACGCGCGGAAAAACCGCGCCTAGCCGGCGGCTTCGCTCCGCAGGCGAGCCCTACGCGCGGAAAAACCGCGCGTAGCCGGCGGCTTCGCTCCGCAGGCGAGCCCTACGCGCGGAAAAACCGCGCGTAGCGGGCCGCTTCGCTCGCCGGCGCGGACGTTTCCCTCTCGACGACTAGATGCCGCTTACGTTTTCGAAAGAATTTCCCAGAACGACTCCGCATTGAACTGGATAGCCGCTTCGCGAATCTTATTCAACTCATGGTGAGGAATTGTCGAGGTATTTCGGTTCATGTGCGTCATCCCGTCAAGAAATACCGTTGCGAATTCGTTGATCCGGGCTAAATAGATCTCCCGGTCCATCTCCGACCTTTCCAAGCCCGCCATCAGTTTGGATGCCTTCTCAAAGCCGAGCCGGATCTCTCGCCATGCTTCGTGATCGGATTCATCGATGGTCTCCATCTGAAGCGACAATTGGCCTAGGTTTGAAAAAGCAACGAAACAGGCAAGGAAACGATCATCGAGTTTCATTTTAGCCGAGGAAGGATTGCTTGCCTCGGGCAGAAACGAATCCAAGAAGGCAGCATTGCTCATCATGGAAGAAACCGCCGCTGCAGCGACATGATTCTTGATTTCCGCCAGCTCGGCGGATTTTCGATCCATTTCCCTCTCATGAAAAGCATAAAACAAGCCTGCTGCAATCAAAACCGCAGCTGCCATCACAAGCCACAGACGCTTTTTCTGTCTTCCTCCTTGAATCTCGGTGTCTGTCTATTGGGAGGCGGAAAGCCGCTGGAAATGATCGGGCGTCGTCGAACGGGCATCACCGTCCAGCCAGTCAGCCTACTGTTCGATGACCGGACCGAGCCGATACTGGATGAGCCGGCCGTCCTTCCCGAGGTAAGCCTCCCGGCCGACACGACTGATTTCAACGAAGCCGAGCTTTTCCAGCATCCTTCTTGAACGGGCGTTTTCCTCGTTCGTCTCGGCGTTGAAAAGGGTGATTCCGTATTTCTCCCTGGCCAATTCCATCATCTTCCCGGCGGCCAAGGATCCGATCCCCTTTCCCCAAAGGCCGCTCTCCCCGATTGAAATTCCGAGTTCCGCTGCATTCGTCCGGATCTGGGCCAGGTCCGCATATCCGATCAGCCTCCCCTCGAACTCGATTGCCATGCGAACCTGCGAATCTAGCATTTCAGATTCCTCATTCCGATTCAGGATTCAGCATGCCGAATGACGGCAGTCCCGCCCCCTTCACGCCCCGTACAAAAAGGACCTCATTCCGCCTGAAAGGCACGAAATGAGGTCCTCGCCTGACCTACGCCTACACCACCACGACCGCCAAGCCGCTCTCCCGCAGCGCCTGAGCCGCTTCGGCCGTGATGCGGTCGTCCGTGACGAGCCGCCCGACCTGCTCCAGGCTGCCGAAGCGCGTGAACGACTGCAGGCCGATCTTGCTGGCGTCCGCCAGCAGCACGACCTCGTCGGCCATCCGCAGCATCTGCTGCTTGACCCGCGCCTGCAGCTCGTTCGACTCGCTGAGGCCGCGCTCGACATGCAGCCCCTTGCACGAAAGGAACGCCTTGTCGACGTGATACTCCTCCAGCGAGCGCTCGGCCGAAGGGCCGACGAAGCTGAGCGAGGCGCGCGACAGCTGCCCGCCGGTACAGATGACCTGGATCTGCTCCTTGGCCGCCAGCTCCACCGCCACGCGCGCGGAGTTGGTCAGCACAGTCAGCGGCATGTCCGGCAGCTCCCGCGCCATGTACCACGCCGTCGAGCTGGCATCCAGCAGGATGCGCTCGCGCGGGCGCACCTGCCGCGCCGCCTCCGCCGCGATCCGCCGCTTCTGCGCGGCGAATGTCACCTCGCGCTCCGCGAACGGCGTCTCCGGCTGGGCGTCGCGGACGCTGACCGCGCCTCCGTGCGAGCGGCGCAGCCGCCCCTCCTGCTCCAGCCGGTCCAGGTCGCGGCGGATCGTCTCCTCCGTCACCCGGCACAGCTCGCTCAGCTCGGTGACGCGGATGCTGCCGCGCTCGTTGACCAGCTGCACGATCTGCTCGTAGCGCTCTGCCGCCAGCATGCTTCCTTCCTCCTCGCGGCCGCCGCGTCCGCTAGCGCAGGCGGCGGTCCTTCATTTCGTCCTGTTCATGAGCCGCCCCGCGTTCCTTACTCCGAGCGGCGGCCTTTGATCTAGTCTTGGGCGTTACCCCGAGCGGCGGCCCTTCCTCTTGTCCTTGAGCGCCTGCAGGCGTCCGTACGCTTCCGCCATCCGCTCGCCCGAGCCGGGCGTCGGCTCGTACGTCTCGACGCCGAACGAATCGCCGATGACGCGCCGCGCCTCGGACAGGCCGGACAGCTCGCCCGCCGAGATCCACTGCACGGCGAGATTGCCGATCGCGCTGCCCTCCGCCGGTCCCGCCCACACAGGGCGGCCGATGCTGTCCGCCGTCCACTGGCAGAGCAGCCGGTTCCGGATGCCGCCGCCGACCATATGGAGCCCGGAGAACGAGCGTCCGCTCACGAGCTCCGTCTGCTTCAACACATACCGGTATTGTAAAGCCAAGCTTTCCAGAATACAACGGGCATGCCCGGCATAGCCTTGCGGCTCCGGCTGGCCGCTCTCGCGGCACCACTGGCGGATGCGCGGCCCCATCGGGCCGGCAGGCAGGAACAGCGGATCGTCCGGGTCGATGAGCGGCCCGCCCGCAGGCAGCGCCCCCGCTCCGGCCAGCAGCTCCTCGTAGCCTGGACAATGGCCCTCACGCTGCCATTCGCGGCGCAGCTCCTCCAGGATCCATAGGCCCATGATGTTCTTCAGCAGCCGCCATGTGCCCGCCGCACCGCCTTCGTTGGTGAAGTTGTACGCCAGCGCCTGCTCGCTCAGCACCGGCTCCGGCACCTCCGTGCCCATGAGCGACCAGGTGCCGCAGCTCAGGTAGGCGAAGCTCTCCTCGCGCGCAGGCACGGCGACGACGGCTGAGGCGGTGTCATGCTCCGCCGCGCACAGCACCTGCACCTGCGCGGACAGGCCGAGCTCGGCGTGCACGGCGGCGGTCAGCTCGCCCGCGGCGTCGCCCGGCTGGGCCAGCGGGGCGAACAGGCGCACCGGCACCCCGGCCGCCTTGAGCAGCTCGTTGTCCCACTGGCGCGCGGACGGATTCAGCAGTCCGGTCGTCGTGGCGTTCGTGAACTCCTGCTTCTTTTCGCCGGTGAGGAAGTAGCGCAGCAGGTCCGGAATCATGAGCAGCGTCTGCGCCTGCCGGAGCTGAGGCGAGCGCCGCTCGCCCATCGCCGCCAGCTGGTAGATCGTGTTGAAAGGCAGGAACTGCAAGCCGCTCCGCCGGAACAGCCACTCGTCGCCATAGCGCTCGCGCAGCCGCTCCATCATGCCTTCCGCATGGCGGTCGCGGTAGTGGAGCGGATTGCCGAGCAGCGTCCCGTCCCGGCCGAGCAGGCCGAAGTCGACCGCCCACGAGTCGATGGCGAGGCTCGCGGGAGGCGCTCCGCCCTCGCGGGCGGCCAGCCGCAGCCCCTGCTTGAGCTCATGCAGAAGCCGCAGGATGTCCCAGTACAGCCCGCCGCCGGCCTGCACCGGCTCGTTGGCGAAGCGATGCACCTCCGTCAGCTCCATGCGGCTGCCGCCCAGCCGTCCGAGCACCGCGCGGCCGCTGCCCGCTCCGAGATCGAAGGCGAGCCGCGTCGTCATACGCGGGCTGCCTCGCCGCGCGGCAGCTGCACCTCGCGCTCATACGCCTTGACGTCGTCCAGCCACGCCTCGCGGGCCGGCACGCCGCTGCGCTCGCAGTAGTAGTCCCACACCGCGCCGAACGGATACGACTTGAACTCCTCGGCCAGCGCCAGCCTCGTCGTGTAGTCGCCGTCCAGCTCGGCCTGCCGCAGCGCTTCCGCCGGCTCCAGCAGCGCCCGCAAGAGCGCTTTCAGCGTGCTGCGCGTGCCGATGACCCAAGCGGCGACGCGGTTGATGCTGCCGTCGAAGAAGTCGAGGCCGATAAACGTGCGCTCCAGCAGCTCGCCGCGCACGAGCTCGCGGGCGATCTCCAGCAGCTCGTCGTCGAGGATGACGACATGGTCGCTGTCCCAGCGCATCGGGCGGCTCACATGCAGCAGGATGCCGCTCGCGAACAGCGACAGCGAGCTGAGCTTGTTCGAGATCGTTTCCGTCGGGTGGAAATGGCCGGAGTCGAGGCAGATCAGCTTGTCGTTCTGCAGCCCGTAGCCCATGTAGAACTCATGCGAGCCGACGACGTACGCCTCGGAGCCGAGCCCGAACAGCTTGCTCTCGACCGCGTCGAGATGATGCGCCGGGTCGAGCGGCTCGGCGAACACCTCGTCGAGCGCCTCCTTGAGCCGCCGGCGCGGAGCGAGCCGGTCGGCGGGCAGGTCCTTGTAGCCGTCCGGCACCCAGACGTTCGTGACGCATGGCTGGCCGAGCTGCTCGCCGAACGACGCGCCGATGCGGCGCGACGCCTGGCAGTGCTCGATCCAGAAGCGGCGCACGGCCTCGTCCGGATGGCTGAGCGTGAAGCCGTCGGCGGCTTTTGGATGCGAGAAGCAGGTCGGGTTGAAGTCCAGCCCGAGCCCCTGCTCCTTAGCCCAGTCGACCCAGCGCTGGAAGTGCTTCGGCTCCAGCTCGTTCAGGTCGACCGCCTCTTCGGTGTCGGCGTAGATCGCATGCAGGTTCACCTTGTGCTTGCCGGGGATGAGCGAGAACGCCCGCTCCAGGTCGGCGCGCAGCTCCTGCGGCGTGCGGGCGGCTCCGGGATAGGAGCCGGTGACGGAGATGCCGCCGGACAGCTCCTGCTCGCGGAACAGGAAGCCGCGCACGTCGTCCCCTTGCCAGCAATGGACGGACAGCTTGATGCGGGAGAGCCGCTCCAGCGCCTCGTCGGTATCGATGCCGTGGGCGGCGTATTGGGCGCGGGCGAGCTCGTAGCTCTGCTTTACGGTTGGATTCATCGGCGATTGAGCCTCCTTGTCGGGTTCGGTTATCGGGTAAAGGCGGCCGGCACGCCGCCGTCGACCGTCAGCATGCAGCCGGTCGTCTTCTCCGCGCGGGCGGAGGCGAAGAAGGCGATGCCCTCCGCGATGTCGCGCGGATAGATGTTGACGCGCAGCGTCGTCCGCTGGCGGTAATACTCCTCCAGCTGGTCCGGCTCGATGCCGTAGGCGGCCGCGCGCTCCTCGCGCCAGGACGAGTTCCAGATCGCCGAGCCTTGCAGGATCGCGTCCGGCAGCACCGTGTTGACGCGGATGCCGAGCTCGCCTCCCTCGGCCGCGATGCAGCGGGCCAGATGGGCCTCCAGCGCCTTGGCCGCGCTGTAGGCGGAGGCGTTCTTGCCGGCGTAGACGGAGTTTTTGGAGCCGATGAACACCATGCTGCCGCCGCGCGCCTGCTCCTTCATCTGCCGGAACGCCTCGCGCGCCACGAGGAAGTAGCCGGTGCCGAGCACGTTCATGTTGAGGTTCCATTCCTTGAGCGTCGTCTCCTCGAACGGGCTGGACGTCGCCAGTCCGGCGTTGTTGACGAGGATGTCGACGCCGCCGTACGCGAGCGCCGTCTCGGCGAATGCCGCCGCGACCTGCTCCTCGCTCGTCACGTCCATCCGCACGGCGAGCGCGCGGCCTTCGCCGAAGCGGGCGTTGATGTCGTCCGCGACCTTCTGCGCGCCTTCGAGGTTGAGGTCGGCGAGCACGAGATGCGCGCCGCCCTCGGCCAGACGGCGTGCCGTCTCGCTGCCGATGCCGCCCGCGCCGCCGGTGATGAAGGCGATCTGGCGGGAAAATTCCGCTTCGGCCGGAGCGAGCGACAGCTTATACAGCTCCAGCGGCCAGTACTCGACGTTGTAGGATTCGTTTTCGCTCAGGGAGACGAACCGGCCGAGCGCCGTCGCGCCGCGCATGACCGCCACCGCCCGATGGTACAGCGCGCCGCTGACGCGGGCGCTGGCAAGGCTCTTGCCCGTATTCACCATGCCGACGCCCGGGATGAGGATGACGCGCGGCGCGGCCTCGAAGCGCCGGTCGCCTTCGTTCTTGTTTCGCTCGAAGTAGGCCTTATAGTTCTCCTTGTACGCCTCGATTCCCTGCCGGAGGGCGGCCTGAAGAGCCGCGATGCCCGCCTCCGAGCTGTCCGGCGTCCAGTCGGCGAGCAGCGGCACGACCTTCGTATGCACGAGATGGTCCGGGCAGGCGGCGCCGACCTGCGACAGCTGCGGCGCGTCCGCTCCGCCTGCGAAGGCGAGGATGTCGTCGCCGTCGTCGAACGACAGCACCATGCGCTTCTCGTCGCTGACGAGGCCGCGGATGAGCGGCATGACGGCCGCGGCGACGCGGCGGCGGTCCGTCTCCGGCAGCGGCGCGGACTTCAGTCCGCCGAACAGGCGCGAGCCGTCGACGCGGGCTTCGATGAACGCCTCCGCCTCGGAGATGATTCGGATCGTCTGCTCGTAGCACGCCTCCTGCGTGTCGCCCCAGGTGACGAGGCCGTGCTTCTCCATGAGCACGAGCTCGGCGTTCGGGTTGGCGCGGACGCCGTCCGCGATCATCTTGGAGAGCGTGAAGCCGGGGCGGATGTACGGCACCCAGACGAAGCGCTCGCCGAAGATCTCGGCCGCCAGCTCGCGGCCGTTGTCCGCGCAGCAGAGCGAGATGATCGCGTCGGGATGCGTGTGGTCCACATGCTTGAACGGCAGGAAAGCATGCAGCAGCGTCTCGATCGACGCCCGCGGGTGGGACGCGTCGATCATGCAGTGGCCGAGGTAGGCGACCATCTCCTCGTCGCTCATCGCCTCGCGCTCGCGCAGCTCAAGCACGTCGTCGAGGCGCAGGCCGGTGAAGTTCCGGGCCGTCATCGACGCGAGGTCGGAGCCGCTGCCTTTGACGTACATGACGTCGATCTCGCGTCCGCGGAAGTCCTTCACCGTCGTTTTCGTCGACGTGTTGCCGCCGCCCCAGTTGCAGACGGAGCGGTCCGCCCCGATTCGGTTGGAGCGGTAGACGAGCCCCGCCAGTCCCTCGAGCGATTCGTTCTGCTCCTTTGCCGCTTTTTCCGCCGCTTCCTGATTCCACAAGCTTTGTACCATGCGAGTCCGCCTCCGTTTGGCTTTGAATGATGGATGAATGCCAGAGATGAATCCGTTCTCTTCGTTTTCATGATGTCCGAATGAGTTTGAATTCGTTTGATTCATTTTAATCCAACTATATCATGTTTGTTTTTGTTTGGATATATGGATTTATTTTTGAAAAGGCTCCCGGCCGATCACCAGCGAGCGGACCGCGAGCCGGATCAGGCCGTAGGCGAACCCGTTGGCCGCGCCGGAGAGAACGAACAGCCATCCGAAGCCGCCAGGCGCCAGCGAGCCGGGCTCGGCCAAGGCGTTGAAGGCAAGCATCAGCGCGCCTCCGGCCGCCCCATGCAGCAGCACGGAAAGCAAGGCGCGTCCCGAGCCGTCCTTTTTCCCGACGATCCGGCCGATCATCCAGGAAACCGGCATCGCGACGCATAACGTGCCGATCCAGCTGAATAGTAGGACGTAGATCAGCGCGGCAGGCTCGAGCAGAAACAGGCTGATTCCGATGGAGGCGAGCAACGGCGCGACAAACAGAGCCGCCAGATGGGAAGCCAGCTCCGCCTTCATCCGCCGCTCGGCCGCGTTCCGCCGGATGCGCCGTTCTTGCTCTTTTTCTCCCTCAGCAGCCCTCTCGAAGTCGCGCGGGCGCGCTTCCTCGTGGTCATTCGGGCCTGCTCCGTCGTGCTCGGCTTCATCTTCGTGCTTGTCTGCTATTGCTCCATCGTGCGCGTTCGGGCCTGCTCCTTTGTGCTCGGCTTTATCCTCGTGCTTGTCTGCTACTGCTCCATCGTGCTCAATCGGGCCTGCTCCGTCGTGCGCGTTCGGGCCAGCTTTCTCATGCTCAGGCACATCCTCATGTTCGGCCGCTACCGCTTCCTCGTACTCGTCTGCCACTGCTCCCTCTTGCTCGCGAGCTCTCCCCTTCACTCCCTGATGATCCTCCGTCTCTCGACGAGCGTATTTCCCCATTCCCTGCCCCGCTCCAGCACCTGCTTGCTCCGGTTTCTTCGTCTCTTCATGCGGCATTCGGCGCGCCTCCTTCATCAGGCAGATCCGTGCGGTTCCAGAGCCCGCGCTCCCGCGCTCGGGACCGTGAAGCTGGAGCTCCGGCTATCGGATTTCGCCTTTTCTTTTCCAGCCTAACCCAGCTTCTCCATGCCGCCCAGTACGAACTTTCATAGGCCCATCAGTGGGACAGCAAGTTGGAGATGGCGATCCATAAGAAACAACTTCATCCGGAATCTGTTATACTGCAATTAATTTAGATATAAGATATTTTCATGGACAAAGGAGAACTGAAGATGAGAAAGCTCGTTCTTTTCCTGCACGCATCGCTTGACGGCTTTGTCGAAGGGCCGAATGGCGCGATGGATATCGGCTGGGTTTCCTACGATGCTCATTTGGAAAAGCATGCGAAAGAAATTCTGAGCACGGCCGACACGGTCATCTGGGGACGCGGGACTTATGAGATGATGTACGGGTACTGGCCGTCCGTGCCGTCGGATCCATCCGCTTCGCAGCATGAGCGGGATCATGCCGAGTGGATCGAAAAGACAACCAAAATCGTGTTCTCCACGACGCTGGATAAAGTCGAATGGGCGAATTCCCGACTCGTGAAAGAGGAGGTCAGGGAAGCGATCCTAGCCCTCAAGCAGCAGCCAGGCAAGGACATGGTCATTCTCGGCAGTCCTAGGCTCGCGCATCGCCTTATGCAGCTTGATTTGATCGACGAGTTTAAGATTACGGTTTCTCCCGTCCTGATCGGCAAAGGATTGCCGTTGTTCCAAGGCATCGAGGAGAAGATCAGCCTGGAGCTGGTCGAAAACAAAACCTTTGACTCTGGAGCCATCGGGCTTGTTTATCGACGGGCAAGATGAGCAGCCTTCCGCTTCCACGGCATTGGATTTTCCATTGTCCAAAGGAACGTTCATGACCGTTCCGGTCACGCATCATCCATGAAAAAAGGCTTCCTTGGTTGCCGGGGCAACCAAGGAAGCCTTTTTGGATAGAGGGAAGCTAGGCGTTAAGCGGCGCCGCAGCAGAAGAAACCCCTGGTCGCGCCGAGCTGCTCGGTTTTTCCGCGTAACTCCGACGTGGAGGCGCCCGGTCGAGCCGAGTTGCTCGGATTTTCCGCGTAACTCCGACGTGGAGGTGCCTGATCGAGCCGAGTTGCTCGGGTTTTCCGCGTAACTCCGACGCGGGGGCGCTGGGTCGAGCCGAGTTGCTCGGATTTTCCGCGTAACTCCGACGTGGAGGCGCCTGGTCGCGCCGAGTTGCTCGGGTTTTCCGCGCAACTCAGACGCAGGGGCGACGAGTGCGCCTTCCTTAGCGGTAGTTGGAATTGGGGAGCGCCGCGACTCACGCTGCGGGACGCTCGAAGTGGTTTTTTTGCAAAACAACCGGCTGTAACCCGAAAAAATCGGGTTACTGCCTCCACCGAGCGCGATTCCAAAGCTGTAGCCCGAAAAAATCGGGTTACGGCCTCCCTCGAGCGCGATTCCAGTGCTGCAACCCGAAAAAATCGGGTTACTGCCTACCCGGAACGCGATTCCAGAGCCGTAACCCGAAAAAATCGGGTTGCAGCCTCCCCCGAGCGCGGCTCCAGTGCTGTAACCCGAAAAAATCGGGTTGCAGCCCTCCCCGTTCGCTTCCATCCCCTGATCTCAGCAGCCTGCAAAAATAAAAAGCCGCCTCCGGAATACCGGAAGCGGCTGAAGCGAACAGCCTTCGCACGCACGGTGCCGATAGGCTCGGCGCCTACAGATCCTGCATGAACTGCAGGATCCTGTCGTTCAGGCCCGGCAGCCCTTCGTGGCCGAAGTCGGGGTAGATCTCCAGCGACTTGGGCGCGGTGATCTTGTTGTAGGCGGCGAACTGGGTGGACGGCGGGCAGATCGAGTCCATCAGGCCGACGCCGAGCAGCGTCTCGCCCTGGATGCGCGGCGCGAGATTCTGGATGTCGATGTAGCCCAGGCGCGTGAAGATCTCCTGCTCGCGCTTGTGCTGCGGATCGAACAAGCGGAAATAGTTCCGCAGCTCGGCGTAAGCGTCCTTGGCCTGATCCATCTCCCAGACGCGGCGGTAGTCGCTCAGGAACGGGTAGACCGGCGCCAGGCGCTTCACGCGAGGCTCCAGCGCGGCGCAGGCGATCGTCAGCGCGCCTCCCTGCGACCAGCCGGTCGCGCCGATGCGCTCCGCGTCGACCTCCGGCATGTCCATGGCGATGCGGGCGAGCTGCGCCGTGTCGAGGAAGATCTGCCGAAACAGCAGGTCGTCCGGCTCGCCGTCGAGGCCGCGGATGATGTGACCGTTCAGCGTGTTGCCTTTGACGCCGCCGCGGTCCTCGGAGCCGCCGCCCTGTCCGCGGCAGTCCATGGAGAAGACGGAGTAGCCGAGCGAAGCGTAGCTGAGCTTGTCGGCCCAGTCGCCGGCGTTGCCGGAGTAGCCGTGGAACTGCAGCAGCGCGGCGTGAGGCTCGGGCACGTTTTTCGGACGGATGTACTTGGCATGGATGCGCGCGCCGCGCACGCCGGTGAAGTACAGGTCGAAGCAGTCTGCAGTCGGCACCTGGAAGGCGGACGGCACGAGCTCGACCTCGGCCGCGGTCGCGTCGAGCTCCTGGAGCGCGCGCTCCCAGTAGGCGTCGAAGTCGTCCGGACGCGGATTGATGCCCTCGTAGCGGCGCAGCTGCTCGAGCGGCATGTCTAGCATTGGCATGACGAATACCTCGCTTTGTTAGGTAGGATGAGATCGCTTTCCTTCCTTTTACCACGCTTTTCTTGGCAGCGTCAATTATTCAAAATAAAACAAGGACAGCTAATACCGCTAATAAAGGGATGAGAAAATAGGCTTACTTTAGAAAAGTCTACGAAAGGAGAGAGCCGGATTCACATGAAGGAAGAAAATGATGTCAATCCCAAAAGCAAACCCCGGGCCCTTCTGGAGCTATTCGCGGCATCAACCAAGCTGGGACTGACTTCATTCGGAGGTCCGATCGCCCACCTTGGCTATTTTCACGACGAATACGTAACTCGCCGGAAATGGATCGACGAGCGCGTTTACGCGGAGCTGGTCGCATTGTGCCAGTTCCTTCCCGGACCAGCCAGCAGCCAAGTCGGCATTGGAATCGGCCTGATCCGTGCAGGGCTGTTGGGAGGGGTGGTCGCCTGGATCGGCTTTACCCTCCCCTCCTTTCTTGCCCTGACTCTGTTCGCGTTCTTGCTGCAAGGCTATCCTATGGATGCTGCAGGATGGATACACGGGCTTAAAATCGTCGCCGTAGCCATCGTCGCTCATGCGATTATCGGCATGGGACAGAAACTGACGCCTGACCGGAATCGGGTGGCAATCGCGGTTATTTCGGCGACCGTCACCCTCTCGTGGCAGACCGCGTTCAGCCAAGTGCTGCTCATCGTTGCGGCAGGGCTGATCGGGCTTTTGATGTACTCTAAAACGGCCTCATCTGATTTTTCCAGCCTATCCGTGCCAGTAAGCCGTGGAACCGCTGCGCTATGTCTCGGCCTCTTTGCAAGCTTATGGATTGCGCTGCCTCTGCTTCGACCCTTTTCAAACACGGGTTTTCTCCCTCTGTTCGACAGCTTCTACCGTGCAGGCTCCCTTGTATTCGGAGGGGGACATGTCGTACTCCCCTTGCTTGAACGTGAGGCTGTGCCCGCCGGATGGGTTACGAGCGAGGACTTCCTGGCCGGTTACGGCGCCGCTCAGGCGGTCCCTGGACCCTTGTTCACCTTTGCCGGCTATTTGGGAGCCATGGCATTCGGCTTTTCTGGCGCTGTGGTGGCTACCCTTGCTATATTCCTGCCTGCCTTCTTCATGATCATCGGCGCCTTGCCCTTTTGGAGCTCCTTGCGCAGCATTCCGAAGGTGCAAGGCGCATTGATGGGGATCAATGCGGCGGTTGTCGGCATTCTGCTCGCTGCGCTATATGATCCTCTATGGACGACAGCCATTTTGTCCCCCGCTGATTTTGCGTTGGCCATGATCTTGTTCGTTCTGATTGCGCTCTGGAAATGGCCGCCTTGGATCGTTGTCGCGGCAAGTGCCGCAGGAGGAATGATGATAAGCTGAGCTCCCGGGTCCTCTGTGAGGACGGTCACATCCCTTCCGTGCGGTATTTGCTACAGTTAGGGCATCAACGGAAGGAGGGCACGATCATGGATGCAGCAAGCGGCGTCACTAAGCCGGAGACGGCTCCGGGCAACTCGGCCGCCTTTTCTGCGGACAGCCTCGCGAAGCTGTCGGCGCTCATGCGCAAGCATCGGATTCCTGCGGGCGGCCACGTGTTCTGGGAGGGCGAGCCGGCGGAATACTGGTACTACCTCGAGCACGGCCATGTCAAAGGCATGAAGACGAGCGCCGAGGGCAAGGAATTCACGATGTACCGCTACAAGCAGGGCGATTTCTTCGGCCAGCTCGGCTTCGACGGAGAGCCGTCGCAAAGCTTCAGCGCCGTCGCGCAGACCGACTGCGTCATCAGCTTCATCCCGCGCGGCGAGCTGGAGTTCGCGCTGTGGCGGTTCGGCGGCCTGGCGCTGGAGTGCATCGGCTGGATGAGCCAGATGAACCGGCACACGCAGACGAAGCTGCGCGACCTGATGCTCTACGGCAAGCCCGGCGCGCTCTGCTCCACGCTCATCCGCATGGCCAATACGTACGGCATGCCCGTCGACGACGGCATCCTGATCACGCAGCGCATCACCAACTCCGAGCTGGCCGAGACGATCGGAGCCGCGCGCGAGAGCGTCAACCGGCTGCTCGCCGATTACCGCCGCGCGGGCGCGCTGTCGATGCGCCAGGGCCATATCGTCGTCCACGACCTGGAGCAGCTCATGCAGCACTGCCGCTGCGAGGGCTGTCCGAAGGAAATCTGCCGCATGTAGCTCATGCGCTGGCCGGACCGGGACCGGACCGCAGCCAGCGGCACGGCCGGCGGCCGCAAAGGCGCAGAGCCGCGGCGTCGATCGCAAAGAAGCCGTCCGAGAGGACGGCTTTTTGCTGCGGGGCGGGGGGACGCCAGGCGCTGGCTAGTCCTTCAGCACCATGCCGAACAGCGCGGCGAAGATGAACGCCTGCTCGCGCGAGATGATGCAGCCCCGCAGATCGTCCGGATTGCAGGACAGTCCCGTGAACTCGCTGTCGCTCAGGTCGATGCCCCTCAGCGGCGTGCCGAGCAGCGCGCCGTCCAGCTTGCAGCGGTGGAATTCCGTCTTGGCGAGCTTCGCCATGCAGAAGTCCGCGCGGTTCAGCGAGCTGTCGGCGAACACGACCCCCTTGAGGTCGGCAGCGCGCAGGTTGGCATAGTCGAGCTGGCAGTCCTCGACGAGCACGTTGCGCAGCATCGCTTCGCTCAGATCGGCTCCGACGAGCTTGCAGGAGCGGAACTGCGCGCGGTGGACGACCGCTCGGCTCAGATCGGCGTTGGACAGATCGCAGCGGTCGAACAGCACGTCCGTGAGCTCCAGGCTCCGCAGCTTGGCCGAGTCGAATGTGACGCCTCGGAACACGACGCCGTCGAACACGACCTTGTCGGCGTCCAGCTCTTCCAGCCGCTCGCCTTCGACGAGCCCGTGCTCGAACGCATCCCGCGTGCCCAGCCGCGCCGGCAGCGACAGCCTTTCCGGCTCCGCCGGCAGCCGCGGCGCCTCCAGCTTCAGCCTCTTTCGCGTCTCGCTCATCGGCTCACCTTCTTCATTAGAAATAAGAACATCCGTTCCAGCATAGCGCATCGCGCCGCAGCCGCGCAAGCCGCCAGCCGCAATGTCGCCGGCGCTCGGGGCGCTTGCACGCGGGGCGCTGCAGGCCGCATGAGCATCGCAAAAAGGCCTTCCCGCAGGAAGGCCTTGAATTCCGTTCCGCCGCCTAGCAACGCTCCAGGATCAGCTGCGTCTTGAGGGAATCCTGCGGCGTCAGCCAGCCCTTGCCCTGCAGGAAGGCGATCCGCTTATCCCGCTCCGCCGCGGCCTCGGCGAGTGCGTTAAATCCGCCGTTAAAGGTTGAATGCCGCCCAAGGTTTATTGAATCTGTTCCCAGCCCTGCAGCAGCTCCATCATGCTATCCAGCGGGCCGGAGTGATGGCGGTCGCGGTTGGTGGCGCAGCTGATCTTGCGCCGATGGCGGAATTCCGGGATCGCTCTTGCCAGCAGCTGGCCTCTGGCCACCTCTGCCTGGATCGCGAGTCCCGATGCGAATGTAACATGCCCGCCCTGAATGACCATCTGCTTGATCGCTTCCAGCGAATCCAGCTCCAGATGCTGCTCCAGCCGGACTCCATGCTGCTCCAGCCAGCGGTCCGTCAGCTCGCGCGTGCTGGAATGCGGTCCATGGAGCACAAAATCAGCCGTGCATAGGAGGCCCGGGGTCAGCTCAGAGCTCGCGGCCAGATCATGGCTCGGAGCATGCGCCAGCACCAGCTCGTCGTCGCAGAGCTCGCGCACGTCCAGCATCGGCAGGCGGAACGGCTCCGCCGACAGGACGCCGAGATCGATCTCGTGATTCAGCAGCATCTCCTTGATCACGGCGGAGGGCTTGACCGCCAGCGTGACCGTCACCTTGGGATGGCGCGCTGCGAACTCCTTGAGCAGGCGCGGCAGCATATAAGTAGCCGGGACATAGCTGGCTCCGACGCGGAGGGTCCCTCTGCCGGGAGTTCCGTATTCCTCGACGGTCCGCTTCGCCTCGGAGGCCAGGCAGTTGATTTTGCCGGCATAATGCAGCAAGGCGCGTCCAGCTTCGGTCAGAATCACCTTGTCCATCCGAGGCTCGAACAGCTTCACGCCGTACTCCTGCTCCAGCGACTTCATATGGTAGGTGACCGTAGGCTGCTTGAGGCCCAGCGCCTCTGCCACGGCGGTTATTTTGCGGTGCTTGTCGAGCAGCTCGACGATCTGGAATTTAAGCAGGTTCATCTCCCTCACCCGCCTCCCAATCGTTGATGGCGACAGCGGCTTGCTCCTGACCCGGACCAGCGGGAGAAGTCGGACAGGAATAGTCCTTGCGTCCGGTCAGATCGACGAGCGTCAGCCGCAGGCCATGCTTGGCCCCGGTATCGATGCCGAGCTTGCCGGGACCGCGCCACAGCTCTCCCGGCGGCGCTCCGATCTTGTGCGTCGGCGTATGCCCGAACACGATTTGTACTTGCGGCAGCCATTCGCCGCTTGTCTCCAACGTCCCGCCGCCATGCATCGGCGGCGCCTCTGCGGCCTCCGCGGCCCCCCAGAATTCTTCCCGGATGCCGATGAGATCGCGCTCCGCCTGCCGCTCCAGAGGCACTCCGGGACGGATGCCGGCATGC
Source organism: Paenibacillus pasadenensis (assembly GCF_002864175.1). Classification (NCBI taxonomy): domain Bacteria; kingdom Bacillati; phylum Bacillota; class Bacilli; order Caryophanales; family Paenibacillaceae; genus Paenibacillus; species Paenibacillus pasadenensis. The sequence continues at coordinate 1,216,067 of NZ_NFEZ01000004.1, read as the reverse complement.
ACGAACAGCCATCCGCCAGCCGCGGCATGCAGCGGCAGGCGCTTCAGAAACTGCAGCTGAACGGAGCTGCCGTGATCCAGGCTCCCGCGGCTCTCCAGCTCCTGCTCCAGATGCCGCTGCAGATGCCGCTCCATGTTGCCGGCGAGCGCGACGGCGCCGCCGGCCGTCAGCTCCATGATTTCGTCCAGAGAACTCCATGTACACGGCTCGTAATCGATATAATCGCCCAGCAGAAAGAGCTTGTCCCGGCCCGGCTCGTAGGCGGCCGCTTGCAGCAGCCGGCGAGCCTCGGCGGTGAAGCCATGGATGTCGGACAACGCGAGTATTCGGGACATGAGGATCAGTTGGCCTCCAGTATGGGATAAAGGTACAGATCGGTCGGGGATATCGTCAGCAGGCCCTCGTCGCCGGCTGCGAGCGGCCGATGATGCAGGAACGTCAGCGGCTGTCCGTCGGACGTGCGGGCCAGCACTCTCCAGCCCTTGCCCTCAAAGACGCTGTGCACGACATGCACGGGCAGACGGTTCCGCTCCCAGGCCGGCTCCAGCGAAGCCGCTGATTCAGCGGCCTCGCCCGAGGTGCAGACGACATGCGGCTGAAAATCCGCCGCATCCGGACGGAAGAGCAGCTGAGCGGGTCCTTCTGCGTTGGACGCAGCCAGCTGGCCGGGCCACACCCCGGCCAGCTTTGCCTCTCCGACCGATACGCCCCCGCCGATCCTGCCCATGACCTCCAGCCGATTGCCCGCTCCCAGCAGCTTGGCCGCCGATGCGGATGCCGGCCGGCGCCAGCATTCCTGAGGCGTGCCGATCTGGTCGATCGCGCCTTCGCGCATGATGACCAGACGGTCGGCCATGGAGAAGGCTTCTTCCGGATCGTGGGTCACATGGAAGACCGTCGTGCCCAGCTTTTTGAACAGATAGGCCATCTCCGTGCGCATCTCGACGCGCAGCTGCATGTCGAGGTTCGAGAGCGGCTCGTCGAGCAGCATCAGATCCGGCTTGGTCGCGAGCGCCCGCGCGATGGCGACGCGCTGCTGCTGGCCGCCGGACAGCTGCGGCGGCAGGCGCTGCTCCAGTCCTTCCAGCCTGAGCAGCGCAGCCAGCTCCGCCACGGAGGCCTTGATGCCGGCCTGGTCCTGCCTGCTCCGGCGCATGCCGTAGGCGATATTTTCGAACACCGTCATATGGGGCCACAAGGCATAATCCTGGAATACCATGTTGATGCCGCGCTTCTCCGGCGCCAGCATGGCCGACCGGGAGGCGGCCAGCTTGCCGCGCAGCAGGATCTCGCCGCGGTCCGGCTGCTGCAGGCCGGCGATCAGCTGCAGCAGCGTCGACTTGCCGCAGCCGGACGGACCGAGCACGCTGATGATCTCTCCAGCCTGCACGCTCAGATCGACGCTCCCCAGCACCTCCTGCTTGCCGTACGATTTGCCTACTTGCTTGATCTCCAGCATCGCTGTCATGAAGTCGTTCTCCTTGAACGTCGGCGCGTCCCCCGGGCCAGCAGGTCCACGCTCAGAATGATCAGGACGACCAGTCCGGCTCCCGTCAGCGTCGCCGCCGATGCGTAGCCGAACCGGAGGTCCTCGAAGGCTTTGTTGATGACGACCGGCAGTGTCATATAGTTGGGCGGATACAGCACGGAGGACAGCGCCAGGTCGAATACGCTGGAGCCGAACGCCGTCAGTCCGGCCGAGAGGAGAGCGCCCTTCACGAGCGGCGCCAGCACCGTCCGCAGCCGGGAGAAGAAGCCGGCCCCCTGCAGCTGCGCCGCGGCCAGCAGTCGTTCCGGCACCTGGGCCATCGCTCCCGCCATGATGCGGGTGATGACCGGGATGGCGCCGGCCACGCCGCCGAGCGCGAGAATCCACGGCGTGCCGTACAGAAGCAGCCCGATGTGCTGCAGCCAGGCCTGGTTCCAGATGAAGATATAGCCGATGCCGAGCACGATGCCCGGCACCGCCAGCGAGACGAGGGACATGACGTCGATCGTCTTCTTCAGCCTGAAGGAGGTATAGGTCAGGACATATGCCGTCAGGAAGCCGACGACAAGTCCGATTGCCGCCGCGGTCAGCGCAATTTCCAGGCTATGCGCCAGACCCTGCGCCAGGCGGCTGTCCCCCTGGAACAGAGCGCGGTAATGGTCCAGCGTGAACCCGCCGCCGGCGGAGTCGCCCTGCAGCGACATCAGCAGATTGGAGCCGAGCGGGATGCCGATGGCGATCGCCAGAAAGGCCGAGTTGGCCAGCGCCAGCAGCGAGCCGCCCCTTGCCGGACGGCGAGGCTTCGACTCCACCGCGCGCGAGGAGAGAAAGTCGAAGCGCGACTTGCGCATGGCATACAGCTGGACACTCATCGCGAGCGCGATCAGCAGCACGAGATAGAACGACAGCGCCCCTGCCATGTCGAAGCGGATCGGGGATGTGTACAGCGCGGAGTAGATGGAATAAGGCAGCGTCGGAAAGCGGAACACGGCTGCGATGGAGGCGGGCAGGCCGAAGTCGCCGACCGTGTCCATGAACACCAGCATCGCTCCCGAAGCGATGGCGGGCAGCAGCAGCGGCAGCTCCACGGTGCGCAGCACCGTCCATGGAGAGGCGCCCGACAGCCGCGCCGCGTCGCTCAGCCTCTCGACCCTCCACTGCAGCGCCGCCTTCACCGTCAGATAGGCCAGCGGGAACTTGCTCAGCGTCATGACGGCGATCAGCCCCGCTGGCTGGAACACCAGCGCGGACGCTCCGTCCCAGCCCAGCCGCTGGGCGGCGAGGCCGTCCGGAGCCGCGAACATGACCCATCCCTGCGCCAGAATGAAGGAAGGGGTGATCAGCAGCAGCCAGACCGAGATGTCCAGCAGCCTGGCCGTCGGAAAGGCCCAGCGGGAACGGGCAAAAGCCAGCGCTCCGCCGAGGAGCGTGGCCAGAACCGTCGTGCCCAGGCCGAGCAGGACCGAATTTTTGAGCGAGGCATACCATAGCGGCCGTCTGAAGATGTCGAGCAGCAAGGAAAGATCGCCGATCTTCAGGGTGCCGAAGAAAATGCCGGGAAAGAGCACCTGGATGACGACGGCGAGCAGCGGCAGCAGAATGAGGACGAACAGGACGGCCAGCATCAGCCAGCCCGTCCTGTTGCCTTGACTCGGCAGGAGCTTCATTCCGTCACTTCACCGCTTTGTCCGCGAACCATTGCTTGATCTCGCCTTCATGCTCGCCGGCCCAAGCCGCTTCAGCCAACACAAGCTTGGCATCTCCCGCGCGGTCGGCCTTGGCGTTCACGCCTTTGGCGGAAGGCTCGAAGTAGCTCTCCTCGCCCTTGTCGATCAGCGCCTGCTGCGTCTTGGGATCCAGCAGGAACTCGACAAACGCCTTGGCGGCTTCCAGATGCTTCGTCTCTTTCTGGATCGCGGCGACGCGCACCGACGCAGGGGCTCCTTCGGCAGGCCAGATGATATCGACCGGCTCGCCTTTGTTTTTCAGCGCGTAGGCGTTGCTTTCCTGAAGGGCGGCTGCCTTGATTTCCCCGCCGGTCAGCGCTTTGGCGACGTTCGGATTTTTCGGGTACACATGCATGCCGTTTTTGAACAGGCTGTCGAAATACCCTTTAGCGGCATCCATCCCTTGGCTCTGGAAGAAATAGGAGACGAACGGATAGGCCGGGGCGGCGACGGCAGGATCAGCCATGCCCAGCGCATTCTTGAACTTCGCATCGGCCAGATCGGCCCATGTCTTCGGAGCCGTGTCCTTCGTGAAGGCTTTCGTGTTGTAGGCGATGACGGCGGCAGCATGGGCGCCGGTCGGGTAATAGGTTCCGTTCGCCGGCACGAGTCCGCTGGCGAAGTCGGTCAGGTTGCCGATGTCCGCCGGCGTCCAGCCCTCCAGCAGTCGGCCGGTTTTGCCCAGTTGGTCGATCAACGGCATGGAATCCATCCAGACGACATCCCAGTGCGGATTGCCCTTCTCCGCTTCGATGCGGGAGGCCAGCTCGGCGCCGTTGCCGGATACGAGCTCCAGCTTGTAGCCGGTCGCCTGCTCGAACATCGGCTGGATGATTTCGTCGAAGTCGTTCAGGTAGACGACGAGCGGCTCGTCCGATTTGGACGGCGCCGTCGATGCCTCCGGAGCAGTAGATGCTTCCGTGCCGGCCGGAGCCTGTCCTTCTGCAGCGGGACCGGCTGCATTCTGGGACGCGTTCTGGGCTCCGCACGCGGATACGGCGAGGGAAAGCGACAGGGCGAGAAGGGCGGTAACGGTCTTGCGGCGGACCATAGCTGGCATATCGAAACCTCCTGATCAATGTCTTGATGCTACAAGCATAGAAGACCTGTGTCAGGGATCCGTCAACGTCAGGGTAAGGTTTTATTAAATAAATTCGATAAAATTGGATGGAATCATAGATTTATTCGATATCGAAATCGAAGTATTTCTTAGGAAACGGCTCCTTCTCCAACGTGTAATGCCACCATTCCTTGCTGTACGGCTTGAAGCCCGCCAGCTCCATCGCCCGCTTGAGCAGCGCGCGCCGCTCCGCCGGCGCCTTGCCGATCTCGGGGGTGCCGTGGCTCGAGATGTCCCCGAAGAAATCGAACGGCGAGCCCATGTCGGCCTCCTTGCCCGTCTTCCGCTCGAACAGCGTCAGATCGACCGTGCTTCCCCGCGAATGGCCGGAGCGCGAGGAGATATAGCCGAGCTTGAACGCCTTCGCCTTGTCCACCTCGGGGTAGAACTCCTCCTTCATCCGCTGGTCGGAGGCGTCCTTGGACCAGGCGACGAACTGCCGCACCGCCTTGGCCGGACGGTAGGCGTCGAAGATTTTCAGGCCGTAGCCCTTGGGCGCCAGGAAGTCATGGGCTTCCTTGAGCGCCTCGGCCGCCTGCTTCGTGAGGATCGCGTAGGGGGCATTGTAGCCGTCCAGCCGCGCTCCGACGAAGTTATAGTCCGTGAAATAGCGGATCTCGTATTGCGCCGTCGGAATGACTTCGTCCACATAGACGAAGCCGGACGGCAGCTTGCGCTTGCGTTCGGGCACGGGCTTCTTCTCCTCCTTGGGCGAGGCGGGCTTCGGCGACATCGCCGGAGCCGCCGAAGCGGCCGGCTCGGCCGGAGCCGGCGATGCGGCGGCGCTGGGCTCGGCGGCGGGGCTTGGCGATGCGGCGGCGCTTGGCGATGCGGCGACGCTTGGCGATGCGGCATTCGCGCTGCCGCCGGCCGCTTCAAGGCTGCCGCTGGCGGCACCTTGGCCGCCTGCGTCGCAGGCGCTCAGCAGCAGCGCGGCGGCGGCTGCAAGCATGGCGGCTTTTCGCGTTCGACTCATCGACTCTCTCCTCCTTCGCACTCGCTTCTACTCCTACGATTCTATCGGAGTCGGACGAAAAATCATACAAAACAAAACGCCCCGTACCGTCCCTCTCCGCCGATGCGCCTCCACCAGTGGTACATTTACCACATACGGGCTCCCTTTCCACCGATGCGACATCACCTCGTCTAGCCGCATGGACAGTGAGACGGACTCTGGATCCGCTCAAGGAGTTCTTTTACGCGAAAAAACCGTGCAGTAGACTCTCCGAGAGCGCGAGGCTAGGGATGTCACCCAATAATTGGGCCACAGCCTCCCCTGTTCGCTTCCATTCTGATCTCGGCAACCAACGCAGATATACAAAAATCCAAGGCGCCCAAGCGCCTTGGATTCATTCGTTCTTCTCATCTGCCGTTTTGCCGATTTAGACGCCGCTGCCGCCCGCGCACCGCAGCTCCTGACCTGGTGCGGGGGCTGTTCTGCCATCGAAGCTCTGCTTGCAAGGCCTGCCTGCGCTGCCCACGTCCTCCGGCCCGGCGGCGCCTCGCACCGTCTCGGCCATGCCGCCATTCGCCGCGGCCGTCCCGTCTTGGCGTCCTTGATCGGCGGCCTCCCTGCTTCGGCGCCCTTGCTCGGCGGCCGTTCCTTCTCTGCGCCCTTGCTCGGCGGCCCCTTCCCGGCGGCCTTGCTCGATCCATTTCACGGCGCGATCGACTTCTTTGGCGTCCGGTTCGCGGTAGCCTTCCAGCGAGTAGGGACGTCCGAGTTGCTGCCATTTGAACACGCCCATCCGGTGATAAGGCAGCACCTCCACCTTCTCGACCGTGCGCAGGCCGGAGATGAAGCGTCCAAGCTTCATCAGATCGGCGGCGTTGTCCGTCAGTCCCGGCACGAGCACGCGACGGATCCACATCGGGATGCCCATGCGCGACAAGTGGCAGGCGAACGTCAGGATTCGCTCGTTGGGCTGCGTCGTCAGCTTGCGGTGTCCTTCCGAATCCATGTATTTCAGATCGAGCAGCACCAGATCCGTCGCCTCGAGCAGCGCCTCCGCGTGATGCGGATCGCAGAAGCCAGAGGAGTCGAGTGCCGTGTGCAGCCCCCAGCGCCTCTTGCACTCGCGGAACAGCTCGGCGACAAACGGCGCCTGCAGCGTCGGCTCGCCGCCGGTGACCGTGATGCCGCCGCCGGAGCTTTTGTAATAGTCGACGTACGGTTCGATTTCGGCCAGCACCTCCTCGACCGTGCGCGGCTGTCCCGCGGCCGTATCCCAGCTGTCCGGGTTATGGCAATAGCGGCACTGCAAGGCACAGCCCTGCATGAACAGCACGAAGCGGATTCCCGGACCGTCGAGCGTTCCGAACGTTTCGAGAGAGTGGATTCTCCCGGTGTGCATGATGGTTCCCTCCCTCTACCGTTTCGCAGCTCTCGTCCGCCCTTTTCTTCTCTTACCAAGTACTACCTTCACATCCAAGGCACTCTCGACTCCCTGGGTCCAGCCAACCGGCTCTCTCCCCGCATCCAAGGCACTCTCGACTCCCTGCTTCCAGCTGACCGGCTCTCTCCTCGCATCCAAGGCACTCTCGGCTCCCTGCTTCCAGCTGACCGGCTCTTTCCTCGCATCCAAGGCACTCTCGGCTCCCTGCTTCCGGCCAACCGGCTCATTCAACTCTTGCGGGAGGGTGCGATTGAATCGGAGAGCATTCGGACTGCTAGCCGTCGGCGTTCAGAACATCAGCTTGCCGCTCTGCGACAGCCACGTAGGTGCTCCTCCGCGCAGCGGCTATCGGCTTGAATGTTTGAATGTCTTTTTCCTTTCGCGCAGCGGCCTTTAAGCTCCGGGGCTAAGCGGCATCCTCTTCAAGGGCCCGCCAGCGGAGCGAAGGGAAGGAGCCTGGAGAAGCGGACGCGTTCGCCTTTGAAGGCGGGAATCCACCTTTTTGGAAAAGAGGATCGGGGATTCCTGCGTTCAAGAGCGATCGGAGGGCCCTTCCCTTCGCGGAGCGGTTATCGGGCTCCGAGCTCCTCGTGACGGCTCAGCTCCATGCGCGCCCCGAGCTCCTCGCACCGGCTGCCATGCGCCCGCTCCAATTCGCTCCCACCTATCGCCAGCGCCGTCCCGTCACACCGAGCCGTGGAACGTCCGGTTGATCACGTCCAGCTGCTGCTCGCGCGTCAGCTTGATGAAGTTCACCGCATACCCCGACACGCGAATCGTCAGCTGCGGGTACTGCTCCGGATGCTCCATCGCGTCCATCAGCTGCTCGCGGTTGAACACGTTCACGTTCAGATGGTGCCCGCCCTTGGCGCTGTAGCCGTCGAGCAGCGAGACGAGGTTCCTCACGCGGACGTCGGCCTCCTTGCCGAGCGCCTTCGGCACGATCGAGAACGTGTTCGAGATGCCGTCGAGGCTGCTGTCGTACGGCAGCTTGGCGACCGAGTTCAGCGAGGCGAGCGCGCCCTTGCGGTCGCGGCCGTGCATCGGGTTCGCGCCGGGGGCGAAAGGCTCGCCGGCCTTGCGGCCGTCCGGCGTGCTGCCGGTCTTTTTGCCGTAGACGACGTTCGAGGTGATCGTCAGCACCGACTGCGTATGCACCGCGCCGCGGTACGTCTCATGCCGCTTCAGCTTGTTCATGAAGCGCTCCGTCAGCTCCACGGCGATGCGGTCGACGCGGTCGTCGTTGTTGCCGTACTGCGGGTAGTCGCCCTCGATCTCGAAGTCGACCGCCAGCCCGCGCTCGTCGCGGATCGGACGCACCTTGGCGTGCTTGATCGCGCTCAGCGAGTCGGCGACGACCGACAGGCCGGCGATGCCGCAAGCCATCGTGCGCACGAGGTCAGTGTCGTGCAGCGCCATCTCGATGCGCTCGTAGCTGTACTTGTCGTGCATGTAGTGGATGACGTTGAGCGTGTCGATGTACAGCCCCGCCAGCCAGTCGAGCATGCTGTCGTAGCGCTTCAGCACTTCCTTGTAATCAAGCACGTCCGCCGTGATCGGCGCGAACGCCGGTCCGACCTGCTCGCCGAGCTTCTCGTCGACGCCGCCGTTGATCGCATACAGCAGCGCCTTGGCCAGGTTCGCCCGCGCGCCGAAAAACTGCATCTGCTTGCCGATCCGCATCGCCGACACGCAGCACGCGATGCCGTAGTCGTCGCCGTACAGCGGACGCATCAGATCATCGTTCTCGTATTGGATCGAGCTCGTGTCGATCGACACCTTGGCGCAATACTCCTTGAAGCCCTGCGGCAGGCGCGCCGACCAGAGCACCGTCAGGTTCGGCTCCGGCGCGGGACCGAGATTGTACAGCGTGTGCAGGAAGCGGAAGCTGCTCTTCGTCACCCGCGAGCGTCCGTCCAGCCCCATGCCGCCGATCGATTCCGTTACCCATGTCGGGTCGCCGCTGAACAGCTCGTTGTAGTCCGGCGTGCGCAGGAACTTGACGAGCCGCAGCTTCATGACGAGGTGGTCGACCAGCTCCTGCGCCTGCGCCTCGTCGAGGCGCCCTTCCCTCAGATCCCTTTCCACATAGATGTCGAGGAAGCTGGAGATGCGCCCGATGCTCATCGCCGCGCCGTTCTGCTCCTTGATGGCCGCGAGGTAGGCGAAATACAGCCACTGCACCGCTTCCTTGGCCGTCGCGGCCGGCTCCGACAGGTCGAAGCCGTACGAGGCCGCCATCTGCTTCAGCTCGCCGAGCGCCCGGATCTGCTCGGACAGCTCCTCGCGCTGGCGGATGAGGCTCTCGCTCATCGGCGTGCCCTCGCGCTGCTTCAGCTCGGCCTTCTTGTCGGCGACAAGCCGGTCGATGCCGTACAGCGCCACGCGGCGGTAGTCGCCGATGATGCGGCCGCGGCCGTAGGCGTCCGGCAGGCCGGTGATGATGCCGGCCTTGCGCGCCAGGCGCATGTCGGCCGTGTAGGCGTCGAACACGCCCTGGTTATGCGTCTTGCGGATGTCGGTGAACGTCTTCACCATCGCCTCGTCCGCCTTGTAGCCGTAGGCCTCGCAGGCGTCGATCACCATGCGGATGCCGCCGAACGGCTGCACGGAGCGCTTCAGCGGCGCGTCCGTCTGCAGGCCGACGACCTGCTCCAGCGGCCGGTCGATGTAGCCGGGGCCGTGCGAGACGATCGTCGAGACGACGTCCGTGGAGATGTCGAGCACGCCGCCGCGCTCGCGCTCCTGCTTCATGAGCCGCAGCACCTCCTCCCACAGCGCGCGCGTCGCTTCCGTCGGCTCGGCGAGGAACGCCTCGTCGCCCTCGTACGGGGTCAGATTGGCGCCGATGAAGGCATTGACGTCGATGGCGCGCTGCCATTTGCCGGGACGGAAGCCTCTCCAGGCGTCCAGGCCTCCGATGGCTCGGATGTCCTTTTCATTGATGGCCATAGCTGTACTCCTCCTTCGCTTGGTCGCCGCGCCGCGACGATCGCTTGATCGCCGCAGCGCGGCCTCCCTCCTAGAACCGTCCGTAGAAAGCGCCCCGATAGACGTCGGCCAGCTCGGCGACGAGCGGCATGCGCGGGTTGGCGGTCGTGCACTGATCCTCGAAGGCGCGGTCGGCGAGCTCGTCGACGCGGGCCTCGAAGTCGCTCTCGTCAAAGCCGAGCGCCTGGAACGACTCCGGAATGCCGAGCGAGCGGTTCAGGCCGCGGATCGCCTCGATCAGGCTGGCGACGGCCTCCTCCGTCGTGCGGGCCGGCAGGCCGAGCAGGCGGGCGATGTCGGCGTAGCGCTTGTCGGCGACGAAGTGGTCGTATTTCGGGAACGAAGCGAACTTCGACGGCGCCGACGCGTTGTACTTGATGACATGCGGCATCAGGATCGCGTTCGTGCGGCCGTGGGCCGTATGGTACTGGCCGCCCCACTTGTGCGCCAGGCTGTGGTTGATGCCGAGGAAGGCGTTCGCGAACGCCATGCCGGCGATCGTCGAGGCGTTGTGCATTTTCTCGCGGGCACGCGGGTCTGCCTGATGGTACGACGCCTCCAGGTTCTCGAACACGAGCTGGATCGCCTTGAGCGCGAGACCGTCCGTGTAGTCGTTCGCCATGACCGAGACGTACGCTTCGATCGCATGCGTCAGCACGTCCATGCCAGTGTCGGCGACCGCTGTCTTCGGCAGCGTGTACACGTAGTCCGGGTCGACGATGGCGACGTCCGGCGTCAGCTCGTAGTCGGCGAGCGGGTACTTCGTGTTACCCTTGTTCTTGTCGGTGATGACGGCGAACGAGGTCACCTCCGAGCCGGTGCCCGACGTCGTCGGGATGGCGACGAACTGGGCCTTGCTGCCGAGGCGCGGGTACTTGTAGATGCGCTTGCGGATGTCCAGGAACTTCATTTTCAGCGAGTCGAAGCTCGTGTCCGGGTACTCGTAGAACAGCCACATCGCCTTGGCCGCGTCCATCGGGGAGCCGCCGCCGAGCGCGATGATGCAGTCCGGCTTGAACGCCGCCAGCATGCGCGTGCCGCGCTCGACCGTCTCGACCGACGGATCGGGCTCGACGTCGGAGAAGATCTCGATGGCGACCGGCAGCCGGCGCTTGCGCAGGTAGTACTCGACCTTCTCGACGTAGCCGAGCTTCACCATCGCCTCGTCGGTGATGATCGCCACGCGGGTGATGTCGGGCATTTTCTCCAGGTACTGGGTCGCGCCGCGCTCGAAGTAGATTTTCGGCGGGATCTTGAACCACTGCATGTTGTTCGTCCGGGTCGCCACGCGCTTGATGTTGATGAGGTTCACCGCCGATACGTTGTTCGTCGTCGAGTTGCTGCCGTAGGAGCCGCAGCCGAGCGTCAGCGACGGCAGGTTCGTGTTGTAGATGTCGCCGATCGCGCCGTGCGTCGAAGGGGAGTTGACGATGATGCGGCCGGTCTGCAGCCGCCCCGCGAACGCCGCGATGACCGCGTCGTCGTGCGAGTGCACGACCGAGGAGTGGCCCATGCCGCCGAAAGCGACGACCTGCGCGGCCCGCTCGATGCCGTCCTGCGCCGTCTTGACCTTGTAGCAGGCGAGCACGGGGCTCAGCTTCTCGGCCGACAGCGGGTATTTCTCGCCGACGCCTTCAAGCTCGGCGACGAGCACCTTCGTGGCGGCCGGAACGGAGATGCCGGCCATCTCGGCAATCTTGGCCGCGGACTGGCCGACGATGACGGCGTTGACCGCGCATTTGTCCGTCTGGATGACGAGCTTGGAGACGGCGGCCTTTTCCTCCTCGTTCAGGAAATAGCAGCCCTTCTCGCTCATGAGCCGCTTCGCCTCGGCATAGATCGGCTCGTCGAGGATGACCGCCTGCTCGGAGGCGCAGATCATGCCGTTGTCGAACGTCTTGGACAGGATCAGGTCGGTGACCGCCTGCTCCAGGTTCGCCGTGCGCTCGATGAAGCAAGGCACGTTGCCGGGACCGACGCCGAGCGCCGGCTTGCCGGTGCTGTACGCGGACTTGACCATCGCCGAGCCGCCGGTGGCGAGCACGAGCGCGATGTCCTTGTGGTTCATGAGCAGCTGCGTCGCTTCGACGGACGGATGCTCGATCCACTGGATGCAGTGCTCGGGAGCGCCGGCGGCAACGGCCGCCTGCAGCAGCGTGCGGGCCGCCTCCGAGCTGGAGCGCTGCGCCGACGGGTGGAACGCGAACACGATCGGGTTGCGGGTCTTGGCCGCGATCAGAGCCTTGAACATCGTCGTGGACGTCGGGTTGGTCACCGGCGTGATGCCGGCGATGACGCCGACGGGCTCGGCGACCTTGCGGTAGCTTTCGTGGACGTTCTCCTCGATGACGCCGACCGTTTTCTCGTTCTTGATGCTGTGGTAGATGTATTCCGTGGCGAAAATATTCTTGGTGATCTTGTCCTCGTAGACGCCGCGCCCGGTCTCCTCGACCGCAAGCTTGGCGAGCGGCATGTGCCGGTCGAGGCCGGCCAGCGCCATCGCCTGCACGATCCGGTCGACCTGCTCCTGGTCCAGCTTCATGTAGGCCGCCTGGGCTTTTTTGGCCCTTGCGGCCAGCCGGTTCACTTCATCCTGCGCGGAAACGACCTGCTGCTGGGCTTTTTCCTTCATCGCCATGACTCTCCTGCCTCCTGTCGGTCCTTTGCGGACCGTTTCTATGGATGCCGATCGCATGAGGAGCCGGCGGACCGCCGACCCCTCATGCCCCGGCGAGCCGGATCTGGATCAGATTCGGCTCGGATCTTCGTGGAGCTGTCTATGAGGTGCTGCCTGGATGAGCGTCTTGCTGGCGCTGGACTCGCGCCGGTTCAGTGCTTGGCGGCTTTCTTGGCGAACAGTCCGCGTCCGGCGCCGGCGTCCTCGCCGCCGCGCTCGTTCCACCACTTGCGCAGATGCGGCTTCAGCAGGCCGTCCAGTCCGAACCGTCCGGCGTTGGCGCCGGCGAAGAAGATGATCGTGCCGATCAGCAGCAGCCACGGGTTCGTGCTTACGGTGCCGGCGAAGAGGAAGAGGAAGTTGAGCATCATGCCGAAGAAGGCTGCCGTCAGCGTCAGTCCGCCGACGATGAGGCCAAGGCCGATCAGGAACTCGCCGACCGGGATGAGGAAGTTGATGATCTTCACGTTCGGCAGGGCGACATGCTCGATGAACCAGGTGTAGGTCGGGAACAGCACCTCCTGCGTCGCCCGATCGGCGACCGGCTTGGCGACCGCGTTCTGGAGGAAGCCTCCGGCATCGAAGCCGTCCCTCATCTTCTCCCACCCGTGCGTCATCCAATCCCAGCCTACATATACCCTCAGCAGCAGGATCGCTGCCCCTACCCATGCGTTTTCTCTGAAAAATTTGGCGACCATGACGGTCAACCCCTTTCGTGGATTAGACTTGCTTGCCTGGCTGTTTCTTCCTTGCTCCTTCATTATGCTTCTTGCCGGAAGGCTCGGATGTGCGGTTTGTCACGTTTGCCGTATTTTATTGTGAATATTTTCACTTAGTTCGGCGCGGCTAGGGTGTGTTTGCATCCTTCGAAGGAAGCAGATAGGGCCGAATTTTTGATCCCTGCGAGGAACGTAGGCGAAGGCGTACCGGGGGTACGTCGAGTCTGCGTGACGAAGCAGGGGGCAAAAAGGCGGTGATAGACGCTCCTGAGCGGGGTTGCAAACACGCCCTAGAAATCGTACCGGTTGGACCGGTCCTTCAGCTGCTGCACGAGCTCCTCTTCCTCCAGCATGCGGTTTTTGAGGATCGCATACGCTTGGAGCAGATGGGAGGTCAGCTTGCGGGCATCCTCCGGCTCCAGCGGCACGGCTGCCTGGCCGAGCCGTTCGTTGAAGCGCTCCAGGCACCGTTCGGCGAGCTCGTATTCATGGTCCATGAGCGCGAACAGATCGGGCTCCTCTCCCCAGTACCACGTCACATACGGCAGAAACTCCGTCTCCACCCAGCGGCTGTGCGCCTGCCAGTCCTCCTGCAGCTTCAGCACCTGGCTCGTCAGCTTGCGGAATTCCCGGCTCAGCCTCACCGGCTCTTCCGCCTGACGGACGGAGCAGGTCTGCCGGACGAGCGCCTGCAGCTCGGCGTGCAGCCGCTCCTGCTCCCGGGATGCCCGCTCGACTGCGATGTCGGGAGCGGGATGCGTCAGCGTCGAGAGCCTTTCCTCTTGCGGGGCCATGGTTCTCATCTCCATCAACCTCCTTGTTTCATGGCTTTAGTGTATCCTGCTTCTCACGGTATGTATGTGAAATAAATCACATTATAGAGAAAAGAAAGCCCGCCTCGCCCATCGGGCGGGGCGGAGCAGGGGCGGAGCAGGGGGCGTTGCCGCCGGGACGGGGCGCTCCCGCCGGGGCGAGGCGCTGCCGCTGGGCGGGGCGCGGGTGCTGGGCGGGGCGCTCCCGCCGGGACGGGGCGCTGCCGCCGGGACGGGGCGCGGGCACTGGGACGGGGCGCTGGCGTTGGGCGGGGCGCGGGTGCTGGGCGGGGCGACGCGTTCTCACTACGGAGGCATCCTCGGCGCTAACGATACTAGGAAACGCTATTCGGCGGTTTTGCAGGCTTTTTTTCCGCTAACGAAACGGAGGATCGCTATTTAGTTGGAAAGGCGGCTTTGGGAGCGGTTTGGACAGCAATAAGGCGTGTCCGTTTCGTTAGCCGGTTAAACCAGCACAAATCAGAACGAATAGAGCTCGTGAGTATCGCTAGCTTCGAGCAGAGGCATGTGATTGCTCCTGCACACCCGGTTTTTCCGCGCAGCTCCCCTCGTTCTTCCGTCTCCGCTACCCAGTTACTCGGTTTTTCCGCGCAACTCCGCTCGTTCGTCCGCCTCCATACCCGAGCTGCTCGGTTTTTCCGCGCAACTCCCCTCATTCGCCGCCTCCGCACCCGAGCTGCTCGGTTTTTCCGCGCAGCTCCCTCTCTGCATCAGCTAAGCCCAGCGCAGCTTCACGGCTGCTTCCGCTCCGCGGGCAGCGTCAGCTTCACCTCGGTGCCGAGGCCCGGGGCCGACCGCACCTCGAGCACGCCGCCGGCGGCGCGGGCCCGCTCCTCCATGCTGAACAGCCCGACGCCTCCGCCGCGCGGCTGCAGCGGCTCGAAGCCGGCGCCGTCGTCGCGGACGAGCGCCTCGAGCCGGCCCTCCTCCTCCTTCAGGGAGACGGAAGCCTCGGACACGCCCGCGTACTTGGCCAGATTGGTCAGCGCCTCCTGCACGACGCGGTAAAGCGCCGTCTCCGCGCCGAGCTCGGGCCGCCGGGACAGCGTCGAGACGAAGCGGACGCGGATGCCGTAATGACGCTCGAAGCTCTGGATGTAGGTGCGCAGCGCCGGCACGACGCCAAGATCGTCCAGCACGGACGGACGCAGCTCCCAGGCCATGCCGCGCACCTCCTCCATGAGCTGCGACACATCGGTCCGCAGCGACTCGAGTCGCGTATCGGCGCCCTCCAGCAGCATGCGGTCGAGCGAGATCTTGAGCGAGAACAGGCTTTGTCCGATCCCGTCATGCAGCTCGCGCGAGAAGCGCCGCCGCTCCTCCTCCTGGATCTGCATCATGCCCGCCATCGCCTGCTGCAGCTGGTCCTGCGTCTCCTTGAGCTCCGTCACCTCGTGGCGGATCGCCAGATACTGGTACGGCCGGCCCGACTCGTCGGCGAACGGTACGATGGTTGTATCGACCCAATACAGGCGGCCGTTTTTGGAGCGGTTGCGGATCTCGCCTTTCCATACCTGTCCGGAGGAGATGCGGCTCCATAGCTCGCGAAAAAAAGCCGGATCATGATGGCCCGACTTGACGATGCGATGCGTCTGGCCGATCAGCTCCTCGCGCGCGTAGCCCGAGATCGCGCAGAAGCGGTCGTTGACGTAGCGGATGCGCCCCGCCGCGTCGGTGACCGCCACGATCGAAGCCTCGTCGAGCGCGAACTTGACATTCGACAGCTGCCGCAGCGACTGGCGCAGCAGCTCCCGGAACCGCGGATCGTCCATCCGCGAGCCGATGCCCTCCAGCAGCAGCTCCACGTTCGCCCCGATCTCGCCGGGAGCAGGGGAGGACGCGGACGCTCCTGCCACTTCGGCAGCCTGCTCCAGCGCGGTCGAGGCCGCTTCCGCATGCTCCGCACATGCTCCTGCCGCTCCGGCGGCCTGCTCCGGCGCAGACGCTCCCGCTCCCTCCTCCGCCGCAGACGCTCCTGCCGCTCCGGACTCCGGACGCGGCTCGCCTTCCTTTTCCCGACCTGTCTCAGTCAAAATTCAACAGTCCCTTCTTGGCCGCGTATTTCACCAGGTCCGGCCTCGTGCGCAGGTCGAGCTTATCCATCAGGTTGCTCTTGTGGCTCTCGACCGTCTTGACGCTGATGAACAGCTGCTCGGCGATCTCCTTGTTGGAGTAGCCCTGCGCGACCTTGGCGAGAATCTCGCGCTCCCGGTCGGACAGCGACTCGAAGCTGCCGGCGAACTCGCCGCTGCGCGCCTTGTCGAGATAGTCGCTCATGAGCCGCTTCGTCGCCGCCGGGGACAGATATGCCTGGCCGTCCGCCACATGGCGCACCGCGCCGAGCAGCTCCTCGTAAGGAGCGCTCTTCAGCACATACCCCGACGCCCCCGAATGGATCGCGCGGAACAAATACTCCTCGTCGTCGTGCATCGTCAGAATGAGAACGGCGACATCCGGCAGCAGCTTCTTGAGCTCCGACGTCGCGCTCAAGCCGTCCTTGCCGTGCGGCATGCTGAGGTCCATCAGCACGACGTCCGGCCGCAGCTCCAGCGCCCTCGCGATCGCCTCGTCTCCGTCCGCCGCCTCGCCCGCCGCCTCCAGCCCGTCCCGGCCGTCCATCAGCTGGACGAGGCCGGACCGGACGACCGCATGATCGTCTACGACCAATACCCGTATCAAACGCCCGCCTCCTTGACCTTGCGCATTTTTTTCCAGTGTATCACAGCTGTCCGCTCCGCGGCTCGCCCGGCGGCGCCGCGATCCCTGACGCATGCGGCTCGCGGCCCCCGCCTCGATCCGATCCGAGATCCGATCCGAGATCGGGTTCAAGATCCGATCCGCGCCCGCGGACGGGGCGCTCCTCCAGCATCGCCTCCAGCCGTCTCGCTCCGGCATCCGCCGCGCTCCGGTCCGCAGCGGAAAACGCTTTCGGACCGCGGCAGCCGACGAGCAGCACGCCTCTCGGCCGGCCGGACGCCAGCAGCGGCACGGCATACGCCGAGCAGATGCCCTCCGCGATAAGCAGCGGATAGTCCTGCAGCTGCCGCCCGGCCCGCAGCTCCGCCGCCTGCAGCGTCATCGGCCGCCCGACCTTCAGCACCGTGCCCGCCAAGCCGCGGCCCGGCCGCTCCGCCATGATGCGGTAGCGCTCGCTCACCGCGCCGGACGCGACCCGCCAACGCAATCCGCCTCCAGCCAAGGCGAGCCCCGCGATCGCCAGGTCGCAGCCCAGCTCGCGCCGCAGCCGCTCCAGCTCCTCGCGGCCGCCCCTTTCCCCCTCCGTCATTGCCGTTCCCTCCTCTGGCGCATCCGCAGGCTGCGGCTCGATCCGCCTACCCCATGCGCCGATGACTTCCCTATGATCCAGTGTACGATGCCCGAGCGCGCAAGTAAGTCCGGGAGTTCCCTGATTCGATCCGGGAAAACTCCCCGAACTGCCCTTCGGATGTGATCAATCTCACCAACAAATAGGGGAATTCCTCCCCCTCGGTTCAGGCGGTTCCCTGATAACGGCAGCCGGCCGCATCCCGTATGATGGAATCAGAAAAGAAGCAAGGGAGCGAGCGGACATGGCGATGAGGCAGCCGGCGGCGGGATCCGCCTATGCGAAGGAAGCGGCAGAGGCTCAGCGGAGCGGATTTTCCGCCTTTTTCACGGCGGAGCAGTGGAGGAGCATCGAGGCGCTCATGACGGAGCGCCGCGTCGAAGAGGGCAGCTTCCTGTTCTGGGAAGGCGAGCCCGCCGACAAGCTTTATTTCATCCTTTCGGGCAAGGTGAAGCTGCGCAAGTCGACCGAGGACGGCAAGGAATTCATCCTGTCCATCCTTCAGGAAGGCGACCTGACGGGCGGCCCCGAGGCCGGGCGGCAGTCGGTGTACGGCTTCAGCGCCGAGGCCGCGCGGGAAGCGCGCATCGGCGTCATCGCCTGGAAGGAGCTCGAGGCGCTGCTGCTGAGCAGCGGAGAGCTCGCCGTGCGCTGGATGAACGGAATGGCGCTCCAGCAGCGCATCGCCGAGTCGAAGTTCCGCGACCTGCTGCTGTACGGCAAGCCGGGCGCGCTCGCCAGCACGCTGATCCGCCTGTCCAACAGCTACGGCCGGCTGCGGCCGAACGGCCTCGAGATCGGGCTGCGCCTGACCAACGCCGAGTTGGCCGAATTCATCGGCACGACGCGCGAGAGCGTCAACCGCATGCTCGCGTCGATGAAGGACGAGGGCATCGTCTCGGTCAAAGGCGGCCTCATCACGATCGCCGACCTGCCCGCCCTGCGGCGGCTGTGCGGCTGCCCGAGCTGCCCCGCTTGTCCCAAGGAAGTATGCCGCATCTGAAGCGCAGGCCCGGCTTCCCGCTCCGCGTCCGCGCGGCCAAACAGCCTCCGCCCCATCAGACGATGGAGCGGAGGCTGTTTCCCTGTGTCGATCAGCTCATTGCCGTGAGCAGCACGGCGATCGTATTGAACGCCCCGTGGATGATCATGCCGGGTATGACCGATCCCGTCCGCTCATAGGCCCATGCAAACACGATTCCGCTTACGAAATTGACAGGCATCGCATTCAGGGTCGGGTAATGGGCAAGCGTGAAGATCAAAGAGCTGACCGCGATCGCCCCCATCCTTCCCATGCGGGTCCTTAACCAGCGATACATGAATCCGCGATAGAAAATCTCTTCATACACCGGCGACACGATGCGAGAAGGAAGAGAACGGCCGCAGGTATTATTCGGAGGAGGATCTGTTCACGCTCGAAAAGATCACCTTGCTCAAATCCCTCTGTCGAAGCAATGGATCGATTATTTCAACGATGACGAAAGCTCCTTCCTGCAGGCCGCCCTTCCGAGCCTCAACCGCGGCGACAAGACTTCTCAACACTATGTTTCCTTGCTGCGCCGGATCGAATGGTGCGTGCGGCAATCCATTCCGCCGGAATCGGAAGAAGGCCTCCGCATCGCGAGCGAGCTGATGAAGCTGTCGCTCGAGACCTTCCAAGGGGACGAACAATTGATGAGCAAGTTCTGGGAGGTAAGGAAGCTGCCTGCCGAGCAGTCGGGCCTCTATCCCGTATCCAATGAAGTGCTGGAGTTTGTGGAAAAAAGCCTGGCTTACGCATCCGAAAAAGACGGGGATTAGGAAGCAAAAAAAACAAGCTGACGCCGGTCGATGACCGGCATCAGCTTGTTTTTTTGCAGCTTCGTTCCGTATAAAGGCGAAAGCGGGGGAGGCGGGGGCCGAAGCCCCCGTCATCCTCCCGGACGGCGCAGCAGCGAGCTGACGGTGTCCAGCCGGAAGCGCGCCGCCAGCTCCGGCAGCGCGCGCTCGAGCGCCTCCACCGTCTGGCTGCGGTCGCCGCCCGCGTCATGCATGAGCACGACGTCTCCCGGCCTGGCGCGGGAGAGCCGCTCCGTCAGCGCATCGGCTCCCGGCAACCGCCAGTCCTCGGTGTCGACCGACCAGAGGCAAAAGCCGAATCCGAGCTCTCCGGCCAGCTCGAGCAAGCGGTCGTCATAGGTGCCGTAAGGGCTGCGGAACAGGACGGGAGCGCGCCCGGACAGCCGCTCCAGCAGCTGCTGGGCTTGTCCGATCTCGCGCCGCGCCGTTTCCTCCGGCTCGGCCGTCAAGTCGGGATGCAGCCACGTATGATTGCCGATCTCATGTCCTTCGGCCGCGATGCGCGCCGCCAGCTCCGGCTGCTCCGCCGCCCGCATGCCGAGCAGGAAAAACGTCGCCTTGGCACCGTAACGGGCGAGCAGCTCCAGCACCCGCGGGGTGAACTCCGGGTCCGGTCCGTCGTCGAACGTCAGGGCAATGCCCTCCGCTCCTTCGCCCAGGCTTTCAATGATCCTTGCCGCTTCTCGATCCATGCCCTCCCGCCTTTCTCCTTTGCGCTTGCCTTCATTATAGAGCGGATTCCGGCGGCGGGCCTAGATCAATATTGCATCAGCAAGGATACGTTTTGCCAGCCCGCTCCGACGGTCCAGAACACCAGGTAGTCGCCGCGCTCGATGCGCCCGGCCTTGATGGCGTCATGCAGCGCCAGAATCGGGCTGTTGCTCGCCGTGTAGCCGTACTTGTCGCCGACAAAATGGATTTTGGACTCGTCGAGTCCGAGGCGCTCCGCCACGAGCCGGTTGTTGCCGATCGAGAACTGGGAGAACAGATAAGCGCCGACCTGCGAAGGCTGGACGCCGCTGCGCTCCATCAGCTCGCGCAGCGAGTCGACCGCCGAGTCGACGCAGACCGAATCGTCGAACGGCGTGAACTGGACCTGGATGTCCGCCGCCGAAACGCCTTCGCCGTAAATGCGGGACAAGCCCGTGCCCGGGAAGAGGGAGTTGTCGATGACATGCGTGTCGGTCTGGTAGACCGAGTCGATGAAGCCGCCTTCCCCTTCTTCCGCTACGAGCAGCACGGCTGCGGCCGAATCGGCGAAGGTGGAATGGTAGACCGGATTGTCCGGGCTATGGACGGAGAAGTGGTCCGCTCCGACGACCAGCGCCTTGCGGATGCGGACATCGCCCTGCATCAAGCGGCTCGCCTGCTCGATCGCGACGAGCATGCCGGCGCAGTTGGCGTTCACGTCGAAGCATCTCGTCTGCTTGCCTCCGCCCAGCGCATGATGCAGCTTGAGCGCCATGCTCGGCAGCAGATATTCCGGAGTCTGGGACGCGAACAGGATCAGGTCGAGCTCCGAGCCCTGCTGTCCGGTCGCTTCCAGCACCTTGCGGGAAGCCTCGACCGACATCGTGTACGTATTTTCATCCGCATTGTCGATGACGAAACGCTTCTCCCGGCCGAGCGCCTTCAGCAGCCCGGATACCGGCACGCCGGCAGCGGAGAAGCGATCGATGTAATAGTCGTTGCCGACCTCCAGCTCAGGATGATAGATCTCGATGCCACGAATGCGAACCGCTGTCATGGAACTTCCCCCTCGGAATCTTCTTATTTTTCGATGATCTCGCAGTTTTCCAGGCCGACCGTGCGGGCGACGCGTCCGAGCTGCATTTTCAGGATCGGGTTGCGGGCGAGCGTCAGCACGACCTTCTTGAAGCCGTCCTGCTTGTACATCTGGAAGCAGCCTTCCAGAATCGGCAGCGCCGACGGCGAAGAGACGTTCAGCTCCGTGCAGTCGATATGGATCTCGTACTCCGGCACGGCGATCGTGGCGATCTCTTTTTGATAGGCTTGTACGGACGCCATGCCCTCCTCCGGCGTGAACGTGCCCTCTACTACGGCATGGAATACCTGGTTTGTGCGATCTACGTTGATGTTGAAGCTGCCCATCATGATTCCTCCTCGTGTTGGTTGAAAATAAAGCGGGAAGACGCTCAGCTGCTGACAAGCGCCTTGAGCCGATCGAGAATCGGAGCCGGCTCGCTGCCGTCCGTGACGACCTCGATGACGCAGGGACCGTCGAGTCCGTCCACGAAGGAGCGGACCTCGTCCATCTGCTCCAGCTGCCGGACGGTCATCGAGCGGACGCCGGCCGCCTCCATCATCGCGGCGATCGAGATCCGCTCCTGCTTGTAGTCCGGCAGCGTGCGCTTGAACAGGAACTGCTGTCCTCTCTCGACATAGCTTAACATGGCGTTGTTGATGATGACATAGATGATTTTATAGCCATATTCCTTGGCCGTGAGAATGTCCATCCCGTTCATGAAGAAGCAGCCGTCGCCGGCCAGCACCGCGATCGGCCGCTCCGGCTCGGCCACGGCCAAGCCTGCCGCTCCGGCGATCGCAGAGCCCATCGCTCCGTAGTCGAGGTTGATCTCGAAGTCGCCGGCGGCCGGAACGGTCAGGTACTTCAGCGCGAAGTTGGTGAACTCGCCGATGTCGCAGGCATAGCGGGTGTCGGCTGGCAGCGCTTCGCCGAGCTCCTCCAGGAACAGCCGCAGCGACAGTCCCGTATGATCGCGCACGTACGGATCGTTGATCGGACGCTCCGCGGCATAGGGCTCGCGGGCCGATCCGGCCTGCTCGAGCAGATGCGGCAGCACGTCGCCCAGATCGGCCTCGATCGGGATGTCGGTCGGGAACACCTTGCCGAGCTCGGACGAGTCGCGGTCGACATGGATGACCTTGCGGCCCTTCACGAGCACCTCGTTGAAGTTGCAGGTCGACGCCTCGCCGAGGCTCGTGCCGAGCACGAGCAGGCATTCCGGCTCGCTGCCGTTCACATAGCGGAAGGCTGCGTCCGAGCTCGAAAAGCCATAATTGCCGAGATAGAGCGGATGATCCGAGGCGACGGCTCCCTTGCCCGCAGGCGTCGTGATGATCGGCCAGCCGAGCCGCTCGGCCAGGCGCTCGATGTCGGCGCCGAAGCCTCTGCCGCCGCGGCCGACGAAGATGAGCCCCCGGCTGGCCGCCTGCAGCGCCGCGGCCGCCTGCTGCAGCAGCTGCGGATCAGGCCGCCTGCGCTCCGGCAGCGGAGCGAGCGCCGGCGGCTGCGGGAGCGGACCGTTGAACGCCGCGCGCTGGATGTCGATCGGGATCGACAGGTACACCGGTCCGCAGGGCGGCGTCAAGGCCGCCCGCACGGCGCGATCGAGCTCCGTCAGCACATCCTCCTCGCGCAGCACGGTCGCGCTGTATTTGGTCACGACCTTGACCATCTGCTCGCCGTCCAGCTCCTGGATCGCTCCCTTGCCCATCTGCCAGCGGTTGACCGCGCCGGCGATGACGAGCATCGGAGCTTTGGCTCGCTTGGCGTCGGCGATGCCGTTCATCATGTTGCTGACGCCGACCGCGCCCGCCCCCGCGCATACGGAGAGCCGGCCGGTCGTGCTGGAGAAGCGGGCCGCCATATAGGCCGATCCCGCCTCGTTTTTCGTGATGACCGGCTTGATGCCGACATCGATGAGCGAGTCGTAGATCGGTCCGATGATGCCTGCGGGAATGCCGAACAGATGCTCGACGCCCTGGTCCTTCAAATAACGAAGCATGGCTTCTGCGACGATCATGGAATCCACTCCTTGGTTGATCTAGATCGATCTCTGTCTCTATCTCTGTCTTCAGCTCTTTATCTGTCCCCCAGCAGCGCCGCGAGCTCTTCGGCCGCAGCCGCCTCCTCGTCCGTGAACGTGTGCAGCTCGCCGATGGAAGCGGCGATCAGCAGCCCTTCGACCTCGTCGCCGCGCCGTACCGGGGCGATCATCAGGCTGTCGATGCCGAACAGGAAAAACTCCTCCTGCGAGCGCGGATCGTTGGCTACATCGTCCAGCCGCACGACTTCCGGACGCTCCAATAGCGCCGTCAGCAGCGAATCGTTGCGGATGTACACCGGGTTGTCGGCGTGCACCTGCTTCCAGCGCTCCATGCCGAGCCGATCCGTCTCGGTCTTGAGCAGCGGGATCAGCTTGCCGTCCGCGATCCGATGGCAGGCGATGTCCTTCACTCCGGTCGCGGCCCTCAGCCGGTCCATCACGTCGGCGATCAGCGAAAGATCCTCCGTCATCGAGCCTCTCCCGCCTCTTCCAGAACCGCCAGCTCCTGCAGGCGCGCGGCCTGCTCGCGCAGCTGGCGCGCATGATTCAGCGTCTGCTGGATGGATTGCAGCTGGTCGTCCACGCACAAGGCGATCTCCTTGGAGCTGGCCATCGACACCTCGGTGCTGTCCGACGTCTGGCGCACGGAGACGAGAATCTCCGACGTGCCTGCGTTCACCTGCTCCGTCACGCTGGAAATCTCCTGCACCTTCTCCGAAACCCGCGCCGTCATCTGCACGATGTGGTGGAACGCTTGGCCGGCTTCGCCGACATGCTCCACGCCGGAGCGCAGCTCGCCTCCGAAGCGGTTCATCGCTTCCGCCGACTGCTTGGAATTGCTGCGGATGTCCGCCGCCGTCTTGCCGATGTCGCGGGCCGACGCCGCGGACTGCTCGGCCAGCTTGCGGATCTCGT
Organism: Paenibacillus pasadenensis; assembly: GCF_002864175.1. NCBI lineage: Bacteria > Bacillati > Bacillota > Bacilli > Caryophanales > Paenibacillaceae > Paenibacillus > Paenibacillus pasadenensis. The sequence goes on along the minus strand of NZ_NFEZ01000004.1, from coordinate 1,192,224 downwards.
CGGCGACGACCGAGAAGCCTCGTCCGTACTCTCCGGCATGAGCCGCCTCGATCGCCGCGTTGAGGCTCAGCAGATTGATCTGGCTGGAAATCTGGCCTACGATGAGCGCGATCTGCTCGATCTCCTCGTTCAGCCGGTTCATGCGGGTCATCGACTCGATCTGCAGCTCGGCATAACGGGATACCCGCTCCATCTGCTCCACCGCGCGGTCGATCGTGCCGAGGCCGACTTCCGCCCTGCCCGTCACGTCCGCCGTCTCCTGAGCCAGCGCATAGGAAGAGTCGGCGATATGGCTCATCCCGAGCGACACCTCCTCGAGCATCGCGCGGTTGGACAACGCTCCGGCGGCGATCGACTCGCTGCCCTGCGACACCTGCTCGATCGAGAGCGCGATGCCCTCCGCCATTTCAATCGTGAATTCCGCTTCCTTCACCAGCTTGGAGGACGTCGCCGCCATCTCCTCGGACAAGCCGCGGATGCCCTCCAGCGCCGCGCGCTCCCGGGCCGAAGCCTCGTCTTGCCGATGAGGCGGCAGCCCCGCTCCCGGCCGCTCCTGCTCCCGGCCGTTCTTCTCCTCGCGGCTTATGCCGCTGCGCCAGCGCTCCGGAAGGACCTTCAGCCAGCGCGGCCATGTTGCTTTCGTTTTCAACGATTTCTCCTCCATCTTCGCGACTAAACTGGATGCTTCGCGTTTCACAAGACTCCGTGCCCACCTCCTCGAGAATGCCGCATGTCATGTTATATCGGATCAAGTGACATTAAATTTCATCTTTCGGAGCGCCTGCGACGGCAACGAATCGGATTCCGACAAGAACTCCTCTGCTTTCTCTCTGGCAGAAAAACGCTTTTCAGCCTAAACTGGCAGCGCCGCACAAGAAAGGAGGGAATCAAGGAATGGCAGATGTCGAATGCCTATCGGACGAGCTGGGCTGCGCCAGCAGAAGCAGGCCGGCCTTCGGTTCCGCGCCGGCGGCCGACGAGCGGTTGGCTCGGGTCGTCCGCTATATTCACGAAAACTACGCGCAGCCGCTTTCCCTGTCGCTGCTCGCCAAGGAATTCCATTTCAGCCCGTTTTATCTCAGCAAGCTGTTCAAACGGACGGTCCGGCTCACCTATCGGGATTATCTCGCCACGGTCCGCATCATGAAGGCGCAGCAGCTGCTGCGCGAGACGCCTTGGAAGGTCAGCCTCATCGCCGAGAAGGTCGGCTTTCGCGATCCGGCTCGCTTCGGCAAGACGTTCAAGGCGCAGACCGAGTGCACGCCTCTGCAGTATCGCAAAAAGCACCGGAAGGACCCGCTTCGCTTCCCGGCTCAAGGCCGGAGCTGACCAAAAAAAGCATCCCGCGGCGGGCGCGGGATGCTTTTTTGGTCATGGCTTATGGCGTATACAGGTCGGGAACGGGCTGAGCCGCCATCCCTTCTCCCAAGTAGAAGCCCGTATGGGGAGGCTGGTTGTAGGCGACGTTCTGCCAGGCGATCGACAGCCGATAGACCGGATCGTGCATCAGCGTATAGAAGCGATGGCTCGTCTCGTACGGCGTCGTGTAGATGCGCAGCGCCGAGTTGTCGCTCTTGCGCCAGATGACTTCTTCCCGCCAGTCGCCGAATAGATCGGCCTGCAGGCTCGGCGTGCCCTTCGTATGGTTGTTCGACAGCGTGCCGGAGGCGGTCAGCAGATTGGTCACGCTCGAGGTCGCGTAGTTCCACTTCTCGATCTTGCCGACGCCCGTGCTCGTGCTGCCGCTCCACGTATGATCCAGCAGCTCGCGCTGCAGATCGCCGTCCCACCAGATGCCGAAGTTGACCGAGGCTGGGGACGAATTCGTAATCAGGACCCCTTTGGCCGTCCGCAAGCCGACCCCGTTCGTGGCCCACATCTCCTCGCCCAAGTAGCGCGGATCGATGTCCGCCGTCATGCCGCGTCCGGTATCCGCGCTGGCCGTGACGCTCCATAGGATCGCGCCCGTTTTCGGATCGTAGGAATAGGCGCCGTAAGGCGAGCTTTCGTTGACCTTGAACACCTCGAGGCCGGGACGGGACGGATCGAGATCGCCGACATGCAGCGCATCGCCATGCCCTCTGCTCGTGTTGACCAGCTTCGTTCCGTTGTCATCGACGACGAACGCGCCGTATACGATCTCATCCTTGCTGTCGCCGTCGACGTCGGCGACGGCCAGCTGATGATTGCCCTGTCCGGCCGTTCCCGCATTGGCCGAGCTGTTGCTGTCGAACGTCCAGCGCTTAGTGAGGGCGCCGTTGCGCCAGTCGTAGGCGACCAGCACGGCGCGGGTGTAATAGCCTCTGGCCATGACGATGCTCGGCCGGACTCCGTCCAGGTAGGCGACGCCGGCGAGGAAGCGGTCCACCCGGTTGCCGTAGCCGTCGCCCCAATCGCTCACGTTGCCGCGCGGCGGGTCATAGCTGACCGTGGATAGCGCAGCTCCCGTATTGCCTGCGAATACGGTCAAATATTCCGGCCCGGCCAAAATGTAGCCGCCGCTGTTGCGATGATCGGCTGTGGCGCTTCCGATCGTTACATTTGTGCCGTCCACCGTGCCGTCGGCTGTCTTGCAGACGACCTCCGCCTTGCCGTCTCCATTGAAGTCATAGACGAGAAACTGCGTATAATGCGCGCCAGCGCGGATGTTCCTGCCGAGATTGATCCGCCAGAGGCGGGTGCCGTTCAGCTCGTAGGCGTCCAGATACACGTTGCCGGTATAGCCGCCTTGCGAATTGTCCTTCGCATTGGTCGGGTCCCATTTCACGACGATCTCGTAGCTTCCATCTCCGTCCAGATCGCCGACGCTCGCGTCATTCGGCTGATACGTGTAGCTGACGCCGTCCGGAGTCGTTCCCCCGGCAGGGATCTGGAGCGGCACGTCCAGGTAGTTGTTCGCCCACACCGACGCCGGCGGCGATGCCGCCTGCTCTACGCCTCCGACGATGGCGCGAACCGTGTAGCTCGAAGAGGTCGTGCCGGCCGCATCGAGGTAGTTCGTCTTGGAGGTGATCGGACTGGCGTTCACCTTCGTGCTTCCGCGGTACAGATTGAAGCTGACCGAGCCGGCGTCCGTGCCGAGCAGCCTCCAGCTCACCAGCACGCCTCCATTGATCTTGACCGCCGTCAGGCCGCGGTCGAGCTTCTCCATCTGCCTGGCCGCGGCGGCCTGAGCGGGAGCGCTCGTCAGCAAGGCCGTGCCCAAGATAGCGCTGGACAGGGCGATTACAGCCCATTTCAGCGGCTTGCGGTACCATGAGTTCATCAATTTCTCCTCCTTGTTTCATTAAAATAGCGATGGCGTCGGCTATGCGTTCCGACGGGTTGCATTCTCGCCTCCCCTCTTAATGTAAACGCTATCATTTATTTTCGCCCTTAGTGTAGCATCGAAAGGTTCACGGAAACAGGGCGTTTTTTGCCTTTTTCAAGAAAAACAGGTTTATTTTGTCCGTATATTCGACTTGCCTGCCGTCCGATCGGCATGGAAAAGCCTCCGTCTTCTGCGCATGGCAGGAACAGAGGCTTCATCACGTGACGCGGCTTGCAAGCCCGCGATACTTCCCCGGGCGGCGCTCGCCGCAGAGCAGCGCCGTCAGCGCGGCTGCTGCAATCCGCGTACCCAGGCCAGCGCGGAGTCCAGGCTGTCTCCGTCCACTTCTTCCAACGACAGGTCGAGGAGCGGCTTGGCCGCATGCAGCCGCGCGAGAAACGGCTCCGTCGCGAACTGTCCCTGGCCTGGAGGCAGGTGGCGCAGCTCGGAGCCGACGATAGCCGCATCCTTGAGATGCGCGAGCACGATCCGGCTGCCGAACCGCTCGAACGCCTCGTCGAGAAACGCTTCCTGATCATCCATGAGGCTGACAGTCAGCAGGTTGACCGGATCGAACACGACGCCAAGCGTCGACGAAGGCACCTCGCCCAGCAGCCGCTCCATCTTGGCTGCGCTGGACAGCGTATGGTAACTGACCGGCTCCAGCCCGATCGTCACTCCCCAGCGCTCCGCTTCCTCGGCCAGCTCCTCTACCGTCTCCTTGAGGACGCTCCAGCCGAACGCTTCGTAATCGTCCGGACGCCGGCTCGCATACGTCTGGAGCGATGCCGTCTCCGTCGCCACGATCGGCGCGCCGAAGTCTCTGGCGAACCGCAGATGCTCCTTGAACCTCCCGATTTCGCGCCTGCGCGCCTCCGGATCGGGATGGATCGGATCGATGTAGCAGCCCAGCACTCCGATTCGCACGCCGACGCGCTCAAATTGTTCCGCGATATGGTTGGCAAGCGCCGGACTGAGCTTGCCCGGGCTCGTGTCGATATCCGCAATCGCCTTGGAGAGCGCCAGCTGCACGAAGTCGATGCCCCGGCCGGCAAGCTTGCCGGTCAGCTCGCGCAGCGGCAGCCGGCCGACCGTATGCGCCAATGTGCCATAACCCATCTGCCCATTCTCCTTCCCGCTGCAGACTCGCCATCTCATACAGAAGACGCGCAGCATCTTCATTTTACAATGCCCATGGTCCAAAAACCCGGCTGAAATCAGTGAAAAACGGTTGCAAAACAGACCCCCTGAACCGTCCTTGGAGCTGAAAAGCCTCCAAAGCCGATTCAGGGGGCAGCCATTCCTTTTAGCTAGCCCGCTGCTCCGCCGCGGACCGGCGCGAGCAGGAACCAGCGCGGATCGGAACCGAGCCTCCGGTCATGCTTGAATTCGCTGCCTTCCGCCAGAATCAGCTCGCCGCTCTGGCGATCCTCCGCCATCGCCAGCGCCAGTCCCGATTGCCGGTGGATCAGCATGCCCCTCTCCTCGTCGATCGGCAGCAGGCTCCATTCATGCTCGCCGGCCGCTTCGGCGGCGGCCAGCATGACCTTCCTCTGTTCGGAGTCCGCTCCAAGGTAGCGTCCCGTACGGACATTCCGAAGGCGCATGCTTCCCTCGGCGGCGGGCTCGACCGCCCAGATCTGCTCGTCAGCCTGATAATGGAGATTCGTGACGATCGCCGCTTCGCCGTCCGCTGCGAGGTACAGCCGCTCGCCTACGTCGCGGATTCGGATCCGCTGCTCCTCCGGCTCTTGGACGACAGCCTCGACCCGCCCCGTCTCGAAGTCGATCTCCAGCGTATCCGCCCAGCGCATCTCCATCGTCCGGTCGTCCGGAAACTCCAGCAGAAGCAGCGCATAGCCGGACTGCTGGTAGTCGGTCGGATCCCAGCGGTCTCCCAGGTAGAGATAAGAGGTCGTCTCCGTGCCGCGTATCGGCACGATGAACGTCGGCTGCGTGTCATAGGTCGTCGCGTCGCCAAGCGGCAGCAGCGGCGACCATCGGCCGGTCAGGCTGTCCGCGTACGCATAGGCTCCAGGATTGGGATGCCAGCCCGTGCAGGCCGAGGTCGTCATGAAGTAGACGCCGCCTCGCTTCATCACCGCCGGGGCCTCCCGGTATTGACCCGGCCACAGCGTCTTGACGAGCTCCTCGATGACCAGGTAGTCGTCCGACAGCCGATAGACGAGCAGATCCGCATTTTCCCTGGCCGCCGACAGGAAGTAAGCCGTGCCGTCGTCGTCTTGGAACAGCGTGCAGTCCCGGGACATGTGGCCGATCGGATTGAAGCTGCCGCGATACGTATAGTCGCCGTCGACCGTGTCGCAAGTCGCGACCGCGCAGCGGGCATCGCGATAGTCGTTGCCGTTCTCCCAATGCATCCACATGACGTATTGCCCCGTCTTGGCGTTGAACAGCACCTTCGGCCTTTCGATATTGGCCCCGATGGCCGTCGAATACGGATTCAGGTCGAGCGAGGAGCGGCAGTAGAGCGGCTCGACGTCGGAATCCAGCGTCAAAATGTCGCCTCGCCATTCCCAGTCCGACAGCGTCCGGGACCGGTAGCAGCTCACCTTGCGGCGGCCGGTCCGGTTCTCGCCGAACAAATAATAGAAGCCGTTGTCGTACAGGATGCCTCCGCCATGCGCATGGAGCGGCTCCCCGTCCTGGTCCAGCCACGGCGCACCGTTTCGGTTTTGGATGATCTGCGTTCGGCTCATGCTTGCTTCCCCTCCGTCAGGCGCTAATTCATTCCGATCTGGTCCATAATGTCGACTTTCTTGACGTCGCTGTACCATTCATTCACTTCCTTGGCGATCTGCTCGCCGCCCTTCGCATACCATTGCTTGACGAAGGTGTCGAACGCCTCGAGAGGCTCCTTGCTGTAGATGATTTTCGTAAAGGTCTCCTGCTCCATCGTGTTGAGCTGCTCCAAAGAGCTTTGCATCGTTTTCGTCGGAGGCCCGTTGAACGCGTTCGGCAGCAGCACATCCGCGTTCTCGTAGGAGATGACGTAGCCTTTTTGAGTCGTCGCATCGTTCGAGTCCGATCGCATCAGGACGCCGTTGTCCGGCTTCACGCCTTGTGCGAGATCATAGAACGATTTGCCGGGACCGTCGGCGGTCGGCATATTTTTCGTGAAGGACATCTTTCCGACGCTCTGCACCGCATCCAGCGGCTTGTTGAACTTCTGCGGATCGAAGGTGACCTCGCCGTTCACAATATCGTAGTCGTACCCTTGGGCATAGCCGTACACGAAGTCTCCGGTGCCGAACGCCGCATCGTACAGCTTGTCGTAGTAAAGGAAGAAGGCATCCATCTGGTTGAAATCCTTGTTGAACATGAATACGCCGTCATTGAGCTGGCCCGACTGGTACGTCTTGCCTCCGTCGATGCCGTTGATCGTCGGATAGACCTCGATCTTGGCGCCTTTGACGTTCTTCTCCACGTCTTTGACCGAGCCGTACAGCCAAGGACGGCCTATGATGATGCCGGCCTTGCCTTCCGTGAAATCGGCCAGCGCGTCCCAAGCGCCTTTCGTCGCCAGCTCCTTGTTCAGATACCCTTTGGAGTACCAGTCCCTCAGCTTGGCCAGCGCTTCCTTGTTGCCCGGATCGACCGAGCCGTAGACGAGCTTGCCGCTGCTGTCCTCATTCCACTGGCGCGGGATGTTCTTGCCCGTAAAGGCGCTGAAGATCATGACCGGATCGCTGACCCAGCCGGTATTGTAGGAATCCTTGCCGGACAGCGTGAAGCCGTACGTGTCTTTCTTGCCGTCGCCGTCCGGATCTCCGTCCGTAAAGGCGGCGATGACCTGCTCGAACTCCTCGATCGTCGTCGGCGCCTTCAGCTTCAGGTTGTCCAGCCAGTCTTGGCGGATCAGCATGACTTCGCCTTCGGTCAGGTTGGGCGCGATCGCCATGCCGTATACCTTGCCGTCCCGGATGACCGGATTAAACGTCATCGGATATTCCTTGTAGATCTTTTTCAGCCGCTCCGGCATGTAGGACTTGATGTCCTCCGTGATTTCCTTCACGCGTCCCGACTGGATCAGGTCGTTGGCCAGCATCGTATCGTAGACCGGGATGATGTCCGGCAGCTGCTCGGAGCCGGTCAGAGCCAGCCTCAGCTTGTTGTTGTATTGAGCCCCGTCTCCGCCGAGCAGCGTCGTTTCGACCTTGATGCCGAGCTTCTCAACTCCCCAGCGAGTCAGCACATTGTCGTTCAGGCTTTCGCCCGGCAGGTACTTGCCTGCGTTCTCGTCCTGCTGCTTGGCGATCTTCAATGTAATCGGAGGATCGAACTTGCCGTCCTTCAGGGTGCTTCTCTTTTCGGAGGAAGGCTGGTCGCCGCCGCTGCAGCCGGCGAGGAGGCTTGCCGACAGAAGGGCCGTCATCAGAATCGAGCTGGCTTTTTTCATCGTTCTGTCCCCTTTTCGTTGTGTGCTTTATATGGGTTGAGTCATTGAAGCCGCTACTCTTTTACCGCGCCCATCACGATCCCTTTGACAAAATACCGCTGGAGGAACGGATACACCAGGATGATCGGCAGCGTGCTGATGAAGATCTGCGCCGCCTTGATGCTCTGCTCGGCCATCGCGTCGACTTCCGCCTGGCTCATCGCCAGGTTCTGCATCGTGTTCTGGACGACGACCGTCTGCAGGAACGACGCCAGCGGATACCGCGAGGTGTCGGACATGTAGAGGAGGCCGTCGAACCAGGAGTTCCAGTGGCCCACCATGATGAACAGCGCGACCGTCGCCAGCCCGGGCAGGGACAGCGGCAGATAGACGCTTCGGAAGATCACGAAGAAGGAGGCTCCGTCGATGAACGCCGCTTCCTCGAGCGCCTTCGGAATCGTGCGGAAGAAGTTCATGAGCAGGATCAGGTTGTACGCTCCGAACGCTCCCGGCAGCACGAGCGCCCAGATCGTATCCTTCATGCCGAGGCCGGTCACGAGCAGATACGACGGGATCAGGCCGCCGGAGAAGAGCATCGTGAAGACGAAGATCCACATCAGCGCATTCCTGCCGCGGAACTCCTTGGACAGCGCGTAACCGGCCGTCGTCAAGATGGCCATGCTGATCGCGGTGCCCAGAATCGTCCGGATGATCGAGATCATCATCGAGCCGGTGAAATTGGAGTTGTTGAACGTCTTGACGTAGGCATCGATCTGGAAGGACACGGGCCAGAACGAAACCATATTCCCGTTGATGGCCGCTTTGCTGCTGAATGACTGGGCCAGCAGGTGGAGGAGAGGCAAGAAGCAAGACAGTGCGATCACGATGAGAAGGAGATGATTGAAGATCGAGAATACCTTGTATCCCGTCGTTTTATGGTACAATTCGCACCCTCCTTTTTAGAAGATCCTGTAGTTGGCGAACTTGTAGGCGAAGCGGTACGATAGGACGATCAGGATGAGGCTGATGACGGACTTGAACAATCCGACCGCGGTGCCGAAGCCGTATTGTCCGTTCAGCAGCGAGGAGCGGTAGACGTAGGTGTCGATGATGTCCCCGGTGCTGTACACAAGCGGATTGTACAAGTTGAAGATCTGGTCGAAGCCCGCGTCCAGGATGCCTCCCAGGCTCAGCGTGGCGATGACGATGATCATCGGCAGCATCGACGGCAGCGTCACATGCCTGATCTGCTGGCGCCTCGTCGCGCCGTCGATCTCGGCCGCTTCATAATAAGAGGGATCGATTCCGGCAATGGTGGCGAGATAGACGATCATGCCGAAGCCGAAGTTTTTCCACAGGTCGCTCAGGACGACCGTCGGCCGGAACAGAGACGGATCGCCGAGGAAATAGATCGGCTCGGTTCCGAGAACGCTTGTCAGGATGTGGTTGATGCCGCCTTCCAAGCCCAGGATGTCGATCATCATGCCGGCCACCGTCACCCAGGACAGGAAATGCGGCAGGTAGACGAGCGTCTGGATGCTCTTCTTGAGCCCCATGCTCCGGATCTCGCTGAGCAGGATGGCCGTCACGATCGGTACGACGATGCCGACCGAGATTTTAGACACCGCGATGATCAGCGTATTGTAGATGGCCTGAGAGGCCTCTTCGTACTGGAAGATCCTGCGGAAGTTATCCAGCCCGATCCAGCTCGATCCTGTGAGGCCGAGCCACGGCTTGTAATCCTGGAAGGCCATGATCAAGCCGACCATCGGACCGTAGGCAAAGGTAAGCACAAAGACTAATGCGGGCAGGCACATCAAGTAAAGCGGCCAGCTGGCTCGGATTTCCTTGCTCCATGGCTTCTTGCTGCTCCTGACGGAGCGGACCTTTTTCGTCGTGCCGGGCACGGGTTGCGTCGTGCTGTCGATGGTCATCCCCTCCTCATGTAACCGGTTTCTGCAATCATCTTAGCAAAAGCGCCTCCACTCCGAAATGTCCCGATTTTAACATCATGGCTATAATCTGAAGCACTTTAAGAGCGCTTTCATCATTTGCTGGAAACGGCTTTTTCTTTTTGGAAATCGAGCTTATGATAAAGGGAACGGAACCGATCTAGCTCTGCGCCGCGGAAAGGAACGCTACCATGAGAAGAAAAGTCACGATGAAGCAGTTCATCTATTTCTTCATCATTTATTTCCTGCTTACGCTCGCCCTGTTCATCGTCATGAACCAGCTCAGCTCCCGCACGGTCGAGTCGAGCCTGATCCATTCGTCCAAAAACCAGATGGAGTATGCGGACGAAATTCTGGACGGCATCATTTCGGAAGCCGCCCTGTATGGAACCCGCTTCGTCTCCGACATCGACGTCCGCTTCTATCCGCAGCAGCGGCGAGAGCTCGGCAATTATGACTATCAGATGAAGAAAAACGAGATTCTGCGCCGCCTGGAGGACATCCTCATCTCCAGCCATGTCGTCGAGTCCATCGGCATCTATTGGCCATCCGACGGCACCTTCATTACGACAAGCCATGACTTGCTCGCCAGCCAGATCTACCAAAAGGTCCATGCCAAAGGGTGGCAGACGGTCGGCGGCAGCCTGTACTATTTCGCCAAATATCCTTATATCCAGACGGATGCCGGAGCGTTTCCTGAACCGTATATCGTCGGCGTCCAGCTGAAGACGGACTACCTCCGAAGCCTGCTCGGCAAAGCGGTCAGCGATGCCGCCAGCTCGAATGCCTTTTATGTCGTGAACGGAAAGGAGCTGTGGAGCAACCGGAAGGTGGATGAGCAAATCGCCGCCGCCATGCCGGAGCTGCTCGTCGAAGGCATCGGAGACGGCATCCAAGACGGCGAGATTCGGAAGTTCGACTACAAGTCGAGCGAAGGCGACTTCTACATCCTCGCCCAATACATCGCGCAGATCGACACCTATCTCGTCACCTACACGCGCATGAGCGATTTCCTGCTCCCGCTCGACCGCAACCGGCAGGCCTTTCTGCTCAGCATCGCGGCCGTCGTCTTGCTCGGACTGTTCGTGATCCAGATGTTCTACCGCAATTTCTATCGGCATGTCCATCTGCTGCGCAAAAAGTTCCAGCTGGTCGAGCAAGGGAACTACAATACCCGGATCCCGCACAAGAACGACAATGAATTCTCGAGCCTGTTCAACGGCTTCAACCATATGATGGGAGAGATCCAGGGGCTGTTCGCCTCCCTCGAGACGGAGACGGAGCTGAGGCGGACAGCCGAGTTCAAACAGCTGCAGGCCCAGATCAATCCGCATTTCCTGTACAACAGCCTCTTCTACATCATGTCGGTCGCCCATTCGTCTCCCGATGCCATTATTAGGATGAGCAAGCACCTCGCCGAATATTACCGGTATATGACGAGACTGGACACAAGGCCGGCCTCCCTCGCTTCGGAGCTCCAGCTGGCGGAGCACTACCTGGCGATCATGTCTCTCAGCAAGCAGATCCGCTACGAGATCGACCTGCCGCCCGAGCTGGCGGATCAGCCCGTCAAGCCGCTGATGATTCAGCCGCTCGTGGAGAACGCGATCCAGCACGGCATCGAAGGACGGCAAGGCGCCTGCGAGGTGTCGATCCAGGTCCGGCATGGCGAGGAAGGGAGCGTCGTCATCGCCGTCTCCGACGACGGCAAGGGACTCGAGCCGGCCGAGATCCAGCTGCTGGCGGAGCGGATCGAGCGCAGCGAGCCTCCGGAGGGAGATCGCGGCATCGGGCTGTGGAACGTCAGCCGCCGATTGAAGAATACGTACGGCGAGTCGAGCGGCTTGCGCTTCGTCGCCAACAGCCGGGGCGGGCTGTCCGTGCTCATGACGATCGCTTCGCAGACGGAAGGAGGAGGATGAGATGCGGGTACTGATCGTGGATGACGGGCATTATGTCGTGGAGTATTTGAAGCATCTGCTCGATTGGAAAAGCTTCGGCATCCACCAAGTGGAGACGAGCACGAATTCGATCGAGGCCTGGGGGCTGCTGGACGGGAACGGCATCGACCTGCTCATTACCGATATCCGGATGCCGGAGGTATCTGGCATCGACTTGCTGGAGCATATCGACCGCTCCAAGCTGAAGACGAAGGTCATCTTTTTGTCCGGATACTCCCAGTTCGACTACGCGCAGAAAGCGATCCGCCTCGGCCTCCTGGACTATCTGCTCAAGCCGGTCGACAAGGACGACATGGAAAAAGCGGTCCGGCATGCGACCGAATCCGTGCGCGAGCACGAGCGGACGCGTCCGCTCGAGTGGGAGCGGTTCGACGGCTTGCGCTTCCTGCTGTCGATCGTCGCCGAGAGCCGAAGCATGGCGAGGGAGGACGAGCCCGCCCTCCGCCTGCTCGGGGAGGAGCCGTTCTGCTTCTTCAGGCTGCCGGAGCCTTCGGACATGGAGGAGGCGTCCGTGAGGGACCGTCTGGGCAAATTCGACCGCTTCGCCTGGAGGACGGAGTCCGCGCTCTCCGGAGCGATGCCCCATGCCGCCGCCGAGGCGCTCGCCGGACGGATCGGATCGCTCGCTTTTTCCGAGCCGTTCTCGTTCGCCCATCCGCATCAGGTCCGGCATCGCTTCTATTCGTTCTTCCTCCAGGAGAACGTGAGCTTCGCCGAGGTGGAGCGCATCTCCAAGGAGCTGCCGAGCATCGGGGAGAAGGAGCCGCAGGGGAAGCTGTGGAGCAAGCGGTACGACCAGCTCGACGGGGCCAAGCAGCAAAAGATCTACGTCATGGAACTCATCGCGAGCCTGCATGCAGGCAGCGGGCCCGACCGTACGGCCGATGCCGCCGAATGGATCTTCGACCTGCTGCCCGATCCGCAGCTCGCCTTTCAAGCGATCGTGCGCGACAGGAGCGAGACGGAAAAGAGCAGCCGGCACTGCAACGCGAACGTCGTGCGGATGGTCCGCGACTACGTCGATGAGCATCTGGCCTGCGGCCTGAGCCTGGAGGAGCTCGGCGAGCATGTCCATCTGCATCCGGTCTATTTGTCCAAGCTGTACAAGCAGGAGACCGGCCAGAACCTGTCCGCCTATATCGCGCTGAGACGGCTGGAGAAGGCTTCCCGCCTCCTGAAGGAATCGAGCCTGCATGTCGCCGACATCTCCCGGATGGTCGGGTACAAGAAGCCGCAGTATTTCATCAAGCTGTTCAAGGACGAGTACGGCATCACGCCCCACCAGTACCGCAGGCTGCAGCTGGGGTGAGCGGCGCCGGCTCCGCAACAAAAAGCCTCCGCCTCCTGCATCCGGCAGGAGGGGAGGCTTTTTCATCATGCGATTGTTCTAGCGTCTGGCGCCAGGCTTTTTCCAGAACGCCGCCAGGCTGTAGATCAGCCCCGTGATGGCCAGGCCTGTGATCAGGCCCTGCCAGAAGTCGCTCAGCGGCGTGCCGAGGCGATGGACGAGCAGGCTGGCGACGACGAGCACGAGCGTAGCGATAGGAACGATCAATTTCATGGCATTCTCTCCTGTCCGATAAAAGATGGCGTTCCAAATATCCTCAAGCGTTGATGGCGTTGATGCCGAGCAAGACGAGGGCTCCCGTCCCGACCGCCCACACGACGATGGCGACGGTCTGCCATAGGACGACGGACCGCTTGGGCGCGCCGGAGGCGATGCAGATGAGAGCGGCGATATGATCGCCGATCAGCAGCGGCCCGAGGAGGGATACTCCGGGCACGCCGTATTTATGAAACAGCTTCTGGCCTTTCTGCCAGCGCTTGTTTTCTTTTTCCTGCGTCCGCTGCGACTTGCTCCGCCCCTGCATCCACTGGCGGAACCGGTCGCTGGCCAGGATGACGGCCATCACGGACACCCAGTTGCCGACGATGGCCGCGCCGATCGTCAGCAGCGCCGGGAAGCCTACGGCGATCCCGAGCGGGACCGCGAAGTAGCCCTCGAGAAACGGAATCATCGCGACGACCATGACCCCGAAAAATTGAACCAGCGGATTGGATTCTCTAAGCTGTTCAAAAAACGATTCGAATTCCAACGAATTTACTCCCCTTGAGATCAGATTTTATAGGCCTTCATCGCCTTGCGCAGCTCCTTGAAGCTCGGGCGCTTGCCGTAGAGCAGCACGCCGGTGCGGTAGATCTTGGCCGACAGCCAGCCAAAGACGTAGATGCTGACGAGCATGATGAGCAGCGAGAGGCCGATCTCCCAGTATTCGACGCTGCCGACGCCGGAGCGCAGCACCATGACGTACGGCGAGAAGAACGGGATGAACGAGGTGATCTTCACCAGCATGCTGTCTGGAGCGGCCAGGTTGAACATGCCAAGGTAGAAGCCGCCGAGCGACAGGAACGTGAGCGGCATGACCGCCTGGCCGAGATCCTCGGTGCGGCTGACGAGCGAGCCGACGGCCGCGTACAGCGTCGCGTACAGGAAATAGCCGGTCAGGTAGAACAGCAGCGCCACGATCAGCAGGTCGGGGCTGACCTCGGACAGATGGATGTTCATGTCCCCGAGCGCTCCCTTGTTCGTCGGCAGGCTGACGTTGACGAAGACGGCCAGCACGTAGATCGCGATCTGCAGCAGGCCGACGAGGAACATGCCGAAGATTTTGCCGAACATGCTGTTCAGCGGCGATACGCTCGTGATGAGCACCTCCATGATGCGCGAGCTCTTCTCCGTCGTCACCTCGCTGGCGATGATCTGTCCCGTCGCCATGATCGACATGAACAGCAGGAACAGGATCGCGTAGACGAGGCCCATGTTGATGCCCTGCTGGGTAGCGGAGCGTCCGTCCTCCTCGCCGGTGCCGGCGTTAATCTGCACCGACTTGACGTCGACCGGCGAGTAGAGCAGCTGCTTCTGCTCGGGCGTCAGGCCGGCGGCGTTCGCCTTGACGAGCTGCAGTCCGGCCCGCAGCTCCTCGGCGGAAGAGCCGTCCATCATCTTCTCGGACTTGTAGACGGCGTCGTAAAAGCCCGTGTCCGCGTTCGGCTGGAGCTGGATATAGCCGTCGATGCGGCCGTCCGCGATCGCAGCCTTCAGCGCGGCTTCATCCGCGGCCGCATCGCCGGAGGCGTCGATCGGCACCATCGCGAGGCTGCGCGCCTCCTCCGGCTGGGAAGCGAAATACTCCTCCAGCCAGCCGCCGACGAGCGTCGGCGTGACGCGGCTCTCCGCCGCTTCGGCCTGAACGGACGCGTAGCCGACCTGCTTGGCGCTGGAGCCGCCCTCTCCTTTGAACAAGGAGATGATGTAGGGCAGGTTGATGACGAGCGAGAGGATGGCGACGAGGATGATCGTCGTAACGATGAACGCCTTGCCTCTCGTCTTGTTGCGGAACGTGAATCCGGTTACGTTCAGGAAATCATTCATGCGTCTCACCTACCGTCTTGATGAAGATTTCGTTGAGCGTCGGCTCGAGGATCTCGAACCGGCTCACTTCCGCCTGCGCCATCGCATGGCGCAGGATGCCCCTGCCGGACGCCTCGTCGGCGATCCGGATCTCCCAGCCTCCCTGCTCGAGCGCCTTTACGCCGAGCACGCCCGGCAGCCGCTCCAGTCCGTCGATGTCGCCGTCGGCGGCAAGCCGCACCTTTTCTCGCGGGAAGCGGCCCTTGATCTCCTTGAGGCTGCCCCCCAGCACCTCATTGCCGTACCGCAGGATCGTGATCTGGCGGCACAGCTCCTCGACATGCTCCATGCGGTGCGTCGAGAACAGGATCGTCGAGCCGTTGTCGCGCAGCTCCTTGACCGTCGCCTTGAGCAGCTCGACGTTGACGGGGTCGAGGCCGCTGAACGCCTCGTCGAGGATGAGCAGCTGCGGCTGGTGGATGATCGTCGCGATGAACTGGATCTTCTGCTGGTTGCCCTTGGACAGCTCCTCCACCCGCTTGCCGTAATACTCCGGCACGCCGAAGCGCTCCAGCCACTGCTTGAGGCTCCTGTCGGCGTCGGCCGCCGACATGCCCTTGAGGCGGGCGAGATAGACGAGCTGGTCGCTCACCTTCACCTTCGGGTAGAGGCCCCGCTCCTCCGGCAGGTAGCCGATGCGGCGCAGCTGCTCCTTGGAGTAAGGCTTGCCGTCGTACAGGATCTTTCCTTCGTCCGGGAAGATCAGTCCGAGCACCATGCGCATCGTCGTCGTCTTGCCGGCGCCGTTCGCACCGAGCAAGCCGTAGATCTCCCCGCGGTCCACCTCCAGGCTGATGCCGTTCACGGCGGTCTTGTCTCCGTACTGCTTGACGACCTGGTCGACTACTAGCGGCTTCATCGTTCGCATTCCCCCATTCGTTGGTAAAAAAAGCTCATCGCGCCTGCCGGATCAGCTGCTCCATGATCTCGTCGAGCTCGAGGGCGCGCTGGCCGGTGATCGGCAGCCCTCGCTCCCGGCACCAGCCTTCCGCCTCCCAGGCCCGGCTCGTCACGACCCGGCAGGTGCCGCCTCCCGACTCCTCGGCCCGGACAAGGCCGGGCAGGTCGGCGACATCGCCTTCCGACACGGCGCCCCCGAGTCCCGGACCGACGTAGAACCGGTGCCAGGAGGAGAGCAGCTCATCCTTCTCGTACACGCCGATGATCCGGCCGTCCGCCATGATCGCGATGTAGTCGGCCAGCCGCTTGACCTCGTCCAGAATATGCGTGGCCATCAGGATCGTATGCCGCCCCCGCTCCATATAGCGGTGCAGCTCGCCGACCAGCTTGCGCCAGGACAGCGGATCGAGCCCCGAGGAAGGCTCGTCGAGCAGCAGCAGCTCCGGCTCGCGGGCGAGCGCCAGCGCCAGCTCGAACTTGCGCCGCATGCCCTTGGACATCTTGCCGAGCCGCTTGGACGGCTCCACCTCGAATTCCCGCAGCAGCCGCTCGAACTCGCCTTGATTCCAGGCCGGGTACCAGGCGGAGACGAACTCCGCCTGGCTCGTGCCGCGGAGCGAGGCTTCGATCTTGCTGTCCTCCTCCGGCACATAGGCCATCCGCCGCTTGAGCTCCGTATCGTCGAGGCCATCGCCGACGCGCTCTCCGAGCAGGCGGATCTCCCCCTCGTCCGCCGCCGTCAGGCCGAGCAGCAGCCGGAACGTCGAGCTCTTGCCGCTGCCGTTCGGGCCGACGATCGCGGTGACGCAGCCGACCGGCGCTTCCAGGTTCAGCGGCCCGAGCCGGAACGCCTTGCGCAGCTGGACCGCCCCGTGGAGCCATACCGCCGCTCCCGCCGTTTCCCGCTCGGCGGCTCTCGCTTCCGTGTTCATCTCCCGCATGCCAGCCTCTCCCTTCTCCGTCATGATGGGTCCTGCCTATCGCCTGTCTTCGGTCCGCAGCGCCGGTCCAGCTCGACGGCGAACAGCCGCTCCAGCTCCGCCCGCTCCAGCCCGGCGGCCAGTCCGGCGTCGACGGCCGCGCGGATCGCTTCCTCGGCCGATTGCCGCAGCTGCCTCGTGCCCGCCTCGGAATCGACCTTGGCGACAAAGGTGCCGCTGCCCTGGCGAGAGCGCAGCAGCCCCTCGGCCTCGAGATCCTGATACACCCGCCGGATCGTGATGAGGCTGCAGCCGAGCGACTGGGCCAGCTCCCGATTGGACGGGAGCAGCGTATTTTCGGTCAGCTGCCCGCTGACGATGAGCGCCCGCAGCTGCGATTCGATCTGATGATACAGCGGTTCCGCGCTGTTGTCGTTGATTTGGATGGGAAGCCGCACGGCCGCACCTCGTTTCGTTCGTTATCGCCCTCAGGCGTGCAGGCTGCGCCTGCCGATCGAGCGCGCCATCAGCCGCTGGACGACGAGCGTGACCGCCGCTCCCGCGGCTGCCGTCGCCAGCATCGGCAGCCAGCGGCCGGCCGCGGCCTGCTCCAGCGCCCAGCGCATGATCTCGAAGCCGCTCACGGAGAGGACCACGCCGACGCCGATGAGGACGACCGTGACGACGGAGCAGAAGAACAGGTAGCGCTTGCCGTCCATCACGATCTCCATCCAGGCGTACAGGCTCCCTCCCGCCGCCGCATAGCCGATCCAGAACAGCGAGTAGAGCGCCATCCCGGCTGGATCGACCTCATGCCTCAGCACCATCGCGTATTGAAGGACCAGCAGCAGCAGCAGCGACGGCACGAGCAGCGACAGCATCGTCAGCAGCCGGCCGGCCGCGATCTGGCTGCCGGTGATCGGCAGCTGCCTCCATGCGGCGAGCTTGCCGGACATATAGTTCAGCCGCCATCCGCCCAGCGTCGCCCGGTTCAGGAAAAAGCCGAAGCAAGGCAGAAGCGCCAGCATGATGAAATTGGCCGCGCCGCCCGGGTACCAGGCGCCGTCCCTCGCCTGCGGCTCGGTCACATCGCCGAGCAGCGGAATGGTCATCAGCGTGAAGTACAGCACCAGGATCAGGTTGAACCAGGATCCGTGTCCGGCCAGGCTCCATTCGTATCGGGCCAGCCTGACGGCCCCTTTCCACGTGCTCACTTGCGTAGCCTCCCTGTGCGCCCCGGCCGCCAAGCGGCCCTATTCGGTCTATATAATGTATATATCTTTATATACACTATACACAGCGTTTCCTGCTTCTGTCAATAGGTCGAGACGATAAAAAACCCGCATCGCCCCGCCTCCTCGGCGGGTTCGATGCGGGCTGCCGCATGCGGCGGCGCTGGTCACAAGCGATCGCTTGGACGCGGCGCAATTCAATCGTTCGGCCAGCTCGGCCAAGAGGCGGAGCGGCGGCGCTATCCGCCACGGACCGGCTCGCCCCGACTAGACGGATTCGGCCGCCTCGGCCTTTTCCTTCAGCCGCTCCAGCTCCTTCGACACCTTTTCGATCATGCCGATGAACAAGCCGAGCTCCGTGGAGCTCGCCGCCTGCTCCTGCGCCGCTCCCGACGTTTCGGCGGAGAGCGCCTGCACGCGGGACAGCGCGGCCGTGATCGCCTCCAGCTTGTCCTGGATGAGGTCGAGCGACTCCTTGGAGTGCCGGGCAAGCTTGCGCACCTCGCCGGCGACGACCTCGAAGCCTCGCCCGGCCTCGCCGGCCCGAGCCGCCTCGATGGCGGCGTTGAGCCCGAGCAGATGGGTCTGCTCGGAGATGCCGTTCATGACCGAGCCCATCGATTCGATGCCGCCGATCTGCTCGCCGAGCAGATCCAGCTGCGCCATCGTCTGCTCCTGCGATTCTACGGTCCGCACCGCCAGGCGGCCGACCGTATCGGCGCTGCGGCCGACCTGCTCCATGCCGGCGGCCAGCTCCTGCACGGCGGCGTTGACTCCGTGCAGGATGTCGCTCTGGCTGTCGCTGATGCGCTGCAGCTTCGCCTTTTCGTCCCGCTCGTACGCCTCCAGCACGAGCTGGGAGTCGAGGTTGAACATCTTGGTCAGCGCATGCAGCACCGGCCGCCAGCGGTCCGGCAGCGCCGCCGCCAGATGCGCGGAGGCGAGGTCGAGATAGATCATGTACGTGCCGAGATACCACTGGCTCGTCAGTCCGATCCGCGAGTGGATCGCGCCAATCTTCAGCCTCTCCTCGAAGTAGCGTTCATCGATCGCGCCCTCCGTCATCGACAGGAAATAGCGCTTCTGCGCCCCCATGAGCCGGTCCAGCGAGCTGTGCCGCTCGATCAGCGCCTTCAGCTCGGGCTGCCGCACGATCTGCCCGTAAAGCGCCTCCACGATGCCGTCGGCCGCCTCCTCGAAGACGGGCGCCGCTCCCCGCAGGAGCTGCAAGTCCTCTTCCTTCAGTCCGATGTAGTCCAGCTGTTTCTGCCTTGCTTCGGATAAGGCGATCACCGTGTCCATCTCCTTGTTGCGCGATGTAGTACCATCTGACTCATATCGGATTGCGATCCGGGAAAATGAAGGGCGTCCGCCGCCAGGCGGACGCTCCTGCCTCCTGCTGCCGGACGCGCTCAGCGGCTGCCGGCGAGCAGCTCCTCGACCTCATGCGGCCTCGGCAGCGCCGCGATCGCGCCCGGCCGCGTCGTCGTAATCGCCGCCGCCGCGTTGGCGTAGGCGAGCAGCTCGCGCGCCGCCCGCTCGTCGATGCCGGAGCGGAAATCCGGCCGCCGCTGCACGCCGTACAGCAGCGCTCCGATGAACGAGTCGCCCGCCGCCGTCGTATCGACCGCCTTCACGGCATGGCCGGGCACGTCCGCGCGGAAGCCGCGGCTCAGCCACGTCGCGCCCGCCGGGCCGCGCGTGTAGATGACATGCTCGACGTCTCCGGCCAGCAGCGAGCTCAGCGCCTCCTCCTCGTCGTCGATGCCCGTGATGAACGCGAGCTCCTCGTCGCTGATCTTGACGATCCGCGCGAGCGGCAGGAACTCCAGGATCGCCTGGCGGCAAGCTTCCGGCGACGGCCAGAGCGGCAGCCGCACGTTCGGATCGAAGCTGACGATGCCTCCCGCCTCGCGGCACCTGGCGATGGCCGCTCGATGGGCCTCCTTGACCGGAGCGTCGATGAGGTCGACCGAGCAGAAGTGGAGCACGTCTCCTGCCGCGAACCAGTCGCCGATCTCCTCCGGCCGCAGCAGCATGTCCGCGCTCGGGCTGCGGTAGAAGCTGAAGTCCCGGTTGCCGTCTTCCTTGAGGCTGACGAACGCCAACGCCGTATTCGCCTCGCGTGTGCGAAGGACGCGCGTCGTGTCGACGCCGACCTCGTCCATCGTCTCTACGAGGAAGTCTCCGAACGCATCCTCTCCGAGCTTGCCGATGAAGGCGCTGGCTCCGCCGAGGCGGGCGACCGCGCAGGCGACGTTGGCCGGAGCGCCGCCCGCCGCTTTCGAGAAGGCCGTCACCTCCTTCAGTCCGACTCCCTTCTCCGCCGGAATCCAGTCGATCAGCGCTTCTCCGATTGTGAACACGCGACTCATCCTTCGCCTCTCCTCTCGATGCTTCCGATGCTCGGCCATCACCCTTGATATGCGCATTATAGGATGAGCCGGCATCATGTGTCAAACGTTTGACATGACAGCTGAAAAATAAGCTCTCCCGCGCGGCCGAAGCCGCCTCGGAGAGCATCAGGTCGTGCCGCGCTGGACCAGCGTGACCGGCAGCGGCCTCGCCGGCTCGAGCGGAATCCCCTCCAGCTGCCGCACCAGGCAGTCGACCGCCAGCGCCGCCATGTCCGCAAGCGGCTGGCGGATCGTCGTCAAGCCGGGCTGCAGCCAGCGGCTGACGCCGGAGTCGTCATAACCGACGAGCTTGATCCGTTCCGGCACGCGCCAGCCCGCCTCGGCGCAGGCTCGCAGCGCATAGGCCGCCATCAGATCGCTCGTAAAGAACAGTCCGTCCGCCCGGGGATGCTGCTTGAGCACGCGCGCCATCAGCTTCGGATAGCCGGTCTCGTCCAGCGCGTCCCCGACCGTCTCGACGATGTCGGCCTGCACGCCGGCTGCGCGAGCGGCTTGCAGGAAGCCGCTCGCGCGCCCGGCCGTGAACATGTCCGGCTTGTAGCGGCCGCTGACCATGATGAGCCTGGAGCAGCCTCTCTCGATCAGATGCTCGGCCGCGAGGCGCCCTCCCTGCTCGTTGTCCGAGGTGAACCACGGAATGTCGGGCGAGAGCCTGCGGTCGAAGCTTGCCATCGGCGCCTTCAGCTTGCGGTATTCCTCGACGTCCAGCTCATGGCTGCCGAGGATGATGCCGTCGACGCGGTTGCGCGCCAGCAGCCCGAGCAGCTCCCTTTCCTTGGATGCGTCGAACCCGGAGTGGCAGAGCATGAGCTTGTAGCCGCGCTCGCAGGCCGCGGCCTCGACATGATGGGTCAGCTCGCCGAAAAAGGGATGCGCCGTCGTCGGCACGATCAGGCCGAACACATGCGACTGCTTGCGCAGCAGCGAGCGGGCGATCTCGCTCGGCTCGTAGCCGAGCTCGTCCATCGCCCGCCGCACCTTCGCTCTCGTCGCCTCGCTGATATAGCCCCGGTCGTTCATGACCCGGGATACCGTCGTCACGGACACGCCCGCTCGGGCCGCGACATCATGGATGGTCGCCATGCGCAGCGCTCCTTACAGCCGGAACAGGATGTCGAATACCGGCTTCGTATGTCCGCCCGGATACATGATGTACAGCATGATGTAGACCGCCACGCCGGTGATCGCGGTGATGAACCAGATGACCGAGGTGACGCGTCCGAGCCGGCGGTGCTTGGCGAACTTCTCCTTGAAGCCGAGCGTGAGCGTCGTGATGCCGAATACGGCTGCGACCGTCGCCAGCACGATGTGGAAGATCAGGAAGACGTAATAGTACGGGGCGAGGCTATCCGGGCCGCCCCAATCCGTATTGCCGACAAGCAGCGTACGGGACGAATAGATGATGAAGAACACGATCGCGGCGATGGCGCCGGCGATCATCATTTTTTTGTGGGCCTCGAGCCGGCGCTTGATCGCCAAGCTCCAGCCGATGGCGACCAGAATGGCGCTGACGACGATGAAGAATGTGCTGATGGTCGGAAATAACGTGTACAGATCCAAGCTGATTCCTCCGCTTCGGGATGTAGGCGCGCGAGCCGTCCGGTCAGACCGGATCGGCTCCGCGCACGTCGCTGTCGTTGCCGGCATTTTCGTGGCGGTACCACTGGGCGAAGATGATGCCCAGGATGCAGCCGTACATGATCTCCTGTACGAGCTTCATCAGGATGCCGCCGAGCTGCTGGTCTTCCTTGGCGCTCATGAGGTTGAAGAACATCGGCCCCTGGAAATTGTCCAGCAGCCATTTTGTGTCGCCGGAGACGCAGAAGCTCATTGCTTGCGCCCAGACGTTCGGATCGTTGTACACCGCGTACATGGACTCTCCGGCGAAGATGATGAGCGCGCAGGCCGGCGTCAGCAGCACGCCGCTTGCGAATACGTAGGCCATCTTGCGCAGGCCGTTCAGGCGCGTCCACTCCGGCACCGGAGAGGTGATCTGCCACCACATGATCATCGCGGCGATGAAGAGCGCCAGATAATACGCCTCATGCAGCCAGTAGCGCGTCATCACATAGTCATGGATGTCCGGCAGATGGTAGAGCGAGAACAGGACATTGAACAGCAGCAGAGAAAAGATCGGGTTCATGACCGGGCTCAGCCGCTTCCAGAACGGAGCGCCGAAGGCCGAGCGCCATATGTACGCGGGCGTGCCCAGGATAAGGAGCGGCGGCGCGATCAGATAGCTGATCGACATGTTCGCCATATGGAAGCTGAACATGAGATGGCCGAGCAGATTGAGCGGTCCGCCCTGCGCGAGATAAAGCAGCACGAGGCCGGATACGGCCATCACCTGCTGCCAGAAGCTCGGCCGTTTCTCCAGCGGATGATGCTTTTGCCTCCACGGTCCGATCAGGTAGAAGTAGCCGATCAGCATCGCCAGCATAATGAAGAGCAGCCAAGGGCTCCAGAGCGCCTTGAAGCTGAAGTATTCGAGTCCAAGCATAACGATTCATCTCCTTCAAGCTTACTTTACCGGATGCGGACAGCCAAGGCAAAGGGCAATATTGCGAACGCTGTCATGCCCGCCGCCAAAATAAAAAAGAGGAGGTCTGCGGGCAGACGCTCCTCTATGGTCATGCGCGGCTTACCACCAAGTCCAGTATTCCGCCATGATGACAATCGTAAACACGACGAACACTCCGGTGAGAATGCCGACGATCGGGAACAGATGTCCCCGGTCCTTCATATGCATCCAGAAGCCCATCTGGATGATAACCTGCAGCACGGCCATGACGAGCAGCAGGATGTACGTGAAGGAGGCGTTGATCTCTCCGCCGATGACCGTCGCGAAGGCGACGAGCGTCAGCAGCATCGAGAAGATGTAGGCGACGATATGCTTGCGCGGGCCTTCGTGCTTATGCCGCTTGGCGGGTTCTTCGGAATGGGTCGTATGATTGGCTGCCATTCGTTACCCCACCTTTCCCATCAGATAGACGACGGTGAAGATGAATACCCATACGACGTCGATGAAGTGCCAGTACATGCCGGCGACGTATACCTTCGGAGCCGTCACGACCGTCAGTCCCTTGCGGTAGACCTGCCCGATCAGGAGCGAGATCCACACGATGCCGAACAGGACGTGCGCGCCGTGGAAGCCGACGAGCGTATAGAACGACGAGCTGAAGGCGCTCGTGCTGAACTTATGTCCCTCATGGACGTAATGGAAGAACTCATAGATCTCGAGGCCGAGGAAGCCGAGGCCGAGCACGACCGTCACGATCAGCCACAGCTGCATCGACTTCACCTGATTGCGGTGCATCGCCTGGATGGCGAACACGCTCGTCAGGGAGGAGGTCAGGAGCAGCACCGTCGCGATCGCGACGAGCGAGAGCTTGAACAGCTCCTGGCTGGTCGGGTTGCCGTCGCCGACCTGGTCGCGGAGCGCCAGGAAGGCGGAGAAGAGGGTGCCGAACAGCACCGTCTCGCCTCCGAGGAACAGCCAGAATCCGAGAACCTTGTTGCGTCCTTCCAGGGTCGCGCGTTCCGGCTCATGAGGCAGCTGGCCGTCTAGATGCGAATGTGCGCTCATGCCTTAACCCCCTTGCCCGTAATTTCATCCGGCTCGATGTGGAAGCCGTGGTCGTCCTTGAGGGAACGGACCACCATGCAGCCCAGCGTAATGAGCAGGCCGGCGCCTGCTACCGCATGCGAGGCGAACAGGTCGTGCATGATGCCGGTCCATTCGTTCTCGGCGTACATGAAGCCGTAGCCGGCGATGAACAGACCGAGCGACATCAGGAACGGCAGGATCGACGGAGACGGCATATGGATCGGTCCGATCGGCTCGGCCGGCGTCATCGCGTCGTTGCCATCCATTTTTTCTTTCCAAAGCGCGTCGTAGCCGCGGACGAGCGGAGTCTGCGCGAAGTTGTATTCCGGAGCCGGGGAAGGAATGGACCATTCGAGCGTGCGGCCGTCTTCCCACGGATCGTCGCCTGCCGTTTTCGGCTTGGCGGCCGTGACGATGATGTTGATGATGAACAGGATCGTGCCGACGCCCATCAGGAACGCGCCGATCGTGCTGATCAGGTTCATCGTGTTGAAGCCCAGTCCGTCCAGATACGTCCAGACACGGCGCGGCATGCCGAGCAGGCCGAGGAAGTGCTGCACGAAGAACGTCAGGTGGAAGCCGATGAAGAACGTCCAGAACGTCAGCTTGGCGAGACCCTCATTCAGCATGCGGCCGAACATCTTCGGCCACCAGTAGTGGAGGCCGGCGAACAGGCCGAGCACGAGGCCGCCGACGATGACGTAGTGGAAGTGGGCGACGACGAAGTAGCTGTCATGATATTGGAAGTCCGCCGGAGCGG
The DNA here is from genome assembly GCF_002864175.1 of Paenibacillus pasadenensis. NCBI lineage: Bacteria > Bacillati > Bacillota > Bacilli > Caryophanales > Paenibacillaceae > Paenibacillus > Paenibacillus pasadenensis. The sequence continues at coordinate 1,167,294 of NZ_NFEZ01000004.1, read as the reverse complement.
CCGCCAGCATGACGCCGGTGACGCCGCCCATGACGAACGTCGGGACGAAGCCGACCGCGAACAGGTTGGCAGCCGTGAATTTGATCGAGCCGCCCCACATCGTGAAGATCCAGTTGAAGATCTTGATGCCGGTCGGCACGGCGATCAGCATCGTCGCGATGGAGAACAGCGCGTTGGCTACAGGACCGAGGCCGACCGTGAACATATGGTGGGCCCATACCATGAAGCCGAGGAAGCCGATCAGCACCGTCGCGAACACCATCGAGCTGTAGCCGAACAGGCGCTTGCGCGAGAAGGTGCTGATGACCTCGGAAATGATGCCAAAGGCCGGAAGGATCAGGATATAGACCTCAGGGTGACCGAAGATCCAGAAAATATGCTCCCAAAGGACGGTATTGCCGCCGCCGCTGACTTCGAAGAAGTTTGCGGAGAACAAGCGGTCGAACATCAGCGCGACCAGGCCGACCGTCAGCGCCGGGAAGGCGAACAGGATCAGCGCCGAGGTGATGAACACGGTCCAGGTGAACATCGGCATGCGCATGAAGCTCATGCCCGGAGCGCGCATGTTGATGATCGTGACGAGGAAGTTGATGCCGCCGATCAGCGTGCCGATGCCCGCGATCTGCAAGCCGAGGACGTAGTAGTCGACGCCTTTGTGCGTGCTGTAGGTCGGGCTCGCCAGCGGCAGGTAAGAGGTCCAGCCTGCATCCGGCACCGCCTGGGCGATCCAGCTGAGGTTCAGCAGCAGGCCGCCGAACAGGAACGTCCAGAAGCCGAGCGCGTTGAGGAATGGAAACGCGACGTCGCGCGCTCCGATCTGCAGCGGCACGATGGCGTTCATCATCGCGAAGATGACCGGCATCGCCGCGAGGAAGATCATCGTCGTGCCGTGCATCGTCAGCAGCTCGTTGTATGTATCCGCTCCGACAAAGTCGTTGAGCGGCTTCCAGAGCTGGACCCGGATCAGCAGCGCCTCGAGGCCGCCGATCAGGAAGAAGAATCCACCGGCAATCAGGTAAAGGATGCCGATTTTTTTGTGGTCAACAGTCGTAAGCCAGTCCATAAGACCGGTATAACGCTTGACCGGATGTGCATGAGCCAAGGCTGGTACCCCCTTCATTACCGATAGGTTATTGCTCCACGTTCAGCTTGTATTCCGACAGATACTTGGCGATGCCTTCGATCTGTTCCGGAGTCAGGTCAACCTTCGGCATGGAGTTGCCAGGCTTAACCGCTTGCGGATCTTCGATCCAGCGCTTCAAGTTGTCATGCGTCGTGCCTTCGTTCTTGTACTGCGGGTCGTCCGTATTGACGAGGATGCCTGCGATGGTCTCCTTGTCGCCGATGCCGGTCAGGTTCGGATACAGCTGCAAGCCCTTGTCGCCGACGGCGTGGCAAGTGAGGCATTGCTTCTCGAACACTTCGGCGATCGCCGGATCGGCCGGCAGCTTGCCCGGCTCCTTCATCGCCGCTACCCAGCGGTCGAAGGCGCCTTCGTTGACGGACTTGACCTTGAAGTCCATCAGAGCATGGGAAGGTCCGCAAAGCTCGGCGCATTTGCCGAGGTAGACGCCGTCGTGATCGGCGCTGAAGAACATCGTATTGACGTTCGCGCCCGGGTTCGTGTCGATCTTGCCCGCGAGCGCCGGAATCCAGAACGAGTGGATGACGTCGGCAGACTTCGCCTGCACCGATACCGTCTTGCCCGTCGGGATCATGAGCTCCTGGGAGGTCTTGATTCCGTATTGCGGGTATTCGAATTCCCACCAGTATTGATGAGCGGTTACGATGACTTGAACCGCATCGGGATCTTTCGTGTAGTCCTTGGCCAGGCCGAATACATGCTTGACCGTAGGCACGGCGAGGATCAGCAGCAGCACGATCGGAACGACCGTCCAGATGATCTCCAGCTTGTGGTTGCCTTCCACCTGCACCGGAATCTTGTCGTTCGGACGCCGACGGAACTTGACGATGACGTAGAACGCCAGCGCGAATACGACGATGACGACGAGCACCATGATCAGAATGGACAGCTTCATCAATCCAAATTGAGCTTCCGCCACCGGACCTTGCGGATTTAGAGTGGACAAATCCTCCCGTCCGCAAGCGGACAAGAGCAAGGCCATCCCTGCGAGCAGCGGCAGGAGACGTCGTGCAAGGTGCCACCTTTTCATCATTCATCAACCCCACTTTTGACATTTTAGCCATTTGCCCAAGCAAAAACGGAGAACCGCCGGAGGGCGGCTATCCGTTTACGGAATCAATTTAGAAGTTGGAAAACCCGCCGGCAAAAGCCGGTTAAACGCTTTCTCTTCCTTATGTACGGCTTGCGGCAAATGCTTCATGCACAGCTGTAAAATGGCAACTCCTGCATGTCAATTACACTTTATTAAATATAAAGTTGAAGCCCTTGATTGTCAATGTTCCACAGAGAGTTCACAAATTGTTCTCAAAGCTGTCAAAAAAGCGATTTCGCGCGATTTGACCGGTCTTGACGGATGTTTCTCCCGCCGGCTCCTTATCATTTTTAACCAAAGCCGTGGGCATTTATGTATGCTCCCGAGGACGCATATTTGAAGCTCTGGAGCGAACCCTAACGGCATGGCTCGAAACTCTGAAGGAGGCCTGATGACCGATGCCAATCCCGCGCAAGACCGCCCTGCTCCACTCGCTGCTCGTCCTGTCGATCGCCGCTTCGGGCTGCGGCTACAAGCAGCTCGTGCAGGACAGCGACCAGAACTACGGCACCCGCCAGAAGAACGATCCGAAAGCGTACGGCAGCAAGATGTACGGCAAGTCCGGCTCCACCCCCGGCCAGCACGACAACCGCTTCATGGAATACAGCGCCCATCTGTCGCGCGAGGTGACGGGCCTGAACGGCGTCGCCCAAGGCATCGTCATGCTGACGGACCGCAACGCCTACGTCGGCATCGTGCTCGACTGGACCGCGACCCAGCCCGTCAAGAGCGGCAGCAAGATCATGCGCGAGCAAGACAACGGCGGCTGGATGGAAGGCGTCTACGACAACAAGACCGGCAGCGACACCTGGACCAACCGCCAGCTCGTCACGCCTTATAATTCCTACTTCTCCGTCAACGACCACAACGAGCTGTCGTCCAAGCTGAAGCAGACGATCGCCATCCGCGTGCGCAAGCTCGCTCCATCCGTACAGGAGGTCCATATCACGGCCAATCGCGACGTCGTCAACCAGTTCGTCGAGTACGCGCGCGAGTCATGGGGCGGCCGCGATCTGAACCGCTACGTCAAGCCGTTCAACGTGCTCGTGCAGAAGCATTTTGTCGGCGGAGCCGCCATGCCGGTGCCGCTCAACCTCATCAAGGAACGCGCCGCGAAAGGCAAGAGCGTCGAAGGAACCTCGATCTCGCAGAGCGGCCATGCCGGCAGCAACCCGAGCAGCGGCAGCTTCGGCAGTCCGGGACTGGCGCGCGGCGAGAAGCCGCGGCGCTGACAGCCCTCGTTCTGTTTCTTCATATTATATAGTAGCTATTCGAGCGGGAGGTCACTTCAGCTCCGGCTGCGCCTGGCGAATCACTTGCTTCAGCTGGCGCGAGCAGGAGAGAAGCGCCTCCCGCTCTTCTTCGCTGCGGGCGAACCGGCCGAACTGCTCGAAGTCCGACTCGCATTGCTGCAGCGTCTGCAGCAGCTGCTGGCGCGCGGTCTGCTTGGCCGGAGCGAGCGATCCGTCCTGCGAGCCGGTCTGCACGTCCAGCTGGCCCTGATCGTCGATCTGGGCGAGGAATACGCTATCCGGCTTCACCTTGAGCTTCGCCAGCTCATGGCGCAGCCACTGCTCGTCCTTGCCGGTGCTGCGGAGCGGCTCCTGAAGAACCTCGCCGTCCATCATGACGGTCTGCGGCTCCGTCTCCTTCGACATCTTCCAGCCGAGCATGGCGGGCGTGAGCGGCTGGTTCTCCTTTTTCAGCAGAAGGTTGATCTCTCCGCTCTTCTCCATGACGGCGAATTCGACCTCCGCCACCTTGAATACGCTCTTCTTGCGCAGCTGCTCGAGCAGCTCGTCGAGCGTGATCCGCTCCTTGAACAGATTCGTCTCCAGGATGGACCCGTTCTTGATGAGCACCGTGCCTTGCCCGTCCGCGATGCCGCGGACCCAGCGGCTCTTGAGCGTCCAGAACTCGATGCCGACGGATACGATCGTCCAGGTGCCGATGGCGACGAACCCCAGGTACCACTCTGTATCGGTGTCGAGCGAGATGTAGCCGGCGATGTTGCCGATCGTGATGCCGGTAATGTATTCGAACAGGGACAGCTGGGAGATCTGCCGCTTGCCGAGCAGCTTCGTCACGAGGAACAGGACGACGACCGAGCTCAGCGTTCGCAGAATAATCTCGAGCCATAACGACATTCAGGCTCCTCCTTCCTTCCGTATGTTTCCTAATCTGCTCCAATCCCCTTACGTCCATGCGCGCGAAAAAAAGTTGTTGCCATCCTCACCTTCAAGATGGTAGGATATTTTTCCGCTCTCTGCCGCATTTCACCTTATTTTCCGGACATTTCAGGATGATCTTTCGAAATGAGGTGCCTCATGGTCTTTTTCGCGCTTGCGCGCGCCAGCTTTTCCCGCAACCTGCAGTATCGGGCTTCCCATCTGCTCCATAATGGAGCAAGCGCCATGTTCGGCTTCATCTACCTGTCGATCTGGATCGGCATCGGCGAAGGCCGCGATCTCGGCGAGTACGGCCTCAGCGGGCTCGTCTCCTACGTCGCCCTCAACCAATGCCTGCTCTGGGTCACCTCGTTCACGACGTTCGGCCTTGGCATGCCGCAGCTGGTGAGAACCGGCGCGATCGCCATCGAGCTTGCTCGTCCCGTGCATCTGTTCTACAGCATGATGAGCCGCGAGTGGGGCACGATCGCCTACCAGCTGCTGTACAAAAGCTTGCCGATCTACTTGCTGTACGTATTCCTTGTCCCGCTGCGCCTGCCCGCCGGCCTCGCCGAGACGGCCGCATTTTTCGCCGCGCTTCTATGCGCCGCCTACCTGGCACTCTGCATCCAGTATCTGATCGGGGCCGTCTCGCTCTGGACGACCGAGGCGATGTGGCTGCACTGGGTCAACAACGCGCTGCTGATGCTGTTCTCCGGCTTCCTCGTCCCGATCGAATGGCTGCCCGGCTGGCTCGCCTGGCTGAGCCGCTGGTCGTTTTACCCGTCCCTGCAGTACATACCGACCCGCATCTATCTCGGGATGGACGGCATCGCCGCCGTGCTGCCCTCGCTGGCCTGGTGCGCGGCGCTCACCGCGCTCTGCTTCGCCGCCACCGGCGCGATGCGCCGCCGAACGGAGGTGCAGGGAGGATGACGACGCTCCGCTCCGTGCGCGGCCTGATCGCCATGCACCTGCTGCTGATCCGCTTCAGCTTCCGCAGCAGCATGCAGTACCGCTTCAACTTCTGGTTCGGCACGATCGCCTCCGCCGTCATCGCGTCGGTGGAGTTTTCCTTGCTCGCCGTCATCCTCGCGCGCTTCGGCGCGATCCAGGGCTGGACGCTGACCGAGTCCGCCTACCTGTACGCGGTGCTGGTGCTGGCCAAGGCGCTGTACCGCTCATTGGCCTCCGACGTGCATCATCTGGAGAAATACCTGGTCAGCGGCGATCTCGACGGTCTGCTGCTGCGGCCCGTGCCCGTGCTGCTGGCGCTCATGACGAGGAACTTCTCGGTCCGCGTCGGAGAGACGCTGCTCGGCGCCTCGATGCTCGCCTACAGCTTGGCCGCGCTCGCGCGGGACGGCGCGATCGAGCTGTGGGTCGCGCTGCCGCTTACGCTGGCGGCCGTCGTGAACGGAGCGCTGCTGCTGTTCGGCATCGGGCTCGCGACCGCGGCCATGGGCTTCTGGATGACGCGGATCGAGGTGCTGCAGAACATGACGGAGGATGCCGCCCACACGGCGGTGCGCTATCCGCTGTCGATCTATCCGGGATGGCTGAAAGCGCTGCTTTCGACTGCCCTTCCCGTCGCCTTCGTCAATTACTGGCCGGCGATGTTCATTCTCAAAGGCGCTGTCGGCGGCTGGACGCTCGCGCTGAGCGCAGCTGCCTCCGCCGCGGCGCTGGCCGCAGGCGGCTGGCTGTGGAGCCGCGGCCTGCGCAGCTATCAGAGCACCGGCTCGTAACAGCGCTTTCGCTTCCAATTCCAATCCAATTCCGATTCCAATTCAAACAAGGAGGCCTGTCTCTCATGATCGAAGCCGCCCATCTGCATAAGTCCTTCAAGCTGCGAAAGCCCGGTCCGCGCAAAGGACTACGCTCGCTGATCGGCGGACCGACCTTCGTCAAGGAAGCGGTGCGCGACGTCAGCTTCACGATCGCCTCCGGCGAGTTCACCGGCTTCATCGGCCCGAACGGCGCCGGCAAGTCGACGACGATCAAGATGCTGTCGGGCATCCTGCATCCGAGCTCGGGCTCGGTCCGGCTCGGCGGCATCGATCCCCATCGCCGCCGGGTCGAGACCGCGCGCACGCTCGGCGTGCTGTTCGGGCAGCGCACGCAGCTGTGGTGGGACCTGCCGCTGCGGGACTCGTTCGAGGTGCTCGGCGCGATGTACCGCATGGATCCGCAGCGCCGCCGAGCGCGGCTTGCCGAGCTCGACGGCCTGCTGCGGCTTGGCGAATTCCTCGACACGCCGGTGCGCAAGCTGTCGCTCGGCCAGCGCATGCGCGGCGACCTCGCTGCCGCGCTGCTGCATGAGCCGCCCATCCTCATTCTCGACGAGCCGACGATCGGCCTCGACGTTTCCGCCAAGCGGGATATCCGCTCCCTGCTGCGCGGCATCAACGAGGAGCTCGGCACGACGATCCTGCTGACGACCCACGACATGGACGACATCGAGCAGCTGTGCGGCCGCGTGCTCGTGCTCACGGACGGCACGCTCAGCTACGACGGGCCGATCGGCGGATTGCGCTCGCGCATCGGCATGCCGGCGTCGATCGAGGCGACGTACCGGACGCTCGAGCAGGCGCAGGCGGCGTGGAGCGCCCTGCAGCGGCTGGACTCCGCAAGCCTCGCCGCAGTCGGCCTCCAGGAGCGGACGCTCACCGTCCAGTGCAGCCTGGAGCAAAGCCGCTTCATGGACGTGCTGCGCAAGCTGGAGGCGTACGGAGAGCTCGAGGACGCGCGCATGCGCGAAGCCGATTTCGAGGATGCCGTCCAGCGGCTGTACGCGAATTAGCGCGGCGCATCGCCGCAACAGGAAAAAGGCTGTCTCCCGTCGATGAAGTCGACGGAGGGACAGCCTTTTTTTGGCGAAAGAGGCTCGTTCAGGCAGCCCGGCGGCGGGGCTTGCCAGTATGATTCGGCATTCTGCTGTCAGCGGGTCGGCTATAGCGACGGAGAGCCGTCGCGCGCATCCATCATCCGCATGAGCAGAACCGCCGCTTCGGCACGCGTGGCCGCGGCAGCCGGGCCGAAGCTTCCGTCCGGCCGGCCGCCAGCCAAGCCGCGTGCGATCGCTGCGGAAACGTAGCCCGCCGCCCAGGCTGGAATGCGGGAGCGGTCGGCCACATTGCGCAGCGCCGAAGCGGCGGCCTCTTGAGCGAGCGGCTCCAGCCGCAGCGCGTTGCCGGCCATGACGAGCATTTCCGCGCGCGTGACGACCGCGTCCGGGCGGAAGGTGCCGTCCTCGTAGCCGCGCACGATGCCGCGCGCTCGAGCTTCACCGACCGCCTGCAGCGCCCAATCCGGAATTCGGGCCGCGTCGCGGAAAGATGCCGCGACGTCGGCGCCGGATCGCGGGCCGGCGCCGTCCGGCAGCGGTTCCAGCGCGTTCAGGAGCATGACTGCGAACTGCGCTCGCGTCAGCCCGTTGTTCGGACGGAACGTTCCGTCCGCGAAGCCGCTCACGATGCCGCAGCCGAACGCTTCGGCAATCGCCTGCGAGGCCCAGTGGCCTTTCAGATCCGTAAAGGGCGCCGCGTTGCCGGAAGCGCAGCGCGGCGGCGCAGGAGTCTCGGCAGGCATGCCGCCTGGCGTCGGCTCTGCCGGTCCGGCAGGCGCCGTACTGGGCGCCGGCGTGTCCGGCGGCTCCGTCGGAACCGGCTGCGGACTCGGTGTCGCTGTCGCAGGCGGGGCAGACGTACCTGGCTGCTCCGGGCTCGGTGTCGCGGGAGGCTCCGGCGTCGGCGTTCCCGTGGGTTCCGGTGTCGGCGTTGCCGGCACTTCCGGCGTCGGCGTTGCCGGAGGTTCCGGTGTCGGCGTTTTCGGAGGCTCCGGCGTCGGCGTTGCCGGGGGCTCCGGCGTCGGCGGCGGTTCGGCGCGGTAGATCGTCAGCTCATAAGCCTGGACGGTTGTCCCGTCCTCTGCCGTCACGACAAGGCTCACCGTCTGCTCTCCGACACGGAGGAGCAGCGGATTCGGAGCAGGCGCGCCTCCGATCTCGAGCCGCACCGATGCGCCGGCATGAGCCGGCTCAGCCTCGATGTACGCCTCCTCCATCTCAAAAGGAGCATTCGCTGTGTAGCGGTAGGTCGTTTCCGTCACCGTCTCGTTCAGCTTCAGTCCCGTCACGGCCAGCGCGCGCAAGCCGGAGTTCCCCGACACGACGGTGAATCGCAGCGGCACGGACAGCGGGCTGGCGTGTCCGGCCCGATCGACGGCCTGGGCTTGCACGGCGTAGGTCCCCAGCTCGAGCGAGCGATCAGGGACGTAGCGCCAGCTTCCGGCTTCGTCGGCTTTGATCGTACCGATGCTCTCGCCGTCCAGATACAGCCGGACCTGCGCGAAGCTTTCCGCGACGCCGCTGAGCAGCGGCCTAGCAATCGACGAGCTGCTATCCGCTGCTGGCAGCAGAATGGACGGCGCATCAGGAGGCCTTGTATCCACCGTCCACGCCGAAGGCTCGGATTCCGGACTGGCATTGCCTGCCGCATCCGCCGCCACGGCGCTCAGCCGATATGTTCCGTCGGCGAGCGGACTCGGAGCCGGCAGGCTCCATGCGCCGGGAATTCCGTTGTAAACAGCGTAAGTGACGCCGACGACCGTATCGTTCAGCAGAACGGTTACTCGAGCGCCCGGCTCCGCCGTTCCGGAGAAGCTTGCCGGCGCTGCGGGGAGCCAGGCATCCGGGTCAGGATCGAGGACGATCGGCGCCGCCGGAGCCTCCATGTCTACGGAGAAGCTTCTTGCCGCGCTCGGACCGCTGCGGTTGCCGAGCGCATCCGCAGCATGCAGCACGACCGAGTAGCTGCCGTCTGCCAAAGCCGCAGGAGCGGCGAGCGACCAGCGGCCTTCCGCATCCGCCGCATCCTCTCCCCACAATTCTCCGCTCACCGTCACCTGGACGATCGCCATCGGCTCGGCGATCCCTTCCAGCACGATCTCGCCCGTGTTCAGGCTTGCGCCATCCGCCGGAGACTGAAGCTGTGGAGCCGCAGGGGCCGTACGGTCGATCTTCACAACGGCCGATGCGGCCGGGCTGGTGTTGCCCGCCCGGTCCACCGTCCGCGCCTCGATGGTCGTCTCGCCTTCCGCGCTTACCGTCAGCGGGCCGCTGTAGGTTGTCCAGCCCAGCATCGTCGCTCCCGTCAAACGGTACTCCGTCCGGCTGACGCCGGAGCCGCCGCTGTCCGTGCCGGCCGCTACCGTCACGCTCACGCTGGCCGCGTTCGTCCAGCCGACCGCGCTCGGCGTCACCGTCGGCGCGGTCGGCGCGGCGCGGTCGATGAGGATCGGCTCCAGTACGAGCGACCCGACATTGCCCGCCCGGTCGACGGTCCGGGCATGCACCGTCGTCTGGCCGGGAGCCGTCACGGCAAATGGGCCGGTGTAAGTCGTCCAATCTTGAACGGTTGCCGCCGTAAGTCGATATTCGACGCGAGCAACGCCCGAAGCCGCGTCCGTTCCCGGCGCGATGCTGACCTGAACTTCCGCCTCGCGAGTCCAGCCGACGACGCTCTGGCTGATCGTCGCAATACCCGGCGCCGTGCGGTCGATCCGCACGACGGCGGATGACGACGGCCCGGCGTTCCCCGCGCCGTCTACCGTGCGCGCCTCGACGGTCGTCTCGCCTTCCGCGCTCACCGCCACCGGGCCGCCGCTGTAGGCGGTCCAGACTCGCGTCGTCGCTCCCGTCAGCCGGTACTCCGTCCGGCTGACGCCCGAGCCGCCGCTGTCCGCTCCCGCCGCCACCGTCACGCTGACGCTCGCCGCGTTGCTCCAGCCGGCCGCGCCCGGCGTCACTGTCGGCGCGCCCGGCGCCGTGCGGTCGATCCGCACGACGGCGGATGACGACGGACCGGCGTTCCCCGCTCCGTCCACCGTCCGCGCCTCGACAGTCGTCTCGCCTTCCGCGCTCACCGCCACCGGGCCGCCGCTATAGGCCGTCCAGATCCGCGTCGTCGCTCCCGTCAGCCGGTACTCCGTCCGGCTGACGCCCGAGCCGCCGCTGTCCGCTCCCGCCGCCACCGTCACGCTGACGCTCGCCGCGTTGCTCCAGCCGGCTGCGCTCGGCGTCACCGTCGGCGCGCCCGGCGCCGTGCGGTCGATCCGCACCGTGCCGGTCCCCGCAGAGCTGACATTCCCCGCGCCGTCCACCGTGCGCGCCTCGACGGTCGTCTCTCCTTCCGCGCTCACCGCCACCGGGCCGCCGCTGTAGGCGGTCCAGCTCCGCGTCGTCGCTCCCGTCAGCCGGTACTCCGTCCGGCTGACGCCCGAGCCGCCGCTGTCCGCTCCCGCCGCCACCGTCACGCTGACGCTCGCCGCGTTGCTCCAGCCGGCCGCGCTCGGCGTCACCGTCGGCGCGCCCGGCGCCGTGCGGTCGATCCGCACGACGGCGGATGACGACGGTCCGACATTCCCCGCGCCGTCCACCGTGCGCGCCTCGACGGTCGTCTCGCCTTCCGCGCTCACCGCCACCGGGCCGCCGCTGTAGGCGGTCCAGACTCGCGTCGTCGCTCCCGTCAGCCGGTACTCCGTCCGGCTGACGCCCGAGCCGCCGCTGTCCGCTCCCGCCGCCACCGTCACGCTGACGCTCGCCGCGTTGCTCCAGCCGGCTGCGCCCGGCGTCACCGTCGGCGCGCCCGGCGCCGTGCGGTCGATCCGCACGATGGAGCTTGCCAGCGGACTGGCGTTGCCAGTCTGGTCGATCGTGCGCGCCTCGACCGTCGTCTGTCCTTCCGCCGTTATGACGAAGGTCCCTTCAGCCGGCACTTCCGTCCAATCCTGGACCGTCGCGCCGCTCAGCCGATATTCGGTCCGGGCGACGCCGCTCTCTCCGTCCGTGCCCGGCACGACGGACACCGTCACTTCCCCGGCATTCGTCCAGCCTCCCGGCGCTCCGGACAGAACCGGCGACGTCGGCAGCTCGAAGTCGAACGTAAGCTGGTAAACCTTGCGGCTTAGCTCGTACGTGTCTTCGTTGTAGCCGCCGATGACGAACACCTTGCCTCCTGCCTGCACCAGGCTGGCGTTCGACAAGCGGCCGACGTTGGGGCTGTCCAGGCTCCATTTCCCCGTCGACGGATCGTAGAGGGAGAAATTCCGGTTGCCCATGACAAGGACAAGCCCGTTGTCGAGCGTCAGCTGGGCATGCCGGAAATAGATGTCCCAGCCGTCGTAAGGCAGCGAGGCCGTCTTGCTCCATCCGTCCAGAGCCGGGTCGTACAGATAGCTGTTGAACGAATAGGCATACCCGCTCAACCCCCCGGTCAGCAGCACTCTGCCGTCCTTCAGCGTGCTTTGCGCCGCTCCATAGACGGGAATCGGCAGCGGCGAGCCCTCGCTCCAGGCGTCGCGGGCCGGATCGTACAGATACACGTCGTCATACGTCTCGCTCCGGCCTGCCGAGTAAATCTCGTTGGAGCCGCCGGCGATCATGGCGCGACCGTCCCGCAGCGTCGACTGCGCGTTGCCCAGCATCGTCTTCGGCAGCGGAGCCGCCGAAGTCCATAAGCCTGTCGCCGGATTGTACAAGCGGGCTTCGTCGGTATAGACATAGCCGATCCTGTCGCGGAAAGAGTTCCCGCCCGTCACGAGAACGCTGCCGCCGCTCAGCTCCGACTGCTGATGATAGGCGAGCTGGAGCGGGCTGCCGAACGGCGACCAGGTGAGCGTGCGGGGATCGAACCGGTACGAGCTCGGCGCGAACCCGTTGTTCGAAGCATGCTGTCCTCCCGTCGCCACGATCTCGCTGCCTCCGCGGGCCGAGCTTGCCCGGATTCCGCTTAGCGCAGCGGGAAAGTCGGAGGTAGGAGGCAAAACCTCCATCTTCACCGCTGCCGCGGCCTGGCCTCCCCACGCCAGTCCCGCAGCGGCGGCGATCGCCAGCGCCAGCAGCCCCGGCCTTCGTTTTCTTCTCCTCATCTAGCGGCACCCTCCTTGCTTGTCCATCGTTTTTCACAGGAGTCTTCAGTGTAGGACCATCGGCCCTGAACCGCCTATTGACGAACGTTAACGGCAGACGAAAAACGGCCGCAAGCAAAAGGTTGCAGCTTGAATCGCGCATGAGAGCATTCTCATTTTTTTCTCACAAACGGACCGAATCCCTTGGCAGCGCTCGCCTTGGCATCTCAGAGGAAAGGCTTGGCAACAAATCGATGTGGTATGGTTGTCTCACCGGATCAGCAAGCAGCTCGGCCGACCCCAAGCGGCGGTCAGGGCCCACGGGAATCCCCTTACATTCAAACGAAAAGAGGAATAGACATCATGAACTACATCATCGGAAAATCGTTCACGAAAAAACTTGCCGCTGCAGCGATCGCGCTGTCCATCGCCATTGCCGGATCGGTCGCGCTTCCCGCGACCAGCGCTGCCGCAGCCGAAGTGTCGACCTCTTCCAAAGCCTCCACCGTCGTCTCCGCAGCGCGCAGCCAGATGGGCACGCCTTATAAATTCGGCGCTTCCACGAGCACGACGAGATACTTCGACTGCTCCAGCCTGATGAAATACGCCTATAAAAAAGCCGGCATCAACCTGCCGCGCACGTCCAAAGCCCAATCGAAGGTCGGCAAGTACGTCTCCAAGAGCAATCTGAAGGCCGGCGACCTCGTATTCTTCTACTCCCCGATCTCCCATGTCGGCATGTATATCGGCGGCGGCAAGATCATCCACACGTACGGCAAGCCAGGGGTGACGATCGACACGATCAACTCCGGCTGGTGGAGCAACAACTACACGACGGCCCGCCGCGTGCTGTAACGATTCCTTGGATCGATAAACGGATTAAAAAAGCTGCTTCCGCCGCCCGAAAGGGCGATGGAAGCAGCTTTTTCTGTTGCCGCGCGGCGAGGAGCCGGCTCTGGCGCAGCGGACCAATCCAGCCCCCGCAGTCCGCAGAGGCATCAGAGCTGCTGCAGCGGCAGCCATTCCAGGACGCGCCGGATCTGCGCGTCCCAGTAGCCCCATTCATGCTCGCCGGGGCCTTCCTCGTACGTCAGCGGCAGGCCGAGCGACCGGGCATGCTCGCGGAAGGCGACATTTTCTCCGTAGAGGAAATCCTCCGTGCCGCAGCACTGGTACAGGAGCGGCTGCCGTGCCTTCGGAAGGCTGGACAGCTGTTCCGCAAGCGCGAACAAATCATTCGGCCCGCCGACGGCTTCCTCCCGCTTGCCGAGGATCGACTCGACCTCGGCGAGAGCCACCACGCCGGCCCTGTCGTAACGGCCGCGAATGTCGAGCCCGCCCGAGAGGCTGGCGACCGCCGCGAAGCGGTCCGGACAAGCCAGTCCCAGCTTGAACGCGCCGTAGCCGCCCATCGAGAGGCCTGCGGCGAACGTATCCTCGCGGCGGTCCGACAGCGGAAACAGCGCGCCCGCGATCTCGGGCAGCTCCTCGCTGACGAACGTCCAGTAGCGGTGGCCGACCTTCATGTCCGTGTAAAAGCTGCGCGCCACGGCCGGCATGACGACCGCCAGGCCGTACTGGGCCGCATAACGCTCGATCGACGTGCGGCGCAGCCAGATCGAGTGGTCGTCGGACAAGCCGTGCAGCAGGTAGAGCACCGGGAAGCGGCCGTCGGCCGCCTTGCCCTCCAGTCCGATCTGCCGCTTCGTCTGCTGCGGCAAAATGACGTTCATCGAGCAGCTCAGTCCGAGCACGTCGGAGAAGAAACTGGTTTGCGCAAGCGCCATGAGCAAAATCCCCTTTTCAATAGGATGGTAAGGCTGGTTCAGCCGCGCAGCAGCTCCCAGGCCTGCCGCAGGAGCAGCAGCGTGCTGACGGCGATGAACAGCGGCCGCACGTAGCGGGCTCCGCGCCGGATCGCCAGGCGCGAGCCGGCGAGCGAGCCGAGCACCATGAAGGCGCCCATCGTGAGGCCGATCGTCCAGTCGATGCTCTGCAGCAGGGCGAAGGTCGCCAGGCTGGCGACGTTGCTGCCGAAGTTGAGCGCTTTGGCGTTGCCGGCGGCCCGCACGAAGTCGTATCCGGCCATCAGGAACACGAAGATCAGGAACGAGCCCGTGCCCGGACCGAAAAAGCCGTCGTACCCGCCGAGCGCGAACGCCGCGCAGGCGATCAGCGCCGCCGAGCGGCGGGTGAACGCCCGCCGCGCCTGGCCGTCGACGCCCCAGCTGCGCTTGAACACGGTATAGACCGTGATGAGCGAGAGCAGGACGACGACGAGCGGGCGCAGCCAGTCGGACGGCAGCAGTTGGAGCAGCAGCGTGCCGCCGGCCGCGCCGGCGACGGTCAGCGGGAACAGGCGCCGCACGATCCGGCCCTCGATCTTGCCCGAGCGGAGGAAGGCCAGCATGCTCGTCAGCGAGCCCATCGTGCCGGCCAGCTTGTTCGTGCCGAGCGCCAGATGCGGAGGCAGTCCCGCCGACATCAGCACGGGCACCGAGACGAGCCCGCCGCCTCCGACGACAGAGTCGACGAAGGCCGCCAGGAAGCCGCCTGCCGCGATCCAGACGAATAGTTCCCAGCTCATCTTAGCCGACCTCATTTGTTAGGTAGAATTAGGTGCCGCCGCCGGGCGGCGACGCTCTTTCATTGTAGGCTCGCTGCACGGAAGCTGTCTACGGGATCTGTCGGTCTGCCGCTTCAAAAAGCGCCGCCGCCAGCGCAGCGCAAACGGGACGAAGCGGGGAACCTCCCCTCTTCGTCCCGTTCGTGGCGCAAAGAACGCCTTTCCTGTCGATTCAAGCCTGCGCCTTGGCCGTGGCAGCCGGCGCCGCCGGCTTGCCCTTGCCCGCGCCGGGCGTACGCCGGCGCGCGCCTTCGTTGCTCTCCAGCCGCTTGGACAGCAGCGAGAGGCTGTAATTGACGGCGAAGTACAGCACGGCCGCGAGCAGCAGCACCGGGAACACGTACGATACGTCGTGCCCGTAGACGATGTTGGCGCTGTGCATCAGCTCCGGCAAGGAGATGACGACCGCAAGCGACGTATCCTTGAGCAGCGAGATGAACTGGCTGACGAGCGGAGGCACCATGCGGCGCATCCCGATCGGCAGCACGACATGCCGCAGCGTCTGCGCCTGGGTGAGGCCCGACGAGCGCGCCGCCTCCACGAGCCCTTTATTGACCGACTGCAAGCCGCTGCGCACGATCTCGCTGATCATCGCGCCTTCGAACAGCGTCAGCGCCACGACCGCCGCCCAGAACGTGGACAGCTGGATGCCGACCTCCGGCAAGGCGAACTTGACGAAGAAGATGATGAGCAGCAGCGGCAGGTTGCGGATCGTCTCGACGACGAGCATCGTCAGCGTCCCCAGCCCTTTGATCCGGCTGTAGCGGATGAGGCCGAGAGCCGTGCCGAGGATGAAGCTGAGCACGATCGCGACGGCGGCGACGATAAGCGTCATGCCGAAGCCTTTGAGCAGGAATAGCAAATTGTCGGAGCTGAATGCGCCTGCGAAGTCCATGCCGATTCCTCCTCTCTAGCCCGTCCGCGCCAGCTTGCGCTCAAGCACGTTGGTCGCATAGGCCAGCGGAACGGTCAGGATCAGATAGAACGCCGCCGCGACCATATAGGTCTCCATCGTCTGGAACGTATAGCTGTTGACGTTGTCGGCGAAGTACATCAGGTCGAAGCCAGCGACGACCCCGAGAATCGACGAGTTCTTGACCAGGTTCAGAAACTGGTTGGTGATCGGCGGAATGACGATGCGCACCGCCTGCGGCAGAATGACGAGCCGCATCGCCTGCACGTAGCTGAGGCCGGTCGAGCGCGCCGCCTCCATCTGCCCGGCCGGGACCGACTGGATGCCGGCCCGCACCGCCTCGGCGATGAACGCCGAGGTGTAGATCATGAGGCCGAGCGTGCCGGAGGCGAAGCCGTCCAGATCGGCGCCGAGCGACGGCAGGCCGAGGTAGAAGATGTACACGACGAGCAGCAGCGGGATGTTGCGGAAAAACTCGACGTACGCCGTGCCGATCGCCCGCAGCGCCTTCCACGGCGCGATGCGCATGACGGCGAGCACGAGGCCGAGGACAAAGCTGCCGGCCAGCCCGAGCAGGCTGGCGTAGATCGTATTCTTAAAGCCCTCGAGGAAATCTCCGGAGTAGGAGCCGACAAAGGAGAAGTCCATCCGTTATTCCTCCGGCGGCTTCTCGCCCATCCATTTCTCATAGAGGGCCGCGTAGTCGCCGCTGTCCTTCAGTTCCTTGAGCGTCTCGTTGACGGCGGCGACGAGATCGGCATTGCCCTTCTTGGCGGCGATGCCGTAAGGCTCGTCGGTGAACGTGCCTCCGACGACGACATACTCCGGATCCTGCTGGCTCATGCCGAACAGAATCGCGTTGTCGGTCGTCAGCACCTCGCCCTTGCCGGCCTTGAGCGCGGTGAACGCCTCCTGGTAGTTCTCGTACTGCTGCACGCGCAGGCCCGGCACCTTCTCCTCGATGTTCTTGATCGAGGTGGCGCCCTTCTGGCCGATGACCTTGGTGTCCTTGGTCACGTCGTCGATGCTTTTGATCGCGCTGCCCTTCTTGACGAGCAGCGACTGGCCGGCGTGGAAATACACATCCGAGAAGTCGACCTGCGTCTTGCGCTCCTCGTTGATCGTCATCGTCGCCACGATGAGATCGATCTCGCCGTTGTCGAGCATCGGGATGCGCGTCTTGCTCGTCACTTCCTTGAGCTCGAGCTTCGTCTCGTCGCCGAGGATCTTCTTGGCGATCGCGCGCGCGACGTCGATGTCGAAGCCTTCGACCTCGCCGCTGCCGGGATCCTTCAGGCCGAACAGCTTCGTGTCGAACTTGACGCCGACGACGAGCTTGCCGCGGTCCTTGATCGCCTGCACGGCGGAGCCATCGTCTGCCGGAGCGGTCGACGCCGAGCCGCCCGTATTCGTCGACGCCGGCTCGTTTTTCGCGCCGCATCCGGTCAGGGCGACTGTCGCCAGCAGCAGCAGGGATGCCCCTGCGCCAAGCCATCTTCTTTTTCTCATCTTTTCTCGTCCCCTTTCGATCTCGTGCTAATGGTTGATGACGCGGCTCAGGAAGTCGCGCGCCCGCGGCTGCTCAGGCTGCCGGAAGAAGTCGGCCGGAGCGGCCTGCTCCACGATGCGGCCCTCGTCCATGAAGACGACCCGGTCCGCGACCTCGCGGGCGAAGCCCATCTCATGCGTCACGACGGCCATCGTCATGCCTTCCTTGGCCAGCAGCTTCATGACGGAGAGCACCTCGCCGATGACCTCCGGATCGAGCGCCGACGTCGGCTCGTCGAACAGCATGACGTTCGGCTTCATCGCGAGCCCCCTGGCGATCGCCACCCGCTGCTGCTGGCCGCCCGACAGCTCCGACGGATAGGACTCCGCCTTGTCCGGGATGCCGACCTTCTCCAGGTAGTGCATCGCCGTGCGCCGCGCTTCCTCCTTGCTCACCTTGCCGGCCTGCACCGGCGCGAGCGTGATGTTGTCGATGACCTTCAGATGCGGGTACAGGTTGAAATGCTGGAATACCATGCCGATGCCACGGCGCAGCGCGTTGATGTCCGTCGTCTTGTCATGCACGGAGACGCCGCCGATGGTAAGGCTGCCGCCGGAGATGTCCTCCAGGCGGTTGATGCAGCGGAGCAGCGTGCTCTTGCCGGAGCCCGAAGGGCCGATGATGACGACGACCTCGCCCTCGGCGATATCCAGATCGATGTCCTTCAGCACGTGAAAGCTGCCGTAATGCTTGTTGACCTGCCGGAAAGAGATCATGCCTGGCCTCCCATTCGGAATTTTGAACTACCTCTAGGCCATGAACTCGATAAAACGTCATGGTCGTGTCAAATATCATAACCTAACCCTCCGATATTTTGAATAAAAAAATAAATCCGGGCTCATTTATGCGACTTTTTTCCCATAAATAGAAAAAAATCCACCCAATATGTCAGGTAGATTAACGCGAATGATGTCGAATGCTTTCCTATCGTCGGCCTCAACCGTGCGGCTGGTCCTGCCGCTTTTGTCTCAGAGCCTCGTACAGGTCGCCCGCGGATCTCATCGCATAGACGATCCGGTACGGGACGCCGTCCTCCAGCAACGCGAGCGCCGGCACGCTGGCGATCTTCCACCGCTCCCGCAGCGTCGGCGCAAAGTTCACGTTCAGCTTCTGCACCGGCATCGTCCCCGGCGCGGCCGCGGCGATTTCCAGCATGCGCTCGGCTACCTTGCAGGTGCCGCACAGCGGCGTCGCAAAAAAGACCGCCTCCTGGCGGTGAAGCCTTCCGATCGCCATGAATTCCTTCTCGCTCGTTTCCGTCAACCCCATGCTTCCCCAGCCTTTCTTTTTTTCTTCGTTGCGGCGCGGCGCCAGGCTGGCCCGGCTCCCGTTTCTGCGCTTTCGACTTTCGGCTTTCGGCTTTCGGCTTTCGGCTTTCGGCTTTCGGCTTTCGGCTTTCGGCTTTCGGCTTTCGGCTTTCGTCTTTCGGCTTTCGGCTTTCGTCTTTCGGCTTTCGGCTTTCGGCTTTCGTCTTATCGTTTTCCGCTTTTTCACTTTTCTGCTTTTCGTTTTCCGCCAGGCCAGTCCCGGCTTGTTTCGGCATCGCCGCCGCGTCCTTCCTGCTTGCCATTCCCATGCGCCGGCAGCTTGCCGGCCATCCAGCGCGGCATGTATTCCATGATGTCGCTCCTCCCAAGGATGCGAGTCGTTCGAGGCCTCCTCTTCAGGCTTTTCATGCCCGCGCGAGCGCCCGCTCAGTCAGTCGGCTTCCGGAGGAGAGGCGGGACGGGCAGTCAGCATCCGGTAGGCGATGAAGACCGCCGCGAGGAACGCCAGGTAAGCGAGCACGAGCGCGCCGATCCGCAGCGGACCGCTGCCGCCGCTGCCGCCGAGCGTGGCGAAGAACAGCATGCCGGGCGCCTTGCCGAGCAGCGAGGCCGCCGCATAGGTCCGCAGCCGGATGCCGGTGAGCGCGGCGTAGGCGTCGACTGTCATTTCCGGCACGACGGGCACGACCCTCGCGACGAGCACGAACAGGAACGGGCTGCGCTCCGTCAGCCGCACGAGCCGATCGAGCCGGCCGGTCCGCTCCAGCCAGGCGCGGCCGCGGTCGCGGAACAGCAGGCGGAAGCCCGCGTAGGATGCGAGGCATGCGAGCCAGGTGGCGCTCAGGCTGATGACGCCGCCTCCGAGCGCGCCGAACAGATAGCCGAGCGTGGCGATGACGGCCGCGTACGGGAACACCGGGAAAAACGCCAGCGCAAACGCCGCCGCCAGCATCGGCAGCGGCGCCGGCCGCGCTCCGGCCAGCCAGGCCGAGATCGCCTCGCGCTCGTACCAGACGAGCGCGAGCAGCGCCGCGTACAGCAGCACGGCGAGCAGGCGCGGCCAGATGCTCCTCGGCCCGCTCTCTCGGGCACGGGCCGGATGGCTCGGCCCCGCCGGCGTGTCCTCTCGGGCGCGGGCCGGACGGCTCGGATTCACCGGCGCGTCCTCTCGGGCGCGGGTCGGACGGCTCGGATTCTGCGGCATCTCCTCTCGGGCGCGGGCCGGACGGCTCGGATTCACCGGCGCGTCCTCTCGGGCGCGGGCCGGATGGCTCGGATTCTCCGGCGCGTCCTCTCGGGCGCGGGCCGGACGGTCCGAGCGCTCTTCAGGCTCCTGCCCGCCCAGCCGGCTTCCGCCACCGGAATCGAAGCTTCTATTCACCTCCATCCCCCTTTCGGCTCATCGTTCGTTTCGTCCATGGCGCGACTGGCGCCTCGCTCCGCGCAGGTCAGGGCTTGTCATCCATTATATGCCCAAGCGATGCGAAAAGATCAACTTCGGCAAGCCCGATCCGATCCCATCATCCTGGAGCGACCGCCTCCGTCCGAAGCCGAGCAGGCGTACGGCACCTCCCCTTGCCGGGCTGCCTGCCGGGAAGCCTGCCGGCCGCAGGCGCTCATATGCGGGCCGGACGGCTCATACAGTAACAGACGATCTCGTGAAAAGGAGGCTTTTTCCATGACCTGGGTGCCGACCGACGACGGCGTCTCGCTGTATGCCCATCAGTCCGGCCCTGCCGGCGGCCAGACCGTGCTGCTCCTCCACGGCTGGCCGCTCAGCCATCGCATGTTCGATCGCCAGCTGGCGCTGCTGCCGGAAGCCGGCATCCGCTGCGTCGCGCCGGACCTGCGCGGCTTCGGCCGCTCCGACGCGCCGGCGGACGGCTACGGCAGCGACCGGCTTGCCGACGACTTGCGGCGCATCGTCGATGCGCTCGGACTGGAGCGCTTCGCGCTTGCCGCCTTTTCCTCCGCAGCCGCGACGGCCGTCCGCTACATGAGCCGGCACGCGGGCAGCGGCGTCAGCGGCCTGCTGCTGATCTCGCCGGCCGCGCCGTCCCTGCTCCAGCCGGATGCTCCGACAGCCGACGAGGCGAGCGGACGGCTCGAGCGGCTCATCCGCCACGCCCGGCTCGACCGGCCGCAGATGGCGGCGGAGTTCGCCCGCCAGCTTTTTTACCGCTACCACAGCCCGGAGTATACGAGCTGGTTTTCCGGCCTCGCGATGGACAGTCCGCTTAGCGCGACGCTCGGCCTCGCCCGCGCCATGCAGCAGGAGCGGACGAGCGCGGAGGAGCTCACCCGAATCGCCGTTCCGACGGCGGTGTTCTACGGCGCCCACGATCGGGTCGTCACGCCCGAGGCAGCCCAAGGACTGGCCGCCGCCATACCGGGCGCGTCGGCGGTCCGGTTCGCCAAAAGCGGCCACGGCTTGTTCCAGGACGAAGCCGACCGCTTCCAGCAGGAGCTGGAGCAGTTCGTCCGCGGCCTGCCTTGAGGGCAAGTCGCCGCCCGAGGGAACCGGAGCGGTTTGCCCGCAGCTTGCCCGCGGCTTGCCTGCAGCTTGCCTGCAGCTTGCCTGCGGCTTGCCTGCGGCTTGCCCGCAGCTTGCCTGCGGTTTGCCCGCAGCTTGCCTTGATGGCGTCGGCTCTGTTTCACAGTCGCAGACACTTGCCGATCTGAAGCCGTCCCAGCTGCCTACGGCATCCGTCCTTAGGCGCGCCGCCACAGGCTAACGACGGATCAGATTGTTAGAGGGGCTAAATCACGACTCCGAAAAATGCAACGACTCGTGAGACGCTTAGATGCAGCAAAACTCCCCAAAAGCCTGCAAAAACGAGGAGCGGGCGGCTTTAAGCGTCTGAGCCGTCGTTAGAAATCCGCACAGGCGAAAAAACGGTCTGTAAGCGTCTCAGTCGTCGTTAGCAAAGCCGCCCTCAGCGTAGCCGGCAGGATCGAGCACTTAGGAATCCGGCATCGGGCAAGGGCATGCAACAATAAAAGAGCGGGCTGCCGGGAGCAGCTCGCTCTTACTTCATGCTCCGCGGCCATCCACGGTTCATCCTCTTCCATCCTCTTCCATCCGCCGTCCATCTGCCGTCCATCCTCGTCCATCTGCCGCCCATCCGCCGTCAAAGCCTCGTCAAAGCCTCAGTCCCAGCGCACGCCCGTCTGCTGCTCGCTCCATGCCCACAGGCGCCGGGCCGCGTCGAGATCCTCCGCCTTGGCGGCGGGCCGCAGCGGCTTGCTGTCGGCGTAGTACAAGCTCCCCTCGCGGCCGCCCTCCTCGGACAGCGCCAGATGGATCGCCGTCGCGGCTCCCTCCTCCGCCGTCTGGAAAAACGGCCGCAGCAGTCTGTAAATGCCGCGCCCGAAGCCGGTTTCCCGGCTGACGCCGAGGCTTGTCGCCACCGCTCCAGGATGGAGCGCATGGGCGCGGACCGCCGTCTCCCGCAGCCGCTCGCGCAGCTCCAGCGTGAACAGCAGGTTCGCAAGCTTGGACTGGGCGTAGCCTTTGACCACGTTGAAGCCTTTGCGCAGATGCGGGTCGGGATCGTGAATCCGCCCCGCCTTATGCGCCCCGGAGGACACGACGACGACTCTCGCCGCCGGGGCGGCGAGCAGCGCGGGCAGCAGGCGCCCGGTCAGCGCGAAATGGCCGAGATGGTTGACGCCGAGCATCCGCTCGAAGCCGTCCTCCGTCTCCTCGCGCCGGATCGTGACGACTCCGGCGTTGTTCACGAGCACGTCGAGCCGCGGGTAGCGGCTGTGGAACCGTTCTGCGAAAGCCTCGATGCTCGCGAGCGAAGCGAGGTCGGCGGTCATCAGCTCGATGTCCGCCGGACCGGGCCCGCTGCGCCGCAGCGCTTCCTCCCGAGCCGCCGCTCCGCGTCCCGGATCGCGGCTCAGCAGCACGACCCTCGCTCCCGAGCGGGCCAGTCCGATGACCGTCTCAAGACCCATGCCGGCGTTCCCGCCGGTGACTAGCATGATTGGCTGCGCCATCGCTCAAGCCCTCCTTTTCTTCTCCATTACCTCGGAGAGGCTCCGCCGAAGCCGCGCGGATCGTGTCCCGCCCTGCCCTAGCCGTCGTTTCTCGCGCCAGTCAGTCTCGTCCCCTTCCCGCCCCGCCTCGCGCCTATTCAACGCTTGTCCGTCGCTGCCGCCTCGATGCGGAACTCGTAGTTCTGCTTGCACAGCTGGAGCAGCGAATGCTTCAAGCCGCGCTTCGGCAGCGTGATGACGAGCGCAGGCCGCGAGCGGTCCGCAGGGCGCCGCAGCGCACGGCGCACGGCCGCCGGGTCGGCGATGCGGTTGACGATCAGCTCGTCCGGCAGCTGCTGCTCGCGGTAGCGGCGGATCAGGAAGCGGTCGCAGGCCGCCTCCCCGCCGCCATCAAGGCCATGCAGCTGCAGCTCGCGCAGCATGCCCTGCTGGACCTTGGCCACGAGCACGGTGTCCTCGCCGAAGTAAAGCACCTCCTGCATCAGATCCGTTTCCCGGTCGACGATCTGCTTCTCCGGCGTCTTCTCCAGGTTGCGGATGTGGCTCAGCATGTTCTGGGCCTTCTCGAACTTGAGCTGCTCCGCGTACTCCGTCATCTGGGCGTACATGCGGGCGACGAGCGCATCCTTGCTCCCGTCGAACAGCAGCTCCGACACCTGGCGCACCTGCTCTATGTACTCCTCGCGGCTCATATGGCCTTCGCAGATGCCGCCGCAGCGCCCGATATGGTACAGCAGGCAAGCCCGCTTGGGCAGCTTCGTGCAAGAGCGCAGCTTGTAGTGGTCGGCGACGAACTCCAGCAGCTCGTTGCGGAAACGCGCGCTCGCGAACGGCCCGAACCGCTTGCCCGGAGCCGCCGTGGCGGCGATCCGCTCCTCCGGCTCCCTGCGGTCGCGGTAATGCACCGCCAGACGCGGAATCTCCTCGTCGGTGAGCATCAGGTAGGCGTAGCCGCTGTTGTCCTTCTTGAGCGCCCGATTGTACGGAGGCTTGTGGATCTTGATGAGATTGTTCTCGAGCAGCAGGCTCTCCGTCTCGTTGTTGACGAGCAGCACCTCGATGCGGGCGATGTTCGCCACCAGCTCCCGCAGCCGCTTGCTCTTGTGGTTCGTATGGAAATAGGACCGCAGGCGGCTCCTTAGATTCTTCGATTTTCCGACGTACAGCAGCCGGTCCTGCTCATCGCGCATTAGATAGCAGCCAGGCTTCTCGGGATAGTCGCCTGCCTTGAACATAAAGGCCATCGCCTGAAGTTCCCCCTCGCATGCGGAGTTCCTGGAGCTCCAACAGCCAAACAAACGTTCCAGGAGCTTCATTGTACCCTCGGCCTCTGGAAAAGGGAAGATCAGTCGCGCCCCATATGGAAGGTGCTGGTCGATATGTTATAATTCAGACAATTCTCGATTTAAGGAGGCTGACTGCCATGGCGTCGACTGCCCGCCGTCCCAGCGCTGCGTCATCGTTCCGCATTATCGAAAAGGATCCTGTCTTCTCTGCGCTCGACATTTTCAGAGGTGGCTATCTCCGCCTCGCCTTCGTCTCCGCGCTGTCGGCGCTCACGCTCCGCCGTAGTCCGGCGATCGAGCGCTGGCGCGCCTACGCCGCCCGGCTCGCGCAGGAAAGCCGGCGCGTTTGACTGCCGCAAGCTGGAATTGCACGTCTGAGGAAATCCAGCCTTGAAAGACAAAAAGAACCGCTCTAAGGGGCGGTCCTTTGGGTTTAACTTATTTGGAAATACATCGATATATGAGTTCTTCTAAGTGGCTCTCATCGGTTACTGATTCAATCGTTGCAAGCAGGATCTCCTTTGAGTCAGCTCGCCTCCAATCTATAGAATAACCGGCGCGAAGAGCCAAGCAACGAATAAATTCTCGCAGACTGCGACCGTTGCCTTCCCGAAAAGGATGCAGATGATTTAGATCGGCCATAAGTAGAGCAGACTTTCGAGAAAAGTGTTCCCTATCATGCCCCTGCAGATAGTTGTCCTGTTTAAGACGTGCAAATATTTCATCTGCCTGAGGCAAAATAAATGGAGTGCGAGCAAATTCAAGATTATCTTTCGAAATATCCTCTTCTCGAATCTCACCTAGTTGCGACAAGGTTTTCAAAAGCAGTTAGCTGCTCTTGATTCTGAAACCCTGGAATATTTATAAGTACATCCGTGCCTGGGTAGCAGTACTTGGACTGACTCGAACTTTTCCTATACACTTCGTGCGATCTCAAGCGCACGCTTTAAAAACTCATCATCCGACATTTCGCCTCGCGCATGACTTAAAATAAGCGCTTCTCCGTCTTCAGTCAATTTTTGACCTTCTATCTCCAGAGATGCTTTAGCGATGCCAAATGCAGAATCGGTTTGGTTTTCAATACTAGCCGTTACTGGTGGTGTCATAGGATCGCCTGCTTTCTTCATCGCTTCATTATGTCCATTATATCCGAAATAAACTAATACTATTTTCTAAAGAGGGAGCACAGCAAACAGCCATCTTCTTATCCAGCTCCATTCCGTCCGGCCTCTCAGCCCTTGCCCGCCACATGCTCCACCACATCCCGCAGCGGCCGCAGCAGCTCGCTGCCCTCGCGGCGGACGAGACTCTTGTGCATCCAGATCGCCGCCTGCGAGCCGTCGCCCATGGCGATCGACGCCTGCTCCGAGTGGGCGAGCACGTCGCCGGCCGCCCACACATGCTTCACGTTCGTCATTTTCGTGCGCGGATCGGCCTCGATGTGGCGGTTGGCATGCAGCTTCACGCCGAGCTGCTCCGCCAGCTGCGAGCGCACCTCGTTGCCGCCGAAGGCGACGAACGCGCGGCCGCCCTCGATCCACTCCCCGCCCGCCAGCCGCACACCGCGCAGCTGGTCGCCTTCCGCGTCCAGCTCGGCGATCGGCTCGTCCACGATGCGGATCCCCTTTTCCCCCAGCTTGTCTCGCAGCTCCGCCGACACCTCCTTGCGTTCATGGTTGATGTACACCAGATCCTCGGTCCAATAGGCCAGGATGCGAGCCATCGAAGCGCCGGCATCGCCCGAGCCCATGACGATCGCGCGCCGTCCCGTCAGCTCGTAGCCGTCGCAGTCCGGGCAGACGTAGACGCTGATTCCGAGGCATGGCCGCAAGCCCTCGAGCGGCGGCAGCCGGTCCATGACGCCGGTCGCGAGCAGCAGCCGCCGGCCCTCGTACGTCTCGCCCGACTCCCCCTGCACGGCGAAGCCTTCCCCATCGAGCGCCAAGGCGCGCACCGCCTTGTCCTTGACGAAGCGCACGCCGGCCTTCTCCGCCTGGATTCTCCCCGCCTTGCGCAGCTCCGGCCCGCTGACGCCGTCGGTCCAGCCGATCAGGTTGTGGTAGCGGAGGCAGAAGCTCGAGCGTCCGTCCTCCGAATCGACGACAAGCACGCGGTGATTGTACCGTCCGAGCTGCACGGCGGCGCTGAGCCCGGCCAGTCCGCCTCCGACGATGAGCGCATCATATCGCATCGGTTCCTCTTCCTTTCCTCTCCAGCCTGTTTCCGTATTATTACCGAATCGAGGCGGCTCCTAATCGG
Organism: Paenibacillus pasadenensis; assembly: GCF_002864175.1. Lineage (NCBI taxonomy): Bacteria > Bacillati > Bacillota > Bacilli > Caryophanales > Paenibacillaceae > Paenibacillus > Paenibacillus pasadenensis. Next base: position 1,141,075 of record NZ_NFEZ01000004.1, on the reverse strand, counting down.
ACCTTCTGCCGGCTCGGCCAGCCGGCCCGCTCTTTGGCGGATGCCCGTTTTTCCCGTCGCGGGTTGGAATATCCAGAGGGGAGGAGTACAATATAGAGGACGGAAGTGTGCGGATTAGGTTCATCTCGTCTCCTCGGAGACGGTTTTTCTTCGCGTTCGGAGAGGTCGTGGAGCCTCCCTATTCTCGGCTACGATCCGGGTCCGGCCAGCCCTGGAAAGGATCTGAAGCGCCTTTATGGCAGACACTTATTTATGGAAGCGCAACTTGATCGTCCTATGGACCGGCGTCTTTTTCTGCAGCACCGCTTATTCGATCTCCATCCCCTTCATGCCGATGTTCCTGCGCAACGATCTCGGCGTCACGAGCCATCTGACGCTCTGGTCGGGCATCGCGTTCGGCATCACCTTCCTCGCCAGCGCCCTGATCGCCCCGTACTGGGGTTCCCTCTCGGACAAATACGGACGAAGGCCGATGCTCATCCGCTCCGGCTTCGCGCTCGCCGCGCTGTACATGGCGACCTACTTCGTCCATGATCCCTATCTGTTCCTGGCGCTGCGCATCGGCCAAGGCCTGCTTGCCGGCTACGTGCCCGCGGCGATCGCGCTCGTCGGCACCAACACGCCCGAGAACAAGGCCGGCTATGCGCTCGGCATCATGGCGACGTCCGGGGCGACCGGCGGCATCATCGGCCCGCTCATCGGCGGCGTCGTCAGCCATTACTTCAGCAACCGCGAGAGCTTCCTGTTCTCCGGCTGCATCGTGCTCGTCTCGGCGCTGATCGCCGTCTTTTTCGTCAAAGAGCATAAGTTCAACCGCCAGGCCGTGCGCTCGCCGATCCGCGCCGACCTGAAGGAGGCGTTCTCGAACCGCGTCTTCGTCACGATGCTCGGCCTCGTCGCGCTCGGGACGTTCTCCGTCATGATCCTGGAGCCGCTGCTCACCGTGTACATGATGGATCTCGGCGGCAGCGAAGGCAACGCCAGCCTCGTCGCGGGCTTCGTGTTCTCGGCTGTCGGCATCGCCACGCTCATCGCCGCTCCGCAGTGGGGCAAGTTCGGACCGCGCATCGGCTACACCAACGTGCTCGTCATCGGCCTCATGGGCGGCGGCATCGGCAACCTGCTGCAGTTCTTCGTCCATGACTTCGTCGCGTTCGGCGCGCTGCGCTTCCTGTACGGCCTCTGCTTCGCGGGTGTTTATCCGGCGCTGAACGCGCTCATCGTCAAAGTGACCGCCCCGGAATTCCGCGGCCGCGCCTTCGCGCTCAACCAGTCGGCAACGCAGCTCGCCACGATGATGGGCCCGATCATCGGCGGCGTGCTCGGCGGCATCCTGCCGATCCGCTGGGTGTTCGTCATCAACGGCGCGATGCTGATCGGCGCCGCGCTGCTCATCCGCAGCCGGCACCTGGAGCGGCACGCGGTGTTGGCGGCGAAGAGTTCTTAGCTGTTGAAGTGGCGGATTCCCTCGCCTTAGTCGATGCTCCTGTTGGCGGGAAAAGAAAGAGAGCCTTCCGAATTATCGGAGGGCTCTTTCTTTCTTCGCAACCGAAGCTGCGCGCTGTAATTCCTAAAATGAAAAGAAACGATTCACGACCTTGTTTCCTTTGGATGTAGTTTCTTGTGGATTCTCTTTATGTGTTTATTGGGTTGAAACTTGCTTCCACTTGGAAGAATGGTTACCCAGTTGTTGTTGCTTGAGGGAAATACAAATCCTTTCAGCCACGCTTTTCGCAACAACTGAACCCCTTCATCCTGATCTGTAGAATAGCGCTCATGTCTTCTCCCCTGGTTGATTCATGCATTAACCCGATGCGTAAAAGACTACTAAAACTCTTAACGCCGTTCATTTCTCCAATAATCTATTTCTGATTTGCGTCAGCACGCTTGGGTCCGATTCTTGTGGATGCATCATCAATGTTATAAGGATAGTAATAAGAACTGCCAACATCCACGAAAAACTTTTGGTAGTAGATCCGTCAAATCTTTTCGTTAGAGATGAACAGATATAAAGAATAGAGACATTAACCAAGATCGTAAATGGAATTGAAAGTATTCTTCCGAGCCCCGTATAAGGAAAAAATTTGATTAATAAATAGAGACTAATGAGTGTCGGAATTAAAGATACCAGGATAGAAATCCATCTTTTTTTCATATTATTTTTTACCGAGCTGCTCCGCCAACCCAACTAGAATCCCTTCGACGCCACGAATGTAGCAGAGCCGATAAGAGTCGCCGTACTGGACCACTTCGCCGACGAGTTCAGCCCCGTGCTTGCGGATCAGGCGAGAGACCAGCTCGTCTATATCTTGAACGGCAAACATGACCCGAAGATAACCGAGCGCGTTTACCGGAGCCGCCCGATGATCGGATATCGTAGGCGGAGTGAGGAATCTCGAAAGCTCAATTCGGCTATGGCCGTCTGGAGTAGCCATCATGGCGATCTCCACGTTTTGATTTCCTAGCCCGGTTACGCGGCCGGCCCACTCTCCTTCGACATTGGCTCGCCCTTCAAGCCTCAAACCGATTTCCTCGAAGAAGGCGATGGCAGTATCCAAGGATTCAACGACGATGCCGACATTGTCCATTCGGAGCAGGTTGTTGGTTGTCATGAAATTACCTCCTATGAAATCTCATTCATGTCAATTCCGCTTTCCAATTTCACGACTCCTAGGTTAGTCAATTAATAATCATCAGAGGTATAACTCTTTTGGCGCACTGAGGGCATTCCAAGGAGAAAGTCTTTTTGAATTCCTTCATATACGAATATCTCCCCATAAAATTAGACCATTCTTCACCAAGAAACTGGTCATGGGAGAGTCTGTTTAGTTTAGCATTACAGATTTTACATTTATGCTTTTTTAAAAAATAATCCTTGATTTGATCCAGGGTTAGTTCTACTTCATACGATCTATTATTCCCATATCTAGCGAGAACGAATCCAATTCCAAAAATGACAATTAGAAATATAACCAATAAAATAACACAACGGAGTCTGGCATTCTTTACTCTCCTTATAATCAATGCATGCTATTAGGATCGTCCAAGTGTCTCATTACGCCCATAGAGCTATAACAACGATCAATCCAACGATAGATAAACCTATTCCCATCAGGGTGCCTAGAAGTTTGATTTTTCTTCTCTTTTCTTCATCATATCTTGCTTGGCGGTAGGCTCCGATAATAAGCAGAGGTGGACCTACAACTGGACCTAAAATCACGAGATATTCCATGATCCCCTTGCATTCGTTCAACCAATTCACCTTGTCGCTTACTCTCAATCCTCCTGCGGACACGGCTGTCAATGAAAACAGCCCCATCCCAAACAGGAGTGGTTTTGAGTAGTGTTTTCTCTTGAAAATAAAATAGAAAAACAAAATTATCGGTGGAACAAAAGAGACAAAAAGAAAAATTGGAAGTGGAAGCGATTGATAGAGGTTAATAATGATTAACATTCCTTTATTAAATGAATGGTCTATCTAGATCAGGGAAATGTCTGACTGCTTTTCCCTCCGAACACTGCTTCGAACATTCCGAAAAATAGATGCAGTCGGTCTTGCTTCTTCCATCTCCCATTCACTATATCACAATTACTAGAAATTAATTGAAATCCCTAATCTATTGGCCTCCCAATTCCTCTTCCATAAAAAAGCTCGCCCCTTCGGACGTTTCGGTTCCCGAAACGCCTGTAAGGCCGAGCTTCGCCACATGCCCTGCTATCCAATATCAAAAAGACTGCCTCACCCTTAGCCGGGCGGCCGCGTCCTCGGTCGACAGAAACTCTTCCAGCTGCGTTATAACAATTCAAGGCTGTTTACAACATTTTTCTTTTGATGACAACCCATTTAGAACTAATGGATTGTCAAGCTAAGTGCTACACCTTATCCATGAAGGCTGGACTTCCAGTCAAAGCATTTTCTTGGGCGACCACTGATGAGGCGCAGGGCTTCGTTTAAATGCTCTTCCGTTACCGCGGCGAAGTCGTGCCCCTTGGGAAAGAAATCCCGCAGCAGACCATTGGCGTTCTCGTAAGAGCCACGCTGCCAGGACGAGTACGAATCCGCAAAGCGGACACTTCACTCCGTGCAGGGATTACAAGCGTTCGTAGCAAGCAAATCCCTTGCTCCGATCGGTCCTAGCGGTTTGAAAGGTTCCCTTTGGGATACCGAGCGGCTACGGACTGGAGGGCGGCTTCCATAGAAGCCGCCTTCCGATCAAGCATGAGGACGGCCTGATACAACCGCGTCTTGCGTTCGATGAACGTAGCCGCACAAGCCTTTACCTCGGCTGGACACGACGGTGTCCAGTTCCCAATGGCCATACGTGCTTCTGGTGCGAACGACCTCCGGGCGCTAGCGGATCGGGGTGCCGCCGAGAAAGCGTCCGCGTGATCAACCGGATTGCCTCGTTTGCCTTTTCGGCGAAGGATGCGCACCTCTCCCTCTGCAAGACGTCCCGCATAGATTCAGCGGTAGATGATCCTGAAGCAAACGAAGGGCTTCCCTTCCGCTCGACGCTTCTCGGCGATTTGCCCCGGCGACCAGGCCTCCTGCAGCCGCTCCTTGATCTCCTGCGCCAGTTCTGGCGTGTACGAACCGACGGCATGCAGCAGGCCCTGCGCTCTTCATAGGACCGCTGCGCGGGCTCAGCCCGCTATACACCGGATTCATCATGGCCACGCTTTAGTTCACGTGCAATGAGGGAGTGGTGGCGACCCATCTGATGACCAATTCTCCGAGTCGACCATTTGAGACAAATCAGCGCTTCTAGTTGCCCGCGCTTAAGCTAAAATGGGAGTAGCTGGGTTCTCTTGTAAATGGTCGTGTCCAAACGATTTCTTTAGAGCCGGCATGAAGTATTCATCCGAGTTGACATCGTCTGAAAAATGTCTCTCTCTTAAATCCTCATCCGTTTTGATCTCCACACCCAACTCCTTGGCCAATCCCTCCAAAGTGAGCACGGCTCGAGCATAAGGACTGGATATGATTCTGTCTATTCCTTCGCCCCTCAGCATGCTTGTTATCGTTTCTGCATCCAAGCTTCCCTTTGAGGTCAGGCCTCTCGTTCTTTCATTTCCTTCTGAATAGGACGACTCTGCATGCCTGACCATGTAGATGATGGTGTTCATTGAATCCTCCTCGGAAATGCCTGGCATCCTTATCCCGTACTTAGCTAATGGGAGTAGGGAAAAGATCCATATGGGGATAAATTCCAACCTTCATATTGAACTTTCAATAGAGCTGCAAAAGGGACTTATTTGATTTGGTTCACATTTTGCGGCGAAACTAATTTCAAAGAAAAAATATGTCCACAGTCTTTACATGCAACAGCTTGGATAACGGAATAATTCCTCGTGAATGGGAGTTTTCTTTGCGATGTTATTGTTGTAAAAACGACACCACCAAAACCTGTTGAAAGCTTTCCCTCTATAGTATTTTCTGAATTACATATTTCACAATTCATAATAATTGTGCTCCTTGCTCCTCCATTTATACACTGAGCTATCTATCATCTCATGGAGCCATCGGAGTAGGATAAGCGTACATCGAAGCGCGATTTCTGAGGTTTGAGTGATTTTCTTATCGAGGTTTCACCTAACGTCTTACGCATTCACGAACCCGAAAGGCTTAAGCTGCCGTGCGATCAAACGAAGTTATCGCCACGCCGGGTCCAAGACTTAGTCTCGCAGGTGTTGTCCGCTGAATTCGCTTCTCCGAACTGCCTCCGACGGACCGAGGGAGCGACAGCGACCGATGCGTGAGTATGCCCTAGCCCTCTTGATTCGCTCCAATTGGTCTTTCTATTCTTCCACCTCAAAGATGGAGTCTACAATGATCGGAAGATTGCCCCTCACAGAAGTTGCCCCAAAAACAGATCTTGCATGTATTCCTTTATCTTCAAAAACTTCGAACATCAATTCCGAAAATCCATTTAATACTAAGTGATGCTCCTCAAAATCTGGCTCGGCGTTCACAAACCCTTGAACCTTCACTACTCTCTTTACTTTATCTAATGAACCAAGCCCCTCTTTGAGTACGGCTAGCACTTCTATGCCCGTCTGCCGTGCAAATTCGTAGCCATCTCGGGTATTATAATCTTTCCCTAACTTGCCCTTGGGGTTCCCGCTTGGTCCTTTTCCAGAGACAAACAACAAGCCATTCACAATTACAAAGTTTGTATAACTGGCTGCCGGATTACTTGCAAGCGGAAGTGTAATCCCTAGGCATAGCAAATGCTCTTCAATTTGTCCCATCCTTGAATTCGCTCCTTTACAATATCTCGCTGGGATTTCACCTAACGTCTTACGTATTCACGAACCCGAGAGGCTTAAGCTGCCACGGCGATCAAACGAAGTGATCGCCTTGCCGGGTCGAAGACTTAGCCTCGCAGGTGTTGTCCGCCGAAACCGCTTCGCGAAATACCTCCAGCGGACCGAGATGCGTGAATGCGGTGTTATGTGATGCCTGTGCCTTCTCTGATTCGCTTCAATATATCCACAATTAGATAATCATCATCGACTATATCAACTTCATATACCTCTTTTATTTTTAAGATTTTGCTATTAAGTTCATCATCAGACAATAAAAAATCATACAAAGAAGATTCATCAGAAATAAATAAGTCATAGTAGTCCCTATCAAAAATGTCTCTAAAGAAACTCACTGCTTCTTGTTCATAACTTTCAATTTTTTCAACACTCGCAAATCTGACTTCTACGATTGCTCCTGGTCTCGGCAATTCAAAACCTTCTGATTTATAGTTCTCAAATTTTGCCTTCAGATTTTTTAGGGCTTCTTCCTTTGTATGTCCGACACCATTCATCCAATACCAATTAATTATTCGAGATACCCATGGGAAGCTAAGTGCATTTGCTTCTGTTATTTTGTCTTGTTGTCTACACTCTAAATATTCAATTGGGTAATCAACAAAATCCCAGTCTGATCTGGTAAATGAAAAAATCCACTTATATATTCTTTTATAAGGACGAGTAAGTCTTGTTACTTCATTCATTAATTGTCTCCTTTACTAAATTGCACAGGTTTCACATAACGTTGTTGTGTTCACGAACCCGAGAGGCTTAAGCTGCCACGACGATTTAGTGAAGCGATCGTCGGCCGGGGCGCCAGCCTTAGCCTCGCAGGAGTCGTCCGGCTGAATTTACCCTCGGCTTTTCCTACATCGGTCAGGACCAAGGGCGAATGCCCGCAGCGTGAACACGGTGTTATAAGATTTTGCCGCCTACCTTGAGTTACATTCTTAAAATAGATTCTCTATTTCTTTTGTTAGCAATAATTAAATTTCCCAATGTCTCTTCTGTGAATTTAGGCACTATAATTTCAATGCTGTTTTGTATTATTGCATAAGATAACCATGATTTTCCTTGAAGTCTATTCTTGACTTCTTCTCTGCAAACAAAAAGTCGTTTAATATCTTTAGGAAGGAGAGTTAGTTTCAAAATATCACTAGCTACTTTATCAATCTTAGCCCCTTTTAAATCACTTGCTAAGTAAATTTCGACTGCAAATCCATCTCCAAATCCATCAAGTTCAATATGTTGGTTGTTGTTATAATTGTATCTGTACTTATGTTGAATATTAATTAATCGATCTTCTTTACTCTTTAAATAATTGTTGAGCCAAATGATTACTTCGACTTCGGCATTAGTATATTCCATTGAACTTGATCCAGAGTAGATAGACATAGGTTTTTGCTCCTTTAATTTTTATTGCGGCAATTTCTTATAACGTTCTTGTATTCGCGACGTCCATCCCCCTTAGATAGCTCTTATCTTAGGGGGATGGATGTGTCCGGCTGATCTCGCTTCCTGAATTGCTTCTGCCTGACCGAGGGCAGAATGGCCCGAAGTGCGAATACGGTGTTAGGTGATGTTATTGCCTTCTTCGAAATTACTTGCAGGGTTTCCTTAGCTTTATTAGTTTTATATATCCTGCACCTTCATGTTCTTCATCACTTTCAAACAATTCAATTTTAAAATCTGTGTTCTTGATTTCATTAAACAAGTCACTTTCTGTAAACCAACGCACATAACCATTCCCTGATGGAAAATTATCGCCTCTCTCCAAAATCCCAAATTCTGATGCAGGACTACTCAAATAATGCTCATCCTTCGCATCATCAATATATTCATCCGGCACTATATTCTGAGTAATAATGCATGTTCCACCTTGCTTTAAAACTCGATAAAATTCCTTCAGATTTTCATTACGTAATTCTCTTGTCGGTATATAGCATAGAATCTTAAATCCTATTAATGTATCAAATTCTTCATCCTGATAAGGCAACTTTATTCCTTCTAAATTCAAGAAATCAATGTCAAGGTTTCTCTTCTTGGAAATTTCACGAGCAACTGATAATAATCCTTCACTAACATCGATACCCTTCACTCGATATCCACGTTCGGCTAAATAAACACTAATTCTACCTGTTCCGCATCCAACATCCAGAACAGAACTACCATCCGGCAATGAATTCAGTAGGTATTGTTCTGCTACCGTGGGGCCTTCAATAAACTCATGAGTGTAATGAGATATTTGTTCAGGTCGATTGAACCATATCCTCACAGACTTGAGTAAAAAATCTTGCTCCTTTGAAGTACTCATAATCATTCCCCTCCGGATATGCTGGATTAATATTGTTTTGCAATAATTTCACCTAACGTTGTTGTATTCACGAATCTGAGAGGCTTAAGTGACCCGAGGGAGCGGGTCCCCGCCTTAGCCTCGCAGGAGTTGTCCGGCTGAGTTTACCCACGGCTTTTCTATATCGCTCCGGACCAATGGCGAATGCCCGCAGCGTGAGTACATTGTTAGGTGAAGTTTATGCCGTCTTCGATTCTACCTACTAATCATCTCTTTAATTGCCATTAGAACAGAGGCTGGTTGTTCAAGATGAATATTATGATAAGAATCTTCAATAAAAATATGCTTGATATTCGAAAACAATTTGCATAACTTCTTTTGATCATTTTTCCAGGAATCATTCATCCTACCCGCGGATAATAAAATTACTGGAATCTTATCATTAAAATTCCGAGTAGCAACAGCTCGGCAACTAGTCTCTATATTGTAATATTCATTATAAATTGCCGCGTAAGCATCACTTCTGAATCCTAATGCTAAATAGTTTTCGGGAAAATACCGATTCCATACCGGCTGCTTAAGTAGTCTAGGAATGCCAATCACCGATAGCACGTAGCCTAACTTATATTGTTTTAGAGCTCTTAAATACTGACCTCGTCGTTCAGTATCTACATACTCTGATAAAAATCGATATTCATTGGTTGGATCAATAAGTATCAGTCCTGAAACTTCATTAGGATACAAGAGCGCATATAATCGCATATTTAATCCGCCAAAAGAATGCCCGACTAAGTAATAAGGGGGCTTTAACCCAGCCTTTTTTAATAACTCTCTTAGATCTTCGACGCATTCACTGCTAGTGGTGGTGTTACGCTTAGCACACTGACTTTAACCATAGCCTGCTCTATCATATGCAACAGTAATTGCATCACTAATTAATTCCTGTTGTAGATGATTCCAGTCTAATGAGAAGCCTCCCAAGCCAGAATCAAACACGACAGTATGCTTCCCTGTACCTTGAATGTTTACATGTAATGTATGAGTACCAACCGGATAAAGTCTACCTAATTTATTAATTTTACTAATATCTTTTTTTTCTTTAAGCTTTTGAAAAATTGTGAGTGGGAATAAGAATCCCGCCAAACTTGTTCGAATGATATTAATCATCTACGAATCTCCTCACATTTATGCAGTGCATTAATTTCACCTAACGTTCTTGTGTTCACGAACTCGAGAGGCTTAAGGCGACCAACGGGAGCCGGGTCGAAAACTTAGCCTCGCAGGGTTGTCTGGCTGACTCCACTTCCCCGACCACTCCTCGGCCGGACCGAGGGCGGCAGCCCGAAGCTTGAACACGGTGTTATCTGAAGTGCACATCTTCGAAGGCTTAACTATCACGTTTGTTCAGTTTTATCTGTAATCTCCCATTACTTCTTCTCTGTAAGTCGTCAGTGAATTTCACAATACACTCATTTACTATCTTTTCTATTCTATGGAAATAGTCCTTACAGACTTCTAGTATATCTGTATCCGGAAACTCCTCAATTCCTCTAACTACACTATCTACTTTACCTCTGAACCTTACTGTTCCGTTGTCGAGAACCCCGTATGTCTGAGAGTCTGTAGATTCTTCTATAGTCTCTATCGTGAAAGTAACTGACTTCCCATGAAATTGTTCTAGACTCTTTTCAATTTCTTTAGTCATTTCTTCATTTGGTATTCCAAGATTCATTAGAATCTTTGTTAACAATGGATCGAACTTTTCACTTCTCACCCTAATCTCATTTATTTTCTTGAGGAATTGTTTCTCTTCTTGTGTCGGATCGAGTGAAATGTACCATTGTTCCCATCCGTTAAGTTCAGAGTATTCGGCTCTCATTATCCATAAGACCGAACGAGATGAACTAATAAATGCACTTAAAAAGTAGTCAAAATCAGGATCTTTATTTTCGTTGGATACTAATAGATCTAAGAAAAACTTTGCTTCATCGAGCTTTCTCTTTGTTCTCGTCATCTTGAATATCACTTCCTTCATAAATATGTGCATTTCAGATAACGTCTCGTGTGTTCACGACGTCCGACGGAGTCGGATGTGTCTGGCCGATCTTTAGCCAGATCAAGGGCCATATGGCCCGCAGCGTGAACACGATGTTATGGGTTTGTCGGGGCCTTCTTCGAGTCCACCTTCAATTGAACTTTTAATCCCTTTAGGCTTCTCGTATTTTCGTATTGGTTTATCGTGTTAGTTTTCAGCTTTATAGCTCTTTCGCCTTTTACGTTTTTCACGCCATGCCTTATTAAGCTTTTCGTGTTTATTGCTCTATACCGGTTTGCCCCGATTACCTATAACGTCTTATTTCTGTATTTCTAAATATTCACTGCTATCCGGGTATCTCCGAACTCTTACGTGAACACCTGGCATTGTCATTGCTATTAAAAACTGGAACGCTCAAGTTGTTTAGCAGCCTTAACCCGGTCCACAGATGCGATATATTCAATTGATCATTGAGTATTATCCAATTTGTTCTTTTCTTCAAATTCCCTTTTTCTCAAATCAACTTCTTTAAGATAATTTTCATAGAACTTTGAGTTGATAATGAAGCCTGCCATTCCCAAAACAGCGATTAAAGCACCAATCCAATAATTCAACGATAAATCAATATCATAAAACCCGTTTCGAGGAACAAATTGTTCTGCAATCTTAGAGCTTGTAATTATACAAGCACCTACAATGATGAAGATGTAGGAGAAAATAACGTTGATTTGTTTCAAGTCTTCACCATCCTTAAGATGTGTTTTCTTCGCTATTCGTGCTTTCATCAGAGGCTTTACGAACACGGCCCCTCGTTCCTATCTCCTCAAAAACAAAATATAGTCCGTCCCGATACCGGGATGCCCCAGCGAGCGAAGGATCGTCGAGATATTCCCTCGGTGATATGCGCCGTGATACAGAACGTGCTGGAGAATCTCCGCGATCGTGCTTTGAAACTCCTTGCCGGCTGAATTGCGGTACGAAATGACTTCCTCCGAATCGGGGTTGTTGTCCAAAAACTGCCGCATGGCCATGAATACACCATCAAACGCCAAGCGAGCCTGCTCCACCGTCTGGAATGGACGTGGAGTCAATGAAGGCGCCGGCTCTCCCTTCAGACGGGCAAGCCAGATCTCTTCCGCCGCGGCCAGATGGCCCAGCACTTCCGCTAGACTCGAGAAGCCGAGCTGGACTTCCTGGGTCAGCGTACCGGCGGGCAATGTTTCCAGATGCTTCAGCACCCGCATCGAAGCCCAAGCATGATACTCATAGTCGTCATGAAGTCGGTTCATTCCATCATCTCCTCCATTCTCCTGCGAGCCTTCATTCTTCAAGCCCGATCCCGTCCAAAGGACTCCGGATCCGGCGAACGTCCCGGGTGCTGACATGCGTATAGCGCTCGGTCGTCCGGCTGCTCTGATGGCCAAGCAGCTCCTGGATATAGCGGAGGTCGGTTCCATTCTCAAGCAGATGGGTGGCGAACGAGTGGCGAAGGGAATGCACGCTGACCGGCTTGCGAATGCCCGCACGGCTCCGTACCTGCTCGAACAGCTTCTGCACGCTGCGCTCCGTGAGATGCCGACGCCCGTCCTGTCCCGGAAACAGCCAGTCTCCGGACTGCCCGCTGCCGACATAACGCTCGACCGCTCCCCGAGCGATGTCCGAAAGCAGCGTGATGCGGTCCTTGCGCCCCTTGCCCTGACGTACGGTGATGGTCCTGCGCTCCAGATCAAGGTCGCGCAGCCGGAGCCGGACGACTTCGCTGACGCGCAGTCCGGCCGAGTACAGCAGGCAGAGGATCGCGCGATGCTTCTCGTTGGAGACGGAGCGGAGCAGCTGCACCACCTCGCCGGTGGACAGGACGTTCGGGAGCTTGTGTTCCTTCTTCGGCCGCACATAGGCGCTTGCTGCGTCTTCGCCCTCGATGTTCTTCCTATAGAATTTGAGGGCGCTGATCGCCTGATTGACGAAGGAGTGGGACTTTCCCTCCTCCAACAGCTGCAAGGAGTAGGCGCGGACGCTGATGCCCGGCGAATCCTCTACCGGATCATGGCTCGTCTCGCCATCCCTGACGTTCTCCCCCTTCTGAAAAAAGCGCCGCACATGCCCGGTGTACGCCCGGATCGTCTTGGGACTGCAGCCTCGGAGCTTCATATCCTCCACGAACCGGACGAAGTCGGCCGAGCGACCGCCATTCCTTGATCGGCCGTCCAGACGGGAACCGCCAGCCGGCTCTGCCATCGGCAAGCCAGCTGGCGCAACCGGCGGAGATGCGGCTGGCCGCTGCGGCAAGCCGCCTCGGCTTCGCTCTTCCAGCTTTTCTTTCAGATACGAGCATTCCTCCAGCAAATCAGGCGCAATGTCGAGACGCCGAATTCTCCCTTGCAGCGTCTCCCACAGCTGCTCCAGGCTGGAGATCGTGTAAGGAATCAGTCAAGCTTTGTCCTCCGGCATCCACTTTCGTCCCGCTACTCCCTTGATGGCTTCAATATCGTTTTTGGCGAAGACGATCGTGTTCAAAGAAATCCAGCGGTCGTCTTTCCTTGCGATCCGTAGATCCATGACGCTTCATCTCCTTCAGTATACTTCGCCTGCCTAAATGTGGAAATAAAAAAAGAGATTCAAGTCCGCCTCGGAAGGAGGCGGTCTGAATCTCCGATGCTTTCGGATAAAAGGATGCTTGTCTTGCATAAATCGGCTAGCCGAAAACAACTTCAGTATACAAGGCAGACCTTGATTTGGAAATAACCCCGCCGCTTCAACGATTCGAATCCAGCCGAGCCAGCTTGGCGGCATGACTTCCCACGAGGAGCAGCCAGGCGACTTCCGTCAAGATCAGGAATCGTCCATACAGACCGGTCCGAACCTCGGGACCGAATTGTCCATCTTGGGGAATTTGCAGCACGAATGCGAGCATCGCAACGATGGCAAGAACCGAACTGGCGATCAGCGCTTTTTTCACAGGCCGCCAAGCCTCGAGCCGCCCTAACGAAAGACTGATGAACAAAGCGGCTGCCGGCGTGTAGTCCAGCATCGCCCCGATGGAGTGCATGCTGCCGCTGAATGTAGCGTCATCCGGATGAATGGAGATCGGATCGGTGGCGAAGATGCCCGCGATCGCGACGCCTATGGCGCTGATGCCGAGAATGACAAGCCCGATGGATCCCGCAACCGAGCGGACATGCGGAGCGATCGCGAGCGCCACGCAGATTTGCGCCGTACCCAGCAATCCGAAAGCCAGATGCATGATCCAGCCAAAGTCGCCTAGCGCGTATTCACTGATAAAACGCCAAGTCGGATCAAATTCGGGCTGCAGCAGATGCAGGCTGACCAAGAGAACCACGAACAGTCCGCTGGAGAAGACGGATGCAAGCGCGAGCCGGAGAGCCTTCTCCGTCAATGGTTTTGCCAGGACGGGCTTCTGAATCATCGCTTGAAATCCACGACAGCTTGTGCCACGGCTTCAGGGGCCATGATGACTGCGGAATGGTCTTGGCCGACGAGGGAATGAGCCGTCGCCCTTGGCAGAAGCTCGACAAGCGCGCGTGCCGCCTCATGGAGAAACGGCTCGCTGTTCTCCCCGGTCAGGATCAAGGTCGGTGCGCTATGTTCCCATCTGCCGGCCGGCAGCGGGTTTCCGGATTGCGCCGTTCCCATGATCATCCCATCGTAGGCGAGCGTATGGGCCAGCAGCTCCATTTTGTTCCACGAAGGATCGGCTTTCATGTACCCGATGTATTCTTCCGGTATGCCTAAGGCTTCGGATGCAAAATACTCGACGGCTTCGGATCTCTTTCCAGCTTCGACAAGCGAATTCAACTGGTCGACATAGCCGCCAGGAACAGGCTTGCGGCTGTCGCTCACAATGAACGGCGGCTCGAATAGAAAGACCTTCGCGATCGAATCCGCCAGCCTGTCGGCCGCCTCGAGCGCCAATACGGCTCCGGACGAGCTCCCGAACAAGCTGGCTTGTCCGCCGGCGGCGGCAATCAGCGCTTCGATGTCTTCCACCTCTCGGGCTGTATCGTAAGGCGCGGTATCTGCACTGCGTCCGCGTCCTCGTCGATCGTAATTGTAAACGGTGAAATGGCCCGACAAGCGTTCGGCTAACGGCTCGGCATCCTGATGATCCGCCGCTGCTGATGAAATCAGGATCAGGGCCGGACCGGTCCCTTGTTTGACATAAGCAATCTTTGTCCCATCCTTCGAAATGACAGTCTCCATTGAGTCCTTGCCTCCCTGTAAGGTTTCCAAGTAGTCTTCCAGCCGGTCATAGGCATCCGTGAAGCCTTCGATCATGCCCATCGCCTCCGCGTTGTCCAGCTGGTCGCTGGAAGCGAATCGCGTCACGATGCTGATTTTTGTTCCGCCGCTTTGCGCCTCGAAGGATACGGTCGTATGCATTTCGCTGTCCGAAACGATCTTCCACTCGCTGTCGGCAAAACGATCGGTGTACACCAGCCTGCTCGGCGCCTCGACTTCATCGTAGGCCGCTCTGCAATAGGCGGTCTCGCCGCTGCCGTCATCCGCTTGGAGACTGTAGCGCCACGCTCCTCCTGGACGTACGTCCATTTCATAGACGGTCGTGGTCCAGCCCTTTGGGCCCCACCACCGGACGATATGCATCGGCTGCGTCCAGCCTTCCCATGCAAGCTGGGCAGGCATCGCAACGGTTCGTTCGACCGTGAGCTCCCTGCGCTCGCGGTCTTTGCGAACGGTCGTTTTTGTTTTCATCGAATATCACCTTTCTCGTGGGCTCGTGGATTGTCCGTGCCTGTCATTGATCCTCCTTCTTGATGGAATCCAGCATTGTCTGCTCAAACGCATCCAGACGCTCTTCCCACAGAATGCGGAAGGAATCAAACCATTCGTCCAGCTCTTGGAAAGGCCCGGCTGCGAGGCTGTAGATCCGCAATTGAGCCTTGCTGCGCGATCGCACGAGACCGGCTTCGCCCAAGATGCGCAAATGACGGGATACTTGCGGCTGGCCCAATCCCAAGGCTTGAACGATTTCTCCTACGGATTTCGGTCCGTTTTTCAGCAATTCGACGATGTTGAACCGACTCGGTTCAGCAAGGGCAAGCAAGGTCAGCTGCATGGTTGTTGTTCTCATGAGCTCAATATATATCAATTCGTGTATATACGTCAACATATATATAAAAGAAGACCATCGCCGCCGCGGCCAAGAGCTGCCTGCCGGAGCGCTTGGCCTGCCTTGCCGTACCGAAAGAAGCCCCGAACGGATTCGTTCGGGGCTTCTTTTCCCATCGTAGTCATGCTGGTACCTCAACGCTACCGCTTCACCACGACCGTCAGCTCGCCGCTCGACGTCACGCCGGCGGCGTTGGCCAGCTCGACGCGGTAGACGTATGTGCCCGGAGCCCGATCCGCGACGTCGGTGAACGCACGCTGCGCTGCAGGAGTGTTCGCCTCCAGCGTCTGCGTGTCGATCAGCGCGCCGTTCTCGTACAGGCGGTATACGGTCGCATTGGTGCCCCACCACAGGTTGGCGGTGATCCGGTAGCGGCCGTCGCCGTCCCAGTTGTCATGCGATACGTCCGGCTTGCCCGGCGCCGCGTCGGTCACCTGCACGGTGAGCGGCGCGCTCGCCGTCGTGCCGGAAGCGTTGCTCAGCTCGGCGATGTAGACGTAGGTGCCGTTCGGCTTGCCTTCCAGCTCGGTCCGCACCGACTGCGCCGCCGGCGTCCGGTCGTCCAGCAGGACGGTCCGGATGAGCTTGCCGTTCTCGTAAAGGCGGTACACCGTGCCGTTGTTGCCCCACCAAAGGTTCATCGTGACGGCGTACTTGCCGTCCTTCAGTCCATAGGCCTGGCCGCTCGTATCGCTCAGCTGCGGCTTGCCCGGAGCGAGCTTGGCGTCTCCGCCTTCCCTCACCGTGACGGTGGCCGGCGCGCCCGCGGCGCTTTCGTTGTGCGCGCGGTCCAGCGCCGTGACGACGTAGGTGTAGGTGCGGCCCGCTACGGCCGAGTCATCCGTATAAAGCGGCTCGGCGCCGAGCGCGCTGCGGTGCAGCACCGCCTGGATGGCGGTCGCTTCCCCGATGCTGCCCGCCTTCGCGCCGTCGAAGCGGTAGATCACATAGCTGGCCGCGTCCGCGGACGCGCTGGCTTGCCAGCTGACGAGCACGTCGCCGCTCGCCTGGGCGGCTGCCGCCGCGCCCGGCGCGGCCGGAGGCTCGGCGTCCAGCCAAGGCATCGCCGGCACGAGCGCCGGATCGCGATGCAGCTCCGCCTGTAGCCGATCGGTCACGCCGAGCGGATTCAGCTCGAACCATTTCGCGCTGAAATACATGCTGCCCTTCACGGCCTCGTAGCCGCGGTTCAGGATGATCTGGCCGGGCAGCTCCTCGGGATTGCGCCACCCCTCGGCATCCGTGCCGACGCGGTAGATCGCCTGGCCGGCGTACAGATGCACGTTTTTGCCCGCGACCTCGCGGCTCCACCAGTCGACCAGCTTCTCGTAGGCGGCCGGCGAGTAGCCCATGTTCCAATAGATCTGCGGCGTGATGTAGTCGATCCACTCCTCGGCGATCCAGGTGCGGGAGTCGGCGTAGATCGCGCTGTAGCTGCTGAGGCCGTTCGTGTCCGAGCCGGTCGGGTCCTCGCTCTTGTTGCGCCAGATGCCGAACGGACTGATGCCGAACTTGACGTATGGCTTCTCGGCCTTGATCGCCTCGCCCATCGTCTGCACGAACGTGTTCACGTTGCTCCTGCGCCAGTCCGCCTTGGCGAGCGTGCCGCCGGACGCCTGGTAAGCCGCGTACTGCGCCTCGTCCGGGAAGTCGACGCCCGTCACCGGATACGGATAGAAGTAGTCGTCGAAATGCACCGCATCGATGTCGTACTTGCCTACGACCTCCATGATGCTGTCCCGAATATGCTGCTGCGCCTCGGGAATCGCCGGATTCAGGTACAGCTTGCCGCCGTAGCTGATCCGCCATTCGGGATGGAGCACCGCGACGTTGTTCGGCGCGAGCTTGCTCACGTCGTCCTGGATGCTGACGCGGTACGGGTTGAACCACGCATGGAATTCCATGCCGCGGCGGTGGACCTCCTCCAGCATGAACGCCAGCGGGTCATAGCCGGGATCTTTCCCTTGCGTGCCTGTCAGCCATTCGGACCACGGCGCCATTGCCGAGGGGTAAAAGGCGTCCGCCGTCGGCTTCACCTGCACGATCGCGGCATTCATGCCGGCCGCCTGCAGCTCGTCGAGCAGCGCGATGAAGTCCTGCTTCTGCTGCTTGGGATCGGTGACGCCCTTGCGCGGCCAGTCGATGTTGTCGACCGTCGCGATCCAGGCGGCGCGCATCTCGCGCTTCGGCGCGGCCATCGTCTCGCCGACGACGAGATAGACGCTGCTCGTCTTGCCTTGGTACGTCGCCGTAATGCGGGCCGCGCCCTTGGCCTTGCCTGTCACGACGCCGCTCGCGGCGATCTCGGCTACGGCCGGATTGCTGCTCGTGTAGGCGACGCCTTCGGTCAGCTTGACCGGCGCCGGCAGCCGCGTGTACGTGCCCGTGACGAGCGTCTGCGCGCTGTCGCCCGGATTCAGCGAGCGCAGGCTCGCCAGCTCAATCGACTGCAGCACCGGCACCGGATCGGCGACGGTCGCCTGCATGGTCGCCTGCTGGCCGCCGAAGCGCGCCGTCAGCACGGCTGAGCCGGCCTTCAGCGCCTGCAGGCGGCCGTCCGGCGATACGCTCAGCACCGCCGGATCGCTGCTCGACAGCTCGGCTCCGGCGATCAGACGCACGGGGACTTCAGGCGCGGAGGCGTAGATGGCGAAGGCTTTCAGCTCCGCGGCCGCTCCCGTCTCGAGGCGGGTCGGCGCCGACAGCTCGACAGTCTGGACGACCGGCGCCTCGTAGGTGACGGCCACGACCGTCGATGCCTCGACCGGCTGTCCCGGCACCTGCGCGGTAATGATCGCCGTGCCGGGCTGGCCGGCGACGACCGTGCCGCTCGCATCCACGGAGGCGACCGTCTCGTCGCTGCTCCGGTAGGCTAGGCCCGTGGAAGCGAGGCGCTCCGGGGCGGTGCGACCGGCGTATGTAGCTTCGACGAAGCTCGCTCGCGTCTCGCCCGTCTGCAGCGGGCCGAGTCCTTGAAGCGTCAGCTCATGCGTCGGCGGCGCGGCGGCGAACGCCGTCAGCTGGTCGAAGCGGAGCGCGCCGGCGTTTTTGTTCGTATCCTTCGTCTCGGCGAGGTAGAGCTGGGAGAGCTTGAGCGGACGGGGCAGGTTGGAAGGGATATTGGCGGTGACGTATTTCCAGCCGGTCCAGTTCACGCTTGCCGCCAGGTCGACGACCGACTTCACGCCGGCGGCGTCGATGACCTGCATGCGCAGCCAGTGGTTCTGGCCGTCGCCGTTGACCCAGAGGCCGAGCTGCGCGGCGCTGCCCGGAATCGGCTTGCCCAGCGTCCCGTCGCTGTGGTTGAAGTTGAGATAAGCCGCCGACGTTCCGGTCGTGCCGGTAAAGTCATACGACAGCTTCATCGCGTAGCGGCCATGCGGAATTTCTTCCGGTCGCGCGGCCAGATCGAGGCGCGCCGACACCGCGCGCACCGAGGTGACCTGCAGATGGCTCGTCTGCTCGAACGGGTCGACGAGCGCTTGCGAAGCGGCAGCCGCTTCCAGCGCAGCGGCAGGGGCTGGAGCTGCGGCAAGCGCAGATGCGTCGAGCGCAGCGGCAGGTGCGGGAGCTGCGGGAGCGTCGGGCGCAGCGGCAGGCGCAGGAGCTGCGGCAGGCGCAGGAGCTGCGGCAGGCGCAGGAGCTGCGGCAGGCGCGGGAGCTGCGGCAGGCGCGGGAGCAGCAGCAGGCGACGATTTTTCGGGCGCCTCCGCTGCAAGCGCCGGCGGGGCTTCAAGCTCGGACTCGGCGATTGCCGGTAGAGCGGCAAGCTGCTCGGCCGCATGGGTCGGCAAAGCCGCTAGCCCGGCCGCATCGGCCGTGCCGGCCAGGCCGAGGCCCGGCAGAACGGCGGTCCAGCCGAGCACGAGCGCCGCCGCCATCGGGAAAGTCCTTTTCAACGCATTTTTCAACACCAACTTCACTTCTCCCCTTCCAGTGGCTTTGAAATCGTTTCCACTTTCAGAGTAGTAGATTTATTTTAAGATTTCAATATATTTCGAAATTTAATTTTACTTTGGAGCAAAGTTTTGACACTTTGTACAGTCAAGAGCAATGGACGGGAAGCTTTTGCGATTCCGTTGAAGCTCCGATTTTAGGAGGTTCAGCTCCCTCGCTGTGCGATAGGAACCTTTCCAATTCTGCATCATCGCCCGCACGGCAGCGCGCGAAGGATTTTACAGGTGGGCAGGAATCCGGTGCAGAGGCTCGACGAGGGAGTCGAAAGTTCCTTCGTGGGCTAAAATCCGGCGCAGCTGCTTAACGAGGGAGTCGAGAGTACCTTCGCGGCCTGGAATCCGGCAAAGGGGCTCGACGAGGGAGTCGAAAGTTCCTTCGAGGGCTGAAATCCGGCGCAGCTGCTTAACGAGGGAATCGAAAGTGCCTTCGTGGGCAGGAACTCGGCGCAGCTGCTTAACGAGGGAGTCGAGAGTACCTTCGCGGCCTGGAATCCGGCAAAGGGGCTCGACGAGGGAGTCGAGAGTGCCCTGGCGGGCAGGAATCCGGCGCAGAGGCTTAACGAGGGAGTCGAAAGTACCTCCGCGGGCAGGAAATCGGTGCGGCTTCTCGACGAGGGAGTCGAAAGTTCCTTCGTGGGCAGGAACTCGGCTTAGCGGCTGCCGGGCAGCCCCTAATTGAGCCGCCTTCCGTTCAATAGAATGAAGATCGGCTCATCCCTTTGGAATCTATTTCCCAAAAGCACCACGGTTCTGCAGCCGATAGACGACTCCATCCTCCACGACGGCGATCGCTTCCTGCGGGTCTATGTCACGGATGGAGTAGATCTCCGCTCCGGTCCGGAACCGATTGGAGCCGAAATTGCCGGACTCGGCTGCTTCGTGATCGGAGTAGGCTTTGATCCGGCCCAGCTTCTCCTGCAATTGATCGGCGGAGATCGAGTCCTTCAGTTCGTAGATATGATCCCTGTAGATGACGAAATGAAACGCCCAGTCAGAGCTTGAAACCGAGCAGCCGCAAAGCAGAAGCAACACCAGCATGCCGCTTGCCCATCTTTTCAATGCAATCAGCTCCTTCGGACTTTCCTCCATTGTCGGATCAATTCCCTGCCTTTTCAAGGAGAGATAGGATACTACGAGCTCGACTACTATTTTATATGAAACGTCGTACAAACTCTCTATGAAATAGGTCTATTCCGACCGATTTGTACGATAAAACACACAAAATCTCCAACGGGATTTCCAAGACGGTCGAATTTGTAAGATAAATCATACAAATACGCTCTGAATGCTCTCCATGAGATCAAAGTTTGTATGATTAATCACACAAGCAGCTTCATTCTTTTTCGTCATGCGTCGCCAAGAGCCCTGGTCCCCTTGCGCGACAGGCCTTCGACATGATTCCGGCGCTTCAACAAGTTGCTGGCCTTCACCACTCTGCGAAGCATGCGGCGGTCAGTCCGCCCTGCTTGCAGAGACTGCTCCGGAGGATCAAGGAATCCGGGGTTCAGAGCAATCGGAGGGAGGGACTGCCCGCGCAGCGGGGGTTCGCTCTCGGCATGTCATGCCGAGCTGCACGCGAAGCGCAGCCAGCCCGCAGCCAGCCCCTGCGCCTCCCGACCGCACGCTGCCGCGCAGCGCAGCCGGCCCTCCCAACAAAAAAAGGCCCAGACGCCATTCCGCGCCCAAGCCCGATTCCCATCCTTTACAGCCGCCCCGCCAACTCCCAATCTTTACAGCAGCCCCACCAGCTCCAGCCCATGCCGGATGCCGTCCTCTGCCACATCCTTCGTCACATGCTTCGCCGCCTTCTGCACGCTCTCGACCGCGTTGCCCATGGCGACGCTGTTGTGCACCGTCTGCAGCATCTCGATGTCGTTCAGCCCGTCGCCGAACGCATACACATCCTCCGGGCGCACGCCGGCGAGCTTGCGGTACGTCTCGATGCCCTGCGCCTTGGAGCCGCCGAGCGGCAGCACGTCCATCGAGAACTGATGCCAGCGGATGAACCCGAGCTCCGGGAACTCCTCGCGGTACTTCATCTCGTCGCCGATCGTGCAGAACAGCAGGCACTGGTAGATCTCGCGGCCGATATGGTAGTCCTTGTCCCAGGCCATCGTCTTGTCGACGAGCTCGAGCGAGGCCATGCTCTCCTCGATGTAGTCGTGGCGCTCGATGTTCGCCTTCATCGCCTCGTCGTTCATGTAGACGATCGGATGGTCGAGCTCCAGCGCGCGCTCGGTGATCTTCTGCACAAGATCAGGACGGATCGGATTGCGCAGGATGACCTCTCCCCGACGCACCGCGAACTGGCCGTTGTAGCTGATGTACGAGTCGATGCCGAGCTCCTCGCGGATCTCCCGGAACATGAACGGGCCGCGGCCCGTGGCGATCGCCACCTCGTGTCCGGCGTCCTGCAGCTCGCGCACTGCCTGCTTGGCCGAAGCCGGGATGCGCTTGTCATGGTCGAGCAGCGTTCCGTCCACGTCGAAAAAAATCAGTTTGCCTGTCATCGATAGTCCCCCTTGAATGTCTCTTAAGCGGTGGCCGCTCCGTCCGCCGCCAGCGCCGCGCGCAGCCGCTCCGGCAGCTCCCGGCTCCGGCGCTCGGCCGCGTCCAGGCAGACGCTCGTCACCTCGGCATCAGCGCGCGCCGCGCCGCCGGCATCAAGCAGCTCCTGACGGAGCGCGTAGCTCGTGCGTCCGATCCGCAGCGCGGACGTGCGAACGACGAGCTTTTCCCCCTGCACGCACTCGCGGCGGTAGTTGATGTTCACGTTGACCGTCACCGTCTGGATGCCCAGCTCCAGAAAAGCCGCGTAATCCAGCCCGGCGCGCTCATACCAGTCCTCCCGGCCCCACTCCAGATACTCCAGATACTTCGCGTTGTTCACATGCCCGTTGACGTCGATCTCCGTCGAGCGGACGACCAGCTCCAGCTCCGATGGCATCCCGAGCCCTCCTCCCCGCCACTCCGCCGGATACGGCAAAAAATCCGCCGACGGCGGATGGATCATGAAAGCGTTGCCGCCCAGCGGGCCAATCACAGACAGGATAACACAGGTTCCGGACAGGGGCAAAGCGCCTCCCCGGGCGCTCTTCGAGGCCGGGCATCGAGAGCAGGCTCTTTCCCGCATCGGGACGGGCCTGTATACTTACTTTTGCGAGCGGTTTTGGAAGTTCATGCCTTTGAAGGGGATGCTTGAATGACGATATCGAGGAGGCCGAGGGCGTTCATCGGCAGCTCCGCCGAAGCGATCCCGATCGCGCGGGCGGTCGCCGAAGCGATCGAAAGGCAGGTCGAGGTGAACGCCTGGTACGCCAATACGTTCCAAGCGAACGATTATACGATGGAGGCGCTCGAGCGCGAGCTGGATGCGAACGACTTCGGCATCTTCGTCTTTGCCGCCGAGGACGTCGCCACCATCCGCAATGAAACGCACTTCATCACCCGCGACAACACCTTGTATGAAATGGGGCTGTTCTGGGGGCGGCTCGGACGCAGGCGCGTCTTTTGCCTCGTGCCCAGCGTCGTGCCGCAGCCGAAGGAGGCCGGCCCGGCCTCGATCCATCTGCCGTCCGATCTGGACGGCCTCACCCTGCTCCGCTATGACGCCGCTCATTCGCGAGGTCCGCACAGCGGGGTATCCACGGCATGCGGGCGGATCCTGACGGCGATGCGCAGCGAAGGCCCGTTCAAGCAGCGCCATGAGATTCTCGCCGAGAGCGAGACGCTCGTCCAGCGCAAGGACAGCGTGCTGCATTTTTTCTGGGAGTTCCTCAAAAACGTCGACATCGCGGATGCGGAGCAGCGCTATGCCGCCTACGCCGAGGCGATCCGCAATTCCATCCTCCCTCCGGCCGGCTACCGCACGACAGGCGCCGCGCTCTGGAAGCTCACGGACGACGGGCATATCCGCCAGGTCGGCGGCAACGTAGGCCGCGGCCGGACGTTCCCGATCCGCGCCGACGAGGGGAGATCCGCGGAGGACGAGCCGATCATCGTCGTCAGGGTCCATCTGGACGGACGCTGGAGCTTCTTCAGCCGCAGGGCGATTGCTGACGTGCATGTCCTGTGTTATCCTTTGGGTAGTGAACATGTTCTGTCGGTCCATTTTTCGGGCAGCCGGCCTCTGGCCGCCGCCCGATTGAAGGAGATTGTCGAGATGAACGACGATCTTCTGGCGACCGTCCGCAGCCTGATCGGAGGCGATTCGAGATGAAGCGTACCGGCAAGTCGAATAGTCGTGGATTCGGATCCATCAACGGCCGCAGCCGCGCCGGCCAGGCAGGAGCTCGGGCCGCAGCCGCCCGTCGGCTCAGGCCGATGATGGGCAGCCTGGCGGAGGACCCTGCAGCGGTCGTCGGCAGCCGGGTGTTTGTCGGGCCTTCCGTCGAGGGCGCCGATGTGGAGTTTATCGAGATCGTACGGGGCCCGGTTTCCGAACGGAAGCCGTCCTTCGCCCGCTAACGAAATGCAAGAGCGCATGGCCTCGGCCATGCGCTCTTTTCGTTTGGCTGACAGATCAGCCGGACACGGCAGTCGAGCCCGCAGCGGCGGCGGCCGGAGCGGCGGCAGCCGGAGCAGCGGCGACTGCGGAGGCCGCCTCCCGCTCCTCCTCGCGGACGAAGCGGGGCAGCGTCGCCAAATAGATGGCGGCCGCGACCAGCAGCAGCGCGCCGATGAACAGATGCAGCCCCTCGACCGAGAACAGGCTCGGGAACAGCCAGGCGATCAGGCCGAGCATCAGCGTCTGGCCGCCCATCATGATCGGGTCGATCCAGGCGTTGACCCGCCCCATCTTCTCCGGCGCGACGAGCTTCGGCAGCCAGCCGCCGATCGCGATATTGAACGGAGCGAGGAACAGCGCCGCGACGAAGGTGAAAGTGAGGTAAGCCCAGGGCGAGGTCGACCAGCCGAGGCCGAACACGCAGACCGCCGCAGCGGACATGCAGGCGATGATGACTTTGTGCAGGGCGAACTTGCCGACGAGCACCGAGCCGATCGTGCTTCCGATCAGGAAGCCGACGCCCATGAACACCGAGAACATCGAGACGTAGAACGGATAGTTCTCTCCGGCGAGCTTGTATTTCATCGTCAGCATGGGCAGCATGGCGAAGCAGCCGTTGATGAGGCCGAACAGGATGAAGCCGGCGAGCAGCGAGGCGAGCAGCTTGCGGCTCAGGATGTAGCGGAGGCCTTCGCGAAAATCGCCCCATACCGACGGCAGGCGCAGCGAGGAAAGGCGGCTGCGGCCGTTCGGCAGGCGGACCGCCTCCGGCACGCGCAGTCCCCGCAGCAGCAGCGCGCCGATCAGGAAGCCGATCAGATCGACCGTCACTGCGCCGAGCACGCCGACCGAGTGGTAGACGAGCGCGCCGAGTCCCGTGCCGAACAGCATGAACACGCCCATGATCGACTGGTTGAGGCCGGCCGCCCTGACGTACTGGCTGTCATGCAGGATGCCCTGCAGCATGGCGCTTTCCGCCGGATAGTAGAACTTCGTCACCGCGCTGCGGAGAAAAAGGAGCAGGAAGATCATCGGGATCCAGACGTCGGAGGCGATGGCTCCGACGATGAGCGCCGACAGGCCGGCGCGGATCCAGAGCGAGTTCTCGGCGATCCGCTTGCGGTCGAAGCGGTCGGCGAACACGCCGACGAACAGGAAGACGAGCAGCGTCGGCGCGGAGTACATCATCTCGGCGACCGTCGCGTAGGCGGGCTGGCTGGAGAAGCGGTCGAGCAGGTAGAACGCGAACGCCATCATGCCGATCGTCGCGGCCAGCTGCGAGCAGACCGTTGCGAAGAACAAGCGGGCGAACGTGCGGTTGCGGAACAATTCGATCATGGCGGATCCCATCCTTTTTCCGGGGAAGTAGTTCATCTGCTTCCAAGTATAGGATGGGAGGCCGTGTCCGATGAAGCGGCGCGGGGATGAACCTGCGCTCGTTCCCTGGCCTGCGAAGGGACTCGGTCCCGAGACGGAGGCGGGCGGGGACGGAGACGGGATGGAGGCAGGGCAAAAAACGTGAAGGCACCTGTTCGAGCCTAGTTGCTCGGTTTTTCCGCGTAACTCCGCCGCGAAGGCACCTGTTCGAGCCTAGTTGCTCGGTTTTTCCGCGCAACTCCGACGTGAAGGCACTTGTTCGAGCCTAGTTACTCGGTTTTTCCGCGTAACTCCGACGTGAAGGCACTTGTTCCAGCCCAGTTGCTCGGTTTTTCCGCGTAACTCCGACGTGAAGGCACTTGTTCGAGCCTTGTTACTCGGTTTTTCCGCGTAACTCCGACGTGAAGGCACTTGTTCGAGCCTTGTTACTCGGTTTTTCCGCGTAACTCCGACGTAAAAGCGGTGGAATCACCGCTCAGGCCGCCCGTCGGCGGCCGAGCAGCGCCGCCATCGCCAGCAGCGCGAGCGCCTGGGCGCCTGCGATGACGAGCGCGAGCGGCAGCGCGCTCGATACGCCGCCGAGTCCGGACAGCGGCGAGGCGAGCGCGCCGGTCAGAAACTGCAGCATGCCGAGCAGCGCCGAGGCGCTGCCGGCGGCTTGGCCGGCGTTTTCCATCGCGAGCGACGAGGCGCAGGTGCCGACGATGCCGACGCTCGAGACGACGACGAACAACGAGGCGAGCACCGCCCACAGCCCCAGGTCCAGCAGCGCCGACAGCAGCAGGCTGGCTCCGCCGGCCATCGCGAACCAAACGCCGGTCCGCAGCAGCCGCTCCGTGCTGTAGCGCAGCACGAGCCGGCCGGTCAGCTGCGAGGCGAGGATGATGCCGATCCCGTTGGCCGCGAAGATGAAGCCGTACGCGGACGAGCTGACGCCGTACACGCCCTGCAGCACGAACGTCGAGCCGGAGATGTAGGCGAACATCGCGCCGGACACGAGGCTCATCGTCAGCACGACGCCCATGAAGGAGCGGTCCCGGAGGAAATGGCCGAAGTTGCCGAGCGTCTGCCCCAGCCCGCCGGTCGTACGCCGCTCCCGCGGCAGCGTCTCCGGCAGCGCTAGCGCCGCCGAGACGAGCAGCAGCACGCCGAGGACCGTCAGGAAGTAGAACGTGCCGCGCCAGTCGGTGAAGCGCAGCAGTTGGGCGCCGAAGATCGGCGCGAGGATCGGGGCCGCTCCGTTGATGAGCATGAGGCGCGAGAAGAAGCGCGTCATCTCCCGGCCGGAATACAGGTCGCGCACGACGGCGCGCGCGATGACGATGCCGGCCGCTCCCGACAGCCCCTGCACGAGCCGGCAGAGCAGCAGCATGCCGATCGTCGGGCTCAGCGCGCAAAGCAGCGAGGCGGCCGCGTAGATGCCGAGCGCCAGCAGCAGCGGACGCCTGCGGCCGATCGCGTCGCTGAGCGGTCCCGCCAGCAGCTGGCCGGCGGCGAGGCCGACCAGGCAGGCGGTCAGGCTGAGCTGGCCGAGCGACTCGGAGGCGCCGAGATCGCGGGTGAGCTCCGGGAGCGCCGGCAAGTACATGTCGAGCGAGAAAGGGCCGATCGCCGTCAGCGATCCGAGCATGACGGCCAGCCCCCAGTTGCGCGAGGCGGGCGCCGATGCCGCGACGGACGCTTCAGCTGGATTCGGCGGGTTTGATGGATTCAAGTCAAGTTCCTTCTTTCGAATTGTCGATGCTTTGGATTACTTGTTTATCCATGGGTTGAAAACGGAAGCCTTGCAACGCTCCAAGTCATGCACATTGCGGGTTACAACCGTTAAATGATGGGCAATGGCTGTAGCTGCAATCAGGCTGTCCATGACCGGCAGCGGCGTTCCGTTTCTTTCCGCTTGTCCCTGGATGCTGCCCCACGCAAGCAGGGTATCCAGATCAAGGGGGAGAACTCGCCCGTCAAACCGACTGCTCAAGTCCTGGTCGATCCAGACTTGCAATCGTTCGGCACGGTTTTTGTCGCTTAATTTGGAAATCCCTTTTTGTAATTCTCCAAACGTGATGACGCTTAAGAATAGTGTGGATTCGTCTCGTTCATCAATCCAGCGTAGGACGCCTGAATCGGGTTCCTTCTTTACAAGTTCGGAAATTACGTTCGTATCCAGAAGATAATTCATAAATCAACTTCCCGGGCGATATCCTGGCTTCGATCCAAATCGAGATCGTACAGAGGAGAGTCCTTGAAAAAATCCGTCAGACGCGTTTTCGGTTTCGTTAAACGTTGATATTCTTCCATCGACAGAACGACTGCTGCAGGCATCCCCCGTACCGTTATCATTTGGGGGCCTTCATCGGCTGCTTTCTTCACGACGGAGCTTAATTGATTCTTAGCGTCTTGAAGCTGCCACTGCATCATGAAAATCTCCTCCAATCGCAATCGGCTAGACTGTCTAGCTATAATTAGTATAGCACATCCTTAGCGTTTCATTCGCCCAAAATGGAAGCTATGCTAGCCCCATGGAGTGAAATAAAGTAAAATTCAATCATCACCAAATTATGTAAGAATTTCATCAACATTCAACTCCGATAAAATTGAGGTGCACGATGAAAGCAAAAATGATTGTCCTGCTGTTCGCTTCAGCCTTGCTCCTGGCGTTCAGCTGCCCGGCCTACGCAAGCCCGCTTTATGACGTTTATGAAGACGTAACGGAAACGGACTTGAAAGGCAGCTTGATCCTTTCTCCCGAAAGCTCCTTGGCGTTCATCAACGGGCACGATGTCTCCGGCGTCCAGCCGATCGTCAGAGAGGGAAGGACATTGGTCCCCCTTCGCTTTGTGTCGGAAGGATTGGGCGCTAAGGTTGCTTTCCATCCGAAAGACCAATCCATCACGATCCAATACGCCGGCAAGTCGATTCTCCTTCAAGCTGGAAAAAAGACGATTTCAATAGATGGCCGCGCGCACGAGATGGATGCAGCAGCAATCCGGTACAACCAATTCACCTATATTCCCTTGAGGCAGATCGGCGAGGCGCTTGATAAAAAAGTCGTCTATTTGAAAAAGACAACCTTCCAGCCCTACAGCTTGATCGTCATCCGGGATGCTGATGCCGCGGCGATCGAAAACTCCAGCCTCATGCTCGTCTGTCAATTGCTTTACCAAGGAAAAGCCATGGTTTACAGCGACCGCTTTACGAGCTTCATCAAAGAAAACGGCCAATTGTTCATCAGCACTAATTTTTACTCTTTCCATCCTTTTGTCTATCATGACTATGTTCCGGTGAAAAACGAGGTTCGGCTCGGGGACATCTGGTTCAATACCGACATAGGCCATTTTTATTTGAATTATGCCTTCGGCACGACTCAGGAAATTATTTTATATCGTGTGGATGGAGAAACGATCACCCGGGTAGCGGTTGAAAAAGCCCCGATCAAGGCAGTGAAAACGTATCGGGACGATGTCTACTTTTTGACAAGCTATGAGCGCGGCTTGCTCAATGCCCATGAAACGACCAATCTGAAAGCGGCAACGTTCCACGACGGGAAATGGGCGGCGGACTTTTTGGGGGAGCCCGGCTATTATTACGGCTTTGACACGTTGGGCAAAGCCTATGAATGGCCGATCACGGATGACGGCATCTCTACCTTCGGCTATCAACGCTCCGGGAATCTAAGCTCGGAAGAAAGGAAAAAAACGTTCGGGTTTTATCAGCTCGATCTGAAGGGGCATCGCCACGAGCGTATGACGCGATAAAAGCAACGGCCCGTCGAAGCTCTCCTTGAGAAGAGTTTCAACGGGCCTTTGCTTCAATGCGGATGTTCGGCATGCTCCCTGCGCTAGCGAGGCAGCTTCACCGCCATAAGCCTGCCCTTCGTCTGCACGATCAGCACATCGCCTGTCTTGAGCGTCGGCCCGTACTCGCGCGAGCCTGTCGCCACCTTGAGCAGCGGCTCCGTCGTCTGCAGGTCGAAGCCGTACAGATACCCGTCCGACTGCGCGCTGAAGATGCGGTTCCCGTAAATCTCGCTGCGCACGACCGGGTTGTCGGCCAGCCACGTCACCGGATGGCCGTTGGCCGTCTTGATTCCATACAAGCCGCCGTTATCCTGGCTGACCAGCAAAATGCGCCCTCCCTGCGGCGGCCCGGCCAGCTGCATCCGCTCATTCCGCTTGAAGTAGGTCTCGACGGGCTTGGCGCCTGCCGCATAAGACTTGAAATCAAACTTGAACAGCTTCGCGCCGCCCCCGTCCACGTACAGGTCGTTTTTATCCAGCGCCAGGATCGGGCTGCGGATCGGATAAGGCGGCGAGCCTTCCACTTCATAGTCGTAGAGGCGGGTTCCCTTGACGGCTCCGCTCCTCAGGCTCAGCACCGGCATCTCAATCTGCCGCTCGGGCGTACGATCCATGTCCGCGAGCATCCACATCTCTTTCACCGTATAAACGAGCCCGTCCCGGACGAGCAGAGGCGCGCCTGTTCGGTTCGCCGTCCACAGCAGCTTGCCCGTCGCCGCGTCGACCGCATTGAGCTGGGTCGAGGTGATCGCTCCGGATACGACATACGTCAAAAGCAGCACTCCATCATGCTCGGACAAGCTGTACGGTCCCATGCCCATCGGCTCCTTGACGTCCGCCCACAACCGCTTCCCGTCGGAGGCGCGCAGCGCGGTCAGGCCATCGTCGTTGAGCGCATAGATGCGGTCCTTTCCGATGAACGGAGTTCGGCCGTCCGCCTGCATGCCGGCCTGGGAGATCCATTTCCTCTTGCCGGTGGCAGCCGACAGCGCCGCGATGCGGCCGTCCTTATGGACGACGACCGCCAGATCCGAAGCCAGCTTGACGAAAGGCCTCAGGTCCTTTCCGTAAGAGAAAAGCACCTTGCCGTCAGCCGCGCTGCGGGCGACGAGCTTCGAGCCGGAGATCGCGTACACGATGCCGTTCTCTGCCGCCGCGTTGCCTTCATAGAAAAAGCCGTCCGCTCCTGGTACATCGATGGAAGCCGTCCATAGGGGCTTCGCCAATGGAGCGGTCCGCTCCGCCGGGGCATAGCCCGAAACCGACAGCGACGGCGTTTCCGCTCGCACCGGCGCAGCAGACAGGACAGGGACGAGCAGCAGCGCGGCGCCGAGGATGGCGCAGCCGGCTCGACGAGAAGCTTTCGAGACCATTATCTTCCTGCGAAAATCAATCATTTAAAATGACTCCTCTCCACGACCGGCCGAAGAAGAAGCCTTTCGAACGGCCTGCTCGGTCTAATAGGGCGACTCCCATTTCCAGTTGCACCCATATCTAGACGAGCCATCCGGCAAAAGGTTGCGCGTCGTGGAAGGAGCCTGATCGCAAATGAAATCGCTCTTGCTGTCGACCGGCTCGGTCGCCCTTGCAGCCGCCTGCCTCGTGCTGCTGTCCATTCTCGGCTGGCTGCTCGCGGCGACGCGGCGCAAGCCCGGCGGCACGGCCGCCGCTCCAGACCCCCTCGCGAAACCCGCCGATCACGGCTTCCTCCGCATGCTGCGGAGCGCAGGTCCGATCCTGCTCGGCATGCTGCTCGTGCTGGCGCTCGGCCTCGCCTCGATCGGCTTCAGCCTGCTCGGCAGCGTGGACGGCCCGCGCTCTCAGCCGGGCGACATCGCCTTCCGGCTGTCCGTCGATCGTGGCCTCTACGAGATTCAGCCGGTCTGGCAGCGCGAGCCCGAAGGCTCCGATCTCGGCCGCGATGCGGTCCTGCTCGTGCTCCCGTACGGCACGACTCCAGCCGATGCCTCTCCCGCTCTCCAATCGGAGAGCATGGAGACTCGCCGGCTGCGCAGCGAATTCGTCGCGTGGGGTCGTTCCTTGCCCGATCCGCCTGCGGCTCCAGCCTACCTGATTCCCGTCGATCCGGCACGGCCGGAGATCGTCTCCTTCCGCCTGCCGGAATCCGTCGATCCCGGCTCGGTCCGCCTCTTCTACGCCCATGGCCGAGCGGAGCCGATGGACCTCCCCGAGCTCTGGTTCCGTGAGATCCGGCACTCCGATCTCGCCTCGCCGCCTCGCCGCTGACCGGCACTCCGATCTCGCCTCGCCGCCTCCCCGCTGACCGTCACGCCTGCTCCGCCCGCTCCCGCCGCTGCTGCCGCCCGTACCAAGCCGCCAGCGCCGCTGCGATCGCCATGAAGATCGCGCTGGACGCGACCCCGGCCTGCAGCCCGTACCGTTCGACCGCCGCGCCGCCGACGATCGGGCCGATGATCTGTCCCGAGGCGAAAAAAGCCGTCGCCAGGCTCAGGCAGGCCGCATACGCATGGTGCGGGACTTGCCGGCGAAGCAGCGCCGTCGTCATGAGCGGCGGCGTAATGAACGACACGAGCCCGACCCCTGCCGCTCCCATCACGGTGACCCACATCTCGTCGAAAATCGCCCCGCCCGCGCCGAGCGTCCCTAGCGCCAATCCGATCGCAAGCGTATGCCCGCTCGGCCACCGGTCGATCGCTTTGCCTCCGATCCATCCGTTGAACAAGCCGGCGAAGCCGATTCCCGACCAGATCAGCCCGGCATAGAGGGTCGGAACGCCTTTGCTCGTCACATAGGGAATCAGATACGTGAAGTAGATGATGTAGCCCCAGCCGAAAAAGAAATACGAAGCGACCAGCAGCAGATGCTTCTTCGGGCTGAGCAGGAGGCGATATGCCCTTTCGCTCGCATCGTGCTGCTGCGGCTCCGGCCGGGAGCCTGCGGGATGGGCTGCGGCTTTCCTCGCGGAAAGCTCGAATCCGCAGGCGGCCACGATGCCGAATGCGCCCATGAGCGCCCAGGCATGCCTCCACCCTTGCAAGCGCGCAGGATCGATGGCGAAGGGGGCGAGAAATCCCGTCAGCAGAATGCCGGCGGAGCCGCCGAGCCAGATGAGGCCCGAGGCCGTCCCTCTTTCCTCCGGCCGGACGGCATCCAGCGCGATCGACAGCACCAGCACGGTCGCGAACGCCGACAGCCAGCCGGTCGCCAGCCGCCACAGCCCGAGCTGCACGAGGCGCCCGCTGAACGCCGAGCCGATCAGCGTCAGACCGAGCAGCAGGCAGGAGGCCCGGTTCATCGCCGCCCTGCGGCCGGGGAACCGCGCGATCAGCAGAGGGAGGCTCAAGGTTCCGGCCAAATACCCGATGAAGTTGACGGTGCCCAGCGTCCCCAGCTGGCCGTAGCTTCCCCCGATCGCCCTCTGGATGCCCGGCAGGAGCATGCCGTAGGACAGCCGGGAAAAGCCGAGGATGACGGCAAACAGCAGCGACGCCCAGAGCGTGAGCGGATTGAACGCGGAGCGCATCTCCAGGACGGCCCCCTGCTCCGTCGCAGCCGTCATCCGTGCAACCGGACGATCTCCGCTTCGATGCCCATCTGCTCGCAAAGCTTGCGGATGCGGCGCATGTCCAGCGCGGTCGAGATCCATTCGCAGCCTGCGGCGGATGCCTCCTGAGCCGCCCATTGCAGCACATAGACCAAGGCATCGGCATGCGCCTCCTTCGTCGCGAAGTCCTCCAGCACCAGCGTGCCGCCCTTGACCGAAGCACGCGCGTACGCCCAATGCTGGCCGGCGAAGCTGCGGGCGGCGAACCGCGTCGCCCCCTCCGCTTGGACGGCGGCGGAGAGCATCTCCAGCCATTTCCCGTAAGCGCCGGCTCCCGTCGGAGCTTTCGGATTCCCCCATTCCAGCGAATCGGCGGCCAGCCTGCGCAGCTCCTCGCCCTCCTCCACCCGTCTCCACTGCTCGCCCAGGAACGCGCTCGAAGGATCCGCCTTGAAGCGGACCTGCCAGGCGCGCTCGCGGATCGGGATGCCGTCCGCATGCAGCAGCTCGGAGA
Source organism: Paenibacillus pasadenensis (assembly GCF_002864175.1). Taxonomy (NCBI): domain Bacteria; kingdom Bacillati; phylum Bacillota; class Bacilli; order Caryophanales; family Paenibacillaceae; genus Paenibacillus; species Paenibacillus pasadenensis. Next base: position 1,107,618 of record NZ_NFEZ01000004.1, on the reverse strand, counting down.
CGGGAACGGAGGCCAGGCCTTCGGCTTGGGCATGGCGGACGAGCGAGCGGACCGCCTGCGGCGTCTCTTTTGCGTTTTCGTTGGCATGGAACACGAGGATCGCCCCCGGGATCAGCGCCGGAATCGCCCGCTCCACGAGCTGGGCGCTCGGCGGTCCCGACCAGTCGACCGTATCCTCCCCTTCGACGAGCAGGTAGTCCCACTCCCGCAGCCATTCCAGGTTCTCTTCCCGATAAGAGGCGTAAGGAAACCGCAAGATCGCCGGAGCCGGCCGGCCCGTCGCTTCCTGATAAGCGAGCTCGGCCAGCTGCAGCTCCTCGAAAAAGACGTCCCGGCTCACCTCCGCCATCCGGCGGTGATGGTACGTATGCATGGCGAGCTCATGGCCTCTGGCCAGCAGCTCCCTTGCCTTCTGCGGATGGCGGTCGAACCACTCGCCCGTCAGGAAAAACGTCCCTCGCGCGCCCCCCTGCTCGAGCGCCTCGAGCCAGGCGTCGATCGAGATCCGCATCGGACCGTCATCGAATGTAAAGGCGCATACAGCCGCCTCCGGATTGCCGCGAGTTATTGTTGCCGCTGTCATGGTGCATCCCCCTTTGGAGGCATCGCTTCCATGCGGATGCCGTCGGCCCTATTGTAAAAGGCGAGGAATGTTTTGTAAAATTGAATAATATGAACCATTCATTCGATAAACGCAAACAAAGGAGAGAGCCATGGATCTTCGTGCCTTAAAAACCTTCGAGGCCTGCGCGCGTCTCGGACATTTCCTGAAAGCCGCCGAGGAGCTCCAATACGCCCCCTCTACGGTCACCTTGCAGATCCAGCGCCTCGAGGCGGATCTCGGCGCTTCCTTGTTCCTGCGCGACGGCAAGCGCATGATCGTGACCGAGGCCGGCCGCTGGCTGCAGCAGGAGGCCGCGGCGCTGCTGAAGTCGATCGGGACGATGAGGCAGACCGTATCGGATATTGCGGCGGGTGAGAGCGGCTCGGTGCGCTTCGCCGCGATCGAGCCGGTCGCCAGCCAGCAGCTCGCGGCCGTCGTCGCGGATTTTTGCATGAAGCGGCCGGACGTGGACGTGTCGATGGAAGTAAGCGGCAGCCGGTCGATCGCGGAGCGGGTTCGGGACGGCGAGCTGGACTTCGGCATCTGCTCGGCCCCGCCGGCCGCGCTCCTGCTGGAGTTCGAGCCGCTGATCGAGGAGCGGCTGGGGGTCATGCTGCGCAAGAGCCATCCGCTGGCCGGCCGAGACCGCATCGAGGCCCGCGATCTGGCGGGCCATGCCGTGCTCGTCAAGGAGCCGACCTGCATCTATCGGGAGCTCTGGGACAAGGCGATCGGTCCGACGGGACGCGACCGGATCGCCTGCCGGGAGGTCGGAAGCTTCTACGTCATCCAGCGAATGGTCAAGGCCGGCTTCGGCATCGGCATCGTCCCGATGTACAGCGGGCTGGAGCAGGACGGCTCCTTGTCCATCCGGCCGCTGGCCGATCTGGAGCCCGTCGTGCAGGTCGGCCTCGCTTCCCGAACCAAGCCTTTGCTCGGCAAGGCGGCCCTGTCGTTGATGGAGGCGGTCCGAGGCATCGGAGAGCCCGTCCCGAACGCCGGGTAAGCTCCGGGCTCTCGCCCCCGGATGCAAAAAAAACCGTTTCGAGCCATGTCTCCATGGCTCGAAACGGCTTTCCTGCCGGCGAGGCTCCTCAGCCGGCCAGATCCTCGATGGACGAGACGTCCATGTACGACGGCACGACCAGGCCGAGCTTCGTTCCCTTCAGGTTCGCGCCGAGGTCCTCGTACTTGCCCTCGTACTGCTCCGCATAGTCCTTGTGCGTGATCGGCAGCCAGGCCGCGACCATCGCGTCGGCGTCGCCGCCGGCTACGCCTGCCCACATCGGGCCGGCCTCGACCTGCATCAGCTCGGTCTTGTAGCCGAGCCGGTGCTCGAGCACCCAGCCGACGACATTCGTGCTGGCGATCTCGGAATCCCAGGCGACGTAGGCGAGCTTGATCGTCTCGCCGGCGCCCGGCTCGATGCCGTCGACCCAGCCGTCGATCATCGCCGCGTTGTCCTCCGCCCAGGCGGCGGCAGCATCGGCCGGCTCCGCGCCTTCCTGCACGGCCGCCATCACCTTCGCCATGTCGGCGTCGGTCCACTCAAAGCGGTCGAGGAAGGCATAGGCCGACGGAGCATCTTCCTTGAGGCCGAGACGGGCGACCGTGCGGATCTCCTCGTCCTCGCCGAACGACTTCTTCGGATCGTCCAAGTACTTGAGGTCGTACTTGGCGAACATCCAGTGCGGCGTCCAGCCGGTGACGATGATCGGGTCCTCGTTCTTGACCGCCTTGTCGAGCGCGACGGCCATCGCCGCCGAAGAGCCCTCGACGAGCGTCCAGTCCGTCAGGCCGTAGTCCGTGACGGCGCGGTCCGCCGCGGCCATCAGGCCGGCGCCGGGGTCGATGCCGATGATCTTGTGGCCTACCGCCGCGCCGATGGAGCCGCTGCCGCCGCTCCCGGACGCTTCTCCGCCTGCGTTTGCGCCCTCATTGCCGTTCGACGAGCAGCCTGCCAAGACCAGCGCCGTCGCGATCGCGGCGGTTCCAAGCGTCTTCATCCATTTTTTGTTCAACGTTTACCCTCTCCTGTCTGCTTGTCTTTTTCCTTTGACCAGATGCTGCGTCAGGCGGTCCAGGAAGATCGCCAGAATGACGATCGCCAGCCCCGCCTCGAAGCCTTTGCCGGTCTTGATCTGGCTGACCGCCCGATAGACGTCCGCTCCGATGCCCTGCGCGCCGATCAGCGACGCGATGACGACCATCGACAGCGCCAGCATGATCGTCTGGTTGATGCCCGCCATGATGGAAGGCACGGCCAGCGGCAGCTGCACCTTGACCAGCTTCTGCGCCGGCGTCGAGCCGAACGAGTCGGCCGCCTCCACGAGGTCGGCCGGCACCTGGCGGATGCCGAGGTTCGTCAGCCGGATCGTCGGCGGCACGGCGAAGATGACCGAAGCAATGACGCCGGGCACGACGCCCAGGTTGAAAAACGTCACGGCCGGGATCAGATAGACGAAGGCCGGCATCGTCTGCATGAAGTCGAGGATCGGCGTCACGATCTGCTGCGTCCGCTTGCTGCGGGCGCAGGCGATGCCGATCGGGATGCCGATGACGATGCTTACGATCGCCGACGTCAGCACGAGCGCGAGCGTATCCATCGTATGGTCCCAGTACCCGAGGTTGTCGATCAGGAACAGTCCGACGAGCGTGAACAGCGCCATCTTCCAGCGCATGAACCGCCAGGCGAGAGCGGCCAGCAGCACGATCATCGCCAGCGCGGGCAGCAGATGCAGCACGTAGGAAATGCCCTCGACCGCGCCTTCGATGCCGGCCGCGATCGGATCGAGCACGAACCCGAGGCTGCTCTCGATCCAGTCGACCGCCGCGTCGACCCATTTATCCAGCGGAAGTTTCGGAAGCATCTCCGTCCACCTCCCGTCCCGGCACATGTCCGGCCAGCGCGCCGAGCACCGCTCCGCGCACGATGACGCCGACAATGCGGCCGGTCTCGTTCACGACGGCGACCGGCACCTTGCTGCTGCCGACGAGCTCGAACAGCTCGTTCAGCAGCACGCCGGGAGCGACCGTCGGCGCATCGCGGATGACGATGTCCTCGAGCGGCAAGCCGCGGCGCGCCGCCTCCGAGGCGTCCTCCGCCGTCAGCACGCCGATCAGCCGGCGGCTGCGGTCGGTGACGAACAGATTGGAGATGCCGCTCTCCCGCATGAGCTGCAGCGCGACCCGCGCGCCGCGGTCGATGCCGATCGTCTCCGGCCGGCGCATCACATGCGCCGCCGTCAGCACCTTGGACAGATCGACATCCTCGACGAAGCGCTCGACGTATTCGCTCGCCGGATTGACCATGATCTCCTCCGGCGTGCCGATCTGCACGATCGCGCCGTCCTTCATGAGGGCGATCCGGTCGCCGATGCGCAGCGCCTCGTCGAGGTCATGCGTGATGAAGACGATCGTCTTTTTCATCGTGTCCTGCAGATCGAGCAGCTCATCCTGCATGTCCTTGCGGATCAGCGGATCGAGCGCGCTGAACGCCTCGTCCATGAGCAGGATGTCGGGATCGTTCGCCAGCGCGCGGGCCAGCCCGACGCGCTGCTGCATGCCGCCGCTCAGCTCGTCGGGATAGCTGTCCGCCCGCGTTTCCAAGCCGACCAGCTTCAGCGCCTCGCGGGCTTTCGGCTCCCGCTCGGCCTTCGGCACCTTTTGCACCTCGAGCCCGTACTCCACGTTCTCGAGCAGCGTGCGATGCGGGAACAGGGCGAACTTCTGGAACACCATGCTGATCTTTTTCTGCCGCACGGTCCTCAGCTGATCCGCCCCGAGCCGCGTAATCTCCTGCCCGTCGATCTCGATCATGCCCGATGTCGGCTCGATCAGCCGGTTGAGCAGCCGGACGAGCGTCGACTTGCCGCTGCCGGACAGCCCCATGATGACGAAGATCTCGCCCGGCTCCACCGAAAAGGACACCCGATTGACCCCTACCGTATGTTTCGTCTCGTTGAAAATGCGGTCCTTCGACCAGCCCTGACCGAGCAGGGCGGAAATCCGTTTCGGATCCTCGCCGAATACCTTGGTCAGGTCCTTGACTTCAATGATGGGCAAATGCCTGCACCTCCTTGCGCCGCGGCCCCATCGGCCGGGCATTCACTCGAACCAGTCTAGCGAATGAAACCCGAAACCGTCAACCGTTAATTCCGTATATTTCGTATGTACGGTTTTTACTGTACAAAGTATATCTCCCATATCCTCCCGTTTCCTTACCGATCCTCCCCATCGCGTCGCTTTACTTTGGGGAATTTGTCTCATACAATTATTTTGTCAGCCGAGAAGGCGATGAAGGAGCGGACAAGATGAACGACAAATTTGCCGGACTGGAGCCAGATCAGGAGCAGGCGATCCACAAAGCCCGCAAGCGGGTGATCGAGTCCATCGGCAAGAACATGGATCTGTACGGGATCACGCAATCGACCGGGCTGCTGTACGGCCTCATGTTTTTCCAGGACAAGCCGATGAATCTCGACGAGATGGGACAGGCGATGGAGATGAGCAAGACCAGCATGAGCACGGGCATCCGGACGCTGGTCGATTTGAATATGGTCAACAAGGTGTGGGAAAAGGGCTCGCGCAAGGACCTGTACGAGGTCGAGCGGGACTGGCATCAGACGTTCGCGGACTTTTTCGTCTTGAAATGGCGGAAAGCGGTGGAGATGAACCTGACGGCGCTGCGGCGCTCGCAGAACGAGCTCGTCAAGCTTGCCGAAGGAGCGTCCGCGGAGACAGCCGAGCCGGTGCGGGCGGCCGTGGCCGGCGATCTCGACAAGATCGGCCAGGCGATCGCCTATTACTTGTGGCTGGACCGGGTCATCGACTTGCTGGAATCCGGCGGCATCTACGAGCATGTGCCCAAGGAGCCGGACTCCGACTGAGGCATGGCGCGGACGGACAAGCCCCGCGCGGGCAGCGGCTCGTCCCGAGCCTTGAGCCTGCGCGAACGAGAGCGGGAACGGAAGGAAGCTTCCGTCCCCGCTTTTCGGCATGCCTTTTTTCGCCTTCCGACCTCTAATTTAAATGGGATTTTTCGTCTATTTTTGCGGGTATTTCCTATTCCTTCCTTCATGCTAAAATGCAGATGCGCCCTCATGATAGCGCTTCCAATAAGAAGCGCCGAGCGCCAATCCACAAGCGAAAGGAGGACCGCAGCCCGCCGCTGCCGGCCTTGCCCGGCCTCTCAACCCGAATCGTAAATCAAAGGAGATGAACGTAATGAAAAAAACAACGCGCATGACCGCCTTCCTCAGCGTGCTGATCGGCTCGCTGCTGCTGTCCGCCACCGCCTTCGCCGCCGTCTGGACAAGCTCGGCCCAATGGGGCAGCTGGTCGAACGGCGGCTACACCGTCTACAACAACATCTGGGGCAGCGGCGCCGGCACGCAGACGATCTGGGCCGACTCGTACAGCAAATGGGGCGTGACCGCCAACCATCCGAACACGGGCGGCATCAAGTCGTACCCGAACAGCACTCGGCCGATCAACACGCAGCTGGCGGCGCTGTCCAGCCTCAAGAGCTCCTTCAACGTCACCGTGCCATCGAGCGGCTCGAGCTTCGTCGCCGCCTACGACATCTGGAGCGGCAACAACGCGCATGAGATCATGCTGTGGATGAACAAGCAGGGCGCCGTCGGTCCGATCGCCGGCTCCTGGGATTCAAACGGCAATCCGGTCGCGAACTTCACGAACGTGAGCGTCGGCGGCCATACGTGGAACGTGTACAAGGGCAGCAACGGCTCCAATGACGTGTTCTCCTTCGTCCGCACGAGCAATACGAACTCCGGCACGGTCGACGTGCTCGCCATCCTGAACTGGTGCAAGTCCAAGGGCTGGATGGGCAACGAGATCGTAAACAGCGTGCAGTTCGGCTACGAAATCACCTCCGCGCCGAACGCCACGTTCACGACGAACAGCTACTCCGTCAGCTTCTCGTAAGCCGCAGCCGGATCGGACGAGCGCACCGGCGGAGCCGCTCTCTGCGCCGCCGCCGGTGCGCCGTCATCCGTTCCATCCCTGAAAAAAGGGGCTGTCCCACGAGGCCGAATCGAATCGGCCTTGCGGACAGCCCCTTTTTCCATGCCGCTTCCCGGCAAGGGAAGCGGCGGCTTCGGGCGGTTCATTTGCGATGCATCTTGAACTCGAGGAACAGCTCGTTGTAATGCGACAGCATGCGCTTGCCGAGGTTGTCGTACACCTCGAGCCGGCTCGTCAGCTGCGGCGGCGGATAAAAGCGCTCGTCGGAGCGGATCTCCTCCGGCAGCAGCGGCACCGCGTCCTTGTTCGGCGTCGAGTAGCCGACGTACTCCGCGTTGCGCGCGGCATGCTCGGGCTCGAGCATGAAGTCCATGAACCGGTACGCGCCGTCCAGGTTGCGGGCCGTGCGCGGGATGACCATGTTGTCGAACCAGACGTTGGAGCCTTCCTTCGGAATCACGTAGTCCAGCTTGTCGTTCTCGTCCATGATCTCGGCCGCGTCGCCCGACCAGACGACGCCGGCAGTAGCTTCCTCGTTCGCCAGCAGCATCTTGATCTCGTCGCCGACGATCGCCTTGACGTTGGGCGTCAGCTTCTGCAGCTTGGCCAGCGCCTCCTGCAGATGGGCTTCGTTCGTATCGTTGAGCGAGTAGCCGAGGCTGTTGAGGCCGAAGCCGATCACCTCGCGCGCGCCGTCGACGAGCATGAGTCCGTTGCCCAGGCGCGGGTCCCACAGATCGTCCCAGCTGTCGAACACGAGCCCGTCCGGCACGAGCTCCGGATTGTAGACGATGCCGACCGTGCCCCAGAAGTACGGGACGGAATAGCCGTTGCCCGGATCGAAGCGCAGGTCGAGGAAGCGCTCGTCGATATGCTTCAGGTTCGGCAGCTTGGCATGGTCAATCGGCAGCAGCAGCCCCTCCTGCTTCATCTTGTCGATCGCGTACTCCGAAGGCATCGCCACGTCGTACGTCGTGCCGCCCTGTTGGATCTTGGTCATCATCGCCTCGTTGGAGTCGAACGTCTGGTAGATGACGGTGATGCCCGTCTCCTTCTGGAACTCCTCGAGCAGCTCGGGGTCGATGTAGTCGCCCCAGTTGTAGATGGTCAGCGTATTGGCGCCCGAGTAGCCCTGGCTGGAGTTCAGCCAGGACGTGAGATACAGGCAGCCGAGCGCGACGACGAGGATCGCCGCGAACGAGCGGATCAGGCTTTTCATGGCGTTCCCTCCTTGGCCGCTCCACGCGCCGCGCCGCCGCGGCCGGCCGCCGCCTGCGCGCCCGTGCCGCTGCGCCGCGTGAGGAAGTAGTACCCCGCCACCAGCAGCATCGTGAACAGGAAGATGAGCGTCGACAAGGCGTTGATCGACAGCGAGATGCCCTGCCGCGCCCGCGAGTAGATCTCCACCGACAGCGTGGAGAAGCCGTTGCCCGTCACGAAAAACGTGACGGCGAAGTCGTCGAGCGAATACGTCAGCGCCATGAAGAAGCCGGCGAAGATGCCGGGCTTGATGAACGGCAGCACGACGCCGGTCAGCACCTGCCAGCGGCTCGCGCCGAGATCGCGCGCCGCGTCGATGAGCGTCGGGCTCATCTCCTGCAGCTTGGGCAGCACCATCAGCACGACGATCGGCACGCTGAAGGCGATGTGCGCGAGCAGCACCGACACGAAGCCGAGGCGGATGCCGATCATCGTGAACAGGATCAGGAACGACGCGCCGATGATGACGTCGGGGCTGACGATCAGCACGTTGTTGAAGCTGAGCAAAGTGTTTTTCGTCCGGCGGCGGCGCGCCTCGTGGATCGCCAGCGCGCCGAGCACGCCGAGCACGGTCGACAGCAGCCCGGACAGCAGGGCGATGACGAGCGTGTTCAGCACGATGATGAGCAGCCGCGTATCGGCGAACACCTCGCGGTACCAGTCGAGCGTGAAGCCGTCGTAGCCGTGCATCGTGCCGCCGCTGTTGAACGAATAGGCCATCAGATAGAAGATCGGCGCGTACATGATCGCGAACACCGCGATCAGATACAGGTTGGACCAGCGCCAGCGCCTGCTCTCGCTCATCGGATCACCCCCTTGCGCTGTCCGGCCGCGAACATGATCGCCACCATGACGAGGATGAGGAACACCGCGATCGTCGAGCCCATGCCCCAGTCCTGGGTGACGAGGAAATGCTGCTCGATCGCCGTGCCGAGCGTAATGACGCGGTTGCCGGCGACGAGGCGCGTAATCATGAACAGCGACAGCGCCGGGATGAACACCGCCTGGCAGCCGGCCTTCACCCCGTCGATCGTCAGCGGGAACACGACCTTGGCGAACGTCGTCCACGCCGAGGCGCCGAGATCGCGCGCGGCGAACACGAGCGACGGATTGAGCTCCTCGAGCGCATTGAAGATCGGCAGGATCATGAACGGGATGAAGATGTACACCGAGACGAACACGAAGCTGAAGTCGGTGAACAGAATCTGCTGCGTGCCGATGCCGACGAGCTCAAGCAGCTGGTTGACCGAGCCGTACGTGCCGAAGATGCCGAGAAACGCATACACCTTGAGCAGCAGGTTGATCCATGTCGGCAGGATGATGAGCAGCAGCCACAGCTGCTTGTGCTTGGCGCGCGTCAGCGCCCATGCCGCCGGATAGGCGACGAGCAGCGAGAACAGCGTGATCAGCAGCGCGTACCAGAACGAGCTGAGCGTCATCCGCAGGTACACCGGGGTGAAGAAGCGCGCGTAGTTGTCGAGCGTCAGCGCGCCCTCCACGTCGAACAGCGAGCGGTACGCGATGAGCGCGATCGGCGCCGCGACGAACAGCACGATCCACAGCGTGTACGGCACGAGGAAAAGGTTGCGGCTGCGGACGGACACTAGCTGTTCCCTCCCGGGCGGCCGGTCTCGACGATCGGCGGCCCTTCGCCAAGCTCGCGCCGCAGCGCGGCTTCCTCGGCATTCTCCGCTTCCTCATAGCCCTCGAGGCGGCGGTCGAAGTCCTCCTCCGACTCGCCGAAGCGCATGACGTGGATCGCCTCCGGGTCGAAGTCCAGCCCGATCGCCTCGCCGACGACCGCCTTGCGGGTCGAGTGGACCATCCACTCGTTGCCGGAGTCGTCCATGCAGATGATCTCGTAGTGCACGCCGCGGAACAGCTGCGTGTCGACGGTCGCGGCCAGCTTGCCCGCTCCCGCCGCCGTCATCTCCAGATCCTCCGGGCGGATGACGATCTCGACCGGCTCGCCGCGCCGCAGGCCGCGGTCGACGCATTCGAACTCCTTGCCGGCGAACTCGACGCGGTAGTCGTCGAGCATGCGCCCCGGCACGATGTTGGACTCGCCGATGAAGTCCGCGACGAAGCGGTTGATCGGCTCGTCGTAGATGTCGGTCGGCGTGCCGCTTTGCTCGATGATGCCTTTGTTGAGCACAAAAATCTCGTCCGACATCGCCAGCGCCTCCTCCTGGTCATGCGTGACGAAGATGAACGTGATGCCGAGGCGGCGCTGCAGCTCGCGCAGCTCGTACTGCATCTCCGTGCGCAGCTTGAGGTCGAGCGCCGACAGCGGCTCGTCGAGCAGCAGCAGCTTCGGCTCGTTGACGATCGCGCGGGCGATCGCCACGCGCTGGCGCTGGCCGCCGGACATCTCGCGGATCTCCCGCTTGCCGTAGCCCTCCAGGTTGACGAAGCGCAGCGCCTCCTCGACCTTGCGCTCGATCTCGTCCTTCTTGAGCTTGCGGATGCGCAGGCCGAAGGCGACGTTGTCGAACACGTTCAGATGAGGAAACAGCGCGTAGTCCTGAAACACCGTATTGACCTGCCGCTTGTTCGCGGGCAGGTCGTTGATGAGCTTGCCGTCCATGCGGATTTCGCCGCTCGTCGGCTCCATAAAGCCCGCGATGAGGCGGAGGATCGTCGTCTTGCCGCAGCCCGACGGGCCGAGCAGGGTGTAGAACTTGCCCCTCTCGATGTCGAAGGATACGTCGTTCAGCACGGGAACGCCGTCCTCGTATTGCTTGGTTACTCCCCGGAACGAAATGACCGGTACCTGCTCCATGCCGCAGCTTCCCTCCTGTTCAGCGCCTGTGCGTCTGTCCGCCCGGCTTTGCGAGCCGCTGCGGGACAGGCTTGATCATGCCCCATTATACCCCAAACGGCGCGCTCTGGGACGTTTTTCCGCCAGATGCGACTCCTCCGGCGGGACGCCGGGGCCGACCGGAGCCTTCCGCTGGGGCCGACCGGAGCCTTCCGCTGGTGCCGACCGGAGCCTTCCGCCGCAGGCCGCAAGGCCCAGCCCGGACCGTCCGGCGTTTGATTTTTTGCCGTCGCCGGCCCTCTCGGCCCCGATCTATCGGGATAAGAAGAGCGGACAGGGACTTTCGAAGGGGATAGATGAAAATCGAAATGACGCAACTATCGTGACGCAAGTCCGATTAACAGAATTCGACATCCTGTTATAATTCAGGTTGATCCGGCCCTTTAGGCCCCCTTACATCATGACGAGACCAGGAGTGAGTTCATGCGACGTTTGATCCAGACCGGCACCGCCTTTGCCCTGATCGCAGCGGCAGGAGCGGGAGCCGCAGCCCCCGCCGGAGCCAGCCTCCCATCCCCATCCGGCTCCCCTTACGCCGATGCCGCCTCCGCTCGAGTGCTCGCCGGCATGGCCGGCGCAGGCGCGCCCTCTTCCCTGTCCGCCGAAGCCGACGCGCCTTTCTCGGAGCGGGGAACCCCTCAGGCGCTCGGCGGCGCGATCGCCGACTATGCGCTCGACTACGTCGGCACCCCCTATCAGTACGGCGGCGCTTCGCCCGCCGGCTTCGACGCTTCCGGCTTCCTGCAGTACATCTATCGCTTCTCCGCCGCCGAGGTCCAGCTGCCCCGCACGGTCGCCGCGCAGTTCGAGAACGGCGCGCCGGTAGGCGGGCAAAGCCTGCTGCTGCCCGGGGACGCCGTCTTTTTCCGCAGCGGCGCGGCCGTCTCCTTCGCCGGCATCTACATCGGCAACAAGGAATTCGTCTCCGCCACCGTCGACGGCGTCAAGCGCTCGTCGCTCGCCTCCGCCTACTGGCAGGAGCGGTATGCCGGCGCACGCCGCATGACGGAGAAGGCGCCATCCGCCGGAGGCGGATCGGGCACGAGCGCAGGCTCGGGCGTCGGCACAGGGACGGGCGCTGGCACAGGATCTGGGACGGGCGCAGGCTCGGGCGCAGGCTCGGGCGCAGGCTCGGGCACAGGCACAGGATCTGGGACGGGCGCTGGCAGCGGCTCCAGCAACGGACTGGCCGGCCCCGATCAGACGCGCGCCGCGATGCGGGAGAACGCCTATTTCGACTCCGTATCCCGGTTCCTGGACAAGGCCAAGCCCGTGCTGGACGCCTCCGCCTACAACCGGCTGGCGGACAAGGCCGAGCTCGCCTTCCAGCAGTACGAGCAAGGGCTGTACCCGGCGATGCTCGCCGCGCATGAGGAGATCATCGACGAGGTCGAGGCGCTCCCTGCCGACGCGCGGAGCCGGATCGGCATCAAGGGCAGCGATCTGTACGGCTCCTCCATCCCCGCCGGCCTGTACACTGTCGCGGCCAACGGAGAGCTGAAGCTGAAAAACGAGAGCGGCTACTCCGTCACGCTTTCCCAGCGCGCCGCCGCGGAGCAGCTGTGGAAGCAGGTGCAGGCCGCGTATCCGAAGGCGTATCTCGCTCTCGTCAAGGAGCTGCGGCTGGACGTCCATCGCGGCGGCCTGTCCCGGGTGGAGACGCTTGCCAAAGGAAGCGTGCGGCTCGTGCTCGACCCGTCGGATCTGACGCCGGGAGCGGTGCAGAAGACGCGCTGGTCGCTCGCGCGCGAGCTCGGCAAGCTCGTCACGCAGCAAGGTCCCGCCGGCTCGCAGCTCGATCATCTCGGCGGCGCCTCGTCCGCGCTCGGCGGCGCGGGCGGCCTGGTCGGGGGCGCCTTCGCCGGTCCCGCCGCCGGCAGCAGCCAGTGGCTCTATGCTCGCAAGGACTCGCTCCTGACGGCCTACTACGGCAAGTTCTGGCCGGCCGAGGTCGCCTCCGCGGCGCGCGCCGGCAAGCCGATGACGACGCTCTATACGAAGCTGTTCTTCCGCGACGCGAGCGCCTATCAGGCGCAGGAGGACATCGCCGACGCCTGGGCCGCGTTCCTGCTCTACGATAAGCCGGCCAAGCCCGCCGATCGCCGCGACGAGAAGATCCTCTTCTTCTACGCCAAGCCGGAGCTGGTCTCCGTGCGCGCCCAATACCGCAGCGGCGTCGGCCTCTCCAAGTCGTATCCGAAAACGACCACCTTCGCCGACCTGATCGGTCCGCGCACCTGGTAGCGGCTTCGCCGGCTCGCCGGCGAAGCGACGGTAGCTGATGCCTTGGGAGCCCGAGCGGCAACTGGGGCAGCTGGCGGCCGCCGGCTCCCTGGCGAAGCGACGGCTGCCGATGCCTTGATAGACGAACGAGACGCAGCGGAGCGAGGCTCCGGCTCGTCTCGTTTTTTCATTTTCCCTTGTTCGTGGACATCCAGTCGACAGCTTGCCCGGATTCCACGGCTGCGCCGGATCCAAGGCACATTTCTGCCTTGGTTCGCCCGCTTCCCGGTCGTAGGGCCGAATCCAAGGCACATTTCTGCCTTGGTTGGCCCGCTTCCCGGTCGTAGGGCCGGATCCAAGGCACATTTCTGCCTTGGTTCGCCCGCTTCCCGGCCGGAGGGCCGAATTCAAGGCATATTTCTGCCTTGGTTCGCCCGGCTCCGGCCCGGTTCTCGCGCGCAGTCGCCCCTGCAAGTCCGTTTTTTTCCGCGCTCCCCCCGCCTGTTGTCCCTTTCCAACTGCAGCGGCTGTTCATATGGTAAGAGATAGAGCGGAAGGAGTGGAAGATCGGCACATGAACGGATCGGACGTCGTCATGACCATATGGGCGGAAAAAGGGCTGCGTCAGATCTACTGCGACCGCGCGTCGGACTCATCCTTCGTCCGCGAGCTGGCCGGGGCTGCCCGGCGGGCAGGCCTGTCCGTCCACGGCTGCTCCAGCCTGGCGGCCGCGCTGAGCGCGGCGGAAGGCTATGCTCTCGCCTCCGGCTCCCCGGCGGCTGCGATCGGGACAAGCGCAGAGCTGTCCCGCGCCGAGGCGGCCTCGATCCGGGCGCTGTCGGCCGCGAGCGTGCCGCTGCTGCTGCTGCTGCCCGGCTGCGCCGGCAGGCCGTCGCGGTCCGGCTCGGGCTTCAAGTCGAGCGCATTGCTGCGGCAGGAGGACGACTGCCGCAGCACGCTGGAAAAAGCTTATTTCCTTGCGGCGCGGCACGGCCGGAAGGGTCCTGCGCTCGTGCGGCTGGCTCCTTCCTTCGCCGGCGAACGCTCGCGCCGCCCGCCCTTCTCCATGCCCGCCTACGAGGACAGCGAGGATTATATGGAACGGCTCGTCTCCGAGCCGCCGATCCGCGACGAGCAGCTGGACCGGATCGCGGACGGACTCGCGCGCGCTCGGAGGCCCCTGATCGTCGTCGGCGGCGGCGTGCTTCATGCCGGAGCGGCGGCGGAGCTGGGAGAGCTCATCGCCCTGACCGACATCCCGGCGGCAGCGACTCCCGGCGGCTGGAGCGCGCTTGCCGGGGGAGGCCGTTCCGCGCAGAATGTCCTCCCTGTGACGTCGCTTCCCGGCGGCCGGAACGTCCTGCCGGGCGAAGTGCCGAACGCGCAAACCGGCCTCCCTGCGGCAGCAGCTCCCGACGAGGGAAGCGCTCTGCCGGGCGGCGTTCCGACTGCACGCGAGCTGCCGGCTCAGGGTCGGCAGGCGCCAGCCGACTATGTGCTCGTGCTCGGCAGCGGAGAGCCGGCTCCGGCCGCATCCGGGGCGCGCATCGACATCGATCCGGCTGCGCTGGCGCGACCGGAAGAGGCCGCTCTCGAACGGCTGCAAAGCGACATCCGGCTGTTCCTGACCGCGCTCTCGGCGCGCTGGCTCGCACGCGGACTGCGGCGGCAGCCGGCTCTGCTCCCGCAGACGCCGGAGCCGGCACCCGGCTGCGAAGCTCCATGCGGTCCGATTCCTCCGGCCGCCCCGGTTCCTCCAGCTGCCGAGCTCCTGCCACCGAGCGGTCCGATTCTCCCGGCTGCGGCGCTACCTCCGGCCGCCTCGGTTCCTTCGGCTGCCGAGCTCCTGCCACCGAGTGGCCCGATTCTCCCAGCCGCAGCACTACCTCCGGCTGCACCGCTACCTCCGGCATCTGCGTTACCTTCAGCCTCCGCGCGTCCTCCGGCCGCCCCGGTTGATCCGGCTGCCGAGCTCCTGCCACCGAGTGGCCCGATTCTCCCAGCCGCGGCGCTACCTCCGGCTGCACCGCTACCTCCGGCATCTGCGTTACCTTCAGCCTCCGCGCGTCCTCCGGCCGCCTCGGTTCCTTCGGCTGCCGAGCTCCTGCCACCGAGTGGCCCGATTCTCCCGGCCGCGGCGCTACCTCCGGCTGCACCTCTACCTCCGGCCGCTGCGTTACCTCCAGCCTCCGCGCACCCTCCGGCCCCCCCGGTTCCTCCGGCTGCCGAGCTCCTGCCACCGGGCGGCCCGCTCGCCCCGGCTCTCGCGTCCAGCCCCGTCGATCCGGCTATCCCGGACGGCGCTGCGGACGGCGCGGAAAGCTGCCGCCTTCCCGGCTCCGTGCTGCTCGCCCGCCGCGGCTGGTCCGGCTTGCCCGAGCTGCAGCGACTGCTGCTGCTCGAGCCGGGACAGCGGCTGCTGCTGCTCGCGGGGCCGGCGGGGCATGAGGCGGACGCCGCGCTCGGCGCGTCGCACGGCGCTCCGAGCGCGGACGTCACGCTGCTTTTGCCCTGCGCCTCGGGCAGGGGCGCGCCGCTGCTGCGTCCCCCTGGCCGCGGCGCCCCGTCGGCGCGGGTGGCGCGGCTGAGGCGGCCCGCCGCCCGGCCAAAGCCAAAGGCCTAAGCAGCTGCCGTCCGGCAGCTCTCAGGCCTCGGGATATGCTATAATCGGGGGAAAGGCCGGTCCGGCATCAGCTGCCGGCCAATCGGTCCACGGCTTGCTGCACGCCGGCCTCGGCGATGCCGTTCAGCTGCGGAAAGCCCTTGTCCTCCAGGCTGACGGTGCGTCCGCCCTGAATCGGGTAGACGCCCTGCAGCAGCCCGAGCGGCACATAGCTGTCCGTGCCTTCGAGCTTGTGCAGGAACAGCAGGTAATCCGGTCCCGTCGCCCATGCGCCGGGATAGCGCTCGTTGGCCTCCAGCTGCGACGGCGGCGGCAGCGGCTCGATCCCGGTCGTGACGACCGTCAGCTCGTTGCTGCTGCCGCCTTTGATCCAGCGCTTGACCGTGAACTTCTGCACGAAGTTGACCAGCCTGCCCTGAGGGGCGCTCTGGCCGGTCTGCACCATGCGGTCGCTCTCGCCGAAGCTCCCCACGGCGATGCCGTCCGCATGGCGGACAAGCTCCGACGCGCTCGCCTGGCTCTGCTCCGGCACGACATCCTGGTCGAGCCGAAATGGCGCCGCCTGCGCCGTGCCCGGAACCGCCAGCGCGCCGGCCGCCGCGACCGCCAGCACCGCCGGCAGCGCCGCCAGCCGGCATGCCAGCAGCCCTCCCGGAGCCTTGCCTCGCAGCAGCTCCTGCAGCTTTTTCTTCAATCGGGAATACATCGCTCGCTTCACCCTTCCAGTCGTTTCCTAGCGGTAGTATGCATAGGAGGCTGGAAAATCATCCATCACCTCGAATCAGGAGGAGGAACGTTCCCATGACCATGACGTACCGCAAGCTCGGCGCGAGCGGCCTGACCGTCTCCGCGCTCGGCCTCGGCACGAACGCCTTCGGCAAGCGGACCGGCGAGGAGGAGAGCATCCGCATCGTCCACGCCGCGCTCGACGCCGGCATCACCTTCCTCGATACGGCCAACATCTACGCGGGCACGCTCAGCGAGACGATCATCGGAAAGGCGCTCGCCGGCCGCCGCGCGGATGCCGTACTGACGACCAAGGCCGGCCTGCCGCGCGGCGAAGGGCCAGGCAAGCGCGGAGCGTCGAGGGCGCATCTGACAGCCGAGCTCGAGGGCAGCCTGCGCCGGCTCGGCACCGAGTACGTCGACCTGTACCAGATCCATACGTTCGATCCCGAGACGCCGCTGGAGGAGACGCTGCGCACGCTCGAGGACATGGTCCGCTCCGGCAAGGTCCGCTACATCGGCGCGTCCAACTATCAGGCGTGGGAGCTGATGAAAGCGCTCGGCATCAGCGACCGGCTGCAGCTGGAGCGCTACGTCTCCATCCAGACGAGCTACTCGCTCGCCGACCGCACGCCGGAGCTGGAACTCGTGCCGCTCTGCCTCGACCAAGGCATCGGACTCATCCCTTACTTCCCGCTCGCGGGAGGCATCCTCACGGGCAAATACGCCGCCGGAGCGGAAGCCCCGCCCGGCTCGCGGCTCGACAAGGACGGCTCGTTCGGCCGCTTCCTGAAAGGCGACGTCATCGGCCTCGGCCAGGATGTCGCCGAGCTGGCCGAGGAGGCGGGCTGCGAGCCGGCCGCGCTGTCGATCCGCTGGCTGATGGACAAGCCTGCCGTCTCGACCGTCATCGCCGGCGCGACGAGCGTCGAGCAGCTGACGGCCAATCTGCGCAGCCTCGAGCTCGCGCTCGAGCCGTCCATCCAGGACGAGCTGGAGCGCATCAGCCGGCCGTTCCGCTACGGCGAGCCGTTCGCCCGCTACCGGATCTGACGCGCCACCGATGAGGAGGAATCGAAGCTCATGACATCCGCTTCCGACCTGCGCTATTTCCAGACGACCTGGCCGCGGCTGATCGGCCTGCTGCTGTTCGCCGCGCTGATGGTCGCGGCCTGCCTGTACCACTTCCGCGAGCCGGACGGCTTCGCGGCGATGCTGCCGGACTGGGTGCCGCTGCGGCTGCCGATCGTCTACGCGACCGCCATTCTCGAGCTGGCCATCGCCGCGCTGGTCCTCGTGCCGGCGACGCGCGGCTGGACCGGCCTGTTCGCCGCGCTTTACCTGATCGTGATCGTCGTCGCCAACGTCTACGCCGCCGCGCGCGGCATTCCCGCTCCGGGCAGCGACAGCGCCTCCAAGACGGCGCTCTGGCTGCGCGTCGCCGCCCAGCCGCTGCTCGTCTGGTGGGCGCTCTGGTGCACCCGCTACCCTTCCCGCGACACGTCGCTCAAAGGCCCGCCGCGCAAAGCCCGCTGACCGCCCTGCGGCCGCTGGCCATGAGCGCGCCCCGGTCCGCCTGACGACCGCATGCGGGCCCTGCTCCGCCAAAAAGGCGCTTCGCTCCCCGCAAGGGGACGCGAAGCGCCTTTTGCTGCTGCGGACCTGCTTCATGGACGAAGCGAAGCGTCAGTGCCCGCCCATCATCATGCTCGGCTCGGAAGAAGGCGCGGCGCCTTCCTGCGGCCTCGGACGGCTCAGCAGGAAGCCAAGCACGACGCCGGTCGCCGCGATCCAGATGAGCAGCGCGAACGTGTCGCCGTACGAGGCGCTGAGCAGCTCGGCGGGCTGCGCGCCCAGCTCCGGGCCGTTGTCCTTGATGCGGCCGGTCAGGTAGGTCGAGAGGCCGGCGATGGCGAACGAGCTGACGACCTGCTGCGCCGCCGCCGTCAGCGACGTGACGCGGCCGACCAGCTGGGCCGGAGCCGACTGGATGATATGCGTGTTGAGCGGCATCATCGACAGGCCCATGCCGGCGCCGATCAGCGCGAGCGGCAGGATGAGCGAGCCGACGCCGGTGTCCGCCTCGATGCCGGAGAGCAGGAACGCCGCCACGCTCACGAGCGCCATGCCCGTCATGACGAGCGGGCGCGCCCCGACCTTGTCGTACAGCCTGCCGCCGATCGGCATGAACAGGCCGGCGGCGAGCGCCTGCGGCAGCAGGATGAGGCCGGTGTCCAGCGCCCCGTAGCCTTTGGCCGTCTGCAGGAACAGCGGCAGCAGGAAGATCGTGCCGAACAGCGCCGCCTGGGAGATCCATTGCACGAGGATGCCCTTGGTGAAGTTCGGCGAGCGGAATACGCGCAGCTCGAGCAGCGGGTTCGAGCGGCGCAGCTCCGCGATGATGAAGACGACGAGCGCAACGCCGCCGACGATGAGTCCCGTCAGCGTGCGCGCCGACGTCCAGTCCGTGCCGCCCTCGGAGACGCCGTAGGCGAGCGCGGCGAACGCCAGCGGGCCGAACACGATGCCCATCATGTCGAGTACGGGCACCGTCTGGCGGTCGATGACCGGCAGCGTGCGCAGCGCGACGATGACGGCGATGACGCCGATCGGCAGGTTGATGAGGAAGATCCAGTGCCAGGACACGTACTCCACGAGCCAGCCCGAGACGACCGGACCGAGCGCCGGAGCGAGCAGCATCGGGATGCCGATCATGCCCATCACCGCGCCGACCTTGCCCGGAGGCGCGATCCGGTACGTGAACGCCATCGCGATCGGCGCGACCATGCCCCCGCCGAGCCCTTGCAGCACGCGGAACGCGATCAGCTGCTCCGCGCTGCCGGCCATCGCGCACAGCGCGGAGCCGAGCGTGAACAGCACGACGGACAGAATGAAGATCGTCTTGGCTCCGAACCGGTCCGACAGCCAGCCGGCCAGCGGGATGACCGCGGCCTGCGCGAGCGCGTAGCCGGTGATCGTCCACTGGATGAGCGACAGCGACGCGCCTCCGAAGTCCTGCTGCAGCTTCGGCACGGCGACGTTCATCGCCGTCCCGTCCAGAATGACCATGAACATTCCGATGATGATCGCCACCAGCGGCGCCAGTATGGCCCGCATCGACAGCTCCGGTCCGGCCGGGCCGCCCCCTGCGACTTGCGACATGCTCTCCACTCCTTCATCTCTCTTTTCCTTCCCTCCGCCCGGAGGCGCCGGCCGCGGCCCGCCCTTCATTGACCCCTGCCCGCAGAAGGGATAAAATAAGGCAGCAAGCGGCTTCGAGCCGTCCGGTACGGCAAGCGGACAATTGTCCGCTTATGGGAAACGTTTTGACTATAGCGGACAATTGTCCGCCTGTCAACGACGTTTTTTAGTTGTAAACTTTTTAGGAAAGAGATGAAAGCGCATGCCGATTCCGGATAAACGAAAAGGATCCCGCGAGCTGAGCGCATCCATATTGGATACGGCGCGCAGCCTGTTCGCCGAGCATGGCGTCGATGCGGTCAGCATGCACCAGATCGCCAAGGCGGCCGGAGTCGGCCAGGGCACCTTGTACCGCCGGTACGCCCAGAAGGGCGACCTGTGCCTATGCCTGATGGAGGAGGAGTTCCACAGGCTGCGGGAGTCGATCCTCGTCCGGCTGGAAGCGCTCGCCGGCGAGCCTCCGTGCGTGCGTCTGGCGGCGTTGGCGACGCTCGTCGTCGAGCATCTGATCGCGGACAGCCGCATCGTCGAAGCGATGCACACGGCGATCTACAACGGGCGCAACACGTTCAAGGAGATCGAGCAGTTCTATGAGAGCCCTCCCTACCGCTTCCTGTACGAGACGATCCAGGCGCTGCTGGACGAAGCCCGGATCAAGGGACAGACGATCGAGGCGGTCGATCCGGCCGTGAGCGCCCATCTGCTCATCTCGCTGTTCTCGCCGCAGTCGCTGCTTCATCTGCACGAAAAGCTGGAGGTCGATCCCGAGGAGATCATCCGGCGCATCGTCTGCACCGCGATCCGGCCGCTGTTCCGCGCGGAGTAGCGCCGCGCCGGCCGCTTTTTTCGCCGTGTCCGCACGCGCGGCTTCCCCGATCCGAGGCATCGCGCCCGCGATGCTTCGGATTTTTTCTGTCGGCGTCCTCTCCGCATCGCCTTGGTCCGACGCGAAAAAGCCGCCCCGGCCGTTCGGAAGAACGGTCGGGGCGGCCGAAGCCAAGCCTGCTGGCGCAGGGTAAAGCCTGCTGTCGCCAGAGCACAGCCGGCGGCGCGAACGCGCCTCAAGCCTCAAGCCTGCTGCAGCGCCGCTTCGACCTCCTCGCGGGAGGGCAGGCCGTCCTGCGCGCCGAAGCGCGTCACCGCCAGCGAGGCCGCCTGCACGGCGAAGCGCAGCGCCTCCAGCAGCTCGGCGTCGCCCGCGGCGGCTCCCTGCGCGGCCAGCTCCGCGAGCTTGACGCACAGCGCCGCGTTCAGCGTGTCGCCGGCTCCGGTCGTATCGACGACCTCGACGCGCGGCGCCGGCACCGTCACGAGGCGTCCGTCCTCGCCGACGAACGAGCAGCCGGCGGCGCCGCGCGTGACGATGACGCGGCCGCCCACGCTTGCCTGCCAGGCGGCGATCGCCTCGCGCAGCTCGTCCTCCGACTCGGCGGATGCCCCCGTCAAGGCGGCGAACTCGGTCTCGTTCGGCGTGATGTAGTCGGCGAGCTCGAGCAGCTCCCGGGGCAGCTGCTGCGCCGGCGCGGGATTGAGCACCGTCGCGACGCCGGCCTCGCGGGCGATGCGCAGCGCGGCGCGCACGCCCTCCAGCGGGATCTCAAGCTGCACGAGCAGCGCCTGCGCGCCCTCGATCGACTCGCGCCGGCTTTCCACCCACGCCTCGCCGCATTCCCCGTTCGCGTCGGCGACGATGACGATGCAGTTGTCCTCCGGCGTATGATAGATCGAGGCGACGCCGGTCGGCTCGCTCGGGTGGACGCCGATGCCGGAGGCGCCGACCCCCATCCGCCGCATCTGCTCCAGCAGCTGCTTGCCGAAGGCATCTTCGCCGACGCGGCCGATCATCTCGGTCGCCGCTCCAAGCCGGGCGCAGCCGGCCGCCTGGTTGGCGCCTTTGCCGCCGGGCAGCGTATGCAGCGCGCTGCCGCTGATCGTCTCTCCGGCCAGCGGCATCCGGCCCATGCTGATGACCAGATCCATATTGAGGCTGCCGGCCACGGCGACGCGCGGCGCTGCCGCCGCGCCTCCCGGGACGTCCCGCCTTTGCGGCGCCGCTTCCGGAGCCGCTCCGTTCCTCTCGTTCGCTCCTTGCTTCATCATGCCTGCACGCACCTTTCCTTCATTTCAGCCTCTCTCATTCTAGCTCATTTCAAGCTTCCTGCGCAGGGGAGCGATGGCGGGAAAGCACGGCTATAAGGAAATTCGCCTCCACCGGCAATCGCCGATCCGGTATAATGGAGATTGTTTCCTGCAGGACGACAACGATAACGAAAGAGGTGTCCCTCGTGTTGAAATTCAGCGAATACCGCTACGAACGGCCGGACCGCGCAGCGGCAGCCGACGCCTTCAAGGAAAAGATCGCCGCCATGCGCGCCGCCGCCAGCCTCGAGGAGCTGCTGGAGGCGATCTCCGCCGTGAACAAGCTGCGCAACGAGATCGAGACGATGTTCCAGCTCGTCTACATCCGCCACTCCATCAATACCGAGGATGCCTTCTACAAAGCCGAGCAGGACTACTCCGACGAGACGTCCCCGATCCTCCAGGAGTACGTCACGGACTACTACCGCGCCCTCACCGAGTCCCCGTTCCGCAGCGGGATCGAGGAGAAGTACGGCACGCAGCTGCTGCGCACGGCCGAGCTCGCGCTCAAGACGTTCAAGCCGGAGATCATCGAGGACCTCCAGCTCGAGAACAAGCTGCGCACCGAATACAGCCAGCTGATCGCCTCCGCCCGGATTCCGTTCGACGGCGAGGAGCGCACGCTGTCCCAGCTGACGCCGTATACCCAGTCGACGGATCGCGCCACCCGCAAAAGCGCCAGCGAAGCGGCCTTCGGCTTCCTCGCCGGCAACGAGGCCGAGCTCGACCGCATCTACGACGAGCTCGTCCAGGTGCGCACGCGCATCGCCCGCCAGCTCGGCTACGAGAACTACGTGCAGCTCGGCTACGACCGCCTCGGCCGCACCGATTACGACGCGGCGATGGTCGCGAAATTCCGCCGCCAGGTGCGCGAGCATATCGTGCCGGTCGCCTCCCGCCTGTACGAGCGCCAGCAGGCCCGCATCGGCGTGGACAAGCTCCATTACTACGACGAGGGCTTCCGCTTCAAGAGCGGCAACCCGACGCCCAAGGGCGATCCCGACTGGATCCTCGAGCAGGGACGACGCATGTACCGCGAGATGAGCCCCGAGCTCGACGAGTTCTTCACGTTCATGTCCGAGCGCGAGCTGCTCGACCTGCTGAGCAAGAAGGGCAAGGAAGGCGGCGGCTACTGCACATACATCTTCGATTACGAGTCGCCGTTCATCTTCGCCAACTTCAACGGCACCTCCGGCGACATCGACGTGCTGACGCATGAGGCGGGCCACGCGTTCCAGGTGTACATGAGCCGCGGCTTCGACGTGCCGGAGTATTTGTGGCCGACGATGGAGGCGGCGGAGATCCACTCCATGAGCATGGAGTTCCTCGCTTGGCCGTGGATGGAGCTGTTCTTCCAGGAAGATACGGACAAATACCGCTTCGACCATCTCGCCTCCGCGCTCAGCTTCATTCCGTATGGCGTGAGCGTCGACGAGTTCCAGCACTTCGTCTACGAGCATCCCGAGGCGACGCCGGCCGAGCGCAAGGCCAAGTGGCGGGAAATCGAGCGCGTCTACACGCCGCATCGCAGCTTTGACGGCAACGCCTACCTCGAAGGCGGCGGCCGCTGGCAGCGCCAGAGCCACATCTACCAGACGCCGTTCTACTATATCGACTACACGCTGGCCCAGCTGTGCGCCTTCCAGTTCTGGAAGCGCTCGAGGGAGGACTTCGACGCCGCCTGGCAGGACTACCTCGCTCTTTGCCGGCTCGGCGGCAGCAAGTCCTTCACCGCGCTCGCCGCTAGCGCGGGGCTGCTGTCTCCGTTCGAGGACGGCTCCGTGACGAGCGTCATCGGCGAGATCCGCAGCTGGCTCGACAGCGTCGACGACAGCAGCTTCTAAGCCCTTTTTTCCGCAGCCCTGTCCTTGAATTTCAAGGAAAAGGGCTGTTTTTTGCCACCAAATCGCTTTTATTCCGTATAATAAGGGTAATTAGCTAACAAAAAGGGGGGAAAGGTCATGATGAATCGCTCGGGCTCGCCCGCACGCTGGCTTACGCTGCTGCTGGTCGCCCTGATTCTGATCTGCTCCACGCCCACCCCTCCGATCCTGCTGCCGGAAGCGGCCTCCGCCGGGACGGCCGCCGAAAGCGCCATGTCCCGTTCGTTCGACACCGGCGTGCCCGTGACGGCCCGCTCCTATGCGGCCGAACGGGAGCAGTCGGGTCCGCTCCATCGTCCCGATCCTCCGTCGCAAGCTCCGTCCGCGCTCGCGCCGCCCTTGGCCGCCGCGATTTTGATGCTGGCCGCGGTATTCGCCGCTCCCGCCTGGTCGCGCAAGCTGCGCACCGCGCCATCCGTCGCCCGCCGGCTCGTCCGCTGCCTGCTCGCTCCTGTCCGCAGCGCCTCTTATGCCGCCTGACGCAAGGCTCGACCTCCGCCCGCCCGGCCTGTCGCCGCGCGGAGCGGACGCTCTCCGCTTTTTCGGCGGGGAGCGATAGGATTCGGCTTTTTTCGGCAAGCTAACGCACTAGAGGAGAGAACCCACTACAGGAGGTAGATGTATGGACATCAGAGAGACGTACCTGCCGGGAATCGGCAAAAAATTCCAGATCAAGTCGCGCGGGGGCGACGTGCTGATCGTCGTCGTGCATGACGACGGCCGCCGCGAGTGCTATATGGAAGCGGATCGGGACAACGACTTCAAGCCCGTCTTCTCGCTCGACGACGACGAGGCGCGCATGCTCGCCTCCATCGTCGGCGGCATGCAATACAAGCCGCGCGCGCTGGAGAACATCGAGATGGTGCTCGACGACCTCATCATCGAATGGTACCGGGTGGAGCCGACCTACAAGAGCGTCGGCAGCTCCATCGGGCAGCTCGGAGTCCGCAACCGTTCCGGCGCGAGCGTGCTCGCCGTCGTCGAGAAAGGCGGAGCGACGAAGCATATCAACCCGGGACCCGATCTGGTCCTCACCGAGGAGGCACTCCTGATCGTAGCCGGCGAACGCAGCCAGCAAAAGGCGTTCCGCGACATCCTGAAGAACGGATGTGAGTGACGATGGACCATCTCGTCATGGAAATCGGCCTCGCCATCGGCCTCGTCGCGCTTGCAGGCATCCTGTCCGCCAAGCTCAAGTTTTCCGTCATCCCGTTCTACATCATTGTCGGCATGCTCGTCGGCCCGCATGCGTTCAAGATCGGACACTTCGACTTCCGCTTCGTCGAAAGCGCCGAGCTCATCCACTTCTTCGGCCGCATCGGCGTGCTGTTCCTGCTGCTGTACCTCGGCCTTGAATTCTCCGTCGGCCGGCTCATTAAGTCGGGCAAGTCGATCGTCGTCGGAGGCAGCATCTACATCGGCATCAACTTCACGCTCGGCCTGCTCTACGGCTTCCTGACCGGCCTGCCGCTGTCCGAGGTGCTGATCATCGCCGGCATCACGACGATCTCCTCCAGCGCCATCGTCGCCAAGGTGCTCGTCGACCTGAAGCGGACCGCCAACCAGGAGACCGAGATGATTCTCGGCATCATCATGTTCGAGGACGTCTTCCTGGCCCTCTACATCTCCATCGTATCCGGCCTCGTGCTCAGCTCGTCCTCGAGCCTCGGCGGCGTG
Organism: Paenibacillus pasadenensis; assembly: GCF_002864175.1. Lineage (NCBI taxonomy): Bacteria > Bacillati > Bacillota > Bacilli > Caryophanales > Paenibacillaceae > Paenibacillus > Paenibacillus pasadenensis. The sequence continues at coordinate 1,082,476 of NZ_NFEZ01000004.1, read as the reverse complement.
CTGCTGTCGGCGCTGATCGCGCTCGTGTTCATGCTCGGCGTGCTCATCGTCGGACGCAAGCTCGTCCCTCAGCTGAACCGCTGGCTCGACATCCGCTCCAACGAGCTGTTCCTGCTCATCGTATTCGGCTCGCTGTTCCTGATCGCAGGCTTCGCCGAGACGATCCACGTCGCCGAGGCGATCGGCGCGCTGCTCGTCGGGCTCGTGCTGGCCGAGACCCAGCATGCCCATCGCATCGAAAAGCTCATCCTGCCGTTCCGCGATTTCTTCGGAGCGATGTTCTTCTTCAGCTTCGGCCTCACGATCGATCCGACCGCCCTTGGCGGAGCCGTATGGATGGCGCTCGGCGCTGTCGCGATCACGCTGGTCGGCAACTTCGCCGCAGGCATGCTCGCGGGCCGCAGCGCGGGCATTCCGCCGTACGCCTCCGCCAAGATCGGCCTGACGATCGTCGCGCGCGGCGAGTTCTCGATCATCATGGCCAATCTGGCGATGGCCGGCGGCCTGGCCGCCATCATCCAGCCGTTCGCCGCGCTGTACGTGCTGATCCTCGCGATTCTCGGGCCGCTGCTGACCAAGGAAAGCAAGTGGGTATTCCGGATGCTCGATCCGATCTTCAAGTTCAACGCTCGCTACGACCGCCGGCAGCAGCAGGCTCCGGAGACGAGCAGCTGACGATCCGCCGGCCGGCGCCTTGCCGCCGCGCCGGTTCCTCCACTCGCCAAAAAGCGGTCAGAGCCCTAGGCTGCTGACCGCTTTCTTTTTTGCCGGCTTGCCCTACGTGTCGGAGGAGCCGATGAAGTTGAAGCTTTCCGGTCCGACGCGCGTGGCGCCGAGAGCCGAGACCGAGGCGAATACGGTGTAGGTCTGGACGGCGTTCGGAGCGAAGAAGTCGGAGCCGGCGATATTGATGAGCTGCGGTCCGAGCAGGCTGATGTCGAGCACCTGGGCAGCGGAGAAGACAAGCGTATCCGTCGGCAGCGTGCCGCGCACGACGCTGATCGTCACCGTCGTCGCCACCGGCAGCAAGCCGAGCTGGATGGCCATCATGCCGACAAAATCGACCCGCGTCTGACCTGAGACTCCGGCAGTCAGGTCGAGCGTCTGCTGGGCGATAAGCTGATCTTCGTTGATGATCGTGATCGGAATTGCGATCGAGTTCGCGAAGCTGGCGTTCTGGCTAGTCTTAAGATCAAGGAAGCGGGACATAGGAACCCTCCTTTCCAACGAGGATAGGATAGCATATGATAGGTTTCTAGATTTGGAATGGATGGAAGCCCCTTCGCGCCATATATCTCTCCATCCGCATTCTTGCCGCCAAAGGAGTGAGTCCGCATGAAGCAGCTGCGCAAGCGCCTGAACCGACAGGAGCTGAACGAGGCCGTCGCCCTCGCCGACCGGATTTTCCGCGAGGAAGGCGAGCCCTCGATGGGGACGAGCTTTCCCCGCATCTTCGATCCGGCGATCGGCTTGTCGATCGGCATCGCCGAGGAGGGCCGCCTCGTCTCGTTCATCGGGTTCGTGCCCCATCAGATCCGGATCGGCCCCGCGCTGCTGAGCGTCTGCGCGCTCGGCTCCGTCTGCACGCATCCCGACTATCGGGGGCAGGGACATGCCAGCGTGCTGCTCCAGGAAGCGTTCCATCAGGCGGAGCGGATGGAAGCGGCGCTCATGCTCGTCTCCGGCACGCGCTCCCTCTACCGGCGGGGCGGCTGCCATGCCTTCGGCTCGGTGCGCCGCTACCGCCTCGCCGCCGCGCCGGACGCGGCGCAGACGCTGCCGCCGGGCATGCGCGTCCGGCCGATGGCGGCCGACGACTGGTTCCGGCTCAAGGAGCTTGCCGACGCCAAGCCGGCCGGCTATCTGCGCAGCATCCCCGACTTCGCGTCCGAGCTGGCGAGCGAAGCGGTCGCGGCGATGTACGGCTTCCATCACGAGGTGCTCGTCGCCGAGGCTGCCGGTCGGCTGCTCGCCTATGTCGTCATCGCCGCCGGACCGATCCCGGACGGCTCCGACCTGGAGCCGTTCGTCGTCGAATGGGGCGGCAAGGCCGCCGACGTCTTGCCGCTCGCGCGCGCAGCGATGGCGCAGCTGGAGCTCTCCTCCCTGCTGCTGTTCGCTTCCGCCCATGAGCGCCGCATGATGCAGCTGCTGGAAGGGCATCCTTACACCGACAGCCACAACCAAGGCACCGTCCGCATCATGAACCTGCCGCTGCTCTGGCGGCAGCTGCAGCCATACTTCGAGGCGAAAGCGGCGGCAGCCGGCAGCCGGCTCCCGGACTGGACCGTCGAGCGGCTGGCCGAGGGCGAGCATGCCCTCGCGCTTGACGGGCGCCTCATACCGCTGAGCGCGCGCGACTGGACGCTGCTCCTGTTCGACGGACCCGACGCCGAGCCGGATGACGGTCCGGACGCCTTCGTCCGGCAGCAGGCCGCGGAGCGCGAACGCGATTCGGCGGATCTGCTGCCCGCGCTCGCCGGCGCCTCCGGCGGCAGCGCCGAGGCCGAATCGGCGGCCGCGAGCGAGAGCGGCGGCGCTTCGAGCCGGGCTCGGGCCTCCGGCCGCACCGGCAAGCCCGGCACGGCCGCAGCCGCGGCGGAATGCCCGGCCGACCCCCGCCCCTCGAGCGGGACGAGCCGCCATTTGCCTTTGACCGATGCCGAAGCCCGGCAGCTGCGGACCTACTTTCCGCTCCCGTTTCCGTATACGGCCGGACTCAGTTATATTTGACCGGCTCCTGCGTCCTTCGCCCGTGCGCCTTGCTGCCCGCGAAGGACGCTTTCTGTTTCGCGGCAGAGCATTAGCGCGAGCTTTTGACGGAAAGGCGGGGCGCATGGTAGAATCTGCCCGGCTTCACCCTCGGCTTGTACGAGAGAAGGATATGCAGAAGGGATGAATAGAAGATGGCGTTTAGACTCGAGCATGACTTTCTTGGAGAAAAAGAAGTTCCGGAGAGCGCCTATTACGGCATCCAGACGCTCCGCGCCGTCGAAAACTTCCCGATCACCGGCGTGCCGATCCATCCGGAGCTGCTCGTCGCGCTGGCCCATGTGAAAAAAGCCGCCGCACGCGCCAATATGGACGTCCATCTGCTGCAGTCGTCGATCGGCGAAGCGATCGTGAAGGCGTCCGAAGAGGTGATCGAGCAGCAGCTGCTCGACCAGTTCATCGTCGACAGCATTCAAGGCGGCGCCGGGACGTCCATCAATATGAACATGAACGAGGTGCTGGCCAACCGGGCGCTCGAGCTGCTCGGACGGGAAAAGGGCGACTACTTCCACTGCAGCCCGAACAACCATGTGAACATGTCGCAGTCGACGAACGACGCGATCCCGACCGCGCTGCGCATCGCCGCCTATACGCTGACCCAGCATCTGCTCGAGGCGCTGCAGGCGCTGCAGGACGGCTTCCTCGCCAAGCGCGACGAGTTCGACAGCGTCATCAAAATGGGCCGCACGCATCTGCAGGATGCCGTGCCGATCCGCCTCGGCCAGGAATTCGGCGCCTACGCCGCCGTGCTCGGCCGCGACATCGGTCGCATCCGCAGCGCGGCCCTTCATGCGCTGACCGTCAACATGGGCGCGACGGCGGTCGGCACCGGCCTCAACGCCAAGCCGGAGTACATTTCCTCCGTCATCGCCCATCTGCAGGAGCAGACGGGGCTGCCGATCCGCGCCGCCGACGATCTCGTCGACGCCACGCAAAACAGCGACGCCTACACCGAGCTGTCGGCCGCCCTCAAGGTATGCGCGGTCAACCTGTCCAAAATCTGCAACGACATCCGCCTGATGGCTTCCGGTCCGCGCGTCGGCCTGGCCGAGCTGTCGCTGCCGCCGCGCCAGCCGGGCTCGTCGATCATGCCGGGCAAGGTCAATCCCGTCATGGCCGAGGTCGTCAACCAGGTCGCCTTCCAGGTGATGGGCAACGACCATACGCTGTGCATGGCATGCGAGGCGGGACAGTTCGAGCTCAACGTCATGGGTCCGGTCATCGCCTTCAACCTGCTGCAGTCGCTCAAGATTCTGCGCAACGGCGTCGACGTGTTCCTCCGCCATGCCGTCGAGGGCATGCAGGCGAACCGCGAGCGCTGCGAAAGCTATGTCGCGAACTCGTTCGGCATCGTCACCGCGCTCAACCCGCATCTCGGGTACGAGGTGGCGGCCCAGCTCGTCAAGGAGGCGCTCGCGACCGGCCTGACGATCCGCGAGCTGATCCTCGAGCGCGGCCTGCTCACGCCGGAGGAGATGACCGAGATCCTCGATCCGTACGCGATGACCTCGCCCGGCATCGCCGGCGAGCATCTGCTCGAGGACGCGAAGTAATTTCCGGTTCTAAAAGAAATGTTGCCGCCCTGCCCGTCCGCCTTGTTTGCGCCGCTTGTCCCCTTGGTGATGTTCTGAGTAGCTCGAGCTGACAGAGAGGACATTCGACCAACCGAGGAGGAATCGAGATGACGGCACCAGTGGTAGGGATATTCCGAGCGGAGAAGGATGCGCTGCATGCGATGGAGGAGCTGAAGGCCGCCGGCTGGAGCAAGGAGCAGCTGTCGGTCATACGGCGGACCCGCGAGGAGGTATGCCGGGTCGAGTCGCAGACGGGAACGAACGCTTCGGAGGGCATGGTGTCCGGAGGGCTGGCCGGGGCCGTGCTCGGCGGGGCGGCGGGCGTGCTGGCGACGGCGGGCTTGCTGTTCGTGCCCGGCATCGGGCCGCTGCTGGCGGCCGGGCCGATCGCTACGGTGCTGGCCGGAGCGGCGTTCGGCGGCAGCGCCGGCACGCTTGTCGGCGGCCTCGCCGGCCTCGGCATCCCGGATCATCAAGCGGAGCAGTACCGGACGCTCGTCGAACAGGATCATGTGCTCGTCATCGCTACGGCCGACGCAGGCAATCAGGCGCTGGCGGAGCGGATCGTGACGGCATGCGGCTCGCTCGAAGGGGCTGCCGCCGAATCGGCGGCAGCAGAGGCGATAGCGCTGGACGGGGGCCGGCTGCGCGACGAGGCCGCGGCTCCCGGCTCGGCGGACCGCGCCGTCCGCCTGAACCGGGTGCGGGAGGAATCCGCCGCCGCGGCCGGAGCCGCATCGGGCGCAGCGGCCGAGGACGTGCGGGTGCTGATCGGTCCGCGGCCCGGCGAGAGCACGGTCGACGCTCCCGCTCCGGCGCAGGAGCTGATCGTGCCGATCCCGCCGGCGGGAGAGTAAGCGATGACGCTCGCCGGAGCAAGCGCCGCACTCGCCTCCCTGTCCCTGGCCGCAGTCGCCTGGTTCGGCATCCAGTCGCTGCGCAAGCTCCGCTCGACGCTCGACGAGGTGCAGCAGACCGTAGCCGAGCTGCGGAGCCGGATCGATCCGCTCGCGGGCGAAGCGACCTCCCTCGTCCGGACGGCGAACAGCACGATCCGCGAGGTGAAAGGCCGCATCACGACGGTCGATCCGCTGCTGGACAGCGCTCATGACGTCGGCGACGTCATCCATCAGGTCGCCGAATCGTTCAAGCAGGCGATGGCCGAAAAAAGCGGCGGCTCCCGCCCTGGCGCCGCCCCGCGTCCGAGCCGCTCGCTCCCGGGAGAAGCTGTCTCGATCCGCATCGGCGGCCCTTCGGCGGCTCCAGGCCCGCGCAGCCGGTAGCGGAAGGGCGGCTTGCGCTTCCGCCGCAGCCGGTAGTGGATCGGCTCGCGAGGACGAAGCGTCGGACGCGACGGCAGCCCGCATGTCGCGGACCGCGCTTCCGCCGACCGACCAAAAGCCCCTCTCGCGATGCGAGAGGGGCTTTTTCGGGCCGCTGGAGCGTGTATGGAAACCACTGGCATGAGCCGAGGCACTTTACGCTCCCTCATGGAGCCGATGCGCACGTTCTGCGCGAGCCGAGGCACTTTACGCTCCCTCGTGGAGCCGATGTGCACGTTTTGCGCGAGCCAAGGCGCTTTCCGCTCCCTCGTGGAGCCGATGCGCACGTTCTGCGCGCACCGAGGCACTTTACGCTCCCTCGTGAAGCCGATGTGCACGTTCTGCGCGAGCCGAGGCACTTTCCGCTCCCTCATGGAGCCGATGCGCACGTTCTGCGCGAGCCAAGGCACTTTCCGCTCCCTCATGGAGCCGATGCGCACGTTCTGCGCGAACCGAGGCACTTTCCGCTCCCTCGTGGAGCCGATGCGCACGTTCTGCGCGAGCCGAGGCACTTTCCGCTCCCTCGTGGAGCCGATGCGCACGTTCTGCGCGAACCGAGGCACTTTCCGCTCCCCGGCGCCGCCAGTCCAGAGGAAGTGAGGACGCATCCCATCCTGCTCCCGATGGACCTGCTCGCTTCACATGCGGACGAGTCCGCTACACCAGCTCCAGCACCGGCTTATACGTATAGCCGAGGTCGCGGGCGACCGCCTCGTAGGTGATATGGCCGCCCATCGCGTTGACGCCCTCGCGGATCGGCTGCGAGGCGCGGATCGCGGCCGCGGCGCCGAGCGAGGCGAGCTGCAGCGCGAACGGCAGCGTCGCGTTCGTGAGCGCCATCGTCGATGTGTACGGCACCGCGCCAGGGATGTTGGCGACGGCGTAGTGCAGCACGCCATGCTTTTCGAATACCGGATCGTCATGCGTCGTGATGCGGTCGATCGTCTCGACGCTGCCGCCCTGGTCGATCGCCACGTCGACGATGACGGAGCCTTTCTCCATCGAGCGCACCATCTCCTCGGTGACGAGCTTCGGCGCCTTGCCGCCTGGGATGAGCACGGTCGAGATGACGAGATCCGACTCGCGCACCGACTCCGCCAGATTGTGCGTCGTCGACTGCAGCGTCTGCAGGCGGCTGCCGAAGACGAGCGCCAGCTCGCGCAGCCGGTTCGTGTTCGTGTCGAGCACGGTCACGTCCGCGCCAAGGCCGACCGCCAGCTGCACCGAGCTCGTGCCGGCGATGCCCGCGCCGATGACCGTCACCTTGCCGCGCTTCACGCCGGTCACGCCGGACAGCAGCTTGCCCTTGCCGCCGTAGGCCTTCTCCAGCATCTGCGCGCCGACCTGCACCGCCATCCGGCCGGCCACCTCGCTCATCGGCGCGAGCAGCGGCAGCGCGCCGTTCACGCGGATCGTCTCGTAGGCGACCGCCGTCACGCCCGACGCGCGCAGCGCCTCCGCCAGCTCCGGCTCGGCCGCCAGATGCAGATAGGCGAACAGCAGCAGCCCTTCCCGGAAGAAGCCGTATTCGGCCGGCAGCGGCTCCTTCACCTTCATCACCATCTCGCTCCTGCCCCATACCTCCGCCGCTTCCGGCGCGATCGACGCGCCGGCCGCCTCGTACAGCGCGTCGGCGAATCCGCTCTCCTCGCCTGCGCCGCGCTCGATCAGCACGCTATGGCCGGCCCGGATCAGCTCGGCCGCTCCCATCGGGGTAAGAGCGACGCGGTTCTCGTTGTTTTTGATTTCCTTCGGAATTCCGATTTTCATGGGACAGGCACCTCGTCTATAATAGGGTTGTTTTCCTTTTTCTATGGTACGGCAGCGCGGGACGGGCGGCATCTTACACGTTGTCGAAGCTTTCGCCGCCGCGGGTCGACGTGTTGCCGATAGCTGACATGAACCGGAAGGCGTCTCCTTGCTTCAACTATATGCTCCACGGAAAGGTGTTGTCCCTCCATGAACGTGACGGACTTGCAAGTACGGGACATCCTGCAGCGCCCCTTGTTCGCAGGCGCCAGGCTGGCCGCGGGCGGCCTGGGGATCGGCCGTCCGGTCGGGTGGGTGCATGTGATCGAGATCGTGCGCAACGCGCCTTTCGTCAGCCGCCATGATCTTATTCTTACCACAGGACTGTGGCTCAAACAGTCGATCCAGGATCGGCTCGACTATGTCCGCCAGCTGATCGTGCAGGAAGCGGCCGGCCTCATCCTCGAGCTCGGCACGAGCATCGACGAAGTGCCGGAGGAAGTGCTGGAGCTGGCGGAGGAGCATGGCTTTCCCGTCATCGTCTTTGACCGGCCGGTCCGCTTCTCCGATATTACCCAGGATATCCACGCCCTCATCCTCGGCCGGCGGCGCGGGCAGCAGGATGCGGCCGACCGCTTCGCGCGGCGGCTGCAGCAGCTGACGCTGCAGCACAGCGACATCGCCGCCGTGCTGCGCCTGCTGCATGCCGACACCGGCCGGCAGACGCTGTTCTACTCGCTGCTGGAGCCCGACCGGCATCACCCGCCGCTCGCCGCCGAGCCGGAGCTGCGCGAGCTGGCCGGGCTCGATGTGCGCGAACTGGAGCAGGCGGGGCGCTTCGGCGACGGGCGCGCTCCGCTGCTGCTGCCGCTGGAGCAGGGCGGGCAGCTGCTGCTGCGCCCGGTGCTCGGCTACGGCCAGCTGCTGGCCGCCGTCGGGCTCGTCGTCGAGGACGCCGAGGAGGCGGAGCTGCGCTCGCCCTATCTGGAGGCGGCCGCCTCCGCCGCGGCCGCGCTGACGCTGCGCACGCAGTTCAGCCGCGAGCATGACGCGCGCCGCCAGGACCGCCTCATCCCTGAGCTGATGGAGGGAAAAGCCCGCAGCGAGGAGCAGGCCCGCTCGCTCGCCGGCCTGCCTGCCGGCGGCGCCGGCGCCGCGCTCGCGCTGCTGCTCGAGCTCGATGCCGACGACGGCGAGGATCGCGGCGACCGGCTCGAGGGAGCGGCGCGCGACCTGCCCGTGCTGCTGCGCACCTTGCTGCGCAAGCACGGACTGCGCGGCAGCCTGCACGCGGAGTCGGCCTCGCTGACGCGGCTGCTGCTGCTGGCGGACGGCTCGTTCGCCGCCGCCGAGCAGCGGCTGCTCGGCGGCGCGCGGCGCGTGCTCGAGGACGCGCTGCGCTACGCCGGCGAGCAGCTCGGCGGCATGCGGCTGCGCGCCGCCGCGGGCAAAGCCCGCGGAGCGCTGCTCGACGCGCCCGCCGCGTTCCGCGAGGCCGGCCAGGCGCTCGAGATCGCGCGGCGCGTGCCGGAGCTTGGAGAGGCCGTCTTTTACCACGAGCTCGGCGCTTATCAGTTGCTGCAGGCGATACCGGACGCGCAGCTGCTGGGCGGCTACGTACAGGACCATCTCGGCCCGATCCTGCAGCTGGAGAAGGAAGCCCGCCGGCAGCTGCTCGAGACGCTGGACATGTACCTCAAATGCTTCGGCTCCAAGCACGAGACGGCGCGGCGGCTGTTCATCCACCGGCAGACGCTCTACAACCGGATGGAGCGGCTGAACGAGCTGATCGGCGATCCGTTCCGCGAGCCTCACAAGCGGATCGGCCTGGAGATGGCGCTCATGGCGTACAAGCTCCGCACCGGAGCCGGAATCTCCCGCGGCCCCGGCCCGGGCCAGGCGTAAGCTCTCCATGAGAGACGCGGCGAACAAGGGAACTTTTTCCCTTGCGGGGCCACGAAGCCAAGAGACGCGGCGCGCCAGTCTCCTTCCCAACAAAAAGAACGTCCCCGCCAGGCTGGCGGGGACGTTCTTTGGCATTCGCGCGCATGAGCGCCCGAGCTTAATAGCGGTACGATCCGTAGCCGCTGCGGCGGCGCCGTCCGCCGATCAGGCCGGCGATCCGGTGGACGAGCCATGCGGCGGCGGCGACGAGCATCATGTCGGAGGCCGCGTTGTAGAGGAACAGATGCTTCTCCAGGTCGGCCAGCCCGTCTCCGACGACGGGGATGACGAACGAGAAGACGCCGACAAACGCGACGAGCAGCATCAGCTCCGCCGTCATGCGGCCCGCCGTGCTGCGGGCGCGCAGCCATTCGACGACGCAGACGGCTGCGTAGAGCAGGTAGAAGAGCGCCACGAACCACAGCGAGCGCGGCATGAACTCCGCCTTGAGCCGGCTCCAGCCGCTGTAGCGCTCGCTGAGCGCGAGCGCCGGCTTGCCCTCGCTCTTTTCGTAGTTGCCGAGATAGCTGATCTTCAGCTGCACGCCCCGCTCGGCCGCCCGGTCGAGCAGGCCGATCAGCCGCTGCGGATGCGTCGCGTAGAACAGCATCACCTTGCCATGCGACATGCGGTCGTAAAAGTCCTCCTTCATCTCCGGCGCCTCCTGCTTGATCGGGGCGTCCGTCTGGAAGAAGTTCGTGCCCGCGTTGACCGCCAGCTTCTCCGGCAGGCCGAGATCGCGCAGGTCGCCCTTGACGTCCGGCGATTCGTTGAGGATGCCGAAAAAGACGGTCTGGTACAGGTTGATATGCTTGAGCCCATCCGGCGCGAACGCGTAGAGCAGCGCGGACAGCAGGAACAGCGTCGAGCAGCCCCACAGCACGCAGCGCCGCCACGCCCGGTCCCAGCGCAGCGGGAGCAGCCGCAGGCCGTACAGCGCCAGCACGATGCCGATCGGCGTATTCTGCAGCTTGGCCGTCGCGAGCATGAACGCGCAGACGAAGAAGAGCAGCGCCGCCCCGGTCGTCGGCTTGTCCTGCTGAGCCAGCCTCAGGCCAGTCGCGGCCGTGAGCAGCAGGAAGAGCAGCGACACCGGCTCCGCGAAGAACGAGTTGAAATACGCGACATACCGGACGTCGAGGAATACGAACAGCAGCCCCGCCGCCAGCATGAGCGCCGCGGACAGGCTATGCCGCCTGCCGGAGCGGACGATCAGGAAGACGGCGGAGACGAGCAGCGCCGAGTAGACCGCGCCGAGAAAGCGCACGTTGAACAGCGTCTGGTCGTACAGCCAGCCGAACGAGCGGGCGATGTAGACCGGAATCAGCTGGGAGGTGATGTAGGCGCCGCGAAGGCCTTCGTAGGCGAACACCGAGTTGGCCCAGCCGAAAAACCGGTCCTCGTAGCTGACGGCCGCCGGATTGTAGTCGAGCCCCGCCGTCATGAGCACGCGCAGGAAATCGCCGTTGTCGGCCATGCCGACGAACGGCGAGGCGAACAGCAGCCCGATCAGGATGCCGATCGCGGCCGCGGCCGCGGCATATTCGAGCTTGATGCGTTCGTTCAAGCCTGGCACCCCCTAGTACAAGGCAGGAGCAGGAGCGGCAGATGCCCCTTCCTGCTCTGCCTCGTCTTGCTCGCGAACCGCGCCCTCGCCCCTCCGCCGCACGGCCGGAGGCAGCTCCCGCTCGACGATGTACAGCGGGCGACGCTTCACCTCGCGGTAGATCTTGCCGATGTACTCGCCGATCAGGCCGATCGAGAGCAGCTGCACCCCGCCGATGAACCAGAGCGAGACGATGAGCGACGACCAGCCGCTGACCGCCCGGCCCGTCAGGTTGGAGACGATGCCGTAGATGGCCATGACGATGCTGACGGCGAACACGGCGAAGCCCGCCGCCGTCACCATCCGGATCGGCTTCACCGACAGCGAGGTGATTCCCTCCAGCGCGAAGCTGATCATCTTTTTGAGCGGATACTTGGACTCTCCCGCCGCCCGCTCGAGCCGCTCGTAATAGACGATGCCGGTCTGGTAGCCGAGCATCGGCACCATGCCGCGCAGGAAGATGTTGACCTCGGAGAAGCGGGACAGCTCGTCCAGCGCGCGGCGGCTCATGAGCCGGTAGTCGGCGTGGTTGTTCACGATGCGCAAGCCGAGGCCTTCCATCACCTTGTAAAAGCCTTCGGCGGTCGTGCGCTTGAACCAGGTGTCGCGCTGCCGGCTGCTGCGCACGCCGTAGACGATGTCGCAGCCTTCGCGGTAGCGCAGCACCATGTCGCGGATGACGCGGACGTCGTCCTGCAGGTCGGCGTCGATGCTGACGAGGCAGTCGGCATGGCGCCGCGCCGTCATGAGGCCGCCCAGCAAGGCGCTCTGATGGCCGACGTTGCCGGCCAGATTGAGGCCGGAGACGCGGCGGTAGCGCTCCTTGAGATCGGCGATGAGCGGCCAGGTGCGGTCCCGGCTGCCGTCGTTGACGAACAGGATGAAGCTCTCCGGAGACACGAGCCCTTCCTTTTCCAGGCCGGCCAGCACCGCGTCCAGCTCGACGACGGTCAGCTCCAGCACTTCCTCCTCGTTGTAGCACGGCACGACGATGCCGAGTATCGGCTGCTGCTTGAACATAGCTTTCACTCCTACTCTGAGCCCGAGGCAAAATGATGCCTAATTATACCTCATCCTTCGGCAGAAATCCTTAATCATGCATGAACGGACGAAAACTTCCCCCATCGCATGCCGGAATCGTCCCCCTCGACGCTTCTGCCGGGCGGCGCCGGCCCTTCCCTGCTCAGCCTTGCCCGAAGCGCGTCGCTTCAATCAAAAAAAGCGTCCAGGCCGCCTGCGAGGGCGGGCCTGGAACGCCTGTCTGTCTGTCAGCCGAGCACGAGCCGGTCGTCGGCCAGCTTTTGGCCGCTGATCTGCTCGAACTCGCCGAGCAGCCGCTGGACGGTGAGGCCGTCCTTGCGGCTGGCCGGGATGTCGAGGATGATGCGGCCCTTGTCCATCATGATGAGGCGGTTGCCGAGGCGGATCGCCTGCTCCATGTTGTGCGTGACCATGAGCGTCGTCAGGTTCATCTCGCGCACGAGCGTCTCCGTCAGCCGCGTGATCAGCTCGGCGCGGGCCGGGTCGAGCGCCGCCGTATGCTCGTCGAGCAGCAGGATGTCCGGCTCGGTGAACGTCGCCATCAGCAGGCTGAGCGCCTGGCGCTCGCCGCCCGACAGCAGGCCGACCTTGGCGGTGAGCCGATTTTCCAGGCCGATGCCGAGCTTGGACAGCTGCGCGCGGAATACGGCGCGGCGGCGGCTCGTCACCGCCCAGCTGAGGCCGCGCTTGCGGCCCCGGTTGTACGCCATCGCGAGATTTTCCTCGATCGTCATGTTCGGCGCGGTGCCGGCCATCGGATCCTGGAACACGCGGCCGATCCAGCGGCTGCGCTGCGCTTCGGAGCGGACGGTGATGTCCGTGCCGCCGATCGACACGGAGCCGAGATCGGGCTTCATGACGCCGGAGATGAGGTTCATGAGCGTCGACTTGCCGGCGCCGTTGCTGCCGATGACAGTGACGAAGTCGCCCTTGTCCAGATGCAGGTTGACGTCCATCAGAGCGACCTTCTCGTCGACGGTGCCGGGATTGAACAGCTTGGAAGCGGATCGGATCGTCAGCATGTCATTTCCCTCCCTTGGCCGAGGCGGAGGCGATCTCCGCCGTGCGGCGCCGCGCCTGGCGCCGCTGCTTGAGCGCCCGGTTGGCCGTCGGCACGACGAGCGCCACGATGACGATCGCCGCCGTGATGATCTTGAGATCGGAGCTCTTGAGATGGAGCCAGTCCGCGTTCAGCGCGGCCGCGATGACGACGCGGTAGACGACCGCGCCGACGACGACGGCGAGCGTCGTGCCGAGCACGCCGCGGGCGCCGAAGATCGCCTCGCCGATGATGACCGACGCCAGGCCGATGACGATCATGCCGATGCCCATGCTGATGTCGGCGAAGCCGGCATCCTGGGCGATCAGCGCCCCGGAGAGCGCGACGAGCCCGTTGGAGAGGCTGACGCCGATGATCGTCGTCCGGTCGGTGTTGCCGCCGAAGCTGCGGATCATGCGCTTGTTGTCGCCGGTCGCGCGCAGCGACAGGCCCAGGTCGGTCTTGAGGAAGGCGAACAGCAGCAGCCAGACGAAGCCCGCGACGACGGCGAGCACCGCCAGATACAGCCACGAGATGCCGCCGATCGTCCAGGCATCGGACTTGATGAAGCCGCCGAACAGGCTGTCCTGGACCTTGACCGGCAGGTTCGGCTTGCCCATGATGCGCAGGTTGATGCTGTACAGGGCGATCATCATGAGGATGCCGGCCAGCAGGCCGTTGATCTTGCCCTTCGTATGGAGCAGGCCCGTGCAGGCGCCTGCCGCCATGCCCCCCGCCATGCCGGCGAGCGTAGCCAGCAGGGGCGATTGCCCGTGGCTGATCATCAGCACCGAGATGGCGGCTCCGGTCGTGAAGCTGCCGTCCACGGTCAGATCGGGAAAATCAAGGATGCGGTACGTGATGTAGACCCCGAGCGCCATCAAGGCATAGATGAGTCCGAGCTCAAGCGCTCCGTTGAAGGAGACGAGGGACATGATCGACACGGCTGAAACACCTCTTATTGGATAATATTCGCTTCCGGATCCTTCACCTGGCTCTTCATGGCGTCGGTCACCGCGATGCCTTGGGCTTCAGCGGCTTTGAGATTGAGGATCAGATCAAGCTTCTCTTGCATCTTGACCGGCATGTCGCCGGGATTTTTGCCGTCCTTGAGCACCTCGGCGGCCATTTGGCCGACCTGGTAGCCGTGGTCGTAGTATTTGAAGCCGACCGTGGCGAAGGCGCCCTTTTCGACCGTGTCGCGGTCGCTGGAGAAGAACGGGATCTTGTTGGCATTGGCGACCTCGATGATGGAGTCCACGCCGCTGACGACCATGTTGTCGAGGGCGATGAACAGCGCGTCGGCCTTGCCGATCAGCGATTCGGCGGCCTGCTTCACCTCGGAGGTGTTCGTGACGGGCGCCTTGACCAGCTTGATGTCATGCTTGGCGAGCGCCTGCTCGGCGTTGTCGGCCATGATGACCGCGTTGGACTCGCCCTCGTTGATGACCATGCCGACGCTCTTCACGTTCGGGAAGTCGGAGGCGATGAAGTCCATCAGCTGCACGACTGCCGCCGGATTCGTATCGGAGGCGCCGGTGACGTTGCCGCCCGGCTTGTCCAGGCTCGGCACGATCTCGGAGGCGACCGGATCGGTGACGGCGGCGAACAGCACCGGGATCGCGGTCACGTTCTCCACGAGCGCCTGCGCCGACGGCGTCGCGATGCCGAGCGCCAGATCCGCCTTGCTGCCGGCGATCTTCTGCGCGATCGACAGGTTGTTGCTCTGGTCGCCCTGAGCCGAGTCGAAGTCGACCTTGAGGTTGTCGCCCTCGACGATGCCCGCGTCCTTGAGCGCGTCGAGGAAGCCTTGGCGCGTCGCGTCGAGCGACGGATGCTCGACGATCTGCGAGATCGCGATCGTATAGGACTTGCCGTCGGCGTTTGCCGCCGCCGTCGGAGACGGGCTCGCCGCGCCGCCCTCGTTGCTCGATTTGGCGCCGCAGCCGGAGGCGACGAGCGCGAGCGACACGAGTGCCGCCGCCAACATTCTCTTGTTCATTTCAGATCCCCTTTTCGTGTATGAAATGGAAAAGACAAGCATTTTTTCACCAATAACTTTACCAAATGTAAAACTCAGTACCACCAGTTTAAGTCCCTTTGTTCCATTCGTCAATTAAAGCATGACTGCCCAAGCGGGTCGAAGCGTCGGTTCGGAGCAGGAGCAACGCCCTGTCCGGATGATCCGCCGGCGCGCGGCAAAAAAGCGGGAAGGCCGGCCCGGCCTTCCCGCTTCGCGGCCAATCATTCGGAGCGCACGTCCGGCGCTCCCTCTGCCGCCTCGGCGTCGCTGCGCACCTTGCGCTCGTTTTCCTCCAAATAATAATGGCGGATCGGCCGCAGGCTGTCGTCCAGCTCGTAGACGAGCGGCGTGCCGGTCGGAATGTTGAGCGTCGCGATGCCGTCGCCCGGGATGTCGTCCAGGTAGCGGACGAGCGCGCGGATCGTATTGCCGTGCGCGACGAGCAGCACCCGCCGGTTCTCGTGCAGCGACGGCTCCACCTTTTCCCGCCAGTAGGCGAGCACCCGCTCTTCCGTGTCGTCGAGGTTCTCCGTCACCGGCACCCGGTCCGCGATCGCCTTGTACTTCGGATCCGTCCCCTCGTACCTCGGATCGGACTTGTCCAGCGCGGGAGGACGCACGCTCACCGAGCGCCGCCACAGATGCACCTGCTCCTCCCCGTACTTGCGGGCCGTCTCCTCCTTGTTGAGCCCCTGCAGGGCGCCGTAATGGCGCTCGTTGAGCATCCACGTCTTGTCGGTCGGAATCCACAGCAGCCCCATCTCGTCCTGCATGATCCAGAGCGTGCGGATCGCCCGCTTCAGCACCGACGTGCAGGCGATGTCGAAGACGAACTTGTTCTGGCGGAGGATCGCTCCCGCTCTCCTCGCCTCCTCCTTGCCCCGCTCGGTCAGATCGACGTCGGTCCAGCCGGTGAACCGGTTCTGCTCGTTGTACTCGCTTTGCCCATGGCGGACAAGCACGATTTTGATCACTTACAGGCCGCCTCCTTCCTTCTGTATCCGCTCTCTCTTTCAGTTTACCCGTCCCGGGCGGAATGAGACCAATCCCCGTCTACCCGTGGGATTTCCTTCATACGGTAGAAGCAGCGTCTCCACGCGAAAGGAGCCTGAAGCCATGAAGGAAACCTGGACGCTGCACGAGCCCGATTTTGAGTTTGAAAGGCTTTCGCCCCTGTTCCGCAGCGAGTCCGCCTGGCGCGGCCATCTCGCCTTCGGCTACGACCTCGTCGCCAACCTGCGCCCGGCCGCCGTCGTCGAGCTCGGCACCCATTACGGCGCTTCCTTTTTCAGCTTTTGCCAGGCGGCCAAGGATCTCGGGCTGGCGGATACAGCGCTGCATGCCGTCGATACATGGGAGGGCGATGCCCATGCCGGCCGCTACGGCCACGGCGTCTATGAGCTCGCCAGCCGCGCCGCCGCTCTCTATCCGGGCGCCCGGCTCGTCCGCGCTTCGTTCGACGAGGCGTGCGGCCGGTTCGCCGACGACTCCATCGACATCCTGCATATCGACGGGCTCCACACGTACGAGGCCGTCCGCCACGACTGCGAGACGTGGCTGCCCAAGCTCGCTCCCGGCGGGCTGCTGCTGCTGCATGACATCGAGGTGAGGATCGGCGACTTCGGCGTGTGGAAATGGTGGGCGGAGCTGGCCGCGGGCTGCCCGTCCGTATCGTTCGGCCACTCGGCCGGACTCGGCGTCGCCGCTCCGAAAGAAAGGAGAGCATCCCGCGATCGGGCTGCTGCGCGGCAGGCTCGCGGAGCTGCAAGCGCATTATGCCCGCGGCTGATGCCGGAATCCGGCATCTGCAAAAAAAATCGCGTTTCCTCCGGTCCGGGACCGGAGGAAACGCGATTTTGCCGCAAAAGGGCAGACGCGCGGCGCGCGGCAGGCTCCGAAACGCTCAGCCCTGCAGCCGCTCGCGGGCATGCTCCCGCATCCATTCGTTGAGCTCCCACAGGTCGGCCACCGGCTGCCGGGTGAAAGGGAGCGTCGGCAAGTAGCCGGGCGGGCCGAACTCCGCCGTGAACGTAAGCTGCGGGCTGCCGGCAGCTCTCCGGACGGCCGCGATGTCCCGCCACCAGCCCGTGAACAGCTCCAGCTCGCGGGCGTATTCCGGCGCGGCGGGATGCGGCACCTGCGGGCCTTGGGGATGGCCGATCCGCCCATGGATATGGAAGGAGCGGGCGATCGCCTGCTCGAGATGGTCCTGCTGATTCTCCAGATGCGACTCGCATACGGCCATCCAGTGGCTGAAGTCGGCCGCCAGCTTCAGCTCGGGAAACTTGCGCAGCAGCCGCGACGTCGTCCACGGCGTGAACATCGCGCGCCCGCGATGCGTCTCATGGCAGACGGCCGCTCCATGCCTCCGCTCGATCTCCAGCGCC
Source organism: Paenibacillus pasadenensis (assembly GCF_002864175.1). Classification (NCBI taxonomy): domain Bacteria; kingdom Bacillati; phylum Bacillota; class Bacilli; order Caryophanales; family Paenibacillaceae; genus Paenibacillus; species Paenibacillus pasadenensis. The sequence continues at coordinate 1,065,019 of NZ_NFEZ01000004.1, read as the reverse complement.
GCGTCGAAAAAGCGGTCCTGCTCCTCCTCCGGCATGGCGTCGCGCGCGCTGTGCGACACGATCGCCGTCGGCCGGAACGCCGCCGCCCGCTCCATCTGCTGCCGGAACGAGGCGACATGATCGCCGTCCGTGAACAGCTGCAGAATCAGCTGCAGTCCGTGCCGCTCCAGCAGCGCCTCCAGCAGCGCCTCCTCTCCGACCGGCGGCAGAGGCATCTCGACCCCCGCATAGCCATGGGCGGCGGCACGGGACAGCTTGTCCTCCAACGTTCCCTCCATCCCCCACAGCGCTTTGAAAAACAGCAGCTTCATCGGCTTTCCCCTTTCTGCGCCTTTGAGTCCGGCTGCGGCCGGCTTGATTATGGATACAAAATCGGGTTGAGCCGGCTCGCGGCGGCATCTCCCGGCGAGAGCTCGGGGAACCAGCGGGCCAGATCGCTCCGGCGCGCGCCGCTGTCCGGCTCGGCGATCGTCAGCCCGTCGGCGATGTAGATGACGGTCATGACCTCGCGCATGAGGCTCGTCGGGTTGCCCGGCGCGCTGTGCAGCGTCCAGCCGGCGTGGAACGTGGCGTCGCCTGCCGCCATCGCGCCGTAGTTGATCTGCGGCAGTCCTTTTTGCTCGATATAGGCCTTCAGCGTCCGATGCGACTCGTCCGATATCTCCTGCTTGGAAATGTAGCCGTTCTTGTGGGAGCCCGACACGAAGGTCATCGAGCCGACCTCCTCGGGCACCGGTACGAGCGGCATCCAGAGCGTGATCGTCTTGTCCGTATCGAGCGGCCAGTAGATCTGATCCTGATGCCAGGGCGTATGCCCGCCGCCCGGCTCCTTGAACAAGGCCTGGTCATGGTAGATGCGCACCGCAGGCACGCCCATCAGGTCGGCGGCGGCTTTGGCGAAGCGGCGGGCGAACACGAACCTTCGAGCCGCCTCGCTCAGCTCCCAGACGTTGCCGATCTGGATGAAGGCCTTGCCGTACGTATCGCGCTCCTCCAGCGGCTTGGTGTGATAGTTGTGCTCCCGCACGACCTCGCCGATCACCTCGCGGTAGGCGGCGATCTCATCCGGCCGCGCCAGCTGCCGGATGATCGCATGACCGTCGCGAAGATAGCCTTCCCGCTCGGCGGCAGACAGCTCCACCGTGTCGTTCAGCTCCGGAAGTTGGTTCCCTATGCTCATGGCTTTCGCGCTCCTTATCGGTAAAATCGCTTTCATAAAGGAGTTTATCGCGATTTTACTTTCCTGTATGTGCATGGCATGATGATTGGAGTTGCCTAAAATGACTGACTTGCGAAAGGAGCCGCCATGGACCTGCTTCCCGACTCCGCCGCCCTTCCGATCGTCCCCTACATCCGGGAAAGCGACTTCGCCGTCCGCCCGGCATATTATTTCCCCTTCCGCAAGCTGCTCGACTACCTGTTCATCTACATCCGCAAGGGCGAGCTCCATGTCGTGGCCGACGGGACGAGCCATCGGTTCGAGGAAGGCCAGTTCTGCCTGCTCCAGCCGGGCACGGTCCACGATCTGAGGGCGGACGGGGCCAACGAGACGCCTTTTGCGCATATGGATATCTTCTATGAGCCCCAACGGGAAAAAAGCTTTCCTACGCGGCCGGGCCAGCTGGACCTCGCTTCATTTGCCCACCTGATGCAGCCGAGGCTGAACGACTTCGACGGCATCGCCATCCCCGTCCTGCTGCAGCCGCAGAAGCCCCATCTCTACCGGCATCTCCTTCTCGAGATGGTGGAAAGCTGGCAGGACCGCGACCCGCTGTCCAAGCTGAAGGCGCAAGCGGCGGCCACCCGGCTCGTGCACCTCGTCTTGCAGGATCACGCGCATCCCGCCGCTTCCAAGCCGGGCCGCCCTCAGCTGGACTGGATTCCGTCCTACTTCTCCTTCCATCTGGCCGACCCGCTGGACATCGAGGAGCTGGCCCGGCGCGCCCATCTGTCGACGTCCCGCTTCCGGGCCGTCTTCCGCGAGCGCTTCGGGCTTCCGCCCCATCGCTATCTGATGGAGCTGCGGCTCGAGCATGCGCGGGAGCTGCTCGCCGGCTCGGACCATACCGCGTCCCAAATCGCGGATTATTGCGGATTTTCGAGCCTCAGCCACTTCCATCATGCTTTCCGGGCGCGGATGGGCGCCTCGCCCGGCGCTTACCGCGAGCAGAGCCGAAAAGCCGGCCCGCCGGAATGAGGAGCGCCGAGGGGCGCCAGCATACGGCCCGGACCGAGGCCGCGCGCTCAAGACGGCGAGCGGGCGGCTCCGTACCAGGACAGCGGCTTGGGCGCCCAATCGTACTCGTAGAGCACCGCCTCGATCCGATGCTGGACCACGATGTCGGCGCTGGCGCGCGCAGCCCATTCGTCATCCTCGCCGTAGCCGATGTCCAGGTACCGATGCCGCAGCGCCAGCTCCCGGCGGTAGGCCATCAGATGGTTGGGCTTGCGGGTATACCCCTCCGCGTCGCTGCCATGATCCAGCTCGATTCCGTACCGGCATAGGCGGGAAGGCGATCCGTCCGCGTGCACCCGCACGTCGAACACGATGCAGTCCGCGTCCGGCTCGCTGCGGATCGCCGCGAGCAGCCGCTCGGCATAGCCGTCGGCGATCCGGTCGTCGTCGTCGACGAAGGCGACGAACTTCCCTTGGGCGAGCTCCAGCAGCGCGTTGCGCTTGGCTCCGGTCGTCCGCAGCCGGTTGTCCGTCAGCGCCAGCAGCTCCACCGGACGTCCGTGCGCCTGGGCCCGCAGCCGCTCCAGCAGGACGGACAGCGAGGCGCTCCGCTCCGGCAGCGAGGGAATCAGCACGGACAGCAGCGGCTGCTCCGAGCCGCCCCCGCTCATGCGCTCCGCCATCATCTCCCGATTGGCCTCGATGCTGCGCTGCCCCGGCGGCGCGTGGACCGCCGCCGCTTCGTTGCTGAGCCAGGCCAGCTCCGGCCGGCCGAGTCGGTCGTCGCAGACCGCCAGCTGAAGCCTCGGCAGCCAGCGCAGATCCGGATCCAGCCGTCTTCCGAGCTGGCGCTCGCAGGAGACGGCGAGCTCGGCGAGACGGAGCCAGACCGACGCGCTCTCGTAGTCAAGCTCCTCCATCGCCTTCGCTCCGGCGCGGTAGCAGGCCAAGGCCGGGGCCGACAGGTCCAGCTCCGGCTCGGAGCTGCGCAGCGTGCGATGCCAGTAGCTGCCCCTCCTCCACGTAAGCCGCATGAAGCCCGATACGCGCATCCAGGCATCGACCCTTTTTTCGAACAGCTCTCCGCCGTAAGCCGGGTACCGCTCCGATGCCGGATGGCGCTCCCCGTAGATGCGCGCGCGAAAATCGAGCGTCCGCACGAGGTAGCACTGGTCGGAGAAGCCATAGCCGAGATGGAAGTCGCCGTCGGTCAGCAGCGCCTCCCGCGCCGCTTCGTCCATCCGCCCGTTCGGCACCGGATTCGCCGCGACGATCGACCGCTGCAGCCGCATCCGCTCCAGGCACGGCCGCAGCCAGTCGGTCGGCTCCTCCAGCATGCAGTCGCCCGCATAATGGAGCAGATATTCCGTGCGGCAGCGATAAAGGGCGACCAGCTCGGCGATCGAGTAGCGATAGCCTCCCTGGAAGTCCTCCTCCGTCAGGCCGAAAAAGAGCAGCGCCTCCTCGCTATGCTCGTCGACGAGCACGCAGTCCGTCAGCACGCCTTCGTCGACGAGCCGCCGCGCATGGCGGAGGACGAGCTCGGGCCGTTCGACATTGTTGACGTACAGGATCCGCTCGGCAAACGGAAACCGATGCTGCGCGATCGCCCGGCTCAGGCGGTCGGTCAGCAGCAGCTCGCGCCAGTCCCGCTCGTAGCACTTCGTCTCAAAGGTGACACCGGGCCGCAGCACCGGAGCCGGACCGCCGCCGGTCGGCCTCGCCAGCGTCATGGCGCGCCTCCGCTCGCCAGCGGCGCGGCGTACCCGCCGGCGGCGGCGTCCCAGCGCGGACGCGCCGACGCGAGGACCAGGCGGCTGGCCGCCGCGTCCCGCAGCCGTGTCGGCTGGACCGCCTCGGCCGCCTCCGGCTGCGCCGCCAGTACCTGCATCCCCTCGCGCCCGGCCGCTCCCGTACGCTCCGCCGCGTCCCGCTGCTCCTCGCGCCCGGCCGCCCCCGGCTGCGCCGCCGGGACCCGCAGCCGCACCGGCTCGATCGCCGCCAGCGGCTCCTCCGGCCGCCGCAGCCGGGCCAGCAGCCGGCGCGCCTCCTCCGGCGCGAGCTCCTCGCCGGCGCGCAGCCACAGCGCATGCTCGCGCCCGGACTCCTCCAGCGCGGCCCTCGCTCCGGCCGGCTCGCCGAGCTCGGCGCGCACCGTCTTGAGGTCGCGCTCGCGGCCGAGCCGCGCCGTCCGTTCCCAGCCCTCGCGGCCGTGATGGACGAGCAGGATCTCGTCCGCCAGTCCGCGGATGGAGGCGAGCGTCGCGTCGAGCGCCGCCTCGTCCGCCTCGCCGCCGATGCCGATCGAGCAGCTGACGGCCGGCGTCCGCCGGTACAGCAGCTCGACCGGATCCTCTCCCCACTTGGCCCGCGCCACCCGGCGGCCCTGCTCCAGCAGCATGCTCAAGCCCTGATCCCCCAGCGCGTTCATCGTCACATGCCCGTAATGATGCACGAACGAATCGCAGGCGACGAGCAGCCGCCAGCCGTCGCGCCGCAGCCGCAGGCACAGATCGTCGTCCTCGTAGTTGCCGAGGCCGTAGCCTTCGTCGAAGCCTCCCATCTCCAGCGCCAGCCGGCGCCGCAGCAGCAGGCAGAACCCGACGAGCCGCGGCAGCTCCCAGCTGCGTCCGCGCCAGCCGGCCGCGCGCTGCGCCGCGAACGGCTCCAGGCCGTCGATGCCCGGGCCGTACGGGGCGTCGACCCGCTGCGGGCCGCTGACGTAATTCGAGACCGGACCGACCATGCCGCATAGCGGCTCCCGCTCGAGCAGCCTTTCCATCGCCTCCAGCCAGCCGGCCGTGACGACGGTGTCGTTGTTGAGGAACAGCACGTTGTCGCCCTCGGCCAGCGCCAGCCCCTGGTTGCAGCCCTTGGCGAAGCCTTCGTTGCGGCGATTGAGCTCCGTCTTGAAGCCGCTCTGCCGGAGCAGCTCCGCCGTGCCGTCCGTCGAGCCGTTGTCGACGACGATGAGCTCGTAGTCGGACGTATGCGCCTGCACGCTCTCCAGGCAGCGGAGCGTATAGTCCAGCTGGTTGTGCGTCAGTATGACGATGCTTGTCTTCATAGCAAAAGCCGCCTCCTCTGCCTCATCTATATGAGGCTTGGAAAGGCGGCATGACGATCGATCTCCGCTCGTTCAGCAAGGCGGCCATTTGGCGGCCGAGCCGACCTTTTCGTGGGATTGGAGCTGACGGATCGTCCCTGACAACAGGCTGTCAGCTATTGCCGCAGCGTCCCAGCATCCAGTCGGCGGCGCAGGCGAGCACCTCCTGCCGGCCCGCCTCGGCATGCAGCTCATGCCGGAAGCCCGGCCATTCGCGGTAGGAGCAGCGCTCTCCCGCACGCTGCGCGAAGCGCCGGCTCGCCCGCGGCGACGTGATGCGGTCGGACCCGCCGTGCATGAGCAGCAGCGGCACGCTCAGCTCCGGCGCGTGGCTCAGCGCCCAGCGGCCCGCCTGGCTGACGGCGGCGAACGTGCGCAGCGTGATCCGTCCGTGCCGCAGCGGATCCTCGTCATAGCGGCGCTGCATGTCCGGGTCGGAGGTGCCCCGGCGGTTCGCGCCGACCAGGCGATAGCCGGGCTGCATGCGCTCGCGGAGGCGGCCCCACAGCAGCTTTGCCGGCGGCGGCGCCGGAGCCAGCTTCAGCCACGGTCCCGCCACGACGGCTCCGGCGAGCGGCGGGCGGCGGCGCAGCATGAAGTTGAGCGCTACATTTCCGCCCATGCTGTGGCAGAACAGGAACCGCGGCAGCCCCGGCCAGCGGCGCTGCATGTCCTCGACGATCCGTTCCACGGGCTCCAGCAGCGCGTCGTAGCCGGGGCAGTCGCCGCGCCGGCCTTCTGTCCGGCCATGCCCCCGCTGGTCGAAGGCGATCACCGCGAAGCCGCGCTCCGTGAAGAACGAAGCCACATGCGCGTAGGCGCCGCAATGCTCGCCCAGCCCGTGCACGATGCCGACAGCGGCGACCGGCTCGCCCTCCGGCATCCAGCGGCAGCCGTAGATGCTGACGCCGTCGCGGCTTTTCCAGCTCAGCTCCTCGTAGGACATTGATCCTTCCTCCTTTGACGTTTCGGTTTGCCTTTTCTTCCTATTACCCTGTATGCAGGACGCTCTGTTGCCGTGCGGCGAAAAAAGGGCTTGGCCCCGGCCGGACAGGCATGAAATAATGGCGAGAGAAGATTCGTCGCCCATAGCCTGTGAAGCTAGGGCGTGTTTGCAAACCCGCTCAGGGGCATCTATCACCGCCTTTTTGCCCCCTGCTTCGTCACGCAGGCTCGACGTACCCCCGGTACGCCTTCGCCTACGTTCCTCGCAGGGATCAAAAATTCGGCAATATCGGCTTCCTTCGGAGGTGGCAAACACGCCCTAGAGAACCTGCGGCTGCGGCCGCGAGCGAAAAGGAGCCTTTCCCTCCATGAGAAACCTGCTTATTACCGGCTTCGAGCCCTTCGGGGGCAGCCGCATCAACCCGACCGAGGCGCTGATGGCGTCCATCCGCGAGGAATCGTTCCCCGGCGCCGCCATCCATACGCTGCTGCTGCCGGTCGTCTTCGGCGAGTGCGCCGAGCGGCTCAAGCGGGAAATCGACCGCCTGCAGCCGGACGCCGTCCTCTGCTGCGGCCTGGCCGCCGGACGCGCGGCCGTCACGCCGGAGCGGATCGCCGTCAACGCGATGGACGTGCCCGCCGGCGCCGCTTTTGGCGACAACGACGGCAATCGCCCGCAGGACGAGCCGATCCGGGCGGGCGGGCCGGACGGCCTGTTCGCCACGCTGCCGATCCGCCGCATCGAGCTGGCGCTGCGAGCGGCGGGCATCCCCGCCTCCATCTCGGACACGGCGGGCCTGTTCATCTGCAACAATACGATGTACGCCGCTCTCGACCATGTCCGCGACAGCGGGTCGGGCGCCCTCGCCGGCTTCATCCATTTCCCCGCCTCGACGGAGCTGGCGCTGGACAAGCCCGGCCTGCCCTCGCTGCCCCAGTCCATGCTGCATGACGCGCTGCGCATCGCGATCGCCGAGACGCTGGCGGAGCTGGACGAGCGGAGCGGAGCCTGAACAGCTTGACGCGCGAAAGGGGAGGCTCCGGAACGTTCCGGCGCCTCCCCTTTGTCCATGGCGCTGCCGCTTGCCGGCTGCCATGGCCTTGCCGCGCTACACCGCCGTATATCCGCCATCGACGAGCAGGCTCGCTCCGGTGACGAAGGAAGCGTCGTCGCTGGCGAGGAACAGCACCGCCGCCGCGACCTCCTCCGGACGGCCGAGCCGCGCCATCGGATGCAGCGATACGAGATGCTGCGTGATCGCCTCCGTGCGGCCGCCGATGAGCGGCGTGTCGATGTAGCCCGGGCAGACGGCGTTCACGCGGATGCCCCGGGCCGCGTAGTCGGCCGCCATCGACTGCGTCAGCAGCTTCACGCCGCCCTTGGCGGCCGCGTAGGCGCTGACCGAGCCTTTGCCGACATGGCTGTGGATGGAGCCGCAGTTGACGATGACGCCGCCGCCCTGCGCCAGCATCTGCTGGACGGCGTACTTGTCGCACAGGAAGACGCCCGTCAGGTTGATGTCGATCGTCCGCGCCCAAGCCTCATGGCTCAGCTGGTCGACCGGCGCGTCCTTGGCGATGCCCGCGTTGGCGAACAGGATGTCCAGCCGCCCGAACGTCCGCACCGTCTCTTCGACCATGCGCTTCACCTGCTCCTCGCTCGTCACGTCCGTCTTGACGAACAGCGCCTCGTGGCCCAGCCCCTTCAGACGCTCCGCCTCGGCCTGGCCTTGATCGGCGAAGTCCGCGATGACGACCTTGGCGCCCTCCTCCGCGAACTTCTGCACGGTAGCGGCTCCGATGCCGCTCGCGCCGCCGGTGACGACGGCGACCTTGTCCTTGAACCTCATGTCCATCTCTCCCATCCGGATCGGATCGCGGGAGCCGCAGCCCCCGTTCCACTCTCTAGATTGGTTCGGCTTTCCTTTTCCTATGCAGATTCACGGATGCCGCTCTGGAGATCGGACCGATGCGCCGGGAAAAGGAAAGGAGCTGCCTCAAGTCGAGGCAGCTCCTGGCTCGGGTCCAAGGCATAGGACTGCCTTGGATTGGCGAAGTCGGGCCCGAGCACCGAATCCAAGGCACATTTCTGCCCTGGATGGAGGAATTCAGGCCCGATAACCAAATCCAAGGCACATTTCTGCCCTGGATGGAGGGAATTCAGGCCCGAGAATCGAATCCAAGGCACATTTCTGCCCTGGATTGAGGAATTCGGGCCCCGATAACCGAATCCAAGGCACATTTCTGCCCTGGATGGAGGGAATTAAGGCCCGACAACCGAATCCAAGGCACATTTCTGCCCTGGATTGTGTAATTCGGCCCCGAAAATAAAATCCAAGGCACATTTCTGCCTTGGATTTCCCGCCTCAGGCCCGCCGCGCTCAGCGGATGCCGCGGCGCTTGCGCGAGCCCGGCTTGTTGACGGCTTTGCCGCCGCCGCCGACCGCGTCCTGCTGCCATGAGCCCGGGGCTGCCGATCGCGGAGTTCGTGCCGCCCGTGCTGCTTCGGCCGGCCCCGCTGGCGAGCTGCGTGGCGGAGGAACTCTGCGTTCCCTTCGCCAGCCTGCCGCGTCTCCGCCCGCTCGCCGCCCCACCTTCCTGCCCGGACGTCCCGTCGCCGCGCCGGCCCCGCTTCCTGCCGCGCCTCCGCCCTCTTCGCCTCGGCCTATGCGGCCGCGTGCCTGCCCGGCCGCCGCTACTCCTTGACTCCAGCCGCTCCAGCCGCTCCTGTCGCCCCGGCCGCTCCGGCCGCGCGCAGCTCCTGCGCATACTCGTCGAGCCGCACGGGAACGCCTCCGGAGAGGCGCGATTTCTCCGCCGCGAACGCCATCAGATGGCTGCGCACGGAAGCGGCCGCGGACGTCAGGCTTTCCTGCCCGCCGTAGTTCCGCACCTCCTCGATGAAGCTGCGCACGATGCCGCTGTCGCCGCCGCCGTGGCCGGACCAGGTCACCGGCGGGTGGATGATCGTCTTTTGGCCGGTCAGAAAGTCGTACACGGAGATGAGGTCGTCCTCGCCGCGGATCTCGCCGCGCGTGCCCATGATCTGGATGCGCCGCTCCTGCTCATGCGTGAAGCCGCTCATGCTGAACATCGCCGTCGCGCCGCCGTCGAACTCCATCGCCACGACCTGATGGTCGACGACGTTGTTGTCGCTGCGGTAGACGCAGCGGCCGTAGTCGGTCGTGCGCAGCCCGTGCAGGATCGTCTCCCGCTCCAGATCGTCGCAAAAATGCCCCGCCCAGCCCATATACGGCTTGCTCAGGTAGAAGCGCGTCGCCGAGTAAGGGCAGTCCGGCTCGACGGCGCAGTCGAGGCAGCGGTCCGCCGAGCCCGGCGGCGCCTGCTCCTCGCGGAAATGCATCCGCGAGCCGAACGAGCTGACGCTCGTGCAGGGCTTGTCGATCAGCCAGCTCAGCACGTCCATGTCGTGGCAGGACTTGGCGAGGATCATCGGGCTCGCCTTGTCGGAGTTGTTCCAGTTGCCCCTCACGAAGCTGTGCGCGATATGCCAGTAGCCGACGTTCTCGTTGAGCTGGATCGAGGCGACCTCGCCGATCGTCCCGTCCGCGATCAGCTTCTTGATCGCCGCCCAGAACGGCGTATACCGCAGCACATGGCAGATCGTCAGCAGCCGGCCGTGGTCGCGGGCCGCCTGCTCCATGTCGAGGCATTCCAGCGGATCGGGCGACATCGGCTTCTCCAGCAGCACGTGGTAGCCTGCCGCGAGCGCGCGCATCGTCGGTTCGTAGTGCATCCGGTCCTGCGTGCAGATGATGGCGATGTCCGCCTTCCGCGGTCCGTCCAGCAGCGGCTCCCAGCTGGCGTAGCGCTCCTCGGGAGGCACGCCGTGCTGCTCGGCGGTCCGCTCCAGCCGCACCGGGTCGAGCTCCGCGACCGCCGTCAGCTTCAGCTCATGCGGACGATCGAGCGCATAAGGAGCGTAGCCCTTGGCTCCGCGCGCCCCCGCGCCGATCAATACAGCCGTCAGTTGTGCCATGTTGTCTCTCCTTGCTTCTATAATATAGATGGCTCCGCCTGCGTCCGAAGCCTACCCGTTCGAGCCGATCGTGCGGTCGAGGGCGGACTGGTAGATCTCGATGTACCGCTTCAGCCCCATGCTCTCCAGCGTCGAGACATAAGCGTCCCACTCGCCGGTTCCATTCAGGATGAACTTGTCGCGCATCTCGTCGACGTACGTCTGGATGTCCGTGCCGAGCGTCCCCATCTCCTCCTGCTCCTCTTGGGCGAAGTTGAAGCCCGGCCAGACCTGATCCGCCTGCAGCGTGTACGGGTCGGCCTTTTTCGAGTTCTCGACCGAGGTCGGCAGCCCTTCGGCGCCTTTGAAGTACTTGTGCGTGACGAAGCCCGGATAGTAGCCGCCCGGCCAGATCAGATACTGGCTGACCGCCTGGTCGAGGCTGAGCCCGTCCTTGTTGTTCTTGATGTCCTCCGTGTAGTCGACGCTGCCGTCCGCGTTCTCCACGTACGTCTCGTCCTTCCAGCCCATGAAGAAGTTGCGGATGCCCTCGTCCCCGTAAAAATAGTCCATCCAGCGGATCATCGCCTCGGGATGCTCCGCCTTGTCCGTCAAGGCGAACATGCCGATGTTGCCGAGCGGCGCGCCGAGGTACGTGTACATCCGGTCGCCGTGCGGCCCTTCCAGCACGGGCAGGCCGACGTAGCCCTGCTGGTTGTAGATCGCCACCGGGTCGACGTTGTCGACGACGCCGAGCAGCCCTTCCGCGCCTTTCGCGTCGATCTCCTCCGCCTTGACCGAAGCGATGTCCTTCTCCAGCAAGCCGTCCTTGTACAGGCCGTGCACGAACTCCAGCAGCTCCTTGTAGCGCTCGGAGGAGGGCACGAAGCGGATCTTGCCGGCCGCCTCCGGATCCTCGTCCACGTACGGGTTGGCCGTGCCGTGGTTGTTCAGGCCGTAGGCGCCCTTCAGATAGTTCACGAGGCCGAGCGTGCCGACGCCGCCCCAAGCGATCTCGTCAGGCTTGCCGTTGCCGTTCGGATCGCCGGTCTTGATCGCCTTCAGCATTTCCTTGAACTGCTCCAGGTTCGCCGGCTCCGCGACGCCGAGCTTGTCGAGCCACTCCTTCTTGATCCACGGCGTGTTGAAAAAGACGGAGCGGAATTCCGGGTCGTACACCGTCGGCAGCGAGTAGATGTTGCCGTCCGGCATCGTGATGCCTTGCTTGATGACCGGGTACTTTTCCATCAGCGCCTTGAAGTTCGGGGCGTAGCGGTCGATCAGATCGTTCAGCGGCAGGAACACGCCCTGGTCGCCGTACTTGGCCACATCCGTCTTTGGAAAAGCCGAGGCGAAAAACAGCTCCGGATAATTGCCGCCGGCGAGCAGCAGGTTGCGCTTCTCCTTGAGCACGTCCTTCTGCACCGTCTCCCATTCCACATGGATGTTCGTGCGCGCCTCATAGTCGGTCCAAAGCTTGAGCGTGCTCCAGTCGACGTTGGCCATGAACTTGCCGGCGAAGCCGCTGACCGTGATCTTCTCGCCGACGATCGGGAAGCCGCTCTCGTTCAGTCCGGCCGGAGCGGCAGCGTCGGCCTTGGTCCCGCCGTCTCCGCCTGCGCCGTTTTCACCGCTGCCGCCGCTTGCGTTTCCTGCGCCGTTGCCGTTGCTGCATGCCGCCAGCATTGCCGCCGCGAGCGCCAGCGCCAGCATCCCCTTCGTCCGCTTCCGTTTGCTTCTCTCCATGTTTCTACCCCTCCCGATTGATCGTTCGATATGGATCGATATGGAAGATCAGCCCTTGATGGCGCCGACCAGAATCCCCTTGACGAAATACCGCTGCAAGAACGGATAGAGCAGCAGCATCGGAATGTTCGCGACGATCAGCACGGCGTACTTGATGCCCTCGACCGCCTGCCTCGCCTTGATCGCCGACTCGGTCGAAGCCCGCACCATGTCGTCGGTCTGGCCTTGGATCAGAATCTCGCGCAGGATGAGCTGCAGCGGGAATTTCGGCCGGTCCGACAAATAGAGCAGCGCGTTGAAAAAGGCGTTCCAGTGGCCGACCGCATAGAACAGCACGGTGACGGCGAGAATCGGCATCGACAGCGGCAGCACGACGCGCAGCAGCGTGCCGAAGCTCGAGCAGCCGTCGATGACGGCCGCCTCCTGGATCTCCGGCGGAATCGACTGCTGGAAGTAGGTGCGCATGATGATGATGTTCCAGATCGACACCGCTCCCGGCAGGATCATGACCCAGAACGTGTCGAGCAGGCCGAGGTTTTTGATGAGCAGGTACGACGGGATGAGGCCGCCGCCGAAAAACATCGTGAACACCATCAGGCCCATGAACAGGCTGCGGCCGACGAAGTCGGAGCGCGACAGCGGATAGGCGGCGAGCACCGTCATCGTCAGGTTGAGGGCGGTTCCGGCCACGGTGTAGAGCACCGTGTTCAGGAAGCCGCGCAGGATCGCATCGTTGTCCAGAATCTTCGCGTACGAGTCGATGGTGAAGCCTTTGGGCCAGAGCCAGATCTCGCCGTTCATGATCTTGAGCGGCTCGCTGAAGGAAGCGATCAGCACATAGTACAGGGGATACAGGACGATCAGCGAAACGATGCCGAGCACGGCGTAGACGACGATGCCGAACGCTCTGTCCTCGCGGGTAGCGGGCATGGCGGTTCCCTCCTTACCACAGGCTGCTGCCGCCGGCGCGGCGGGCGATCGAATTGACGGTGACGAGCAGGATGAAGTTGATGACGGCGCTGAACAGTCCGATCGCCGCCGAGAAGCTGTAGTTCGCGTCCAGGATGCCGCTGCGGTACACATAGGTGTCGATGATGTCCGAGCTCGCGAGGTTCAGGTTGTTCTGCATGAGCAGCACCTTCTCGAAGCCGATCGACATGATGCTGCCGACGTTCAGGATGAGCAGGATGAGGATCGTCGGGCGGATGCCCGGCAGGTTGATGTGCCAGATGCGCCGCAGCCGGCTCGCCCCGTCGACGCGGGCCGCCTCGTGCAGGGCGGGATCGATGCCGCCGAGCGCGGCCAGGTAGATGATCGAGCTCCAGCCCATCGTCTGCCAGACGTCGGAGAGCACGTACAGCGTCTTGAACCAGGCGGGATCGGCCATGAAGTTGACGGATTCGCCTCCGAGCGAGACGAGCATCGTGTTGACGAGGCCGTAGCGGGGGTTGAGGAAGATCATGAGCATGCCGACGACGACGACCGTCGAGAGGAAGTGCGGCGCGTACGTGACCGTCTGCACGAACTTCTTGAACCTCTCCGAGCCGGCCTCGTTCAGCAGGAGGGCGAGCAGGATCGGGATCGGAAAGCCGACCGCCAGCAGATAGGCGCCGAGCTCGAGCGTGTTCGTCAGCAGCCGCTCGAAGAAGTAGCTGTCGAAGAAGCGCTCGAAATGCTTGAAGCCGGCCCACGGGCTGTCCCAGATGCCCTTGTTGATGCGGAAGTCCTTGAACGCGATCTGGATGCCGTACATCGGGGCGTAATGGAACACGAGATAGTAGGCGATGACCGGCGCGATCATGACGTACAGCTGCCAGTTGCGGGCGATCCGGCGGCCGAGCGGCGATCCGCCGCCGGCATGGGCGAGCGGCCGGCGGGGCCGCATAAGCCGCTGAGGCGCGGACGCCCCGCCGGTTGCGGGCGGCGCGGGCGGTGGCGACGCGGATGCCGCGAGCGCAGCCGGCGGCGCGGGCGGCGACGCAGATGCCGCGAGCGCGGCAGGCGGCGCGGGCGGCGACGCAGATGTCGCGAGCGCGGCAGGCAGCGCGGACGGGGCGGGCGGCGGGCCCAGTGGCGACGCAGGCATCGCGCCGGCTTGCTGCTGAAGGTTAGCCACGACTGTTCTCCCCCTAGCACGGTAGTTTAGCGAATTATTTGTCAGCTTTTCTAACACAGCTCGATAGTAGCAGGCTTCGCTCCAAACCGTCAACCAAAGATTCCAACTATTCATTGGATTTGGAATGAGAGTTTAGCTTGTTCGTTGCATCGGATGCCGCCAAACGCCACTTCGTTGTCGATTTTAAGATAAAGATAGCGCTTCCAAAGATATGATGCTTAGATTATCAGATTTTTTTTCGGTCGACAAGATCAATTTTTGGTTTCCCACATCCAAATAATTTGGATTTGAGCCCATATAGATCAAACCAGACGATTTCTCGCCCGACGCTTTGCGAGCAAAACACAAAAAGACGAGGCCAGGGCGGCTGGCCTCGTCTTTTTGTGTTTTTTCATCCTGCCCGGCCCGTTCGGTCCGCTTCGCTCGGTTTTTCCATCGTAGCGCGCGATCCGCCTTCTTGGTTGGCGGAATCCTGGCACATCGTCGCGACGAGGGAGTCGAGAGTGCCTTGGGTGGCAGTAATCCGGCGCGCCGGCGCGACGAGGGAGTCGAGAGTGCCTTGGGTGGCAGTAATCCGGCGCGCCGGCGCGACGAGGGAGTCGAGAGTGCCTTGGGTGGCAGTAATCCGGCACATCGACACGACGAGGGAGTCGAGAGTGCCTTGGGTGGCGGTAATCCGGCGCGCCGGCGCGACGAGGGAGTCGAGAGTGCCTTGGGTGGCGGTAATCCGGCGCGCCGGCGCGACGAGGGAGTCGAGAGTGCCTTGGGTGGCGGTAATCCGGCGCGCCGGCGCGACGAGGGAGTCGAGAGTGCCTTGGGTGGCGGTAATCCGGCGCGCCGGCGCGACGAGGGAGTCGAGAGTGCCTTGGGTGGCGGTAATCCGGCACATCGTCGCGACGAGGGAGTCGAGAGTGCCTTGGGTGGCGGTAATCCGGCGTGCCGGCGCGCCCTACTCATGGTTTTTTCGTGCGTAGCGCAGGCTCGCGGGCTACACGCGGTTTTTCCGTGCATAGCCCGACCAGGGCTTGCGCTTGTGGAAGGCATTGTCCGAGCCGAATGGCGGCCGTCCTGACACCTTCAGCGCCAATAAGTCCTCTCCCTCGATTGCGCCAATGGCCATAAGTCCGTCATGGCCGCGCCTCCAGCTTCTCCGCCGCTCTCTCCGTCGACCACTCCACCGGCTTCGCCAGGCCCTACTCGACCGCCTTCTCCGCGCCCTTCTCCACCGCCCTCTCCGCCAACGATTCCGCCGCTCTCTCCGCACCATTCTCCACCGACTTCACCGCCGCTTCCGCATCCGCGCCACCCGGCGCCGCGCCGGAGGACTCGCGAACGATCAGCTCGCAGGGGAGCAGCAGCTTCCTCGCGCCATGGTGCTCGCCCTGCGCGTAGTCCAGCAGGAACGTGCAGGCGGCGGCGCCGATCTCCTCCCGGGGCACGTGGACCGAGGTGAGCGGCGGCGACGTGTACTGGGCGAACTCGATGTTGTCCATTCCGACGAAGGCGATGTCCTCCGGGATGCGCAGTCCCGAGTCGATGACCGCCCGCATGGCGGGGATCGCCAGCGAATCGCTCGCGCAGAAGATGGCGCTCGGCCGTTCGGCCGGCCCCAGCCTTCTCAGCATGTCGAGCGTCTCGCTGTAGCTTTTTTCGATGATCCACTCGGAGTTGACGATCCAGCGCGGATCGGGATGCCGATCCGCCTCCAGCATCGCGAACTTGTAGCCGATGTAGCGCTCGTCCCGCTCCAGAGTGCGGTCGAACGCCGGTCCTCCGACGAAGCCGATCCGCGCATGCCCTCTCTCCTGCAAATGGCGGACCGCCAGCCGAGCGGCCGCCAGCCGATCGCAATCGACGATCGGGACGCCAAAGATGGATTCGTCGTTGAGGCTGACGCCGACGATCGGCACGCCCGCCGCCGCCAGCTGCCCGTACAGGCGCGAATCGTACCAGCTGAGCGCCAGCACGCCGCGGGTGCCGCTTTCCTCCAGCATGGACGCCAGCCGTCCCGGCTCCCGCAGCTCCTCGCTCGCCCGCATCAGCGCCGGCGGCTGGCCGAGCTCCTCCAGCTTGCGGTGAAAGCCTTCCAGCACGGCGGTGAAATAAGGGTGATGGCCCATCAGGCCGCCCGGCAGGATGCAGGCCAGCTGGACGCGATCCGCTCCTGCCGCATGAGCCGGTCCCCCCTGCAGCGGATAGCCCAGCTCCCGCGCGGCATCCAGCACCCGGCGCTTCGTCTCCTCGCTGACCGGACGCGTCCGGTCTCCGCTGATCGCGCGGGAAACGGTCGATATCGATACGCCGAGCCGCTCGGCGATGTCTTTGAGCTTAGCCAATGCTTTCTTCCTCTCCGGCATCGCGCCTGAATTGCTCTCATCTTAGCACAAGAGGCGAACCGAGTTACAGCGCCCCCGAATCTGCCGATAGCGCGCTGACGCTTCATCGTGCTAGAATAAGAGATCATGTTCCTTTCGCACGGAGGTGTCTCATGGATACGATGGTGCTGCGCGTCGCCCGCAACCTCAAGAGAATCCGCAAGTCCAGGGGCCACAGCCTGGACAAGCTGTCCGAGCTGACCGGCGTCAGCAAGACGATGCTCGCCCAGATCGAGCGCGCCGACTCCAACCCGACGATCACGATCCTGTGGAAAATCGCCAGCGGCCTGCGCATCTCGGTGTCCGACCTGATCGAAGAGGACCGCTCGAGCGTGACGCTCGTTCCCGCCTCGACGGTCGTGCCGATTACGGCCGACGACGGCCGCTACGCGAGCTATCCGCTGTTTCCGTACCATGACGAGTCCCGCTTCGAGATCTACCGCGTCGTCATGCAGCCCGGCTGCGCCTACGAGTCCGAGCCCCATCACGAGGGCGTCGAGGAGTACGTCGTCGTCACGCGCGGCGCGCTGCGCCTGCGCATCGGCGAGGAGTGGCACGCGGCAGCCGCAGGCGACGCCATCCGCTTCAGCGCGGATCAGCCTCATGCCTACCACAACGAATCCGCCGAGGAAGTCACCGAGCTGCAGAGCATCATCCGCTATCCGTTCTGAAGCGGACCCCATCGGCTCGATCCTGCCCCATCGCTCGAGCCGGCGCTGAACCTGCGTCGCATTCCCGCTTCCACCACCCAAGCCGGCCCTGCGCCGGCTTTTTTTGTTGTTTACAAAAGACCGCCGCCTAATATACTATTACATACGCGGTTGTTCTTTATAGTGAACATATGTACTTTATCAAGCGCTGCCATAACGGAGAAAAGCGTTCAAGCGGCATCCCGTCCCCATCCCGCCGCGCAAAAAAAGGAGAATGCCCCATGCCAACGACGATGACCGGCCTCGTAAAGGCCGAACGCAAGCCCGGAGCCGTGCTCCGGGAGCTGCCGATTCCGCAGATCGGACCGGACGAGGTCCGCATCCGCGTGAAGGCCAGCTCCATTTGCGGAACGGACATGCACATCTATCGCTGGGACGAGTGGGCGGAGCAGAACGTCGTCACGCCCAATGTGTTCGGCCATGAATTCGCCGGCATTGTCGACGAGGTCGGCAGCTCCGTGCGCGGCATCGCCCCCGGCGACCACGTCTCCGCTGAAGGCCACATCGTCTGCGGCGTCTGCAAGCAGTGCCGCTCGGGCAACGCCCATGTGTGCCCGCACACCCGCAGCTTCGGCATCAGCGCGCCGGGCTGCTTCGCGGATTATGCCGTCACCAAGGCGGTCAACGTCATCCCGAACGACCCGTCGCTGCCGCATGAGCTCGCTTGCCTGCAGGACCCGCTCGGCAACGCGGTGCATACGGTGCTGTCCGGCGACATCGTCGGCCGCTCCGTCGCCGTCGTCGGCTGCGGGCCGATCGGCCTGATGGCGATCCAGGTCGCCAAAGCGGTCGGAGCCGGCCGCATCATCGTGGTCGATCTGCATGACTATCGGCTCGGCATGGCGGCGAAGCTCGGCGCGGACGCCTGCCTGAAGCCGTCGCCCGGCCTCGACACGGCGGAGGAGCTGCGGCGCCTGACGGACGGAGCCGGCGTCGAGGTCGGCCTGGAGATGTCCGGCAGCGGCGCCGCGATCTCCAGCCTGCTGGAGGCGATGGCTCCCGCCGGCCGCGTCTCGCTGCTCGGCATCCCGCACAAGGCGGTGCCGATCGATCTGGGTCGCCATGTCATTTTCAAAGGACTCGAGGTGCACGGCATCACGGGGCGGCGGATGTACCGGACGTGGCATCAGCTCAAGGGGCTGCTCGACTCGAAGCGGATCGACCTGCAGCCGCTCGTCGACCATACGTTCACGCTGGACCGCTTCGAGGAAGCGTTCGAGCTGATGGGCTCGGGACAGTGCGCCAAGATCGTGTTCAAGCATTAGCGCCAGCATTCATGACGGGCAGCCCGCCGGCTGCGGAAGGAGAGGAAAGCGATGGCAGGATTGGACTTTCTGAAGGGCGAGCTGGAGGAGCTGAAGCGGCAAGGGAAATACCGGCTGCCAGCCGTGTGGGAAAGCGGCTCGGGAGCGTGGATGGAAATCGGCGGCAGGCGCGTGCTGCAGATGGCGTCCAACAACTATCTCGGCTTGACGGACCACCCGCGGCTCAAGCGCGCGGCCATCGAGGCGACGGAGAAGTACGGCGTCGGCGCCGGCTCCGTCCGCACGATTTCCGGCACGCTGGACATCCATGAGCAGCTCGAGCTGGAGCTGGCGCGGTTCAAGGGCACGGAAGCCGCGCTCGTGTTCCAGTCCGGCTTCACGACGAACCAGGGCGTGTTCGGCACGCTGCTGCAGGAAGGCGACGTCGTCATCAGCGACGAGCTTAACCACGCCAGCATCATCGACGGCATCCGGCTGACCAAGGCGGCGCGCCGCATCTACAAGCACAAGGACATGGACAGCCTGGAGCAGGCGCTGCGGGAATCGTCCGGCTGCCGGACGCGCTTCGTCGTGACCGACGGCGTGTTCAGCATGGACGGCGACATCGCGCCGCTGCCGCAGATCGTGGAGCTGGCGGAGCGCTACGACGCGGTCGTCTGCGTCGACGACGCGCATGCGAGCGGCGTGCTGGGACGGTTCGGCAAAGGCTCGACGGATCATTTCGGCCTCCACGGCCGGGTGCACATCCAGATCGGCACGCTGTCCAAGGCGGTCGGCGTCGTCGGCGGCTATGCCGCCGGCAGCCGGGAGCTCAAGGAGTATCTCATCCACAAGGCGCGGCCGTTCCTGTTCAGCACGTCGCAGACGCCGGCCGTAGCGGCCGCCTGCCTGGAAGCGATCTCCGTGCTGCAGGACAGCCCCGAGCTGGGCGAGCGCCTGCACGCCTCCGCCGCGTCGTTCCGCGCGCAGCTGCAGGCGGACGGCTTCGACACCGGCGTCAGCGAGACGCCGATCCTGCCGATCGTCATCGGCGACTCGGCGCAGACGATGCGCTTCTCGGCGCGGCTGCTGGAGCTCGGCGTGTTCGCGCCCGGCATCGTCTACCCGACGGTCGCCGAGGGCAAGGGCCGCGTCCGCTTCATCGTCACCGCGATGCACAGCGACGACGACCTCGCCTTCGCGCGCGACGCGCTGCTGCAGGCCGGACGGGAGTTCGGCCTGATCGGCTAGCAGGGCCGATTCGACGTGACGGCTGCACTTCTCGCATCCAAGCCACCGTCCACGTTCCATCCGCAGGCGAAGTACAAGGCGCTCATCGACCATTGCCGCGGCTGCAGGTATTCTTCCACAAGACCAGATCGGAGCAGGGATGGGATTCTTCCAAGGCGCGCTCTATCTTGGAGCAGGATCAGGAGCGAGCCTCATAGGAGCTTTCCTGTATTGCCGTCCTGGTCGCCTTGATTATGTGGATAAGTAAACCTGTGGGTAAGTGAGCAAGTTTTTCAATTTCATTAAAATTCCTCCTCTTAGGCTGTTCAAAGCGGGGATAACTCTGTGTATAACCTGTGAACTCACAAAAAAGCCGGCCCGCGGATGCGGAGCCGGCTGATGCTGTTCCAGGTCGGCGTTCATCGGGACGGCGGCGCTGGCCCCGCAATGGCGGATCTCCGCTACCCCTTCACCGCTCCGGCCGTCATGCCGGCGACGAAGAACCGCTGCAGGAAGACGAACAGGACGACCATCGGCAGCGAGGCGAGCGCCACGCCTGCCAGCAGCATCGTATAGTTGGTCACGTACTCCCCGCGGAACTGCATGAGCGCGAGCGGCAGCGTCAGGTTGTCGCGGCTCCCGAGCAGCAGCATCGGCATCAGCAGGTCGTTCCAGGACATGACGAACAGGAAGGCCGTGACCGATGCGACCGCAGGCTTGGACAGCGGCATGGCGATGCTGGCGTACAGCCGCCATTCTCCGCAGCCGTCGATGCTGCCCGCCTCGAGCAGCTCGCGGTGCAGCCCCTGCATGAAGCTGCTCAGCATGAAGACCGTGATCGGCAGCAGCAGCGCGGCCGACACGAGGACGAGGCCCCAGAGGCGGTCGGACCAGCCGAGGCTGCGGACGAGCGAGTACAGCGGCAGCATGTTCACCTGGGACGGCACGATGAGGCCGAGGGTGAACAGGCCGGCGATCCACTTGCCCGCGCGGCCGCCCCAGCGGACGGAAGCGTAGGCGATGAGGCTGCCGAGCAGCAGCGTCAGCAGCACGGTGCCGAGCGTGACCGTCACGCTGTTGAGGAGGTAGGCCCACATCGGCTGGCTTTCGAACAGCCCCCGGATGTTGGCCAAAGTCATCGGCTTCGGCCAGCTCAGCGGCTTGGTGAAGAAGGCGGACGGCTCCTTCAGCGTGGAGACGAGCAGGAAATACAAGGGCGCGGCCACGACGGCCGCATAGAGCGCCAGGCAGGCGCGCCGAATCCATCGGCCCACGGTCGCCCCCTCCTTTCGGGAATCATCGGTCAATAGCTGGCGCGGTCGGCCCGCAGCGCCTTGAACTGCGCGTAGGTCAGCAGGCCGAGCACGGCCAGGAACAGCATGGAGCCGGCGGAGGCCAGGCCGAACCGGTAGCTTGCGAACGCGGTGTGGTAGATGTAGGTGGACAGGATCTCCGTCGCATGGTTCGGCCCGCCGTCCGTCATGACGAAGATGAGGTCGAACGCCTTGAACGACTGGATCGTCGTGTAGGCGACGACGATCGTCGCCGACGGCGCCAGCAGCGGCCAGGTGATGCGGCGGAAAATCTGCAGCCGGTTCCCTCCCTCGATGCGCGCCGACTCGTACAGCTCGGCGGGAATCGACTGCAGCCCCGCGATGAACACGATCATCATCTGCCCGGCGTGGGCCCACACCTGGACGAACGCGATCGAGTAGATGGCGATGTCCTTGCTGCCGATCCAGTTGCGCGTCCAGCTCTCGAGGCCCGCGGCGCGGAGCGAGGCGTTCAGCATGCCGATGCCGGGATCGTAGACGAACGACCAGATGAGCCCGACCGAGACGGAGGAGAGGATCGCCGGAAAGAAGTACAGCGCCCGCAGCGCCGTGCTCGAGCGGGAGTTCCGGGCGAGCAGGAGCGCCAGGCCGAGCGACAGGGCCGACTGGGCGATGACGACGGCCAGCATGAACTTGACGTTGTTGAAGACGGCTTTTTGGAACACGAGGCTCTCCAGGCTCGTCGCGTAGTTGTCCAAGCCGACAAAACGGAAGGACGGCGAGAGGCCGTCCCAGTCCGTAAAGGAATAGAACAGGCCCGCTGCCGTCGGGTAGAGGAACAAGAAGCCGTACAGAAGCACTCCGGGAAGCAGGAACAGCAGCAGCGTCCTTTTTCTCGCCATCCTATTTCACCAGGTTCTGGTCAACCGCAGCCTGGGCTTCGGATGCCGCTTCCTCCGGCGAGGAGCCGCCGAGCACCGCCTGAATGGAGCCGGTGACCGCCTTCTGGTTGTCGGCGTTCTTGATCGTGAAGCGCGGCTGGAACAGCGTCTTGCGCGTGCTCCACTCGGTCGCGACCTTCAGCTCCGGCGTCGAGTACTCCACGTCCTTGACGGTCACGTTCTGGCCGGTGGCGTTGGCGTATTCCGAGGCGATCTCCTTGCCGCTGAGGAAGTCGAGGAACTTGCGCGCCTCGTCCGGATGCTTGGAGCGGCTGTTCACGCCGAGCAGGAAGGTGCTCGTGTGCACGCCCTCGTACTTGGCCTCGCCCGCCGCCACCGTGATCGGAGCGAGCAGCTTCTGCTCCAGGCCGGGGTTCTGCTTGGCGTTCTGCGCGAGCTGGTAGGAGCCGCTCGCCAGCATGGCCGCCTTCTCCTGGATGAACAGCGCGCCTGCGGCCGCGTCCTTCGTGCCGAGCGCGTCCGGCTGGAAGTAGCCCTTGTCGTTCAGCTCCTTGATCTGCGAGAGCGTCTTGACCCACCACTCGTCGGTGAGCTTCGCTTCTCCGGCCTCGACCTTCTCGAAGATATCCTCGCTCGGCTCGTTGTTCATCACCATCGTGTTCATGAACTGGCCCGGGCCGATGTCCGCGCCGGCGAACGCGATCGGGATGACGCCGTTCTGCTTGAGCGTCTCGCAGAGGGCGAGGAAGCCTTCCCAGTCCTTGGGCGGAGTCAGGCCGTACTTGTCGAACAGCTTGACGTTGTAGATCGGATCGTTGTAGACGAGCTGGTACGGCACCGCCAGCTGCTTGCCGTCCTTGACGCCCGGCTGGATCAGGTCGGCGTTGAAGCGGCCCAGAAAGTCGGCGCCGGTCAGGTCCGCAAACTGTCCGGCCTTGGACAGCGCCTCGAACTGCGCGCCCGGGAACGAGGCGAACACGTCGCCGGCCGAGCCATCCGTCAGCTTGGCCGCCGCCGCCGTCTGGTACTGGTCGGACGGGAGCGTCTGCATGTCGACTTTGATGCCGGGATTCTGCTGCTGGAATTTCTCGATGATCTTGTTCAGCGCCTCGACGTCTTCCCCGCGCCAGTGAAGGAAGCTGATCTTGACCTCCTTTCCGCCTGACGAGCTGTCGCCGCCCGAAGAACCGCAGGCGCTGAGCATCGCTCCCAAAGCGATGGTGCCTGCCAGAAGCGCATTACGTACGTTGAACACGGGCCATACCTCCTGATGGCAGCTCCTGCTGCCGGGATGATTTCACTTGCAGAGCTCTCCATTTCTCGTGAAACTTCGGCATCGCCTCGCGGCCGAACCGCTCGGCCTCCTCCAGATGGGGATAGCCGGAAAGGATGAAGGACGTGACGCCGAGCTCGGCGTACTCGATCAGCCGGTCGCTGACCTGCTCCGCCGTGCCGACGATGAGGATCGCTCCGCCGGAGCGGACAGTCGACAGCCCCGTCCACAGATTCGGCCCGGCCACATAGCGGCTCGCCTCCGACTGCTCCCGCAGCTCGTTCTGGCGGCGCTGGTTCGTGGCGTCCGTGGCAGCGAAGCTCCGCTGCGCCTGCTCGCGCGCCTCGGGGGATACCTTGCTGATGATCTCCCACGCCGCGGCCCAAGCCTCCTCCTCCGTATCGCGGACGAGCACCTGCGCCCGCAGGCCGTACCGCAGCGGACGCTTCAAGCCCTCCGACTGCTCCAGCTCGGCGCGAATCCGCTCCACGTCCTCGATCTGCTCGCGGATCCAGTCGTGGGGCTCCCCCCACATGAGGAACGTCTCGGCGTGGCGGATGGCCGTTTCCTTGGCCGCCCGCGAGCTGCCGCCCAGATAGAACGGAGGATGCGGCCGCTGCACCGTGCGCGGCGAGCTGACCGGCCGCGAGAACTGGTAGTACTTGCCCTGGAACGGCTGGATCTCCCCGCCTGTTCCTTGCGCGCCGCCGAACTCCGAGGGCGTCAGGCCTTCCGCGCCCGTCCATGCCTGGCGCATCACCTCGAGGTATTCGCCGGCGCGCTCGTAGCGCTCGTCATGGGCATGGGCGAGCGGATCGCCCAGCTCCTCCAGGTCGGCGACGGAGCTGCCGGTGACGACGTTGATCATCGCCCTTCCCCCGGAGAGCACGTCGAGCGCGGCGCCCATGCGGGCGGCCAGGACGGGAGCGACGAGCCCCGGCCGCACGGCGACCAGGGGGCGCAGGCTCCGGGTATGGCTCATGACCGCCGATCCGACGACCCAGGCGTCGAGGCAGGCGCCGCCGGTCGGGATGAGTGCGAAGCCGAAGCCCGCCGCCTCGGCCGCCTTGGCCACATCGATCAGATAGTCAAGGGAAGGCTCCCTTTCCGGAGCGACGCCGACATAACGTCCGTCGCCCGCCGTCGGGAGGAACCAGCCGAACTCTACCGTTTCATTCGCCGCGTTTGCCATGCCTGCATCCTTCTTTCTGCTGTAAATTGAATCCATCATCAGCCGCCAGTTGACTGGAATATAACCAACCTATATAGTCGGATTACTGTGAGATTCATCATAGCAAGAGCGGAGCCTTCGCGGAATGTCATTTTGCGTGGTTCCCGGCTTGTCAATTTGTCGGGTGGATCCATTCGGAACAACGGAAAAAGGAACGGCACGGGGCCGTTCCTTGGCGGAGAGATGGAAAAAAGCGGGGACGAAGAGAAAGAAAGGAGAGGCGCGACATGCCTGTGACGAAGCGGGAAGACCATCAGGAAAAGCTGGAGATCGCCTTTTTCACCCCATCCGGCTATGAGCTGGCCTCGCCGGCCTGGCCGATCCGGATCGGCCGCAACCGGACCAAGGAAGGCTACCGCATCGGGCCGCGGACGACGCCCTTCCACTATCTGATCGCCGTCGCGGAAGGAGAAGGCGAATTCCTCCAGGGCGGCGGACGCTATCGCCTCGGGCCGGGCGACCTGTTCGCGCTGTTTCCCGAGACGATCCACGAGTATTATGCCTCGCCGGACAACCGGCTGCAGCAGCTCATCCTGGCCTTCGACGGACCGGAGGCCGCAGCCCTGCTGGAGCGCGGCGGGCTGACCCCGGAGCGCCCCCATCGGAGCGGGCTCTCGGCGGGAGAGCTTATGCGCTGCCTCGACCGCTTCCTGGAGGAGGCCGACGGGGAGCCGTCGGACCTCGCGCGGCTGGCGCGCTTCCATGAAGCGATGGCGCTGCTGGCCGAGGCCTCGCCCGGCGCGGGCCGCCGGCCCGCCGAGGAAGGGTGGCTGCGGCAGGCCCGCGATTACATCGACCTCCACTATGCGGGCGGCATCACCGTATCCGGGGCGGCCGACCATGTCGGCATCGACCGGACCCACTTCTCCAAGCGGTTCCGCGAAGCCTACGGCGTCACGCCGATCCGCTACATCCAGGGGCTCAAGCTGGCGGAGGCCGAGCGGCTGCTCGGACACACCTCGCTCACGTTGTCGGAAATCGCCTACTCGGTCGGATACCCCGACCTATTCTCGTTCTCCAAGGCGTTCAAGAAGCATAAAGGCCGGTCGCCCAGCGAGTGCCGCAGCAAAGCGGCGGGCCCGGACTGAAGGCCGGGGCCGCGCTGCCCGTCATTCAGCAAGAAGCCCCGATGCCTGCGCCGCGGCGGGCCGGCCCGCCGGCCGCGCGCCCAGCGCGCCCGCGGCCGGGCGCTCCAGGCCGAGATGGCCGCGCAGCGTGCGGCTCTCGTACTCGCGGCGGAACAGGCCGCGCCGCTGCAGGATCGGCACGACCTCGTCGACGAACGTGTCGAGATCGCCGGGCAGCACCGGCGGCATGATGTTGAAGCCGTCGCAGGCGCTCGAGCGGAACCAGTCCTCGATGAGGTCGGCGAGCTTCTCCGGCGTGCCGACGAACTGCAGATGGCCGCGCGCGCCGAGCAGCCGCCGCCCGAGCTCCAGGATGCTGAGCCCGTCCTTGCGGGCCAGGTCCATGATGAGCTGCACGCGGCTCTTCATTCCGTTGGACGCCTCCACCGGATCGGGGATGTCGGGCAGCGGCCCGTCCGGCGGATAGCCGGACAGGTCGAACTGGAGCATGCCGGAGAGGAAGCCGCTCGCCTCCTCCGGCCGGATCAGGTCGAGCAGCTCCCGCTCGCGGCGGCGCGCCTCCTCCTCGGTCGAGCCGAGGATCGGCGACAGCCCGGGCATGATGTGCAGGCTGCCCGGCCTCCGGCCGGCCTCGGCCAGCTTGCCTTTCATCACCGCGTAAAACGACCGGGCCGCCTCGACATGCGGCTGCGCGGTGAAGATCACCTCCGCGACGCGGGCGGCGAACGCCTGGCCCGGCTCGGACGAGCCCGCCTGGATGAGCACCGGATAGCCCTGCGGCGGACGGGGCACGTTGAGCGTGCCATGCGCCGAATACCAGCTGCCGTCGTAGTCGACGGGCCGGAGCTTGGCGGCGTCGGCGAAAATGCCGGACTGCCGGTCCATGACGAGCCCGCCGTCGTCCCAGCTGTCCCACAGGCTGGCGACGACCTCGACGAACTCCTCCGCCATCCGGTAGCGCACGCCGTGCTCGGGATGCCGGTCGCGGCCGAAGTTGCGCGCCTCGGCATCCGTCTGCGACGTGACGATGTTCCAGCCGGCGCGCCCGCCGCTGATATGGTCGAGCGTCGCGAACTTGCGGGCGGCGTTGTACGGCTCGTTGTACGTCGTGCTCATCGTCGCCGTCAGTCCGATCCGCTCGGTCGCCGTCGAGATCGCCGACAGCAGCGCGATCGGGTCCATCATGCCGGCGGCGGCATGGGTCGGGTAGATCAGATGCAGCAGGTCGGCGAAAAAGATCATGTCGAACTTGCCCCGCTCCGCCGTCCGCGCCATCCGCACGTAATTCGCGATGTCGAACATCGCCTCCACGCCGGAGTCCGGATGCCTCCAGCCGGCATGATGATGCCCCGTGAAATAAAGGAACGCCCCCAGATGGAGCTGCTCTCCCTCTCGCCTCTTGTCGCTCATAGTCCCTTCTCCTTTCCGTCCTGGAACGGCCGCCGCCACCGGAGCCAGCGCAGCTCCAGCCGCCTGACGCCGGCATCCGTCAGCTTGCCCGCCAGCATGAACAGCACGATGCCGACGAACACGAGATCCGTCTGCGCGTACACGCGCGCGTCCTGGATCATGTAGCCGATGCCCTCGCTCGCTCCCATCATCTCCGCCACCGACAGCATCAGCCAGGAGACGCCGGCCGACAGCCGCGCCCCGAGCAGGATGTTCGGCAGCGCCGCCGGCAGGATGAGGCCTCTCACCAGCTGCAGGCGGGTGAACTGCAGCACGCGCGTCACCTCGTACAGCTTGGCCTCCGCGCTGCGGACGCCCAGATAGGTGTGGAAGTACACCGGGAAAAAGGCGCCGAGCGCGATGAGCAGCCCTTTGGAAAACTCGCCCACGCCGAACCAGAGGATGAACAGCGGAATGACCGCGAGCAGCGGCACTGTCCGCAGCATCTGCAGCGACGGGTCGAGCAGCCGCTGCGCCCAGCGGCCGAGCCCGGTGAACAGGCCGAGCAGCAGCCCGGTCGCGCCGCCGAGCAGGAAGCCCGCCGCCGCCCGGCGGAAGCTCGCCCACGCATGCTCGCCGAGCTCGCCGCTTGCGAGCAGCCGCAGCGCCGAGGCGGCGATGACGCTCGGCGCGGGCAGCATCGCCGGCGAGACGAGGCCGGCGCGCGCGGCCGCTTCCCAGACGAGCAGGACGGCGAGCGGCAGCAGCCAGCCCTGCGCCCAGCGGGGCAGCCCGAGCCAGTCCCGCTGCCGCGCCGCCTCGGCGCGCGGCGCCGTGACGGCGCGTGCCTGCGCCTTCGCCGCTTGCGGATCAGCCGCCATCTACTCCACCCCCTTGAGCGTCGTCTGCCAGCGCAGCAGGCGGCGCTCCAGCAGCTTGACGATGGAGTCGGTGAGCTTGCCCGCCGCCGCGAAGACGAGGATGCCGACGAAGATGACCGACGTCAGCGAGAACGAGCGCGCGTCGTTCAAAATGTAGCCGAGCCCGTCGCTCGAGCCCATCAGCTCCGCCACGACGAGGCCGAGCCAGCTCACGCCGAGCGAGAGCCGGACGCCGAGCAGAATCGACGGCAGCGCGGCCGGCAGGATGAGATGCCGCAGCGTCTGGCTGCGCGTGAACTGCAGGACGCGGGCGACGTCGAACAGCTGCCGGTCGACCGAGCGCACGCCGAGGAACGCGTTGACGTACAGCGGGAAAAACGCGCCTTTGGCGATCAGCAGGATTTTGGACGCCTCGCCGAAGCCGAACCACAGGATGAACAGCGGCGCGACCGCCAGATGGGGCAGCATGCGCAGCATCTGCAGCGTCGGATCGACGAGCCGCTCGGCCCGCCAGGAAAAGCCGACCCACAGCCCGGCGGCAAGTCCGAGCCCGCCTCCGAGCACGAAGCCGAGCAGCGCCCGCCAGGCCGAAATGCCGAGGTTCAGCGGCAGCTCGCCGCTGCGGCTCATCGCTGCGAATTCCTCCGCGATCGCCGACGGAGGCGGCAGCAGCACTTCGTTCAGCCAGCCGCCCCAGGCGGCCGCCTGCCAAGCGGCCAAAATCGACAAGGGCAGCAGCAGGCCGATCAGCGCATTCAGCAGAGCCGCCTTGGTCCGGGATCGCTCCAGCATCGTCATGACCTCACTTTCCGCCGCTTGCTTCGGCTTCGGCTTGCTTCAGCGCTTCCTCGACGAAGCGGTTGTCGAAAACTTCCTTGACGTCGATCCCCTTGCGGATCGTGCCGAGCTCGAACTGGAAGTCGGCCGTCTGCTGCTGCTCGGCGATCACCTCGTCCGTCACCGGGACGTTGATGAACGCCGAGCGCTCCTGCATGCCCTGCACGAGCGCAAGCGGAATGCCGCGCTCGTCGGCGTACCGCTGGAACGCCTCTTCCTGATGCGCCTTCTCCCACTCGATCGCCTGCTGCAGCACCTTGAGGTACAGCGTGACCAGCTCCGGATGCTGCTCGGCGAGCTCCGCCCGCACGAGCTGGAACGACGGCGACAGGATGCCGCTCGACGCGCCGTCGGCGATCACCCGGCCTTTGCCGGAGAGCGCGTTCAGCGTGATGTACGGGTCCCAGGTCGCCCAGGCGTCGACCTTGCCGCCCTCGAATGCCGGCTGCGTCTCGTCCGGCTGCAGCTGGATGACCTGCAGGTCCGATTCGGACAGGCCCTCGGCGTCCAGCAGGCGGTACAGGAAGTTGTAGGCGTTGCTGCCCTTCGTCACCGCCACCTTCTTGCCCTTGAGGTCGGCGAACGACTGGATCGGACTGTCCTGCGGCACGATGAGGGCGACGTTGTTGCGGCCCTCGAGCACCTGCGAGACGATCTTGAACTTCACGCCGGCCGCCTGCGCGGAGATCGGCGGCATGTTGCCCATGCCCGCGAAGTCGAGATGGCTCGACGCCATCGCCTCGACCATCGGCGGACCGCTCTGGAATTCGATCCACTCCACCTTGGCGCCGAGCTCCCCGAACGCGTCCTCGAACCATTTCTCCTCCTGCGCCTTGCCGAACAGGCCGCCCTTGCCCTGCACGCCGATCTTGACCGTCAGCCCCTCGGCGGACGCGGCCCCGGCCGCCCCCGCATTGGTCTGCGCCGCTCCCTCGTCCGCTCCGCCTCCGCCGCAAGCCGACAGCGCAAGCGCTCCGAGCAGCAGCATGGCGGCGATCCAGCCCTTCTTTCCTTTTTTCCGTTCCATCTTTCGTCTCCCCTCTTGTGCATGTCCGTCAAATGCCCGCGCCAGGATCCGGCACCGGCGCCTCCTCGACCTTTTCAAATTCCCGCAGCACGACGCCGCGGATCTCCTGGAACGGCGCTCCCGTCCGCTGGCGCGGGTAGGGCAGATCGACGCTCACGACGCGCCGGATGTGGCCCGGACGCGGGTTCATGATGACGACCTGCTGGCCGAGAAACACCGCTTCGTCGAGATCATGCGTCACGAACAGCATCGTCGTGCGGTCCGACTGCCAGATGTCCAGCAGCACCTCCTGCATATGCGCCCGGGTGAACGCGTCGAGCGCGCCGAACGGCTCGTCGAGCAGCAGCACCTTGGGCCGCCGCAGCAGCGCCCGGGCGATCGCCACGCGCTGCGCCATGCCGCCGGACAGCTCCGACGGATAGGCCTTTTCGAAGCCCTTCAGCCGGACGAGCTCGATCAGCTCCCCGACCCGGCGCCGCACGGCCGCGTCCCGCAGGGAGGCGTTGGCGGCGATGTTCTTCTCCACCGTCCACCACGGGAACAGGCGCGGCTCCTGAAAAATGACCCCCTTCTCCACGCTCGGCCCCTCGATCGGCCGCCCGTCCAGCGTGATCGAGCCTTCGTAGGAGGCGTCCAGCCCGGCGGCGATCTTGAGCAGCGTGCTCTTGCCGCAGCCGCTCGGACCGATGAACGTGACCAGCCTTCCTGGGCCGATCTCCAGCCGGATGTCCCGCAGCGCGACGACCTCCCCGGCCGGAGCCGGAAAGATCTTGGTCAGTCCTTGGATCGCCAGCATGCTACCCCATCCTTTCGATGACAGCGATAATGATTATTCCTCCCCGCTAACTGGGATTTTGAGGAATAAAAAAAGGAGATGCGCAGCCAGCCGAGAAGAGGGCTCTGTTCGAACAGTCAGCCCCTCTTCCTCAGCGGTCCGCGGCATCTCCGGTCGGTCCGGTCGATTCGCATTCCACAAACCGAATATCAATTCGGTTAGTATGCCTGAATTCTATCAAGCGTCTCTCCTCCTGTCAAGCGCTTCGCGCCGGCCGGCAAAAAGATCGACGACGCTCGACGCCCGCATCGGCACCGGCACCTCGGATCCCGGCATCCGCTGCAGCGTCAGCCCCTGGATCAGGCTCGTGAAGTAGAACGCCAGCTCCAGCGGATCGCCCTCCGGCGCCGTGCCCTCGGCTTGTCCCTGCGCGATGATCGCGGCGACCGGCTGCAGGTTGACGGTGAAGCGGCCGGTCACGTCGCGGCGCAGCTCCTCCGACGCCTCGGACAGCCGGGCCGTATGGATGAGGATCGTATGCGCCCAGCTGTTGCCGAGCGCCAGCCAGTTCTCCGCGATCGTCAGCAGCTTGGCGCGGGCGTCGCCGGGACCGTCCGCGACCGAGCGGACGAACTCGCCGTAGCCGGTCTGCCCCCGGCGCAGCGCCTCCGCGAAGATCTCTTCCTTGGACTTGAAGTAGTGGTACAGGTTGCCGATGCTGATGCCGGCCGCTCCGGCGATATGCTGCATCGAGGCCGAGCCGACGCCCTTGACCGCCATCACCTCGATCGCCGCGTCCAAGATGTCGTTCATGCGCTGCTCCCGCTGCTGCAGGTCCTTTTCCGCGTTTCTCGCCATGCTCGCTCGCTCCTCCCTTGAATCAACCGCCATTATATCCCAATCGAAGCGTCAGGTGAAGCAGGGCTTGTCGAGGAGCCGCGGATGGTTCAAGGCGCCGGGACACGCAGAATCGGGTTGCCGGAAGCGAATGCGCGCGGGGCCCGACCCCTCTCAGCTCCGCCGGAACGAAGCGCGGTACGCCCGCGGCGGCATGCGCACGATCGACTTGAACACTTTTTCGAAATGCGGAAAGCTGTCGAAGCCGACCTGCCCGGCGATCGCCGTGATGCGCTCGTCCGTCTCGCGCAGCAGCCGCTGGGCCGCCTTGATCCGCGTCAGCGCGACGTACTCGGTGAAGGCGAAGCCCATGTGGCGCTTGAACGAACGGCTCAGATGGCTCGGGCTGAGGAAAAAGCGCTCGCTCAACCCGCCCAGCGTCAGCGGCTCGGCATAGCTCTCGGAAATGCAGCGCGCCACCGCGGCCATCCGCTCGGCGGCCGGCGACGCCGACGGCTCCGGCTGGCGGCGGCTCTGCTCGCGGCGCGTCAGCCGCGCCGCGAGCAGCAGCGCCTGCTCGGCGAGGCGCCGAGCCGCCAGCCCGAGCCCCGGCTGACGCTCCTGCAGCTCGCGCAGCAGCTCATGGAGCAGCCGCTCGAGCCGCATTCCTTCCGGACCGGACGCGGCCAGCACCCGCCTGCCTTCCCGGAACGGCGAGCGCAGCAGCTCCGCCTCTTCCTCCGGCCGTCCCTCGAACCAGGCGTCGTCGTAGTAGATCACGATCCGCTCGTGGCCCGGCTCTCCGGCGTCGAACGTCTTGTGCACCTCGCCGCCCGGCACGAAGACGAGATCGCCGCTCCGCACCGGGTATACCCGGTCGCCGATGAAGTAGCTCCGCTCGCCTTGGAACAGGTAGTACAGCTCATGCTGCGGGTGCATGTGGTCCTCCGCCATCGCATAAAAGCCCTCGCGCCGGTTGTACTCGAGCCTGACGCGCGCGTCCTCCGAGACGTACCTCAGCTCCTCGGTTTCGTTCATCCCGCCGCCTCCTAGCGCAAAAATTGCGTCCTTTCTCTGAATTCTAGCATAATCGCAGAGGAAATACGCTTAATCTTGCGGTACGCTTGCCTCATCAACATCAACGGAAAGAGGAAAGGGAGAGTGCGAGCATGAGCGCGAAACGGAAGACCTATGCCCAGGTCGGCACCGGCGGCCGGGCCGAATTCTACTATGGAGCGATCGCCTCGACGTTCCAGGAGACGAGCGAGCTCGTCGCCTTTTGCGACATCAACGAGACGCGGATGGACTACGCCAACCGGATGCTGGTCGAGAAGTACGGCAGCCGCGCGGTGCCGACGTACCGGAGCGACCGCTTCGAGGAGATGATCGCGGCGGAGAAGCCCGACTGCGTCATCGTCACGAGCGTCGACCGCACGCATCACACCTACATCATCCGGGCGCTCGAGCTCGGCTGCGACGTCATCACCGAGAAGCCGATGACCGTCGACGCCGAGAAATGCCAGCAGATCCTCGACGCGGCGGAGCGGACCGGACGCAGCGTCCGCGTCACGTTCAACTACCGCTATGCCCCGCATCATACGAAGGCGCGCGAGCTGATCGAGTCGGGCGCGATCGGCGACGTGACGAGCGTGCATTTCGAGTGGCTGCTCAATACGCAGCACGGCGCGGACTACTTCCGCCGCTGGCATCGCGACAAGCGCAACAGCGGCGGCCTGCTCGTGCACAAGTCGACGCATCACTTCGACCTCGTCAACTTCTGGATCGGCTCCGAGCCGGAAACCGTCTTCGCGATGGGCGACCTGCGCTTCTACGGCCGCGAGAACGCCGAGGCGCGCGGCGTCACGGCGTTCTACGACCGGGCGACCGGCAGCGAGCTCGCTCAGGACGATCACTTCGCCCTCCATCTCGACCGCAACGAGCATCTGAAGGCGATGTACCTCGACGCGGAAAAAGAAGACGGCTACCGCCGCGACCAGAGCGTATTCGGCGACGGCATCTCGATCGAGGACACGATGAGCGTGCTCGTCCGGTACAAGAACAAGGCGCTGCTGACGTATTCGCTGAACGCCTACATGCCTTGGGAGGGCTACCGGATCTCGTTCAGCGGCACGAAGGGCCGGATCGAGATGAGCGTCGTCGAGCAGTCGTACGTCAACTCGGGCGGCGACAAGGCGCTCGAGGGGGCGGCCAAGGGCGTCAGCCTGCTCGTGCTGCCGATGTTCGGCGAGCCTTGGCAGGCCGAGATCGAGCGCAAGGAGGGCGGCCACGGCGGCGGCGATCCGGAGCTGCTGCGCGACCTGTTCGGCGAGCCGCTGCCCGACCGGTTCCGGCGCGCGGCGGACCATATCGACGGCGCTCGCTCCATCCTGACCGGCATCGCCGCCAACCGCTCGATCGCGACCGGCCTGCCGGTGCGGACGGACAGCCTGGTGCGCTTCGCTCGGTAGGGCGGGCGCAGGAGCTGGGGGCGAGGGGTGGCGCCGGAGCTGGGGGCAAGGGGTGGCGCCGGTGCGGCGGGCGTAGTGTGGCGCGGCGGGAACGTACAAACACAAAATCGCACTCCTCGCGGCTCCCCCCCTCCCGCCTTCCGGTCACTAACCAAAATCCAAGGCACTTTTCTGCCTTGGATTGGCCGATCCGGCCCGAAAAAGGTGACGTACAATAAGTTGTGTACCAACATTTGGAGCCTAGCTAGGCACAAAAAAAGTAGGGTATTCTCGGGGTTACGACGCCACCAAGAAAGGACCCTACTTCATGACTAGTATAACCGAAAACCACCTGAACCATCTCTTTGAAAATTCTGTCATCCCCTTCGTAAAGGAGCGGATCGAGTTCCTCATTCGCACGGAGATTCAGCACCACATGGCCGAGGCTGCAGCAGCAGGTATCCGCAACAGCCGAAACGGCTACTACTACCGGGATCTGCACACCCGCTACGGCCTGATCGAGGATCTGGAGATGCCCCGGGACCGAAACGGCGACTTCCAGACGCAGCTGTTCGAGCCCTATCAGCGGCGCGACGGCTGGCTGGAGGAGGCCGTCATTCAGATGTACAAAGGCGGCATGCCGACCCGCGACATCGCTCGGTTCATTGAAGGCATGTTCGGTCAAGCATACTCGCCGACCACGATCAGCAACATTACCTCGACGGTTCTGGAAGACGTGGAACGCTGGCAGACCAGGCCGCTCGGCAAGCGCTACTCCGTCATTTACCTCGACGGCATGTACGTCAAGCTCAAGCGCAGCACGGTCAGCGGCGAAGTCGTTTGTTTTGCGATGGGCATCGACGAAGACGGGTACCGATCCATCCTCGGCTTCTACGTCGGGGGAAAAGAGAGTGCCAACGTATGGCGCGACGTGCTGAAAGACTTGCAGCAGCGCGGCGTGGAGGAAGTTTTGCTTGGCGTATTCGATGGGCTGCCTGGGCTGGATACGGCCTTCCGGGAAGCCTTTCCCAAAGCCGACGTCCAGCACTGTGTCGTCCACAAAGTGCGCTCGACCTTTCCCAAGATCCGCATGCAGGACAAGACGGACTTCGTTGCCGATCTCAAAACCGTCTACAACGCTCTAGACCGGGACTTGGCTTTGGCTGCTTTTGACCGGCTTAAGGACAAATGGCAGAAGCGCTATCCCAAAGAAATTCAGTCCTGGGAAAACCAGCTCGACACGCTGCTCACGTTCTACTCGTATCCCGCCGAAATGAAGCTGGCCATCTACACGTCCAATCCGATTGAACGCATGAACAAGGAATTCCGCAAACGACTTAAGCCCATGAACAGCCTGACCAACATGGAGGCGGTCGAGAAAATCCTTTACCTGACGGCTAGCGAGTACAACGAGTATTATGGCAAAAAAGTCATTCGCGGCTTCGGCGACCCGTCGGTAAAACGTAGGTTGAAGCAGATGTTTGAGAAACGCTACCCCCACCACCAAGAGTGACGTCAACCCATTTTGACTGGGAATATCTTGCTGCTTACACATACTTCTTGACGCTACCCCGAAAAATTAAATCCAAGGCACTTTTCTGCCTTGGTTCGGCCGTCCCGGCCCAGAAAATTAAATCCAAGGCACTTTTCTGCCTTGGATTGGCCGACCCGGCCCGGAAAATTAAATCCAAGGCACTTTTCTGCCTTGGATTCGCCGACCCGGCCCGGAAAATTAAATCCAAGGCACTTTTCTGCCTTGGTTCGGCCGTCCCGGCCCGGAAAATTAAATCCAAGGCACTTTTCTGCCTTGGATTGGCCGACCCGGCTCGGAAAATTAAATCCAAGGCACTTTTCTGCCTTGGTTCGGCCGACCAGGCCCGGAAAATTAAATCTAAGGCACTTTTCTGCCTTGGATTCGCCGACCCGGCCGGAAAAATTAAATCCAAGGCACTTTTCTGCCTTGGTTCCGCCGACCAGGCCCAACCAGGCCCGACATCAAAAAAGCTGTCCCATGGAGTCCATTGCCTGGCTCCAGGGACAGCTTTTTCGCGCCATCTGCACCTCTCGCGAGCTGCAGCCAGGCCAAGATCAACTGCGCACGCCCCCGCCCAATGTCGCCGATACGCTCCTTCAACGAGGCAGCTTCGCGCCGCAACCGCGCTTGCGCGCGGCGTAGACGGCTCAGCTGACTGGCGTGAACGGCTCCGACTCGAACGGCTCCGACCACGGTCCGGCCGCGCCGTCGGGCGCGATCGCCCGCACGCGGTACCAGGTCCTCGTCCCGTGAGCGCGGGTCGGGTCCTGCCATGGCATGTCGTGGTCCGCCGGTCGGGCGTCGAAGACGGCCGTCCACGGTCCGTCCGCTCCGCGCGTGCTCTTTTCAACCGTGTAGCGGGCCGCTCCGACGACGCCGCGAAAGACGACGCGCTCGGCCGCCGAGGCGACCGTCGGCGCATCCGGCACCAGGCACGAGGACACTTCGCGTCCGCTCATCCGAAAGGCATGGCTGCGCAGCTCGAGACAGCGCCGCTCATAGTCCCCGCTTACGCCCGTACCGGGATAGTGCAGGGAGAAGCCGTCGTAGTGGGGAACATAGCCGGCGTCATCCGCATGGGGAAACAGCGACCAGAACAGCGTGCCGGAGACGCTGCCGTCTGCTTCCGCCCGCTCCAGGAACGCCTCCAGCCCGTCCTCCGTCCAGCCGAATTCGCCGCAGATATATACCTTGCCGGCGGCTGCCGTCTCCGCCGCGTCGCGCGCCAGAGCCTCCGCGTTCGCGGGATAATAGTGAACGTCGAGGATGTCCAGCTCCTCGATGCCGAGCTTGTCGCGGTCCAGCTCGAACTGCTTGCCGTGCGCGACTAGATGGTTGCCGTCGAGGCTTTTGATGTAAGCGGCCATTTCCTTGACCCACTCCGCCGGCGCATCGTTCAGCTCGTTGCCGAGCTCCCACGCCAGAATCGTCGGATCGTCGCGGTACGCCAGTCCTGTAAGCGCATTCACCCGAGTGAGCAGCATGGCGATGTAGCGCTTGAACACTTCCTTGATCTCCGGATCGGAATAAAAGGCCCGCGGATCCTCCAGCCCTCTCCAGCCCGCGAAGGTGGAGCGTCCGCCGTGGTAGTAGGACCAGTTGCAGACGAACGGCACGATCAGCCGCAGTCCTCGCGCCCCCGCCTCGCGGACCGCGAAGTCCACCCGGCGAAGCGCCTCTTCGTTGAAGCGATCCGGCTCCGGCATGATCGAAAGCGGATGCCCTTGAGACGCGCCAAGCGTATGCGAGCGAACGACGGTCGCCCCCATCTCCAGCGCCGTGTCCAGCGCGTCGCGGACGCGGAACTCCGTCGGCCAAGCCACTCCCTCGACATTCTCGTCGAGCCCGAGCCAGTAGACATTCGGTCCCGCGAACCGGAACGGCTC
The DNA here is from genome assembly GCF_002864175.1 of Paenibacillus pasadenensis. Lineage (NCBI taxonomy): Bacteria > Bacillati > Bacillota > Bacilli > Caryophanales > Paenibacillaceae > Paenibacillus > Paenibacillus pasadenensis. The sequence goes on along the minus strand of NZ_NFEZ01000004.1, from coordinate 1,028,011 downwards.
GCCGTTCAGCTCCAGCCGGCTGCCTGTGCGGGCAACAAACCCGTTGCTCCTCATGATCGATCCCCGCCTTACGTCCTTGGTTTCATAGTGTTGCCATGACAAGAATAGCATTTGCGGATCATGATTTCAACTTATTTTAACTTATTATAGTTAAGTTTCATTAGTTGAATTCTTCAGGAGGAAAAGAAGCGGCTCCAAGGAGTCCCTCGTAGGGTGGGCTGATTGGGCAGCCCTTTTCCGTGAGACGGGGGAGAAAATCGGCGCTAAGGGCAATGGGGCGGTGAGGGACCAGCTGCGCTAACGAAACGAAGAGACGCTATTGAGTTGAAATGAGGGGGGTTGGAGCTTCTAACGATACAGCGAATCGCTATGGGGGAGTTTTTCGTCGATTCAGCCGCTTGTTAAGCCAAATAGCGCTTTTGAGGTTCGTTAGCCTTTTTGTCGAGGCGTTTTGAACGAAATAGCGCTTCTGAGGTTCGTTAGCCATTTTGACGAGGCTTGATGGAATGCATCCTGCTGGGGAGGCTGGAGAAAACGGCAACGGGGCGCGGGCAGCCTGCTGCTGGTTGTGGGAGGAAAAGAAGCTGGTTTGGTGGCGGCCCGGCATTGCCGCGAACGGCGCTCCGCCAAGGGCATTCTCGCCCTTGCTTCACGGCTCCGCCGCAGTCGGCGCTCCGCCAAGGGCATTCGCGCCCTTGCTTTGCGGCTCCGCCGCAGACGGCGCTCCGCCAAGGGCATTCTCGCCCTTTCTTCGCGGCTCCGCCGCAGTCGGCGCTCCGCCAAGGGCATTCTCGCCCTTGCTTCGCGGCTCCGCCGCAGTCGCCTCCCCCCGCCGGCAACCCTTCAAGCTCCGGCCGTAGCCGCGCTCTCCGCCTCCGTGTCCCCGCCCCCGGCGCCTGCCGCCGGAACGGTCGAGGCCCGCTTCACCAGCGCCGTCGACAGCATGACCAGCTCCGGCAGCTTCTCCGGCTCGGCGATGCGGCCGAGCACGATCTGCACCGCGCGCGAGCCCATCTCTTCCTTGGGCACCTTGACCGTCGTCAAGCCCGGCTGGTTCAGCTCCGCCAGCGTCAGATCGTCGAAGCCGACGAGCGAGACGTCGGCCGGGCACTCCAGCCCGAGCGGCTGCAGCACTTTGAGCGCGTCGAAGGCGATCAGGTCGTTGGCGCAGAACATCGCCGTGACCGGGCGCTCCGCCCGCAGCTCCCGCTCCAGCGAAGCCGCGAACTCCGGCTTGGTGTACATGCCGCTGCCGCTTACGCCCATCCCCCCGACGACCGCCAGCTCCGCCGCATCCTTGGGACGCTTGCGGTTGTGCGCGGCGATGGCGTCCTCGAACCCGCGGCGGCGCTCGGAGAAGCTCCACGTCGTATGGGCGTCGCCGACAAACGCCAGGCGGCGGTGGCCTTCGCGCAGCAGCAGCTGAGCGGCCTGGCTCGCGCCGAGATAGTTGTTGGCCATGACCAGATCCAGGTCGGGATGCTGAGCGTCCGGATCGACGAGCACGAACGGCAGCTTGCGCTTCGTCAGCTGGTCGGTGTAGGCTTCCGGCAGCTGGCCGAGCACGACGACGCCGTCCACCTTGCGCTCGGTGATGCCGAGGGGCATGCCGTCCTTCACCTTCATCGTCACGTCGATGCTCGACAGCAGCATGCTGTAGCCCTGCTTGGCCAGCTCGGCGTCAATGCCCTTGATGATCTTGCCCCAGTACTCGGGATCGTCCAGATAAGCCCGCGGCATGAGCACGGCCAGATTGCCCGTGCCCGGAGCCGAGCCCGGCTTGCGGCCCTTGATCCGGTAGCCCTCCTCCTCGGCGGTTTTCCAGATGATCTCGCGCGTCACCTCGTTCACGGCGCTGTCCCCGGACAGCGCCTTGGATACAAGCGCTTTGGAGACGTTCAATTTATCGGCGATCATTTGCAGCGTTACTTTTTTCATGAAGCCCATCCCTTCGGCATCGGAGCAAGAATTTGCTCCTTTCAGCATAACGTCTGGAAAGTCTTTTTTCAACTTTTTTCAATTCTTTATGCGGCAGGACGAGCTTCTCATCTCCCTCTTCTTCCTTTACGATAGAGGCAGGCAAAGAATGCCGCTCAAGGAGGAATCGCCATGCAGGTATGGTTCAAGTACAACTGGATCGTTCGCGACCAATGGTACGAATGGTGCGCCCAGCTGCCGGAGGAGGAGCTTGTTCGGGAAAGGATCGGCGGCATGGGGAGCATCCTCAAGACGCTTCAGCACATCCTCGACGTGGAATGGAGCTGGATCCAGCAGCTCCGGGAAGCCGACTTCGCCTCCGAGCCGGTTCCGTGGCTCGCCACGCTCGCCGAGGTGAGGGAGCTGGACCGTCAATACCGGTCCGACATCGAGCCGTTCATCCTCGGCTGGGACGACTCCATGGAGACGCGCCCGATGGAGGACGTCGCCTCCGACGGACACGTCGAGCAGCACGCCTGGGGCGAGGTCATGCGGCATGTGCTGGCCCATGAGATCCACCATATCGGGCAGTTGTCCATCTGGGCGCGGGAGCTCGGGCTGAAGCCGGTGTCGGCCAACCTCATCGGCAAGGGCCTGATTCCGATCCGATGAAGTACGTCAAGCTGCATGCCTACCATGTCCAAAAACAAAAGCGGGACGAGTACCTCGACCTTCAGCGCCAAGCCGCCGAGGTTTATGGCCGGCATGCTTCGTTCCGCACGCTCTTTTTGAACAGCATGGAAGACGAGACGAGATGGATCGAAATCACGACGTATGACTCCGAAGAAAGCTACGCCGAAGCGATCCGCCTCATCGACGAGGAGCCGGAAATAGGCGATCTGTTCCGGCGCTTCAAGTCCCTTCTTGTCCAGGAGAACGCCGAGATCGTCGAGGAAGACTTCAAGCTGGCCAAGGAAATCGTCGTCCGGACGACGGAATGAACCGAAAAAAAAGCGGGACGAGGCCGAGCGCTGCTCGGCTTCATCCCGCTTTTGTCCGGCTACGATCCGAACTTCACGAGGTAGTAGTTCTTCTTGCCGCGGCGCAGCACGAGGTAGCGGCCATGCAGGCGATGCTCCGCCGTCAGCGCCGTGTCGATGCCCGTCTGCTTGACGCCGTTCACGGCTACCGCTCCGCTCTCGATGTCCTGCTTGGCCTGGCGGCGCGACGGAGCGGCCTTCGTCTCGACGAGCAGGTCGATCAGGCCGGTCGACTCGGCGTCCGCGAGCACGGTCGTCGGCATGTCCGACAGCGCCTCGACGAGCTCGTCCTCGCTCAGCTGCGTGACGTCGCCGGAGAACAGCGCGGCCGTGATCTTCTCTGCGCTCTCCACCGCCTGCTCGCCGTGCACGATGCGCGTCACCTGGCGGGCGAGCTCGCGCTGCGCCTCGCGCTTCTCCGGCTGCGAGGCGACGAGCGCCTCGAAGCTCGCGATCTCCTCGCGCGTCAGGAACGTGAAGTACTTGAGGAAGCGGATGACGTCCGCGTCGTCGGTGTTGATCCAGAACTGGTAGAACGCGTACGCGCTCGTCTTGGAGCGGTCGAGCCAGATCGCGCCGGACTCGGACTTGCCGAACTTCTTGCCGTCGCTCTTGGTCACGAGCGGCATCGTGATGCCGTACGCCCCGCTGCCGCCGGTCTTGCCGATCAGGTCAAGGCCCGCCGTGATGTTGCCCCACTGGTCGCTGCCGCCGAGCTGCAGCCGCACGCCGTGGTCCTGGTTCAGCTTGTAGAAGTCGTACGCCTGCAGGATCATGTAGCTGAACTCCGTGAACGAGATGCCGTTGGCCAGCCGCGAGTCGACCGAGTCCTTGGCTAGCATGTAGTTGACGGTGAAGTTCTTGCCGATGTCGCGCAGGAACGTAATGATGTCGAGCGGCGCCAGCCAGTCGTAGTTGCTGACGAGGCGGGCCGGATTGCTCGGCGTCTCGAAGTCGAGGAAGCGCGACAGCTGCTTGCCGAGCGCCTGCGTCCAGCCGGCGACCGTCTCGTCCGTGTTGAGCGAGCGCTCCGTGGAGCGGCCGCTCGGATCGCCGATCAGGCCGGTGCCGCCGCCGACGAGCGCGATCGAGTTGTGGCCCGCCAGCTGGAAGCGGCGCAGCATCAGGATCGGCAGCAGGCTGCCGATGTGCAGGCTGTCGGCCGTCGGGTCGAAGCCGCAGTACAGCGTGATCGGCCCTTCCGCCAGCGCTTTTTCCAGCTCCTCGCGGTTCGTGACCTGGTAGACCAGGCCCCTGTACTCCAGATCTTCGAGCAGCGCCGCGTTCACGGCCGCTTGGTGCGTTGTCATCTCGTATCCCTCCATTATGGTCGTTCGTGGAAAGGTGGAAAAAGAAAAGACCCCTCCCTGTCCAAAGACAGGGACGAGTCATCGCGGTACCACCCTGAGTTGAGCCGCGGCGCAGGCTGCCTCAGAAGGCAAGCCCGGAGCGGGGCTCCGCTCTGCCGGATAACGGCCGGCTGCCGTCCGCGCCCTTCTGCCCGGGGGCAGGTTCGGACGCGCAAGCTCCAGGATGTAATTCGCGGGCGGCTGTCGCTCCGGCTCGCACCAACCGCCGGCTCTCTGATCCGCAGATTCGCTCCGCTACTGCTTCCCTTCCACGCTTCTATGCTTGTTCGCTCTCACTTTAGCGAATGGCGCGGCGCTTGTCAATCCGCTGCCGCGCCGCCCTAGACCTCGCCGCTGAACACCTCGGTCTCATAGTCGAAGTCGACCGTCCCGTCCTGCTGCGTCTCGTCGAAGATGCGGCGCAGCTCCGCCAGCATCGGCTCATGCCGCGGATCGCCGGCTTGCGGCGCGTAGGACGAGGAGAGCAGCCGCCCTTTGACGCCCTCGTAGTCGAACCGCTGGCGGTTCGGGAACGCGCGGCGCGTCATCGTGCCTTCGCGGAAAAACGCCTGCAGCTGCTCCGGCGAGATGTTGCGATGGTTGACGCGGGCGTAGTCGGTGCCGTGCTCGTGCAGCAGCGCCTCGTAGCGCTCGAGGAACGGCGTGCCGGACGTCAGCCGCGAATTCCATACGAGAAAGACGCGCTTGCCCGGCCGCAGGATGCGCGCGAACTCCGCCTTGGCCGCCTGCTGGTCGAACCAGTGGAACGACTGCGCGCAGACGATCGCGTCGAGCGACTCGCTCGCCAGCCCCGTATCCTCCGCCGGCGCCAGCATGATGCCGAACAGCTCGTTCGGGCCATGCGCCGCCCAAGCCGCGCGGGCCATGTCGGCGTTCGGCTCGATCGCCATGACGCGCAGTCCCCTTTCCATCAGGAGGCCCGAAAAAATGCCCGTGCCCGCCCCGATGTCGGCCACCGCCGACTCCGGCGCCAGTCCTCCCTGCTCCAGGATGGCGTCGATCGCCTCCGCCGGATACCCCGGCCGGAACTTGACGTAGTCCTCCACTCGGCTGGAGAAGCGTTCCTTGCTGTCCATGTCCATTCCTCCCGATCCCGCTTCCTTGGGGCGTGCTTGCAGCCCCATCGGCGGAAGCTTGTGCATCCCTTACCGTATCAGACCGGATCGTCCGAGGCAACCATCCTGCTGAAAATGAGCTCCGGATCGCCCTCGTCCAGATGGTCGACGATGCCGCTCGGCTCGAAGCCCGCCGCCTCCAGCAGCGCCCGCATCGGCTCGTTGGAGCGGTTCGTCGAGGTGAAGGCGCGCTCGCCGGGGCCGCGCTCCAGCCAGCTCTGCAGCAGCCGGCGGCCGATGCCGGTGCGCCGCTCGCCGGGATGCACGATCAGCAGCTGCAGGAACGGCCGTCCGAAAAAGCTGCGGTCCCAGGCGGCGCAGCCGGACAGCCGGCCCTCCCGCTCGGCGACGAGGCAGCAGCCGGCCGCCGCGTAGGCGGCGAGCGCTTCCCGGCGGCCGCCGTGGCCGACGACGAGCGCGTCGAGCTCCGCCAGCGCGTCGAGATCGGCCGGGACGGCCGGGCGCACGGCGAAGCCGGAGGCCGGCGGCGAGCCGGCGCGCCGGGCGGCATCGGCGGCGCGGGCAGCTGGCGGCGCCGATGCGCGGCTGAGCGCCTCGCCGATGCGGAAGCGGAACAGCTTGCCGAAGCCGTAGTACTCCATGTCCTCGTCCGTCTCCTCATAACCGCCGTCTCCGGCCGCGCCGAGCAGCGTCCTGCGCCAGAACGAGACCGCTCCCGCGTTGCGCTCCGACGCCGTCGTGAACAGCGCCCAGCGGCCCGGATGGCGGCGGAACACTTCGCAGGCGGCCCGTTCGGCACGGCCTTGTCCCCGGTAAGGCCGCAGCAGGAAAAATTCCTGCAGCGTGAACTCGCTGCCGTCGACCGCGTACGGGCCCGAAGCGACGAGCGCGAAGCCCGCCGGCAAGCCGTCCTCGACGATGAGGTAAGGGAACAGCAGCCCCTCTTTTTCCCACCAGATGGCGAACTCCGCCTGCTGCTCCTGCAGCGTCCGAATGTCGTCTTCCTCCTCGAAGACGCCGTGCCGGTTCGGCCGCACGCCGCGGATGCCCGCCAAATCATGGAGATAGAGCGGGTACAGGTTCATGAGAATCGGCTTGCGGTCGAGGCCGCAAGGTTCGATGATGAGCGTCATGCGATATCGTACTCCCGTCTTGAAGCGTTTCCTCCAGCCTAACAAGCGCGGCGCCGAAAGGACAGGCCCGATCCGGGTATAGCCGTTCTTGCCCGGCCATCCATCGCGGCAAGGATATCCTGGCTTCTCCCTGTTTCATGATGGAACGTTCCTGCTCGAGTCGGCTGTCCCGCTCCCCGACTCGCGTGCTACGCGCGGTTTTTCCTCGCGTAGCCGCCGCTTGCCATCCGTACTCGCGTGCTACGCGCAGTTTTTCCTCGCCTAGCCGCCTCTTGCCATCCGCACTCGCGTGCTACGCGCAGTTTTTCCTCGCGTAGCCGCCTCTCCCCAGCCGCACTCGCGTGCTACGCGCAGTTTTTCCTCGCGTAGCCGCCTCTCCCCATTCGCACTCGCGTGCTACGCGCAGTTTTCCCTCGCTTAACCGCCTCTCCCCATTCGCACTCGCGTGCTACGCGCAGTTTTTCCTCGCGTAGCCGCCTCTCCCCATTCGCACTCGCGTGCTACGCGCAGTTTTCCCTCGCTTAACCGCCTCTCCCCAGCCGAGCGAGTCAATCTCAGCCGCACGACGGCAGTCCGGACGTTTCCGAACGACATTTCCTCTCCAGCAAGGCGAGGGACGCTAGGCGTGTTTGCAAACACGCTTAGGGGCATCTATCCCCTTTTCCCCCTGCTTCTTCGTCACGCAGGGATCAAAAATCCGACCCCATCTGCTTCCTTCGGGGGATGAAAACACGCCCTAGCTCTCCCGCTCGAAGAATGTCAGACGATTGCCGTTAGGGTCCTGCACCGTCATTTCCAGTCCGCCCCAGGGCGGCTTTTCGAGGCCAGGCCTCGCGTAGCGGTAAGCTTTCGCCAGCAGGGACTGCTGGTAGGCTTTCACGCCGCCGGTCTCGATCCGCACATTCGCCCCCGGGATCCCGTCGCCGAAGTGCTCCGACAGATGCAGCTCGCAGCCGCCCAGCGACAGGAACAGGTAAAGCGGCATCGACGGCTCGTGCCGATGCTCGCCGAGCAGCTCCGCCCCGAGGAAGTCCAGGTAGAACTCCCTCGTCTTTTCGACATCGAGCATCCTCAGCACAGGCACGATTCGTTTGCACTCCATTGGCTCATTCCCCTTTCATAGCGTCGATCAGCCGATCGAACTCGGCGCGGTCGAAGCCTCCGATAATGGTGTAGCTCTCGCTAGCATCGCGCTTGCCGATCGTGACGCTTTGGGATCTCAGCGTTACCATCGTCGGATCGTCTAGCTTGCCTTTTTCATAGATCGAGACGGAGTAGGTATTCAAAATGCCGTCGATCGCCGGCTCAGGACTGAACGGCCCGCGTGCCAGCTTCATCGGAGCGAGCGCCTCGAGCAGCGCGGTCATGCGCGCCATGCTGTCGGTCTTGATTGAGGTTTCCTCTGCCTGTTCATCCCACCTCATGACATAGATCCGATCGAGTTGGCCCGCTCCCCCCGGATCGATTCCCTGCTTTTCCAGCGTCGTCCGCCAAGGAAGATTCGCATTGGCCAGGAAGCCGAGTACGAGGATCGTCGCCAGTCCGAGGCGGATTACGATTTGTTGCCAGCTCCAAGCTCTTCTCTCTTTCAGCGTCCTGCTCATCCGCCGCCTCCTCCTTGTCCTCCGTGAGATTTATCCTAGCAGAGAAGCGCTTCCCTTGTAAGTCTTTTCCATAACAAACGGCCCGCCTATTCTATGGAATGGGCGGGCCGCTCGGGATTAGAGAAAGCGAGGGGGTTATTGCTGGACGGAGCGTCGGCGGTTGAAGCCTAACGACGAATCAGCTCGTTACGAGGCCGAATTCAACCCTGGCCAAAACGTAACGACTCGTGAGACGCTTAGAGTTGAAAAAAAGCGTCAAATGGGCGGAAAGAACGAGATTGGAGACGTGTAAGCGTCTGAGGCGTCGTTAGCGGATCGGGAAACGGAGAAAACGGCCTCTAAGCGTTTGACGCGTCGTTAGGACCTGTCGAGCGACCCGCGTTCTTTGAAAACTTCCGCAAGCCCCATGACGGCGGTCTGGACCCAATCGACGCCGCCTCGCATCACCCGTACGCCCCATGACGGCGGTCCGGCCCCGTCAGCGCATCATCTAACGCCGCCTAAAGGTACCTGCCGCCGCGAGCTTCCTTAGGAGAAAGCAACAGCCCGCCTTACGGCAGCAGCTTCAGCAGCCGCTGCAGGATGACCGCGGCCTGGGCGCGGGTCGCTTGGCCTTTCGGCTGCAGCGTATCCGCTCCAGTGCCGTTCATGATGCCGGCGGCGACGAGCTCCGCGAGCGCGCCGCGGGCATACGCCGCCGCTCGGCCGGCGTCGCGGAAGCCGCTCAGCGCGGAAGCGTCGCCCGCCGGGGAAACCCCGGCATGACGCAGATAGCGCGCCGCCAGCACAGCCATCTCCTCGCGGGTGATCTCGCGTCCCGGCTCGAAGCGTCCGCCGCCGGAGCCGCTGACGAGCCCCAGCTCGGCCGCGGCCGCGACCGCCTCCGCATACCATGCGTCCGCCTTCACATCGCCGAATCCGCTATCCGTCCCCGTGGACGCCAAGCCGAAGACGCGATGCAGCATCGTGATGAATTCGGCGCGCGTGACCGGCTTGCCCGGCTCGAAGACGCCCGGAGCCGTGCCGCGCAAAATGCCCTTGGCCGTCAGCTCGGCGATCGCGTCGCGCGCCCATGGAGCACCATCCAGATCGCGGAACGCCGGGATCGGGCTCGACGTCGGAGACGGAGATGCCGTCGGGCCGGCCGTCGGCTGCGGCGCGACGCTCGGCGAAGCGCTCGGCGTCACGCTTGGGATCGGCGTTGACGTCGGGCTTGGCGTCTCGCCTCCGCCTGGCGTTGACGTCGGGCTTGGCGTCTCGCCTCCGCCTGGCGTCGGCGTCGGGTTCTCGCTCGGCGCTGGCGTCGACGTCGGATCTCCGCTCGGCTTCGGCGTCGGCGTCGGGTTCTCGCTCGGCTTCGGCGTCGGCTCGCTGCCACCTCCTTCAAGCACGCCCGTCTTGACCAAGGTCAGGTCATCGACCTTGATCCAGTTGCCGCCGAGATCCTTGGAATGGATAGCAACGGTCAGCTTGCCCTCGCGCACCTCGAGGCCGCTCAGGCGGACGCTCGCCCAGCTCGCCTCGCCTTTCGGAATCGCGGCAGCCTTCGCAGCGCCGCCATCTCCGACCGCGATCACCTCCGCGGCGAGCTGGCCGCCCTTGGACTTCGTCCAGGCGCGAACCTCGTAGACGCCCGGCTCGAGCCCTGCCACCTCCTGCGAGGTCGTGACTTCATAGGCCGTGTCGTTCCAGTGGACGAGCGAGAACTTGTCCGTGCGGGCTCCGCCCTCGAGCTTGACGATGCCGCCCGTCACGTCGGCTCCGGCCGCGTCCTTGCTGCCCCAATGCTTCGGCAGCACCGGCCAGGCCGCCTCGTCGACGGCTTCCTCGAAGCCCGGATTGAGCAGCAGGTTCTTCACGACCGGCTCGGCGCCGTCGTCATACGTGTTGCCCGGCACGTCGACCTTCAGGACGAGCTTGTCCGTGGCTAAGGCCGTGCCGTCGAAGCGCTCCGCCGCCGCGACGACCTCCTTCTCGCCGTTGGCGATGCGCGAGGTCGAGTACGACCAGCGTCCATCCGCTCCGACCGGCGCATAGAAGCGGTCCTTGCCGATGCTCAGGAGCACGTCCTTCACGCCGCTCGCCGTCCCGCGCAGCGTCGTCGGCAGCGTCTTCACCTCGGAGACGGACTTGTCGATCGCCACCTGCGCGCCCTCCAGCTCCTCGAGGAAATTCGCGCCCTGGATGTCGTCGATGTAGATCGTGCCCGCGCTCGACCGCGAGTCCGGCAATCCGCCGAGATAAAGCGAGAACGTCTTGATCAGCCGGCTCGAATCCGGACGAGCGTCGGCGCTGCCGCCGTACCAGCCCGGATGGCGGAACGCGTCGAACGGCACCTGCACGAGCCGCGGATCGCTGCCGCGCATGATCATTTTCGTTTCCCAGAACTTGCCGTCGTCGTCCGAGAACTGGATCGCCAGCTCGTTGCCCGCGCCGTCCGGCTGCAGCCAGAAGCTGAAGCCGTCATAGCCGCTCAGGCGCAGGTAGTCCGGCGAGAAGCTGCCTCCGGCATAGCCCGGCCCGCTGAAGTCATAGTCCATGCGCAGGCCGTAGCCGCCTTCGGACTTGCGCGAGGCGTCGAGCGACACGTCGAGCAGGCCGCCGCCGGCATTGCGGGCGAACGCCTTCTGCACAAGCGCGTTGTAGCCGCCGTAGCCCTCGAAGTTGTCCAGCTTGGACGCGTTCGCAAGCTTCACTTCGTCGATTGCGATCGACCCGGACGAAGCCGATGCCGACTCGCCCCCGCTCACGATCAGCGCGAACCGCTGGACCGAGCTCAGGTCCATCGCCCCTTCGCCGGCGGCGTCTTTGCTCCACTCCGGCTGGACGAAGTCCGCCAGCTTGATCTCCACGACGCGAGCCGCCGTCCCGGACAGCGCGACCGGCGCTTCCCAGACGCGCCCATCGCCGGCCGTCAGCTGGAAGCTCAGCTTGTTGCCGCTGCCGTCCGGCTTCACCCAGGCATGCAGCGCGTCGAAGCCGCTCAGATCCGCTCCGCCGAGCGGGCGGGACAAGCCGGCATATCCTGCCGAGCCGAGCTCGTAGCCGAGCCGGACGCCGTAGCTGCCCTTGAAGCGGGACTCGCCGTCCAGCGCGATCGAGATTCCGTCTCCGTTCTCATTGCGCTCATACCGGGCGGCGATCGAGTCGTCGCGGCCGAAGTCGTACTCGCCGTCCTCCATCACATTCGCCGGAGGAGCCTCCGTCAGCGGCACGAGGCTGCTGCCGTAGCCGAGCTCGACGCGGGCCAGCCCGATTCCGTCCGCCCCGTCCGGGAACAGCGCGCGGACATAGCGCACCGACGCCGGCAGATCGAAGCTCGAATAGGCGAGCTTGCTCCAGCCCTCGGCGGCCGCTTCCTTCGTCAGGGCAGGCTGCAGCGGAACGTAGGCGATGCCGTCGATGGACGCCTCCAGCTTCAGCCCCGCGCTGCCTTCCGGCGCATAGGCGACGAACCGGTAGGAGCTCAGATCGGCCGGCACCGAATAGACGAGCGACGCCTCTGCGGATCCCGCATTCGCCAGCACCGCCTGGCCGCCGGTCGCCTCGCTGCCGTCCCGCCGCTCCAGCGCGTCCGACTTGGACGCCGGCAGCTCCGCGAACTCGCGGTCGACGACGAAGCCCTTGCGGCTGCGCTCCGGCACCGCCTGCCAGCCCGTGCCGGCATAGTCGTATTCCAGCTCGACGCGGTCGACCTTGACCCGCGCGCCGCCCTCGAGCAGCAGCTTGACGAAGCGGGTGTCCGCCGGCAGGCTGCCGGCCGTCGACCAGCCGTCCTGCACGTCCGCCGCGACCTCGGCATACCCCGCGTACGGCTCGCTCGACGCGAACCAGCGGACCTGGCCGGAGCCTTCGACCTTCGCCGCGGCGCGCTTCAGCGCGACCGGGGAAGCATACGTGATCGTGCCGCCGGACTCGCTGCCGACATGAGCCTTGAAGCCGATGCCGAGCTCGTTCCAGCTGTCCGCCGCGTTCGTCACGTTGGACGTATGGTCGAACGCATAGGTGCTGCGGGTTTCGAGCGGGCTCTGCAGCAGGCTCATCTCATCGGCGATGAGATGGCGCGCCGCCTCGACGGCGACGACGTTCGACCAGGCGGACTGGCCGCTCTCGTTCACGCCGCGCACCCGGTACTGGTAGCTGACGCCGGTGATGGCCCGCTCGTCATGGAACGCCTTCGTCCCGGCGCGTCCGCCGTCCGAAAAGCTTTCGACGACCGTCTCCCACGTCTCGCTGTCCTCGGAGCGCTGCACCTCGTAGCCGGACGCCCCGACCGAGCCTTGCCAGCGGATGTCCGCGACCGACTCGATCGGCAGCAGCTTCGGCGCGCCGTCCGGAGCCGGAATCGGCGGCACCGCCGTCGTCTTGGCCGCGTCGAGCTTGTCCATATAATGCGCGTACTTGTATACCGTGCGGATGATGCCGGTCTCGCCGTAATAATCGCCGGCCGAGAAGCCCGGCCAGTGGTAGGACGCCCAGTTGCCCGGGTTCTCGTCATGCCAGTAGAAGCCGCCGTCCTCCTTGTGCGGGCGCAGCGACCAGATGAGCGCGCCGGAGGTGCCGTTCTGCAGCGCCGCGTCGAACAGCGCGTCGACCGGCTCCTTGTCCGTGTAAAGGCCGAACTCCCCGAGGATGTACGGCTTCTTTCCTTTGGAGACGGCCCGGTCCCCGTTCACCTTGTCGATGAAGTTGCCGGTGTAGAAATGGTTGCCGACGACGTCGATGTTCGGGTCCGTCAGCGAATCCGGATGGATCGCGAACCGCCCGTCGAGCAGCAGCTGCTTCGGCTGCAGCTCCTCCTTGATGTAGCGGGCGATCTCCGTCGTCCACGCCTGCGGGAACTTGTCCTGGTTGTAGCCGCCGAGCTCGTTGCCGGTCTCCCAGGCGAGGATCGCCTTGTCGTCCTTGTATTTCACGCCGGTGATCGTGTTCGTCCGGTTGAGCATGTAGGCGACCGTCTGCTTGAACAGATCGATGACCTTGTCATCCGTGTAGAACTTCCAGCCGTCCGGGTCCGTCGCCGCGTCGCCGGTGATCGTGCCGGGATAAACGAAGTTCACGAAGCTCTCGATGCCGCCGACCCACTGCCACTGGTCGACGAACGGCACGATGACCCGCACGCCGGTGCGGTTCGCCAGGGCAAGCATCCGGTCCATCTTGCGGAAGCCCTCCTCGCTGAACTGCATGACGCCGTCCGCGTCCGGACCGAGGATGAACGCCGAGCCGGCGTTGGAGCCGTCATAGCGCAGCACCGACGGCACGTAGGAGCGTGTGACTTTGCCGCCCATCGCGGAAATCGTGCGCAGCGCGTCGTCCTGCGCGAACTCGGGATCGCCGAGCGCGCCGGGATAGTTGAGCGAGGCGAAGCGGAACTCCTGCTCGCCGTCCATCAGCCTGTCGCCGTCTACGGTGATGTAGGTCTGGAAGGCCGACGGCTCCGCGAGCCCGTACACGGCCTCGGCGGCCGTCGGCTCGTCCGGCTGGCCGGCAGGCGCAGCAGCCGCAGCCGAGCCGATGCCTCCTGCCGGAGCGGCCAGGGCCAGGATGAGAAGCCAGCATAAAAACGCTTTCATAATGGATTGCGGATGATGCTTGTTCATGAAGCTCATGCCTCCCGAATGTGATTGTGAGTTGCCCGAACTGCGGCCAAGCGGTTTGACTTGCCCTCCCTTCCGAGCTTGTTAGGCGAACGGATTGGCAGCGTTTCCTATAATTCAACGAAATTATAGTTTTACCTAAACTTTATGTCAACAAATTTTAATTTTAATCAACTTTCCAAAAAAGCGGCCGCACCGCATAAGCTAAGGCAGAGGAATCCGCGCCGCTGCCGGTATCCGTTATCGGTAGCCGCTGCCGATAGCCGCTGTCGGTAGTAGCTGCTGCCCGCTAGCCGCTGCCTGTAGCGGCTGCCGGAAGGAAAGGAGGACGGCCCATGCCCGCCCGCCCCAGACGCCCGTCGCGTCTCGTCTGCCGCCATCAGGTCCGAGTCCGCCTGGAAGCTCCGGCCGCCGACGCCGCCCCCTCCTCGCCGGCCGGCCCGAAAAAACAACGCAAAGACGCCTCCGCTCCGAAGAGCGAAGGCGTCGCGATCCATGTCGCCGCCGGCGGCGTCTATCTGATCCGCGTCACGGCCGAGGGCTTCGCCGGCACGGCGCCGCTGCCCTGCCTGACGGTCGGCGGCAGCCTGCTCGCCGGCATGCTGTACGATCCGCCCGAGGACGGCCGCGTATCGGGCTGGCTGCTCGCCCGGCTGCCCGCGGGCTGCCTGCTGAAGCTCGAGGACCGCTCCTTTCCGCTCCCGCTGCCGCGCGGCGCCGCTCCGCCTGCGGCAGGCAGGCTGTGGGAGCTGACTATGGAGCGGGTAGGGGGATGACCGGCTCGTCCTCCGGCTTGAGCGGCAGATGCACCTCGCAGATCGTGCCTTGACCCGGCTTGCTGCGGAAGTAGAGCCTTCCGCCCATCGCCTGGATCAGATTGGTGACGACCATCAGGCCGAGTCCGGTTCCTTTTTCCTTGGTCGTGTAGAACGGCATGCCGATCCGCTTGAGCTGCTGCTCGTTCATGCCGATGCCGGTATCGCGGATGAAGATGAGCACCTTGCCGTTCTCCTTGCGGGAGCTGACCGTCAGCACGCCGCCCTCCGGCATCGACTCGACGGCGTTTTTCATGATGTTGAGCAGGCATTGCTGCAGCTTCTTGGAGTCGCCGACGACCGGCAGCTCGTCGTGGACGCCATGCCTCGACACGAGCTCCACCCCGGTCATGACGCACAGCGGCTTGACCCACTGCTCGACGCTCGCCAGCTCCTGGCGGACGTCGAGCAGCCGGGGCTCGTCCACGGACGGCTTGCTGTAGTTGAGGTAGTCGGTGATGATGGCGTTCGCTCCGTCGATGCCCTCCAGCGCGTTCGTCCGGTAGCGCTCGAGCGTCGCCGAGTCGAGGCCGGAGCGGCCCATCAGCTGCAGGAAGCCGCGCGCCGTCGTCAGCGGATTGCGGATCTCATGCGAGATCGAGGCGGTCAGCTGGCCGATGAGATGATATTTCTCAGCGTTGAAAAGCTCCTCCGTCAGCCGCTCCTGGTGCTTGACCAGATAGTAGGTGTAGGCGACGAGCGGAGACGACAGCAGCGTGCCGATGCCGGTCGCCAGCATCCGCTGATGGTCCATCGTCTCGGAGGTCGCCAGCGACACGCCGACGAACAGCGCCATGTAGCCGCTGACGAGCAGGAAGTGCATCGTCAGCATGCGCCTCACCGTCTCCGGCGACGGCATCCGGTAGTGGTAGGCGATGCCGGCCGCCGCGACGATCGTCGCGGAGATCGTTCCCGGCGCCCATTCGTTGCCCGCGATGAAGATGTTGCCCCAGATGAACGCGGCCGCTGTCGCCACTCCCGGGATCCAGCCCTCGTAGATGGCGATCAGCGCGACGCATACCGGCACCAGGTGGAAGGCATAGACGAGCGGATCGATCTCCTCGTAGCCCAGATAGAAGTAGGACATCAGCGCCAGGATGCCGACGAACAGCAGCTTGCGTCCGAAGCGCATGAAGGACACCCGCGGCGTGATGATGAGGAACAGCAGGCAGGCGGTCAGATAGTACATCAACCCCTGAAATTCGCGCGCAAGAATGTATTCGATCACGGCAAGGCTTTCCTTCCGATCAGCTAGCCGACAATCTTGCCGTTCCAGGGAAGGCCGTCTTCCCATCGGGACTTGTCGTTGCGCTGCCACAGCCCGAGCAGCTCGAACGCGTACATGTCCCAGATCCGGCATTTGTCGGCCTTGATCTCATAATGATCTATAATGGCGTTGACGGCCCGCCTGGCCGCCTCGTTGGCTCCCTCCATCGTCGCCAGGTCCGTATTGGTGCGGACATAGTCGGAGGCGAGGTAGAAATTGGGGATCGCGGTGTAGGCGTTCGGCCGCAGATCCCACGTATGGACCCGGTTCACGAGCAGAGGCTCCATGTTGGTCGCCCCGTGCGGATTCGGAAACTGGATGTCCTCGTCGAGGAACCACGCCTCCAGCAGCCCGTCATGGAGCACGTCGCCGCTATGGTTGAAATGGTCCTTGAGCTGCTGCCATACTTCCTGCTTGATCTCCTCGGCCGAGCATTGCATCGCCGGCTTGCCGAACAGGACGCCCTTGGACTCCCAGTCGGAGACGTCGACCGAGAGGATGCCCTTGACCTTGCCGTTGCCGTATTCGGACAGATCGACGCCCGGCCAGAACTGCTTCTGGGAGACGAGCGTCAGCGCCCACGGGCTGTCCATGCAGATGATATGACCGTGGATCAGCTCGACGTCCTCGTTCAGATAGAACTGGATGCCGTTCATCCACTCGACCGACTCGCTCAGCGGCTTGATGCTGCCGAGCAGCGGATCGGCCTGCACCAGCTCGTCGGTGAGCAGGCCCGCCATCACCTCGACCGGCAGCGCCGCGATGTAGCAGTCGCCGACGACAAGCTGCTCCTGTCCGTCCAGCAGCACGGTCGCTCCGACGATGGAGCCCTTCTCGCAATGGATCGCCTTGACCGGCGCGCCTCGGTAGAATTTTACGCCCAGCGATTCGAGATGATCGTACCAGGGGAACAGCCAAGCCTCGTTGGTCGGCCCGTTCAGCAGCCGGTCGGCGCTGCCGCCCGGCGTCACCATGTCGAGCATGAGCGTCGCGCCGACCGTGCCGATCGTGCAGGCGTTCGCTTCCTGCGCCTTGGCCGCGACGAGGATGCGGGAGAGGCCGACGAAGATGCGCTTGAACTGCTCCGACTGCTTGTCCGCCTCGATGAAGTCCCACCACGACACCCGCTGGTAGTCGAGGTAGCGGCGCAGCTTGCTGCTGGAGGCGAGCTCGAACAGCTTCGCGCCGTACAGCGCCGCCTCCTCCGCCGTCAGGCCGAGATGGTTTTCGAACAGCGACGTGAACAGCACCTTCAGATCGGAGATCGATTCGGGGAACTCCGTAATGAACGGGAGCATGTCGCGGTCGTCGAAGGCGAGCCCGAGCCGCGTGCCCTCGACCAGGTTGTCGAACACGCTCTTGCGTCCGTTTCCGAGCAGCTGGTCGAGCACGCCGCCGCGCGCGCCGCTTTGGAGCGGGATCCTCTTCATCGTGTCGGTCACATGCTGGTAGAACTTCGGGAAGAAGCGGAACCCGTGCTCTCCCGGCAGATCCTTCCTTCCGTCGATGCCCGTGCCCTTGGCCTCCATGCTGCGGGCCTTGCCGCCGGGAACCTCTCTCGCCTCGTAGACGGACACCTCGAAACCGCGTTCGGCCAGCTCATGGGCTGCGCTCATTCCCGCGACTCCGCCGCCCAATATGACAACTTTCGGCAGCCTTTTCTCCAAGCTTCCTTCTCCTCCTCTAGCATCCTCGATTTGATCGGCTTCACCAATAGGCCTGCACTCGTATAAACGCTCCCCATATAGTACCATCGCACTAATGTCAGTTGCTGTCGATTATTATCGGTTATTGAAATATTTCTCGTTAATGGTCGCTCTACGAGAAATGGAATCGCTTGGAAATCCGCGCAGCGCATCGCTTTCTCCAGCGGCGGGCGTTGCGCGGAAGCGGCTTTCGGCAGGCGGAAGGGCCGTTCCGAGGCGGCTTCCGGGCGCTCGGCCGCTGCCGCAGGAAAGCAAAAAAAAGAGAGACGGAAGGCCGCAGCCTCCGTCTCTCGCGCCATCGTTCGCTAGGGCGTGTTTGCATGCCCCGAAGGAAGCAGATGTGACCGAATTTTTGATCCCTGCGAGGAACGTAGGCGAAGGCGTACCGGGGGTACGTCAAGCCTGCGTGACGAAGCAGGGGGCAAAAAGGCGGGGATAGATGCCCCTGAGCGGGTTTGCAAGCACGCCCTAGACCTAATACAGCGTCCGCCACAAATAAAAAGTCGCATAGGCCTCCCAGCCTGCCCAGGCGCGGGCATGCTCGCGCACTTCGGGCTCGGTCGGCTTGCGCTCCAAGCCGGCCTGGACGCGGATCGCATGCTGCAGGCCGACGTCGGCGGCGGGCAGCGCCTCGGCCATGCGCAGGCAGCGCATCATGACGTAATGCGCGGTCCACGGCCCGATGCCGCGGACCGCCGTCAGCCTTTTTTCCGCAGCCGACCAGCCGGCCGCCGCCAGCTCCCTCTTGTCCAGCTCGCCGGCCGCGACATGACGCGCGACGCCGATCAGATACTCCGACTTGCGCGTCGTCATCTGCAGCGCCGCGATGTCGGACGGCTCCAGCGCGGCGACCGCCGCAGGCTTCGGGAAGCACCAGTACGTCCAGCCGCCGTGGCGGACCGAGCGGCCGAACGACTCCGTGAAGCGCTTCTTGAGCGCATAGGCGAACGGCAGGTTGATCTGCTGGCCGATGATGCCCCAGCAGGCGGCCTCGAACAGATCGGGGATGCCGACCATCCGCAGGCCGCGGAACGTCTCCGCCGCCTCTTTCAGCAGCGGGTCGGCGGCCGCCAGCCGGTAGAACGGCGCCAGGTCGCGGTCCAGGTCGAACCACTCCTCGGCGTAGCGCCGCACATGCGCCTGCATCGCCGGGGAAGGCCGGGCGGCGGCAGGCGCGGGCGGGTCGGCGGGCTCGAGCGCCGGGCGAGCGGCCGAGGGCTCAGCGGCGGACGTTGGCGCGACTGGAGCGGCGGGCGGGAGACCGCTCGCCGGGTCTTCAGGCGCGGGCTCGCTCGCTGGGTGAGCGGCCGAGAGCGCTGCGGGTGCAGCCGCGGCGGCGGACGGCGCTGCGGACGGCGACGAGTCGGCGGCGGAGGCGGTTGCCGGGAGGCCGCCGATTGATCGGGCGGACGTTGGCCCGGCGCGCCCCGCGGCTGGAGCGGCGGGCTCGGGCTCGCTCGCATCCGTGCCGATCGGCACGAATTCCGCCTCGAGCGCATGGACATCGTCCCGGCAACGGAAGCGGACCAGCGCCAGCTCGCCCTCCCGCTCGAACAGCTTCGTCACCTCGCTGCCGTCGACCCGGTACAGCGCCTCGTCGCTCGATCTCGCCAAGTAGCCCAGCACCGCCGGCCAGCTGAACAGCTCCGGCAACTCAATCCGCAGGCGGCTCGCCTCTTCCTGCGCCGCTCCGTTTCTATCGGTCGTTTCCATGCTGCTTCCTCCCTCCTGTCATTCCCTGACTCTACCTTTCTCGCGCCCAAGTTGTCCATAGCCGAATCTTGCGCTTTCATGGGACTCTCCGGGAGTGTTGCCTCCTACTCGTTCTATCTTTTCTCGGAGCTCGGCTAGCAGAACGGCGCCAGCATGATTCGGCGCGGCGACGCGACGAGGGAGTCGAGAGTGCCTTGATTAGTGAAAACCCGGCGCGGCGACTCCACGAGGGAGTCGAGAGGGCCTTGGTTGGTGGGAACCCAGCGCGACGACTCCACGAGGGAGTCGAAAGTGCCTTGGTTGGCGGAAACCCAGCACTTCGGCGCGACGAGGGAGTCTAGAGTGCCTCGCTTGGCGGAAACCCGGCGCGGCGACTCCACGAGGGAGTCGAGAGTACCTTGGTTGGTGAAAACCCGGCCCATCGACGCCACGAGGGAGTCGAGAGGGCCTTGGTTGGCGGAAACCCGTCATATCGATGCGACGAGGGAGTCGAAAGTGCCTTGGTGGGCGGAAACCCAGTACTTCGGCGCGACGAGGGAGTCTAGAGTGCCTTGGTTGGCGGATATCCGGCGCGGCGACTCCACGAGGGAATCGAAAGTGCCTTGGTTGGCGGAAACCCAGCACTTCGGCGCGACGAGGGAGTCTAGAGTGCCTCGGTTGGCGGATATCCGGCGCGGCGATGCGACGAGGGAGTCGAGAGCGCCTTGGTTGGTGAAAACCCGGCATATCGACGCCACGAGGGAGTCGAGAGGGCCTTGGTTGGTGAAAACCCGGCCCATCGACGCTACGAGGGAGTCGAGAGGGCCTTGGCTGGCGGAAACCCGGCGCGGCAACTCGACGAGGGAGTCGAGAGCGCCTCGGTTGGCGGAAACCCGGCGCGGCGACTCCACGAGGGAGTCGAAAGTGCCTTGGCTGGCGGATACCCGGCATATCGACGCGACGAGGGAGTCGAGAGTGCCTTGGTTGGCGGAAACCCGGCGCGGCGACTCCACGAGGGAGTCGAAAGTGCCTTGGCTGGCGGATATCCCGGCGCGGCGACGCCTCGAGGGAGTCTCATGTCCTCCACGAAAAACAAGCCGCTCCGAGCGTCCATACGGACGTTCGGAGCGGCTTCAATTATAAAGAGCTGGCTTCGCACGCCGCGCGCCGGCGCTATGCCCGCTGGCGGATGATCCGCACGCCGCGCGCCGGCACGCTGACGCGTCCGGCCGCCACGCTCGCGCCGCCGCCGAGCAGGTCGTCGCCGCCCGAGCTCAGCTCGGCCCAGCCTTCCTCGGCCGCATGGTTGAGCAGGAACAGGTAGCGCTGGCCGTCCTTCACGCGCGCCGCCGTCTCCAGCTCCGCCGACGCCTCGGCGACGAGCGGCTCGATGCCGTTCTCCGCGCACACCTCGCGCAGGAAGTCGCCGAGGAACGCCTCGTCCGGGCTCGTCGCGACGTACCACGCCCGTCCGGCTCCGAAGCGGTTGACGGTCAGCGCCGGCATGCCCGCATAGAAGTCGTCGCCATACACGGCCTTCACCTCGGCGCCCTCGCTATGGATGAGGTCGCACAGCAGGCCGCACTCGTACTCGGCGAGCCCGGACGCGCCGCCAGCTATCCGCGCGGACGTCCCTGCCGCCGCCGTGCCGGCATGCTCCGAGCCCGCCGCGGTCTGCCGCTGCGCCTCGGCAGCTGCATCCTCCGCGCCGCCGCTCCAAGCCGAGCTCAGCACGATGCGGTTCCGCTGCTCCGGCAGCAGCGCGTCGATCTCCTCCGACCAGATGCCGAGCACCTGGCGCAGCTCGCCCGGGTAGCCGCCCGTACGCACGATGTCCCGCTCGTCGACGATGCCGCTGAAAAACGTCGTGATGAACGTGCCGCCGGCCTCGACGAACCGCTCGACCGCCGCGGCGAAGCCCGGCTTCACCATGTACATGACGGGCGCGATGACGACGCGGTAGCGCGAGAAGTCCGCGTCCACGCCGATCATGTCGGCCGCAACCTGCTGCTTGGCGAGAGCGTCGTAGTACTTGTGGGCTTCTTTCACATAATCGAGCGCCACGGTCGGACCGCTGCTGAGATCGATCGCCCAGCGGTTCTCCCAGTCGAAGACGATGCCGACCGCGGCGTCGCCGCGCGCGTCCAGCAGCTCGCCGCCGACCGCCTGCAGCTCGCCGCCGAGCTCCGCCACCTCGCGGAACACGCGCGTATGCTCATGCCCGACATGCTCGATGACCGCGCCGTGGTACTTCTCGCAGGCGCCGATCGAGCGGCGCAGCTGGAAGAACATGACCGTGTCCGCGCCGTGCGCGACCGCCTGCCAGCTCCACAGCCGCATGACGCCGGGCCGCTTGAGCGAGTTGTACGCCTGCCAGTTCTGCTGGCTCGGCGTCTGCTCCATGAGCATGAACGGCTGGCCGTCCTTCAGGCCGCGCATCAGGTCATGGGCCATGGCGGTCAGGCTGTGCGGGGTGTCGATCGACGGGTAGTTGTCCCAGGAGACGACGTCCATTTCCTTGGCCCATTTGAAGTAGTCGAGTTCGGGGTAAAATCCCATCAGGTTCGTCGTCACCGGAATGTCCGGGGTAAGCGCCTTCACCGCATCGCGCTCCAGCTTGAAGCAGTCCAGCAGGCTGTCCGACTGGAAGCGGCGGTAGTCGAGCGAGATGCCCTGGAAGTTCGTGCGGCTGCCGCCCCACTCCTCGCTCAGCGCGTTCGGCGGCACGACCTCTTCCCAATCATAGAACGTATGGCCCCAGAAACGGGTGTTCCAGGAGCGGTTCAGCTCCTCGAGCGAGCCGTAGCGCTGCTGCAGCCAGGAGCGGAAGCCCGCGGCGCAGTTGTCGCAGTAGCAGTAGCCGCCGTACTCGTTGCTCACATGCCAGATGAGCAGCGCCGGATGGCTGCCGTAGCGCTCGGCCAGCTTCGTCGCCAGCGCGGCGCTGAACTTGCGGTAGGCCGGGCTGTTCGGGCAGGAGTTGTGGCGGCCGCCGAAGCGCCGCTTGCGCCCGTCGAAATCGACGCGCAGCACGTCGGGATGGCGGCGCGCCATCCACGCCGGATGCGCCCCCGTGCCGGTCGCCAGGCAGATGCCGATGCCTTGGCCGTGCAGCAGCTCGAACTGCTCGTCGAGCCAGGCGAAGTCGTACGTGTCCTCGTCCGGCTGGTCGAGCGCCCACGAGAACACGTTGATCGTGGCGACGTCGATGCCGGCGAGCTTGAACATCCGATGGTCCTCGGACCATGTCTCGGCGTCCCACTGCTCGGGATTGTAATCGCCTCCATACCAGATCTTAGGCAGCTTGTTCGAGATCATCAGAAGCCCCTCTTTCGAATGGGATATAAGGATATCCCCATTGTATCCCTTCCCCAATTCCCTTGATATCCAAGGATATGGACATCTAATATAACAATATGGAACTGTCGAAAGGAGAGAGCCGCATGCAGCAGCCCGGACCGCGTCATCGCCGCATCGTCGCCGTCGAGCTCAAGGAAAGGCCGCTTCCGCTCCGGCTGGAAAGCCTCGGCTTCAATCCGGACCAGGAGCCGTTCCATCGTCCGGACGGCTATTCCGTCTACCACTGGCTGCAGACCGTCTCCGGAGAAGGCCGGATCGAATGGGGCGGACGCTCGGAGACGCTCCGCTCCGGAAGCGGCCTGCTGCTGCCTCCGGGAGCGCCCCACCGGTACCGGAGCGCGGACGACTCGATCTGGAAAACGGTCTACATGACGTTCAGCGGCGGCGAGGCCGCGGCGCTGCTCGCCTCGCTCGGCCTCGCCGCGCCGGGGCTGTACCGCTGGGAGGAGGAATCTCCGCTCGGCTCGCTGCTGCTCGGCTCGCTCGGCCAGCTCGAGGCCGCGTCCGATCCGCTCGGCCTGGAAGCGTCGCAGCAGGCGTACCGCTTCCTGCTCGCGCTCGGCACGTACGCCAGCGCCGACGCCGGCACCGCCGTCATGCAGCAGCTGCGCCAGCTGGAGCCGCTGCTCGCCTGGCTCGAGGCGAACCTGCACCGGCCGGCCGTCGGCCTGGACGACATGGCGGCGCAGGCCGGCGTATCCGGCCGGCGGCTGAACACGCTGTTCCGCAGCTTGTTCGGCCTCTCGCCCTACGCCTATCTGCTGCGGCTGCGCATCCGCCGGGCGCGCGAGCTGCTGCTCAGCCGCCCCGGCGCTCCGCTGCGGGCGATCGCCCAGGACAGCGGCTTCCGCGACGTCAGCCATTTCATCGCCACGTTCCGCAGGCTGACCGGCGATACGCCGGACCGGTTCCGCAGCGGCCGGCCGTAAGCCGGCGAAATCAGCCGATTCGGACCGTACTCGCCGAGTCGGCTCGCGGCGATGCGCCTTGACGGTGCACGTTGACAGTCTGCTTCATTGATTTTATAATGAATAAAATTTCATTCATTAAAGGGGAGGGTGAAGTGCCCCGTACACCGGAACAATATGAGGCCATGCGCCTTGCAACCCGAGTCAAAATCCAGACAGCGGCGATGCAGCTGTTCGTTCGTCAAGGATACGGTTCCACCAATGTTCAGCATATTGCCGATCAAGCGGGCATCAGCACGGGTCTGATGTACCGTCATTACAAGACAAAGGAGCAGCTTTTCGAGGAGCTGCTGCAGTTCGCCATCTCCGGATTGGAGACGCTGATCGCCAGATTTCAGACCTGCGACAAGCCTGCTGAGGAACTGGCACGGTTCGCGGACGAGGTGTATTCGGATCTGTCTTCCGGCGATGACTTGGGACACCTCATGCTGTTGATGACGCAATCCTTCTTCTCCGCGGAGACGGCCGATCGGAAAGCGGCTCTCATGCAGATCAATGCCGATCTTCTGCAAGCGACTGCCGCGCTCATCGTTCAAGGACAGCGTCAAGGCCAGATTCGCAATGGCAATGCTCTCGAGAT
The DNA here is from genome assembly GCF_002864175.1 of Paenibacillus pasadenensis. Classification (NCBI taxonomy): domain Bacteria; kingdom Bacillati; phylum Bacillota; class Bacilli; order Caryophanales; family Paenibacillaceae; genus Paenibacillus; species Paenibacillus pasadenensis. The sequence continues at coordinate 1,003,886 of NZ_NFEZ01000004.1, read as the reverse complement.
GGCGCTCTATTTCTTTTCCTCGATTCAGGGACTGGCGACGATGAAGGTGATGCTGGGGGAAGGATTTTCGATGCCGTCGAGACCGCTCTTGACCTTGGTTTTCAAAAAGGAAGGGGAATCGTCATGAAGCATTCCGACGCCTTTGAAGTTGTTCGGGCCGACCGCGCGGGCCCAGAGGCCAGGAACCAAATGGCGGAGATTTTCGCCGAAGGCTTCTCGCAGTGGCTCTCGTTTTTTTCCAAGGACCGGGATATCATCGCAAAGGCATTCGCCCATATGTTCGTGCTGGATCAATTTTATGTGGCGCTCGCCGGCGATCGCGTGGCGGCCTTCGGCGCCTGCACCGACTGTCGCCGCTTCTCCGTAAACCTTCAGAGCGCGCCTCTCCGCCGGCATCTGGGCTGGTTCAAGGGCTCGATGGCCGCTCTCATTCTGAAGAGGGAATTCCAAAAGCCCTTTGTCGACCCGCCGGCGGAAACGGGGTCGGTCGAGTTCATCGGCACCGCCTTGTCCTTCCGCGGCCAAGGAGCGGCTTCGGCGGTGATTCGACATATGCTGGATCATCTGCCGTACCGCACCTATCTGATCGAAGAGGTCGCGGATACCAATGTTCCGGCCATGCGCCTGTATGAGAAGCTGGGGTTCACGGAATACAAGCGCAAGTCCCTATCCCCCAAGCAGGCCCGCAGAGCCGGGTTCCATCACATGATCTCGCTGCGTCTGGAGAAGGCGTGAGACGTTGCAAAGCCTGCCCGAGATTCGGGCAGGCTTTGTTCAACTCTCCATCATGGGACAATTCCTCGCCGGCATACACTGAGGCGCAGACACTCCGCATCCGCGTCCGGAAGGGAGGCGAACCGCCGTGCTCCAGCGCTTGCTCCGCAAGCGGATGATCCTCGTCATCGTGCCGAGGTACTCCATCCATCAGTTCCTCTGGTGCGACTTCGGCGCCAGCTCGCTTTGCGGATGGGTGATGGAGGAGAACGACTTCACCCGCGTCGCCGTTTTCGTCGGCAGCTCAGCGGTTCCCGTCCTGCTGCGCCGCTCCGTCAACTCCCCGCGCAGCCCGCTGCGGCCGCGCCTGCTGCAGACGCATGACCGCCTCTGGTCAAAGCGAGCCAAGGCGGTGCCGCTCGTCGCGGCTTCCGCAGCCGCTCCTTGCTGACGTTGACCGTTCACGGGATGAAAGGTCTCCCCTCAAATCATTTCATAAGGTAGACTATTATAGGAAAAGTGAAGGATAAGAAAGAGTTCATCGACGCGCCAAAACACGCCCCAAGGTCCTGATGTGGACCGGGGCGTGTTTGGTTTGCCGACAGGGTTCAGCTGCCTGACGGCGCCGTACCGCCGCTCCTACTGGATGCCCTTCTCGTCGAAGTAGGCGTTCGCCTGCTCCTGCACATAGGCGAGCACTTGATCGACACCGGCCGCCTTGAGCTGCTTGCGGTACGTCTCGAGCGCCTTGTCGACGTCCGGCACGAGGCCCATCATCAGCGGCATGCCGTACTGCTGGATGACCTGGTTGACGGCCGCCTGCTGCGATTTGACCGGCTTATAGTCCATGATGATCGGCGCGAAGATGTTCGGCTTGCTCTCGGCCTTGAACTCCTCCATGAGCGCCGGGAACTCCGTCCAGCCGCCCGCCTGCTGCTCCTTGGCGAGGCTCGTGACGCGCCAGCCCCAGCTCGTGATGCCGTAGCCCTTGAAGTTCTTGTCGTTCTCCTTGCCCTTCGGCGGCGAGATGGCGAGCTTGCCATCGTCGCTAAGCGAGTAATGCGTGTCCTGGATGCCGTACGTCAGCAGGTCGAAGTAGCGGGAGTCCGTGCGGATCTTCTCCAGCGCCATCAGCGAGCGCTCGGCGTTTTTGGAGCTTTTCGGCACGGCCATCGCGTTGTTGACCGACAGCGTCGGCATCGCGTAGCCATGGAAGCGCGTGAACGGGAAGTAGGCGTAGTCGGTGCCTTTGTTCGTCTTCTCGGCGTCGACGATGAAGCCGCCCGCGCCCGGCGCGTTGCGCCAGTAGGCGCCGCCGGTGCCGGCCTTCAGGGCATCGCCGGCTTCCTTCTGCGAGCTCAGCGTATCGGAGGTCCAGAAGCCTTTTTGCGACCAGGTCTTCATCCGCTTCACGAACTGCTCGAACTCCGGCGTCTCCGCGTAGTTGACGATGTCGCGCGGCGCATCATACGACTTGGCGACGATGACGCCGCTGTCTCCGCCAATCTGCTCGTAGCCGTGGTATGCCTTGAACAGCGTGAACACCTCGTTCCACGCCTTGCCGTTGATCGGCGTCACCTTCTTCTGCGTCTTGACCGCGTCCAGGTACGCCTCGATCGAGTCGAGATCCTTGATCTCCGGCACGTTCAGCTCCTTGCGCCAGTCCTCCCGATAGACGAGGCCGTCCGGCGTGTACTCGGGGTACGTGCTCGGCACGGCGTAGATCTTGCCGTTGACGGTCGCCTCGTCCCAGTCCTGCTTGGGCACCGCCTTCCACGTCTCGGGCATGTAGGTCGGGAGCAGGTCGTTCAGCTCCTTGAACGCCCCCTGGTCCGCGAACTTGTAGTAGTCGGCCCATGTCGAGGCGAACACCATGTCGACCTTCTCGCCGGACGTCAGCAGCAGGTTGTACTTCGTCTGCCAGTCGTTCCACGTCGTGAAGTTCAGCTTGATCGTCGCATTGATGTCCTTCTCCAGCATCGCGTTGATCTGGTCCTGGATCTTCGGGCTGTCGGCATGGCCGTCCCCGAGCACGTACCAGACGAGCTCGACCTTCTTGGACGTGTCGATCGCCTTCGCTTCGCCGGAGCCGCTGTTCGCCGCCGCCCCCGCGTTCGCGTTCGCCTCGCTGCCTCCGCTGCCGTTTCCATTGCCGTTGCCGCTGCAGCCGGCGAGCGCCGTCGCCAGCAGCGCCGTCGTCATCAGCAGGCCGATTGTTTTTTTGCTCACGTTGACTCCTCCTCTAGGTTCATCCCTATGCTTTGAAAAAGTCCTCCGCCGTCCGGTCGAGCCCGGCGAAGCGGCTGCCTCGGCAGAGACAGTCGCTTCGCCGGGCCCGATCGGACCCGGCCGTCCGCGCCTGATCCGGCTCCGGCACGGACGCGGAGAGGCCCGCTTTCGGTCAGCCTTTCACCGCCCCGATCGTCAGTCCCTTCACGAAGAAGCGCTGGACGAACGGATACAGGAACACGATCGGCCCCGTCACGATGATCGCCGCGGCCATCTTGAGCGTCTCCGCCGGCGGCTTGAAGTCCGGCGACAGGTTGCCGGCGATGCTCGTCTTGAGCACGGCGGCGCTGGCGAGGATCTTGTACAGCAGGAACTGCAGCGGGTACTTGGACTCGGTCGTGATGAACAGATTGGCCATGAACCAGTCGTTCCAGAAGCCGAGCGCCATGAACAGCCCGATCGTCGCCAGGCTCGGCGCGGACAGCGGCAGGATCAGCTTCAGGTAGATCGTGAACTCGCCGGCGCCGTCGATCTTGGCCGATTCCGGGATCGACTCGGGGATCGACTTCATGAAGTTTTTCATCAGGATGATGTTCCACGCGCTCACCAGCACCGGCACGAGCAGCGCCAGGTAGCTGTCCTTGAGCTGCAGGTAGTTGACGATGAGGATGTACCACGGGATGAGGCCGCCGCTGAACAGCGTCGTGAAGTAGATGAAGAAGCTCAAGCTGTTGCGGTACTTGAACTCCTGGCGGCTCAGCACGTAGCCCGCCATCGAGGTGAGGAACAGCCCCAGCGCGGTGCCGGCGAGCGTCAGCAGGATCGTGACGCGGTAAGCGTCGAAGATCTGCTCCGGATTGCTGAAGACGGCGCGGTACGCTTCGAGCGACCATTGGTCGGGGATGAGCTTGAAGCCCTCGGCGATGATTTCCTGCTCGGACGAGAACGAGCCGGACAGCACGAGCAGGAACGGCAGCAGGCAGAGCAGCGCGAACAGGCTGATGAGGACATAGCCGATCGTGTTGAACAGTACGGTCGAGCGTTCGGTACGGATCTTCACCTTTTCATTCCTCCTAGAACAGGGCGTAGTCTTCGCGCGTCTTGCGAATGACGTAGTTGACGGCCAGCACGAGGATGAGGCCGAAGAAGCTCTGGTACAGGCCCGCCGCGGTGCCCATGCCGATGTCGAAGTTGACGGCCAGCGACCGGTACACGTACGTGTCGATGATGTCCGTCGAGTTGAACAGCACGCCGTTGTTGCCGATGATCTGGTAGAACAGGTCGAACTGCCCCTTGAGGATGCCGCCGAGGCTGAGCAGTATGAGCAGGATGAACGTCGGCACGAGCAGCGGCAGCGTGATGTGGCGGATGCGCTGGAAGATGTTCGCCCCGTCGATCTTGGCCGCCTCGTGGTATTCGTCGCTGATGCTCATGATCGCGGCGAGGTAGATGATCGTGCCGTAGCCGAGTCCTTTCCACAGGTTGAAAAAGACGATGATGTACTTCCACGGCGCCGTGTTCAGGTAGAAGTCGTACGGCTGGAAGCCGAGCTGCACGAGCACCGTGTTCACGAGCCCGTTGCTGGAGTTGAACAGGTTGAACACGAACGCGCCGACGAGCACGAACGAGACGAAGAACGGCAGGAACATGACCGACTGCGTGATCTTGCGGAACCACTTGCCGGGCAGCTCGCTGAGGAAGATGGCGCAGATCAGCTGCAGCGCGTTGCCGAGCAGGATGAACGCCAGGTTGTAGAGCACGGTGTTTTTGGTCAGCGTCCAGAGCACGCCCGACTCGTACAGGAAGCGGAAGTTCTGCATCCCGACGAACTCGCTGCCGAACAGCCCTCCGTCGAAGCTGAAGTTGGTGAACGCGTAGTAGACGCCGATCATCGGCAGGTAGGAGAAGACGACGAAGAACAGCAGCGTTGGCGCGATCATGAGGAACAGCATCCGGTTGCGCGACCATTCCCTCAAGAAGCCTTGCATCAGAGCACCTCCGAATTTGTGTAATCGATTACTTATTATTGAAAATGGACGAGCCCCGAACGAGCAGCCGCGAGCCGACCTCGAAGCAGCGCGTGCCAGGGCAGCGGCCCTCGCCGAGCTGGTCGATGAGCTTCTCGGCGAGCAGCGCGCCCATCGCATGCTTGGGCGGATCGACCGTGCTGAGCGCCGGATCGACATGCCTGCCGACGCGGTTGTTGTCGACGCCGACGACGGCCATGCCCGCGGGGATCGGGATGCCGAGCTCCGCGCAGGCGCGGTAGATGCCGAGCGCCATCTCGTCGTTGGCGGCGAAGACGGCCGTGAACGCGGACGATCGTTCGCGCAGCCGCAGGAACGCCTCGTAGCCTCCTGGCTCGCTGAAGCCGCCGCTGTCGATCAGCTCCGGGCGGAACGGCAGCGACGCCTGGCGCAGCGCCTTCATGTAGCCCTCGAGCCGCTCGTAGCTGTCGGTCGCGTCCGCGAAGCCGCTCAGGAAGGCGATCCGCTCATGCCCTTGCGCGATCAGATGCGTCACCGCCTCTGTCGCCGCGCCGACGTTGTCGGTATAGACGCACGGGATGGCCGGATGGTCGATCCGGCGGCCGATCACGCCGAGCGCGTAGCCGCGGTCGGCATAGGCGGCCAGCTCCGCGTCGCCGAGCATCGGCGCGATCAGGATGATGCCGTCGACGGTGCGGTCCATCGCCAGCGTCATGTAGTCGGCTTCCTTCTCCCGCTGGTTCTGCGCGTCGCAGATGAGGATCTTGTAGCGGAGCGCGCCGGCCGTGTTCTCGATGCCCTTGATGATCTCGGCATAATAGGAGACCAGGATGTCCGAGACGATGACGGCCAAGGTCGACGTCTTCAGGTGGCGCAGGCTCTTGGCCGAGGCGTTGGGCATGTAGCGGAGCCGCCGGACGGCCTCCTCGACCCGGCCGCGCGCCGACGGACTGACGGGACCGCTGCCGTTCAGCACCCGCGACACCGTCGCCGCCGACACGCCGGCCGTCCGCGCCACGTCTACAATCGTGGCATCCGGCTTGCGTGATGGCAAATGGCATCCCTTTCTCTCCCGAACCCGATTGGTATCGATTACATCGGACGAAGCCAAGCGGCCCCGAAAGCGCTCCTGCGGTCCGAACCGGCTCGCATCCGGCGCTTCTTCATCCGGTAAGCCGAATATATCAGCAATTTGTAATCGATTTCAACAACTTTTTTTCCGGTTGCCTCGGGCTGCGAATGTCGGCTAAAATGAAAGTTGGTCTGAAAACGATTACTCCGCAAAGAAGGTCGAGTCTACGATGGACGTGAAAATCATCGATGTCGCCCGCGCTGCCGGCGTCTCCACCGCAACCGTGTCGCGCGTGCTGAACGGGAGCCCCGGCGTCACGCCGAAGACGCGCAGCCGCGTCGAATCCGCCGTGCGGGAGCTCGGCTATCATCCCAACGCGGTCGCCAAAAACCTGCGCGTGCAGAAAACGAAGACGATCGCCGTCATCGTCCAGGACATCAACGTCTCCTACTTCACCGAGATCGTGAAGGGGATTGAAAATATGGCGTACGTCAAGCACTACAAGGTGCTCATCTGCGACTCGGAAAACCAGGCGGCCAAGGAGCTGGAGTACCTCAACCTGCTCATGAACCGCACGGTCGACGCGGCCATCCTCGTCTCGCCGCTCGTCGGCGACGAGCAGCTCGCCGAGATCGCGGAGCGCGGCTACTCGATCGCCGTCATCGGCCGGCATATCGGGCATGAGCAGATTCCGTGCATCTATACGGACAACGTCAAGTTCTCGCTCGAGGTCGTCCGCCATCTGGCCGAGATGGGCCACCGCGACATCGCGTTCTTGAGCGGCTTCGCCGACTCCATCGACAGCTACGAGCGGCTCGAGGGCTACATGAAGGCGCTCAAGGAGCAGCGCCTGCCGTTCCGGCCGGAGCTCATCGACAGCGGCGGCTTCAGCGAGAGCGGCGGCTACGAGGCGATGGGCCGGCTGCTCGACCGCTCCGGCGGCTCCGTGACCGCCGTCTATGCGGCCAACGACGAGATGGCGCTCGGCGTCTACAAATGCTGCCGCGAGCGCGGCCTCCGCATCCCCGAGGATATCGCCGTCGTCGGCGTCGACAACAACCGGATCAGCAAGTACATCTCGCCGTCGCTCAGCACGGTCAACCAGCCGAAGTACACGATGGGCGCGCTGCTCGTCGAGAAGCTGATCGACTCCATGAACGAGGACCAGTTCGGCGACAAGCGCGTGTTCAAGGTCGACTCCGAGCTGCTCGTGCGCGGCAGCTCGTCCTTCCGACGGGAAGGCTAGCCTGACTCTCAGCCGCCTGCCGAGGCGGGTTTCCGCCATCCAAGGTACTCTCGACTCCCTCGTGGCGTCGATGTGCCGGGTTCCCGCCAACCAAGGCACTTTCGAGTCCCTCGCCGCGCTGATGTGCCGGGTTTCCGCCAACCAAGGCACTCTCTACTCCCTCGCCGCGCCGGTGCGCCGGATTCCCGCCATCCAAAACACTTTCGATTCCCTCGTCACGCTGATGTGCCGGGTTTCCGCCATCCAAGGCACTCTCGACTCCCTCTGCGCGCTGATGTGCCGGGTTTCCGCCAACCAAGGCACTCTCTACTCCCTCGCCGCGCCGGTGCGCCGGATTCCCGCCATCCAAGGCACTTTCGACTCCCTCGGCGCGTCGCCGCGTTGGGTTTCCGCCAACCAAGGCACTTTCGATTCCCCTGTCGCGCCGTTGCGCCGGGTTCCCGCCATCCAAGGTACTCTCGACTCCCTCGTCACGCCGGTGCGCCGGGTTCCCTCCATCCAAGGCACTCTCGACTCCCTCGGCGCGTCGCCGCGCCGGGTCTCCACCAACCAAGGCACTTTCGACTCCCTCGCCGCGCTGATGTGCCGGGTTCCCTCCATCCAAGGTACTCTCGACTCCCTCGTTGCGCCGGTGCGCCGGGTTTCCGCCAACCAAGGCACTCTCGACTTCCTCGTGGCGTCGATGTGCCGGATTCCCGCCAACCAAGGCACTCTTGACTCCCTCGCCGCGCTGTTGCGCCGGATTTCCGCCAACCAAGGCACTTTCGAGTCCCTCGCCGCGCTGATGTGCCGGGTTTCCGCCAACCAAGGCACTCTTGACTCCCTCGCCGCGCCGGTGCGCCGGGTTTCCGCCATCCAAGGCACTTTCGACTCCCTCGCCGCGTCGCCGCGCCGGGTTCCCGCCAACCAAGGCACTTTCGACTCCCTCGTGGCGCCGGTGCGCGATTTCTCCCATGGCCCGACCTGTTTTTGCCGAGCGCGCACGAGAAAGCGACCTGCCGCGCGCACCTGAAAAAAAGGGGTTGATTTCCGGCCCATTCATCGAGTACGATATTCCCACTCCGCAGGAAACGCTTCCAGAAGCTGCATCAATGCAAGCCGTTTTCGGGCGAGTTTTTTTCAATGGAAGTTTGTAATCGATTACAAATTCATGCTTCTGAATCGAGGTGAGGCAGCCATCCGCGGCCGGCTGCAGAGCTGTCCGTGCCTGTCCGCATCAATTCTTCTCATCCCGACCCCATCCCCGAAAGGAGAACCCGATCATGTCCGACTGGAAGAAAAAAACCGCCGCCGTCGCGCTCGCCGCTGCCCTCGTCTCCGCCGGAGGCACTTATTCCGCCCCGCCCGCCAAAGCCGCAGGAGAGCAGGTCGAAGTGTGGATTTCCACGTCCGATCCGAACAGTGAGCCCGCCGTCGGCCTCAGCCCGAGCGCCCGCCTGACGCGCATCGGCGACAAAAGCTTCAGTACGAGCGCCGGAAGCGCCGACTTCACGATCAGCGTCGATGAGAACACGACGTTCCAGCAGATGGACGGCTTCGGCGTCTCCATGACCGATTCGTCGGCATGGCTGATGAACTACAAGCTGGACGCGAACAAACGCGCCGAGGTGATGGAGCGGCTGTTCGGACAGACCGGCATCGGCCTCAGCGTGCTGCGCCAGCCGATCGGCAGCTCCGACTTCGCCTGGTCCGCCTATACGTATGCCGATACGGCCAATGACACGGCGCTGAACCAGTTTTCCATCGGAAGGGATCTGCCCTACATCGTGCCGATGGTCAAGCAGGCGATCGCCAAAAACCCGAACATCAAGGTGTTCGGCTCCCCTTGGAGCGCTCCCGCCTGGATGAAGTATTCCAATACGCTCAACGGCGGCAAGCTGCGCGCGGAGCATTACGGCACGTACGCGAACTATTTCAAGAAATACATTCAGGCCTACCAGGCCCAAGGCATCCCGATCTACGCCGTCACCGTGCAGAACGAGCCGCTGTACGAGCCGACGCATTACCCTTCGATGGGCATGAACACGCAAGACGAGATCGGCTTCATCGGCGACTATCTCGGCCCGACGCTGCGCGGCGCCGGCATCAACACGAAGATCATCGCATTCGACCACAACTTCCTGGACTGGAGCTTCCCGAACACCGTCATCAACAGCCTGAAAAGCTCCGGCAAGGGCGGCTACATCGACGGCAGCGCGTTCCATCACTACGACAGCGGCGACGGCTCTACGATGACGCAGCTGCGGAACAACCATCCGGACAAGGGCATCTGGTTCACCGAGGGCGGCTTCGGCAACTGGAACGATCCGCAGAACGGCACGTCCCAGGGCTTCGACAACATGATGAACGAGTTCATCAACATCACCCGCAACTGGTCGAAGACGATCATCCTCTGGAACGCCGCGCTCGACCAGAAGGACGGCCCGGCGCTGCTCGCGGCCAACAACACCAACAAGGGCATGATTACGATCCGCAACTCCGACAACCGCAACGACGCGCCGGAGAACGTCGTGACGTATCACAAGCAGTATTATCTGCTCGGCCATTTCAGCAAGTTCGTCGTGCCCGGCGCGTACCGCGTGCAGAGCAATACCGGCAGCGAGATCAAAAGCGTCGCGTTCCGCAATCCGGACGGCTCCAAAGTCGTCGTCGCCTACAACTCGTCCAGCTCGGCCCGGAACGTCAAGGTCCAGTGGGGCAGCCAGTCTTTCAACGTCAGCGTGCCTGGCAAGTCCGCGATGACGTACAAATGGTACGGCAACCGCTCGTAGCGGAAGCCGGGAGAGCGGCGGGCAGGACGGGACGGCCTATCGGCCGGGATGGCAGGCGGCGACGGTGGGCGGAGGGCCATGGCCGATGCCCGAGCCGACGGCCACGACCGGTAGGTCGGGACGGCAGGCGGGCTCTTCCGTACAAAAAACAGGCTGCAGCCCGGGGAGACCGCAGCTCGATTCCAGTGCTGCAACCCGATAATATCGGGTTGCGGGCTCTCGGCAGCTCGGTTCCAATGCTGCAACCCGATAATATCGGGTTAGGGACTCCCCGCAGCTCAGTTCCAATGCTGCAACCCGATAAAATCGGGTTGCAGGCTCTCGGCAGCCCAGTTCCAGTGCTGCAGCCCGATAAAATCGGGTTGCGGGCTCTCCGCAGCTCAGTTCCAGTGCTGCAACCCGATAAAATCGGGTTGCGGGCTCTCGGCAGCTCGGTTCCAGTGCTGCAACCCGATAAAATCGGGTTGCAGGCTATCCGCAGCTCAGTTCCAGTGCTGTAACCCGATAAAATCGGGTTGCAGGCTCTCGGCAGCTCGGTTCCAGTGCTGCAACCCGATAAAATCGGGTTGCGGGCTCTCCGGAGAGCGGAGCCGCCCGCAAAGCAGATGTCCTCAAACGTGAATAAAATGGGGTAGACGACCGGAAAGCGGGACCGAAAAGGCCCCGCTTTTCAGAGCGGGCATCGAAACCGGCAAACCGCTTCGCGGAGCAGGGACTCGCTCCGATCTCCCTGCTGCCCAGATTCCATTGAACCCACTCCCCTGCAGGGGGGAATTCGGCCTCCAAGGGAACCGCTGCTGCTTCTCCACGAGTCCCCGTGCTCTTCGCTGCTGGTCCTTGAACATGCACCGCTTCGCGGGGGAGCCTCCGATTACTGAAATCGGACTCACATCCAAGCGCTCCGCTGACCATTGCTCCCTAATTCTCCAACTGTCTGCACACCCGAGTTACTCGGTGTTTCCGCGCAACTCCTCCCGTTTCCCCTACTGCGCACCCGAGTTACTCGGTTTTTCCGCGCAACTCCGCCCCTTTCCCATATTGCACACCCGAGTTACTCGGTTTTTCCGCGCAACTCCGCCCGTTTCCCCTGCTGCGCACCCGAGTTACTCGGTTTTTCCGCGCAACTCCGCCCGGTTCCCCTACTGCACACCTGAGTTACTCGGTTTTTCCGCGCAACTCCGCCCGTTCCGCCGACAGCGCACTCCAACCAACTCGATTTCTTCGACTTGCTGGCTCGACTTCGCGCCTCCAAGCACCTGCCAGCTCGATTTCGACTAAGACTGCCGTCTCCCGGGTATGCGGGAGGCAGTTCCCCTTGGCCTGCGCAGCGGCCTCCTTGTCCCATAAACCGGCTGCTCCCGCTCGTTCCGAAGGCCCGCTCAAAGCAGTCCTTTCACGCAAAAAATCAGCCCTGTCGCCAGGGCCGATTTTGATCTTGCGCAACCGCAACGAGGAGCAGGATCGGCCTTTCGGCCCCCCCCCCTGGTCCCTTTATTTTTTGGACAGGATGTCCGTCAGAACCGGAACGACCTGCGACTTGCGGGACACGATGCCCTTCAGCGTCGCCTTGTTGTCGTCGAGCTTGACGCCGAACGCTTCCTCGAACGCGGCCGTATGCTTGCCGAGCGCGATCGCGACGGAGTCGTTGTTGAGGATGTCCGTCGTGACGAAGACGAACAGGTCCAGCCCTTTGGAGGCGATGATGTCGTTCAGCGCCGCTTCGACCTCGGCCTGGCGGGAGAACACGTCGTTCAGGTCGACCGCGTTCACTTGCGCGATCTCGACCTTGGCGGAGCCCATCGAGAACTCCTTGGAGTCGAGGCTGATCAGCTCGGCGACGGTTTTGTCGCTCAGGTCAGCGCCGGCCTTGAGCATGTTCAGGCCGTACTCGTCGGCGTTCACGCCGGCGATCTCGGCGAGCTCGCGAGCGGCCGCCACGTCCTGCTCCGTGCAGGTCGGGGACTTGAACAGCAGCGAGTCGGAGATGATCGCCGACAGCATGAGGCCCGCGATTTCCTTTTTGACCGGCACGCCGTGCTCCTTGTACAGCTTGAGCAGGATCGTCGCCGTGCAGCCGACCGGCTCGGCGCGGTAGTACAGCGGAGCCTTGGTCTCGAAGTTGGCGATGCGGTGATGGTCGATGACCTCGATGACCGTCACTTCGTCGATGTCGGCCGCGCTCTGCTGGCGCTCGTTGTGGTCGACGAGGATGACTTGCTTCGCTTCGGCGGCTACGGCTTCGACGAGACGGGGAGCGGCGACGCCGAACTGGTCCAGCGCATACTGCGTCTCGCTGCCGACCGCGCCGAGGCGGATCGCTTCCGCTTCGACGCCGATCTGGTTCTTGAGCTCCGCATAGGCGATCGCCGAGCAGATCGTGTCCGTGTCGGGATTTTTATGGCCGAAAACAAGTACTTTGCTCATGTCAATGTTCTCCTTCGCTAACTGGAATCGGGATTCGAATAAGACCTGTCCCCGATTATACCTTAAATCCGCCCCGAGAACCATCCCTTTCATCGTCAATCCGACCCCTCCGATCGCGCTGCGGCCCCCCGTTCCCGCTCGGTTTTTCTCCTCTGCCGCCGACGGACGCCCTCCCCGCCGGCCCGTTCAAACGCTGCCGGCCCGCGCCTCGTCTCCCTTCAGCCTCAACGCGTCCAGAAGCCCGCTCTGCAGGGCCGGGTTCGAGGCGACAAGACTGCGCTCGCTCAAGCGGTAAGGGCCGGCGGAGGCGGTCGTCGCCGCGCCGCCCGCCTCGAGCAGGATGATCAGCCCGGCCGCGACATCCCATGGATACAGCCCGTCATGCCAAAATCCGCTCAGCCTGCCGCAGGCCACGAGGCATAGATCGAGGCTGGCGGCGCCGAAGATCCGGACCGTGCGCGCCGTGCCGGCGATGCGGTTCATTTGCGCGATCGCTCGCGAGCCTTCGCGCCAGTCGGATGCCTGAAAGCCGGTCGCGAGCGTCGCGTCGGGCAAGGACCGCTCCTCGCTGACCCGGATCGGCTGGCCGTTCCGATAAGCGCCTTTGCCGGCGGAAGCATGGTACAGCTCCCCCGTCGAAGGATTGTAGACGACGCCATGCAGCAGGCAGCCGTCCTTCATGATGCCGATCGACACGGCGAAATGCTCGATTCCGTGCACGAAATTGATCGTTCCGTCGATCGGATCGACGATCCAGCCGCAGCCCGGCAGCGGCTGCTCCATGAAGCGGAACGGATCGCCCGCGCCGTCCGTCTCCTCCGACAGGATCCAGTGGTCCGGATAGTCTCGCGCGATCGCCTGCCGCAGCAGCTGCTCGCTGCGCAGATCGACCTCGGTCACCAGGTCGGCGTGGTTCGCTTTGTCGCGGATCCGGTAGGGCTCGCTCATGCCTCGCAGAATCTGGTCGCCCGCCTCTTTGGCATAACGGATCGCCGAAGCCAGCATCGCTTCTCCGCCTTCTTGGTCTCTATTCATTGAATCCGGAAACTCCCTTTCTTGGCCTAGAATCGCGGAGCGCCGCCTTTCAGCCGCCGATCTCCGCGTGGATCCGTCCGCGCGCCAGCAGGAGGCTCTCCCCCGGCGGCACCGATCCCGTCAGGCACAGCCTGCTCCCGGAGCCGCGAAGCATTCCGTTCCAGCGCTCTGCCAGCGGCTCCGCCCGCTCCGCGCAGATCGGGATGACGCATGCCTCCGGCCGCACCAGCTCCAGCAGCCAAGCCTGAAAGCTGTCCTCCAGCCCGTGATGCGGCGCCTTCCATATCCGGCTCGCCAGTCGGCTCCTTCGCGCCAGACGCGTCCAGCCCCCCTCCATCAGATCGCCGCCGAACAGCACGCCGACCGTTTCGTCGCCATCCGCCGTCAGCCGGTAGACCGAGCTGTCGTCGTTCGACTTGTCGAAAAAGCCGGCCAGCTCGGCCAGCCGCTCCTCCTCGGGACGTCCGTCCGCATCGAAAACGCTGTGGAGAACCTCAAGCGCGGGGAGCGGATCGTCCTGCCACGGGTACAGATGCTCCAGCCGGAAGCCGTGCTCCTCCCAGACGACGGAGCTCTCCGCCGATGCGTGCCGAGATCTCCAGCGGATCTCGGTTCCCCGAGCCTCCAGCAGCCGGATCAGCTCCCGATACGTCTCCAGGATGCCGCAAACGCGCCTGGTCAGCTCCGAAGCCTCCCGCTCCAGCTCCGGACGGAAGCGGACGGCCCGCTCGGGAAGCCCGTACGGCAAAATCGCGAGCGCGACCTCGACGCTGCGGACGACGTCGAGCAAGCCGTTCAGATGATCCTCATGCAGATGCGTCACGATCATGGCGTCCAGCCGGCGCAACCCGCGGCGCTCCATCCAGCGAAGCGGATGGTCCCGCCCCTCGGCGAGCGAGCCGTCTCCGCCATCGATCAGCGTCAACGCCCCGGACGGCAGCCGGATGAAATGGGCGTCACCCCAGCCGACGTTCAGAAAGTGGACGGATGCGTTCATGCGTCTCGCCTTCCTTTCTTTCGGAATCCGCCTCATCCGACAGGACATGGATCTTGTCGGCGGCGCACGACAGGCGGACCGTGCCGTCCAGCACGCCGGTGACGCTCGGATCGGCATCGTCCACGATCAGCGTCGTCTCCCCGCACTGCACCTCATACCGGACCTGGCGCCCCAGGAAGCTGCTGCCGGATATCGCCCCCATCCAGCGGTTCTCCGGCTCCGCATCGCCCTCGTCCGCTCCGATGCGGAGGCATTCGGGCCGGATCATCAGCGTCGCCCTGTCGCCCGGCCGGAACGTCCTCCCGGCAGAGGAGGCGCGCAGCAGCACGTCCCGGCAGCGGACGAGCAGGACTCCGTCCCGCACGTCCTCCACGATGCCGGCCAGCAGGTTGGCCGTTCCGACAAAGTCGGCCACAAACGCATTGGCCGGCTCGTAGTAGACCTCCCAGGGCGTGCCGGCCTGGCGAATGCGCCCTTTTTCGAACACCGCGACATAGTCGGACAAGGACAGCGCCTCGTCCTGGTCGTGGGTGACGAATACGGCGGTAATGCCGGCGCGCCGCTGCAGCTCGCGCAGCTCGCGGCGGACCTCGACCCGCATCTTGGCGTCGAGATTGCTCAGCGGCTCGTCCATCAGCAGGATGTCACGGCCGGTGACGAGCGCCCTAGCGAACGCCACCCGCTGCTGCTGCCCGCCGCTGAGCTGCTTCGGCAGCCGCTTTTCCAGCCCCTGCAGGCCGAACAGGTCCATCATCTCGCCGACCCGCGCGGCCGTTTCGGCCTTGCGGGCTTTTTGCAGCTTCAGGCCGTAGGCGATATTCTCCTGCACCGTCATATGGGGAAACAGCGCATAGTCCTGGAAAACGAGCGGCGTCTTGCGGCGGAATGCCGGAACTCCGTTCATCTCGGCTCCGTCGATGCGGATGCTTCCGCTGTCCGGCTCGTCGAAGCCGGCGAGCAGCCGCAGCAAGGTCGTCTTGCCGCAGCCGCTCGGCCCGAGCAGCGTCGTGAAGCTGCCTCGCGGAACGTCCAGCGTGACGCTCCGCAGGGCGGAGAAGGCGCCGAACGACTTGGTCACGTCGTCGATTCGAATATGCGGCTGAGCAGCGTTGTTCATGATTTCCTCCGATCGTAGGCGAACAGGATCAGCCGCGAGGCGGCCAGCAGGGCAAAGGCGATCAGGATGAGCGTGACGGTGAGCGCCGACGCGCCTCCCCAGACGCCGCTTTGGACGAGGCTCAGGATGGAGATCGTGCCGACGGATGTGGACGACGAATACAGGAAGATGATGACGCTCAGACAGGTGACCGAACGCAGGAACGAGAGCGTGAAGCCGGAGAGGATCGGGCCTCTCAGCAGCGGCAGCAGGACGCTTCGCAGCGTGCGGAGGGTGCCTCCGCCAAGGTTCAGCGACGCCTCCTCCAGCGATCTTCCGATCTGCTGCAGGCCTGCGAGGCATGCGCTGTAGCAGGTCGGCAAGTTCCAGAACAGCAGCGCCAGCACCATGATCGCGGACGTGCCTGCCAGCTCGAAGGGCGGCCCGTTGAACGCCATCGCGAAGCCGAGGCCGAGAAAGACGCCGGGAACGGCGCCGGGCAGAATCGCCAGGACGTCGAGCAGCCGGTTGATGCCGACCTGCTTGCGCTGGACGAGATAAGCGAGCAGCATAGCCAGCGCGACGGCGCCGAGAGAGGAGACGGCCGCGAAGCGGATGCTGTTCCATAGCTCGCTGCCTTTGGCGGTCACATACTTCATGTTCTGCAAGGTGAGGCTCCAGTCATAGCCCCATGTCCGGGCGAACGCCCCGTAGACCAGTACGCCGTATACGGCGAGCACGAAGAGCGAGACGAACAGGCAGCAGGCGAACAGGCTCCATTTGAGCGCCGGCGGCGCGGGATAAGCCTTGAGGCTCGATTCCTTGCCCGTGACGGTCACGTACGAGCGCTTCCCCACCCACAGCCGATTGACGAGAAAGAGGACAAGCGCGGGCACGAGCAGGGCGGTCGACAGCACGGACGCCGCCGACAGGTCGAACCAGCCGGACATCTGCATGTAGGCTTCCGTAGGAAGCAAGGCGAAGTTGCCCGCGATGATCATCGGATTGCCGAAGTCCGCGAGCACGTTCATCGCGGCGATCAGCGCGCCTCCGGCAATGCCCGGACGGCAGAGCGGCAGAAAGACATGCCGGAACGCCTGCCAGCGCGAGGCGCCCAGATTATGCGCCGCATGCTCCAGATGAGCGGCCGCGGCCTGCATCACGCCGTGGATGACCGTGAAGGCGTAAGGGAAAAAGGTGATCGTCTGCACGAGCCATAACCCCTGCCAGCCGTAAATGTCGAGGTTCAGATGAAGCAGATGCTTGGATACGAGTCCTTGCCTGCCGAACAGCAGGATATAGGAAAGCGCCACGATGAAAGGCGGCGAGACGACCGGAAGCAGCGTAATGAACCGGAAAAAGCCTTTCAGCGGGATGTCGAGCCTGACGATGGAATAAGCGAAAAGGAACGCGAGCGCGGTGCAGGATGCGGTCGACAGCACCGTCATGAACAAGCTGTTCAAGCCGGCGCGCATCCAGCGCTCGTTGGTCAGCAGCTGCAAATAATCGGCCGCGCCAGGATAGCTGACGACCTTGACGACCGGCCACAGCACAAATACGCAGGCAGTCGCCAGGACGGCGGCGAGGACAAGGAAAAGGACGGGCTCGCGCTTGAGCTTCTTGATGGCCATCTACCCCGTTTCAGAAAAAACTACCTGCTCCGACGCCGCTCTCCGCCCGGGTTCGGAGCGGAGCGAGACGGCGGAGCAGGCTGACTTCGGCGTTTCAGTTCGTGCCGGTCATTCCGACGAACCGCTTCACGACTTCTTCCTTCATGGCGGCAGCCTTTTCGCGGTCGTACTCGACGAGGCTGATCTCCTCGATTTTCGGCATGCCCTCCGGAGGCGCCACATCGGCCCGGACGGAGTAGCGGTTCGACAGCTTCGTGTTCAGCTCTCCGGCTTCTTTGGTCAGCAGCCAGTCCACGAACGCTTTGGCGTTGTCGACATTGGCCCCGCCCTTGACGATGCCGACGCCGCCGATTTCAAATGCGGTCTGCTCCGGCACGATCGCCTTGATCGGATAGCCTTGCTTCATCGTCTTGACGATGTCGTGCGCCCAGGACATGCCCGCGATGAATTCGCCCGTCGCGGTCAGGTTGATTCCGTCGCCGGCCTTTTGCGTGTAGTGATGGACGTTGCCGTTCAGCTTCTCGAGGTATTCCCAGCCCTGCTGCTCGCCGAGGCGGAACAGCTGGTCCGCGACGAAGATGTAGCCGCCGCCCGCGGTCGCCGGATTGGACGTGATGAACTGCCTCTTGTACGACTCATCCAGCAGGTCGTCCCATGTTTTCGGCTCCTGCACGCCCTTGGGCGCAAGCTCCTTCTCGAAGCGCTCCGTGTTCAGCACGATGCCGAGGACGCCCATATACCAGCCCTGCCAGTAGCCGTTCGGATCGTTGAACTTGGCATCGATCTGGCTGGCGTTGGCCGACGTATACTTCTCCAGCAGTCCTTGCTCGGCCAGCGGCTGGTAGAACTCGACCGATCCGCCGACCAGGATGTCCGCTTTGGGAGCATCCTTCTCGGCCTGGACCCGAGTGCTCGCCTCGCCAGCGCTGCCGAGGTTGAGCGATTCGATCTCGATGCCGGTATCTTTCTTGAACTGGTCCTTGAGCTGGATGACGTCATCCTCGTTCAACGCCGAGTAGACGACCAGCTTTTTCGACGCCGGCGCGCTCGGCGACGGCTCGGCTCCGGCCTCCGCTTGCGCAGAGCCCGACCCGGAATTCGCTTCTCCGGCGGAGCCGCCGTTCTGGCCGCAAGCCGTCACCGTCAATGTCGCGGCAAGCGCAGTCGCCAGAATCATGCCTTTTCTCGTTTTACCCCATCTCCACTCCATGCCAGATCCTCCTTTTATCTCTCCCAAGCTGTCTGACAGCTTTAGAATAACGGAGAATGATTTGCCCCATGTCAGCATTTTGTGAACCCTTTTTTAAGAAAAAAAAAGCATCCGCCATTAAGGCGGATGCTTCATGCTTCATGCTTCCTGATTCATGCTCATGCAGCCGGGGAGAAATCGTTCAGTCTCGCCGGACGACGAGCTTGAACGCGCTGCTTTTCAAATAATCCAAGGAGTAGAACACGGGACGGTCGTTCTCGTCGACATGCAGCTGCTTCAGCAGGATCAGCTCGCCGCCGAGCACCTCGGCCGCCTTCCGATCCCGTTCGCTGGCCGTGCCGACCGCGCTGATCTCGGTCAGCGCATAGGCGATGCGGATGCCGAGCTTGCGGTCTAAAAAGTCGAATATGGCGCCGGAGAAGCCTTCGTCGAAATGACCGCCTGCGATCTCCCGGGGAAAGATGTTGTAGTAGAACGCCACCTTCTGCCCGTCCGCCGTCCGAATCCGCTCCAGCACCACGACCGGCTCGTCCGTCCGCAGCTTCTCCATCCATTCCGGCTCGGCCTCGCGCGTATACACGCTGACGTCCGCCTCGCTCACCTTGTAGCCTACGCTCTGGATCATCTCGCCGAGACTGCGCAGCTTGTTCAACGAATTCTCGATCGAAAAAGGCCGTTCGTTCACATAGGTGCCGACGCCGTTCCGGCTGAGCAGGACGCCTTCCCTCTGCAGCATCTTCAGCGCCTCCCGCAAAGTGGGGCGGCTCACGTCGAATTGCTTGGCGAGCGCCGGCTCGGACGGAAGCTTGTCGCCCGGCTCGAGCTCCCCGGACTGAATTCTGCGCTCGATTTCTTCTTTGACCAGGATATAACGAGGTTTCTTTTCCATTTGGCGGGTTTCCCTTTGTCTTTGGCTAGAATACCCTCATTATTCCGCAAAAGGGAAGGCAACGCAATGCCGGAGCGCCGAGCGGCGCCGGTCTTTATTTCGCTTCGACGGATGCGGTCAGCTTGGCTTGGCCGTTGCTGGTCACGGCATTGACCCAGGACGCGGTCGTCCCTGGCGCCACGACGGCGGACACATAGCCCATGTCGTCGTCTCCCGACGTTCCGTCGGAATCATACACGTGGATCTCGACATTCGTATTCGACGGCTTGGCGACATAGACGGCATTGTAGCTGTCGGAGAATTGAGGTCCGAATTCCGCATCGTTGGCGCCGAATACGATCCGGTAGTCCTGCAATTTCGGAGCGTCGTTCTTTTTCCAGAACCTCGCATCCGTCTGCCCCTGGCCGTTGACGTACGCCTTGATGAAGATGTCGCTCTTGCCGCCGAAAGGATCCCGGTCCTCCAGGCTCTGCACGCTCTCGAGCACGATCTTGTGCGAGTAATACGGGTTGTGCACATACTGATGCGAAAACGCGCCGAGACCGTTCAGATGCACGTCGACATGATGGGCCGGATCGGACCAGTTCATGCCTTGCAGCGCAGGACCGTCGTCGCTGTCGTCCCAGCCCCAAGGCGCATTGGCGGAATTGGACGTGTAGTTGTCGCCTCGGATCGTTCCCCAGGACGAGAAAATCGAGGAATCATGCCTTTTTGCCCACAGGTCGCCCCACTCCAGGAGCGCATAGCCGTAGTGATGGACGTAGCTGCCGGTGGCGTTCGTCGGGAACTCCGCCGTGCCCGTATAGTCGTATACGATGCCGTCGCCGCCAGGCGCGCTCGACCCGTCATAGGCTTTGATGCCGTGCCCGCCGCTCGGGCTTTGGCCGTTCGCCTGACTGAACACCTTCGGATGGCTTCCGTTGAACAGCACGCCGCCGTCCACGTTGTCCGAGCCGGAGGTGATGGTCGGATCGTTCGTGTAGTCATACCACTGGTTATGCGCCATCGTCTCCATCAGATGGAACTTGCCGTACTCGGAGCCGTCCTTGCGGATGACGACGATGATGCCTTCCAGGTCGTTCTCATGCGCGTCGAGCGGTCTCGTATAGGCGTCGTCCCGAGGATGGAACAAATCGTACTCGATGAAATAATGCGTCAGCGTCTCCGCGACCTTGTAGTACACATACGCTTTCTGCTCGTAGTTGTGCAGATTGTCCCAGTTGTTGAGCGGCAAATAATCCCCGTCATAGTTGAAGCTGGAGATGAAGTCCGCCCTCGCGTCGAGGTCTGCGTTGACGTCCTGATAAATTTGCGGCGCCCAATGAGCCGCCAGATCCGCATAGCTCGGCGCCGCATGGCTCGTCCCGCCTGCGCCTCCCAACAACGATGCCGCCAGTACCGATCCGACCAGAGCCAGTTTCTTCCACATTCCTTGCTCCTCCATTTCAAATCGAGCGTTATTTTTTGAAGCTGTCTGACATCTATGATTATAAGCACGCTCCTCACCGCCGATCTAGACGCGCTTTGTTAAATGAAAAGCCGAATTGGATCAGGGAATCCAACCGAAAAAGGCCCCCGAAGGGGCCTTGCGCTCGAATTCAATCAACGTCCTTCGTCCGAAAGAGCCCGGGAGGAACGGCTGCGGGCCAGCGCCAGGCCGAGCAGCAGCCCGAGCAGCGACAGGCCCGACATCGTCACATACATCGTCTGGCCGCCGAAGCGGTCGAACAGCCAGCCGCCGGCGTAGGAAGCGACGATGCCGGACACGCCGAAGAACAGCAGCGCCAGCACCGTCTGGCCGGTCGCCCTCCACTCCTGCGGCACGATCCGGTACAGGTACTGGATCGCCGCCGAGTAGAATACCGGGAACGTGATGATCTGCAGCAGCTGCAGCAGGACGAGCCCGAACGGCTCCGTGATCCATGCGCTCAGGAAGAAGCGGATGAAGTAGAAGAAGCCGGCGATGGAGATGAGCAGCAGCTCGCGGCCGCGGCGCAGCCACCAGAAGCTGAGCGCGAATACGGCGATCTCGCTGCCCGCCGCGAGGAACCAGGCTTGGCCGAGCAGCTCTGGCCCGCCTCCGAGCGAGCCGATGTAGACGCCGAGGAACGTGTCGTTCACGCGCTGCGGGACGGCGCTGATGAAGATCAGCAGCAGGAACAGCGCCGTCTGCCGGTTCCGCAGGAAGCCGGCCAGGCTGGCAAGCCGCACGGGCTCCCCGGAAGCGTCGGCATCCGGCATGAGGAATCCGGCCAGCAGGCATAGCGCGCCGACGGCGGCGAATGTGAGGCCGAGGCTGGAAGCGCCGAAGCCGGACATGATGTAGCCGACCGCCAGCGACATGACGGCATAGCCGAACGCGCCGTAGGTGCGGATCGAGCCGTAGCTGACGCCGCGGCTCTCCGCCGTGCGGAAGTTCAGGCTTTCCAGCAGAGGGTCGATCGGCATCAAGCAGAAGTACAGCAGCATCGCCAGGCCGAGCAGCAGCGGGAAGCTGGCCGTGCCGTAAAGGAAATACCCGATGACCGCCGAGCAGACGGTGAGCAGCAGCATGATCTTGCGCACCGTGCGCAGCCGGTCGCTGATCATGCCCCAGAGCGGCTGGGCGATGATCGTGACGAAGCCGCCGGTGCCGGTGATGAGCCCGATCTGCATCGGGGTCAGTCCCTTTTGATCCAGATAGACGGGCATGAACGAGACGAACATGGCGAGCAGGGAGAAATAGAGGAAGTTGTAGGCCTTGAGAGTGGACGTTCCTTGGCGCATCGGATGGTCAAGCCTCTTTCACGGAAATTCGCGCGCATGCGGATCGTGGCGTCGGACATGGGAAGCGCGTCTACCCAGCATACCACAGCCGAGGGGCTGGCCTGCGCAAAAAAACCGGAGGCCGCAGGAAAATCCCTGCAGCCCCCGGTCCGGGGTGCGCATGCATGAGCTCAATGGGCCGAAGCGTACTCGCGCTCCTGCTCGGCGACGGCCGCGGGGTCCATCTTGCCGTTGCCCATGAAGAAGGCGCATAGCAGCGCCAGCGCCGCCGGCACGATCGCCCAAGCGAACGTCTGCACGATCGACGACGACAGGCCGCCCGTAATCCGCTCGAGCAGATCCGGCGGAATCTGGGCGCGCAGGGCGGGGTCCATCAGCTCGCGCGGATCATGCAGCGTGAAGCCGGGAAGGCCCGCTCCGTCGGCCGCGCCCGCGACCGCTCCGCCCGCCGTGCCCGCGGCTCCCGCCGCGTCGGCGCCGGCAGCCGCCCCCGGCTGGGCGCCGCCGGCCGCTCCGCCAAGCGCCGATTCCAGCTTGCGCGTGAACAGATGGCTCTGGATGATGCCGAACACCGTGATGCCGACCGCCATGCCGAGCGTGCGCAGGAAGCTCAGCGTCGAGCTCGCCGCGCCGCGGTCCTGGACCGGCACCGAGAACATGCAGGCGTTGCTCAGCACGGAGAACGAAGCGCCGATGCCGAGGCCGACGAGCACCATGAACAGGCGCATCACCCAGATGTTCGTGCCGGCGCCGATCGTCGTCAGCAGCGCGAGGCCGACCACGAGCAGCGCGAGCGTCGGAATCATCAGCGTGCGGTACTTGAACTTGGTCATGAGGAAGCCGCCGAGCGTCGCCGTGACGACCGAGCCGACCATCATCGGCAGCAGCACGAGGCCGGAGTTGGTCGCCTTGCCGCCCATGACGCCGGAGATGAAGATCGGAATGTACATCGAGGCGGAGATGAACGCCGCGCCGGCGAAGATGCCGACGAGATTGCTCGAGGCGTAGACGCGGCTGCGGAACATGCGGAACGTGATGATCGGCTCCTTGGCCCGCAGCTCGAACAGCACGAACAGCACCGTCAGCACGGCGAAGCCGCCGAACAGCCCGAGGATGAGCGCGGAGTCCCAGCCGTACGTCGTGCCGCCGATCGTCTTGCCGCCGAGCTCGAGCGCGAAGATAAGGCAGATGACCGCCCCGACGAGCGTCGCCGCTCCGCCCCAGTCGATGATCTGGCGGCTATGCTTCTGCGACTCGCGATAGAAGCCCCAGACGAAGATCAGCGAGATCAGTCCGAGCGGCAGATTGATGTAGAAGATCCAGTTCCAGTGGATGTAATCCGTAATGTACGCTCCGAGCAGCGGCCCGAAGATGCTGGAGAGGCCGAACACCGCTCCGAACAGGCCGCCGAGCTTGCCGCGCTGCTCCGCCGGAACCGCGTCGAACATGATCGTGAAGGCGACCGGAATCATCGCGCCGCCGCCGAGGCCCTGGATCGCCCGGTACAGCGCCAGCTGCTCGATCGAGGCGGCCGTGCCGCAAAGGGCCGATCCGATCATGAAGACGATGAGTCCGAACACGAAAAACCGCTTGCGCCCGTACATGTCGGACAGCTTGCCGAAAATCGGCATGCCGGCCATTTCGGCGACCATGTACGCCGAGGTGACCCAGACGAACTTGTCGAGTCCGCCGAGCTCGCCTACAATGGTTCCCATAGCCGTCGACACGATCGTCTGATCCATCGAGGCCATGAGCATGCCGAGCAGCAGCCCGGCAATGACCAGCCCAACGGGATTGCGGGTGGCTTGTTTCATTTGCTGATCCTCTTCCTTTCCTGCTTGCGTCCCTTTGGCCGGGACGCGTCCTTCATCATTATAGCCACGGCAGCCGTCCGCAAAATCAGCCCGCAGACGGATGTCCCCGGCGATATTTTTATTCTAAAGCAAATCCCCTGACAGCTGCCTGTCAGGGGGTGGACGCAGGTGCGGAAGCCTCTTCCTCCGACGCCGGCTTCATGAATTTTTTCTCGATCGCCTTGCAGGCCGCCCACGAAAGGAACAGGAGCAGCGCGACGAAGGCGAGCTGCAGCGGGTCGCGGTAGAAGCGCCCGACGTCGTGGCCGACATAGGAGACGACCAGCGCCATGATCCCCTTGCCGACGCCGACCGCCGCGAAAAAGCGGCCGATCGGCATGCGCGACACCGCGGCCGCCATGTTGACGAGCACGAACGGTCCGACCGGGAACAGGCTGAGGACGAACACGTAGCTGAACGCGTTGCGCCGGATCCAGCTCATGCTCGCCTTCACCTTGGGCTTGTCCGCCCAGCGGCGGGCGAGGCGGTGGCCGGAGGCGGCCCGCACGGCCAGGAACGTCGTCATGCAGCCGGCGACGAGGCCGAGCCAGGAGTAGAGGAACCCGGCCCAGAGGCCGTACGCCGCGGCATTCGTGCCGATGAGCAGCAGCGTCGGCAGCGGGGGCACGAAGGATTTGAGGAAAGGAAGCAGGATGCCGGGCAGCGGACCATAGGATCGGTACCGCTCGAGCAGCTCCAGCAGCCGTTCTTCCGTCATATAAGACATCAATTGGTCAAGCATGTGGCATGGACTCCTTCCGCAGGAGCCGGCGCGGCCGGAAGCTCCTTGGGCTATCGGCTTCATTGTACTCCGTGCCTGGCGCGGAAGGAAGCCTCGGACGCGGCATATTATCCCTTGATCGGCATATCCTACAAAACGAACCTACCGGCCAGCCGGCCGGCACGAAGGAGAGTCTATGAATCCCATCCTGCTCGGCAGCATCGCGACGGCGGTGTGCACGGTCATCGGCGCGCTGCCCGCCCTGTTCATTACGAATATCACTCACCGCGGCAAGGACATCCTGCTCGCCTTCACGGCCGGCATCATGGTCGCCGCCTCGACGTACGGGCTCATCCCGAGCGCGCTCAAGCTGTCCGGGCTGCCGGCGGTCGCGATCGGCATCCTGCTCGGCACGATCGTGCTCATGCTGCTGGAGCTCATCCTGCCCCATACCGATCCTTCGCATGACTCCGACCTCGACCTGTCGCCCGGCTCGGCCGCGGCGCGGCGCGGCTGGCTCGGCATGGACCGCAGCTCGATGCTGTTCTTGACGGCGATGGCGCTGCACAACCTGCCGGAGGGGCTGTCGGTCGGAGTCAGCTACGGCAGCAGCGAAGCCCAGCTCGGTCCGATCGTCGCGATCAGCATCGGCCTGCAAAACATTCCGGAGGGCTTCCTGACGGCGCTGTTCCTCATTACCCAAGGGATGCGCCGCGGCTACGCCGTGCTCATGGCCATCGGCACCGGCGTGCTCGAGCTGATCGCCGCGCTTGTCGGCGTCAGCTTCGTGGCGGCGATCGAGACGGTCGTCCCTTACGGACTCGCCTTCGCCGCCGGCGCGATGCTGTTCGTCGTCTACAAGGAGCTCATCCCCGAGAGCCACGGCGACGGCAACGAGCGCGTGGCGACGTTCTCGTTCATCATCGGCCTGCTGACGATGATCGCGATGACGCATTCGCTCGGGTAAGGCGGGGCGATGTCGGAGGCCGCTCCAATTGTATGAAAAGAGGTCATCCCTCATCAGGATGACCTCTTTTCAATGTTTAACTTCTATACCGGCTGCTGTCTCCGAAAAGGTCTGATCGAGTTCGTCCAAAACTTGGAGAATGTCAATATCCTTTTTCCGAATATATGGAGTCGTCTTGATTATTCCGGCTCTCCAGTCGGTTGTTCTGACAATAAGTTCATTTCGTCTCAGGTATTCAAGAGAATCGAGTTCTGGGGAAGACTGTCCGCCAGCCCGTTTTCCACTCGCTCCGACAACCGGTTTCAACATTTCCCTCATGACTTCAACCCCTTCATACATCAACTCAGAATTTTGAAAGTCGCCTGAATAGCATACCTTGTTTGGTAACACAAATTTACCATTATCCATGTGGAGATTCAATGATATCCTATAATCTTCTACGAATGATTCCTTCAGTTCGGTAAGCTTGTCCAGCGGAGTAAGGTCGGCAAATGCAGGACTTCTCATTTCAACATTCATGTAATAACCGGAGTCCTGAAACCATTTCATTTGCAAAGATTTAGAAGAAGTAATGCCTAGCAGATCAAACATACGGTAATGCAGGACATGTCCATATTCATGCATTAAACTTTGTGCGCATCTCTCATGCACACTCAAAGTATTTAAGTTCTCAATAAGCCTGCTCTGATCTTCAGATTCCATAGCTTGCATGACGAGGGTCAGATAGTTGGCCGCGTCCAAATAGGCCCGACGCTCTGCCTGTATCCGTCGGACAGTGTCGTCTGGAAGAAGCAGAATCCACTCCTCTTTTTTCATCGGGGGTCTGCACATGGCTGCAATGCCAGTTCCATCAACATGACCTTTGAATCGAAAATACAAATTATAAACGGAGCACTCCGAAAGGAAAGCTCCTTTCTTCATAGCCCTCTTATAGCCTCCGCGCACCTCATGTTTATGTCGAACCGGATGTGTGTAATCAATCTCTGATTCGTTTCCGATCAGAGCGGCCACCATTTCTGAGGTTCTACGTATGTTGATTACTTTGTCTTTATCAAGCTCAAGCAGTCCGAGATCAAGTTCTTGAATACTGATTTCTACCTCGTCATTCTCTCCTTCATTCTCTTGGTTTATAAGCTCGGCTTTCATGAAGAGCCCCATCAATTTCCAATACCCCTTTATGCTTATGTATTTCTGTTAATTTACCATATTTTGAACAAAATAGATTGGTTCAAATTAAAAAGCCGAGTTCGCGGCACAAGGCCCAAACTCGGCTTTCAGACGATAGCGGTATGCTTTGACTCAATGTCTGTCCGGCAGCTCGCAAGCCTCGTCGCCCGGAGCGCAGGCCGCGCCCGCATCGCCGGCAGACTCGGGGGCCGGACCGGCGGCTTCCGCCTGGCGCTCGTCCCAGGCCTGGCGGAGCACCTGCAGGAAGGCGTCGGGATGCTGCGCGCCCGAGACGCCGTATTTGCGGTCGAGCACGTAGAACGGCACGCCCTGGATGCCGAGCTGCGCCCCGTCCTGCTCCTCCGCCCTCACCTGCTCGAAGTAGCGGTCCGACTCCAGCACCGCGGACGCCTCCGCGCGCGGCAGCCCCGCTTCTTCCGCCAGCGCCTCCAGCACCTTGCGGTCCTCGAGCAGCAGGCCGTCGGTGAAGTAGGCCTTGAACAGCCGCTCGGCCATCGCGTCGCCCTTGCCTTGCTCCTTGGCCCACGCCATGAGGCGATGCGCGTCGAACGTATTGCCCGGCTTCATCGCCTCGAAGTCGAACTTGAGGCCAAGCTGCGCCGCCTGCTGGCCGAGATTCTCGTTGCTCTGGCGCGCCTTCTCAACCGACATGCCGTACTTGGCGGCGAGCAGCTCATGAATGCTGCGGCCCGGCTCGTGCACGGCCGACGGGTCGAGCTCGAAGCTGCGGTAGACGACCTCGATGCCGTCCTTGTGCTCGAACGCTTCGAGCGCCTCCTGGAATCTCCTCTTGCCGATAAAACAGAACGGACAGGCGTAGTCCGACCAAATTTCAACCTTCATCGTCATACCCGCTTTCCGGCGGCTGCAGCCGCCTTTGAACTGTAACCATATTGGTTACATGGTATCATACGACATCGCCCGCGGGCAAACGTACGGCCGGCAGGCTCGCGGCGCGCGGCCTTGCCGCCGGCTACGAGCCTCCGCCTTCGCCAGCCGGCTGATCCTCCGCCGGGCCGCCTGCCTCCGCCGGCTCCGGCCCTTCCACATGCAGCCGGAGCGCCTGCAGCTTGTTTTCCCAGTAGCGGTCGAAGTAGGCCAGCCAGCGCTTCAGCTCGCGCAGCGGATCGGCGTCCATGCGGTAGCGCGTCTCGCGGCCGGTCCTGCGCTCATGCACGAGCCCGGCATCGGCGAGGATGCGCAGATGCTTGGAGACGGCGGCTCGGGTCATGTCGAAATGCGGCGTCACTTCCTTGAGCGGCAGCTCCCCCGCGTCCTGAAGCAGCTGCAGCATGCGGCGACGGCTCGGGTCGGCGATCGCCTGATAGACATCCGCGCTTGGCTCCCGCAGCGGCACGGGCTCAGCCCTCCAGCACGGCGGCCAGCTTCTTCACGATGCCGGCCCAGCCTCCGTTCATCCGCTCGCGCACCTCGCGGTGGGACTGGCCGAACTCGGTCACGCCGTCCTCCGACCAGCCGCCGTGGATGACGGTGAACTCGGTCACGCCGGGCTCCAGCTCCTTCAGCTCGAACGCGACGCTCCACTGCTCGCCCCAGTCGAAGCTCAGGCGATGCGGCGGGGACAGCTCGGTCACGCGGCAGCGCGAGTCGCCGAACGGCCCGGCATGCAGAATGAATTCGGCGCCCTCCTCGGCGACGAACGTATTCGGCATGAACCAGGCCTCAATGCCCGCCGAGGTGGCGGCTGCTTCCCATACTTTTTCGATCGGCGCTCGAAGCACCTGCACCTGACGGATTTCCGGCAGCTGGCGGTCGGATGACGATGGCATCATAATTCCTCCTTGAGTTCGTTGAACATAGAAAAAGGATACCATATGGTATCCTTTTTAGCAATCCCGGCGGGACGGAGACCGCCGACTGCCAGCTCCGCTTCCCTCTTGCGGCGCTCAGCGGTAAGTCCGCTTCTCCATTCCGTCGAGGCTTTTGAACTCATAGCCTTGCGCGCGCGCGCCGTCGATGATCCGGCCCAGCGCCTGCGTATTGTCGCTCGACACCGCATGCAGCAGCAGCACCGCGCCCGGATGCAGCTGCTCCATCACGTTGCGGTAAGCGTAATCCGCTCCGCGCTGCGCGGACGTGTCCCAGTCCTTGTAGGCGACCGACCAGAAGACGTTGCGGTAGCCCTCGGCTCCGCTGGCGGCGAGCATCGGCTCCGAAAAAATGCCGCGCGGGGCGCGCAGATAATCCATCTTCTGGACGCCGGTCAGCTCGGCGACCGCCTTTTTCACATCGGCCAGCTCCTGCCTGATCTTCTCCGGCGGCAGCGTGCTCATGTCCGGGTGGCTCCACGAATGGTTGCCGATCAGATGGCCCTCCGCCGCCATCCGCTTGACAAGCTCCGGCTCCGTCTTGACGTAATGCCCGGTGATGAAGAAAATCGCCGGCACGTTCTTCTCCTTGAGCACGTCGAGGATCGTCCCCGTCAGCCCGTCCTTCTCGTAGCCGTTGTCGAACGTCAGGTACAGCTCCTTGCGGGACGTGTCGCCGAGGAATACGGCGCCATGCTTCTCCAGCATCGGCTGGAAGCCTTCCTCCGCGATCGACGGCAGCTCGCCGTTTTTGCTTTTCTTGAAGCCGAAATGGTACGCCTTGCTCCAGCCTGCGGCAGGAGCCGCATCCGCTGACGGCGGAGCCGGCTCCGCCGCCGCCCGGCCGAGCGGCAGCCCCGCGCTTGCGACCGCTCCCGCGATCAGCACAGCCGCTCCGGCGGCTTGCCACCAACGTTTCGCCATTCTGTTCCCCTCCCGCTTTCATGATGCGCGCTCTGCTTTGTTTTGCCGCAAACGGCGGCCGCTTATGCATAAGCCGAGGGGAATCCGTTACGACGTTTAATTTACATGTGCATAACTTTTCATGTGGATAACTGTGCAACCTTTTCACAAGCTTAACTTTCCTGGGCATAGCGGCTGTTCATAGTGGGGATAATTCTGTGCATAAAGCAAAAAGCCGGCTCCGCGACAAAACGCGGATGCCGGCTTCGGGGCCGAAGGGCTGGGGATGGACGATCAGCTCGCCGGAGGCTCGGCCTTGGCCAGCGACGTCAGCATCAGCTGCTTCGCCTGAGGGTCGCCCTCGACCGGCTGCTCGGTATACTCGAACGAGACGAGATCGCCCGGCTCCAGCTCGAAGGCCGCTTCGGCCGTTCCTTCGCCAAGCTGGAACGACTCATGCCGGCCGTCCATCTCGATCTCGATCGTATGCGAATCGGCCAGGCCGCTGAACTTGCCTTCGCCTTTTTTGGCTTCCGGCTCGGACGGAGCGGCGGATGGCGCAGGCTCTTCCGAAGGCGATGCCGACGGTGCCGGCGGGCTTGGCGAAGGAGAAGGAGCCGCGGAGGGCGAAGGGCTGACGCTAGGCAGCGGCGACGGGGATGCCCCCTGCAGCGACTCGTTCGAGCCGGAGCAGCCGGCCAGCGCCAGCAGCAGCACGGCTCCGGATAGAGACAGCAGCCTCGTTTTTGACCGTGATGTACGTTTGTTCATATGAAGTGACACCTCCAATCCCTACAACGAGCGGGGGCTTGGATAAGTTGCCCGCTGGCGCAAAACCCGACTAAAGTCCAGCTGGGAACGCAAAAAAGCTCCCGCCCATGGGCGGGAGCTTCACGGATGATGCGGGCCGCGATGCCGGCGTTGTCCGGCTCGTCGGCGATGGCGCTGCGAGCGCCCTCGCGCTCGGCACGGATCAGTTCATCCTCGTCAGCGTGATGGAGCCGTCCTTGGCGGCGAAAGCGACGTTCCAGTCCAGCAGCTCGGCGATGAAGCGCAGCGGCACGAGCGTGCGGCCGTTCTTGTCGATGACCGGAGCGGCCGGAGCCGTCATGCTTTGGCCGTTGACCGAGTACGTTTTCTGGTTCACCCAGAAGCCGAGCTTGTCGGAGCCGGCGCTGATCCAGACTGCCTTGGCCTTGCCGTCGAAGCTGACCGTCGCGCCGATGCCCTCGCTCAGGAAGCGAAGCGGGATGTACGTCATGCCGTTCCACATGACCGGCGTCGTATCCATCTGGGTCGTGCCGCCGTTGATGTTCAGCTGCATGCTGTTCAGCTTCATCCAGACCGTCGTCATGGACGGCTCGACCGGAGTCGGCGTCGGTGTCGGCGCTGGCGTCGCTTCGGCGAACATCGACGGCTTCTGCCTGACGATCGCGTCGCCGAGGCCTTGGCCGACGCCGAAGACGAACTTGAAGCCTTCGCGGTCCGTCGCGTAAGCCGCATCGTAATTGCCGGCGGCGTAGCTGTCGAACGCCATCTGGATCTGGCTCTCATGCTTCAGAAGCGCTTCGGTAGCGGCGGCAGCCGGCAGCTTGCCTTCGGTGGCGGTGCCGAGGAACGAGCCGAAGTCCTTCGAGAACGTGTTGAAGCGCGCTTGAACGGCCTGCTTGGCGGCCATGTCGCCGGCCTTCACGGCGTTCACGTAGTCCGACTGGGCGTTGATGTGGTCGCCGGTCCACAGCTTCTCGAACGCGTCGGCTCCGGCGCTGCCGTACAGGGACGCGATCGCCGCTTTCCAGTCGGCGGTGTTCATCGCCTCGGCGCCGACGAGCGCGGAGGCGTCCTTCGCTCCGTCGAACTGCTTCTGCATCTGCAGCACCGACAGCGCCACATGCTCGGACACGAGCCTATTCAGCGTCGAGCGCAAATCGGCGGCCTTCGTATCGACGGAGGAGCCGCCGAACTTATCCGGCATCTGCTTGACGATCGCGCCGGACAGCGCCTTGCTGATCGTGAACATCGTCTTGTAGCCTTCGCGATACGCTTTGTACGCATCGGCGTAGTCGCCCTGCACATACTCGTCGAATACGGTCTGCACCTGCGCCTCATGCAGCTTCAGCGCGTCCATGGCGGCTGCCTTCGGGAGGTTGTTCGCGGTCGCCGCGGCGAGGAACGTGGAGAATTCGTCCACGAAGCCCTGCACCTTCGCTTCCGCCGCTTTTACCGCGTCGGCGTTGTTCATCTTCTTGGCCTTGGCCAGCTCGTCGGTGGAAGCGTTGTGCGAACGGAAGATGCGGCCGAACTCGTCCGCTCCGGCTTTGCCGTACAGCATCTCGATCGCCGGCAGCATGTCGAGCGCGTTCTGGTCGAGCGCCTTGAGGGCGGCCGCCGCATCCTTGGAGCCGTCATACGCTTTGGTCATCGCCGCGACGGCGAGCGCGAAGTGCTCCGAGAGCAGATGGTCGAGGCTGGCGCGCAGATCGGCGGCCGGCGTCACGGCCGTAGGCGCCGCGGCCGGGGCGGGGACGGCCGCAGCCCATCCGGCTGGGATGGCGAGGGCGAGGGTCAGGACAGGGGCGAGCGCTTTCGTGATCTTCATGAACAGTCACTCCTTCGGGTATGGGGTCAATGCGGATTGCCGTGGCTGGCTCCGTCCGGGGATGATGCCCGGCGGTCGGCTTGAGCTGCTTTCATGGAGTGGAACGCAGGCCGGATCCGTTTGGATGACTCTTTTTTGCTTTATTTTTTATTTTTTTAAACCGGTTTCAACCTGGTTTTATCCGGGTAAATTCATTGTTTTCTTCTTCAACATCCCCTGACTTGCCCATGTCAAATTACATAATATTACATTAATTCAAAAGGAGCGCATGCAAAAAAGGATGGAAGGAAGCGGCTGCTTCCTCCCATCCTTTGTTGGCTGCGCGATGCGTCTTCCTCTACAGCGTGCCGTACGATTCCAAGCCCATCTTCTCGACGAGCCGGCCGCTCTCCTCGTTGAGCCCGACAACGTCGCAGCTTTTGCCGGCCTCCAGGTACTTGCCCCGGATGCGGGCGATCGCATTGACGCCGGAGTGATCCCACACATGGGCGTCCGAAAAGTCGATCGTTACGAGCTCGGGATCGCCGGCCGAGTCGAAGGCGTCGCCGAAATCGGTCGCCGTCGCGAAAAACAGCTGGCCGCTCACCGCATAGCGCAGGCTGCCGTCCGGCTGCGGCTGCGCCTTCACGGCGATGCGCGAGATGCGCCGGGCGAAGATGACCGCGCTCAGCAGCACGCCGACGATGACGCCGAGGCCGAGGTTATGCGTGTACAGGACGACGCCGACGGTCGCCAGCATGACGATCGAGTCGCCGATCGGGGCGCGCTTCAGCTCGCCGAGCGACTTCCAGTTGAACGAGCCGATCGCGACCATGAACATGACGCCGACGAGCGCCGCCATCGGGATCTGCTTGACGACCGGACTGAGGAACAGGATCAGCAGCAGCAGGACGACGCCCGCCGTCAGCGTCGACAGCCGCGTGCGTCCGCCGGAGCGCACGTTGATGACCGATTGGCCGATCATCGCGCAGCCCGCCATGCCGCCGAAGAAGCCGGTAGCGAAGTTGGCGATGCCCTGGCCTTTGACCTCGCGGTTTTTGTCGCTCGGCGTATCGGTGATCTCGTCGAGGATGTTGGACGTCAGCAGCGACTCCAGCAGCCCGACGAGCGCCATCGAGGCCGAGTAGGGCAGGATGATGAGCAGATTGTCCAGGTTCGGAACGAAGTCCGGCAGATGCAGCATCGGCAGCGTGCCGGAGAAGTCGGCGATGTCGCCGACGGTCAGCGCGTCGAGCTTGAAGATCATGGCGACGGCGGACACGACGATGATCGCGGCGAGCGCGGACGGGAACGCGCGGGTCAGCTTCGGCAGCCCGAACACGATAGCGAGCGCGAGGCCGACGAGCGCGTACATCGTCCAGCCCTGGCCCTGGAAGTGCACGAGCTGGGCCATGAAGATCATGATCGCCAGCGCGTTCACGAAGCCGTTCATGACCGAATGCGGCACGAAGCGGATCAGGCTGCCGAGCTTCAGCCAGCCGATGACGAGCTGGATGATGCCGGTCAGGATCGTCGCGGCGAACAGGTATTCCACGCCGTGATCGCGGACGAGGCCGACCATGAGCAGCGCGAGCGCGCCGGTGGCGGCGGAGATCATCGCCGGACGGCCGCCGGCGAACGAGATGATGATGGCGATCATGCAGGACGTGATGAGCCCGACCATCGGGCTGACGCCCGCGATGATCGAAAAGGCCAGCGTCTCGGGAATGAGCGCCAAAGCGACAGTGATGCCGGACAGGATGTTCGTTCCCGGATTCGGGAGCCACTCCTG
Source organism: Paenibacillus pasadenensis (assembly GCF_002864175.1). Classification (NCBI taxonomy): domain Bacteria; kingdom Bacillati; phylum Bacillota; class Bacilli; order Caryophanales; family Paenibacillaceae; genus Paenibacillus; species Paenibacillus pasadenensis. The sequence continues at coordinate 969,987 of NZ_NFEZ01000004.1, read as the reverse complement.
CTTCCAGCGGGATATGCGGTTCAAGACGAATGTACCCTCCTGATGAGCGGAATTTCCGATGCACCTCTTCTAACCGAGCATTATAAGGCTTTTAGGAAAAGCAGGCGACAAGCCCGGAAGTCAAAGAAAGCGCAATCATCGAAATGAATCGCGCCCATTCTCGCTGCTGCGGCTCTTTTCTATGGGGATCGATTCAAGTAAGGTCAAGATCGGGGCGGGAGACGGCCCCCTGCCCCGTGGGGATTCGCGCCATAAAAAGCGAACCGGCGAAGCAACGAGTGCTTCGCCGGTTGGCGGACGCTTGTTCAGGCGATGCGGCGCGGGAGAGGCCGCCGTGCCGGCAAGCCCTTACGGCCTCCCCTGGCTTCCCGATTTCCCATGCGGATCGTCCAGCGTGATCTCGACGACGGTATCCAGCTCATCCGGCAGCGGATAGGTGAAGTGCTCCGGCTGCGCGAAATTGAAAAATTCGTCGTTCGGATACAGCTTGGCATTCCACGGACGGGAGACGAACAGCTCCGAGCCGTCTTCCAGCAGCCTCGCTTTTTTCACCTGGCCGCCCAGACCGGACAGATTAACCGGACCGACGCTTTCTTCAAAGATATGCGCATACAGCTTGTCGCCCTTGCGCGTGTAGCGGCCCCACTCCGGCTTGTCGAGGCCCGCTTCCCCGCAGCCGTAGATGCTTTCCCCGTTGCGGCGCATCCAGGCTCCTACCTCCGTCAGGACGCTCAGCGATCGCCGCGGAATCTCTCCCTTCGCGTCCGGTCCGACATTAAGCAGCAGATTGCCGTTTTTGCTCACGCACTCGACCAGCTTGCGGATGACGGTTTTCGCCGACTTGTACGCATGGTCGTTCGCCGCATAGCCCCAGTTGTTGTTCAGCGTCATGCAGGCTTCCCAGGGGATGGGTCGTCCGTCCTCGTCCGTAATGCCCTGCGGAGGGATGATCTGCTCCGGCGAAGCGAAATCGCCCGAAAAGAAGCTCGGGGTCCGGGAATAGATCGAGCCCCCTTCTTCTCCGCTCGCCTCGAGCCGGTTGTCGACGATGATCTGCGGCTGGAACTCGCGGATCATCGTCATCAGCTCGGTCGCCCGCCATTTTTCCCCTCTCATGTCGTCGTAAGAGAAGTCGAACCACATGATGTCCAGCTTGCCGTACCCGGTGAGCAGCTCGCGCACCTGCGCATGCATGTCGTCCAGGTAGGCGTCGAAGCGCTCCGGATCGCGCCGGAAGCTCTCGTCGTCGCGCATCGGATGGATGCGGTCTCCGTACGCCGGGAAATCCGGATGATGCCAATCGATGAGCGAGAAGTAGAGGCCGACCTTCAGCCCTTCCTCGCGGAACGCATCGAGGAACTCGCGGACGAGGTCCCTTCCGCATGGCGTGTTCGTCGACTTGTACGTCGTATGCTTGCTGTCGAACAGGCAGAAGCCGTCATGATGCTTGGCCGTCAGCACCGTATAGGTCATGCCCGCATCCTTGGCCGCCTTCGCCCACGCTTTCGGATCGTACCGCTCCGGGTTGAACTCGTCCACATAAGTCTGATAGTCCTGGTCGCTCATCCTCTCGAAGCTGCGCACCCATTCGCCCCGTGCCGGAATCGCATAGATTCCCCAATGGATGAACATGCCGAAGCGGTCATGTCGGAACCACTCCGTCCGTTCGGTACGTTGCCTGATCAACTCATTCATGCCCTAGCGCCTCCCCATGTTCGGTATAGCCCAAGTCTAGCAATGAATTGTGATAAGCTATAGGCAGCAAGTTAGCTTCCTGCGGGGATGAAATTAACCAATTGAACGAGGGATGCGGATGCACGACCATGACGCCATGCCGGGCGCGATGCTCCAGCATCTTCAAGTCAGCCTGGTCGAAGCCTACTACACGGAGTGCTCGCCCGAGTGGCGCGAGCTTGATTATGTGCCGTCTTACAATAAGTTCTATCTGATCTGCGGCGGCGAGGGCTGGATCGACATCGACGGCCGCTCCTATGCCCCCGTCGCGGGCCAGCTCTGCCATATGCCGGCGCATGTCCGCCAGTCCTACTCCGCCATAAGCGACCGCCCCTACCGCAAGTATTGGTGTCATTTCACCGCAGCGCTGGGAGGGCTGGATCTGTTTCAATGGATCGACGTCCCGCCGCTGCTGAACGTTCCGCCGGACCGGCTGGATTCGCTGACCCGGCTGTTCCGCGAGCTTGCGGAGCTGCATGCCGACGGCGGCTGGCTGGCGCGGATCCGGGAGAAAGCAGTCCTGCTCGAAGTCATCGGCTTTTTCCTCGCCGAGTCGAACCCGCAGCTGCGGATCACCCCCGGCAAGCGAGACGAGATCGAACGCCTGCGGCAGATCGACTCCTTCATCGAAGAGCGCTTGTCCGAGGCGCTTACGCTGGACGACCTGTCCCGGCATGTCCATCTGCATCCCAACTATCTCGTGCGCTACTTCAACAAGCATCTCGCCGTCTCTCCGCTCAAGTACCTGAACCGCAAGCGCATGCAGCGCGCTCGCGCCCTGCTGGAGGCCGGCGGACTCAGCATCAAGGACATCGCCGCGCAGGTCGGCTTTCCGGACACCAACCACTTCTCCAAGGTGTTCCGCAAGGAGATGAGCTGCTCTCCGTCCGAGTACCGGGCCAGACAGGCCTCCAGAGCGAGGGCGGCACGCGGCGAAGAGCCGGTCTGACTTGAAGGGGAAGAGAAGAAGGGCCGGGTCTGTCCAGCCTCGATTGCCGCGTCAGCTCCATGGCGGATCAGACGCACGAAAGCCCTCCTTTGGCAACGAAAGGAGGGCTTTTTTCAAGAGCGCTCAGCCAGCCAGTCCGGTTACGATGATGTTGTCGAACCGGTAGTCCGCGGACTCCGCCCGCAAGCCGACCGTCCCTTTCAGGAAAGGCTGGTTCAGGTCGGTGATCGTCGCCTTCTGCTGAAGATCGACTTCAACCGTCAGGCGGTTCCCTCGGCAGGTCAGCTTCAAATAATGGTAGCTTCCCGGCGAATAGACGTGCGCGCCTGACGCCAGCTCCGTCCAGGTGGATCGGCCGTCGAATTTATATAGCTTCCAGGAGGCTCCGTCCCTCAGCTCCAGCTGATAGAAGCCTCCGCTTTTCTGCATCCGGGCCAGAACAGCGGCATTATGGGCCGTGTTCGGCAGGTAGACATGGCCTTCGACGCTGTAGTCCCCGGTATTGAAGCCGCGAATGTAGTTCACGACGCTGTTGGCCGCGGCGGCCTTGAGCTCTTTGGTCGCTCCGGCAGGCTGGGACACCTGCCAGGAGCCGCTGACGTTCTGCCAGCCGGCCGGCATAGATTCGACCGATGCGTCCTCGAACGTTTCCGAAAGCGCCGTGCCGCTTTCATTCGAGCCTTTCTCGATCCAGATCATGACCCAGTAGTGCAGCTTGGGCACCGTCAGCGAGACATAGCTGCCACCGGCATCCGATCCGGTCGAGTAGCTCAGGCTGTACGCCTTGCCATGGTCGTAGTCCGGCGACGCCACCCAGACCTTGGCGTTCGGGCGCAGCGTTCCCTCGTAGTAGATCTTCGCCGGAACAGCGGCGAATTGATCCGGCGCCGCGTAGGCTGCGTTCTCATCGCGCCAGCGGGTCGAGACGTTGTTTTCCAGGTTGATGAGGTGGATGATGTCGTAGCCGTCCTTCGACTTCGAGAACTTCCACACCGCTCCCGCATCGCCCTCCGTGCTCGACGGCAAGCCTGTCAGCTCGATCCGGCTCGACCCGCTGACGACGCCGTCCCTCAGCAGGTTCTGATAGGCTGTCAGGAACCCGTAGTAATTCTTCATCGCCGCCTTGAGGCTGTCGCTCATGACCAGATTCTTGTTCGGGAAATACTCGTTCGACAGCATGCTTCCGCCGTCGCCGAGCTCGATGTGCGAGGCGCCTGCAGCGAACATGGCGGCATCCGCCAGCCTGACCGACGCTTCGTTGAACAGTCGCTGCGTTCCTCCTGGAGTCTCCTGCGAATGCTTGTAATTCATGTACGCGGCGAATACGACGGCCTTGTCGCTGCGCGCCTTGGAGCGCTCCACCAGACGCAGCAGATCGATGTAGTCGTCGTTCGATTCGTCGTCATCCCACAGCTCCGTGTAGACGAATTCCGCGCTCGAGTCCGCGGACACCTGATCCTGTCCGTAGGCCAGGACGCTGTTGAAGACGACCTCTTTCTGAAGGCGCGCCTTCGCGGCATTGATGAATCCGGCATACGTCGAGTCCAGCTGGACCGCATTGCGGTTCCAGTCGTAGAGCGTGCCCCGAGGACCGAGCGTATCCATGTGCCACCCGTCGAATGCGAAGTTCTGGAACACCTCCTCTTCCCTCGTGAAGATGTAGTTCCGCCAGCCGGGGTTCGCGGGATTGAACAGATAGATCTTTCCTCCCCCGCCTGCCCAGCCGCCCGGAAGCCCGTGAAGATCCTGGCGGCTCGGGTCGTAGCTGCCGCCGCTGTCCTTGAACAGTCCCCATGCGACCTGCACCCCGTCGTTCCAATAGTTGTCGAAGGCGCCGTTGATCAGATTGTAGTTCATCGCCTTCATGCCGTAGTGGTGAGCGCTGCTTATGTAGCCGTTCACCGTCGAGCGCGCCACCCGGCGGTTGGCGATATCCTGCCAGGACGGGGACTGCGGATCCGGGTTCGGACGATGGTGCTGCCAGTGCCAGTCATAAAATTGCAGCGCGTTGATATGGTAGTTTTTCAGCTGCCACGTCGAGTTCGCCGTATCGACCGTATCCGCGAACTCGCTCACATAGCCGTACCGCGGAAATCTGGTCCAGTTGCTCGAGACGTCGATCGCCGTCGATCCGGAGTCGACGACCGCGCCGCTCTGGTCCCGGACCCATGCCTCCACCAGATACCCCCGATAGTCGGTCGACGGGGGCGTCCAGGCATACGTCAGCGTTGTCGCTTGTCCCGCGCCGAGGGACACGGTCCGGGTCTGGTCCGGGCCTGCCTCCGCTCCTAGATGGCGGAAATAAAGCGTCACCGAGCCGGCGAAGCTGGACCCGGTCCCGTTTTTCAAATCCAAATAGATGGCGGCTTGCTCGCCCGGATTGTAGCGGGCCTTGTCGGTATTGACCCGCTGCAGGAGCGGCGCGGTGCCGGCCGAAGCTTGTTCCGGCGCCATCCCAGCCAGGCCGAGCAGCAGGACAACCAGGCCGAACACAGGCAAGAGCTTGCTGGTCATGATCGTTCCTCCTCGTTTTGTTCATCGCTTGTCGCTTGCGCATGGAATCCAGCATCGTCCGGATTCCAGGACATCGCCTCCCTTCCGCTGGATGGAAAAAAGGGGCGGAAAGCCACACTTGCAGCCCTCCGCCCCTTGCCTGCGCCATCTCGTGCCGTCCTCGCCAGGACGGCGTCAGTCCGCCGCGGCCGTCCGCTCCAGCAGCCGGTCCAGCACGGCCGCAATCTCGGCCCGCGTGCTGGCGGCCTGCGGCCGGAATTGTCCCCGGGCGTCGCCGAGCAGCAGCCCGGCCTGCTCCAGGCGGCTCACCGCCGCCTGAGCCCAGGCCGCGATCAGCGCGCGATCCGAGAAGGAAGAGGACGCGGCGGCTGCCGGCGCCTGCTTCTGCCCGCCCAGGTAGTCGAGCGTGCGATCCAGCATCACCGCCAGCTCCTGTCTCGAGACAGCGGCATCAGGATCGAACCGGCCATCCTCCCGTCCGAGGATCAAGCCGGCCGAGACGGCGGAGGAGACCGCATCGGCATGCCATGCGCCTGCCGGAATATCAGGGAAAGCGGATGGCTTGCCGCCGGATGAGAGGCCAAGCGTCCGGACGAGCAGCGCCGCGAGCTGGGCTCTGGTGGCCGTCGCCGACGGCTCGAAGCGGCTCTCCGTCATGCCGGTCACAATCTGCTTGGCGGCCAGCGACGCGATCGCTTCGTAGCCCCAGTGGCTGGGCGGCACGTCCGCGAACGTCTTGAGATGATCCATGACAGCGTAGGAGCCGGATTCGGTCCAATCCGCACGCAGGACGCGCTCTCCCGGCCTATAAACGCCGCCGGCGTAGCTCCACTCGGCGTCCGTTGCGCCCGCCCGGTACAGGCCGAGCGTCTTGCCTCCGAGCAGCGGAGCCTGCACCCGGAATTCCAGCTGGCCTTGAGGGTACAGCGCCGCGCTGCCCACCGCTGTTCCGTCGGAGCCGACTGCGCTCAAGCGGGCTTCATAGACTGCGCTCCTCGGCGTCCACGCCGCGTGCGGAGCCTTGGCCTCCCCTGCCGGCCGCAGCTCCAGCTCAAGCCAGGCCGCTCCATCCTTGGCGGCGGCAGCCAGCAAGGCGTTCAGCGCGGAGCTTTTCCAAACGGCTGCTGCCCCATCGTGTCCGATCCGGACTTCCTTGGCCGAAATCTTGCCCGCGGCTGCCACCGGAATCCGCGCCCGGCCGGTTCCAGCCTCGAGACGCAAGTCGATCCGGCCTGCCGCGCCTTCGCCCGACAGCTCACTCTCGCCGATGACGCGGACTGCCGGCGCTGGCGATGCGGATGGCGAAGGAGCGGCCGATGCCGCTGCGCCGGACGCCGGCGGCTCGGCCGGAGGCGACGTCGGGCTTGCGCTTGGGGACGGCGTCGGGCTCGTCTCGGAGCCGTCTCCGCCGAACAACGCCTGCGGCTCCGGCGACTGCGGCTGCCGGTCGATGACGAGCATCGTCCAGTAGTCGAGCTCCGGCACCTGGATCACGATGGAATCGCCGTCCCAGACATAGTCGAGCTCCTGCATGGCGCCCTCGCGGCTGTCCGGCGTGGCCGCGTACACCTTCAGCTCCGGCCGCTCCGCCGCCGGGCCGCCGATCGCATAGCGGACCGCAAGATCGTGCGCCGCCTTCGGCTGCCGCGCCTCGTTCCGCCAGTTGGAGTCGTTGTCCAGCAGGTTGATCAGATGGATGACGTCGTAGTCGGCATACCCCTCATTGCCGGCGTTGGTGCGGACGGTCGTCCAAAGCGTCCGCTCCGAGCCGTCCCGGCTCGTCGGCAGCGCCTGCCCCGAAGCGTCGAACGCCTCGACCGCCGCATCCGCATCCGCCTTGCTGTCGAACAGCAGGTTCTCGTAGGCGGCGAAGAACTTGTAGTAGTCCTTCATCGCCTCCTTCGTGCTCTCGGTCATCTTCTTGCTGCGGTTCGGGTAATACTCGTGCGCCAGCATGTTCGGCCCCTCGCCGATCTGCTCCGCCGTCCCGAGCTCGATGTGGGTCGCACCCATCGATGCCAGCGCCGCGTCCATCAGACGCACCGAAGGCTCGTCGAAATACCCGACCGTCACGCCGCGCAGCTGGATCGATCCCGGCACGTCGTCGGCTTCCATTTTCAGCGTCACCTGATGCGCTCCCGCTCCGAGATGCGGCAGGATCACATAGCCGTCGCCGCTGAACGCGTCCTTGCCCTTCGTGCCGTCGAGTCCGATCTTGAGCGGATTGCCGCCCGCATCCTTGGCCCGCTCGCCGTCGATATAGACCGAGCGGGTCGTGAAGGCGCCCGCGTTGGCGTAGGTGAAGATGAGGCTCTGCTCGCCCGCGGCCGGCACTTCGAGCGGGTACGTGACCTGCTGCCCGACCTCGCCGAAGTTCACGACCGTGTCCTTGACGAGAGCGAAGCTCGTGTCACTTCGCGGGTTTTCCGCCTCATAGCTCCGAACGGCACCGGAGCCTTGCGCCGGCCGTACGTCCAGCCGGTCCAGCTGGATCGAGCCTGCCTGCCCGGCCTCCTGACTGATGACGACGACGTTGCTGCCCTGGCGAAGCGCGACGCCCGCCTGGCGCTTGTCCGTCCACGCTGCGGCCGGATCGAGCGTCAGCTCGCCGGCGGCGCTGCCGTTCACCGACACGCTGCGGACCGCGGCTGCCTGTCCTTGGGCGCGGTAGATCCAGTCGAGATCGTAGAGGCCGTCCTCCGGCGCCTGCACCTCGAAGGCGACGCGGTCGTTCACGTTGTCGAAGCCGGAAGCGTACCCGACGACAGGCTGGACGCCGCCCTCCGGCGCCGCGCCGCCGGAGCTGTACAGCCGTCCGTCTGCTACGATGCCGGCTACGTTCGCGTACTGGCCCGAAGTCGCCATTTCCAGCCGCACCTCATGCGCTCCGGCTTCCAGGCGGAGCGGCAGCAGCTTGAGCTGCATGTCTCCGCCCCAGCCGCCCGGCGTGCGGGAGAACGGCACCTGCTGCGCCTGAGGCGCAGGCTGGCCGTCGACCTTCACGGAGAGGGCGGGCTCGTTGTCCGTGCGGTAGAGCACGCCGATAGAATCCACGGCTCGGTCGGCATAGACCCGGTAGGTGACGCTCTGTCCCGCCTGGCCGAAATTGTCCGTGCTCGAAGGCGTCAGGACGATGCTCGCGGCCGGAGGTATTTCCGCGAAATAGGCGGGCAGCTTCTGGTCTCCGACCGTCATGTCCCGCAGCTTGATGCCCAGATCGTCCGCCGGAGCGCGCAGCTCGACGATGTTCTTGCCGGCCTTGAGACGCGCCTGGGCCAGCACGCCGGACGGGACGAACGACTCCCAGCCGCCCGCCGCCGGGAATACGACGTCTGCCTGCCGCTCCCCGTCGACCCTCAGCTCGCGAGATGCTTCCTGCCAGTCGGACGCATAGGTGAACGACAGCGGATAGTCGCCCGCTTGCGGCGCTTCGACCTCGAAGCGGATCGTGTCGCCCTTCGTCTCGAAGCCGTACACATGGCTGTACTGGTCCACGATGACGTTGTCCAGCTCGGCGTCCGCGGCGTCGTACCGCTTGTCGGAGCCGTGGCCGCTGACGGTCAGGCTGGCCAGGTTGAGCCAGAGCCCGTTTGTGTTCAGCGTCAGCCTGACCTCGTTCTCGCCTTTGACAAGCGCGGCCTCGACGACCGCTTCCGCCGTCGGCTCGCCCCATCCGGTCTTCTCCGGGAACGGAATCGCGGCTGCGGCCGTCGCGCCGTTGACGGCCAGCCTTCCTTCCGGAGCTCCTCCGTCGTTGCCATGGCCGTAGCCGAGCTTGAGCCGATAGCTTCCGGCCGCAGGAACCGTGACGCGGAACGTCACCGCGTCCGTATCCTTGCGGCCGAAGTTGCCGACCCAGCCATGGGCCTTCGCGATCCTTGACGGGGACTCGGCTGCAGCCGGCACGTCCCGGGCAGCCGTGCCGCGGGTCTTGACCCCGGTCGCCATCTTGTAGTTCATGTAGCCGGCGATGACCATCGCCTTGCCGCCGTTTTTGGACCGGGTATCCTCGACGACCTTCTGCAGGTCACGGTAATGGTTGCGGTCGCTCCAGATCTCGCTGTAGTCGAAATCGGTCTTGGTCGCCGGATTCGGCACCGCGCTGTACTCGGCGTTGCCTCCGACCATGTTGAAGGTGACGTCGCTTTTCGCCGGATCGTTGGCGGCCAACGCGTCCTTGGTCGCGTTGATGATCTTGTCGTAGTCGAGCGAGTAGTAGCGCTGGCTGCCGTCATACCCGTAGAGGAAGTTCTTGTCGTTCGCCCCCCACTGGTCCAGATGCATTCCGTCGAAGCCGAACTCGTTCGCTGCCCGGACGAACTGTCCGGCGATGTACCGCTGCCATTCCGGGTTGCCCGGATCCTGCAGGAACAACGAGGTCGTCTTGCCGTTCACGTCGAAAGTGAAGCCGTCCTGGCTCTTCTGCGGCTCGGCGGGATCCGGCTTGGCCTTGAACAGGCCCCATCTCGGCGACACGCCGAAGTCCTCGTAGTTCTCGCGGGCCGCATAGTTCATCTGATAGGCCATCGCAGCAGAGCCGTACTTTTGCGCCGCCGCCACCTGCTGCTTGATCGAGAGCGGATACAAGTCCCGCCCGAGCAGATCGGCATAATGCGCCTCGGGCGTAATGGCTTCCGTGACGAAATTCCCTTGCTCGTCCCGGACCGGCTTGCCGCTGGCATCGGTTTTGGAATAGACGCTGACATCGTGGCGCCACATCCAGTCGTAGAACTGGTAGCCGTTCAAGTAATACTCCTGCGAGAGCTGTTTCAGCTTGGCGTCGCTTTCGGCCGCCGTCTCTCTCGGGAACTCGCTCACATAGCCATATCGGGGGAAGCGCTTCCAATCGCTCGAAACGTCAATGGCCGCCGTAACTGCCTCCTCTTCCCTGCCTTTCAGCCAAGCCTTGACCAGATAACCGGTGAAGTCCCTGTCCGGCGGGTTCCAGCTGAAGGACAGCTCTCCTTGTCCCGGCTGCGCCTGGATTGTTTTCGTTCCTTGGGCAATCAGCCGGTTCAGATGGTGGATCTCGACATGCAGCTGGCCTTGCCAAGGCTGCTCGTCGCGGAAGCGCAGCGTCAGCTGCGCCGCCTCGCCCGGAGCATAGCGGGCTTTGCCTACAGCCAGCGATTCGATCGGCGACGCCGGAACGGATGCTGCGGGACCGGCAATCTGCGCCGCCGCAGCGGCTCGTGCCGCGTTCCAGGAAATCGCTCCCGGCAGGACCGCTTGCAGGGCAAGCGCGGCCGCCATGGCGCGAGCGGCATGTTTGACGATAGGTCTCATCATGTTCCTCCTTGATCAAGCATGGATAGGGGTGAGGCTATGGATGCAAAGCAAGGGCATCCCGCGAACCGGCATGCCCTTGCTCAAACCTGCTGTCTCTCTTCCTACTTGCCGTTGGCCTGTCTCCAGGCGTCCAGCTGCTTCTGCGCTTCGGCGATCACTTTATCGGAGCCAGCCGCCTTCATCTTGTCCAGCATTTTCGGGACGTTCTCCTCCGGATCGAGCTGGCCGGACTTGATGCCGTCGACATAAGGCTTGATGGCCGTGTCGATCGCGATCATCTCGTTCTTGACCGGCTCCGGATCAAAGATGAAGCCGAAGATGCGGGAAGGATTTTGCGAGATCGCCTCGTTGAACTTCTTGTAGTTCTCGTATTTGTTCGGATCTTCGCCGACGCGGGTGTAGTTGAGCATCTGGTTGCCGATCTGCCACATGATGTCGTGGCTGTAGCCGACATCGCTGCTCGTCTTGCCTTCCGGCAGCGCGATCTGGCCGTCCTGCAGCACATAGTGCTTGCCCTCGACGCCGAAGTTGAACAGCGTGAGCAGTTCTTTGTCCTTGTAGAACAGGTTCAGCAGCATCATGGCGCGGGCCGGGTCCTTGCTCGTCTTGGAGATCGCCTGCATCGTCGCCGTCATCTTGCCGGTCTGGAGGCGGTCGATGTTGAGCGGAATCTGCAGCACTTCCCGTCCCGCCTTGAGCGTGCCGTTCGGCGATGTCGCCACGGAGCCGATCGACATGTCGGCGATGATGTCCATGTCGCCGACGAACGCGAACGCCTTGCCGGCCTGGAACTTCTTCCACACGTCCAGTCCCGGCGTCAGCGCGTCCTTGTTGATGTAGCCCGCCTTGAACCACTTGTGGGTCAGCTTGGCCAGCTCCATGTAGCGCGGCGTCGTGAACGTATTGACGACCGTGAAGTCGTCCGGGTCCGTATTCAGCACGTTCAGGACGGCGACGCTGGCGATCGCATCCGTCGTGCCCGAGCCGTAGTAGGCCTCGAGCGGGAAGCTCGGCGCGACGAGCGGCGTGACGCCCGGCTCCTTGTCCTTGATCGCCGCGAGCATCGGCTCCAGCGCTTCGACTTTGCCTTCCTTGAACACGCTGAGATCGAAGCCATGCTTCTCCGCCAGCGCCTTGTCGACATAGACGCCCTGCGTGCCGCCGAGCTCCTGATGCGTATGGATGCCGTACAGCTTGCCGCCGCGCTTGGCCGGGTCATGGAAGTCCTTCTCGACCGCCTCGATGTCCGGTCCGTACTTGGCGAGCAGATCGTCCAGCGGCAGCAGGCCGCCCTTGGTCACCTGCTGGTTGAAGCCAAGCCAGTCTGCCGTAAAGATCAGGTCGAACTTCTCGCTGGACGCCATCATCAGGTTCGTCTTGTCGCTCCAGGCGCCCCAGTCGATCGGATTCAGCTTGACCGACACGTTCATCTCGGGATAGGTCTGCTTCAGGTAATCGTTCATCGCGCTTTGGACCGTGCCGAGATCGTTCTGCGGTCCGTCCGGATACACCATGACGACCTCGTATGGCGCAAGCGCTTTCGTTCCGTCGGACGAAGGAGCCGGCGAGATGCCGGCCGCGCCGTTCTGGCCTTCGCCGCCGTTGCCGCCGGAGCAGCCTGCCGCACCGAGCGCCGCCGTAAGCAGCAGCGCGGTCAGCATCGTGGAGCGTTTCTTCCATCGTTTCATGAATATTGCCTCCCCTTGAATGCCTGTTTTCTTCTATGTGCTCAACCGGCCGGAGCCGGAATCAGCCTTTGACTGCCCCTACCGTCAAGCCTTTGACGAAGTATTTCTGCAGGAAGGGGAACACGAGCACGAGCGGCCCGATCGCCACCATCGCCATTGCCATCCGGATCGATTCCAGCGGCTGCGCGACGGTCGCGGTATTGCTGTACGCCTTGTCGGCGATCGCCTGCAGGAACGCCGCGTTCATCAGCGTCTTGTTGAGCAGGTACTGCAGCGAGTACAGCTTCTCGTTGTTGATGAACACAAGGCTGGTGAACCAGTCGTTCCAGTACGCGACGATGGTGAACAGCCCGATCGTCGCCATGACCGGCAGCGACAGCGGCAGGATGATGCTGAAATAGGTGCGGTACTCGCTCGCCCCGTCGATCTGTGCGGAGTCGATGAGGGACGGGGGGATGCTGTTCGTGAAGAACGTCCGCATGATCAGCACGTTGAAGCCGCCGATCAGGCCGGGCAGAATGAGCGCCAGCAGCGTATCCTGGACGCCGAGGAAGCGGGTGTACACCAGATACCAGGGAAGCAGGCCGCCCGAGAACAGCATCGTGAAGAAAACATAGAAACTGAGCGCGCCCCGGTAAGGAAAATCCTTGCGGGACAGCGTGTAGGCGAGCGCCGAGGTAATGAACAGGCTGACCGCGACGCCGATGATCGTGACGAGGATCGTCACGCCGTACGCCCGCAGGATCGACGCGGAGTCCTGCAGCAGATAGCGGTAGGCGACCAGGTCGATCTGCTTCGGCCAGAAGCTGTATCCGTGCTTCGTCACGTCCGTTTCATTGGAGATCGAGATCGTGAACACGAGCCAGAATGGCAGGATGCAGGCGAGGCTGAACAGGCTCAGCCCGATGATGATGAAGGGATTCGTTCGTTTATTGTCCAAGATGCCGCATCCTCCTTAGAACAGCGCGTTCTCTTTGCTGATTTTGCGCACGACGTAGTTGACGGTGAGGACGAGCACGAAGCCGACGATCGACTGCATCAGGCCTGCGGACGAGGCCAGACCGGTATCGCCCGTGACGAGCAGGGCGTTGTAGACGTAGGTATCGATGACCTCGGTCGTTTCCTTGAGCATCGAGGACGCCATCGTCGCCTGGTAGAACAGGCCGAAGTCGGCATTGAAGATGCGTCCGATCGCGAGCAGCGTCAGGATGATGATGACCGGCGTGATGAGCGGCACGGTAATCTTGGTCATCTGCTGCCAGCGGCTCGCTCCGTCGATGCGCGCCGCCTCGTAGTATTCCTGGTCGAGTCCGACGATCGCCGCCAGATAGACGATGGCCGAGTAGCCGACCGTCTTCCACGTATTGACGAGGAGGAGGATGTAAGGCCAGTATTCCGGCGAGGCGTACCAGGCGACCGGATCTTTGCCCATCGGCTCCAGGATCGACTTGTTCACGAAGCCGAGATCCGGATTGAGGAAGCCGAATACGAGGTAGCCGACGATGACCATCGAAACGAAGTTCGGCAGGATTGCCGCGCTCTGGAAAAACCTGGACAGGATGCGGCTTCGCACCTCGTTGAGCACGATCGCCAGCAGCACGGCCAGAACGGTGCCCAAGACGAGGAAGGCGAGGTTGTACAGCAGCGTATGCTTGATGATGCGCCACACGTCGTTGGAGGCGAACAGGAACTCGAAGTTCTTGAGCCCGACCCAGGCGCTGCCCCAGATGCCCTCGGTATAGTTCAGATCCTTGAAGGCGAGGAAAATGCCGAACATCGGCAAATAGTTGTTGATGAAGAGCATGAGGATCGCCGGCAGAGCCAGGACGATGAGCGCCCGGTACTGCCAGGCCTGCTTCAGCCCCCGCCTCGGACGCGCCTTCGCCCTTGGCTCGGGCAGCTCTTCTTGAGTTTGTTGCGCGAAATCTACTGCAGCCACTTCGTCCACCTTCTTGTCGGTTTGGTTTCCATGACCTTAGTATAGAGAGGCAGACAACGGCGCTCCGCCGTTTTTGATACCTCTCCCTAGTCGTTTCGTGACATCCGGTATTCCTGCGGATTGACGCCGAACTGCTTCTTGAACATTTTGGTGAAATGGGAAAAGTTGCTGTATCCGACCTGCTGGGCGGCGGCCGCTACCGTGATCGACGGATCGCCGAGCAGCTGCCGGGCCCGGTCCAACTTGGCTGCAATCAGGCAGTCGATCAGGCTCGAGCCCGTTTGCTTCTTGAACAGCCGGGACAGATAAGCCGGGTTCAGATGCACATGCGCCGCTACGTCGTCCCGTGAAATATCCTCCTCGACGTTCTCGTGTATGAACTGGACCGCCTTGCGCACGGCTCCGTCCTCCTCCTTGGGCGAGAAGGCGGCTTCCAGAACGGCGAAGACGATATTTTCCGCCCAGCTCCGGTACTGCGTCAGGCTGCGGATCCGTGCCGATTCCCAGAGCGAGAACTGCGGCACCGCCGCGGCCGGGATGCCCTTGGCCTGCAGGAAGCTGTAGACAGCGTGCAGCGTGTCCTGGCAGTACCGCTCGATCTGCCGCAGCTGGAGCGCGGGACTCGCCCCTAGCGGCTCGACGCTTCGCAGGATCAGCTCCGAAGCTCCCGCGCCGTCCCCCGCCAGCAAGAGCGACGCTAGCAGCGGCGCGTCGAGGCTGTCGGAATGATCCCCGCCCGGAAGGCGGGATGGCTGCGGCTCATAGACGACGACCGATCCTTTCGGTCCGAGACGGGTGCGCTCCAGTCCGCGCAGCTGCTCGGCGCATCGCGGAAGCTCCGGCAGCGGCACGAACCGCCCGATGTAGCAGGATGCCCTGCAGTAGAAATGAGCTTCGCATACGGCGATCAGCTTGTACGCCGCGTTTCGCCAGCGCTCCGCCGCGAGCTCCTCGCCGGAGCAGGCGATGGCGATCAGCACGCCGCTGCGATCCTGGGCGACGTGGCCGTCCAGCCCGTCCAGCAGGATCTCCCCGGCCGCCTTGCGCACGGCGTATTCCATGATGTCCTCGTCGCGGCCCTCGAGCGGCTTCAGCCACTCCTCGATGCTGACGAGAATCGGCATTGCGCGGGAGGAGGGCGCGAGCTCCAGCTGCGCGTCCTTCAGCGAGCGCTCCAGAAAATCGCCGAACGAGAGAATGCGACGCGACAGCAGATCCTGCCAGAAGCGTTCGGCCAGCAGCGGACGCTGCTTTCTCCACCACTCCCTGTCGTTCCGGTACTGCTCGTCCCGCAGAAGCGCCTCCTCCCGTTCCCGGATCGTCCCCAGCATCCGGCCTACGACCTGCTCGAGCTCCTCGCTGTCAACCGGCTTGAGCAGGTAGTCGGAGCTGCCCAGCTGCATCGCCTGCTTGGCGAACGAGAACTCCGAGTGGCAGGTCAGGAACAGCGTTTGCGTATGCGGGGAATGCTCCTTAGTCCAGCGCACGAGCGACAGCCCGTCCTCGTCCGGCATCTCAATATCGCAGATGAGAATGCCGACGCGGCGCTCGCTCAGCAGCGATTTCGCCTCGTCCGCATGCAGGGCCGCGTGCACGCGCTCGATGCCGAGCGCCTGCCAGTCGACGCATGCCAGAATCCCCTCCACCGCGAACCGCTCGTCATCAACGATCAGCAGCTCCGTCATGAGGCCTCACGCTCCTTTTTTGAATCATGTCCGCTCCCCCGTCAGCCGCCTCCGTCTCCAGCGGCAGCGCCAGGCAGGCCCGCAGTCCTCTCGGCTCCGCTGCCCGGAAAGTCAGCGAAGCCCGCTCTCCGTAGCGGATCGACAGCCGCCTGCGGACGTTCCAGATGCCGATATGGGCGTCGTCCGCCCCCGGTCCGTGGCCGTCCGAGGAGAGGAGCTGCCGCTGCTCCGGGGACATTCCCTTGCCGTTATCCCGCACTTCGACCGCCATCCTCTCCCCCCCGTCCTCCTTCGAGACGAAGATTGCCAGCTCGAACGGTTCTCCCTTCCGCACGCTCATGCCGTGCAGCATCGCGTTCTCGACGAACGGCTGCACGATCAGCGACGGCACGCGCGCCTCCAGCAGCTCCGGATCGATGTCGATCCGGAACGCGAAGCTTTCCTGGTAGCGCAGCTTCTGGATCTCCAGGTAGTTGCGGATATGCTCCAGCTCCTCCGCCATCGGAATCGTCTCGCGGCTCGAGCCGAGCATGAAGCGGAAGTACCGGACCATGTGCCGGACCGTCTTCTTGACGAGCTCGTCGCGTCCGGTGTTGGCCAGCTGGTAGATGATGTTCATCGTATTGAGGAAAAAATGGGGATTGATCTGCAGCTGCAGATGCTTGAGCTCCGCCTTCTGCGCCTGGAGCCGCTCCTCGTAGACGTCGATCTTGAGCTCCTTGATCTCCTTCACCATGCCGTTGAAGGTGCGGTAGATGATGTCGAACTCGGCGATCGGCGAGCCCGGCAGCTTCATCTCCATGTCCCCGTCCTTCGTCCGCCGGATCGCGCCGAGCAGCTGCAGGATCGGGCGGTAGATGATCCGGCGCAGCATGACGAGATAGGCGAGCAGGATGACGAGGACGAACAGCGGCAGCAGGCTGACAAGCGTCTGGAATCCCTTTAATCCTCGCAGCAGCTCGGACGAGGGCAGCACGACCGCCATGCTGAGGCCGGCCGTCTCCGAGCGGCTCGTCACGACGAACAGCTTGCGCCCGCCATCGGCATAGGAAAAGGAAGCGTCCTGCGCCAGCCGCTCCGGCGGGAGGCGGAACGCCGGACTCAGCTCGGCGGACCGGTCGGTCAGGACGGTCCCGTCGGGCGAGGCGAGCAGCAGGTCGCCGCCCTGGCTCAGGTCCAGCCCCGACAGCGGGATGCGGAGCGTATTGACGTTGATCAGAGCGCCGATGAACGTACCCGCGCCCATCTCGTCGCTGACGGCGCGATGGAGGAAGGACTGGCTGCCGATACGCACCGTCGACCACTTGTACAGGAGCGCCTTGCTCCTCTCCGGGTCGTTCAAGGAGCCGGTGATCCAGCTTCCCACCTGGTCATGGTCGGAGCCGGGAATGACGTTGGTCGCGGCGAGCCGGCCGCTGGCTCGGGAGTAGATGTAGAACATGTCGACGGTATGATAGTAGGAGCGATAGGCCGTGTTCCGCTGGAGCAGCTCCATCTCTGCGAAAAAAGCGTCCGAATCCGACAGTCCTGCCGCGCCGAACTTGCGGAAGTTCTCGTCATGCTCGGCGATGAAGACCATGTTGGTCGTAATGTCGCCGAGGCTCCTCTCGATCATCTGCAGGTTGGAGTCGACCAGATTCCGGTAGGAGCTGGCAACCTGCGCGAGCACGACCGACTGTGCGTAGTGGCCCGCCGCCAGCAGCAAAAGCAGCAAGGGCAGCGTAGCGGCGAGAAACAGCGCGATGAAGCGCGTGCCGAGCCTTTTCGTCCGGGTCTTGTGGATCATGAGGAAGCGCCTCCGGGGAAGAAAATGGGAAAAAACGCGGGCAGACCTGCCTTGCGGCAGATCGGCCCGCGCCGGTTCGGCCGATCAGGCGAACAGCCGGTAGACTTGAGCTTCGTACGGCCGCAAGAGGGCGCGGCGCAGATTCGCGGGCGGGTCATAGTTGCCGATCAGCCGTTCTGCGCGGCTGAACCCGATCTCCTCGGGGAGCCGGAACTCGGCCTGATCTCCGAAGAAATTGAGTACGACGAGCAGCGACTCTTCCCCTCGGGAGCGGACGTAGGCGAAGACGCGCTCATCCTCCTCCCCGATCAGGCGGAACCCGGAGTAACCGGTTACGTCATGCTCGCGGCGAAGCGCGATCAGCTGCCGATAGTAGTGGAAGATCGAATCCGGGTCGTTCACTGCCTGCTCGGCGTTGATGTCGGGATAGTTCGGATTGACGGCGATCCAAGGCGTGCCGGTTGTGAATCCCGCATGCTCCGATCCGTCCCACTGCATCGGCGTCCGCCCGTTGTCCCGGCCTTTGGCGTAGATGGCGTTCATGATGTCCGCCTCGTCGCGTCCCGCCGCAAGCTGCTCCGCGAACATGTTGAGCGTCTCGATGTCCTTGTAGCTCTCGATCGAGGCGAACCTAACGTTCGTCATGCCGAGCTCCTCGCCCTGATAGATGTACGGCGTGCCCTGCAGCGTATGCAGCAGCGTCGCCAGCATCTTGCCGGATTCCTTGCGGTAAGTCCGGTCGTCGCCGAAGCGCGACAGCATGCGCGGCTGGTCGTGGTTGTTGAGGTAGAGGCTGTTCCAGCCCTTGCCCTCGAGCCCGGTCTGCCACTTGGCGATGATCCGCTTGATGTCGCGCAGGTCCCAGGGCTTGAGATCCCATTTGCCGTGCGGGCCGGAGTCGACGTCCATGAGCTCGAAGTGGAACACCATGTTCAGCTCGTTCCGCTCCTCGCCGACGTACAGCGCGGCATCCTCCGGCGTCACGCCGATCGTCTCCCCCACCGTCATGATGTCGTACTTGGACAGCACCTCTCGGTTCATCTCCTGCAGGTATTCATGCACGCGGGGGCCGTTCATGAAATGCTCGCCGCCAAAGCGCCAGCCTTCGCCTTGCTCGACCCGCGGGAGAGCGGGGTTCTTGGAGATGAGGTTGATGACGTCCATCCGGAAGCCGTCGATGCCCTTGTCAAGCCACCAGGCCATCATGTCGTACACGTCCTGCCGCAGCTTCGGATTTTCCCAGTTGAGGTCCGGCTGCTTCTTGGAGAAGAGATGCAGGAAATATTCTTCCGTCCGCTCGTCGTACTGCCAGGCGGAGCCGCTGAAGAAGGAGCCCCAGTCGTTCGGCTCGCCGCCGTCCGCCCCCGGACGCCAAATATAGTAGTCGCGGTACGGATTGTCCTTGGACTTGCGCGACTCGACGAACCAGGCATGCTCGTCGGAGCTGTGGTTGACGACCAGGTCCATGATGAGCTTCATGCCGCGCGCGTGGATCTGGGCCAGCAGCTCCTCCCAGTCCGCGATCGTGCCGAACTCGCTCAGGATCGACCGGTAGTCGCTGATGTCGTAGCCGTTGTCGTCGTTGGGCGATTCATAGACCGGACAGAGCCAGATGACGTCGACGCCGAGCCGCTTCAGATAGTCGAGCTTCGAGAGGATGCCGGGGATGTCTCCGATTCCGTCTCCGTCGCTGTCCATGAAGCTGCGCGGGTAGATCTGGTATACGACGCTGTCTTTCCACCACTTGTCTGCCATTTGTCCTCTTCCTTTCGTCGTTCATGCTCATGTGGAAAGGCTCCGAACGCTCTGCCGCTCGACAATCCGATGGGCGATCCGGACGGACTCTCCCGGCTGCCCCGTCTCGGCCATGGCGATAAGCTTCTCGACGGCCGTCCGCCCCAGCTCCGCCAGCGGCTGATGCACGGTCGTGAGCGGCGGATGCACCATCCGCGCCAGGCGGATGTCGTCGTAGCCGATGACCGACAGCTCCTCCGGCACCCGGATGCCCGCCGCGAGCGCATGATGCATCGCGCCGGCCGCCATCTCGTCGCTGGCGGCGAATACCGCCGTGAAAGGGAGGCCTCTCTCCAGCAGCCGCCGCATGGCGACGGCGCCGCTCTCATAGAAGAAGTCGCCGTAGACGACCCGCTCCGGTACCCATGGCAGGCCGTGATCGAGGAGAGCTTGCCGGCAGCCCTGCACTCTCGGCGCGCCGGCGACCGGATCCTTCTCGGTGCCGGCGATCATCGCGATGTCGCGATGGCCCTGCGCGATCAAGTAGGATGCGGCATCGTAAGCGGCTTGGGCGTCATCCACCTTGACATGGGGGAATCGGGGGTCGGCCGTCTCCGAGTTGATGAGCACGACAGGCACGTCCATTCGGCGGAGCGCCGCGAGATACGGCTCCGTCAGCGCCTCGCTGACGAACAGGATGCCGTCGGCCTGCTTCTCGCGCAGCGTCTGCAGGTAGTCGAGCGTGCGCTTGCCGTCCTCGTCCGTATTGCAGACGAGCACGCTGTAGCCGCACGCATGGGCATAGCTCTCGATGCCCTGCAGCAGGCCTGCGGCGAACTCGCTGGAGAGCATCGGGAACAGCACGCCGATCGTCCGCGTCCGCTTGTTCGTCAGCGAGCGGGCGACCGCGTTCGGGTGGTAGCCCAGCTCTTCAATCGTCTGGAGCACCTTTCGCTTCGTCTTGTCCGAGTAGCCGGCGAGGCCGTTCAGCACGCGGGACACCGTCGCCACCGACACCCCGGCCTCGCGGGCTACATCGCGGATCGTAAGCATTCGCCGCCTCCTATAGGTTGTTGCCCGTAACGTAACCGGTTACGTCAAGTATAGGAGCCGGCCGCCAGTCCGTCAATCACCGGCCGATCGGCTCGATCGGCGCCATCCGTCCGTAGACGGCCGGAGCTCCCGGAGTCGGCGCCGCCCAGCGCACGGCGTTGCCGATGACCTGCAGCACGTCCGGATGATGGTAGACGGGGAACGTCTCATGTCCCGGACGGAAATAGAACAGCCTGCCCTTGCCGCGCCGGTAGCAGCAGCCGCTGCGGAACACCTCGCCGCCCTCGAACCAGGAGATGAACACGAGTTCGTCCGGCGCCGGAATCTCGAACCGCTCGCCGTACATCTCCTCCTTGGGAATCTCGATAAATTCTCCAAGCCCGTCGGCAATCGGATGGCCGTGCTCGATGACCCAGAGGCGCTCCCGCTCGCCGTCATCCCGCCACTTCAGCGCGCCTGTGCGCGTTCCGAGCAGGCGACCGAACACTTTGGAGCCATGTCCGGAGTGGAGCACGATCAGGCCCATGCCCTGCAGCACGCGGTCCTGCACGCGGCTCGCGATCTGGTCGCTCACCTCGTCATGGGCCAGATGGCCCCACCAGAGCAGCACGTCGGTCTGCTCCAGCACCTCTTCGGTCAAGCCATGCTCCGGTTCGTCCAGCGTCGCGGTCCGTACCTCGAACGAACCTGCCCTACGCAGATGGGCGGCGATCGCGCCGTGGATGCCTTCCGGGTAGATTTCCGCTACCCGGGGATTGGTCTTCTCATGCCGATATTCATTCCATACGGTGACTCGGATCGCTGCCATGCTGATCTCCTCCTATTCAATCGTTACCCATCGCCGCTGCTCGAACGACTCTACGATGGCGTCCACCGCCCGCTGATTCGCCAGCCCATCCTCGATTGTCGCGTCGAGCCCGTCTCCGCCGCCCTGCAGCAGCTCGATGAAGGATCGCATTTGATCAGCATGGAACGCCTCCGGGATGTCGACCGAGCGGAACGCCTCGTCGCCGTCCAGTCGGATGCGGAGCGTATCGTCCTCCTCCAGCCGGTAGACGAGCGCGCCCTTCGTGCCGTAAATCTCGATCCGCTGGTAATTGCCGCGACCGCTCGCGAAGCGGGAGATCGCCATCGTTGACGAGATGCCGCCCTCGAGGCGGGAGAGCACATGGCAAAAGTCGTCGACGTCGACCTCGCCTTGCCCGGAGCCGTCCAGCAGGTCGCGCTGCGGCACGATCGTGCCGGCATCGGCGACGACGCGCTCGGTGCCGCCGATCAGGAAGCGGGTCAGGTCCAGAATGTGGCTGCCCAGATCGCCGATCGCGCCCGATCCCGTCTTCTCCTTGCGGAACCTCCAGACGAGCGGAATGCGCTCGTCCATCGCCCAGCCCTGCATGTACTGGCTGTGGACATGCAGGATCCTGCCCAGCCGCCCCTCGTTGATGAGCTGCCTCGCGTACCGGGCGGCTTTTTTGTAGCGGTAGGAAAAACAGATCAGATGCGGAACGGGAGACGCTTTCAAAAGCTGCGCCAGCTCCGCCGCTTCCGCCGCGTCCATCGCCACCGGCTTCTCCAGCGCAAACGCCTTGCCGCTCGCGATCGCCAGCTTGGCCAGCCCGCAGTGGCTCTCGTTCGGCGTGCCGATCATGACCGCGTCCAGCTCGGGATCGCGCAGCATCGCCTCGGGCTCCTCGTACACGCGCGCTGCCGGCAGCCCCCACTCGACCCTGCGCCGCTCGAGCGGCTCCGGGCTGCTGTCGCAGATCGACCAGATTTCCGCATCGGGAATCTTCTTCAGTCCGTCCGCATAAAAGGAGGCTATTCCTCCGACTCCAATGAATCCGATTTTCAAGGCCGCCATTTCATCTCACCTCTGTTGTCCATTGGGATTGAACTCCACTCCCAGCATAGGATAGGATGGACGGGATGAACATGGCCGTTTCGGGCATCATTTATCCAATTCCGACTTTTATGCTGAAAGGGGAGCACGCTTCCTCGTGATCTCGATCAATCTGGAATTCGCTCCGCAGGTGGCTCTGGTCGGCTTCATCTCCTACGGCAGCCCCTGGATGCATTTCAGGCGCGTCTCCGACGAGCCCATCCTCTACCTCGTCAAAAGCGGCGAGCTGCATCTGCTCGAGGACGGGCAGCCGCATGTCCTGCGCAGCGGCGACGCCCTCCTGCTCGAGGACGGACTGGAGCATGAAGGAACGGCCGCCCATGCCTGCGACTATTACTACATCCACTTCAGGCACCCGGAGCTGATCCGCCTGCCGTCCGGCGAGACGGAGCCGCTCGTCTCCTCCTTCTTCCGTGAAGAAGAGGAGGAGGCGGACAGCCGCTGCCGCTTCCCGAAGCAGTTCCACATCCCCGCCCTGTTCTCCCGCTCTCCGGCCGCCGGCGTCCTGAGCGAGCTCATCCAGCTGCAGCGGCGCAAGCAGTACAACCGCGTCCTAGCCTCGCTGAAGCTGGCGGAGCTGTTCGTCTGGCTGTCGCGCGAGCATATGCTGGCGCAGCTGCAGCGCAGCCGCAAGCGGACGTCCCGACTCGACCTGGCCGCGCATGAGCTGCTCGACCGCATCCACCAGGACGATGCCGGCAAATGGACGGGCGAACGGATCGAGCGCGAGCTCGGCTGCAGCTTCGACGCCCTGAACCGCTCGTTCCGCCAGCTCGCCGGCATGCCGATCGCGCAGTACGCCAACAAGGTGCGCATCGACCGCGCCTGCGAGCTGCTGCGGACGACGACGCTTCGCGTCGGCGAGATCGGCCGCCTCGTCGGCTTCGAGGACGTCTATTCCTTCAGCAAGGCGTTCAAGAAAAGCAAAGGCGTCCCTCCCAGCGCCTATGGCGCGGGAGGGACGGAAGGCTAGCGTGTATATATGCAGCCTCCGAAGGAAGCCGATGCCGTTAAATCGTATACACCTGCTCTCGCCGCCGATCCGCCTCCGCATCCCGTTCGAGGATGCGGTCGAGAATCGTCCGCTCGTAATGCGCGAACGAGCTGTCATGCTCTCGCGGGCGGTCGAGCCGGATGTCGAGGTCGAGCCCGATGCGCCCCTCCTCGATCAGGATGACCCGGTCGGCCAGCGCCACCGCCTCGCTCACATCATGCGTGACGAGCACGGCGGTGAAGCCCTGCTCGCGCCACAGCCGCTCGATCAGCTGCTGCATCTCGATGCGCGTCAGCGCGTCCAGCGCGCCGAGCGGCTCGTCGAGCAGCAGCAGGCCGGGCTGCCCGCCGAGCGCGCGGGCAAGCGCGACCCGCTGCCGCTGTCCGCCGGACAGCACGCCCGGCCACTCGTCCGCCCGGTCGCCGAGGCCGACCTGCTCCAGCGCGCGTTGCGCCTGGGCGCGGTCGGTCCCGCCGCTGGCGACGCGCACGTTGTCGAGGGCGCTTTTCCACGGCAGCAGCCGCGCGTCCTGGAACAGCATCCGCGTCCGGTCGCCGATGCCCGCTACCGGCTCGCCGTCGAGGCTGACGCTGCCCGAGCTCGGGGCGTCCAGCCCCGCGATCAGCCGCAGCAGCGTGCTCTTGCCGCAGCCGCTGCGTCCGACGATGGCGACGAACTGGCCCGCCGGCACGTCGAGCTCCACTTCATGCAGCACCTGCTTATCCCCGAACCACTTTGCCGCCTGCCGGATCTGCAGCCTCGCTCCGGATGCCGCCCGCCTCTGCTCTGCGCCCACGCCGCCCGCCTCCTTTCCTGTCGACCGCATAGTTGGGATTCCATTGCAGCAGCCGCTCCTCCAGCGCCTTGGCCGCGAGGTCGGACAGCTTGCCGAGCGCCGCATAAAGCAGGATCGCCAGCACGACGATGTCGAGCCGCATGAACTCGCGGGCGTTCATCGCCATGTAGCCGATGCCGCTGTTGGCGCTGATCGTCTCGGAGACGATCAGCGTCAGCCACATGAGACCGAGCGCGTAGCGCACGCCGACGAGGATCGAGGCGAGCGCTCCCGGCAGGACGACATGCCGGTACAGCGCCGCGCCGCGGATCTTGTACACGCGCGCCATCTCCAGCAGGCCGGGATCGATCGAGCGGATGCCGTGCAGCGTGTTGAGGTAGATCGGGAAGAACACGCCCAGCACGACGAGAAACACCTTGGCCGTCTCGCCGATGCCGAACCAGAGGATGACGAGCGGGATCAGCGCCAGATGGGGCACGTTGCGCACCATCTGGATCGTGCTGTCGAGCAGCCGGTTGGCGCTGTGGGACAGGCCGTTCAGCAGTCCCAGCGCGAAGCCGATGCCGCCGCCGATGAGGAAGCCGAGCAGCGCCCGCTGGGTGCTGCTCCAGATGTAGCGCAGCAGCTCGCCGGTGCGGGCGAGCTGGATGCCCGCTTCCGCCACCTTGAGCGGCGTAGGAAGCGTGCGCGAGGACACGGCGCCGTAATGCCCGAGCAGCTGCCAGGCGACCAGGATGGCCGCCGGCACCAGGAACGGGGTCAGGCGGCTGTCCGTCCAGGAACGTTTGGATGCGGACCTTTCGATGGGTACCTCCTCCTTCTGCCCTCGAATGACGGGCCTAGCGTCCGCCGGAGGCGACCGCGTCCGGCAGCAGGTCGTTAGCGACGATCTCGCCGGACGCCCGCAGGCGCGTGCGGATCGGCTCGGCCTGCGGCTTCAGGTCGAGCAGCGGGAACAGCAGCTCGGCGGTGCGGTAGGCTTCCTCCAGATGCGGATAGCCGGACAGGATGAACGTGTCGATGCCGAGCGACTCGTATTCGCGGATGCGCTCGGCGACCGTCTGCGGATCGCCGACGAGCGCCGTGCCGGCTCCGCCGCGCACGAGGCCGACGCCGGCCCACAGGTTCGGCGAGATCTCCAGCTTGGAGCGGTCGCCGCCGTGCAGCCGGGCCATCCGCTGCTGGCCGACCGAGTCGTAGCGGGCGAACACCTTTTGCGCCTCGGCGATCGTGCGGTCGTCCACATGGCGGATGAGCTCGTCGGCCGCCTGCCACGCCTGCTCGTTCGTCTCGCGCACGATGACATGCAGCCGGATGCCGAAGCGCAGCTTGCGCCCGCGGGCGGCGGCCGCCCCGCGCGCCTGGTCGAGCTTGGCGGCGACGTCGGCCGGAGGCTCGCCCCAGGTCAGGTAGACGTCGGCATGGCCCGCGGCGACCTCCTGGCCCGCCGGCGACGAGCCGCCGAAGTAAAGCGGCGGATACGGCTGCTGCAGCGGCGGATAGAGCAGCTGCCCGCCGTCGCTTCGCAGATGCTTGCCTTGGAAATGCACCTTTTCGCCGGACAGGAACTGCCGATAGATGCTCAGGAACTCATCGGTCAGCTCATAGCGCTCGCCATGCGGCAGGAACAGGCCGTCTCCGGCGAGCTCCTCCGGATCGCCGCCCGTCACGATGTTCACGAGCAGCCGCCCGCCGGACAGCCGGTCGAACGTGGACGCCATGCGCGCCGCCGTCGCCGGCGCCATCATGCCGGGGCGGATCGCCACCAGATACTTGAGCCGCTGCGTCGCCGGGATGAGCGCCGAGGCGGCGACCCAGGCGTCCTCGCAGGAGCGGCCCGTCGGCAGCAGCACGCCGCCGTAGCCGAGCCGGTCGGCCGCCACGGCGATCTGCTTCATATAGTCGTAGTCGACGGCGCGGGCGCCGTCGCTCGTGCCGAGATAGCGGCCGTCTCCATGCAGCGGGATGAACCAGAACAATTCCATTGTTTTCTCCTCCTCAGGGCTTCTTCCAGGCGGCTTCCTTCACGTCGAGCTTCTCGGGGATGAGCTTCAGCTCCAGGAACGCGTCGGCGATGCGCTGCTGCTCGGCAAGCGTCCCGTCGTCGATCTCCTCGATGCCGAAGGCGCGATGGCCCATCGCCTGCTCCAGGGACGGCACGTCGATGCCGAGCTCCGGCGACAGCAGCTCCGCCGCGCGCTTCGGATCCTCCTCCGCCCACACGTCGGCTTCCTTCAAGGCGTCCAGCACGACCTCTACCGCCTCGGCATGCTTATCCGCGAACGAGCGCGAGGCGAGCACGAACTCATAGTTCTTGACGAGGCCCTCCCCGTCGGCGAGCACCCTCGCCTTGGTCGCGAGCTGCGCCGCCGAGTAGAACGGCTCCCAGATGACCCAGGCGTCGACGCTGCCGCTCTCGAACGCGGCCCTCGCGTCTGCCGGCGGCAGGAACACCGTCTCGATGTCGCCGTACGGGACGCCGGCCTGCTCCAGCGCCTTCACGAGCAGGTAATGCACGTTCGAGCCTTTGTTGAGCGCGACCTTCTTGCCCTTCAGGTCGGCGACGGACTGGACCTCGGAGTTCTCCGGCACGAGGATCGCCTCCGCCTTGGGACTTGCGGGCGAGCGGGCCAGGTAGACGAGCGGCGTGCCGGCCGCCTGCGCGAAAATCGGCGGCGCCTCGCCGGTGTGGCCGATGTCCACGCTGCCGACGTTCATCGCCTCGAGCAGCTGCGGGCCGCCGGGGAACAGCGTCCATTCGGCCTTGTAGCCGATCTCCGCCAGCTTCTCGTCGAGCCCGCCCTTGCCCTTGAGCAGGTTGACGCTGCCGTACTTCTGGTAGCCGATATGGATGACGCCGCCTTTTGAGGTCGGGTCGGAGCTTCCACCGCTCGCCGGCTCATCGGCGCTGCCGCATGCCGCGGCAGCCAGCAGAAGCGCCCCGCTCAGCAGCAGGCCGGCGGCTTGGCGCCATGATCGTTCTCTCATCTTCATCCACTCCATCCGATGTCAATTCCAACTAATCAACTTTGAATAATCGAAAATTATCACCGCTATAAGAAGATGTCAATAAAAGGAGGGAAATAGAGGAGCTGCGAGGACGAATGAGGAGAAACGAGGAACAACGAGAATGCCGCGGCACGGCGGGGATTGATCTTTGCACCTCCGTCCGCTAAAGTGAATCTTATATAATTCCCACCTGTGAACTTGGATAAATGGATCGCTCGACCATCTGCCGATGTGCTGCCCAAGGAGGAGACCTGCCCATGCAAGCGTTCAATCTGATTCCGCTTCAGGAAGCGATGCAGCTGCTCGGCGTCAGCCGGGCTACGATCGACCGCTGGCGCAAGGAGCGGCAGCTGCCTGTCGTCAAGCTCGGCAAGGAGGTGTGGGTCGACCGCTCGCAGCTGGAGCAGTGGGTGCGCGCGCGCGGCGGGCTCGCCGGGACGGACGCCGGCCGGTTTGCCGGGGCGGAGCCGTCGCCGGACGCCGACCGGATTGCCGGGATGGGGCCGCCGCCGGACGCCGGCCGGTTTGCCGGGATGGGGCCGCCGCCGGACGCCGGCCGGTTTGCCGGGGCGGTACCGTCCCCGGACGTCGACGGGGCCTCAAGTCCGCTCCGAGCGGAGCTGCCCCCGGCAGCCGGCACTTTTCCGAGCTTTGCCGGGTTCGCGGCTGCCGCGCGGACAGAGCGCTTCATCACGGTCGGCTATCAGAGCGGCGCCGCCCTGCTCTGGAGCGCGCTCGTCGTCAAGCGCCTCGGCTGGTTCGAGGAGGAGCTGGCTCTGCTCGAGCCGCATGCGCGGTGGCGCGTCTCCTGGCGGCATGCCGACAGCGGCATGGAGCTGGTGGAGGAGCTGATCGCCGGACGCGTGCAGATCGCCTCCGTCGGCGACTACCCGATCGCCGCGAGCCGCGAGCTCGGGCGGCTGCTGCCGCGCTTCCGGCCGCAGATGCTCGCCTTCGACGGCAAGAGCGAGGGCGGCTCCGGCATCTCGCTCGTCGTCCGCGCCGGCAGCGGCATGCGCCGGGAGGAGCAGCTCGGCTCCTCGCTCATCTCGACGGTCGGGCGCTCCAGCGCCTCTCGCCGGCTGCAGGAAGTGCTGCGGCGCGGCCGCCTCGACGGCACGCCGGTGCTGCATCACGGACGGATGGCCGATTGCCTCGGCGGACTGCTGGACGGACGGACCGAGGCGGCGATGCTGTGGGAGCCGTATCTGACGTGGGTGCGGAGGATCGGAGCGGGCGTCGCCTTGGAGGGAGAGAGCGGCGGCGGCGACTACCTGACCGGCATCATGGCGGATGCCGGCTGGGCCGAGGCCCAGCAGTCCGCTGCGGTCGCCTATCTCAAGGCGCATCTGCGGGCCCATGCGCTCATGCGCCGCGATCCCGGAGCCGCCGCCGTGCTGATCGGGGAGGAAAGCGGCTTTCCGCTCGAGGTCGTCGCCTCCGTCCTCGGCTCCATCCGCTGGGATGCCAGCGTGTCGAGCCGCGACCTCGCGACGCTCGACCGGCTCGAGCCGGCGGCCCGCGCGGCCGGCGCAGACGCGCCGGACCGCGGCGAGGCGCTGCGCAGAGCCATGCAGGAGGCGGCGTCTCCGCCGGCGTTCCGGCCGTCCTATCTGCAGGAGGCGGTGCGGGCGCTCCGCCTGCCGAGCCTGCCGGACATCCCTCTTCCGCAGGAGTGGGCGGAGGACGGCATTTATTGAAAGCGACGGCGGGCGATCAACCAAAAACAAATGACCGCAAGGAGGAACCAGGCCGATGAAAGCAAAGGCTCGCCGGATAAGCTCAAAACTCCGGTCCGCAAACGTTGTCCTCCATGACGGAGCAGGCAACATGCTGTCTCGAGGCGGAGCAGGCTCGCCTCCAAGCACCGAGCCAGCTGCGGGCCGCCCGGAAGAAGCCGAGCTTTATCGGCCTCTTACGATCAACTTCGGCTCGCTCGCGCTGCCTCCGACGCTGCGCCTGCTGCAGCGGTGGAACGAATCGCTCGGCGACTCCGAGACCTTTTACGGCCTTTTCGGATTTTACTTGCAGACCGGCGGCTTCAGATATGCGAATACGCCCTGCGATGCGGTCGTATTCGGCTCGACGGGCATGGACGGCATTCACTTCGCGCTGCTGACGGACTTCGGCCGCTCGGCCGATCTGGAGCAAGCGCCGGTCATCTGTGTGTCGCCCATGGAATTCGACGATCCGAGCACCGTCATCGCGCGCAATCTAAGGGAGTTCCTCTCCTACGGGGAGCAGGATTGGGCGCTGTTCTACAACGTTTTTGCCGATGAGCGGCAATGGAGAAGCTTCCAGGAGAAGTCCGCCCGAGAGCAGGCCGAATCGCAATGGCGAAGGAGCGACGAGGAGGAAAGCCGGCTCGGCGCGCTCCGCAAGCAATTCCTGGCGGAGGCCGGCCTCAGCGCGATGGCCGACGGCTGGACGAACCTGCAGGCCGTCCGTCTGGAGCGGGCGGAGCGGCGCTCCATCCCGACCACCGACAGCCTGGGCGTCATCGAGCCTGCCGAGCCGGGCTGGAACGGGACGCTCCCTCCGCTCGGCCGCGACACATCCCCGGATGAAAGCGAGCTGGAGCCGTGGCTGCGCCAAGCGCCGCGTCATGCCAGGCTGGCGGCGATCCGCCTGCTCCAGCATCACGGACTTTCCCCCGCCCTCGCGGCGCTGCTCGCCGACGAGCTGCAGGCGCTAGGTCTCGGCGAAGACGCGCTTCGACTGCTGTTCGAGTGATTTCATGCCCTTCGAGCTTTCATTCCAAGAATCTTGATTTGATTCACGCCGGAATAGTAAAATGAATGGGCTTGGAAGAATCATCCCGAATGAAGACGGAAGCGGAGGAGCCGAGCCCCTATGCTGGACATCACCATCAATGAGCCCGATCGGCTGGTGCAGATCGCGCATGCGTTGTCGACCCGGGCCAGGGTCGACATCCTCCGGCTGCTGAACGCGAAGAGCCTGAACGTCATCGAGATCTCGGAGGCGCTGCAGCTGCCGGTATCGACCGTGGCCAACCACGTGAAGCTGCTGGAAGCCGCCAAGCTCATCCACACCGAGCTGCTGCCGGCGACGCGAGGCGCGATGAAGGTATGCAGCCGCAGCTACGACGACATCCTGATCACGCTCAATACATCGGTCCACTGGTCCAAGGACGACGTGTCCGTCTACGAGGTCGAGCTGCCGATCGGCCAGTACAGCAACTGCGAGGTGCATCCGACCTGCGGCCAGGCCAGCGCCGAGGGCATGCTCATCCGCGAGGACGAGCCGGCCAGCTTTTATCACCCGAACCATGTCGGCGCGCAGCTCATCTGGTTCCGCAAAGGCTACCTGGACTACCTGCTGCCGCTCGAGCTGCCGAAAAGCGCCCGCCCCGAGGCGATCGAGTTCTCCATGGAGCTGTGCTCGGAGGCGCCGAACTTCGACAACGACTGGCCCTCGGACATCACGCTCTGGATCAACGACGTCGAGATCGGCACGTGGACGAGTCCCGGAGATTTCGGCGACCGGCGCGGCAAGCTGAACCCCGACTGGTGGATCGACTGGGCGACGCAGTACGGCCTGCTCAAAACCTGGCGCGTCGACAAGGAACGGACGACGATCGACATGGACAAGGTGTCCGACGTCTCGCTCGCCGATCTGGCGCTGGAGGGCCGCCACCATCTGAAGCTGCGGATCGGCATCAAGTCCGACGCGCTGCACAAGGGCGGCATCAACCTGTTCGGGCGTCAATTCGGCGACTATCCGCAGGATATCGTCATGAAAGTGCATTACGTTCTTGCCGATCCGGATTGAACACTCCTCCACCTAAAGAGGCGGGGGATTCTTGGGTAGTTGCTTCTATCGAAGCAGAGTTCACCAAGCGATCCCTGCGGTTCCCGCAGTTCATAGGGCAAGGCCGTTAGACAGCCATCTGTTCGATGTTGTGTGCGGCGTTCTCGTCCCGATCATGCAGCGTCTGGCAGACGGGACAGGTCCACTTCCGAACGGACAGGTTCTTGACCTCCGGGTGAACGTGGCCGCACACGTGGCACGTCTGACTCGTCGGCGCAAAGGAGTCGGCCACCTTCAGCTGGCGACCATACCACTCCGACTTGTAGGTTATCTGTCGCCGAAACTCGCTCCAGGACGCATCGGCGATCGACTTGGCCAGACGAGGGCTCTGCAGCATGTTCTCCACCCGCAAGCCTTCGATGTGGATCGTTTGGTTTTCACGAACCAGCTTCGTCGTCAGCTTGTGCAGGAAGTCATGGCGAACGTGGGCCATCTTTTCGTAGATGAGCGCCACCTGGCGCTTGGCCTTCTTCCAGTTGGCTCCGTCCTTCGTGCGGCGAGCCATGCGGCGTTGCCACATGGCCAGCTTGCGCTCGTAGCGGCGGAACGCCCTGGGGTTCTCGACACGGAAGCCGTCCGAGCAGACGGCAAATTCCTTCAGCCCCAGGTCGATGCCGACGGTCTTATTCGCCTGCGGCAAGGGCTGGACGTCGACCTCACAGACGATGGCGACAAAGAATTTGCCTGCCGCATTCCGACGGACCGTGGCCGACAGGATGCGGCCTTCCAGCGGTCTGGATGCCGCAAAGCGGATCCAGCCGAGCTTGGGCAGTTTGAGCTGATTGCCGTTCACCGCAATGTTGCCATTCGTCTGCCGAGTGGTATAGCTCTGCACCGGATTTTTGCGGCTCTTGAACCGTGGCTGTCGATTCTGACGGTTGAAAAAGCGGTCAAAGCTGTCCGCCACGTGTCGAACGGCCGATTGCAAGGCAATGCTGTCGACCGCTTTGAGCCATTCATGCTCGCCTTTCAAGGCAGGCAGCTGTGTGGCACAGGCATTGTAGGACAGCCCGTTGCCGGTTTCCTCATACCGTGCGTTCCACAGGCTCAGGAAATAATTGAAGACAAACCGGCAACAGCCGAACATCTGCCCGATGAGCTGTTGTTGCGACTCTGACGGGTAGATCCGGTACTTGTACGCCTTATGCACCAACATGCCACACACCTCCTGGATGTTTTTTTGATATTATAGCACATACGTTCGCTCCAAAACACCAAAACCGCCGGTTCATCTCCTTCCATGAATCGGCTGTAATGATAAAGAGGCGTTTGCTACAAGATATCTGTAGCATAGGCCTCTTTATTTTATTTATTTTCGTATTTCCGCATGAAAGCGTTGACAAAGCCCGTTTTCAGCTTTATATTCGGCTTAAAGGTACATATTTCGTGTAATAAAACATAATTGTTGTCCTTGTGCCTTTGAGGAAGAACGATGAAAAGGGAGGCTCGACATGAACTCAAGACGTAGATGGACGACCGCTCTGCTGCTCTCGCTCGCGCTGGCGGCGAGCGCCTGCAGCGGAGGCAATGAAGGCGGCCAAGGAACCGGCGACGACGGGGGCGGCAGCGGCGACGGAAAAGGCGGCAAGGTGACGCTGTCGTCGTGGACGCTGTTCAGCGGCGGCGACGGCGACAACATGCAGGCGATGATCGACGCGTTCAACAGCGAGCATCCCGACATCAAGGTCGAGAACACGGTGCTCGAGTGGGGCGAGTATTACACGAAGCTGATTACGGCGGTCGGCAACGGCAACGGTCCCGACATCGGCATCTCCCACACGTCCCGGCTGCCCGATCTGATCAACCAGGGCGTCGTGTCCAGCATGGACGACGCGGCCGAGGCGGCCGGCATCGACTGGTCGACGTTCAACCCGAACATCCTCGGCGCGACGGTTGTGGACGGCAAGCATTATGCCGTGCCGATCGACACGCATCCGTTCGTCATGTACTACAACAAGAAGCTGCTGAAGGAAGCCGGGCTCCTCGGCGAGGACGGCAAGCCGGTGTTCGACAATACGGCCGACGGCTTCGTGCAGCTGCTGACGGCGCTGAAGGAGAAGCTGCCGAAAAACGCCATGCCGCTCGCGCTGCCGAGCGCCAACGACGACGTGTTCCGCCTCTGGTGGGCGCTGTACCATCAGCTCGGCGGCAACGACGTCATCAGCGACGACCTGAAGTCGGCCGCCCTGGACAGCGGCAAGGCGGTCCAGGCGATGCAGTACGTGCAGGACCTGTTCCACAAGCACAAGGTCATCCGCCTGAACGACCCGGACTTCGTGAAGAGCTTCCAGAGCGGCACGGCGGCGATCATCATGACGGGCGTCTGGACGACCGGCGTCTGGGAATCGACCAAGGGCCTGGAATTCGGCGCGATGCCGATTCCGAAAATCTTCGACAAGGAAGCGACCTGGGGCGACTCCCACACCGTCATCCTCCCGGTCACGAAAAAGGAGGATCCCGAGAAGCGCAAGGCGGCCGCGATCTTCGCCGACTACCTGGCGCAAAAAGGCGCCCTGTGGGCGAAGGCGGGCCATATCCCGGCGAAGCCGGCCATCTTTGACAGCGCGGAGTTCAAGGCGCTGCCGTACCGGAGCGACTACGTCTCCGTGGCGAGCACCGTCGCCTTCAACAAGCCGTCGGAGAAAAACTGGCAGATCCGCGACCTGGCGATGTTCAAGTTCCTGAACGAGGTGTGGGCGAACAAGATGAGCCCTGCCGACGCGGCCGTGAAGATCCAGGCCGAAATCGACAAGGTGCTGAAGCAATAGCCGCCTGCCGGCGGGCGATCCGGTCCGTCCGGGCTCAGCCGGCAAGCGAAGCTGCGTTTCAAGGCCGCATCCGGCGGGCGAGTCCAGGCATTCGGCCGGCTCGCCCGCCGGATGCGCGCACACAAGGAGGGGATGAAGAGTGGCAATCGGTCCAGGGGCGAAGGCGGAGCTGGCGCCTGCCGGCGCCAAGCGCAAAAGACGCTGGGCGGGCGCGCAGGCGTTCGTGTTCCTCGCGCCCTTTTTCGCCGTTTATGTGCTGTTCACGATATGGCCGATGCTCAAGGGCGTGCAGATCAGCTTTTTCAAATGGACGCTGATCCGCAAGATGGAATATGTAGGCCTCGGCAACTTCAGCAAGCTGATGCAGGATGCGGAGTTCTGGGCGTCGGTCTGGCATTCGACGATCTTCGTGCTGCTCACGACGCCGCTCATGCTGGCGCTGTCGCTCGGGCTCGCGCTGATCGCGAACCGCCATTCGCGGCTGCGCAAGCTGTACCGCATTTCCTTTTTCATGCCGAGCGTCATGTCGGTGGCCGTCGCCTCCTTCCTCGGCCTGTTCATCTTCCAGCCCTATACGGGCCTGCTGAACTCGCTCCTGCATCTGGTCCGGCTGCTGCCGGCCGAGCAGGAGATCTTCTGGCTGTCGGAGGTGTCGCTGTCGTGGATCGCGATCACGGCGCTGACGCTCTGGTGGACGGTCGGCTTCAACTTCGTGCTGTACCTCTCGGCGCTGCAGGAGATGCCGGAGGAGCTGTACGAGGCGGCGCGGCTCGACGGCGCGACGAACGGCCAGATCTTCCGCCGCATCACGCTGCCGCTGCTCGCCCCGATCACCCGCATGATCATGATGCTGCAGATCATCGCCTCGTTCAAGGTGTTCCTGCAGATCTACATCATGACGGGCGGCGGCCCGCTCGACAAGACGAGGCCGGTCATCCAGTACATCTGGCAGACCGGATTCCGCCAGAACGACCTCGGCTACGCTTCGGCGATGTCGTACGTGCTGTTTTTCATCCTGCTCGCGCTGTCGGCGCTGCAATACGGCTTCAATCGACGGAAGGAGGCGGACTAGCCGCATGAAATGGATCTATCGCATCGTGTCGCTGCTGGTCGCGGCCGTGTTCCTGCTGCCGATCCTCTGGATGCTGACCGTCTCGGTCAAAGAGGAGGGCATGCCGATCGTCACCGTGCTGGACTGGGTGAAGCCTCCCTACTCGCTCGCCGTCTACGGCGAGGTGCTGCAGGCGACGAAGCTGCCGCTGTGGGTTTGGAACAGCTTCTTCATCGCCGTCTGCGTCACCGCGCTGACGATCGTGATCGCGGCGATGGCCGGCTTCGCGCTGTCCAAGATCAAGTTCCGGATGAAGGCGGCCGTCTTTTTCGCCGTGCTGGCCGGCCTGCTCATTCCCGGCGAGGCGATCCTCATCCCGCTCTACCAGGTGGCCAAGGACATGGGCCTGCTGAACACCTACCTCGGACTCATCCTGCCTTCGCTGGCCTCGCCGATCGCCATCATCGTGCTCAAGAGCTTCTTCGACGGCGTCCCGAACGACCTGCTCGAAAGCGTGCAGATCGACGGCGGCGGCAACTGGCGGATCTTCTTCAGCATCATGCTGCCGCTCACCCGGCCGGCCGTCGCCTCGATGGCGATCCTGACGTTCATCGGCTCGTGGAACAACTTCCTCTGGCCGTTCATGTCCGTCACCGACGACAATCTGTTCACGCTGCCGATGGGCATCCCGACGCTGATGAGCCAGTACACGGTCGACTACGTCAAGCCGATGGTCATCAACACGATCTCCTCGCTGCCGATCTTCCTGCTGTTCCTCGTCTTCGAGAAGCAGATCATCAAAGGGGTCAGCCTGTCGGGCATCAAAGGATGAGCGCCTCCCTGCAGCCGCCCCGCGAGCGGGCGATCGACCGGTTCAAGGGCCTCCTCGTCATCGGCATGGTCTATGGCCATGTCCTGCAGTTCTTCAGCGATCCGGCGATCTTTCCCGCGGCCGGCCGGATCATCGACGCCGTCAACCTGATCACGTTTTCCGGCTTCGTCTTCAGCTTCGGCTACGTGTCGCGGCTGGCCTATTACGCCAAGCCGCTGCGGAGAGCCGCTCCGCGGATGCTGCTGGCCGCGCTCAAGACGCTGCTCGCCTTCTACATCTCCGGGCTGGCGTTCCGCCTCTTCATCGACCGGCGGCCGCCGGATTGGGAGACGCTGAAGCCGATCCTGCTGCTGCAGGACATGCCGGGCTGGTCGGAGTTCCTGCTGTCGTTCACCTACTTGACGCTGGCCGGCCTGATCCTGTTCGTCCCTCTGCAAAGGCTGGCGGAAAAGCCGCGGCTCGCCTTCCCGGCCGCCGCCCTGCTGCTGCTGACGACGTTCCTGCCCTACGAGGCGGTGACATCGACGCCGCTCGGACCGCTCCTCGGCACGCGGCAGTTCGCCTCGTTCCCGGTGCTGCAGTATTTCCCGTACTACTTGCTCGGCATGCTGTTCGCCCGCTGGCGCATCGGCTGGCATCCCGGCGTGCTAGCGGGCTCGCTCGCGGCCTCCGGCCTGTTCGTCTGGCTCGTCCTCGATGCAGGCGGACTGCCCGAGCGGTTCCCGCCGTCCATCGGGTGGATCGCCGGGCCGGCGCTGGCGCTGTACGGCTATTATCTGCTCTCCCGGCTGATGGAGCGCTGTCCGCGCCCGTTCGCGCCGCTCGAAGCGCTGGGCCGGAACGTGCTCTGGTGCTTGCTGTTCAGCAACCTGCTCGTCTTCTCGCTCAAAAGCATCCAGGCCGACGATCTTCCCCGCTCGCCCGCGGAAGCGCTGCGGCTGGCGCTGATCGTGCAGACCGTCGTCGGCTTCAGCATCGGGCTGATCGTCAAAGCCCCGCGCCGAAGCGGACGATGACGGGCAGAGGCGCGGGACGCCGGCCGCGCGCTGCGGCGGACGGCCAAGGGCGCGGCTGACCCTCGGACGGCGGAGCCGTCGCTCGGCTGAGCCGTCCGGCGTCCCGCAAGAGAGTTCCCGCATACGGACATTCCTTCCCGTCATAGGGTAAGCCTAGCGCGCCTATGGCGAAGAAGGAGGCCAGTCCATAGCATGAGCGTTTATGTCGCCAACAGCGGCTCCAACACCGTGTCGGCCATCGACCAGACGACGAACAGCGTCGTCGCGACGATTCCCGGCTTTTTCACCCCCCAGCAGCTGGACGCCACCCCCGACGGAACCCGCGTCTATGTCGCCAACCTGGCGAACGGGACGGTATCCGTCATCGATACCGCCGCCAACGCCATCGTCGGCACGATCGCGGTCGGAGGCGGGCCGAACGGCATCGTCATCGATCGGACCGGCGCGCGGGGCTATGTGACCAACTCGACCGACGGCACTGTCTCGGTGCTGGACCTGACGTCCGACACGGTGATCGCGACCGTTCGCGTCGGCATCAATCCGGTCGGCGTCGACGTCACGCCGAACAATCAGTTCGTCTACGTCGCCAACCAGATCTCGAACACGGTGTCCGTCATCCGCACGTCGGACTACGCGATCGTCGCCACGATCCCGGTGGACGTGACGCCGATCGGCGTGCGCGTCGCTCCGGGCGGCGCCTACGTCTATGTGACGACCCGGGCGCTCGGCGTCGTCGACATCATCTCCGTGACGAGCAATACGGTCGTCGGCACGCTGCCGACGGGCATCGCGCCGATCGGCGTGGCGACAGACGGCGTCCAGGTGTTCGTGGCGAACGAGGTGTCCGGCTCGGTCTCGGTCATCAATCCGATCTCCAACCAGCTCGTCTCGACGATCGCGACGAACGCCTTTCCGCAGTACATCGCCATCGACGCCAGCACCCGCTACCTGTATGTGAGCACGCGCACGAACGTCGTCTCGGTCATCGACCGCCAGTCGAACCGGATCGTCGCGTCCGTGCCGGTCGGCGACCAGTTCATGCGGCCTAGGCGCATGCAAGGCAAAGCGCCTGCGAGCAAGGCGGACAAGGGAACTGGTTCCCTTGCTGCGAGTGCCGAGCCGGCCCGACGCCGGAATCGGCCTACTTGTTCGTAAAGTAGGCTGTGTCTCAAATGAAGAAGGGGCTGCTCCCGCTCGTTACGACCGAAACAGCCCCTTCTTGCGATTGGTGTTGAATATAATAGTGAATTTTTTTAAATGCTATAGGGATGCCGAAAGAGTTCTCTTCAGTCTATCTATAGGATGGACTATTTGTCTCTGTTCTTCCTATATCTAAAAATGCCTATCGCTAACAGTACTGAAGAGAGAATGCATCGCCATAAAAATTCCTTGAAAATTTGAGTTTTAGGTGGCAACTCTCCAATTACACCTGTTTCCGGAACATACAATTGGGTCATTAGACTTAAAAAGGCAAATATAAACATGAGGGAAGAACTAATTATCATTACAATAGACCAAGTCTTTTTACTTATTTTTCTCAAATTTGATTCCTCCTATTTACATCCCTTCATTAATATGACATATTTAAAATATCAAAAATAAAAGGATGTGAAATTTATTGATTAAATTATATCATAAGAAAAAAATGGTTTCAATTTTTATTGGCGCTATGCTTGTTCTGAACTCTTCTATTCCAGTTGCCAAAGCAGAAGCACAACCTCCCCTCATTCAAACTAATATTGAAAGCTATTCAATTGAAACGCTCTCTGATACAAAAAACAAAGATGGCTTCTATGTCGAAACAGGACATAAAAATGTTAATTCTGTAACTAGCTTTTATAAAGTTGATAGTGTTACTCATACTAAACTTCAAACTGTTGAGGATTATTACGATTTGAACGGCGCTTTTCAGTACTCCCTTGTTTCAGAACAGGAATTTCAGAACGACTATGATACTGGAGAGGCGAATCAGACTAAATCGGAAGAGAGATTTAGTGTTAAGAAAACTGTGAGTTTTGAAAGTGAAGATAAATTGAGATTGACAGAGAAAGAACAAGAATATAATGAGTCTGTTATTAAAAATAATGTTGACATTTTAACTAATGAGATTTCCAAGAATCCGATTGTAAAAGTTAATGGATTTAAAAAAGAGGATATTGACGAGATTAAAAGAGATATTGAGGATATAAAAGAGAAGTATACTTTGGAAGTGGATCCTTCTGCTCCTTCAGGACAAAAAATTAAAATTATCCCTAAAGACGGGATTACAACGTTAGGGAGTTGTGGCACGTATTCTTGTGCTGGCGCTTATGACAATTGGTATAATTATTATTACACAACGGGTAACTTTACTGTTCAAGCGTTATCGGCTGTACCCCATAACTACATCCGCTTATCTGGAAGCACCTTGAATAGCACAAAAAATTCAACTTCACTACAGAAATTTCAAGGGTACATTGATAGTTTTGAAGATGTCATGATTGAACAAATGAAATATAATGTATGGGAAGATATTTTCACGTGGTTCTTTTCAATCGCGGGTCTTGTCTCTCTTGTGTCTGGAATTGCAGGTGGGCCAGCTGGTTGGGTGGCCATAACATTAACTGTAATTGCTGCAATTGACGTTTTCAGAGATTTTACTAGTGCAGGTTATGCCACAGGCCATAATTTAAATTTAAGTAGAGTTGCATGTCAACATCAAGAGAATGCTCGTAACATGTTGTTTAACTATCCGCAATATTTTGCTAGTGTCACATTTAGTTCGCATGTTGGTTACTAAATTCTTTAGTTCATATTAGCAATTTTTTTAATACCTATATTCACCAAAACAAAGAAGATGATCTCGACTAGAATCATCTTCTTCTTCATTTCTGTGGCATTATGGAAGAGCAGTCGAATCAACATCCCTATTGTCGATTGCCTTCACTTTCTCGTTCGCTCAGCCTTGACGATTAGCTGATTCTTGAAGCGGGCGAGCGGGGAAACTCCTTGGCCTGTATGCTTATGACCGAAAAGACGAGGAAGTTTCTGGATAGCAAGTGCCGGAGCATGTTGCGCACCATCGTTTTGATCGACGCCAGCACCCACTACCTGTATGTGAGCACGCGCACGAACGTCGTCTCGGTCATCGACCGCCAGTCGAACCGGATCGTCGCGTCCGTGCCGGTCGGCGACCAGTCCATCGGCATCGTCGACGTGCCGAAGTTCAATCGCACTCCCGCGATCCTGGCGAAAAAAACGGTCACCGGCCTCGAATCAGTGACGGCGATGCCGGGAGATACAGTGTTCTTCCAGCTGCGCGTCACGAATATCGGCAACACGCTGCTCAGCCAGATCCAGGTGCTGGACGCGCTCGATCCGCCGGGAGCGGCGCTGCTGAACGAGACGATCGAGAGCCTCGCGCCCGGCGCCTCCATCACCCGCGAGCTAAGCTATGTCATCCCGTCGCCGCCCCCGGCGTCCATCCTAGAAAATCGGCTGACGGCATCGGCGCCGCTGTCGGGCGTCTCAGCCGACGCCGCCGCCGGAGACGCGGCGAGCGGCACCCTCTTCAACCAGGCTGTCGTCACGTTCGGCGTGCGCTCGCCGTCGGGCCGCGCGATTACGACGCGCGCCGTGTCCAACCGGGCGCAGGTGACGATTACGGAAGAGGAGGAATAGGCGGGCAACAAGAAAAACCAGGAAGAAGCGGAGCCGGCTCCGCTTCTTCCTGGTTTTTGGCGTTCATGCGGCCTAGGCGCATGCAAGGCAAAGCGCCTGCGAGCAAGGCGGACAAGGGAACTGGTTCCCTTGCTGCGCGCCGATCTCTTGCCGCGCCTGCGAACAAGGGCATTTCTTCCCCTTGCTGCGCGTGCCGAGCCGGCCCGACGCCGGAATCGGCCTACTTGTTCGTAAAGTACAGCACCTGCGGCCCGGACGAGCCGCCGGTCAGGCTGAGCCGCGACGGCACCGTCTTGCCCTTCTTGCCGACCTTGAGCTCGGCGAACTGCCATGCCTGGGTGTAGTTCAGGTAGCCCGAGCTGAGCCGCTTGTTCGCCCAGCCGAGCGTATAGTGGCCCGAGCCGCCGGACGGGTTGAGGTAGACGTCGACCGTGCGCTTGCCCTCGCTCTTGTTGTCGATCTGCACGTTGAAATCGTAGATGACGCCGTAGTTGCCGCTGTTGACGACGCTCTCGCCGGTCGTCGCGTCGACGCCAGGCTCGTACTCGCCTGGCATGAAGTCGGCCCACTGGCCCGACGGCGCGGACGAGACGCGGATGAGCGCATTGCCCAGCGAGGTGTCGTAGACGAGCGTGCCCGTGCGGTCATAATGGGGGAACGTGCCCCGCACATGCTTGTCGCGCGGCAGGATCGGCTCCGCCAGCGGATCGGGACGCGCGCCGGCGTAGCCGAGCGTCGTCACCGTGACCGGCGCGCTGCCGCCGCCGGGCGCTTCGGCGCGCAGCTGCAGGAAGCCGCTCGCCGTGTACGTGACCGGCACCGCATGCGACACCCAGTAGCTCTGCCCCGGCAGCAGCACGGCGACCGGACGGCGCGAGCCGCGGTCGGCCAGGAACGCCTCGAGGCCGAGCTGGCCGGCGATGTCCGGGTAGTAATCGACCCCGGCCCCGGCTCCTTCCTCGTAGAGCTTGACCTTGTAGCCGCTCGTGTTCGTGACGGCGACGGCGACCTGCAGCTCCGCGCCGGTCTTGTTGTAGTGGTGGTAGAACACCCGGAACGAGCCGCTGACCGTATCCCGGTAAAAGCCTCCCGGAGTCGTCGGCGACTCCGGCGAATCGCTCAGGATGAGCGGTCCGCCGGCAGGCGAGAGCGCCGGCTTGCTCAAGGCGACGGCCGGCTTCAGCGTCTCGATCGGCACGATGAGGTTCGGCGTGGCCAGCGCCGCCGCCTGCAGCGAGGCCGAGCCGGACGCGCTCCCGCCTCCGAGCCCGGCGGCCGCGGAGGCGTCCCGTTCCGGCAGCGGCGTCCCGTCCGCGGCGCGCAGCGCGGCGGCGCTGCCGCCCTCCGGCTCCGCCGGACCGAGCCCCGCCTGCGGCGAGGCCATCGCCGATCCGCTTGCCAGCAGCGCTGCGGCCAGTACGGCCGGCAGCAGCTTTTTCCCGTTCCATCTTCTTCTCAACCTATCCCTCCTCCAAAATGATCATTCCCGACCCGGCGTCCCGGCATGCCTGAAGCATGCCGTCCTTCCGCTTCGCTTCGGAGCGGCCACCACCTCCTTCGAGAGTTGCGGCTGGCTTACTTCGGCGCTTCCACGACCTCCTGCGCGACCCGATCCGACCAGTGCAGCTGCACGCCATGCGCGCTCAGCCGCTCCTGGTAGCCCGTCCTCAGCGCCGCGTCGCCGTGCACCTCGCGCGGACGGCGCGAGACGTCGAGGCAGTACGCCGCGAGCAGCCCGGCCGCCTCGCCGACGTTCCACTCGGTCGGATGGAGCCGGTAGCAGCCGTTGGAGATCTGGGTGACGCCGATGTTCTTGCATGCGGGCAGCAGATTGGCCGTGCGGACCGGGATGAGCGCGCCGAGCGGAATTTCGTACGGATAGCTCGGGATGTAGAAGCTGCGATGCGTGACGGTCGTATGATGCAGGTCCAGATGGTAGCTGCCGACGCCGACGCTGTCCTCGTACCGCCGGATGCCCTCCGCGCCGCGCAGCTCCTGGCTCACGTCCGCCTCGGTCACCGTCTGCAGCGCGCGGATGCGCCGCGACTCGCGGATATAGACCGACTTGGCGAGGCCGTCCTCCGTGCCGACGATGTCGCCGCGCAGCCGCAGGCCGGGCCAGCCCTTGCCCCCGTCCAGCCGCGGCGCGTCCGTCTGCAGCCAGTACACGACGGACAGCGTCAGCTGGCGCGCGGCGTACAGCCGGTCGCGGCGCACGTCGTCCGGCACGTCCATGATGGAGCCGAGATAATAGTCGTTCTGCGCCCAGTTGAGCAGCGACTGCTCGCCGGGGTAGAGCGGGACGGCCAGATGGCGCGGGTCGATGATGCGGCGGTAGTCCCACAGCGAGGTGACGCCCTGGCCGTTCGGCAGCAGCGTGAACTCCTTCTTCTTGGTCGTATCGTTCGCGTCGGTGGCGAACCAGCTCAGCAGCGGATACGGGCTGAAAGGCGGCACGAGCCGGCTCCAGTAGCCGTACATCTCCGGCGGCCGCTCCATCGTGAAATCGGCTCCCGGCACGTACTCCATCGCGCCGACATGGGTGAACGCCTGCACGTCGTCCGGCAAAGCCTCCTCCGGCGCATGCGGCTCCCCGGTCTCGGCGCGCGACTCCGCTCCGATCCGGTATTCCGTGCCGGTCAGCGGCAGCAGCTCGCCGGTCTCCGTCGCATCGAGCACATAGGCTCCGGCGAGCTCGATCCGGCGGCTGCCGCCGCGCACGCTCACCGTCACCGAGCGCACCTCGTCCCCTTCGACCTGCGCCGAGGCGGGAGAGGCATGATAGAGCACGCGCAGCCGTCCGCTGTTCACATACGGCGCGAGCATCGCCTGCAGCACGGCGAGCGCGACGCGCGGCTCATGCGCGAGACGGCTCACCCAGCCGCTGCCGGGGTTGAGGATCGGGTTGGCCCGCGCCTGCTCGGTGAGCGGATAGCTGTCGCGGTAGTAGTCGCGGATGCGCTCGCGCAGCTCGCGGAATGACGCCGTGCAGCCCTCCGTCTCGATCCAGCGGTGCTCGTCGGGCGGCACCGCCTGCGAGGTGAGCTGACCGCCGATCCAGTCGGTCTCCTCCGTCAGGATGACGCTTTTGCCGGCGCGCGCCGCGGCCAGCGCGGCCGCCGTGCCGCCAAGGCCGCCTCCGATGATGACGATGTCCGCCTCCAGACGCTCGTCCGGACGCTTGCCGCCCCTCTGGCTTGTCGGTTCGTTCATGACGATTCCTCCTTCGTGATGCCGGGCTCAAGGCCGGCTTCGTTGCTGCTGTCGATGCCGCCTTCGTCGGCGCCGGAGCGGGCCAGGCCGCCGTCCAGCCGCTCGGCCGCCATCAGCGCCGCGCCGATGCAGCCGGCGAGCGGACCGAGCTGCGCCGGGACGACGGTCAGCCTGGCCGCGCCCTCCGCCGCCAGCGCCTCGTCCAGCAGCGGCCGCCAGGCGGCCAGCGACTCGGCTCCGCCGCCGCCGAGCACGACGGCCGCAGGATCGAGCCCCGCCTGCAGGTTGGCGAGAAAAAGCGCCAGCCGAGCCGCGTACTCCCGCATCGCATCCTGCGCCGCGCCGTCGCGCTCGAACAGCAGCCGCTCCAGCTCCGCAGGCGACAGGCCCGGCCGGCCCAAGCGACGCGCCGCGCCGTGCATCAGAGCGGAGCCGGACAGATACGTCTCCGCGCAGCCGCGGCGGCCGCAGTTGCAGGGCCGCCCGCCCGGCACGAGCACGGCGTGGCCCCATTCGCCGCCGCTCCAACCGGCGCCGCGGACAATCCGGCCGCCGACGAGATTGGCGCCGCCGACGCCGGTGCCGAGCGTCAGCAGGACGGCGTCGCTCAGGCCGCGCGCGGCCCCGAGCCGCGCCTCGCCGAGCAGCGCGGCGTTGGCGTCGTTGTCGGCGCAGGCCGGCAAGCCGAAGCTGCGCTCGGCCCAATCGGCCAGGCGCAGCCCGGTCCAGCCGGGCAGATTGGCGGTCGCGTACACGACCGCGCCGCGCTCCGCGTCGATGCGCCCGGCGCTGGCGATGCCGAGCGCGGCCGCGTCCGGGCAGCGCTCCAGCAGCTCGAGGACGAGCGCCTCCGCGGTCCGCAGCACCGCCTCCCGGCCGCGCGCCGCCTCGGTCGGGAGAGAAGCCTGCGCGAGCAGCCGCCCGCTCGGCGAGAGCACGGCTCCCTTGATGCCGGTGCCGCCGATGTCGATGCCGAGGACCGGCTTGTCT
The DNA here is from genome assembly GCF_002864175.1 of Paenibacillus pasadenensis. Taxonomy (NCBI): domain Bacteria; kingdom Bacillati; phylum Bacillota; class Bacilli; order Caryophanales; family Paenibacillaceae; genus Paenibacillus; species Paenibacillus pasadenensis. The sequence continues at coordinate 925,556 of NZ_NFEZ01000004.1, read as the reverse complement.
CGGGCGACGCCGGGTTGGCGGCCGTCCGCCGGGCCTTCCCGGACGACGCCGGCTCTGCGGCGTTCGTCCACGGGTCCGTCCACGGCGATGCCGATTCTGCGGCGTTCGTCCACGGCGCTGCCGGCTCTGCGGCGGCCGTCCGCCGGGCCCTCGCCGGCGATGCCGATTCTGCGGCGTTCGTCCGCCGAGCCTTCCCTGGCGACGCCGGTTTCACGGCGGCCTTCCGCCGAGCCTTCCCTGGCGATGCCGCCGCCAGCAGGGCCGACAGCTTCTTTTTCCCGGCTCATGCCCGCTCCCCCCTCCCGTCTCAATAGATCCGCTCGATGACCGCCTTGGCCATGCGCTCGCGCATCTCGCGAGTGCGTGGCAGGTCGTGACGGGCCAGACCCTCGCAGATGAGGTCGATGACGAGCAGCTGCGACATCTTGGCGCCGATGGACCCGCCCTCGAGCGGGGACTCCTTGCCTGCGGTCAGCAGCACGAGATCGGCCTCCGCCGTGATCGGCGACTTGGCATAGTTCGTGATCGCGATGATGTACGCGCCTTGCTGGCGCGCCTTGGACAGCAGGTCGACCGTGTCGAGCGTGCTGCCGCTCAGGCTGATGCCGACGGCGACGTCGCCCGGCCCCATCGTCACCGCCATCATCGCCTGGATATGGGCGTCGGTCGCCGCTTCGGCCCGGAGGCCGATGCGGAGCAGGCGGTTTTTGGCGTCGAGCGCCGTCAGCCCGGACGTGCCGACGCCGAACAGCTGCACGTACCCCGCCTCATGGATGCGCCGCACCGCCTCTTCCAGCTTGGTCCGGTCGAGCAGGTTCATCGTGTCGGCGAGAATCGAAGCCAGCTCGCGGTGAACGAGCGACGGGTAGTCGCCGTCCTCCTCGCCCGCCTCGGGCGAGCCTTCCCCCCGCTGGCGGCGCGTGCTGTAGTCCTGGGCCAGCGCCAGCTTGAAGTCCTGGTATCCTTTGAACCCGATCGCCCGGCAGAAGCGCATCACCGTCGTCTCGCCCACGCCCGACAGATCCGCCAGCTCCGTGACGGAGCGGTACATGATCGACTCCGGAGCGCCGAGCACGTAGTCGGCGACCTTCTGCTCGGACTTCGTGAGCGACGGATAGTACGAGCTGACTTTCAACTTCAGATCCATCGAATCGCTCCCTTCCCCCCCGCCGCTGCCGCGGCAAAACGTTCCGTAATGAGCTGCGGCCGCGTAATCGCCGAACCGACGACGACCGCATGCGCCCCTCTCGCCAGCAGCGCCGGAATCTGCGACGGCTCGGTGACCCGGCCTTCGGCGAACACCGGCACGTCCAGCCGCTGCGCCGCGCGCTCGACGAGCGCATAGTCGGGGCCGGTGCGGCTGACCGAGTACGGCGTGTAGCCCGACAGCGTCGTGGACACGCAGTCCGCTCCGATCCGCTGCGCCTCGATCGCCTCCTCCAGCGTGCTCACATCGGCCATCGCCAGCGCTCCGCTGCCGTGCATCCGCCGGACGAGCTCCGCCGCAGAGCAGCCGCCCGGCCGCGCGCGCAGCGTCGCGTCAAAGGCGATCATGTCCGCTCCGGCGTCCAGCAGCTCCTCCACCTCCCGCAAAGTCGGCGTGATGTAGACCGGGCTGCCCGGATAGTCCCGCTTGACGATGCCGATGACCGGCAGCCCCGTCGCCTCCTTGATGCTGCGCACGTCCGCCGCTCCGTTGGCCCGGATCGCCGCCGCCCCGCCCTGCTTCGCGGCGAGCGCCATGCGCGCCATGATGTCCGCTCCGTGGAGCGGCTCCTCCGGCAGCGCCTGGCAGGAGACGATCAGTCCCCCTCTCACTTGCTCCCATAGGGTCGCCATGTCTTCACTCCCTGTCTTCGCTGATCGTCGGCGTTCCCGCCTCGCCTGCCGTCGCCTCCACCCGCAGTCCGACCTCGAACATGCGGCTCCACGGCAGGCGGCAGTCCTCGATGCGGATGCGAAGCGGCCCGTCCTTGAACCCCTCCCGTTCCAGAAAAAGCTCCAGCGCCTCCCGCACGAGCCGCGCCGCTTCGCCGCGCTCGCCGTCGACGTTGAAATAGTCCATGCCCCGCTCCCGGATGGCGCCGTCCGCCAGCGGCCGGCGGACGGCGGCGCAGTAGCCGTAGTCCTCGGCGATGCGCAGCCCGAGGAAGTCGAGCTGCGCCGGCGTGCGGCCGCAGCGCGCATGCAGCAGCAGCTGCGCGATCGCCGTGCCGAGCGTATTGCCGCTCGTGTTCCAGCCGGCGATGCCGGCCAGCTCGGGGAGCAGGCCCCTGGCCTGGAGCAGCCTCAGCAGCTGCAGGTCGCCGCCGTTCGCATAAGCGACGTCGGCGAGCGCCGCGGGCTTGCCGAGCGTGCGGACCGCATGCTCGGCGTATTCCGCCAGCTCCTGCACGCTGCGCTGCACGTCGTAGGCGGCATTGGGCCGCAGCTGGTCGTTCGACTCCGCCATCGGGCCGCCTGGCGAATTGACGAGCAGCACGAGCTGCGCGTCGGCCGCGCTCTCGGCGAGCAGCGCTCCTGCCGCCAGCAGCTGCGCCTTGACGCTTTCGCCGAGCGGACGGTCCTCGTAGAGCGGCACGACTTGCGGCCCGAGCGTGCTGGCGTAGCGGGCGTAGACGAGCGGGCGCGATTGGTTGGTCCGCTCGACCGCGAGCCGGGCGAGCAGCGTGCAGCCGGCCTCGTCCGCGCCGGGATACATGAGCGTGCGCGTCTCGGCGCCGAGCTCGCGGATGCGCTGGCGGACGGCCTGCTGGTCGAGCGCGGTCCAGCCGTACGGCGCCGCGTCGTCCTGCGGCAGCGCGAGGAAGTCGATCGTGCCGTCGGCCGCCAGCTCGAGCGAGGCGCGATTGGCGGAGGCGTTGACGGCCCGTCTTTCTAAGTAATCGTCGCGCACGTCCTCCGGCAGCCGCATGCGGATGCGGCTCAGCTCATGCTGCTCCTCGGCGATGGCGAGGCCGAGCTGCTCGCGGTGGCCGAGGTAGCCGAGCCGGAACAGCTCCCGCCCCCAGTCGGCGTAATAGTCCGGCTCCTCGTCGCTGCTCGAATATTGCGGACAGCGCATGATGAGGTGGAACGCGTACAGCCGGATGTCCGGCCTGCGCTCGCGGATGCGGCGCAGCCGCTCGAGCGGACGCGCCGCCTCATGCTCGCCGAGCCGATGCAGCCGCGACGGGACGATGCCGCCGTACAGCAGCGTGTCGATCGACACGATCGCCGCCTCGGCGTCCTCGGCCTCGCGCTCCAGCCAGTCGCCGAGCTCGGCGATGCGGCCGAGGCGCTTCTTGCGCCCCATCCACTCAAGCGGCGGCCGGACCAGCTCGAGCTCAGTGTCCCTGGCGAGCAGCCAGGGAAAGTCATAGTTGCAGGGCCGCTCGTCCAGCGGCAGATACACCACCTTGCCCCGCTTCGGATTGTCCATGCTCCTCCTTGCCTCCTTTCGTCGCTTGGCGGCCGGGCGGCGGTCGAAGCCGCTCCGGGACCGGAGCCTCCGGTTCGACTGGCCGCTGTCGCCGCTCCGGGGACGGAACCTCGGGTTCGACTGGCCGCTGGCGCCGCTCCTGGGACGGAACCTCTGGTTCGCCCTTTCCGCTGACGCCGCTCCGGGGACGGAACCTCTGGTTCGACTGGCCTCTGACGCCGCTCCGGGACCGGAGCCTCCGGTTCGACTGGCCGCTGGCGCCGCTCCGGGGACGGAACCTCGGGTTCGACTGGCCTCTGACGCCGCTCCGCGGACGGAACCTCTTTCCGATTCCGCTGAAGCCCAGATTCCTCTGATCTCCCCTTCCGAAACGGAAGGAATCCGGCCTTCAAGGGAACCGCTGCCGCTTCTCCAAGAGGTTTCCGTCCCCTCCGCTCCTGCTCTCGAATCACCATCTGAACGCGCACCTCGAACCCCGAGTAACTCAAGGTTTGTTCACCTGCAACCAGTTTTTTTCGGGTTGCATCTCACCGACCGCGCTTCTGGATACCTGTAGCCGGACTTTTTCGGGTTGCATCACCCGGACCGCGCTTCCGGACACCTGTAACCGGACTTTTTCGGGCTATACCTCTCGAATCGCTTTTCTGGACACCTGTAACCGGACTTTTTCGGGCTACACCTCTCGAATCGCTTTTCTGGACACCTGTAACCGGACTTTTTCGGGTTATTGCCTGCAGGGCGCTCTCCTCGAACCCCAGTAACTCGATTTTTTCGAGCTATTGCTCGCCGGACGCCTACCTCGAACCCTAGTAACCCGATTGGCCTCGTGGATCGCACCCGAGTTACTCGGTTTTTCCGCGTTACTCCGACCGTTGGAGCCTTCTCGCACCCGAGTTACTCGGTTTTTCCGCGTTACTCCGACCGTTGGGGCCTTCTCGCACCCGAGTTACTCGGTTTTACCGCGCAACTCCGACCATTTGGGCCTTCTTGCCCCCGAGTTACTCGGTTTTTCCGCGCATCTCCGACCGTTGGGGCCTTCTCATACCCGAGTTACTCGGTTTTTCCGCGCAACTCCGACCGTCCGAGCCTTCTTGCCCCCGAGTTACTCGGTTTTTCCGCGTTACTCCGACCGTTGGGGCCTTCTCGTACCCGAGTTACTCGGTTTTTCCGCGTAACACCGATCTTCGTGCGTGTTGCTTTAAGGTTGTGCCCGTATCTTCTTCAGCGAGTAGAAGGTCTGCGTCGTTAACGTTCAGCAGAGCGAACAGTTAACGCGAGCTCGACGCAGCAACTTCTATTAAATATAGAAGCCTGGAGCTTCGCCAGAGCGGGCGCAGCCGGCGGTTGGCAAAAGCCTTTCGGCTGCGACTGCGGCCGGGCTCGCCCCGCTTGCTGCGTTCCCGCCAGAGCGGAGCGCCTCCGTTGTCCTGTAGAAGCGGCAGCGGTCGCATTTGTCGGCGGATTCCCTCCTCGTCAGAGGCAGGGAAATCAAGGAATCCGACGACAAGAGCGGATCGGAAGGACAATGGAGAGCGCGCAGCGGGTTTGGCGGACTCCAGCACGGTTCAGCGCGCGTAGCAGGTTTGGCGGATTCCAGCACGATTCAGCGCGCAGCGGGGTTGGCGGACTCCAGCACGGTTCGGCGCGCACAGCGAGCTCGGCAAGCTTCCCGCACGGCTCGCCAGAAACCGGCTTCGGCTCCGCGAGCCTCCACCACGGCTCACCCAGCAAAGGCTTCGGCTCAGCGGACTCCAACTCATTCGTCGCGAACCCCGCCGAAAGCTACCCTTTCACCGCCCCGGAAATGCCCTCCATGTAATAGCGCTGCGTAAACAGGAACACCACGATGATCGGCAGCACCGACAGGATCGTGCCCGCGGCGATCCAGCCGAAGTTGTACGCGAACTGGCCGTTCAGGTAGGTCAGCGCCGACGCGAGCGGATACTGGGCCGGGTCGTCCAGCACGACGATCGGCCAGAGGAAGCTGTTCCAGTACGACATGAACTCCAGCAGCGCGATCACCGCGATGCCCGGCTTGACCATCGGGACCATCAGCCGCCACCAGATGCGCAGCTCCGACGCGCCGTCGACCTTGCCGGAGTCGCGGATGTCGTCGGGCACGCCGAGGAACGTCTGCCGCATGAGGAAGATGTTGAACACCGACACCGCCGAAGGAAGCACGACGCCGAAAAACGAGCCGAGCAGCCCGAACCAGGTGATCGTCAGATAATGCACGACAAGCGCCGTCGCAGAAGGGATGATCATCGTCGCGACGAGCACGCCGAACACGAGCGAGCGTCCCTTGAAGCGCATCTTGGCGAGCGGATACGCCGTCGACAGCGAGAGCAGGATGTTCAGCACGAGGCCGAGGCCGGTGATGATGAGCGTGTTGCCGATGTACTTGGGAAAGTCGATGAAGCTCCACACCTGCGTATAGTTGTCGAGCTTGATGAACGTCGGGAAGATCGCCGGGGGAAACTTGAACACGTTGGTGCCCGGCATGAGCGAGACGCTGAGCAGCCACAGGAACGGCCCCATCATGAACAGCGCGAGCGCCAGCAGCAGCGCGTAGCCGACCAGCAGCCCCGGGATGCGGCGGACGAGCCGCCAGCCCCGGCTTCGGCCTGAGCCCGCCGGCTCCGTGCCGCGGCGGCCCGGACCGGCGCCTGCCGTCAGGCCGCCGCGAAGCGGATCCGCTCCTGGCGCGCCGCCCGGAGCGTCCGCCTTGCTTCCCGCTACCGCCGGGCCGCCGCCTTCAGATAAGTTCATCATCCGTAAGGATTCACCCCTCCCTGCCGGTTGAACCGGAACACGATGACGCTCAGCACGCCGACGATGACGCTGACGATGAGGCCGAGCGCGGAGGCATAGCCGAAGTTCAGCTGCTCCAGGCCCTGCTCGTAGATGTACAGGCTGCTCGTCAGCGTCGACGTGCCGGGGCCGCCCTGCGTCAGCACGAACATCTCGTCGAAGACGCGGATCGCGCCCATGAGCGAGATGAGGCTGCAGAAGAAGATGTACGGCCGCAGCAGCGGGATCGTGATCAGGCGGACGCGCTGCGCGCGCGAAGCCCCGTCGACGATCGCCGCCTCGTAGAGGTCGGCCGGGATCGACTGCAGGCCGGCGAGATACAGCATCATGTAGTAGCCGAGCCCTTTCCACAAGGTGATGAACATGAGCACGTACAGCGCCGTCGAGCTGGTCGACAGCCAGCCGATCTTCTGGTCGGTGATGCCGAGGGTGATGAGGATGTAGTTGACGACGCCGTTCTGGCTGAGCAGCCAGTTCCACATGAGGGCGACGGCGACCATCGACGTCACGACCGGGATGTAGTAGGCCGCCCGGAACGCCTGGATGCCCGGGATGCGGCTGTTGACGAGGATCGCGATCAGGATGGACAGGATCTGCAGCACCGGCACGACGATGATGTAGAGCACGGAGTTCCAGAGCGAGACGAGGAAGCTGTCGTCGGCGAACGCCCGGCGGAAGTTGTCCAGTCCGATGAACTTCGTCTCCCCCAGCACCGAGTAGTCGGTCAGGGCGAGCGGGATGCTGTACACGATCGGGAAAAGCACGAACACGCCGATGACGAGAAGGCCCGGAGCCATGAAGCTCCAGGCCGGCAGCGCGTCGGAAGCAAGCGTTCTTCTGCGCATCGGAATCTCACCGTCCTTGACGTTATTTCGGAGCGATCGCCTCGTTCACCTTGGCGGCGGCAGCCTCGACGCCCGCCTTGACGTCGCCGCCGTTCAGGATGATCTCCTGCAGCTGGCGGGCGATCGCCGAGTTGATGTCGCCGGCGGCCGGGATGCCGAGGTAGTACTCCTGCGCCTTGTCGAGGCTTTTCACCGACGCGATCTTCGCCTGCGACTCGAGCGTATTGTCGGATTCCGTGAAGAACGGATCCTCGATCGACGCCTTGGTCGACGGCAGCGTGTTCGCGAACTTGGCGAAGGCCGTCTGGTTGGCCGCGTTGGTGACGAAGACGGCGAAGTCGGCGGCGGCCTGCGGGTTCTTGGCGTTTTTCGGCACGACGAGGTTCATCGAGTTGGAATAGATCAGGTCGGCCTTGCCGGTCGGCAGCGGCACGGCGATCGTCTTGGCGTACACGTCGGGCGCCGCCGACTTGAGCTTGTTGATGAATGTCGGTCCCGACAGCTCGAAGGCGACCTGCTCGCTGGAGTAGTATTCGACCTGCTTCTGGAAGTTCGCGTCGTCCTTGACGATGACGCCCTCGTCGACGAGCTTTTTCAGCTGCTCGACGACCGCGATGCCGGCGTCCGTGTTGAACGCGGCGCTCTTGCGCTCGTCATCGAGGATCGGCACGCCGTCGCTCGGCAGCAGGTTCGCCCCGAACTGCGTCGCGTAGCCGGCGGCGCCGGTCTTTTCCTTGACCTGGCGCGACCACTCGTACAGCTCCTCCTTCGTCTTCGGCGGGTTGGCCGGATCGAGCCCGGCCTTTTCGACGAGCTCCTTGTTCATGTAGAGCACCTGGGTGCCGGTGTACCAGGGCAGCGCGTACGGCTTGCCGTCGAACACGGTGGAGTCGAAGATGCCGGGGAAAAAGCTGCTCTTCGTCTCGTCCGAGATGAGTGCGCCGAGATCGGCCAGCGCCCCCTTCGTCGCGAGCTGGCTCGCGAACTCGGTGTTGAGGTTGACGACATCCGGCGCGTTTTTGCCGCCGGCCGTGGCGAGCAGCTTGGTCGTGATCGCGTCGTACGGATAGTCCTTCCAATCGACCGTCACGCCGGGATGGGCTTTTTGATACTCGTCGATGAGTCCGTTGATGTAGTCGTTGAACGTCGGCTGAAGCGAGATCGTCCAGAACTCCAGCTTCGCTTCCTGCACGGAAGGAGCGGGGCTGGCGCTGTCGCCGGGACTGGCGCCCGGGCTGGCCGTCGGCGCGGAGCCGGGGCCGTTCGAGCCGCCGTTGCCGCAGGCGGCTGCCAGCAGCATCAGCGCCGCGAGCGCGCCGGTCGAGGCGAGACGGATCGGATGGAGCGGACGGGAGCTTCGGGAGGCGCGAAGGACGGCTGTCGGCGGAATCGTGGAGCGATGGGCGGTTGAAGCGCTCGAATTACTGCGGTTCGTCGGGTCGGAGGAAGCAGGGGCCAAGCCGGATGTTGCGGAGCTGCGGTTAACCATGTCATGAGCCACCCTCTCTTGATTTCTTGAGACTTGTTGGACAAGTTCTGCAGAAGCCACGGAGCGAATCGATGATGCCGGCCAATCCATGCGGTCGCAAAGGAAGGATGAGGCTATGGAGATTTCGTTAAGTCACCGCTAGTATAACAGCGGTTTCCAGCATTGGGAAGTATTTTTCTCCATATTATTTTTATTTTCTGGAGAATATTTTCGGAATTGGGCATGAAAAAGGCGCCTATCGCGGCGCCATGGACGACCCGGCCGTTCAAGCGGAAGCTGTTCACGGCATGATGGAGATCAGCAGGCTGACGACGTACAGCCCGAGCCCCCACCAGGCGGCGGCATGCTTCTGGTCCTCGTTGAGCTTGGACCTGGGACGAAGCAGGAAATAGAACAGCAGGAAGCCGAGCGGGATCGGAAGAAAGATCAGCCGCAGGCCGAGGGTCGCCAGAAACAGATAGCCGAACAGCTTGAGGAAGAGGAAGTCCTCGTCCTCCTGGCGGCCGTTCAGCAGTACGAGCGCGATGATGACCGGCACGGCGGTAGATCAGCAGGAACAGCATGGTCATGAACCTCCAAGCGTCAAGAGTCGGCTCCTGAAAAAGCCGCGGCAGCAAATAAAAGAGCAGGCAGGCGAACCGGACGGAGACAAGTCAGCCCGGCTGGACGTCCTGCGTCGGAATGACATGCCAGACGAACTTGTCCTCCTTGCCCTGCTCGGAATCCGTCTTGCCGCGCGCCTGCAGGATGTAGCCGTGAACCGGCTCCTCGCCGGCCGGCTTGATGCCGTCCGCCTGCAGCAGGCGCCGGATCGGAGAAGGCTCGACCGGCCCCGCCGGGCCGTTGAACAAGAGGAGCTCGAGCTCACGCAGCTTGGCCGGGCCGCTCGCCGCCTCCATCGTCATCCTCTCCAGATTGTCCGGCGACAAAAGCTGCAGGAATCGCTCCGGATCGATCCGGTACACGCCGGAGGAGCCGCTGGCGAACGAAAGCGCGGCTTCATCGTTCAGAGAGCGGCGCCTCGTCCGCTCGACGATCGCTTGGCCGCTCTCCGGCTCATAGCGCACCTCGATCGTATAGTCTCCCTTGCTGTCGCGGGCCGTGACTTGGTACTGCAGGCTGCGGATACGGCCGTCCGGCTCCTGCACGAGCTGGAACCGGTCGAGCCGCTCGTCCGTCGACTCGCCGCCTCCCGCGATGCGCCGCCAGTCGCCGGCCAGATCGAGCCGCTCCGCCTGTCCGGACTGGACGGCGAAGCTGCGCTCCCGCTCGAACAGGCGCTGATCGAGCGCCGGAATGGCGATTCCGGCGGCGAAAATCGCCAGCCCGGCGATCGCCGCGCCTCTTTTGGCCCGGACGTTAGGCTTGGCCCGAGCAAGGAGCATCAGGCAGATCAAAAAGCCGAGCGGGAACGAGAACTCAGGGAAGCGGAAGGAGAACGCCCCGAGCGCCGCATAGCCGATGAGCTTCCACCCTCGGTGCGGCTCGTCGGGGCTGCTCTTCCGGTACAGCCAGACGAGCCCCGCCGCTGCCAGCAGCGTCGGAACCCATTCCACCCAAGCTGGAACCAACAATCCCACTCCTTTCTACTTTTTCCATCATAGAGAAAAAGCCGGAGGACGGGAAGAAGGAATCTGCTTCCATACCGGACTCATCGGGCCTCGGACGTCAGAAGATCAGTCCGACCACCAGCCGAATGAGAAGCACGCCGAGGCCCCAGAACGCCGCGCTTTCCTTGACGGCCCGGTTGGATCGCATCTTGCCGTGAAGCAGCAGCCAGTAGAGGATGAATCCGAGCGGCACCGGCAGCACGGAGAGGAACAGCACGAAGCCTCCGAGCAGGTAGCAGCCGATCAGCTTGAGGAAGAGCCATTCCTCCTCGCGCTCCCGCTGGGCATACAAGGAAGCCAGAATGACGATCGCCACCAGCAGCCAGAACAGCATAAGCACCGAACCGAGCATGAGCCTCGCCTCCTCGGGTGGAGTTGCCTGAGACGCCTTCCTCCAGCTTATGGCCGGTGAAGCGCTCCCATGTCGCCGCGGACAAAAAGGACGGGCCGAGGCCCGTCCAGGGGGAGGGCCGGAGGGCGGAACGGTAGGGCGGAACGGGACGGCGGGGCGGGACGGCGGAGCGGAAAGGCGGAGCGGGCGAGCCGGAGGTTCTGGGCCCAAGGGGCGAGTCGGAGGGGCGAGCGGGAGGCCGGGCGCGCGAGGAGCGGAATCGGCGAGGACGGGCGAACGCCAGATGGCCGAAAAATCCGGTGAAGGCCGGCATCCGCCTGCCGCGGACGCAGCGGCCGATGCTTGGAATCACGCGCTCGCCTGTCGTGGCCGGCCGCTTTAGAACAAGTAGTATGCGGGCGCGGAGCAGCCCTCGAACAGCTCCGGATCGCGGCAGCCGTACACGACGACCGCAGCGGTTGTCTCGTACGGCTCCGCTACGTTCGGCAGCGGCTCTACCTCGCCGTCGTGGCCGATCCGGAAGGCGGGCTGGAAGCCCTTCGGATCCAATGACGCCGTACCGTTGGCGAACCACATCGTCGGCACCTCCAGCCGCAGCCGGTCCGCATCCGCCCTCTCCGGCGCGGGAGCAAGCTCGGCCAGAACTTCCGGCCGCAGGCGCTCCAGCACCAGTTCGGCGCTTAACCCATCGGGAGGCGAGCCTCCGCCATCTCGGCCGAGCCGCTGCACGACCGCATGGCCTTTCTCCGGCGCGTACTCGACCTGGTAGCGATACGAGCCGTTCCCGCTCCAGACGTTGACCGCATAGTTCAACTGGATCACCGCCCCGCTCCGGTCATAGACGAACTCGAAGCGCTCCAGCCGATCCTCGGAGCTCGCGGCGTCTTCTCCCTTGAACCGCTCCCAATCATCCTGCAGGGACAGCTGCGAGATCTGGGCCGCCTCCACCGGATAGCTGCGCTCGCGTTCGAGCCAGCCCTGCTCGGCTGCCGGCAAGGCAAGCGTCAGGAAAAACAGCAGCAAGCCCGCGAACGCGGCGCTGTGCTTGGCGGCGCGGTTCGGCTTGGGCTTCGCCTGGAGCAGCAGCAGGAACAGCGCATAGCCGAGCGGCAGCGGGAAGCCGTTCAGACGCAGCATGAAGGCGCCGAGCAGCAGATAGCCGAGCAGCTTCCAGAGCAGATGGCGCTCCTGCTCCTTGCGGCGGCTATAGATGAAGGCCAGCGCCAGCACAGCCAGCACGGGCAAGGGCCAGAGCCAGGGGGATATCGTCATGGGCGCCTCTCCTTTCACAATCCAGATATCGATATGAACATCGGTTAGACGCGCCATGGGACCGATTCGTTGCGGGGCAGTCCGATGCGCATGCTTGCTTCGAGGCTTACGACGCCTGAGCTCGTTAGACAGCAGAAAACCGCCTGTTGGCGAAGCTAACGACGCGTGAGACGCTTAACCGCTGAAAAACGGCTGAAATTCCTCGTTTTCAGAGGAATTTGGCTTTCTTAGCGTCTGGCGCGTCGTTAGATTCCGGGGAGACGTGAAAAAGAGGCTCTAGCGAGCTGATTCGTCGTTAGATCCTGCAGCATGGGGCAGCTGCGCCGTCATGCACGCTGCCGGCGCCATGCCTGGCTCGTGCTCATGCGCGTTCCCTCCATTCGGCGCCGTCCTCTCCTTCCTTACCCGATCCGGGCGGATGATACCGTGAATTCCGTCACACGCATGCCCGCCGGAGGCGAAAAAAACCGGCAGCCCCGCTGCCGGTCCATCGTTACTTGCCGTCCCGGATCGGCCTGATCCGGGCTCCGCCCTCGCCGATCGCGAGCTCGAACACATCGGGATTACGCATCGCGCGCCACCCGTCATAGCCGAACGACGGGTCGAACGCCCCGACGAGCAGCGCCAGCAGGTTGCCGTGCGATACCGCCGCCCCGGCCTTGCCAGCGCCCACGCTCCGCTCCAGCTCCGCGATCGCGGCCTGGCCTCGCTCCAGCGCCTCGCGCCCGCTTTCGCCGCCCTCCAGCCGCAGCTCCGGATCGAGGAAGGAGGCGCGCAGCCGCTCCTCCCAATCCGGCAGCGGCGCGGCGGACAGCACGCGCTCGGCCAGCCGCGCGTCCTCCTCGACCGGCAGTCCCGCCGCCGCCGCGAACGGCGCGATCGTATCCAGCGCCCGCAAGTACGGGCTCGAGACGATGCGCTCGATGCCGCGGCCGGCGAGAAACTCCGCCAGGCGCTCCGCCTGGACCGCTCCCTCCGCCGTCAGCTCGGCCTGCGGTTCCTGGCCGGACGCGCGGGCGTGGCGGATCAGGTAGATCGTCTTGTCCTCGGCCGGGCTCATCCGAACGGGTAGTCGACGACGACGACCTGCTCCACGAGCCCGTCCAGCCGCGCGACGAACGCCTGATGCGCCGGATGCGGACCGTAGTCGCGCAACGCCTCCCGATCCGTGAACGTGACGCGCAGGCCGAGCGTGAAGCCGTGGATGTTGTCCGTCTCCTCCGTCTCATTGAAGCCGCAGGTCAGCTCGATGATGCCCGGCACCTGCCCCCGCAGCCCGCGCAGCAGCGCGAGCAGCTCCTCCTGCTCGGCCGCCTCCAGCGGCCGGTTGAATTTGAACGATACGAGATGCTCCATCATGGGCTTCTCCTCCTTTTTCATCTAGCTCCCGCCGCCCGTGCCGCTCAGCCGCAGCAGGAACGGCGAGGCTTCCTCCCCGCACTCCGCCAGCGAATAGACCGTGTCCTCGCCGGCCTCCCCTTCCTCCAGCCGCTTGCAGAAGTAGATCCGGGGATGCTCCTTGGCGGCATAGCCGTCGAAGCGGTCGTCTCTCCGGTAGCGGATCGTGCCGTCTTCAAGCGACAGGTTCTCGAAGATCGGAGCCCCCTCGATCGTATACGACGTGATCTGGACGGCCGCCTCCTCGCCCCGCCCGACCTTCTCGGCGAACGCCTGCCAGACGTCCGCGTTGAACTGCCCTCGGAGGCCGAAAACGACGTCGCCGTTCTTGACAGCTTGCTCGGACGTGTAGCCCTTGCTCAAGACAAGCTCCGCCAGCTGCTTCGCCGCCGCCGCAGAGATCGTGTACCCGGTATGGGTATTTGCGACCTCCATCGCCATGCCCTTCATCCCTTCCGTCCGGGGACCGCCGAGCGGAAGCCACAGATGATACGCCTTCCTCGCGCCGCTCTCGCTCTGCAGCACGAGGTCGAGGTCGGGCTCGGCCACGTCCAGGATGCCCTCGATCCGCTCGCTGGAGCGGATCGCTTCCTCGAAAGGCTCGATCTCCGCGCTCTCCTCGAACAGCGCGAGCGGAGCCGGGTTGACCTCGCCGAAGCCGAGCGAACGGCTGACGACGGCCGCCCGTCCTTGCTCGGGCAGCGCTCCGGCTTCTGCCTGCGACTCAGCCGGAGCGGGGCTCCCGGACGAGGCCTGAGCTCCGCTGCCGGACGGCAGCTCCGGCCCGGACGAGCAGCCGCCCGCCAGCAGGCCGGCGAGCAGCAGCGCGACCAGCGCTTTCGGGTGCAGCATTCGTTTCATGACTTTCCCTCCTCTTCCTTCCTACGGACGCGCTGCATGGAGAAAAGGTTCCCGTCTCGCAAAGAGAGGCGCGTCGGCCATGCGGCAGACACGCCTCGGACGCGCCTCGGGCGCGGGCTGGAGCGCGGCCGCCGCGGTGCCGGGCGGAGCCTTGAAGCCGGCCGGCCGGGGCGCTAGCGCTGTCCCGTATCGCTTTTCACCTCGAGCAGATAGCGGCGCACGCGGCGCTCCTCCTCCTCGTCATACGCCAGGCCCAGCCGGGCGGCGACATCGCGCGCCGACGAGCCGAACAGCTCGGCCATGCGCAGCAGCGCCGTCCAGACCGACTCGCGGTCCGCGGACGGGTAGGTCGCGAGCAGCGCCTGCCACGATTCGGCCGGCAGCCAGCGGTCCAGGTACTTGCCGCTTTTGCCCGTGCTGACGGCGAAGCCGTGCCGAGCTCCAGCCTGCCAGTCCAGCATCTGCAGCAGCATCGCCCGCACCGGGCCGTTCAGATGGTCGAGCGCGTACAGCGGCTCGTCGCGCCACAGCCCCTTGGCGACGTAGGTCGACACCCACCAGAACTCGTTGGCGCAGTCGGCGAACTCGCTTCCGCGCGGCGGCCGGACATGGAAGTCCGCGTCGCTCGGCTCCGGCAGCTCCGGCAGCCTGCCGTCCTTGTCGAGCAGGATGCGGGTCAGCCGGTCCTCGGCCAAGTATGCGTCCGTCTGCTCCAGCGGGATGAGCCGCAGGTCGATCCGGTTGCCGTCCGCGAGCTGCATCAGATAGGCGAAGCGCCCGCCGCCGTCCAGGGGGATCAGCCCCATGCGCTCCGGCATCTGCAGGATGACGCGCTCGCCGTACACGTCGATCCAGCTGTCGTCGGCGAGGTATGCGTCCAGCTCCGTCACGAGGTAGACGACGTCGAAGTCCTGGAGCTTGTCTCGCGGCGCCAGCGGGTTGACGCGCGAGCCGTTCAGGCAGACGGCGCGGACGCGCTCGTCCGCCCGGGCGACGCCGAGGATGAGCGCCATCATCTCGTCCTCGGAACGGCGCGGCGGGCGAGCGGAGCCTTCTCCGGACTCGCTTTCCAGCTTCCGCGCCTCGGCATCTTCAGCCGCCATCCTTTCCGCCGCCTCCGCCCATGCCTCCGCCTCCTGCACGAGCCGCTGCACGAACGGCTGCTTGGCCTCCTGGTATGCATGCGTATCGTCCGGGAACCGCTCCGCCAGCTCGCGCTTATGCTCGCCGTACGCTCGCGCGCGCTCCGGATGCGCCTCCAGATAGTCGCGGAACCGCAGGTGGACGCCGATCTGCGGCGCTCCCGCCTCGAACGCATGCAGATGCGCGGTTCGCCGGTCGCCTCCCTGAGCATAAAAGCGACGTCCGGGAATTCCGTTCTCTCCCTTCGCCTCGTACCCGAGCTGCGCAAAGGCGTCCTCCAGCGCGTCCAGCGCCTGCACGCTGCGCACGACGGCGAGCAGGTCGACGACCGGCTTGGCCCAGCCGATCGCCTCGATCGACGTGCTGCCGATGTGATGAAGCTCCAGCAGCTCGCCGCCGAGCATCGCCTCGAGCCAAGCCATCTCCGTCTCCGCCCGCTCCCGCCATTGCGGCGTCCACGGACGGACATCGGTCTTCCGCATTCCAGCTCCCCCTTTTAACTTACTATAGTTGAGAAACATTATATTTTATAGTATTATGAAGCCATGAAGCATCCAGATTGGAGATGAACGATATGGCATCGATGGAAATCGGCATCAGCACGTTCCTAGAGGCGGCGCCGCATCCGGGGACGGGCCAGCCGAAAAATCACGCCGAGCGGCTGCGCGAGGCGGTCGAGGAGATCGTGCTCGCCGATCAGGTCGGGCTCGACGTCTACGGCATCGGCGAGCATCACCGCCCGGACTACGCCGGCTCCGCGCCGGCGGTCATTTTGGCGGCCGCGGCCGCGCAGACCAAGCATATCCGCCTGACGAGCGCCGTGACGGTGCTGTCGTCCGACGATCCCGTGCGCGTGTACCAGCAGTTCGCGACGCTCGACGGCATCTCGAACGGACGCGCCGAGATCATGGCGGGACGGGGCTCGTTCATCGAGTCGTTCCCTTTGTTCGGCTATAGCCTCGACGATTACAACGAGCTGTTCGACGAGAAGCTCGAGCTGCTGCTCGACATCGCCAAGTCGGAAAAGGTAAGCTGGCGCGGCGGCCTGCGCCCGGCGATCGAGGACCGCGGCGTCTATCCGCGCGCGGTGCAGGATCCGCTGCCGGTCTGGATCGCCACCGGCGGCAACTCTCAGTCGACGATCCGCGCCGGCCTGCTCGGCCTGCCTGTCGCCTATGCGATCATCGGCGGCATGCCGGAGAGCTTCGCGCCGCTCGTCGACCTGTACAAGCGCGCCGCCGCCCAAGCCGGACACGACGTGTCCAAGCTGCAGATCGCGACGCACTCCCACGGCTTCCTCGCCGACACGAAGCAGGCCGCGGCCGACCTGCTGTATGAGCCGTACCGCGCGCAGATGAACAAGATCGGCGCCGAGCGCGGCTGGCAGGCGAGCTTCGACCGCCGGGCGTTCGACGCCGCCTGCGATCCGCGCGGCGCGCTGTACGTCGGCGATCCGGAGTACGTCGCGGAGAAGATCCTGCTGCTTCACAAGAACCTCGGCGTGACGCGCTTCTTCCATCATGTCGACGTCAGCGCCGTGCCGCATCGCGACGTGCTGCGCTCGATCGAGCTGCTCGGCACGAAGGTCGCCCCGATCGTGCGGCGCGAGCTGGCCAAGCTCGGCTGAGCAGCGTCCTCCGGCGGTCTGCCAAGGCCCTCGTCCCTGATCGGGACGGGGGCCTTGGTCGTTGTTTCGCCCGAAACCGGCTGCGCTAGCCGAGCCGGCGCGCCAGCTCGATCTGCCCGAACGTCGAAGCGCTGAGCACGGCGTCGCCGACCACCTTGACCGCCTCGGCGAATCCCAGCGTAACCCAAAAGCGGAGTCCGGTCCAATTTTTCAAATCAACCGCCGCCCTTATCCTGCGAAAGCCGAGAGCTTCGGCCTGCGCGGCGATGCCCTCGACGAGCTCGCGCCCGATGCCAGTCCCCCGCAACGAAGCGTCGACGCCAAAATAACCGATGTACAAATCCTCCTCGCCCGGATAACCGTGGTACAGCTCCAGGATGGCGGCCGGCCGCGCGGCGCCGTCCTCCTCCCGCAGCCAGGCGAGCTGCAGGCGGACCCGATCCGCGCTGCCGCCAGGGGGCACATCGGGATTCCCTTTCAGCACCCGACCGACATAGCCTTCTTCGGCCGAACGGCCGGTCCATTCCGGCAGCGGACCCGCCTCGACGAACAGACGGCTCGCCGCCGTCTCGTCCTCCGGCGACACCTCCCGAACCGTCAGGCGCTCCGTGCTCCAACAGGCGGGAATCAGCTTAGGCGGCCGCTTCGAAAGCCCCGTCATGCCATCACTCCTTCGATTACAATCTAATTAGATTATAATCGAATTTGTGTTGATTGTCGACAGGCGAACGCGTCGCAACTGGAAGAGAATAGCATCGCCTGACGCAGCAGCAACCCGAAAGGTTGCGGTAAAATCAGGTTTTTTTCCGCCTTGGGCATGCAACCTTCCGACGCAGCGGCGCGTTTGGGAGAAGGAAGACGGGTAATAACTCGTATCCAGACCCCCATAACCGAACAGGAGTGACTAAAGCAATGAAAAAACCGACCAAGACGATTCCAGCCCTGCTGTCCGTCGCAGCCCTGTCCCTTGCCGCATCTTCCGTCATCGCCGCCAGCCCGGCGGGAGCGATCGTGCCGATCTCCGCGCCGCTGCCGGACTCGAGCGTCCAGAACGAGCAGCAGCAGCCGGCCGTGCCGAACTATATGAGCGTCACCGGAACGGTGAAGGAAATCTCCGACAGCAAGACGAAGGAAGGCGCCAAGACCGTCTCCCTCCAGGATGACAAAGGCGAGATCATCGCCAACGTGACCGTCTCCGGCGACACCTACGTCGCCGCCCCGGACAAGCTGCAGGCGGGCACGAAGTGGAACGCCTACTACGACGCCAAGAAGCCGATGCTCATGATCTACCCGCCGCAATTCGAGGCCGAGGTGCTCGTGCCGGTCGAAGAAACTGCTTCGTGGAAGGTCGACCGCTTCAAGGCTGCGGAAGGCGACGCCGGACAGCTGATCAGCGAGGACGGCCAGCTCGTGCTCAACGTTTCCGAGCAGACCCCGCTCGTGCTTGAGGACGGCACGGCGTTCACCGGCGACCTGAAGGGCCGCGCCCTGGCGGTCAAATACAGCGTGACGACACGCAGCTTGCCGCCGCAGACGTCGCCGGAGCAGATCGTCGTGCTGTTCGAAGAAGCCGTGCCGCCGATCGGCACGCTGCCGGAGCAGCCGGGTACGCTGGAGGAGCCGATAGCCGACACGCCTGACGTATCGGGCTTCCCGATCGTCGTCGAAGGCAAGAAGCTGGCCGGTCCATCGCCGTATACGAGCAAGGACGGCACGGTCATGGTGCCGCTGCGCGCCGTCGTCGAGGCGCTCGGCCAGAAGCTGACATGGGACACGTCCACCAAGTCGAGCCGCATCGGCCTCGCCACGACGCTGACGATCGGCAAGGACTACTACGTCTACAACAAGATGGCTCCAATCGAGCTCGGCGCCGCTCCGGCGCTCGTCGACGGCAAGACGTACGTGCCGCTGCAGTTCTTCCGCGACGTCATGATGCTGAACAACGCCTACGTGTTCGAAGGCCAGATCGACATCAACAACCAGGAGAAGATGGAGTAGGATCTATGGAATGAACGCAGGGCTGTTCCCGACGCCGTCTCACGGCGCGGGGGCAGCCCTGCTTGGCTTTCAGACGGCTTCGCGTGGAGGCAGGTTGGAGGCGATGGAAGCACGGCGCTTCCGGCCCGATAAGGAAGACATTGGCAGCGTAATGAAGATCAAGTATGATTGAAAGTAGAGCGGGTGCTTGGTGCGAATGCCAAGCTCCCATGAAAACCCCGGGGGATTCGCACCTCGAAACTTGTCGAATCGAGCCTGAAATCACACTTTATCGATTATGTCAAGAATGTGGTCATACTTTTTAAGTTGATTGAAGTAGGAAAAGAGGATGGTTACATACCTGCAGGGTATGTAACTGCATTTTTTCGCTGTCGCTCCCCGTACCGGGAGCGTGGATTGAAACATGCGATTGCGGCTTTTGCGGAGATTGCTGATTGCGTCGCTCCCCGTACCGGGAGCGTGGATTGAAACATCTGATAGGTACCGTTGCAGGTCAGCCAGTGGATAGTCGCTCCCCGTACCGGGAGCGTGGATTGAAACCCCCAGCTTTTGGCCCTGCTCAAGCAGGCGACGAACGTCGCTCCCCGTACCGGGAGCGTGGATTGAAACTTGATCCGCCGGAAGACGGCGACCGCCTCCGCGCGTCGCTCCCCGTACCGGGAGCGTGGATTGAAACCTTCGCTTCCTCGATCATATCCGTGTATTCCCTCGTCGCTCCCCGTACCGGGAGCGTGGATTGAAACCCCAAGGTCATCAAGATGGACACGAAGGGGGAGAGGTCGCTCCCCGTACCGGGAGCGTGGATTGAAACCTGTTCCATCAAAAAGACATTCGCGTTGATCTCCTGTCGCTCCCCGTGTGGGGAGCGTGGATTGAAACGCAAATGTATTGTCAAACATTAAGTTTGCATACTCGTCGCTCCCCGTGTGGGGAGCGTGGATTGAAACGAGATGTTGCCGATTTTGGTCGAGAGCGTCGCGTAGTCGCTCCCCGTGTGGGGAACGTGGATTGAAACTCGGGACCGGTCAGGCGGCGCTTGTTGCCCGTCTCGTCGCTCCCCGTGTGGGGAGCGTGGATTGAAACCGATACCCTCCAGAGCCAATCCGTTACGACCCTTGCCGTCGCTCCCCGTGTGGGGAGCGTGGATTGAAACGGACGGATAACGGTTATGGAACACCGCCTCGTCCGTCGCTCCCCGTGTGGGGAGCGTGGATTGAAACCATGATGCGCCGGCATCAGCAGAAGGAGCGTCAACGTCGCTCCCCGTGTGGGGAGCGTGGATTGAAACGGTATTGGAAGTCCCGACGTAAAACAGCCCAACGTCGCTCCCCGTGTGGGGAGCGTGGATTGAAACATGGCGTCCCGTTGCTCTGGATTTTCAAGCTCTCCGTCGCTCCCCGTGTGGGGAGCGTGGATTGAAACCGCGTCAATCATCTCATTGGCAAACTGGTGTCGGTCGCTCCCCGTGTGGGGAGCGTGGATTGAAACGCAATCAAGGCACGCACAAGATCGCCCGGGCCGGCGTCGCTCCCCGCATGGGAAGCGTGGATTGAAACTTCGTAGACCATCGCCAGCACGTTTCCGATCATCGTCGCTCCCCGCATGGGAGCGTGGATTGAAACGAGAACTCGACGCTGATCGGCATGTACTTCATCAAGGTTACTCCCCGTACGGGGAGCATGGGTTGAAACGGTCAGGAGGGCTCGGGGCCAGAAAGGGGCTTTGAGTTACTCCCCCATGGGGAGCATGGACTAAAACTAAACATGGCCACGTATGGCACAATAACATCCTAACGTCGCTTCCTACACGGGAAGAAGGAAGAAATGCCCGAGCTCCAGCGATTAACGCCTGCCACACCTTGCCCTTCCCCGCACTCCCCCAATCCACGACAACGAGAAAACAGGTAAACGCGACATGCTGCCGCGCTTACCTGTTTTGTATTCTTCCCGCAGCCAAAGCTTAATCCAAGTCAGCTAGGCAAGTGTCCGAGATTCCAACAAGAATTTTCCTCATGTCTATTCCGTCATCGCCCTCTCCCCATTGCTCCTTCGGAGAACATAAGAGTTGTACTCATCCTGCTCGATCTCCAGCCTGCCCTGAAAATCAAACCCGCATTTTTCGAGGACTCGATTGGACGGCAGGTTGCGGACAAGCGCGACCGCGCACAGAGCCTCGACATCGGCCTGATCAAACAAATAACGTATCATCGCTTGTGCCGCTTGAGCCGCATAGCCTCTGCCTCGATGATCCTTGGAGACGGCGTACATGATCTCGCGGTTCGGCCAGGGCAGCTCATCCTTGATTCCGGAGCAGCACCAGCCGATCAGCTCCCCCGTCTCCTTCAAAAAATACCCAACCGAAGACGCAGCTCGCCGACGTCTTCTTTTTGCTTGACCGCCTGCAGAAACCGCTTGGTCTCCGGAATCTCATATTGGAGAAGCCACTCCTTGCGCGTGTCCTTGGATACGTTCCAGCCCGGCAAGTAGGAATGAATCTCCGGCTGCCAGGTCAAGGAGTGAAAACGATCCAGATCCTCGGCGATGAACTCTCTCAGCATGATGTGCTCCCCGTCGAGCTGGAAGAGCTGATCCTCCCCGCTAGATGAAACATGATTTCCCATGAATCTGCCCCCTATCGGCCATCGAATGATGTCTTCTCATTCATCCTAACACCGCCGGGAGCTTCAAGGCGGAGCAAAAACGACTATAACGGGTTCCAACCGAAAAAGCGTCCGAACCGCTCGTTAGAACGGTACGGACGCTCCTTTAGTCGTTGCTCCTACGCCGCCTGTCTAATCGCTAATGTGTATACGTATAATGCGGCGAATCATACTGAGGGCCGCTCTTCTCGTAGGTGAACCACAGCTCGATCGACTGCCCGGAGGCCAGCCCCTGGATCGTGTGCGTCCAGGTCGAGCCGCTCTTGACCATGCGCACGTTCTGCTGGTTCGCTCCGTTCACAAGATAGTGGACGTCCACATAGACCGCGGCGGTGCTGGGCGTGAACGCGATCGACTCCGAGGAGCCGCTCTTCGTCACCGTGGCGGTGAAGTCCGCATGGGTGTAGGTCTGGCCAGCCGGCGGCGTCGGTGTCGCCGTTGGCGTCGCCGTCGGCGTTGGCGTTGGTGTAGGCGTCGGGGTCGGATTGCTGCCGCCCGCGCCTTCCGTCGCCGAGCCGTTCGCCGGCACGCTCATCGTCTTGCCGTCGGAGAACGTCACCGTGATCGCCGAGTTCGTCAGGTTGTAGGCGGTGTAGGTCTTCACGCCGTTTTTGTTGAACACGGCATAGGCCGGCGTATTGGCCGTGACCGTGCGGTCCTGGTTGCCGATCGCGTCGAGATTGTAGATCCAGTGGTACGCGAACGCTTTGGAATTGCCCGCTTCTGCCGACAGCGCGCCGCCGCGCGAGGTCCAGAAGCTTTTGGCTTCGCCGGGGTTCGAGATCGCGCGGTACATGTAGATCAGGTCCTCCCACGCGTCAAAGCTCGTGCCGCCGTTCTCCGACACCAGCGCGTTGTAGTTGCGCGTCGTGTAGTCCGGGTACTGCGTCAGGTAGAGCGAGGCGCCGGTGAAGGGCAGCCAGTTGATGCCGTGCACTTCCTCCGGGTTGCCGGTCCACCAGGTGCCGTCGCCGACGGTCTTGCCGCCCCATACCATGCTCGCCGTGGAGCGCGTGAAGCCGGCCGGTCGGTTCTGGTTGTTGACGTCGAACCAGTATTCGTTGATCGCGTTCATCTCGGTCGTGTACAGGTAGATGCCCGTGTCGCGCGCGGTCGTGTCGCCGGTCGCCTGGCCCCACAGGATCATGCCCGCCCAGGCGTTCATGCCCTCGGAGGAGGATTCGTTGTTGTTGCCGTCGCCGAAGCGCGCATGGCCGGCCGCCCAGGAGTGGCCCGCGTACGGATCGAAGTTGCGCAGGTACGGGAACATCGAGTCGCTGCGGCTGCTGCTCGCGATGTCGCGGATGAGCAGGTTGACCATCGGTCCCCACTGCGTCGCCCAGGCTTTGTCCACGCGTGCGATCTCGGCGGCCGCCTTGATGAAGTAGCCATAGTGGAAATGATGGTCGTTCAGCTCGTTGTTCGAGCCGTAGCTGGCCGGGTAGCCGATGACCGTTCCCCAGGTGTTGTTGTAGTAGAACACCTGCGACGATTTCAGATTGCCGGCGCTGTCGCTCGACTTGAACCAGCTTTGCAGGATCGTCTTGATCTCGCTGCGGAACTTGTTCGCCGCCGTCGTGTCGCCGACCTGGTCGGCGATCGGGGCGAGCGAGGCGAGCTTGCCGAGGCGCTTGCCGATCCAGTACGTGTCGCCGTCGCCCGTGTACGTCTCGGCTTCCGCCTGGTCGACGTACTGCTGCAGCTGCTGGCGGTTGTACGAGCCTTTGTCCGGCAGGCTAGGCAATACTCCGTAATACTTCATCTTCGTCTGGAAGGAGCTTCCTTCCCCCACCTTCATCTGGCCGCGCACGGAGTTGTAGGTGTACGAAGTCAGCGCCGTGCTGCTGTTCTTCCACTGATGCGGATAGAGCGCGAACAGCGTGCCCGTCTGCGTGCCCTGCTTGGCCTGAGTCGTGAACGCGTACGTCGTCGTCACCTCGCTGGCGGAGGCGTTGTACGAATAGCTGGCCGTCGTGCCCGTCACATGCGAGTAGGCGTACTGGGCGAACTTCGACAGCGTCGCCGCGGAGTTGTCCGGCAGCGCCGCGACGGAGAAGTAGCTCGTGCCGCTGTTCGTCAGCGTCTTGCCGCCGATGCCGCTCCACGTCGTGCCGCTGGCGCCGAACAGGCCGTAATGCGCGCCCGCGACCGTGATGCCGAGCACCGGCGTCGAGGCGCTGCCCGACCAGATCGTCGGCGTGTCATAAAAGCTGATTTTCGGGCTGCCGCCCGCGTAGGTGAAATACACATACGGCGAGCCGTGGCCGTAGCTGACGTTCATCTCGCTCGCGCCGCTCTTGTACTGGGCTTTGACGAACCAGTCGCTGAAGCCGTCGACCTTGGCGTCCGGGAAGCTCGCGACGGCCGAGTGGCCGACCGTGAAGTCGTGGATGTCGTTGATCCAGCCGCAGACGCAGCTCGAGTTGGCCGTGATCCGGTTGCCCGGATAGTAGATGCGGATGCCGCCGGAGCCGTTTTTCATCGCCAGCGGATGCGGATACTGGGCTTCCGAGTACGTGTCCCAGGCGAGGTTGCTCCACCAGTCGTTGGTCGGCATCGCGCCGGTGACGTTGCCCGTCTTGTAGATCTGGCTTTGCACGTTGACCGCTCCGGGCGGCAGCACCGTCGAGTACGAGCCCGCGCCGAGCGCGACCTCGCCGCTATAGGCGGTAGCCGCTCCGGCCGGGACGGCGACCGCGGCGAGCAGGCTGAGCAGCAGCAGCCAGGCGATTCGTTTGTTCATCATGGTCCTCCTTGGGAAATGGGATGGAGATCAAGCCGATAAGGAAACGCTTTCATATTTTGTCGCCATCAGCTCCTCTCTCCTCCAGCGTAGCAGGACGGGACAACCGTTCCTAGGCATCGGATTTCAGGTCGATTCCCATTATTTCACATGGATGGCTGCGCTTGGCCCGATCTCTCCAAGCCCAAAAAAAGCGCCAGGGAGGCGCCTAAGCCGCCTCCATGGCGCTTGTCGGTTTCGCTGCCCGCTCGGAAGAGCCGGCCTAGCCCTGCTGCCTTGCCTACCAGTAAATCATCATCGGCACCTTGCTGCTGACGTCGATCGGAATCTCCTTGGAGCCGAGCGCCGCCGCCGCCTTGGCCGTCAAGTCGCTCCGAATGCCGATCGTCTCGAGGGTGATCGTACGGCCCGACTCCAGCAGGAACTTCGGCTTGCGCTCGTACGGGAACTCCAGTCCGCCGTTCGGCAAGCCTTCGTTGCGCCGGGCCGTCTCGCGGGCGGCCGCGCTGATGCGGCCCGACTGGCGCTTGACCGTGTCGTAGAGCAGATCGCCGTTGCGCGTGGCGGTGAAGGAGTCGGCGAAATACCGTTCCCGGACGATGCGCATCCAGTTGTCCGACAGCCAGCCGGCATCGCGAAACCGCTCTTCCTCGACGATCTCGTCATAGAGGCGCTCGTCGTCGAATTCGCCCCGCTCGGATGGCAGAGCGCTCGGCGTCGGCGTGGCGGTCGCGTCCGGCAGCTCTCCCGCCGGCGAGCTCGGCGTCGGCGTCGGCACGGGCGTAGGAGTCGGCTCCGGCGTCCTCCGCGCCTCCTGCTCGCCTTCATGCAGCTTGCGCGCCTGGACGCCCGCCTCCTGCTCCAGCGCTTCCTCGTACAGCTCCTTGATCGTCTCCACCGCCGCCAGCGCCGCCGCGTCCGCGACGTTCTGCGCCTGGCGCTTCTCGATGAACACCGTGTAGAAGTAGAACAGATAGATCGCGAGCAGAATGAACATCGCCATCATGCCGATGCCGAGCAGCGACATGCCTCCGCGTTCGTCGCGCAGCAGCCGCGCCAGCCGGCCGCGCCTCGCTCCGTCGAGCGCGTCCATCTCAGTCCTCCGCCTCGACTTCGGCATTCTGCGTGATCCAGTAGGCCGCCTCGGCGCGCGTGACCGGCTTTTGCGGCTCGAGCTTCTTGTCCGCTCCGAACGTATCGAGGTACGGCGGCGTGTCCCAGTTCGAGCTGACGTAGGCTTGAACGCCGCCGAGAAAGATCTTGCCGACCTTGTCCCGATCCTCGAAGTTGCGCAGATTGACCTCGGATACCTCCGCCGCCAAAGGCTTGACGACGAGGCCGTAGCGCTGGTACCAGCCCCACAGCACGGTCAGCTGCTCGCGGGTGAGCGGCTCGGACAGCCGCATCGTGCCGTCGGGGAAGCCCGAGATGATGCCGGCCTGCGTCAGGCCCTCCACCAGCTCGTAGCCTTCGTCCTGCTGCTTGACGTCGGAGTAGGTCGGCTCCGGCGCGCGGAAAGGAATGACGCCCTTGTCGTCGTACGCCGCCATCCAGCGGATGAATTCGAAGCGCAGGATCGGCTCGTCCGGGCGGAAAGCCCCCGAGCCGTCCAGCACGCCGGCGACCTGTCCGGCCAGCTTGGCGACGGCGGCTTCGCGCTTGTGGCCGGCGATGTCGGACGGGGCGGCAG
Source organism: Paenibacillus pasadenensis (assembly GCF_002864175.1). Lineage (NCBI taxonomy): Bacteria > Bacillati > Bacillota > Bacilli > Caryophanales > Paenibacillaceae > Paenibacillus > Paenibacillus pasadenensis. The sequence continues at coordinate 899,637 of NZ_NFEZ01000004.1, read as the reverse complement.
CGGGGGCGGCCTCCTCGATGCCTTGGACCTCGACCTGCACCTTAGGCGCGGGAGGCGAGAAGCCGTCTCCGCCCGACTCCTCGCCCGCGTTCTCGACGATCCAGTACGCGGCCTGCGAGCGGCTGACGAGCGCCTCTGCCGCCAGGCGGGACGTGTCGCCGAACGTCCGGAGATACGGCTTCCCGTCTGCCACGGATACATAGTGCGCGACCGCGCGAATGTAAGGCTCGGGAATCTCCTTGCGGTCCTCGCGGCTCATGATCACCACCTCGGATGAAAGACGGTCCCGATTCGAATTCTTAATCGACGCGCGGTCCTGGTACCAGGCCCACAGCCGCGCCAGCTCGCCGCGCTGCAGCGGCCCGTCCAGCTGCAGCGGCTTGCCAGGCTCGGCCCCGAGCCGGCCTGCCTCGACCAGTCCATGAATCCAGCCGTAATCGGGACTGTCCGCTTCGAGATCGGGATACATCGGCGGCTTCGACAGGTCTGCGTCCTCCAGGCCTTTGTCGTCGTAAGCGGTCATCCAACGGAGGAAATCGCCCTTCGTGACCGGCGCGGAAGGCTCGAACAAGCCTCCTGAAGAGGGCGTCGCGATCCCGCTCTCGAGCAGCTTGACGATCTGCTCGCGGAACTTGTGATCGCCGATATCCGTGACGACGACGGATGCCGGCGCCGCGGATGCGGTCGGCACCGGCGTGCCGACCGGTCCTTCGGTCGCGGACGGCGAAGCGGCCGCCGACGGTTTGGGCGACGGCTGCTCGGCGTTGCCGCCGGAGCAGGCTGCGGCGACCATGCCGGTGAGCAGCAGCAAGGCTGCGGCCTTGCTCGTAGAAGAGGGCTTCATCGATTCACAGCCTTTTTTCCGGCTTGCGCAGCCGGGTAGTAGAGTCACAGAGTCAATTCATATAGAAGCGATACAGGTTGAGCCCGCCGAACACGACGACCGCCAGCACGATCCGGATGAGGTAGGAGCGCCGCGTCTGCGCGTCGCCCCGGATGTACATCAGGATCATGACGGCCAGCGCGGGCAGGAAAAACAACAGGAAGAGCCAGATGCCGGTCTCGAAGGTAATATAGTCATGGTTGCCGCCGAGATACGCGATCAGGAAGCAGCCTGCGATGAAGAAGATATTGGCCGCCGTCATCGCCTTGGTCAGCTTCTTTTCATCCATGCGTCTGATTTTTTCGATCATGGAAAGCTTCCTTTCCGAGTCAATTCTTGTCCAGCAGCGGCTTGCCTTGCTTGATCGCCTCGTCGCCGCCGACCTCCACCGCTTCCTGCAGCGATCCTTCGCGGCTCTGCAGCCGGTCGAGCGCGTCCTGATTCCGCTGCAGCTGGTCGAGCTGTCGCTGGGTCACGCGATTGCCGCTATCGTCCCAGCGGCTGATGTTGTTCGCGTTCGCCGTGTCGTTCCAGATCCGATTGAGCTCGATGTTGGTGATCGTCCGGTTGCGGTTCGGAACGACCGTTTCGACGGTCCGCCCGCCCAGATCGGAGAACGAGGTGCCGATGTCCTGCTCGGAGCGCAGCCGGTTCAAGCGGCCGCCGAACAGGCTTTGCAGCACGAAGCCTTTGAAGAAGCCGGACGCCGCGGCTGTCTCGGGATCCAGCTTTTCCTTGGGCTTCGCCAGCGCGACCATGACGTTCTCGAACGTCTGGGAAAAGGTCGCCGCCACCCGCTTGCCGAGCGGGCTGCGCGCCGCCGCGCCGAGAGCGTCGCCGACCCGGTCGAAGACAAGCGCGCCGACGAAGCTTTCGACGGCCATCAGGCCGACTTCGCCTACTGTCGGCAGCTTGCCTTCAAACGTCATCTTGATGCCCATGTTCATGACCATGTTGACGGCCGTGCTGAACTGGAACGTCTTCGACGTCAGCGTGCTTTTCAACGCCGCCACCGGATGCTTCGCCATGTTCAGGAAGCCGCTCTTGAGATTGCCCATGGCGGACTTGGCAAAGCTGGCCATGCGGGAGCCTGCCGTGCGCAGCGCGCTCTTGAGGCCGGCGGAGCGGACGAGCTGGATGCCTCCGCGCACCGCTCCGAACACGCCGGCGTGGCCGAGCGTCAGCACGGTTCCTGCCGCCAGCCCGCCGATGCCCATCGCCTTGACGAAGCTGAAGCTGTCTCCGGCGACGAGCGCGTAGATGCCGCCCGCGATCGCGCCGACGACGAGCGCCGCGATGATGACCGGCGCCGCGAACGTGATGCCGATGATCGCCGCCACCCCGACGACGACGCCGACGACGATCGCTGCGCCGAGCAAGCCTCCGCCGGCGCCTTTGGCAAACTGCACGGTATTGTCCCACAGCTTCTCATACCACGGCTTGCCGCCGTCGGTGTCGGCGCCGCCAGGATCGGAAGTGCCTGGATCGATGTCTCCGGGATCGGTGTCGCCGGAGCCAGTGTCGCCGGAGTCGGTGTCGCCAGAGTCGGTATCACCGGGCTCGGTGTCGCCGCCATCGGTGCTGCCGGGATCGGTCGTCCCATCCGGATCGGTCGTCCCATCCGGATCAGTCGTGCCGTCCGTGTCGGTCGTGCCGTCCCTGTCGGTCGTCCCGTCCGTGTCGGTATTCCCGCCATCGACGCGGCCCGGATCGGTCGTTCCGTCCGGATCTGCCCCGCCGGGATCCGTGACGCCGGGATCCGCCCCGCCCGGATCGGTCTGGCCGGGATCGGCGCTGCCGGGATCGACCTCGCCCGGATCCGCTGATCCCGGGTCCGTATCGTCGCTGTCGCCGGTCGCCCCCGGATCGGGCGGTCCCGGCGAGGCGGCATCGCCGGCGTCGTAGTCCGGCCTGCCGGTCGAGCCGTCCGGCACCGCGACCTCGATCGAGGAGGCCGGCTTCTCCGCGCCTTTGTCGGGTATCTCATAGGAGTCCAGCCCGGTGCCGATGCCGCTGTCCGCCTCCGCCAGAGCCGGCACGGCGGCATGCGCCGCGCCGCCCAGCAGCAGCATCAGCAGGATCAGGGCGCGCGTCCAGCTGCGGATTCGAATCGGTCTCACCTCCATGAACCTATTCGTTCGCTTTTTCCTTCATGACCGTCACTTGCGTGCTTATCGGCACCGCCCAGCCGGAGCCGAACAGCGAGCCTGTCACCATCGGCGACTCCAGCACGACGCGCACGGTCACATATTCACCGCTCTCGGAGCGGGAGATTTCACGGATGCCGTAGCTGCCCGCCGTGTTGCGGACCGCTTGTTCATAATGGGGGCCGGCGCCGTCCGCGACCATCGCGGCGCGAGCGCCTTCCATCGCGGCCTGCTTGGCCACGACGGCCGTCATGCCGACGAGCGCGAACTGCACGACGACGAGCACCATGAGCAGGAACAGCGGGACGATGCCGACGAACTCGATCGCCTGCGCCCCGCGCTCGTCGCGCAGCGAACGGAAAAGCGGGCGGACCGCTTGCCGTCCGCCCGAAGCGCCCTTAGATCTTGATCTTGTCGATGAAGCCTTCGATTTTCTCCTTGAGCTTCGAAGCAATGCCACCATCCCCAAACATTGAGAGTAACGCGATGATCAGCACGACGGCTACGGCCGCGATGCCGATGTACTCGATCGCCTGCGCTCCGCGCTGGTTGCTCAGATAGCTGCGCGCTTGCTGTGCTTTTGCGTACAGATGAATGCCAAGAGTCCGGATCATTGGGAAGTCACCTCCTCTCAAGTCGAATGCGGCCTGCGGAAGCGGGAATCCCGTCCGCTTACAGCCCGTTCAGCCCGTCCCAGCTGAAGCCGATGCCTTCCGGGTTGTAGATGAAGTTGAGCACCAGCATGCCGACGATGAACAGGATGACGCCGGGCAGGATGACAAACGTCGTGATCAGCGTCACCTTCGGCCCCGCCTTGGCGGCCCGCTCCTTGACGGCCGAGACGCGCACATCGCGCATGTCCTCGGCGAGCGTCTTGAACGTGCTCGAGATCGGCACGCCGAGCCGGCTGCCCTGGAGGAGCGACAGGATGAGCATCTCGAGCGGCTTGGACTGGTTGCGGTCCATGAGCCGCATGTAGGCCTGCTCGCGCGGCACGCCGATGTCCAGCTCCTGCTGGAAGCGGCTCAGCTCCTCGCGCAGCGGCCCCTCCATCGTGCGCACGATCTGCTTCATCGCCGGATCGAGCGGCACGCCCGCCTGCAGCGTCACGCTCATCGCGTCCATGAAGTCCGGCAGGTCGACGCCGATCTGCTCCTGCCGGCCTGTTGCGGCCGAGCGCAGCCAGAGCGACGGCCAGACGAGGCCGAGGCCGAACAGCAGCAGCACGAAGATCGAGCTGAAGCCGATGAGCGAGAGCATCGTGCCGACGAGCAGGCCCGCGAACAGGCAAAGGAAGCGGAAGCCGTAGAACGTGTCCAGCGTCAGCCCGTGCGGGTGCCCGGCCAGCGCCAGCCGCCGCTCCAGCAGCTCGTCGCTGGCGAACAGCTTGAACCTGCGCCCGAGCGGCGTCAGCCCCTCGGACCAGCGGAAGACGAGGGCGGCGATCCGGGCCGGCAGCCGGTCCTTCTTCTTCTTTTCCTTTTCGATGAGTCCAAGCCGCTGCATCAGCGAGATCCGCTTGATCCAGAACCAGCCGAACAGCGCCATCGACAGCGTCCACAGTCCGAGGGCCGCGTAGAGCAGCCTGACCGGCCATTCCATCTGCATCACGCCTTTATCCGGGATACTTTCTGGATCAGCACGAAGCCGATCGCCATCAGCACGACGACCGCCGCCAGCAGGATCAGGCCCGGCAGCGTGAAGATCGGGGTGATGAAGCCTTTGAACACCATGTTGAACACGAACACGAGAAAGACCGGCATGAGCGCCAGCGTCACCGCGATGTAGCGGGACTCCGCCGTCTGGTTGCTGATCTCGCGGTTCACCCGCTCGCGCTCCTCGAGCGTGCGCGCCAGATGGTCGAGCGCCGCGCCGAGGTTGCCGCCCGCCTGCCGCTGCACGAGGATCGTCTGCGTCATGAGCCGGATGTCCTTGCTCGTGAAGCGCTCATGCACCCGCTCCAGCACGTCGCCGACGCCGGTGCCCATCTGCAGCTCGCGCGACATCGTCTGGAACAGGAAGCCGGCCGGAGGCTTGATCTCGCGCGCGACCATATCGATGCCCTGCTGGATGCTCATGCCGGCGCGCACGCAGCTCGAGAGCATGCGGCAGATTTCCGGCAGCTGCCGGTTGATCTGCTCGCCGAACTTCTGCCGGCGGCTCTTGAGAATCTGCTTGGAGCCGAGGTTGACCGCCAGATAGGCGATGAGCAGGTTGTACGGAAAGCCGAGGCTGAGCAGGCTCGCGATCAGCAGGCTGATGACGGCCCATGCGCCGCTCAGCAGCGACAGCCACTGCAGCGGCGTCAGCTTGATATGCGCCGCCTGGAGGCGGTCCGCCCAGCCTCGCCCGTAGTCGGAGGCGTCGAGCCGCAGCGACAGCCGGCGGACGGCGCTGCGGCTCGCGCGCGCCTCCTCGGTATGCAGCGGCGTCAGCTTGCGGCTGAGCGCGTTCATGCCCCGCCGCGCCTGCACGAGCTCGATCATGCCGTACAGGCCGAGCGCGGCCGCGGCGAACACGGTCAGCAGGAACAGGCTATGCTCCGGCATGGCTCATCTCCCCCTCGCGGTCCGGCAAGTAGAAGTCGAGGCCGAGGTCGTAGCCGAGCGCGGCGATCTTGCCGTGGCACTCCGGCACGTAGCCCGTCGTCTCGAAATGGCCGATGCCGAGCCCGTTTTTGTCCGTCCCGGTCCGCCGGTAGCGGAACAGCTCCTTCAGCTTCAGCTGTCCGTCCTCGTCCGCCGCCTCCGCGATCGAGACGATCTTGCGCGTGCCGTCCGGCAGGCGCAGCGTCTGCACGACGAGCTGGATCGCCGCGCTGATGAACGGGCGGACGACATCCGCCGTCATCGAGGCGTTGGACATGAGGATCATCGCCTCGAGCCGGCTCATCGCATCCTTGGGCGAGTTGGCGTGGATCGTCGTGAGCGAGCCCTCATGGCCGGTGTTCATCGCCTGCAGCATGTCGAGCGCCTCGCCGCCGCGCACCTCGCCGACGATGATGCGGTCGGGGCGCATGCGCAGCGCGTTCTTGACGAGATGGCGGATCGTGATCTCGCCCGTCCCCTCCATGTTGGCGGGGCGAGCCTCGAGCGAGACGCAGTTTTTGCGGCCGAGCCGCAGCTCGGCCATGTCCTCGATCGTGATGACCCGCTCGCCGACCGGGATCGCCGCGGAGACGATGTTGAGCAGCGTCGTCTTGCCGCTGCCCGTGCCGCCCGAGATGAGCAGGTTCATCTTGCCGGCGACCGCCGCCTCGAGGAACCGCGCCATCTTTTCGGAGAGCGAGCCGAAGCCGAGCAGGTCCTTCATGCCGTACGGATCCTTCTTGAACTTGCGGATCGTCAGCACGGGGCCGTGCAAGGCGATCGGCGGGATCGCGGCGTTGACGCGGCTGCCGTCCTCGAGCCGTCCGTCGACGAGCGGCGAGCTCTCGTCCACCCGCCGTCCGATCGGGGCGACGATGCGGTCGATGATGTGCCGGATATGGTCCTGGTTCTTGAACTGGACGCTCGCCTGGCTGATCCGGCCCTTTTTCTCGATGTAGATCTCGCTCGGGCCGTTGACCATGATCTCCGTAATCTCGTCGTCCTGCAGCAGCGGCTCGAGCGGCCCGTAGCCGACGGAATCGTCGAGGATCATGTCGAGCAGGCGCGTCTTGTCCATCTGCGTGATGATGACCTTCTCCTGCTCCATCATCTCCGTGATCAGCTTCTCGATCGTCTTGCGCTTCTGGTAGGTCGGGAGCCGGATCAGCTGGTCGAGGTTCGTCTCCTTGAGCAGCCGCTCCTTGTAGTGGTTGAACAGTCCGTCCAGAAAGTCCTGCGGCTTCTCAGAAGCCGGCCTGTCGTCCAAGCTGCTGCTGAGCCGCTGGAAGATCGACATGGACCTCGCCTCCTTCTTCCTGGAGCAGCCGCTTCGCCAGCTCGGCGTATTCCTTGAGCGGGCCGCGCATCCGCTTGATCTTCATGCCGGGCTCGACATGCAGCGGCTTGCCGACATTCATCCGGGTCTGCAGGCCGCGCTTGACGTCCTCCGGGATGACCCCGATGACCGGCACCGACACCATCTTGGCGAGATCGTCCAGCGTCACGTCGGCCTTTTTGCTGTGGCGGTTGACGACGATCGACAGCTGCTCCGGATCGGTCAGATGGTAGCGGTCGATGATGTCCAGCGCATGCTTCATCCGCACAATCGACGGACGGTCGACGGCGAGCAGGTACAGCACGCGGTCGGCGTTGCCGAGCGCCGCGATCGACACCTCGTCGAGCGGCTTGGGCAGATCGAGCACGATGTAGTCGAAATGCTGGCGGCAAGCGCTGAACAGCAGCTCCATGTCGCTGCCGCCGAACGTCTCCGCCTCCTGCGGATGCGCCGGGGACAGCAGCACCTGGACGCCGGACGGGTCCAGCTTGTACAGGACATTGCTCAGCTGGCTGTACGTCAGCTCCTGCAGCACCGACTTGAGGTCGCCGAGATCCCGCTCGGCCTGGATGTCCAGGTAGTGCTGCAGGCCGCCGTACTGCATGTTGAGGTCGACGAGCAGCACGCGCGCGCCGGGCTTCATCGCCAGCATCTGGGACAAATGAAGCGCGGCGGTCGTCGTCCCGGAGCCGCCGGACGCGCTGTACAGGGCATAGATGCGGCCGCCGGACGCGCGGCTCGCGCGCCCCGCAGGTCCGCCCCGGTAGGCGCGGACGAGGCGCTGCGCCTTTTGCACCGACGCCTCCAGCTGGTCGAGCTCGTCGGGGATGCGCAGCACGTCGGCGATGCCGGCGCGGTACAGCTCGCGGATCTGGGCGAAGTCGCCGCTGCGGCTCAGATAGAGGATCGGCGCCGATTCGTTGACCTTCTTGAGCTGCTGCACGACCGCCGTCAGGTCGATCGCCTCCAGCGGCTCCGCCAGCAGGACGACGCGCGGCTCCGCCGGGCTCAGCTCCATGTAGGCCTCGCGCGGCTTGGCGATCTGCTCGCCGATCGTGAAGTTGAGGAACGTCACGTTCTGCCGCAGCTGCTGCATGAGCCGGCTGTCGTCGGTAATGAGGGCGAGCTTGGCGTTGTCGCTCATGTCATTGTCCTCCCTTCGCCGGCGAAGCGGACGGAGACGGCTTCACGGACGGGCTTGGCTTGGCGGCGGAGTCCGGGGCAGCCTGCGTCTTGGCGGCCGAGCCGGAGCCCGGCGCGGCGCCGGCCGTGCCGGAATCCGGCGCGGTCCCGGCAGCGCCGGAGCTGGATGCGGCGCCGGATGCGGCGCCCGCTGCCGGCGAGGCCGACGGGACCGGAGACGCGGGCGGCGAAGCGCTCGGCGCGGCTGCGTCCGGCAGGGACCCTTTTTCCTGCGCGGCCTTGGCGTTCCCGGTCTTGAGCAGCCGCACCTCCTTGCCGTAGTTGAGCGCCCACACGACGCTCTTGGCATCCGCGAGCTTGACCATGACGCCGACGGCCGTAATCTCGTCGCCGGTCTTGTGCACGCTGCTGACGGTAACGCCCTTGAGCAGCACCTGCGTCGTGCGCCGGTCGGCTCCGGCCGTCTGGCCGCCCTCGCCGTCCTGCTCGTAGGAGATGAGCAGGTCGACCTGATCGTAAGCGTCGATCTGATCGTCGAACACCGCCAGCGGGGCGCGCAGCAGCACTTGGCGGAAGTCGCCCGAGACGAGGCTGTTGTCGCGCAGCATCGCCTGCGTGATGACGGCTCCTTTGACGATCGGAACCATCGAGACGCGGCCGATCAGATCGGCGGGCGATTCGATCAGGCTGTCGAGCATGTATTTCCGAGGCAGCTCCTGCTCCTCGAGCAAGGTCTCGTCGATCACCCTGCCGGCCGGAATGTCGCTGCCCGCCACCTGCACGGTGACCAGCTCGCCGAGACTGTCTTTCGTTTCCTGCATGTAGCTGGAGAAGAGAATGACGGCCGCCGCTCCGAAGGCTAGCGAGAGCAGCAGCAGCAGCAGCGCGCGCCGCTTGGATTCGAACATCGTCTGAACACCTCTTGGTCGATGATGTAGGGGCAATGCGGTGAATCGTCGGAGCCCAGATCCGGGCGGATGGGAGCCATGCCGCGCTGGGCGGACGTTCGGAATCGGATGCGGGCGGCATCCGGATGCGGCAGGCAGCCGGGCTCAGCCCGCCCACGCCGCCAGCATCACGGCGCCGGCGCCGACGGCGAAAAACGGCGCCATCGGCAGCTCTGCCGCGCTGACGCGGCGGGGCATGAGCCTGCGCAGAAGCAGCAGCGGCCAAGCCAGCAGCCCTGCCGCGAGAAATCCCGCCGTCATGGCGGCCAAGCCGCCCAAGGCTCCGAGCGCCGCGCCGATGGCGGCCAGCAGCTTGATGTCTCCCCCTCCGAACAAGCCTCGGGAGAGGAAGGCGACGAGCAGCCCGGCGGCCAGCAGCCCCGCCGCTCCGCCGAGCGCGGCGAGAATGCCTGCTCCCGCCGGATGGACCGCATGGAGCGCGACGAAGTACAGCAGCGCCGGGATCGTGGCATGATCGTAGATTTTCCGTACGGCGAGGTCGGTCGCGACGCTGTATGCCAGCAGCAGTCCCAAAGGCACATATAGCCAGCCGCTCAAAATCGGATCCCTTCCTTCTAATGCCACCCATTGTGTCAAAAAAAGTTTTGCCAAGTAAATAAGGCTTTTGGCGCGGACGGTTTTTCAATTAACTTTCTTTTTGTAACTCTAGTGCCAAAACGATCGGGAATTTCTTCTTTTTTCCTGTTCTCGTGTATATAAACCGTTTTTTTTCGTTTGAAAACAGTTCTTTCGGCTTAGTAACTTTTGCTCAGAAGAATGGTATCAATATATCGTTATTTCCCAAGCCTCCCAACGGGAATGCGACTTCCGTCGGACAATGCCTGCAGCAAAAAAGCCGCCTCGCCGGTCATCGTGACCGGCGAAGCGGCTTTGCAGGTTCGTGCTTCGAGACGGCGGCGCAGGCGCCGCTCAAGCGCCGCTCGGCAAGGCTCAGCTTAGGCTGCCGAGCGCCTCGCGCGAGAACGGCTGCAGCTCCGACACGCGGCCGTCGCGGATCTTCTCCGCCCAGGCCGGATCGGTCAGCAGCGCGCGGCCGACGCCGACGAGATCGAATTCTTCGTTGTCCAGCCGCTTGATCAGCTCCTCGATACGCGGCTCCTCGCCGCCCTTGCCATCGGGGGACACGCTCGCAAACGCGGCATCCAGGCCGACCGAGCCGACCGTAATGACCGGCTTGCCGGTGATGCGGCGCGTCCAGCCGGCCAGGTTGAGCGCAGAGCCCTCGAACTCCGGCTCCCAGAAGCGGCGCGTCGAGGCGTGGAACACATCGACTCCGGCGGCGCTCAGCGGGGCGAGGAAGCGCTCCAGCTCCTCCGGCGTCGACGCGAGCTTGTTGCCGTAGTCCACATATTTGAACTGCGAGAAGCGGAACACGATCGGGAAGTCCGGTCCGACCGCCTCGCGCACGGCCTCGATCACCTCGACGGCAAAGCGGGCGCGCCCCGCGAGATCGCCGCCATATTCGTCGTCGCGCTGGTTCGTACGCTCCCAGAAGAATTGGTCGATCAGGTAGCCGTGCGCGCCGTGGATCTCGACGCCGTCGAAGCCGATGCGCTTCGCCTCGGCGGCCGCATCCGCGTAAGCCTTCACGAGGCCGCGGATTTCCTCCACGGTCAGCGGCTCGGATACCTTTTCGCCGGTCAGCGACAGTCCCGACGGGCCGATCGGCAGCGCGTCCGACTCGGGGAAGGCCGATGCCTCGCGGACGGTGCCGACATGCCAAATCTGAGGAATGATCTTGCCTCCGGCCTCATGCACCTCGCGCACGACATTCGCCCAGCCCTCCAGCGCGTCGGCGCCGTAGAAATGCGGCACGTCCCGGTCCGATGCGGCCGCCGGATGGTCGATGATCGTGCCTTCCGTAATGATGAGCCCTACGCCGTGCTCGGCGCGGCGGCGGTAATAAGCGGCGACGTCGGCGCCAGGCACGCCGCCGGGCGAAAAGCTGCGCGTCATCGGCGCCATCACGACGCGGTTGTCGAGCTTCAGCTTGCCGCCCTCGAACGGACGGAACAGCGGCGCGGCATGGGTAGCGGTAGACATGATCAAAGGCCTCCTCGACGATCCTGAATTTGTATATCTATATTTATAAATATATAGATTCATTCTCCTGAAAGCAACCTTTACTTTTCGGCTGCCTTCAGCTCTGCTTAATTAAACGCCGAGCTTTAGCTGGCATATAGCTGCCTTATATTTTCCTAGTTGTAAGCAGGGTCGCCTTTAATTCAGACACTTGCGTTGATTCAGTGGAACCACGAATTCAACCCGCCTGCCCCTTATGAGCTACAAGTCACCGATTCAACCTTGATGTATTAGCTTATGGCCACCTAAGCCTACTCGTAGTTGATGACATTGATCCAACTCTGGCTAAGCTAAACGACGTAATCTTCCAGCATCGTGGATGATTCGCCACATGAATGTTAGGAAATTACTACCAGCATCTATGAGCACAATAAATCTGTACGGATGCAAAAGAACCCGTCTCGCTCCCAGGTTGGCTGGAAAAAGCGGGTTCATTTCATGCCTATTCAGGTGTTCTAGTGCTTATACTCCAGATGCTTCACTGAGCAGATTGCCGACAACACAATTGGGGCCTGTCTATTTAGACCGAGCGTGGAGCAGATGTCGCGTAGCCGTGGGGTACAAGCACAATCCACGATCAAGCGCAACCCTTTCCTTCCAAAGCAGCTCGCTTCAGCCATATTAAAAAAGCCTCCGGTCTCACACACTACATCGCTTTAAACGGGTTCATTTCTTTTCGTTTTTGAGTCTTTTAAATATGTTTATAGCTAAGAAAAAAATGCTGATACAGAGCAAATAAATTCTATCATATTTAAGAATAACTGTGGTATAGGTATCATAACCATCTCTATAAAAAGAATATGTGTTGTAAAAAAACTCATATTCAATATGGTGAGAACGGTCAGAAGCTTTCATAACTGTTGTGCTGCTACTAAGATCGACCATCCAACATGCTAAAAAGTAAACAAGTATTAGTCCAAATGTTAAACCTAGTTTTTTATTCATTAGTCCAAACTAGCACCCCATCTTTTTTGTATTTCATTAATCCATTATTCATTTTTGTTTTGGTCAAAGAGATAAGTGCACTCTCCGTTTTTTCACCGGTATGATCTTGATAGATAATTATACCCATTGCATTATTCCATACATCCATTTTACCCGCAATTTCTGTACCTGGATTATGGTCTTCATGAATATCACCTGCTTGTTTTGCTTGACTCTGCCCAATTTCTTTTGTCATTAATACATGCCAGTAAGAATGTCTAAAAGCATCTTGTTTACCATCTTCTGCTCCAGTATAACCAGAATTCCGGGCAGCTGATATTGCTTTGGTTGCACAACTTGCGGCTGTTGCTGCATCGATTGGACCAATCGCCCAACTTAAAGCGGCATATTCTGCTGCATTAGAAAGAATTCCCCCATTATATGAAGCGTAAGGTTGAATTGTCCCTGGTAATTCTAATTTGTCCAATTCAGCCATTCTGGCCCATGCTTGTTCGTCGGTGATAAGCAATCCTAGTTCCACTTCTTTTGTAATTTGGTTATAAACTCCCATACTATAAACAGGATAATCAGGTTTGTTTACCCAGGATCCGATGGTATAGTTATTGCTTACCTTTCCAACATATCCTCCCGCCCAACCATTAGAATTACTGCTTGTTGTAGCTGCAAAGGCAATTTCAGCCTTCTCCACACCAATATCAGACAACTGCAGTTCGGGAGCCGCATTAGCGATCGTTGCTACTGCCGACAAGACTGTCGATGCTGCGACCAAAGAGAAAAATACTTTCTTGATAATTAAAACCTCCTAAATATATTTACTTTTAACAACTATTCTAAGTTAACATATTTTATATATATTGGAAATAGTTCATACGTACCATTTCTCGCATTTATAACGCCTACGATTTGGATCAGGCACGCCCGGCCTGCGCGTCGCTGCGGATGTGCATCGGGACAATGACGGCCAGCGCGGAAAAAAGCTGGAAATCTAGAACGTCACTATAATATATATAAGTAAATTATTCACAAATAATTCTATTGCCAGCGTACGTAGACAACAATAATCCTCTATGGCCTGCTGCATAGCAAAAAATCCGCCTCATCGTTTTCGCCGATGAGGCGGATTTCTTTATCTACCTTAAAGCCTCGCGCCTCAGCTCAGGCTGCCGAGCGCCTCGCGCGAGAACGGCTGCAGCTCCGACACGCGGCCGTCGCGGATCTTCTCCGCCCAGGCCGGATCGGTCAGCAGCGCGCGGCCGACGCCGACGAGGTCGAATTCTTCCTTTTCCAGCCGCTCGATCAGCTCCTCGATGCCAGCCGTCTCGCCGCCCTTGCCCTCCGTGAACACGCTCGTGAACGTCGAATCCAGGCCGACCGAGCCGACCGTAATGACCGGCTTGCCGGTAATGCGGCGCGTCCAGCCGGCCAGGTTGAGCTCAGAGCCCTCGAACTCCGGCTCCCAGAAGCGGCGCGTCGAGGCGTGGAACACATCGACTCCGGCGGCGCTCAGCGGGGCGAGGAAGCGCTCCAGCTCCTCCGGCGTCGGCGCGAGCTTGGCGTCGTAGTCCACCGGCTTCCACTGCGAGAAGCGGAATACGATCGGGAAGTCCGGTCCGACCGCCTCGCGCACGGCCTCGATCACCTCGACGGCAAAGCGGGCACGCCCCTCGAGATCGCCGCCGTACTCGTCGTCGCGCTTGTTCGTGCGCTCCCAGAAAAACTGGTCGATCAGGTAGCCGTGCGCGCCGTGGATCTCGACGCCGTCGAAGCCGATGCGCTTCGCCTCGGCGGCCGCGTCCGCGTAAGCCTTCACGAGGCCGCGGATTTCCTCCACGGTCAGCGGCTCGGATACCTTTTCACCGGTCAGCGACAGCCCCGACGGGCCGATCGGCAGCGCGTCCGACTCCGGGAAAGTCGAGGCTTGGCGAGCGGTGCCGACATGCCAGATCTGGGGAATGATCTTGCCTCCGGCCTCATGCACCTCGCGCACGACGCGAGCCCAGCCCTCCAGCGCCTCCGCGCCGTAGAAATGCGGCACGTTCCGGTCCGCTGCAGCCGCCGGATGGTCGATGACCGTGCCTTCGGTAATAATCAGCCCTACGCCGTGCTCGGCGCGGCGGCGGTAATAAGCGGCGACGTCGGCGCCAGGCACGCCGCCGGGCGAAAAGCCGCGCGTCATCGGCGCCATCACGACGCGGTTGTCGAGCTTCAGCTTGCCGCCCTCGAACGGACGGAACAGCGGCGCGGCATGGGTAGCGGTAGACATGGTCAAAAATTCCTCCTCGACATCCTGTTTTGTAATTCTATATTCATGAATATATAGATCAATGGACGCAAGAGCAACCCTTATTCTTTGGTTGCCTGCAGCTCCGCGGCTAGATCGGCGAGGAACGCCTTGATCGCCGCTTCGTTGCGCCGGTAATAGGTCCACTGTCCGAAGCGGCGCGACTCCAGCAGGCCGGCCTTTTGCATCGAGGCGAGATACGAAGAGATGACCGACTGCGTCAATCCGGACTTGTCCTGGATGCTGCCGACGCAGACGCCGCCCGGGAACTCGGAGCGCACCTGCTCCGGGGACAGAGGGAACTGGCCGTCTACATCTCGCAGCCAGCACAGGATGTTCAGCCTCGTCTCGTTGGAGATCGCCTTGAGGATGCCTAGTCTTTCGTCGTTCGACATCGGTACCGTGCTCATGCCTATGCCTCCGTTTCTTAGGTCTGGTCTTCCCAGTATAGCAAAAGTCCTGTCGATGAGAAAAATGAAACCGAGATTATAATTCCTTCAGACTCGTCTGCCGGAGCATTCCGTCATGCTAAGATCGAGCAGGCGACCAAAGCTTGGAAAAAATCGCCCTCGGAATCCGCCGCCGTGTCCGCGCCGGCCCGCCGATTCCAATCCATTCGCTACGGGAGGATATCGACTATGAGAACGATCGACGAGCTTGAACATACAGCAAGGGTACATACCGTCATTGAAGTCGTGAAGGAGGTGCTCGGCGACACTGTGCTGACCGATGAGTTCATCGCCAGCCTGCGGCGCATGAGCTTCGAGGAGCTCGGCCAGTTCGTGCTGCGCCTCGTGACGACGCGCGAGCTCGATGCGGCTTTCCTGGCCGTCTCGGCCATGGATGCCGAAGTCCAGCAGCAGCAGCTCGGCTTCGCTTGAGCAGGGGCTGCTAGCTGCAGGAGCAGGCCCTATAGGCCGCGCCGGGCGGCTGGTGGCGCGCCGGGCGGGCTGTGTTGCTGCGCCGGGCGGGCTGTTGGCGCGCCCTGCGGGCTGCGGCTACGCTCGCGGAGCGCGGCTACGCCCGGGGGAGCCGACTGAGGCTCCTCCCGGGAAGCGCTGCGGCATCCTGCGCACGAAAGAGGCTGTCCCAGGTCGTTCGAACGACCTGGGGCAGCCTCTTTGCCTTTCATGAAGGCACTTCCGACTCCTTCAATCCATCCAACGCGCCTGACACGCCCGATGAAGGCACTCTTGACTCCCTCCATTCATCCCCACGCACCCAACCGCCCCATGAAGGCACTCTCGACTCCCTCCATTCACCCCCACGCACCCAAGCGCCCGATGAAGGCACTCTCGACTCCCTTAATTCATTCCCACGCACCCAAGCGCCCGATGAAGGCACTCTCGATTCCCTCCATTCATCCCCACGCACTCAACCGCCCCATGAAGGTACTCTCGACTCCCTTAATTCATCCCCACGCACTCAACCGCCCCATGAAGGCACTCTCGACTCCCTCCATTCACCCCCACGCACCCAAGCGCCCGATGAAGGCACTTCGACTCCATTAATTCATCCCCACGCACCCAACCGCCCGATGAAGGCACTCTCGACTCCCTTAATTCATCCCCACGCACCCAAGCGCCCGATGAAGGCACTCTTGACTCCTTCATGCGAGTCAACACATCTCCTCCCATAGCGCGAGCTGGCCGGCATAGCCTTCCTCCGCCAGCCGGCTGCGGGGCACGAATCGCACCGCCGCCGAGTAGACGCGATAATGCCCTCCGCCGCCTGTCGCGTCCGCCTCCCGCAGCGCATAGCCGAGGAACAGCCCGCTCAGCCGCGACAGCAGCGCCGTCCGCGGCGGGCCGGAGCCGAGCTCCGCCTCGCAGACGATCAGGCCGTCATGAAGCGGCCGCCGGAAGGCCGGCCATCCGTCGCCGGCATCGAACTGATCCGGCGTGCCGAACAGCGGATCGCCCGTCAGCAGGTCGACGTAGATGCCTTGCTCCGGCTGGCTCCAGTACGCATTGGCATAAGCCGGCTCGGGCCGGCGCTCCAGCGCGGTCAGCCTTTGCTCCGCCGTCAGCAGGCTTTCCAGCCGCTTGCGGTCCCGCTCCCGCTTCCAGTGGCGGCGCAGGAAAGCATCCCTCCCCGAGGCCTGGCGATACAGCCGGTAATGGCCGAAGCGCCGCCGATGATACTGCTGATGCTCGTCCTCTGCCGGGTAGAACGGGCCTGCCGCCACGATCTCCGTGGCGATCCGTCCCTTGAAGCGCCCGCTCCGCTCCAGCGCCCGCCGCGAAGCCTCCGCCAGCTCGCGCTGCCGCTCGTCCTGGACGAAGATCGCCGTCCGATACGAAGCGCCTCGATCCTGGAACTGGCCTCCCGCATCCGTCGGATCAATCTGCCGCCAGAACAGGTCGAGCAGCCGCTCATACGGAAAAAGGCGCGGATCGAACTCGATCCGCACCGCTTCCGCGTGGCCGGTCGTCTCCGACGCCACCCGCTCGTACGTCGGGTCGTCCGTCCAGCCGCCCGTGTAGCCCGACGTGACCGACAGGATGCCCGGCAGCCGCTCGAACGGCTCGACCATGCACCAGAAGCAGCCCCCGGCAAAAACCGCGACGCCGACAGCAGGCTCCCTGCCGTCGACAGCATCGGCATCGCTCCCGTCCGGCGCTGCCCCGCGACGCCGCAGCCAGCGGCCGACTAGCCGCCGCATCGGCTAGAAGCCCGCGACGATGCCGTCCGTGCGGAAGTCGGTGCCGCCGCACAGCACGCCCGTCGCCGGATCGCGCAGGATGATCTGTCCGCGACCGAACGAGCCGAAGCCGTCTTCACGCCGCACGGCATGGCCCATCCGCTCCAGCGCCTCCGCGACGTCCGCCGGGAAATGCGGCTCGACCGAGACGCTGAGCCCCTCGTGCCATTGCCAGCGCGGCGCGTCGAGCGCCGCCTGCGGATGCAGGTTGTAGTCGACCAGGTTCATGACCGCCTGCACATGGCCCTGCGGCTGCATATACCCGCCCATCACGCCGAACGGACCGACCGGCTGGCCGCCGCCGCGCGTGAGGAAGCCGGGGATGATCGTGTGGTACGTCTTTTTGCCCGCCAGCAGCGCGTTCGCATGGGACGGATCGAGCGAGAAGTCCGCGCCGCGGTTCTGCAGCGCGATGCCGGTGCCCGGCACGACGATGCCCGAGCCGAAGCCCATGTAGTTGCTCTGGATGAACGACACCATGTTGCCCTCGTTGTCTGCCGTCGCCAGATAGACCGTGCCGCTGCCGCCTGGACGGCCGGGCTCCGGCATCATCGCCTGCGGCCCGATCAGGCCGCGTCGGAGCGCCGCATATTCCGGAGAGAGCAGCTGCTCGGGCGCGACCTTCATATGGCGCGGATCGGTCAGATGCTTCAGTCCGTCGGCAAAAGCAAGCTTCGTCGCTTCGAGCTGCCGATGGATCGCTTCCGCCCCAAGCCTTTCCTCCGGCCGGAACTCGAAGCCGTCCAGAATCGACAGCGCCTGCAGCGCGACCAGCCCCTGGCCGCTCGGCGGAATCTCCCACACCTCGAAGTCGCGGTAGCGGACATGGATCGGGTCGACCCACTCCGGCGCATAGGCGGCCAGATCGGCCGCGGTCAGGAAGCCGCCGCGCTCCCAGATGCAGGCGTGGATCCGCTCGGCCAGCTCGCCCTCGTAAAAGCTGCGCGCCCCGCTGCGTCCGATCGAGCGGAGCGTCTCGGCATGCGCCGGCGAAGCCCACAGCTCGCCGGCCCGCGGCGCGCGGCCATGCGGAGCGAAGGTCTCCATCCAGGCGGCGACGTTCTCGGTGGACAGCTGCTTGCCGTAGGACTGAAAAGCCCGGTCCCAATAATAAGCCGCGACCGGCGAGACCGGAAAGCCTTGCTCCGCATAGCTCGCCGCCGGCTCCAGCAGCTCGTCCAGCCCGAGCCGCCCGAAGCGGGAGCTCAGCTCGGCCCAGGCGGCCGGCGCGCCCGGCACCGTCACCGGGATGGCGCCGAGGCGGGGCATCGCTTCATGGCCGCGCTCCCGCAGCGCGTCGATCGAGATCGACGCCGGCGCCGGGCCGTTGCCGCTGAGGCCGTGCAGGCGGTCGCCCGTCCAGACGAGCGCGAAGGCGTCGCCGCCGATGCCGTTGGAGCAGGGCTCGACGACCGTCAGCGCGGCCGCGGCCGCGACGGCGGCGTCGATCGCGTTGCCGCCTTGGCGCAGGATGTCGAGCCCGGCCTGCGCCGCGAGCGGCTGCGAGGTCGCGACCATGCCTCTGCGGGCGTAGGCTGGCTGACGATAGGAAGGATGCGGATGATGGAGCGGATCAAAGGTCATGGACACGTTCGGTAAGCCTCCTTGGAAGGGAAAATTCTTCCTCAAGTATACCACCCGCGGCCCGCAGGCGCGCGCCGCACCGTCTCCCTACGTCCTTCCACCGTCCTCCCACCGTCCTCCCAACGCCCTCCCATCAGCCCGCCGCTGCTTTAATGTCCGATCCGATGCGCCGCCTCGTCCGCGTCCGCCCAGCCGCTGGCTGCCAGCAGCAGCAGCGCGCACAGGATCAATCCCGCGCCGACGGCCGCTGCGTAGCGGCTGTTCGGGCGCGAGCCTTTGCGGGCGGCGAGCAGCATCGCCGCCCCTACGGCGGCCAATAGCGCCGCGACGAGCCCTAGTCCGGCATGTTCCCCCATGGTGCCTTCGCCTCCTTCGCATCGAATGCCAGCGTCCACTATACTACAAGGAGAGAACGCGCAGCCCAAGGATATAGATTCGCATAGGAAGGGGAGACGACGAATGAAAGCATTGGTTTTTCACGCCTTCGGAGGACCGGAGACGCTCCGATACGAGGAGCTGGCCGATCCTGTCATCGGGGAGGGAGAGGTGCTCGTCCGCTTGGAGGCGATCGGCCTGAACTTCGCGGACATCTATCGCCGCAGCGGCAACTACCATCTGGCCGGACAGCCGCCCTACATCCTCGGCTACGAGGGAGCGGGAGTCATCGAGCAGACGGGAAAAGGTGCCGGCGCGCTGCGGCCGGGCGATCGCGTCGCGTTCGCCGATGTCCCCCACGCCAACGCCGAGCTGGTCAAGGCGCCGGTCGACCGGATCATTCCGCTCCCGGACGACATCTCCTGCGAGCAGGCGGCGGCCTTGCTGCTGCAAGGGCTGACCGCCCACTATCTCGTGCAGGACAGCTATGCGGTCTCGGCCGGCGACGACGTGCTCGTCCATGCCGCTGCCGGCGGCGTCGGCCAGCTGCTCGTGCAGATGGCGGCGGCCAAAGGCGCGCGCGTGCTCGGCCTGACGTCCTCCGCGGCCAAGCGCGAGGCCGCCCTGCGGGCAGGCGCGGACGAAGCGCTGCTGTACGGCCCGGACTGGGCCGGCGAGGCGCGCCGGTGGAGCCGGGACGGCCAAGGCGTGTCGGTCGCCTACGACTCCGTCGGCTCGACGCTCCCGAGCAGCTTCGCCGCGGTGCGGACGCGGGGAACGGTCGTCTTTTACGGCATGGCCGGAGGAGATCCGGAGCCTGTCGATCCGCGCATGCTCATGGACACGTCCAAGACGCTGACCGGCGGCGACCTGTGGAACCACGTCACGACGGCGGAGGAGCGCGTCGCCCGCTCGGGCGAGCTGTTCCAGTGGATCCGCGACGGGCGGCTGCGGCTGGCGGACATCCGCCGGTTTCCTTTGAAAGACGGCGCCGAAGCCCACCGCCTGCTCGAAAGCCGGCTGCACAGCGGGAAGATCGTGCTGATTCCCTGAACCGCCGGCACAGCTGCATCGTTGATGCCCGCCTGCATTTAAAAAGCCCATTCGCCGCATGGCGGATGGGCTTTGGAGCAACGCTCAGCTCGGCCGGAAGCGCTCAAGCACGCGCCGGACCGCCTCCTCGGCGGACACGGCCTCCTTGCCGAGGCCGCTTCTCTCGACGTATTCGACTGCGCCGTTCACGGCATCGCGGCCGACGACGAGGCGCACGGGGATGCCGATCAGATCGGCGTCCTTGAACTTCACGCCGGGGCGCTCGTCCCGGTCGTCCAGCAGCGTCTCCACGCCGGCGGCGGAGAGCTGATCGTAGAGGCGCTCGGCGAGCGCCTGCTGAGCCTCGTCCTTCGCGGACACCGCCATCACATGTACATGAAAAGGAGCGAGCGCATCCGGCCAAACGAGGCCATGCCCGTCCTGCGACTGCTCCGCCGCAGCGGCGAGCGCGCGCGAGACGCCGATGCCGTAGCAGCCCATGACGATCGGCCGCTCCTTGCCCGCCTTGTCCAGGTAGAGCGCGCCGAGCTTCTCGCTGTACTTCGTGCCGAGCTTGAACACATGGCCGAGCTCGATGCCCCGGCTGAGCGTCAGGCGGCCTTCCTCGCAGCGGGGGCAGCCGTCGCCCTCGGCCGCGTTGCGGAAAGAGCCCGTCCGCTCCAGCGGAAAGTCCCGTCCCGGGACGACTCCAAGCAGATGGAAGCCTTCCTCGCCAGCTCCGGCGACCGCCGAAGCGAGCGCGGCCGCGTCCCGATCGACGAGCAGCGGCACGTCGAGGCCGACCGGCCCGGCGAAGCCCGGCTTGGCGCCGGTCGCGCGCAGCACCGTCTCGGCATCCGCCAGCTCGAGCGCGTCCTCCTCGCGAGCGAGCCCATCCTCCCGCAGCCGCTGCAGCACCTTGAGCTCGTTGATCTCATGGTCTCCGCGAACGACGACGGCGACGGGCGTGCCGCCGACGACGAACAGCAGCGTCTTGAGGATGCCGGCCGGCGGCACGTCCAGATAAGCGGATACTTCCGCGATCGTCCGGGCATCCGGCGTCGCTGCGCGCTCCGGCGCCGCGGCGGCGGCGATGGGAGCGGCCGCGGCAGATGGCGGGTCCGTTGCGGAGAAGTCGTCTGCGGCGGGCGTCGAGGGCTCCGCTCCGTGGGACGGGGCGGCCGCGGCAGCCGGGAGGCCCTTTGTCAGGGAGGAAGCGGCGGCGGGGGCGGCCGGCCGCGCCTCGGCCTTTTCCAGGTTGGCGGCGTACTCGCAGCGGCTGCAGGAGACGATCGTATCCTCGCCGATGTCCGCCAGCGCCATGAACTCATGCGTGCCCCCGTCGCCGCCGATCGCTCCGGCATCCGCCTCGACGGCGCGGTAGCGCAGGCCGAGCCGGCTGAAGATCCGGTGGTATGCCGCGAGCATCGCGCCGTAGGCGCGGTCCAGCCCTTCGCGGTCCGCGTCGAAGGAATACGCATCCTTCATCAGGAACTCCCGTCCGCGCAGCAGGCCGTAGCGGGGGCGGCGCTCGTCGCGGAACTTCGTCTGGATCTGGTACAGCGCGAGCGGCAGCTTGCGGTAGCTGGACACTTCCGCTCCGACGAGGGCGGTCACGACCTCCTCGTGGGTCGGCCCGAGCGCGAACTCGCGGTCGTGACGGTCGCGCAGCCGCATCAGCTCGGGGCCGTACACATCGTAGCGGCCGGACTGCCGCCACAGCTCGGCCGGCTGCAGCGCGGGCAGCAGCGTTTCCTGAGCGCCGGCGCGGTCCATTTCCTCGCGGATGATCCGCTCGATCTTGCCCAGCACGCGCCGCCCGAGCGGCAGGTACGAGTAGACGCCGGCGGCGAGCTGGCGGATCATGCCGGCGCGCTGCATGAGCGCATGGCTGGACGCTTCCGCGTCGCCGGGGGCTTCGCGCAGAGTCGGGAGCAGCATTCGGCTTTGACGCATGGGATTCACACTCCTATGGGATGGGATGGATAAAAATGCAATGCATGGGCAGCCAGACATCGAAGGAATTCGTCCGAGCCGTCGATTCGAACCTCCTGCGCGGGGCCAAGACGCTCTCGCTTTATTCTGGAAACGAGGTCCGTTCTTATCCCTCGCTCGACCCGCTAGCACGGCACTGATCGTCGGACTAACCAATGTCTCATCACGCCAAGGCACTCTCGACTCCCTTATTGAGCCGGTGCGCCGGATCTCCGTGAACCAAGGCACTCTCGACTCCCTCATCGAGCCGATGCGCCGGATCTTCGCGAACCAAGGTACTCTCGACTCCCTCGTCGAGCCGGTGCGCCGGATTGACGCGAACCAAGGCACTTTAGACTCCCTGGCGCTGCCAGTGCGGACGGAGCGACACATTGCCTAGCCGGACGATCGGATGCTTAAAAAAACAAAAAGCGACGCACTCGTCTAGGGACGAATGCGTCGCGGTACCACCCTGGTTCAGCTGTCGGCCGCCTCATCGGCAGCGCCAGCCCTCTTGCGGATAACGGCCGCTGCCGGCAGCTCGCCGCCGCCATGGGACAGGGCAGGACGGGCTGCAGCTCGCAAGGTGGGAATCCGATCCTTCGCACGGGAAGCCTCTCAGCCGGGAGCTTCCTTTCTGGGCGGGCGAATGGTGGAGCGGGGTGGCCTTGGTCGTCGCTGTTGCTGGATTGATTAGGCATTACGATACTCCATGAAGCCCGAGGGCGTCAAGGGGCGGCTGGCTCAGCCTGGCATCTGGCCTGTCGCTAGGTCCGATGGACGCTCACGTTCTCCCTTGCCCAAAATTGCAGCCGATCCAGGAACGGCCCGACTTCAAGCTCGCCCCGGCGGACCTGACCGAGCAGCTCGTCCGCCTTCGCAGAGAAGGCCGTCCAGAATGAAGCCGGCAGCTCGCTCCCGCCACCGTCCAGCGAAGGCTTCAAGGCATACAAGGAAGCGAGCTCGCGTCCTCCATTCCTGCAGCCATCCAGATTCTACCTCCTCTAATTGCCATTTGTAAATAACATTTACTTTTAATGGGATCAACCAGCCGCAGAGACGGCAAAGAACCCGATCCAGGAAACCGGATCGGGCTTCTTTTCGCTTCAGCCAGCGTCTCAGCTCTTTCCGGCCGCGACCCGCTCATGCAGGAAGTCGACCACATGCATGACCTTCATCGTCGCCGGATCGCCGTGCTTGTGCACGCCGAGCTTCATCTGCAGCAGGCAGCCGGGGTTGCTCGTCAACAGGTAGCTCGCGCCGGTCGCGCCGGCATGCTCCATCTTGTGCTCCAGCAGCTGCCCGGCCATCTCCGGCTGCAGCACGTTGTAGATGCCCGCCGAGCCGCAGCAGCGGTCGGACTCCCGCATCTCCACGAACTCGACGCCGCCGGTCTGGCGGATGAGCTGGCGAGGCTCGGACGAGCCTTTCATGCCGTTGCGCAAATGGCAGGAATCCTGGTACGTGACCCGCACCGGCGGGCGCGTCTCGCCAGCGGCAGCCGGGTCCGTGCCGAGGGCGGAAGAGCATCCGCCGCCGCAGGCCGAGTTCGACCACGCCGCAGCGGCGGCCTCGCCTGCCGCCTGCAGCGCGCCTTCCAGCGGCAGGCGGCCGCTGGCGACGAGCAGCCGGCTGACGTCGACGACGCGTGCCGCGAAAGCCTGCGCCAGCTCCGCATAATCCGGATCGTCCTGCAGCAGATGCCCGTACTCGACGAGCTGCGCCCCGCAGCCGCCCGCATTGGAGACGATCCACTCGATGCCGCCGTCGCGGAACGCCTCCAAATTGCGCCGGGCGAGCCCGCGCGCCTGATCCAGCTCGCCGCTGTGCGCATGGAGCGCTCCGCAGCAGGCCTGCTCGCGCGGGATGACGACGTCATAGCCCGCCTGTGCCAGCAGCTCCGCCGTATTCACGTTCGTGCCGGCGAACAGCACATCCATGATGCAGCCGCGGAACAGCGCCACCCGCCCGAGCGATTCGCCTTGGGCCGGCAAGTACGTGCCGATCCGCTCGATCACCCCGCGTGAAGAGGCATCCGGCAGGATCTCCTCCATCTCGCGGATCGGCGCGGGGAACAGCTTCATGATGCCGGCGCCGCGCGCGACGCGGCGCAGCCCCGACTTCTGGTACAGGGCGAGCGCGCCGCCGAGCGCCCGCAGGCTGCCTCGCTTCGGAAAGACGCCGCGGAACAGCGCCGCGCGGACGCCTTTGACAGGAACATTATGGTCGGAGTGGTCCTCCAGCGCGTCGCGCGCCTGCTCGATCAGCTGGCCGTACTTCACGTCCGCCGGGCAGGCCGGCTCGCAGGCGCGGCAGCCGAGACAGTGGTTCATCTGCGCGCGGAAGCTCTCGTCCGGGTCCATCAGGCCGTCGGCGACGGCCTTCATGAGCGCGATCCGGCCGCGCGGCGACTCCGGCTCGATGCCGGTCTCGCGGAACGTCGGGCAAGCCGGCAGGCAAAAGCCGCAGCGCATGCAGTTCGTCAGCTGGTCGTAATCCAGCTTGGCGAGCAGCGTGCGGGCCAGCGGATTGGCATGCTCGATCTGCGGCTTGCCGAAGCCGGAGCCGGAGCCGTGCGACGGTCCGGAACCGGGATGAGTCGCGCCTGGCAAGCCGTGCGGTGCCGCTTCCGTCGAAGCGCCCGCCGCCGTGCCGGTGCCCGGCAGCGCCGCGTGCAGGACGCCGCCGGCGTCCGCTGCCGAGCCCCCTGCCGACGCCATCCAGGCCGACGCCGAAGGCCGGCGCTCGGCCGGCAGCTCCTGCGCGAGCGCGGCCAGCCCGGCCGGCGCGGACGTCCATCCCAGGCCGAGCGAGAGCGCCGCCGCCCGCCGCGGCTTCAGCCGCTCCTTCAGGCTCATGCGGTCAGCCATGCTGGATCACCACCCTTTTGCGCCGGTCCTTGGCGAACATCTTGCCGGGGTTGAGCAGGCCAAGCGGGTCGAACGCGGCCTTGATGGCCTCCATCACCGCCATGCCGCTCTCGCCGACCTTCCACTCCAGGTACGGCGCCTTCACGACGCCGACGCCGTGCTCGCCGGTGATCGTGCCGCCCATCGAGATCGCCGCTTCAAAAATTTCCGCAAACGCCTCCTCGACCCGGTGCACCTCCTCCGCGTCGCGCGCGTCGGTCGTCGCCGTCGGATGCAGGTTGCCGTCGCCGGCATGGCCGAACGTCGCGATGTTCACCCCATGCTTGGCCGCGATCTCGCCGATGCGCCGCACCATGTCCGCGATGC
The DNA here is from genome assembly GCF_002864175.1 of Paenibacillus pasadenensis. Taxonomy (NCBI): domain Bacteria; kingdom Bacillati; phylum Bacillota; class Bacilli; order Caryophanales; family Paenibacillaceae; genus Paenibacillus; species Paenibacillus pasadenensis. The sequence goes on along the minus strand of NZ_NFEZ01000004.1, from coordinate 874,359 downwards.
GCGAGCGCGGCACGGTCGCATCCTCGAGGATCGTCGTCGGCCGCAGGCGGGCGAGCGCCGTGAAGGCGCTGCGCCGCGCCGCGATCAGGCGCTCCGCGTGCTCGCGCGTCTCGGCGACCTCGACGCGGTCGGCCCGCTCGGCGAGGCAGACCGCGCGGATCGCCTCCATGTCGCGCTCGACGACCTCCGGCTCGCCGTCCTGCTCGATGAGCAGGATCGCCTCCATGTCGCGCGGCAGCCCGAGCTTGGCGAAATCGTCGACGACCCGGATCGTCGGGTTGTCGAGAATTTCCAGCGTGGCCGGAATGATCCGGCTCTCGATGATGCGCGAGACGGTGCGGGCCGCACCCTGCAGGTCGCGGTACATCGCGAGCATCGTCTTTTTCGCCGCCGGCGGCGGCACGAGCTTCAGCGTCGCTTCCGTCACGATCGCCAGCGTCCCCTCCGAGCCGACGAGCAGCTTGGTCAGGTCGTAGCCGGCGACGTCCTTCACCAGCTTGCCGCCGGTGCGGATGATCTCGCCGCTCGCCAGCACCGCTTCGAGCCCGAGCACATAGTCCTTGGTCGTGCCGTACTTCAGCCCGCGCAGGCCGCCGGAGTTCTCGCTGATGTTGCCCCCGATCGTCGAGATCTTCATGCTGCTCGGATCCGGCGGATAGAACAGCCCGAGCGACTCGACATGGTCGGTGAACGTCTGCGTGATGAGTCCCGGCTGCACCGTCGCCGTCAGATTGTCCAGATCGACCTCGAGGATGCGGTTCATGCGATGCATGACCAGCACGACGCCGCCCTGCAACGGCACCGTCCCCCCGCACAGGTTCGAGCCCGAGCCGCGCGTCACGACTGGCACCCGATGCTTCGTCAGCAGCTTCATGATCTCCGACACCTGCTCCGTCGTCTCCGGGTACACGACCCCGTCCGGCAGGCTCTGCAGCATCGGCGTCCCGTCGTACGAATGGGCGACACGCGCCTCCATGTCGTCACGCGCATGCTTCTCCCCGACGATGGCCTGCAGCCGCTCCAGCAGCGATTGTTCCAGCATGTTCGCTCCTCCTATGCAACCCGATCTATTCATCAGGTCATCAGATGACTTATGTCGCTCATTATATGCTATAATGCTGGCATTGACTAGGGAGCGTTTGCAAAAACGCTCTGAGGAATTCGGAGGGCGAGGCTGCATGAAGATCACATCCGCCAAAAACCACGAGCTCGTCGCGGGCCATATGCTGGAGCAGATCCAGAGCGGCGCCTGGCAGCCGGGGCAGCGTCTGCCGTCGGTCGTCGAGCTGGCCGAGCAGTACGGCGTCGGCCGCTCCACGATCCGCGAGGCGACGAGCGCGCTCAAGGCGACCGGCTGGCTCGACGTGCGCCATGGCGGCGGCACGTTCGTCAAGGCGGTGCTGCCGAGCGACCCCCGCCACGGCGCGGACATGCTGTTCGAGAGCGCCGGCTCGCTCGCCGAGCTGCTCGAGGTGCGGCGCGCGCTCGAGGCCGGCGCGGTGCGGCTTGCCGCCTTGCGCCGCGGCGAGCCGGAGCTGGCGCGGCTGCGCGAGGCGTTCGCGCAGATGCGCCAGGCGCTGGAGCTCGGCGACACGGCGGCCGGGGAGCGCGCGGACACCGCGTTCCACATGGCGATCGCCGGCGCGGCCGGCAACCCGCTGCTCGCCGGCATGATGGAGTCGCTCGCGGACCGCTTCGAGGCGACGATCCGGCAGACGCGGGAGCTGCGCTTCTACCGCGAGCCGGGCACGGCCGAGCGGCTGCTTGAAGAGCACGCGGGCATCCTGGACGCGATCGAGCGCGGTGACGCCTCGCTCGCCGAGCGGCGGCTGACCGCCCATCTCGACGGCGTGCTCGCCGCGCTGCAGGAGGCGATCGCCGGGGGAAAGTCAAACCTAGAGACTATGAACAAAAACAATAAAATCAATTAAAGACAAAGCAGGTTACCGCCTGCTTTGTCTATTTTAGCATCCTTATTTGGGATCTGTTCTAATAACAAAAGCAATCTCTCTTTGTTCTCCCCCCCATTTTCCAATTACTCTAAATCCTCTAAACGTAGAACCTTGGTTATAATCGCTTATATTTGAGCTTAAGTTTGTTGCGAAATGTTCCAATATTGGAATCCTATATAATTCGCCTTTTTTCTGTAATTCGATGGTTTTTTGGGACCCTCTATATTTTAATGTCCCGTCTTGATTTAGAATATCATCAAATAAAATGAGCGAATCAGGGTTCTCTTCTTTAAATTCAATTGTAATCATCTCTCCTATTTTAATATAAGGTATATTCTCTTTATCCTGTTTCATTAATTCCTTTAAAGAATATATATTTTCATAATCAAAACTCTTTGTATTACTAGATAAATATCTTAATATATTTTCATTGTTTTTTATAACAATAGTACCTTTAACTTGACTGTCCAAGGTTTTCTCTTCACATCCATAAGTAACTATAGAAATACCAAACAATAAAAGAGTTATAATCATTTTCCTAATCATATACTAATACAACCTCCACAAATTTATAAAGCTCAGTATAAATATACTGAGCTTTATAAATTAATTCTTTTTCCAAATTGTTAAAGTACTAGAGTCATAAGGAGAATATCCTGCTGTATGTTTCATTACAGGGCCTTGTCCCCATTTTGAAATTATTTTTAACGAAGTAGCACTTGCTATTGGCCCAGCTGCTTCATACACAATTCCAGAGTGGTCACCATTATTATAAAAGACCCTAGTGTTTATACCTGCATTAATTAAGTTTGAGAAACTTGAATAACTTCCATCTGACATATATTTACTGGGGTCATTCATCCAATACGTATTTCCAGTACTATTAGAGTACCATGCATAAGAGTGACAGTTAAAATTAGTTGTTGATGTAGAACTATAGGTAGCATTTGGATATTGCTGTTGTACCGATTGATTCAAATCAGATTTTTGAATAAGTGTTAGCTCCTCACCTCTTATTATAACAGGAACAATAGATCCTTTAGGAGTTTGAACTGTTGCTGATGTATACGCTACCCTAGTAGATGCATCTGATTCAGAACTAAGATACTTATCCATTTTTTCTTGAGCATCAAGTTTATTACTGACCTTACCCCATATAGTTTTATCACTCAAAAGAATTGCTATTGATAATTGATCCAATGATTCCCCTTGTTTTAATTCCAAGTTTTTATTAAGTGCTTCTAAAAGTTTTTCACCAGCATCATTTCTTTCGAGTAGAGCCTTAAAAGCACTAGATTCATTTTCCAAAACTTTTAGACCTTGCTCATATGAATTAAAAAGATAAATTGTAGAATCAAGTAAAGGATAGTCTAGTACAGCTTTAATAAGGTCTTCAGTTGACATATTATTTAACTCTGTGCTTGAAATTTTAGAGGCCTCAACCATCTCTCTTTTCGTTTTTAATTTGGACCATTCAATTTTATTCTCAGGAGTAAGCTGATATTTAAAACCCTTTGAATTGGCACTGGCAGTCTGTCCACTAAAATTAATACTTAATGCAAGGAGTAGTGATAAGGAAATTGTTAATGTTTTTTTCTTCAAACAAATACCTCCATTTTTAATTCATGTTATTTCGGGTTTTTAATTTTTAAGCACCGAATAAATAAATATTATAATATAACCCTTTTCTTGTAAACGTATATTTCTTAAAATGGTAAGTTAGTCTCGGTAGACTTTGTGACTTAGAGGCTATATCATCGGTTTTCCTACATTTTTCGACATTTATTAAGACAACTTTTTTGTCTTCGCTAATGAAATGGGAGGCTAGCACAAACTATCCATTTAAGGTAGAGCAATTTTTCTTCGCAGAAGCTTTTTAGTTGCTTTTTTCGCAGCCTTGTCTGCCTCAGAGGCTGCGGTCGACGGCAGCGGCCGCAGGCGATGCTGCTCCAGCACGATCTTGCCGACATGCTCGCCTGCCGTGAGCCGCGCGAAAGCCTCCTCATACCGCTCCAGCGGGTAGACGCGGTCGATGGCCGGCCGCAGGCGATGCTGCTCCAGCGCGCGGATCATCGCCTCGAACATGTCCCGGCTGCCGACGCTGACCGCTTGCAGGCGCGCCCGGTGCTGGATCGCCGGCACGATGCGGAAGCCCTCGACCGCGCCGCCCGACAGCAGTCCGACGAGGCTGATGCGTCCGCCTTGGCGCAGCGACTCCACCGAACGGTTCAGCGTGTCCGCGCCGCCGACGTCCAGCACATGGTCCGCTCCGCGTCCGCCGGTCAGGCGCAGCACCTCGCGTTCCCACTCCGGGTGCTCCCGGTAGTTGATGCCCTCGTCGGCTCCCAGCTCCCGCGCCCGCTGCAGCTTGTCCTCGCGGCTCGACAGCACGATGACGCGCGCGCCTTGCAGCTTGGCGAGCTGCAGCGCGAACACGGCCACGCCGCCCGTGCCCTGCACGACGACGGTATCGCCAGCCTTCACCCGCCCCTCCTCCACGATCGCCTGCCTGGCGGTCACCGCCGCGCACGGGAGAGCGGCCGCCTCGGCATCGCTCAGATACGCCGGCACGGCGACGAGCGATTGCTCCGGGAATACCCGGTATTCCGAGAACACTCCGTCCAGCGGGCCTCCGAGCGAGCTGGCCCGGCTTTCCACCGTCACCTCGCCGGAGATCCACTCCTGGAAAAAGATGCCGCTGACCCGCTCGCCGACCGCGAACCGGCTCGTTCCGGGTCCGAGCCGCATGATCTCCCCGACAGCGTCGGAGCCGAGCACGAGCGGCTGCGCCAGATCCCAGCCGTATACCCCCTCGATGAATCCGGCATCCCGCGCATTGAGCGACACGGCCCGGATGCGAACCAGCGCTTCCCCTGGCCCCGGCTCCGGAATCGACCGGCTCGCCAGGCTCACTCCCTCCATCCCAAGCTTCCCTTGCAGCTGCAGCGCCTTCATCGTCATCCTGCTCACGCTTCCTCTCTCCGTCCAGCCGCCGGCGGAACGCCTCCTATTCCCGAGTTGCGTTCTCGGGTATGGCCTTCATGCTAGCAGATCGGCTATACTCGGGGTAGAAGGCACTTTGTCGTGCACGGGTTACCCCAATGTGACCTGGGAGGCGTTGGATCGATGAGCAATGCCGAAACATCCGGGCTGGCCGCCAAGCGAAAGCCCGACATCTCGCCCGACCGCTGCGACTACACCAAGTTCCTGGACATCGTCTCGAGCAAATGGAGCGCGCTGATCCTGTACGCGCTGGAAGACGGCCCCGTGCGCTTCGGCGAGATGGGGCGGCGCATCGAGGGCATCTCCAAAAAAATGCAGACCCAGACGCTGCGCCAGCTGGAGAGGGACGGCCTTGTCCATCGCGAGCTGACGCCGCTCGGCCAGTCGCTGATCGGACCGCTGCGCGAGCTGAAGCGGTGGGCTTCGGCTCATCACGGCGAGGTGGTGCAGGCCCGGGACAACTATGACCGAACCTTGGAGCGCGCCGACTGACGGCCGCCTAGCCGGGCGGCTTGGCTGGAGGCATTCCGCCAAATCCGCGCCTCGGTCCGGCCTAGGCCAGAGCTGTCTCTTCTCCGCACTTCTCCGCACTTCTCCGCACTTCTCCGCACTTCTCCGCACTTCTCCGCCTGGCGGGAGCCGCCTCTTTCCCCCCTGCTTGACAACCTTCGAACCGATGGCCTATACTCTTCCCTAATTCAAGCTTTGCTTCATACCTTCAAAAGTCATGATTAGAACCAGTAGGATGGAATCGACCTTTCAGAGAGCCGCCGGGTGGTGCGAGGCGGCAGGAGCGCTCCGTCCGAACTCCTCTATGAACTGCTGCCTGACAACGTAGGGCCAGCCGGAATTCCACCGTTACAGGGATAGATGGTGATGGCCATCGAAAAAGATCATGCCTGCGTTCAGGCATGAATTAGAGTGGTACCGCGGGTTATGCCCCGCCTCTATGCGTAGAGGCGGGGCTTTTTTGCGTTCCGGCGGTGAGTGGCGGGGCTCCTGAGCCCCGCCACTCACCGCCGCGAGGCGCGAGAATAGCGCCGGCTCGTCCGTCAGGACGGAAGCCTTGGACGCATGCTGCCGGAAGGATTCCGGGTCCTTCCGGCCCCGCTTCACATACACGGCCTTTCCACCCAACCGAACCCTAAGGAGATGACGAGGATGAACCGCAACATCATCGTACTGGACACGACGCTGCGCGACGGAGAACAGGTGCCGGGAGCGAAGCTCAACATGCCGCAAAAGATCGAGATGGCCCAGCAGCTGAAGCGGCTCGGCGTCGACATCATCGAGGCGGGCTTCCCCGCTTCGTCGCAGGGCGACTTCGAGGCGGTGCAGGCGATCGCGCGCAGCGTCGGCGACTCCGTCTCGATCACCGCGCTCGGACGCGCCGTCAAGAGCGACATCGACGCCGTCTACGAGAGCATCAAGCTCGCGCAGGACCCGCTCATCCATATCGTGCTCGGCACGTCGAACATCCATGTCGAGAAGAAGTTCAGCCGCTCCAAGGAAGCCGTGCTGCAGATGGGCGTCGACGCCGTGCGCTACGCCAAGACGCTGCTGCCTGCCGTGCAGTATTCGACCGAGGACGCCTCGCGCTCGGAATTCGAGTACCTGTGGGCGACGATTGAGGCGGTCGTGAAGGCCGGCGCGACGATGATCAACGTGCCGGATACGGTCGGCTTCGCCGTGCCGGAGGAGTTCGGCGACCTGATCCGCCGCATCAACGAGCGGCTCAAAAACCTCGACGATCGCGTCGTGCTGAGCGTGCATTGCCACAACGACCTCGGCCTGGCGACGGCCAACACGCTGAGCGCGATCCGCGGCGGCGCCGACAAGGTCGAGGTGACGATCAACGGACTCGGCGAGCGCGCCGGCAACACCTCGCTGGAGGAGGTCGTCATGGGGCTGAAGGTGCGGGAGAGCTTCTACCGGGCGCAGACGAACATCAACACGAAGGAGCTGATCCGCAGCTCGCGCCTGCTCACCCATCTGACCGGCCTCGACGTGCAGGTCAACAAGGCGATCACCGGGGAGAACGCCTTTGCCCACTCCTCCGGCATCCACCAGGACGGCCTGCTCAAGGACAAGAACGTGTACGAGATCATGTCGCCCGAGGACGTCGGCGCGGACAGCATGGAGCTCGTGCTGACCGCCCGCTCCGGCCGGCATGCGTTCAAGCATGCGGTGGAAAAAATGGGCTTCGACACCTCGGACGGGGCCGAGTTCGAGGCGCTTTTCGCGCAGTTCCTGGAGCTGGCCGACACCAAGAAGGAGGTGTACGACCATGACGTCTATTACCTCGCCTCCAGCCGGTCCGGCGCGTCCCGCAGCGGCGGCAAGGAGCTGTACGAGCTCGATTCGTTCCAGGTCATCACGAACGACCTGTACCCGACCGCGACCGTGCAGCTGCGCAAGGGCGGCGAGGCGGTGAAGGGCAGTGCCGTCGGCGACGGCCCGATCGACGCGCTGTATACGGTGCTGCGCCAGCTCGTCGGCATCGACGCGGAGCTGAAGGACTACAAGATCAGCAGCCTGTCGCGCGGCAAGGAAGCGATCGGACGCGTCAACATCCGGCTCGCGGTCGGCGGCCGCTCCTACTCCGGCCGGGCGATGGACACCGACATCATCAAGGCGAGCGCAGGCGCGTTCCTGAACGCGGTCAACGCGGCGCTGCTGGACGAGGGGGCCGGGACGACGGCGGAGCAAGCGGCGGCGAACGAGGGCTCGGAGCAGGCGGCAACGGGGCAAGTCGCAGAGCACGCGGCGGCAGTTTCAACGTCGGGGCAGGCGGCAGCGGAGTAGGCAGCGGGGGCATCGTCGGAGCAAGCGGCAGGCGCCGCTGTGACCGGGGACGCGGCGGCAGCGGCGCCATCCGCCTCCGCGGCGGAGTAGCGGCATGGCGGACACGTCCTGGAAGCTGGATCAGGTAACGGAGCATGATTTGCAGGAAGTGCGCGGGGGCATTCCGTTCGGCGCGGGACAAAGCCGACAACCGGCTGGAGCCGGCGTTCGAGCAGGGCGAGACGCTGCAGAGGATCGGCTTCGCCCACGCCGACTGCTGGTTCAAGTGGTTCGATCTCGCCGTGTTCGGCGGCGTGAAGCCGTAGAGTTTCACACAAAGATTCATTAGCATTTCCTCATTTGGGTTTAAAATCCATAATACGGGTGTTAAGGTAAGGTAAAACATTCCGGGTGGACAACGAACGCCATGAACGATGTTTCTTTAGACAACAAGCTCGTCTATTTGGATGGCTTGCGCGGACTGGCGGCCTTTGCCGTCGTGATTTCGCACTACATGCAGGTATTCTATCCCGCTGCGCTCAGCGGCAATCCGCAGCAGGCCCATTCGCAGTGGGATGTCGGGTACGGACAGACTCCGCTCAACCTGTTTTACAACGGCCAATTCGCCGTATGCTTGTTTTTCGTGCTCAGCGGATACGTGCTCAGCGTGCGCTTTTTCGAGCGACAGCTTGATCCGGAAGCTTTTCTCCAATCGCTGCAATCCAGTGCCGTCCGCCGTTACCTCCGTCTTGCCGTGCCGGCTGCGGCGTCCGTAGGCCTTGTCTACCTCGGCTTGATGACGCATGCTTTTCATCTCCAGGACATATGGGAAGCGACTGGGACGGACATGAAAAAGGACTACTATGCTCTGGACCAGCATCTTTACACCGTCATCAAAGCAGCGGTCTTTGATCCGTTTTTCCGCTTTGAAAGCCACCCCTACAATCCCGTCCTGTGGACAATGAGCTATGAATTGCTGGGCTCCTTCCTCATTTTCGGCTTCATCGCCCTTTTCGGTCGAGCGAAAAGAAGATGGATCGTCTATGCGGTGCTGTCCCTCGCGTTCATCCAGACTTACTTCGTCGCTTTTCTGTGGGGAATGCTGCTGGCCGATCTGCTCCGTGGCAGATGGATCCGCCGGACGAGGTCGACCCTGCTCGTGCTGGCCGCAGGAATCTATCTCGGTTCAGCGCCCTACATCCCACTGAAAGGAACGATGTACGAGCCGATTGCGGCCACGACCGCCTTGATCAATGGATGGATTCAGCTCGACCTGAATTCCCGGCTGCTCGCTCGCACCGCAGGCGCGGCCATGATCCTGTTTGCCCTGCAGCGGCTGAAGCCGCTGCAGCTTCTTTTGGCATGGAGACCGTTCGCTTATTTAGGAAAAGTGTCCTTTTCGCTCTACCTCGTCCATTTCACGGTCCTGACGACGTTTTCCGCGTACGTGTTCAGCAAGGCGATGGCCCACTTCGGCTACAACATCGCCTATGCGATTACGTTCGCGGCTTCTATGCCGCCCTTGTTCATCCTGTCGCATTTTTACATGAAGCACATCGATCAAGGCGCGATCAAGCTCGCTCGAAGCGTAGAACAGAAGATGACGGCGCCATCCGCGATGCGCCGCCGAGCGGAAACGGACGACTCTACCCTGTCGGGATGAACGTTTTCGTTAAAAACTCCTTAAAGCGCGAGTTTCCCCACTCGTTCAAGACTATTCAAAGGCTATTCCGCTAGGATTCCATATGCTTCAATGCTTATTGCATTTGAATTTGATTTATAAAGTCGTTTGAACTCCTGTACTCTTTTGGAGGATCATGGACAAAAGCTTGAATCTGACGAGCTGCCAGAGTACGATTCAAAGACTGTATGCTCGAAATAAAACTCCCGTAATAAGCGGATTCAACCTTTTCACATCCCTTCCTTCATCAGCATCAATTAAAAAAGAAGCGCCTTCCGAGGAAGACGCTTCTTTTTCATTCCCGACCCTTCAGCCCTTCGCTGTCGGCAGCGGCTTCAGCTTCGCCTCGATCGCCTCGATCGCCTCGATTCGAGGGGATTTTTTTGGAGGTATTTTAAGTTGTCGTTTTGCATATAACGTTTATTATGGATATTGAAAAATCACAAACAAATGAAGTAAAATGGAAGGAGATGAAGGAGCTGATGCATATGAGCAGGGCTGTCTTTGATTATGCTCAAGAACAAATCGAAATGGCCTATCATGAACAAAATCCAGTTCTGTTGGAAAAAGAAACGGATTATGTTTTCACGAAACTGCTTGCCAGCTTATCCACGTTGTTTCCTGAACAGCTAGTTGGCATTTCCATCAAGCCGTTTTTGTTTTCGACAAGTCATTTATTCTCCTCCACCCATAAAAATAAATTGTTCAAGTGGCTGGATCGCCTGTACCAGTTGGATCTGCCTGCTTCCGACATGGATTTCGGCAAACTGAAGATCGACTTTGAACTTTGGTATTACGAACTGGGCGGCGATTTCATCGAGTTCTCCTACCAGAAAAGCTACTTGATGAAGCCATCTGAAGCAGCAGAAGCGCTTGGCATATCGACCGTCACGCTGCACAAGTACATCAAACAGGGACTGGAATGTTTGGATAACGGATCTCAAAATAAAATCCCTAAACATGCCGTGGAGTTGCTGAAGGATCCTGTTTATGGCGTTCTCATGCAATTGATCGGACAAAAGAAAAAGCGCCTTCATCAAAAGCCTGCCGAACGATTGGGAGAAATTTACAAAGAAATTGCGGAGTACCAAATTCGTTATGGGGCGGCAACGGTTCACGAAGCTTTTGCTGAATATGACGGAGATGAAATGGATGATCCGACCGACTATTACCGATGGAAGGATCTAACGGAAGAAATAACTGAAATTTTAAAAGACACAGGAGGGGGCAAGTGAGGAAAACGAATGCTCCCTCGCTCCTATTCCCTGCAGATATTCCGGAGCTTCTTGAAGAGTTCCATGATCTTTTTCAAACGTATGAAAGATTTCAGGACAGAGAGTCCATCTATGCCGATTTTAGGATGGACCGTAAACGGCTCGAAGTCGTTTTTCCCTTAAAGGAACATCCCATTCATGGAATTACCGGACTGAGGGCTTATGAAAAATACGACGATCAGGGCTGCGTAGAAAAATAGGACTATCAATGGAAACGCATCCTGCCTAAAGGCGGCATTCAGGCCACTCATATCTCTTCCTGGGGAAACGAGCCGCATGACGCGCCCGGGACACCTGAGGAATACCGAACTGAGACCGAACCTCATCATCATCACTATGATCCCGCTGATCGAAGGAAACGGAGAGAAAACTGGACGGTCAGAACTTTGCGAGACGCTTTGCTCTTTGTAAAAGAATACATAGATAGCGGCAGGGAGTACACGGGTTGACGGTAGAACCAGCCCGACAGGCAGCAACAAAAAAAGCGCCTTCCTCGGAAGACGCTTCTTTTTCATTCCCGACTCTTCAGCCCTTCGCCGTCGACAGCGGCTTCAGCCTCGCCTCGATCGCCTCGCGCTTCGGCTCGAGGAACGGGGGCAGCGCCAGCGCCTCGCCGAGGCTGTCCAGCGGCTCGTCGGTGTCGAAGCCGGGACCGTCGGTCGCCAGCTCGAACAGGATGCCGCTGGGCTCGCGGAAGTACAGCGACCGGAAGTAATACCGGTCCACATAGCCCGAGTTGCCGAAGCCCGCCTGCCCGATGCGCTCCACCCACTCGCGCAGCGCCTCTTCGTCCTCGACGCGGAACGCGACATGGTGCACGCCGCCGCGGCCGAGCCGCTCGCGGTCGAGGTCGTGGCGCTCCTCGACATGCACCTCGGCGCCGCTGCCGCCCTCGGCGACCTCGACGACGACGATGTCCGGCTGTCCCGGCACGTCGGCCGGATAGGCGCTTTTGCGGCGGAAGCCCATCAGCTCCGTCAGCACCCGCAGCGTCGGCTCTGCGTCCGCCACGGTGAGCCGCACCGGGCCGAGCCCGAGCACGCCGTGCTCCGGCGGCACCGGGCCGCCTTCCCAGGCGACGCCGGCCGGCACGCCGACGTTGCGCTCGTCGGAGACCAGCCGCATGCGCTGCCCTTCCGGATCGCGAAAGTCGAGCGTCAGCTTCCCGTCGCGCTCCTGCGGCTCGTCATGCTCGACGCCGAGCCGGTCGAAGCGGTCGATCCACCAGCCGATCGAGGCGTCGGTCGGGATGCGCAGCGACGTCGTCGAGATGCTGGAGACGCCGTCCCGGTTGCGCCCCATCATCGGGAGCTCGAAGAAGGTCAGCTCCGTGCCGGGATTGCCTTTTTCATCGCCGTAGAACAGATGGTACATGCTCGTGTCGTCCTGGTTGACCGTCTTCTTGACGAGCCGCATGCCCATGACCTGCGTGTAGAAATCGTAGTTGTTCGCCGCTCGGGCCGTCATGGCCGAGACGTGGTGGATGCCTTTAAGTCCGTTTGCCGCCATTGTCGTTTCCTCCTCCGCTCAGTTCTGTCCCGCCTGGCCGAACGTCCGCTTGAACCATTCCGCCGCCGCCCGGGCTTCCGTGCCCGTCAGCTGGTGGCCGTAGTTTTCCCAATGCACCTCGACCTCGGCGCCCGCTCCGCGCAGCAGCTCCGTCAGCTCCTCCGTCTCATGCGGCGGGCAGATGCGGTCGTTCGCTCCCGCTCCGATGAATACCGGCATGCCGCCGAGCGCCGGCAGCTGCAGGCCGCGCCGGGGCACCATCGGGTGATGCAGCGCCGCGCCGCGGAACGACTCCTGCTCATGAAAGATCAGGCTCGCCGCGATGTTCGCGCCGTTGGAGTAGCCGACCGCGACCATATTGCTCCGGTCGAGGCCGTATTCGGCCGCCGCCGCATCCAGGAACGCATGGAGCTCGCCGGTGCGCAGCACGAGATCCTCCTCGTCGAAGACGCCTTCCGCCAGCCGGCGGAAAAAGCGGGGCATGCCGTTCTCGAGCACCTTGCCCCGAACGGACAGCAGCGCCGAATCGGGCGAGATCATCGCGCCGAGGCCGAGCAGATCATGCTCGTTGCCGCCCGTGCCATGCAGCAGCACGAGCGTCGGAGCCGCCGGGTTTTTGCCTTCTTGGTAAACGTGGATCATGTCCAGGCTCATTGTTGTCCCTCCTTCAGCTTGCGGACCTCGATCGGCAGCAAGCCGTCCTCGATCTGCTGGCGATGCGGCTCGTACCAGGACGGCAGCATCAGCTTGGCGCCCATCTCCTCGGCCGGCTCGTCGACCGCGAAGCCGGGAGGATCCGTCGCGATCTCGAACAGGATGCCCCCGCTCTCGCGGAAGTACACGGCGTTGAAATACTGGCGGTCGATGACCGGAGTCGGCTGGAAGCCCGCTGCCGCCGCGGCTTTGCGCCACTCCTCATGCTCGTCGAAATCCTTGGCGCGCCAGGCGATGTGGTGGACCGTGCCCGCGCCGCCATTGCCCCAGTCCATGTCTCCGACCGGCACGTCGATGACGTTGCCGAGCTCGCCTTCGCCGCGGAAGCGGGCATAGCCGTCCTGCTCGCCGTCCGGCGTCAGGCCGAGCGTGCCGACGAGCGTGCGCCGGGTGCCTGCGCTGTCCGTGCTGTAGAGCACGGCGCCGCCGAAGCCCTTGATCGCGCGATCCGCCGGAATGTCCGCGAAGCCCCATGTATTCAGCGGGCCTTCCTCGCGCTCGACGATTTCCAGCCGCATGCCTTCGCGGTCCGCGAACTGCAGGAACGTCTCGCCGAAGCGCTCGGTCCGCCGCGCCTCGACGCCGAAGCCGGCCAGCCGCTCCTCCCAGTACGGCAGCGCGCCGACCGGGACGCTGAGCGTCGTGATGCCGACCTGGCCGCCGCCGATCCGGCCCTTGCGCGAGCCCGGATGCGGGAAGAACGTCAGGATCGTGCCCGGCGAGCCGCCCTCGTCGCCGAAGTACAGATGGTATACTTCCGGCGCGTCGAAGTTGATCGTCTTTTTGACCATCCGCAGCCCGAGCACGCCGGCATAGAAGTCGACGATGCCCTGCGGGTCGGTCGCGAACGCGGTGATGTGGTGGATGCCTTTCGTCACAGGCTTCATGAATGATGCCTCCCTATTATCTTAAAGTTAAAGTATTAGACCTGAAGCGGCGAATTATGCAATGCGCGCGGCGCGGCGGGCAGGAATGCGCGTCTGCGCCCGCCCCTTCCGCTCCTACCCGGCCTCCGCCCCTTTGCCGAGCTTCTTGAGCAGCTCGGACAACTGCCGCTTCTCCTCCGTGTCGAGCGCGCCGGTCAGCCGGTGGATATGCTCCGCGTGGGAGGGAAAGATCGAATCGAACAGCTGCCGTCCCTCGTCCGTCAGCTCTGCGAACGTCACGCGGCGGTCATCCGGAGACGGGATGCGCCGCAGCAGCCCTTTCTTCTCGAGCTTGTCGATGTTGTAGGTGACGCTGCCGCTCGTGACGAGGATCTTCTCGCCGATCTGCTGCAGCGGGATGCGTCCTTTATTGTAGAGGACCTCCAGCACGGTGAACTCGGAAGGCGACAAGCCGTAGCCCTTCATGTCGCGAATCGCCGGATCCATCACGGAGCGGTACGCCTTGGAGAGGACGACGAACACCTTGAGCGAAAGCTCCCGGTCCGCAGCGGCATCCGCTGAGCCAGGCGCCGCGTCTGCGCCCGTCGCTTCTGGCGCGCCGGGTCCCCCTGTCGTTTCGTTCAGCTCCCGATCCATTTCGTCCTTCATGACGGCATCCCACTTTCGTTTCTTCTTTAATTCAAATATCTTAAATTAAAGATAATAGAAATTGCAGCGGTTGTCAACCTTAGCCGCGGCTGCTCCGCGCAGCGATGCTAATTTGGAAAAAGGAGCCGTCCGAGGTCGTCGCGTCGACGCCCGTGGACAGCCCCTCCTTTCAAGGTCCTGCTTAAAGCACCCGCTTCGCGAAAAGGAAGCGGCCTTTCCAATAGTCGTTGAACTCGTCGATGACGACGCCCGGATCGCCGTAGGTGTGGATCATCTTGCCGTTGCCCGCGAAGATGCTGACATGGCCGACGACCTTGTTGCTGTCGAAGCGGCCCGGCGTGTAGAAGAAGAGCAGATCGCCCGGCTGAAGATCGCTTTGGGATACGCTCCTTCCCAGCTGTCCCTGCTCCCTCGACGTGCGCGGCAAGGATACGCCGACCTTCTCGAACACATACTGGGTGAACGACGAGCAGTCGAAGCGCTTCGTGCTCTCGTACGTGCCGCTGCCGAAATCGTACGGTGTGCCGAGGAAGCGGCGCGCGAGCGACAGCAGCTTGTCCGCATCGGCGGCCGACAGCGTGCCGTATCTGCCGCCGATCGTCTGCGGCCGCGACGTTTCGCTCATCTGCATCGAGATGCCGCGCTGCGTGCTGCTCTTGGCGCTGTCCTGGATCGGCGTGAACCGGAGCTCGCGCGACTGCGCGTTCCAGCGCACCGGCGTCTCGAGCAGCGCCGTCAGCGATTCCGCCGACACGCTCGACTTGCCGCCGATCGACTGCGGCGCGGACGGCAGCTGCACGACGCGGCCGCCGCTCATCGCGTTGCGGTCGCCAAGCCGCAGCCGATAGGCCGCGTCGGTATCGCCGATCGCGTAGCCGTCGCGCAGCTCGCGCACCTGCATGTTGAGCGCCCGCGCGGCATGCTCGATCGGCAGCCATACTTGGCCATCCGCGCCCGTCGCCATCGGCACGCCGGTGACGCGCGTCTTTCCGACGACGATCGTGCCCGCTTCCAGCTGCTGCGAGACCTGCTGCATCTTCATGCGCGCCTCGTCGTACGGCCGCTCCGCCTGCGTGCCGCAGCTCGCCGCCAGCGCAGCCGACGCCGCCAGCAGCGCCTTCAGCGCCGCCCTTCGCGCGGCTTGCGGCCGCTTTTCCTTTGCCATGTCCAACACTCCCCGGAGTCAATGTAAGCTCTCTCCTAGGGTGGATCGGATGCGGAAAATTATGCGCGCGCTCCCTGCGGCTGCGGCAGTCAGTTCGACGTCGGCAGCTCCGCGATGCCGGTGTTGGCCTTGACGAGCACCTCGTCGAACTTGGCCTCGTCCGTCCGGGACGAGAAGTACGTGCCGAGGAAGGCGCCGAGGAAGCCGAGCGGGATCGAGATGATGCCCGGGTTGGTCAGGTCGATGAGCGGCGTGCCGACGAGGATCGCCTTGCCCGCGACCGGATTCCAGACGTTCGGGCTGATCATGACGAGGAACAGGGCCGAGATAAGGCCGGTCAGCATGCCGGTGACCGCGCCGGCGGTGTTGAACCGCTTCCAGAACACGGTGAACAGGATGACCGGCAGGTTCGCGCTTGCCGCGACGGCGAACGCCAGCGAGACGAGGAAGGCGACGTTCAGCTTCTGCGCGAACAGCGCCAGGAGGATCGAGACGATGGCGACGCCGACGGAGGCGTACTTGGCCATGCGCACCTGCTCCTTCTCCTTGGCCTTGCCTTTGCGCAGGATATGGTTGTAGAAGTCATGCGAGAAGGCCGAGGCGGCTGACAGGACGAGTCCCGCGACGACCGCGAGGATCGTGGCGAAGGCGACAGCGGAGACAAAGGCGAACAGGAACTCGCCTCCGAGCACCTTGGCGAGCAGCGGCGCGGCCATGTTGCCGGCGGCGTTGGCCTCGACGATCGCGGCCTCGCCGACGAAGGCGGCTGCGCCGAAGCCGAGGAACAGCGTCATGACGTAGAAGACGCCGATGATCCAGGTCGCGACGACGACGGACTTGCGCGCGGTCGGCGCGTCCTTGACCGTGAAGAAGCGGATCAGGATATGCGGCAGGCCGGCGGTGCCGAGCACAAGCGCCAGGTTGAGCGAGATCGTGTCGAGCCCGTTCGTGAACTTGTTGCCCGGATTGAGGAACGCCTCACCGAGGCCGGTGGCCGTCTTCATCTCGGTGAACATATGGCCGACGTTGAAGTCGAACTTGGCGAATACGATGAGCGAGATGATGAGCGTGCCGGCCATGAGCAGCACGCACTTGATGATCTGCACCCAGCTCGTCGCCGTCATGCCGCCGAAGACGACGTAGACGGTCATGAGCACGCCCACAATGAGCACGCTCGTCGTATAGTCGAGGCTCGGGATGAGCAGGGCGATCAGGCCGCCCGCGCCGACGAGCTGCGCGATCATGTAGAAGATCGAGATGACGATCGAGTTGAGCGCGGCGACGCCGCGGATCTTCGCCTGGTTGAAGCGCGCGGCGATCATGTCGGCCATTGTGTAGCGGCCGAGGTTGCGCAGCGGCTCGGCGACCAGGTACAGCACGACGAGATAGGCGACGAGGAAGCCGATGCTGTAGAAGAAGCCGTCGAAGCCGAACAGCGCGATCATGCCGGCGATGCCGAGGAACGAGGCCGCGGACATGTAGTCGCCCGCGATCGCGAGCCCGTTCTGCCAGCCGGTCAGTCCGCCTCCGGCGGTGTAGAATTCATTGGCGGTCTTCGTTTTTTTGGAGGCGTAGTAGGTGATGACGAGCGTGCCGAGCACGATCAGCAGGAACAGCAGGAACGCGGTGTTCATGACGTCTTCCGTCCTTTCTTGTCCGGGGCTTGGCCGCGCTCGGCGACCTCGGCCTTGATGGCTTCGACCATCTCATCGAAGCGGGCGGCCCTGCGGGTGTAGATGATGCAGAGCGCCCACGTCATGATGAACTGCGCGCTGGCGAGCAGCCACGCCCAGGAGACGGGACCGACGGCCGGCTCGTTGAGCACGGTCGAGAAGGCGGTCAGGAGCGGGAGCGTGAAGTAGAAGGCCAGGAAGAAAACGCTCATGGGAAGCAGAAACTGTTTCTTCTTGCGAAGCAGCCTGCGGAACGAATCCGAATGGGCTACATCCGTGTACGTCAGTTTGGACACCGGACTTCCTCCTTTATGAAAACGCTTCCCTATAACTATAGCGAGCGTCGGGCGAAGAAGGAACGGGGTCGGCGCGAAACGTCGGAATCGGGGCGCGAACGGTTGGAAATTCAAACTTGACTCGCCAGCGAGCGAACACAGCGTCCTGGCCGCATTAGGGTCAAGAATGATCCTGCAGGGAGGGCCACGCTGTGCGCCAGGCGCGCTCCGCCAGCCCCGCCGCCCATCGCGACGAGCGAGTCGGGCGTTCCCATTCGCCTGCTCCGCCAGCTAATGATACTCACAGCCCTTATTCCTTCCGATTCGCGCCGAATGGAATGCTAACGATACGGACAGGCCTTATTGCTGCCCAAGTCGCTCCCAAAGCCGCTTTTTCGACAAAATAGCGCTCCTCCGTATCGATAGCTCCGAAAAAGCCATCCAAACCGCCAAATAGCGCTTGCTGGTATCGTTAGGGTCAGGCAGGGGGCGCTGCGCCGCCAGACGCATCCGCTCAGCTTCCTTCCAGCAGCCGCAGCATGTCCTTCGCGGCTGCGCGCGAGACCGGAATCCGCTCTCCCTCGGCATGCTTCAGCACCAGATTGTACGCACCGTTGAACCAGGGCTCGATCTCCTTGATATAGTCGAGATGGACGAGATAGCTGCGATGCGGGCGAAAAAATCCGCGGCCGAGCCGTTCCTCCAGCTCCTGCAGCGTCTGCCGGGTGAAATGGTCCGAGCCGTCGGCCATGCGCAGGCGCGTGGACTTGTCCTCCTTGGCGGCGTACAGCAGCAGCGCCGCGTCGAGCACGATCATGCGGCCGCCGTCCTCGACGAGCAGCCGTGCCTTGCGCGGGACGGAGGCGGCTGGATCTATGCCAGCGTGATCGATTCTCGGGACGGCTCCGGCGGCGGGAGAAGCGGCGGCCGAGGCCACCTCGCCCTCTTGCTGATCGGACGGCCGGACCGAGCCCTCCAAAGACGGGGCGGCGGACAAGTCCGCTACGGCCGCCGCCTCGGCGAGCGGGCGATCCGCGCCGCCCTCCGTCTCCGGCAACATGCCACCTGCCGGACCGCCCTCCCGGCTCGCCGGCTCCGTCCCCGCTTCCTTGCGCTGCCGCAGCCGGGCCAGCGCTTCGCGCAGCCGCTCCTCCTCGTACGGCTTGAGCAGGTAGTCGACCGCCTCGACGCCGAACGCCTCCACCGCATAGCGGTCGTAGGCGGTCGTGAACACGATCATCGGCGCGGAGCCCTCCTCCCGCAGCCGCCGAGCCGCCTGCAGGCCGCTGCCCTCCGGCATCTCCACGTCGAGGAACAGCGCGTCCGGCCGCAGGCGGCGGGCCTGCTCCAGCGCCTCGCGCCCGCTGCACGCCTGGCCGACCAGCTCGACGCCGGCCTCCCGCGACAGCAGGTAGACGAGCTCCTCCCGCGCGAGCCGCTCGTCGTCGGCAATGAGCACGGTCAGCGATCGCCCCGTGCCTTTCTCCAAGTCTCTCAATCCGCATCCCTCCTCGCCCGCGGCAGCCGGAACGTCACGCGGCTCCCGCCCTCGGGCAGATTCTCATATACGAGCGCGGCCTCCGCTCCAACGAGCCGGATGAGCCGCTGATTGACGTTGTACACGCCGAGACCGTTGCTCGCCCCCGCCGCGTCCGGCTCTGCGGCCGGAGGCTTCGCGTCCAGCGCGGCGCGGGGCCCGGCTTGCAGCGGCGCCTGCGACGCTGCGCCGAGCGGCGCCTGCGGCACCGCCTCCAGCGTCGCCAGCGGCGCGGCCCCTAGCAGCGGCAGCAGCTCCGCCCGGATGCCGGTGCCGTTGTCCCGCACGGAAATGAGGATCCCTTCCGCATCCGCCTCCGCTTCGACGGCAGCCGCTCCGCCGGCCGGCCGGCTCGCCAGCCCGTGGCGGATGCAGTTCTCCACGAGCGGCTGCAGCGTCGACGGCGGGATGAACGCATCGGGCAGCCCGTCGCCCGAGAGGCCCCGCAGCTCCATCTGGTCGCCGAAGCGCACGCGCAGGATGTCCAGATACGCGCCGAGATGCTCCAGCTCCTGGCTCAGCGGGATGAGCGGCGAGTGCGCCGTGCGCAGGCTCGCCCGCATGAACTGCGCGAGCTGCCGCGTCAGCTGCCGCGCGTCGTCCGGCGCGGTGCGGATGAGCGTGACGATGGAATTAAGCGTGTTGAACAGAAAATGAGGATGGATCTGCGCCTGCAGCGCCCTCAGCTCGGCGTCCTTGGTCAGCACCTCCAGCTCCGCCGCCCGCGACAGCGTCAGCTGCGTCGAGAGCAGGCGGGCGAGGCCCGCCGCGAACTCCTCCTCGATGCGCCGCACCTGCCGGCGGCTGCGGTAGAACAGCTGCAGCGCGCCGACCGGCTGGCCGGCCTGCCGGAACGGGATGAGCACGACGGCGCCCGGCCCCTGCTTGCTCTCCAGCACGCCGCGCCTGGCGAGCGCCGCGGCCCGCTGCCGCAGCCTTCCCCCTGCCGGATGCGGCGGCTCGTCCGCCGTCCGCGTCGGCTCGGCGACGAGCACCCGGTCCTCTTGCAGCGCGCGTCGGCACGGCGCCGAGGCGAGCGGATGCTCGGGCCGGAACCGCTCCGCGCCGGGACCGCAATGCGCCAGCACGGCGGCCGTGTCCGCCACGGCGACCGCGTCGACTCCGAGCGCGCCCGCGAGCTCGCGGGCCGCGGCGGCCGCCCGGTCGGGCGTGAGCTGGCCTTCCAGATGCGGCAGCACCGTGCCGGCGACCGCGAGCGCCCGCTGCGTCTCCGCCGCCCCGGCGCGCTCCTGCTCGCCAAGCGCGACCTGGATCATCGCGACGAACAAGGCGATGCCGAGGCTGCTGGAGATGACCATCGGCATGCCGATCTCGTTGACGAGGCGGATCGACTCCGGCGACGCGGTCGTGGCGATGAGGATGACGCCCATTTGCAGGATCGGGGCGAACACGCCGATAAAAAACGCCTTGATCGGCGCGATGATCCGCTCTTCATAGAAGAAGCGGGCGACCAGTCCGGCGAGCAGCCCGATGATCGGCGTCGAGATGAGGTAGGCGTCTGCGGCCATGCCGTCGAGCGAGGCGGCGTACGCGCCGGCGATGAGGCCCGCTCCGGCCCCGACGCTCGCTCCGCCGAGCAGCCCCCCAAGCACGACGCCGATCAGCGCCGAGTGCGCCAGCAGCTGATCCGGCCGCGCCTCGCGGATCCAGAAGGCGGCGTCCATGCCGCCCGGTCCCGCCAGCACGCCCGCATGCGTGCCGGCGATGCCGATGAGGCCGAACATGACGGCGTGCAGCAGCCCCGTCCGCAGTGTGACGGCGCGGTCGAGCAGCATGCGGAACAGCGGCAGCCGGGTCATGATGAACATCAGGATGAGCAGCATGCCCATCCGTTCGATGAGCGCGCGCGTGTAGGCTTCCATCGCGTCCGTCCTTTCGGTTCTTTTCATATGGTAGCGCATACATGGTTGAAAATGGACAATCGCTTGCCTGTATTGTACCCGATCCGGCGCTCCGCCGGAATGAGGCTCCGCGCACAAAGAGTCTCGAGCCGGACGAGCGGCCGAACGGACGCCTTCCGTCAGGATGGCGATCCGGAAGAAATCCGCCTCCCCTGGTTCGGTTATGCTTAGACGTGAAAGCACACTCCCCTTCGAAAGGTTGGAATCCTCCATGGCCAAGCTTACTCCGTACCTCATGTCCGTCAACGCCCGTCAGCAGGCGGAATTTTATATCGAAGCGCTCGGCGGCGAAATTCTGAACGTCATGACGCATGACCAGATGCCCGGCGCCGGACCGGACGCCTCGGACAAGGTGCTCCACATGACGATCGTCGCCGGCGGCGTGACGTTTTTCCTATGTGACGGCATCCTGACGCCGCAGCCGGGCAGCCATACGTTCCTGTCGCTGGAGTTCACGGACGACGCGGATGCGCGCAGCGCCTTTGACCGCTTGTCGCAGGACGGCCAAATCTACCATCCGCTCGAGCAGGCGTTCTGGGGCACGCTGTTCGGCCAGCTGACGGACCGCTTCGGCGTGAACTGGATGATTACGACGGAGCAGCAGACCCGGTAGCCGGAGCTTCGCCGTTTCGTCGGAAAATCAAAAAAGGGCTGTCCCCGGTCAACCTCGTTGACCTTCGAGGACAGCCTTTTTGGGCCGTTCAGCCGGTCAAGCCCGGCTCAGCTCGTAGAATACGCCGTCCAGAATCATCAGCAGCGTCGAGTCGTCCTTGATGAAGAACATGCCGCTCGGTCCCGCGAAATCTTTGATCTCGACTGTCTGCGCCGACTCTCCTTCGATGCCGAGGTCGCTCAGCTGCATCCGGTAATCCTGAGCGAACTGCTCGGCGGTCAAGGACTTCTCCTCGTACACGGGATTCGCCGTCTCGGCGTCGCCGAAGCGGGCCGATTCCTTGGAGAAGGACGCCTCCTGGCCGATCAGGGATTCATCCGGTCCGGCGGATACGGGCGTGCTGGCCACGTCGCCGGTCACCTTCCACTCGCCGAAATAGCGGACGGCTCCGGCCTCGGCCCCGCTGCCGGCATTGTCCGCGCCGCCGGTCTCGGCGGGCGGCGCCGCCCCCGACGGCTGCACGCTCGCCGACGCTTGCGGCGATGGAGCCGCGGCCGTCGGGGACGGGCTCGGCTCGTTCTTCGCATTGGAGCAGGCGGCGAGCGCGATCGAGGCTCCGAGCAGCAGCACGGCCGCTTTTTTCGTTTTCATGGTCATGGGATTGCTCCTCCCTCGTTGTCGGTGAAATAGCAAAAAAGCCTGCCTGAGCAGCAAGCTCCTTTCCCTTCCCTTACCTCGTTCCGCTTCCACCTAATCGCCGCGATCCGGAAACGCCCGCTTCAAGCTGGCCGCCAGCTCGGCTCGAACCGCCTTGGGCAAGCCCGCCACGACGAGCAGATAGCTCTCCTGGAGCATGCCCTCCACGACGTCGTCCGGCACGGCGCCGCCGAGCACGACGGTGTTCCAGTGCCGCTTGTTCATGTGATAGCCCGGCAGCACCGCGTCCGGGTACGTCTCCCGCTGCAGCCACGCCTCGTCCGGACTGACCTTGAGATTGACGCTCTCGACCCCTCCGGTGGAGCCGAGCAGGGCGAACATCTTGTCCTTCACGAACAGCACCGGCATATGCGGGTCGAACGGGGTTTTCACGCTCGCGCCGGGGTAGCCGAGGCCGATCCGCAGAAGCTTTTCGTGGTTCATCGTTTACCTCCCGAATGGTTGATCCTGCTACTGGTTATCGCACTTAATCGCTTGCCGGTCAAGGGATGCGCGGCCCGTGTCCGTGATTGCCCTGCAACCTTCTCGTGTAAGAACCGTCTGAGAGAGCAACCGCAGCATCCCATCCAACACAGGAGGAGATCATCATGAAAAAGAGGTTGAAAACGACAGCCGCATCGCTGCTCGTCCTGTCGCTGACGGCTGGCGGAGCCGGCTCCGCCTTCGCGCTGGAGGGCCAGCCGGCCCCGGCGCCGGGCCATGCGGCCATTACGGCCGTGACTGAAGCGTCCTCGTCCCAGCAGCACTACCGGGAGTACATCTCGATCCTCGCCTCCGGCAATCTCGCCCGAGCCGTCAACTACCTGAACAACCATCTGTCCAAGGTCGACAGCTGGACCGCCTCGATGATGGCGCTGCGCCTGGAGAACGCCCAAAACGCCGCGCTCGGCAAGCTGCAGCAGCGCTATGAGCAGAGCGGCGTGCAAAAGGCGATCGACGACGCCTGGAGGGCGGGCGGCAGCGGCACGTATACGTCGCTGCTGAAGCATGCGAAGGGCGAGAGCGTCCGCAAGCTGCTGGCCGATTCTCGCGATCAGGGCTATGCCGTCGCGACGGCGGAGGGCATGTTTTTCCCGGTGATCAACTACCCGCTGTACGAGAACTGGAAAAGCCGCGTCACCGCCGACATCCAGCTGTACGTCAAGCTGATGGCCGACGAGGTGCGCAAGCCGACGCTGCGCGACGCCGGTCTCGTCATCGGCTGGGGCGAGCTGCTGCAGCGCGATCTCGACGCGGAGAAGTTCCTGCTGCAGTACAGGAGCTCGAACCGCTACAAGGCGGTGAGCGAGCGCTACGAGCAGCTCAAGACGCATCTGTTCTACGGCAGCAACAATACGCCGCTGTTCGACTACGATACCAAGAAGATCGACGCCGAGGCGCTGGCCGCCTACAAGAAGGCCGTCGCCGACGCCGCCAGCTCCAGCAGCTTCACTCCGCTGCTGATGAAGGTCAAAAACTTCCTGACGGTCGTCGAGCGCAATGACGGAAACTACACCGACGACGTGAAGAAATGGCTGAGCGTCCAGGCGCCGACCGGCGCTTGACGGAGCGAGGACATCCCGAAATGGGTCGGGCTGCGCGGCGCGGGCGGACTCGTTCGGCGGCTGCAGCCCGATTAAATCGGGTTGCATAGCTCGCGCGGCCTCGTTCAGCGGCTGCAGCCCGATTAAATCGGGTTGCATAGCTCGCGCGGCCTCGTTCAGCGGCTGCAGCCCGATCAATTCGGGTTGCGCGGCGCCGCCCACTTGTGCCTCCTTCCAGATTCAAGAAACTAAAAAAAGCAAAAACCGGCTGCGACAGCCGGTTTTTGCTTTTTTTAAGGAGCAAGAACTCTTAGGGCTGCCCCGGCGCCGGCTGCTGGCGCGTCCTAACGCCATTTTTGCCGTTTAGGAGCTCGCTTTCTTCGTTGCGGCGCGTCCTAACGCCATTTTTGCCGTTAAGGAGCTCGCTTCCTTCGCTGTGGCGCTTCCTAACGCCATTTTTGCCGTTAAGGAGCCCGCTTCCTTCGCTGTGGCGCTCTGCTGGGATACCGATGCGCATTTCAACCCGAGGCCATGCTTCCCGCAAGGCCGCGCCTCTCAGGGTTCGCCCCTTCCGCTCATTAAGATCCGCTTCTCTCGGAATCCGCCTATCAGGATCCGCCCTCTAGGATCTGCTTCGCTCAGAGCTCGCTCCTCTCAGGCTTCGCTCCCCGCGGAGAAGACCCACAAGCGCTGCGCGTCTCCACGCTTCAGCTTCAGCGTCAGCGGCTGACGACGACCTGGATCGTGTCGCTCGACGTGACGCCGGCGGCGTTGACGAGCTCGACGCGATAGCTATAGACGCCGGGCGCACGGCCGGCAAGGTCCGTGAACGCGGCCTGCGCGCTCGGCGTCGACGCGCTCAGCGCCTGGACGTCGATGAGCGTGCCGTTTTCGTACAGCCGGTACTCCGTCGCGTTCGTGCCCCACCACAGATTGGCCGAGATGCGGTAGCTGCCGTCGCCGTCCCAGTTGTTGTGCGACACGGACGGCTTGCCCGGATTGGCGTCGGTCACGGCGACGCGGAGCTGCGCGCTTTTCGTGACGCCATGCGGATTGATCAGCTCAGCCGTGTAGACGTAGACGCCGTTTTTCTTGCCGCTGAACTCGGTGCGGACCGATTGGGCGGCCGGCGTGCGGTCCGCCAGCACCTCGGTACGGACGAGCATCCCGTTTTCATAGAGTCGGAAAATGGAGCCGTTCTCGCCCCACCACAAATTCATCGTCACGGCATACTGGCCGTCCCGCAGCCCGTTCTTGTGGCCGCTGTCGTCGCTCAGCACCGGCACGCCCGGAGCGCCGGACGCGCCGCCCGCTTGCGCCCGCACCTGGAACGCCGTCGTCTGCTCCGCCACGTTGCCCGCAAGATCGGTCACGACATAACGGATCGTGTGGCTGCCGAGTCCAAGATCGGCCGCGAGCCGCGAGCTGCCGCTCTCGATCGGCAGTCCGTCCAGCAGCAGCTCGCTCGCCGCGATGCCGGAGATCGCGTCGGAGGCGGCGAGCTCGAAGCGCAGCTCGTCCGTAAAGCCAGCGTCCGTCACCGGAGCGCCGGACTGCGTCAGCTGGACGGTCGGCACGGTGCGGTCGAGGCGCACGACGGCGGTTTTGGCCGCCTCGCGGTTGCCGGCCGCATCGACGGAGTAGTAACGGATCGTCGTCTCGCCCTCGCTTTCGACGGACGCCGGTCCCGCATAGCGGATCGGCTCCCCGCCGTTCAGCGTGTAGAAGGTCGCCAGCTCGCCGGCCCGGTCATCCGTCGCAGCCAGCGTGAACGCGGCCGGCTCGCGATGCCAGCCTGCCGCATTGGGCTCGCCGGACAGCGTCAGCGCGGTCGAAGGCGCGATGCGGTCTGCCGGGGCGGCGATATCCTCCAGTCCGCGCGGCTTGAGCTGATAGGTTCCCTTGAAGATCGAGGCGATGCCCTGCAGCACGACGCGGTCGCCGTTGCCGTAGCCGAACTCGCTCCGGCTCAGGCCAGTGCGGACGTCGACGCGGATACGGGTCTTGGTGCCGGCATCGGTCGTCGCATCGAACTCGAACGATCCGCTCGGAGCCGCGTCGGCGAGATTCGAGATGACCGCCTCGCCGATCGAGACAAGCATGCCTTGGTTGGCGTCCGAGACGCCGACGGCATCGGCGGCCGCCGGCGGCGCTCCGCCGCCGACGACGCTGAGCGCGCTCAGGTCGGTCAGCTCCAGCTCGGTGTTGTAGACGGCGAGCCGGCCGGTCAGCGTCACGCGGTCGCCGGCCTTGACGCCGGGCGCGCTCTGGTAGACGTAGATGCCGCCGCTCTCGTCCTGCAGGTAGAACGACTCGCCGCCGCCGTAGATGCCCGGCTCATGCAGCGCCGTCCCGGTCAGCGTCACGGTCGTGCCGGCGGGCAGCGCCCGCGCCGCGGCAATCGACAGCGCCGGCGTCGGGCTTGGGCTGACGCTCGGCGTCGCGCTCGGGCTTGGCGTCGGCGTTGCCGTCGGCTCCGGCGTCGCGCTCGGCGTCGGCGTCGCCGTTGGCGTCGCGCTCGGGCTGGCCGGCGGCGTTGCTGTCGGCGTCGGCGTCGGCAGCGGCTCCGCCGGCACGTCGCCCAGCGTCGCCGGGGAGGTCTTGAGGTTCGTGCCGTTCAGCCGCAGCCGCATGTTGGCAGCGCCGCTGGAGCCGGGCTTCAGCCGTACGGTCAGCTCCTTGGACGCATAGCCCGCGCTGTCCGCCTGCAGGCTGAACGCCGCGCTGTACGCATAAGCGCTCGGCCAGCTGCCGTCGGCATTCTGCACCTGGGCGATCTGCGTGCCGTTCGCTGTCGTGTACACGCCGAAGCTGTACCCGGACACCGTCTGTCCCGGCGTCAGGCCGCTCGCCGTGACGCGCAGCGGGAACTCGGCGCCGGAATTCGGCAGCACGGCCTGCGCCTCGAAGCCGTAGCCGACCGTGCCCGGAGCCGGCGTCGGCGAGCTTGTCGGCGTCGGGGTGCCGCTCGGCGACGCCGTCGGCGAAGCGCTCGGGCTTGGCGTCGAGCCGCCGACATAGCCGTAGGAGCCGGCCTTGAACGTCGCCGGGTCGTACCATTTGTAGCCGGCGCTCGGCGCGGCCCAAGGCTCGGCCTGCGGCTCGGTCGACGCGGCCGGATTCTCCATCGCGAGCAGCGGCGTCGGCGAGTCGAGCTGCAGCCCGTCCACCTGGGCGAAGCTCGTGTAGCTTTCGTCCACGGACAGCCAGTCGATCAGGTTGACGAGCAGCCGGCCGTCGTCCTGCTCCTTGAAGCCGTCATACGTCGTCTTGCGCGCGCCCGTCTCCTCCCGCAGGTACTTCGGCGTCGCATCCTCGACCGGCGAGGAGTCGCCGATGAACGCCGCCTTGCCTGCGCCCTTCTTGGAAACGGCGACGTACGGGCCTTCCTCGACGCCGCCGCCGTTGTAGACGCCCTGGTCGACGGCGCTGCCCCATTTCTGGGTCGTCTTCGGCACGTAGACGATGCCCTTGGCCTTGGCCGGGTCGACGATCGCGAGCGTGGAGCCGGCATGCATCGCGACCGCTCCCACGCCCTGCGTGATGCCGAAGGACTGCGCCGGAGGCACGATGACGTTCGCGTTCAGGTCGCCGAGCGCATTGTAGCGGAAGCGGATGCCGAACTGCTCGGCCAGCCAGTCGGAGCTGACGACGCCCTGCATCGCGGCGGACGCGGCTTCCTCGGCGCTCATCCCTTTGGCCGGATTGCTCCACGCTCCGCGGCGGTAGCCGTTGTACACCTCGCTGCCGTCCCAGCGGTTCTTGTTGCGGTCGGCGTTGTAGTGGTCCCCGATGAAAAAGACGCTGCCGCCCCCGTCCACGTACGCGGCCAGCGCCGCCTGCTCGCTCGCCTTCAGCGGCACTTGCGCCTCCGCCGTCACGAACACGTCGTACGGCTGCAGGTCCGCCAGCGCGATCGGGCCGGACTTGCGCAGCTCCTGCACATCGTAGCCGTTCTGCGCGAGCGCGTTGCCGAAGTCCGAGAAGCCGCCGTCGATGACCCAATCGGCCGCTCCGGCCGTATTGCCGTGCGCGTTGTCGAACAGGATCTTCTTGCCGGCATTGTGGTTGACGACCTTGGCCTTGATGAACGGCGCCGGGTCGGCGGGTCCTTCGGCATGGGCGACGCTGCCTCCCCAGGCGAGCGGCGCCGCAGGCAGCGCGACGGCTGCCGCGAGCAGCGCGCTCATCCATCTTTTGCCCCAGCTGCGGGACGGGTGCTTGTCCTTCATCCGGATCCTCCTCCGAGATCTGCTGCGAATCAGCCGCCTTCCCGGCGGACTGTGGCCCTATCGTAGCATGCACATCGGTTCTCGAGGGTTGAAAATTTGTAAAAAAAAGAAGATCAGGAAATTCGTCCTGATCTTCCAGTCACGCTTCGACAGCGGCGGGGAAGGGCTTTTCGCCCTTCCTTTTCCGCGCGCGCACGATCTCTGCCGCGGCCGCGTCAGCTTCGGAGCGGCGGCTGGCCGCCGCTCCCGCCTGCGGCTGCCCTCTCCGCCTCCAGCCGGCCGAGAATGTCCCGCAGCTCGCGCACCCGCTCCGGCAAAACCTGCCGCAGCGGATGCCCGTCGACGCGGACGGACGATCCCGCATGCACCTCCCGGATGCCCGTCTCGCGGACGAGCTCCGCCAATCCGACGGCCCGGATGCCGCTGCCGGCGAGAATCTCGATGCCCGTGCCCGCCGCGGCCTGCACGAGCCGGCGCAGCTCCGGCGCCGCCTCCGGCGCGGTCCGGCGGCCGCCCGACGTCAGGATGCGGTCGATCTGCGGGTAGCGGGCGAGCGCCGCCAGCGCTTCCTCCAGGTCGCGCGCCTCGTCGAACGCGCGATGGAACGTCACGCTCAGATGCTCGGCTTCCCCGAGCAGCAGCTCCAGCGCCGCCGCGTCGACGGTCCGCTCGGCCGTCAGCGCGCCGAGCACGATGCCCGCCGCGCGCGTGCGCCGGATGGCGCGGATGTCCGCGCGCATCACCGCAAGCTCTTCCCGGTCGTAGCGGAAGCTCAGGCTATGCGGCCGGATCATGACGTTCACCGGGATCGACGCCCGCTCCGCCACCGCCTCGGCCAGCCCGATGCTCGGCGTCAGCCCGCCTTCGAGCATGCCGCTGACGAGCTCGATCCGGTCCGCTCCGCCGCGCTCGGCGGCCAGCGCGTCCTCCGGCCTCGTCGCGATGATTTCCAGCTTCATTTTGCGCATCTCCCTTTTCGCGACTCGTCGCTTTTCGTCTTTTTTTGCCCATCATGGCGATCCAGAAGAAACGGCCCCTCGGCGGAAGGGCTACAATAGGCTCATCCCCGAATCCGCCTGATTAAAGGAGAGATCGAACATGGCTTACGCGCCGAAAATGACCTTCATCAACCTGCCCGTGCAGGACATGGAGCGCTCCACAGCATTCTACCGCTCGCTTGGACTGGAGTTCAACGAGCAGATGACGAACGACGAGGGCGCCTGCGTCATCCTCAACGAGAACACGTTCCTCATGCTGCTGATCCACCCGTTCTACAAAAAGTTCATCCGCAAGGACATCGCCGACGCGCGCACGAGCGAGCTCATCCTCGCCCTCTCCGCCGACAGCCGCGAGCAGGTAGACGAGCTGATCGGCAAGGCGCTCTCTGCCGGCGCGGCCGAGGCGGCCGATCCGCAGGACATGGGATTCATGTACTCCCGCAGCATCGAGGACCTCGACGGCCATCTGATCGAGATCATGTTCTACGATCCTGCCGCGGCCGCAGCCGCCTATGCGGAAGGCCAAGAACAGCAAGCCTAACCAAGGCTTGCCGTGCTCGCTCCCCTCCCGGGCTCGTCTTCATCCCCTATTTTAGCGATTTTTCGGCAGCCAGCGCAGATAGACTTGATTCCATATCAAAAAAAGGACGAAGCCGAGCAGGAGCCCGGCCTTCGTCCTTTTTGGCTTATTGCGTCGTCCGCTCGTCCAGCACCGGACGGTAGGCGTCGATGACGATCTTGGCCGCCGATTCGGCGCCAAGCTTCATCGACTCGTCCAGCGCCTGGGCGATCTCCATCTGCAGCCGCGCCACCTTGCTGACGCGCTGGGCTTCCAGCAGCTCCAGCAGCTCGGGCAGCGCCTCCTCCGCCGTTGCCGGCTCCGGCTCCCTGCCGGGGCGCTTGAGCAGCAGCAGCTTGCCGTCGGTCATGAGCAGGCTTCCGTCCAACAATCGGTATTCGTTCATCTTCACCGACCTCCGCTTCGGATTTCCTATTCCCTTCTTTTACCCATATGGGCAAGAAATTAGCAGCATCGGAGAAAATAACGCTCAGAACGGCAGCAATTCCAACGCCAGCGCGACGGATTCGTGAAGGACCGACCCGAGGAAAACCAGCACATGGGCCGCGATCAGCAGGCGCAGCGGCCGATTCAGCCAAGCCGGAAGATGCCGCAGCGAGCGGCTTATGCGGAAGCCGGTGACAATATGGCCGTGGCGGATGACGTCATTGAACGGCTCGCGGTCCTTCAGCTCCTCGGGCATGGACGGCGGCACGGTAAGATGGAGCGACTTGTCCTCAAACGGATTGTAAGCCATGGAAATGCCTCCTTTGCAAAGTCGGACGGCGTATCGGCCAGGCGGAAGTCGGCGGCCGGCCGCCGCAAAAGCTGCGGCAAGCCGGCGCGGATGTCATGCAATTTCTGGTCTGATTCCATTTTAATGGAAGATGACTTGAAACTCCAGCTTTCTCGCCCGAGGGGTCCCGCCGCAGGCTGGGCTTTTTAGGGTATAATCAGTCGCAGAACCCGATCCATAAAAGCGAGGGAATGCCCGTGGTCCATCTGCTGCCGCTCATGCTGGAGCGCGTCGGCCTGCTGCTCATCATCGTCTTCCTGCTCTCGCGCATGAAGTCGTTCCGCCAGATCATCCGCCACGAGCATCGGCTCAAGGACAAGCTGCTGCTCATCGCCATCTTCGGCGTGTTCGGCATCGTCAGCAACTATACCGGCATCAAGATCAGCGGCGGCCTCGTCGCCACCGAGCCGTGGCAGACCGCCGTCGACGCGGACAGCGCGATCGCCAATACGCGCGTGCTCGGCGTCGCGCTCGGCGGCCTGCTCGGGGGGCCGCTCGTCGGCCTCGGCGCCGGCCTCGTCGCCGGCCTGCACCGGATGTCGCTCGGCGGCTTCACCGCTTATGCCTGCGGCTTCTCCACGATCTTCGCCGGCATCGTCACCGGCCTGCTCGGGCCGCGGCTGCGGCGCGCCGGCAAGCGCATGACCGGCTGGGCCGTCGTCATCGGCATCGTCATGGAGTGCATTCAGATGGGACTGATCCTGCTGTTCGCGCGGCCTCTCGATACGGCGCTGCAGCTCGTCGAGGTGATCGCGCTGCCGATGATCGTCATCAACGGCTTCGGCACGCTGCTGTTCATGCTGTTCATCCAGTCGATCCTGCAGGAGGGCGAGCGCACGAGCGCGCTGCAGACGTACAAGGCGCTGCATATCGCCGACCTGACGCTGCCGTATTTCCGCCAGGGGCTGAACGTCCGCTCCTCGCGCGAGGTCGCCGCCATCATGCTGCGCGAGACGACGGCCGACGCGATCTCCATCACCGACCGCGAGACGGTGCTCGCCCACGCCGGCGCCGCCTCCGACCATCACATCCCGCTGCAGAGCCTGTCGACGCAGCTCACCCGCAACGTGCTGGAGCACGGGACGCTGCTCAAGGCCAAGACGCGCGAGGCGATCGCCTGCGAGCATGAGGGCTGCCCGCTGCGGGCCGCGATCGTGCTGCCGCTGCGCGTGCACGGCCAGACGGCCGGCACGCTCAAGCTGTATTTCACCGATCCGCTGCAGATGGACCTCGTCGAACAGGAGCTGGCCGAAGGGCTCAGCCGCCTGTTCTCGACCCAGCTGGAGCTCGCGGAGGCCGAGCGGCTCAGCCGCCTGCTCAAGGACGCGGAGGTCAAGGCGCTGCAGGCGCAGGTGCATCCGCATTTCCTGTTCAACGCGATCAATACGATCTCCGCGCTCGTCCGCACCGAGCCCGAGACGGCGCGCAAGCTGCTGCTGCAGCTCGGCGTCTTTTTCCGCAGCAACCTGCAGGGCGCGCGGCAGATGCTCATCCCGCTGCGCAGCGAGCTGGAGCATGTCGAGGCGTATCTGACGCTGGAAAAGGCCCGCTTCCCCGGCCGCTACGACGTGCGGCTGGACATCGATCCGGAGCTCGAAACCGTGCTCGTGCCGCCGTTCACGCTGCAGCCGCTCGTGGAGAACGCCGTCCGCCATGCCTTCGGCCCGGCGCTGAAGGGGAAGCGCCCGTTCCGCGTGTCCGTCCGCGCCGTCCGAGACGGCGAGCGGATGCGGCTGGAGACGCAGGACAACGGCGTCGGCATCGCGCCGGAGCGGCTCTCGTCGATCGGCAGCGAGCCGGTCGAATCGGCAGCGGGCACCGGCACGGCGCTTCATAATATCCGCACCCGCATCGAGGAAATCTATCAGGGAGAGGCGTCGTTCGAGATCATCAGCCGCCCCGGCGAGGGCACGACCGTCGTGCTGGCCGTGCCGGTCCGCTCCCAGGCGCAGACAGGAGGAGAGCCCTATGTTGAAAGTCTATCTCGTCGAGGATGAGCCGCTCGCGCGCGACGAGCTGGCCTATCTGCTCCGGCGGACGCGGAAGGTCGACATCGTCGGCGAGGCCGAGACGGCGGAGGAGGCGCTGCGCGGCATCGCCGACTCCGCGCCCGACGTCGTCTTCCTCGACATCCAGCTGTCGGAGGCGAGCGGACTCGACGTCGCCCGCCGGCTGCAGCGGCTGGAGCGGCCGCCCGCGATCGTGTTCGCGACCGCTTATGACGAGCATGCGCTCCAGGCGTTCGACCTGGACGCGGCCGACTACATCCTCAAGCCGTACGACGAGGAGCGCATCCGCCAGACGATCGACAAGCTGTCGCGGCGGCTCGAAGCGGCTTCGCAGCCGGGCGGCGGCAGCGCAGCCGGCGGCGGAGCGGCGCATGCCTCGGCAGCTCCGGGAGCTTCGGCGCCGAGCCGCACCGGCAAGCTCGCCGTCGCCGTCGACGAGCGCATCATGCTGCTGCCGGTCGGCGACATCCTTTACCTCGCCTCCGAGGAGGGCAAGACGCGCATCGCGCTCGCGGACGGCAAAGCCTACGTCAGCGCCGAGCCGCTCGTCGCGTTCGAGCAGAAGCTGCAGGGCACGCCGATCGCGCGCGTGCATCGGGCGTTCCTCGTCCATGTGGACGCGATCGCGGAAATCCAGCCGTGGTTCCACTCCACCTGCACGCTCATCCTGCGCTCCGGCGACAAAGTCCCGGTCAGCCGCACCCATCTCAAGGAGCTGAAGCAGCGGCTCGGGTGGTAGGCGGGGCGCGGAGCGGCAGGCGGAGCGGCAGGCGGAGCGGCAGGCGCAGGGGCAGGCGGAGCGGCAGGCGCAGGGGCAGGCGGAGCGGCAGGCGGAGCGGCAGGCGGAGCGGCAGGCGCAGGGGCAGGCGGAGCGGCAGGCGCAGGGGCAGGCGGAGCGGCAGGCGGAGCGGCAGGCGGAGCGGCAGGCGGAGCGGCAGGCGCAGGGTCTCCCGACGGCCGCCGAAGCGGCTGCTTGGCCGAGCCTATCCCCGGCCCCAGGACGCTCCAAGCGCCCGACTTTTTCGTGAAGGCGCTTCCGCTCATCCGGCTCGCCGTGCATTTCATCCCCCGACGGCCGCTTTTCATCGTGAAAACGCTCCCGAACCCGTTTGCATCCCTTATGCTGGACGAAACAACGGGTTTCTTAGGGAGGTCACAACATGAATGCGGTTTCAATCGTCATCGGGTCGATCTGTTTCCTTCTGATCGCCTACCGCCTATATGGAACGTTCATCGCCTACAAAGTGCTCAAGCTGGACGACTCCAAGCCGACGCCGGCGCATGAGCTGGAGGACGGCAAGGACTATGTCCCGACCAACAAATGGGTCGCCTTCGGCCACCACTTCGCGGCCATCGCGGCAGCCGGTCCGCTCGTCGGTCCGATCCTCGCGGCGCAGTTCGGCTATTTGCCCGGCCTGCTCTGGCTGCTGATCGGCGCCGTCGTCGGCGGCGCGGTGCATGACGCGGTCGTGCTGTTCGCCTCGATGCGGCGCGGCGGCAAGTCGCTGTCCGAGGTCGCCAAGGAGGAGCTCGGTCCAGTCGCCGGCTTCTGCACGGGCCTGGCCATGCTGTTCATCATCACGATCACGATGGCCGGCCTGTCGATGGTCGTGCTGCATGCGCTCGAGAACAACCCTTGGGGCACGTTCGCGGTCGCCATCACGATCCCGATCGCCATGGGCGTCGGCCTGTTCTACAAAAAGACCGGCAACCTCAAGCTCGCCTCGACCGTCGGCTTCATCCTGCTCCTAATCGGCGTGTTCGCCGGTCCGTACATCCAGGACACGATGCTCGGCGACTGGCTGACGATCGACGCCAAGACGCTGGCGATCATCCTGCCGATCTACGCCTTCTTCGCCGCCGCCCTGCCGGTATGGCTGCTGCTCGCCCCGCGCGACTACCTCAGCAGCTTCATGAAAATCGGCGTGTTCATCGCGCTCATCATCGGCGTCTTCGTCATCAACCCGGAGATCCAGTTCCCGGCGTTCACGCAGTTCATCGGCGGCGGCGGCCCGATCATCGCCGGACCGGTATGGCCGTTCATCTCGATCACGATCGCCTGCGGCGCGATCTCCGGCTTCCACGCGTTCATCGGCTCCGGCACGACGCCGAAGATGATCAACCGCTGGAGCGACATCAAGCCGGTCGCCTTCGGCGCGATGCTCGTCGAGTGCCTCGTCGCCATCATGGCGCTGATCGCAGCCACGGCCCTGATGCCGGGCGACTACTTCGCCATCAACTCCAAGCCGGAAGTGTTCGAGGCGCTCGGCATGAGCACCGTGCATCTGTCCGAGCTGAACCGCGAGATCGGCCTCGAGCTCGAAGGCCGCACCGGCGGCGCGGTCACGCTGGCCGTCGGCATGACGTACATTTTCACCAAGATTCCGTGGTTCGAAAACATGGCGCCGTACTTCTTCCAATTCGTCATCATGTTCGAAGCCGTGTTCATCCTGACCGCGATCGACGCCGGCACGCGCGTCTCCCGCTACCTGATCCAGGACTTCTTCGGCGAGATCTACAAGCCGCTGAAGCGCGTCGACTGGGTGCCGGGCACGATCTTCGCCAGCGTGCTCGCCTGCTTCATGTGGGGCTACCTGCTGTATTCCGGCGACATCAGCTCCGTCTGGGCGCTGTTCGGCGTCTCCAACCAGCTGATGGCCTCGATCGGCCTCATCATCGGCGCGACGGTCATCCTGCGCGTCGCCGACAAGCGGCGCTACATGCTGACCTGCCTCATCCCGCTCGCCTACCTGTTCGTCACCGTCAACTATGCAGGCTACTGGATGGTGACCAACGTGTACCTGAACGCTGCGGCCGCCGGCTACAACGTGCTGAACGGCGTGCTGTCGATCATCATGCTCGTGCTCGGCATCATCATCATCGTCGCGGCCATCCGCAACTGGATCCAGACGTTCAACCATCCCCGGGCGAAGCTCGGGTCGATGAAGGCTTAGGACGGCACGGGTTGAAAAGCAGAGCAAAAAACCGGGATGCCTTCGGGCATTCCGGTTTTTTATCTTTGCCATTCCCCAAAGAAATACGCTCAGACCGCCTTTTGATGACGCTGCCGACCGCGCTCAGCCGCTGGCCGGAGCTGCCCTTTGGCCGAAGCCTCCCTCCCCTCGGCCTCCGGGCTAACGATACTGACAAGCCTTATTCCGTAAAATATTCGCCTCGCTGAATTTTAACGAACCTACATGACCTTATTGCCGCCGAATTCGCTCCAAACACGGCTTTTTCAACCAAATAGCGTCTCTCAGTTTCGTTAGCCTCAAAAAAGCACGCAAAAACGCCGAATAGCGCTCGTCCGTATCGTTAGAAATCCAAGGGGTCCAGTCGTCGGCTTCATTCCTGATTGGCTCGCGACGTCCGTGCCGCCATATAGGCCGCCAGCGTCAGCAAAGCCGCAGCGAAGGAGAACAGCGCCGCATTCTCCGCTCCGGAGGAGTCCGTTCGAAACAGAACCAGGTAGCTGTCGCTTTCCGTCGAGCCCTTCAGCGCCATCATTTTGTACACCGAGTAGACGCTGTTCAGCAGCAGCAGCTGCAGAAGCGCGAACAGAGCGGCCTCCCCTTTGCGAGGATGGCTCAAAATCGCATAAGCCAGGATGAGCATGGAAAAGATGAACATCAGTCCGTAAAGAAATGCCATGGCTGGCACGCCGGCCCTGCGAAGAATTATCCTCCCTCCGATCACGCAGATGATGAAGCACAGCGAAGACGCCGAACTTAAAGCAGCTTATTCCAAACGGTAGTCAGCAAGGGGGTGGAGCGTGACCTAAATTGCCAGCGTCCTTATCCTACTCGCCCTGCACACCAGCCTGCTGCGGTTAATAATTTAGCTTAAGAGAAACATCTCTATACTTAAATTCGATATCTTCATCCAACCTACCTACTCCGATTATCCCTCCATTCCCGTAGGCAACGTCATAAATGAATTTATTTTTAGGAATATTTTTTATACTCCAATTAACACCGTCCGAAGAATTGATTATTACATTGTTTCCAACAAAGTAAAAATTATTATTAAAAAAATGCCCATTTTGGAAGGTATCTTTTACTCGTAAAACAGGATCCCACTTTATAGCATCTAATGAACTCCATATAACAGCTCCATTATCATCTAATCCACCTATAGCAATAAACTTTCCATTCCCATATGCAATTGAAGTTAGATACCCTCCTCCATCCATATAAGGAAATTGCGTGGTCTCCCATGAAACGCCGTCTTTGGAAGTAGATGCTTCATAAGGGCCAACGGCAACAAATTTCCCATCTGCAAAACATAAATCACTTCTTGGACTCCAATATAGGGAGGATTCATCGTAATCCCATGATATTCCGTCTTTGGATCTCATCACACCTCCATGTCCCAAAGAAACAAAAACACCATTTCCATATGCAACATTATGACGTTGATTTTTAAAGTCTTCCAATACTTTAACCCATTCGATTCCATCTAACGATCTATAAATCACATTATTACCAACTGCAATGAATTGATTTTCAACAAATCTAATATCATTTAATACTTCATTATAATTAAATTCGGAATCATTGACGATACTTCTCCAATCAACTCCATTGGTGGAAGTAACGATTATCCCATTTCCTACTCCCACGAACATGGAGTTTCCAAAAGCAATAGAGGTGACTATTCCATCAAGAGGTTTCTTATTCCATTCAGCTATTATTCCATCGTCAGATTCTAAGACGGTCAGATTATCTTTCGAAAAATAATTTACGATGATTGCTGTTATAGAAATAATAAACATGAGTGAAAGTACAAGTCCCGCTCTTCTCAACAACACTCCTCCAACTATAAAGAGTTATTTAATCCGTAAAATCCTATATCTATTTTATCGAGGGTCCTAAGAGAGTACATTAGAGTGGTTCCCAAAAAGAATGTCTTTACCCGACGCTTTGGCACAGATGGTCCAAAAGAGAAGAGGCCTGAGGCGGTCGGAGAAACAGAGCCCATGGGCCGAGTCGTCTCCCCTTTCCGCAACGACCAACAGCCGTCCCGGCAACCCGGGACGGCTGTTTCTCTATTGGCCTCGTCACTTGAAAGAGCTGCGCTTCGGACCGGAGCCGGCGGCTTGCACGTCCGCCTCTGCCGCCTCCGACACCCTCGACCCCGCCGACTCGCTGGCGCTGTCGACCGACTCGCCGCGCTGCGTGCTGCGGTACAGCTCGGCGTAAAAGCCGTCCTGCGCCAGCAGCTCCTCATGCGAGCCGTGCTCCAGCAGGCGGCCGTCCTTGAGCACGAGGATGCGGTCCGCCTCGCGGATCGTGCCGAGCCGGTGCGCGATGACGAAGCTCGTGCGGCCCTGCATGAGCCGCTGCAGCCCTTCCTGGATCTTGATCTCCGTCACCGTGTCGATGCTGCTCGTCGCCTCGTCGAGCACGAGCATGGACGGATCGGCCAGAATCGCCCGCGCGATCGCGAGCAGCTGGCGCTGGCCGCTGCTGATGCCGCTGCCGTCCGCGCTCAACCGCTTGTCGTAGCCGCCCTTGAGGCGCACGATGAAGCTGTGGGCGTTGGCCAGCTTGGCGGCCTCCTCGACCTCCGCGTCGGTGGCGTCCAGCCGGCCGTAGCGGATGTTCTCGCGGATCGTGCCCTCGAACAGGAACGAGTCCTGCAGCACGAACGCCATCTGCGAGCGCAGGCTGTCCCGCCGGATCGACGCCAGGTCGCGGCCGTCGAGCGTGATCCGTCCCTCCGTCGGCTCATAGAACCGCGACAGCAGGTTGATGAGCGTCGTCTTGCCCGCGCCGGTCGGACCGACGAGCGCGATCATCTCGCCCGGCCGAGCCGTGAAGCTGACGCCGGAAAGGATTGGCTTGCCCTCGTCGTACGCGAAGCCGACGTGCTCGAACCGCACTTCCCCCAAGACGCGCTCGATCGGCTGCGCCGCGCCGTCTTCCTTTTCCTCCGTGTCCTCGTCCATGATCTCGAACACCCGCTCCGCCCCCGCGATCGCCGACAGCAGCGTGTTCCACTGGTTGGCCAGGTCGTTGAGCGGCCTCGTGAACTGGCGGGAATACTCGGCAAACACGATGATCGTGCCGACCGTGATGACGTCCCGCGTGGCGAGGATGCCGCCGATGCCGGCGACGATGGCGAAGCTGAGGTTGTTGAGGCTGTTCATCACCTTGGGGATGAAGCCGGAGATCGTCTGCGCCCAGAAGCCGGCGGCGCGGATGCCTTCGTTGCGCGCGCGGAACTCGCCCTGGACGCGCTCCTCCTGGGAGAACGCCTTGATGATGCGCTGGCCGGACAGCGTCTCCTCGATGTAGCCGTTGAGCTCGCCGAGGCTGCGCTGGCGTACCTTGAACAGCGGGCCGGTGCGGCGGGTGATCCAGCGGATGCCGATGAACATAAGCGGCACGACCGTGAACGTCAGCAGCGTCAGCAGCGGGCTCAGCCACAGCATGACCGAGACGGTGCCGACGAGCGTCAGCACGCTGGAGAAGATCTGGATCGCCGAGCTGTTTAGCGTGCCGCTGACGTTCTCGATGTCGTTGGTCAGGCGGCTCATGATCTCGCCCTGCTGGCGCCGCCCGTAGAACGGGATCGGCAGCCGGTGCAGATGCGTGAACAGGTCGGTCCGCAGCCGGTACACCGTCTCCTGCGCGATCGAGATCATCCAGACGTTGTGCGTCCAGGAGACGGCCGAGGTCAGCACGTACACCCCGCCAAGCAGCAGCAGGAACCATCCCCATGGAAAATCGGGCGCGTTCGCCGCGCCTTCATCGAGATAAAGGTCGACCGCCTGGCCGACGAGGTACGGCCCGAGCAGCGCGAGGCCGGAGCTGAGCGCGACGAGCGCCAGCACGGCCGTCAGCTTGAGCTTGCGCTCCGCCAGGTAGCCCCATAGCCGCCGCAGCGTGCCGGACATGTTTTTCGCGCGGGCCTTGGGACGCGTGCCGCCGCGATGGCCGCCGCCTTGCGCCGCCTCCGGCATGGAGGCGGCAGAGTCTGTCTCCGGCTGGGGGACGCGGAACGGGTCCAGCCATCGTTCACGCATGGCGCGCCTCCTTTCCCGCTTGCGACTCCACGATGCGGCGGTACAGGCCGGAGCCGCGCAGCAGCTCCGCATGCGCGCCGGACGCGATCAGGCGCCCTTCGTCGAGCAGCAGGATGAGATCCGCCGAAGCGGTCGATGCGATCTTCTGGGTGATGAGGAATGTCGTGCAGCGCAGCGCCTCGAGCTCGCCGAGCAGCGCGGCCTCGGTCTTGACGTCGAGCGCGCTCGTGCTGTCGTCGAGGACGAGCAGCTGCGGCTCGCGCACGAGCGCGCGGGCGATCGACAGCCGCTGCTTCTGGCCGCCGGACAGGTTGACGCCGCGCTGGCCGAGCCGCGTCTCGTAGCCCTGCGGCAGGTTCAGGATCGTCTCGTGCAGCTGGGCGGCGCGGGCGGCCTCGGCGATCTGCGCGTCGGTCGCCTCCGGGCGGCCCCAGGCGATGTTTTCGCGCACCGTGCCGGAAAACAGCACCGCTTCCTGCGGCACGTACCCGATGCTCCCGCGCAGCGAGCGCACGTCGAGCCGGCGGACGTCGGTCCCGCCGACGCGCACCTCGCCCGCGTCCGCGTCGTACAGCCGCAGCAGCAGCTGGGCGAGCGCCGACTTGCCGGAGCCGGTCGCGCCGAGGATGGCGATCCGCGAGCCGGCCGGCGCGCGGAACGAGATGTCCTCCAGCGTCGCCCGGTCGCTGTCCGGATAGGTGAAGGAGACGTTTTTGAATTCGACATCCGCGCCGGCGAGTCGCTCGACGCCTGCGCGCTCGGCGCTGGAGGCGGCGTCTCCCGAGCGCAGCACCTCGCGGATGCGGCCCGCCGAGGCGCCCGCGCGCGAGAACATCGCGGCGATCCACGCGAGCATGCTCATCGCGCCGATCGTGCGCAGCGCGTAGTTGACGACGGCGACGGTCTCGCCCTCGGTCGCCGTGCCGGAGGCGATGTCGAGCCGGCCGAACCAGAGGATCGCGAGGATCGCCGCGTTGACGAGCAGCATGATGAACGGCAGCGTCGTCTCGGTCAGCCGCAGCGCGCCGACGGTGCCGCGCATGAGCTCGCCGCTCGCCTCGCGGAAGCGGCGGTTCTCCTGGTCCATGCGGACGAAGACGCGGATGAGGCGGATGCCGGTCAGATTTTCCTGAATGACGCCGTTGACCCGGTCAAGCCGCTGCTGCACCAGCTGGAACAAGCGGCCCGCGCGCCGGATCATCCACCAGACGAACAGCAGCAGCGGCGGCACGCTCGCCGCCAGCATGAGGCCGAGCTTGAGGTTGACGACCATCGCCATGATGACGCTTCCAGCCACGACGAGCGGGATGCGCGTCATGAAGCGCAGCGCCATGAAGATCGTCTCCTGCACCTGGCTCACGTCGCCGGTCAGGCGGGTGATGAGCGAGGAGGAGGCGAAGCGGCTGAACGTCTCGAAGGCGAAGCCTTGCACCTTGGCATAGAGCCGCTCGCGCAGGTCGTAGCCGAAGCCTTGGGCGGCGTAGGCCGCATAGTAGGAACCGATGATGCCTGCCGCGAACGCCAGCAGCGCGCCTCCGGCCAGCACGCCGCCCCACATCCAGACGACGCCGGTGTCGCCGGCGCGGATGCCCGCGTCGATGATGCGCGAGATGATGAACGGCTGCGAGAGCTCGACGGCCAGCTCCAGCAGCATCATGAAGAGGGCGACGCCGGCCGACAGCCGGTACTTGCCCAGCGATGACAGAACCTTGTCCATGAGTCGAGTGGTGCACCTCCCGGATGATGGTCTCTATGCTACCAGTATACCCCAACTCTATCTTAGAAATAAGAGATTGGCGGCGGCGGGCATGGCGGCGGGCTGGGCCTTTGGGATGGCGCTTGGCTTGATCGGTTCTTCGCCTATTGGCAAGAAGGAGCGAGCGGTTACCGGCGCGGCGCGCTGCCTTGCCCGTCCAGTCCGGATGCGAGGACGGGCTGCGCGGTTCGGCGGACAGGTTTTGGAGGCATGGAAAAAATCCAAGGCAGATTTGTGCCTTGGATTGGGCCGTTCGGCGGGATTCCGGCGGATCCAGGGCAGGTTTGTGCCTTGGATCGGGCTGTTCGGCGGGATTCCCGGGGATCCAAGGCAGGTTTATGCCTTGGATCGGGCTGTTCGGCGGAATTCCGGCGGATCCAGGGCAGGTTTGTGCCTTGGATCGGGCTGTTCGGCGGGATTCCCAGGGATCCAGGGCAGGTTTGTGCCTTGGATCGGGCCGTTCGGCGGGATTCCCGGGGATCCAGGGCAGGTTTGTGCCTTGGATTGGGCTGTTCGGCGGGATTCCGGCGGATCCAGGGCAGATTTGTGCCTTGGATCGGGCGTTCGGCGGGACGTAGGAGGGCACGGTGCTCCTAGACGAAGGGCATATTCTTTCGCCCGAAGACTAATTCGCCCCCCTACCCAAAATTTCCGCGAAAAACGCCGCCTTGGCCTCGCGGTACTCGTCCATGCTCTCGCCGTCGAACCGGAGCTTGAGCGCGTCGTACCGCTCGCGCAGCTGCGGATCGGC
Organism: Paenibacillus pasadenensis; assembly: GCF_002864175.1. Classification (NCBI taxonomy): domain Bacteria; kingdom Bacillati; phylum Bacillota; class Bacilli; order Caryophanales; family Paenibacillaceae; genus Paenibacillus; species Paenibacillus pasadenensis. The sequence continues at coordinate 832,351 of NZ_NFEZ01000004.1, read as the reverse complement.
TGCCAGCGCGTCCCGGAGCCGCGCGAAAAAATCCATGTCCGACCCGATCGCCGTCAGCTGCACGCCGAGCGGCGGATCGGCGTCGTCGCGCTTGAACGAGCGGAAGCTCTCCGTCCGGCCGCTGCCCTCGTTTTCGTCGTAAAGCCGCTCCAGCGCGGCCTCCGCCTCCGCCATCCGCTCCAGCGGCACGCGCACCTGCAGGTCGAGGTCGCCCTTGGTCCGGCTGCCCGGCACCGCCGTGCTGCCGATATGCTGGACGTCCGCGTCCGGCAGCAGCTCGCGGATGCGGGCGGCTTCCCGGCGGAAGGCCGCCTCCGCCCGCTCGAACAGAGCCGGATCGCGGCTCAGCGACATCCGCTCCATGTCAGTCCCTCCGTTCCGATGCCGCCTTGGCCGCCGGAGCCGGCTGTCCCGCCGCTTCGGCCGCCAGCGCGCGGAAGTCAAGCTTGGAGATCGGCTCGCCGGCGACGATGCGGGCGCGGATCTCGGCGATCCAGTCGGCCATGCGGCCGACCTTTTCCGACTCGTCGAGCTTCTTGGCCAGCACGGTGTAGAGGACGAGGTCCCGCATGCGCATGAACAGCCCGATCCGGTCCAGCCAGTCCAGGTCCAGCTCATGCTCGGAGGCGTAGCCTTCGTAAAAAGGCTGGAAAAACGCAGCCGCGTACGCCTCCCGCTCGACCTCCGGCAGCTGCTGCACCGCCGCTCCGCCGAGCGCGTAGTAGAGCGGGATCGCCAGATCGTGCACGAACCAGTTGTACTCCGCGTCGTCGAAGTCGAACACCGTCAGCTTGCCTTCATGCGCGTGGAAGTTGCCTTGGTGGATATCGCCGTGGATGAGGCCGTAGCTGTCGTCCGCAAGCGGCAGCCGCCGCAGCTCCTCCAGCACCTCTTCGAACCGGTCCAGCAGCTCCGGCTCGCCGGCCAGATACTGGCCGCGGCTCACGGTCAGCTCCTCCTCATGCCAATGATGGCGCGGATGATGAGCTTCATACGAGGCGCTGGCCCGATGCAGGCGACCGGTGACGGCGCCCCACTCGCGCACGAGCGCCGGATCCCAGCCGTCCGGCCCGGCCGCGGCGCGGGCGCCGGGCGCCTTGCGGAAGCGGCTGGCGTAGAACCGGCTGCCGTCCGCAGCCTCCAGCGGCACGACCCACTCGCCGGAGAGCGCGGGCTCGCAGGCGGCGACGTCCGCTTCCAGCCCTGAGGCGGCCAGATGGCGCAGCCAGCGGAGCTCTTCCTCCACCTGCTCCGCGCTGCGGTGGCTGCTGTGGGTGAGGCGCAGAATCGCCGGATCGCCCTCGCGATCCTCCAGCTCGAAGAGGTAGTTTTCGAAGTCGCCCAGCTTGCGAGGCTCTCCCTGCAGGCCGAACGCCTCGGCGGCGCGGGCGAGGATGTCGGGGGTGAAAAGGATGGATACGCTCGCTTCCATGAACAGGTCTCCTGTCGTTTTGGGATGGGAAAAGCGGCTGCCGGGGGCGGCGAGGCCGCATCGAACCGGACCGTAGCGCGGCTTTCCTTCCATCGTAAACGAACTCCCCTTCCAGCGGAAGAGGAGCTTCAGGGCAAGAACGGTTATAGCGGAAAGAGCGGAGCGAGAGCAGCCGAGCGACAGGCTGAGCGAGAGTGGACAGAGCGGGCGAGCGGCGGGAGAAAGGTCCAGATCCGCATACGGAGAAACAAGAGCCGGCGGAGCATCCCTTTCAAAGGAGGAGGGCCTTGGGACGGCAGGCGCCCGGCCGGCAGACCCGCTCCAGGCCGGATCAAGCCGGCGGCTGCGCCCCGTCCGCTACTCGCGCCCCTCGGTCCTCCGCGGCAGGACGTCCGCCGGCGGCGGCTCCTGGCCGACCTCCAGCAGCTCGCCGGCAAAGCTGCCGTCGTAGCGGAACACGTCGCCGAGCAGCGGATTGCGCACGCGCACCTCGATGCGGAAGCGGCAGGCGCGGTCGTCGTACCACTCATGCACATCGGCCGCGCCGGTCAGCAGCTCCGGGAAGCGGAAGCCGAGCCAGCCCTCGTAAAAGCGCTGCGCGCCCGAACGGATGCGGATGCCGCCCCGCTCCGACGGCTCCGCCTCGATGTCCACCGCCAGATGCTGGCGGTTGCCGAGATAATCGACGATGCAGCCGCGCTCGCGGCTGTAGATCATCGTCGCGTCGAAGCGGCGCTCCTGCCGGCCGAAGCGGAATGAGCGGATCCAGGTGACCGTCTCGCGGCCGAAGCGGTCGCGGTAAGCGTAGTTGCGGATCGTGAACGGCACGTCGCAGCCGCTTTGCGGAAACATGATATGGCGCGTCGTTCCGATGCAGAGCGGAAGCGCGGCCAGCCGATTATGCCACACCTCGTGCATGACTCCCGTGCCGAGCGCGGCGAGGCCGGAGCGGCTGTGCAGCGAGAAGCGCTCGCGGATGCGAGGATGCAGCTCCGCGAAGCGGGCTCCGAGCGCCTGCTCATAGATGGAGCGTGGGGCTTCGTCCAGGCCAAGCGGCATGCGGTCCGCCGCGGAGGCGGCGGGCGGCGCGGGCGGCAGCTGCAGAGCGGAAGCGCCGGCAGGGCTTGAACGGCGGAGAACGCTCGCGGATGCGGAAGAAGCGAAGCCGCGAGGCGTGATCGAGGCTGCGGAAGAAGCGAAGCCGCAGGGCGTGATCGAGGCGCTGGAATCAGCGGGAGGACGGATCATCGAAAAGGCTCCTTTCGAAGTCGAGTGGGATGTCAGCGGCACCGTGCGATCCGTCCGCGCCCGAACGCGAGCGGAGCGGCGAATCGGCATCCGCTCGGCGCCGAGCCGCTTCCGATGCGGACGGCGGCTGGCGGCGGCAGCGGCCGGCGCGCGGGACGAAGGGCTGCGCCAGCAGCGCGGCCGCGCTCAGGCCGAGCATCGGCAGCGTCAGCGTGAGCGCGCTGAACGGCTCGGCCAGCTGCTCCGGGCGGGATATCAGCGCGCCGGCGGCAAGCGCGGCGAGCAGCACGCCCTGCCAGCGCAGCAGCCGGGCGGAGCGGCCGAGCAGCAGCGCCGCTCCAAGCGCCGCTTCGCCGAGCCCAAGCGCGGCCAGCGACATCCGGGCCGCCTCCGGCGAAAAGCCGAGGCCATGCAGCAGACGCAGCTCCTCCGACGACGGCAGCAGCAGCTTGGGCACGAGGCCTTCGTACAGCCACAGCCCGGAGAGCAGCGCCAGCGATACGGCGTACACGAGCGCGAGGCGCAGCGTCAGCTCGGGCGCCCAGCCTTTTTCGAGCCAGAGGCGGAGCCGGTCGAAGCTCCAGGCGGTCGCCCAGCCCATGAGCGGGCGGAAGACGAAGCGGTCCAGCAGCCGGCCGGACGCGCCGAAGCGGGTCGAGTACGTGTAGCGCGTCAGGAAGCGCAGCTCGCCGGGCCGCTCGCCCGGCTCGTACCGCCAGAAGCCGGCGCCGCTGCGGATGAGCGACAGCCTTTGCGGTGATTGGAACTGCAGCGCGGATACCCGCACGCCATCCGAACCGGTGCGCTCGCGCGTCGCGCCGCTGCCCCGGATCGCCAGCCCGAAGCCGATGCGCGTCGTGTACAGGAAGCGCTGCGCTTCGCCTTCCTCGCGCGGGAGATAGCGGATCGAGCTGAAGCGCAGGTCCCAGCGCTCATGCCGCTCCGGCTGCTGCGTATGCCGCCAGAGCTCCTCCATCGTGCAGCGCATGGCCAGCTCGACGTATACGGGCTTGCCAACGGGTCTGCGAGCATCGGCGGACGGCTCCGGCCGACCGGACTGCTTGCGAGACTCCGCCGACGGTTCCACCTGCTCCGGCTGGCGGCGGGCTTCAGCTGGCGACTCCGGCCGACCGGACTGCCTGCGAGCCTCCGCCGACGGTTCCACCTGCTCCGGCTGGCGGCGGGCTTCCGCCGCAGCCTCTATCTTCCGCTCACGCATCTTTTCCGCCTCCCGTCTCCGATGCCGCCGCAGCATCCTCTCTCGCCAGCCGCTCCTGCCCGAGCCGAAACGTCCGCGCCTGCTCCATGCCTTGCAGCAGCCGGCCGCTCAGCTCGCGTCCTTGCTCCACGGAGCAAGCTACTCCGTGCACGCCGATCGGCGCGCCGACTCTAGTCAGCCGGCCGAGCCGATGCCGCACGGCGGCGATGCCGGCGTAAGCGGCGTCGCGCAGCGGCCGCGGCACGAGGCGAAGGGCGCTCAGCAGCGGCCACCCCCCGTCCAGCAGCCGGAACAGCTCGAGCGAGGCGGACGAGCGCGCGTAGGCGCGCCCGTCCTTCAGCAGCACGAAGCTGTCCGTCCGCGCTCCGTCGAGCCCGTGGCCGCGCAGCAGATACTGCCCCTCCTCCGACTGGAGAGCGGCGAAGCGAAGTCCGCCCGCGCGCTCTCTTTTGGCCGCGAAACGAGCCAGCCCGCCGCATAGCGCGCACTCCCCGTCCACCAGCGCCACCGCCTCGATCGGCCTCATGCGGCTCCCTCCCTTCGCGGGACGGCTATCCGTGGCCGTCCCTGATCTGCCTTCATCGTACCGCTGCCGCTGCCTTCGCGGCAGGCCCCAGTTTCATAGGCCCTCTGCCGCTGCGCCTCCACTCCGCGTCCCGGCGGATGCGGCTCCCGCTTCAAGGCTGCGGCATGACGGACTCCGGGACAGCCCGCCAGAGACCCTCCACGCCAAAAAAACCGCTGCCGCTTCCTTCTTCCACACGAACTCCGACTCGCTTCTGGCTTCTGCAGAGAGCGTTTGGCGGGACACGGACTCCTTTCCTTTACTGTCCATGCCCGCTCCCCCCTCCGTGCCGTCTACATGCCCGTATGCTCGATTTTTCCGAGTCGTTCCGCCAGTTCGCCTGCATGCCGAGCTGATCGCGCAATTTGTCCGCTACCTTATCCACTCTTCATTCGTGGGTCGTATTGGAATTCCGGCCTCATGAACGTTCCTCATCGCTGGCGCAGGCCATGGTCCCCCAAATCATGCAAACGAGGGGAGCGGAGCGAGCCGATGCCTTTCGTAGAAGCGACAGAGAGGTCCTCTTGGAAGTCGGATGGCCTTCGCCTGGGACGTCGGAAAATCCGGGCATCCGGCTTCCAGTGGAACCGGAGAAAGGCTCGGCTTGCGCAGCGGGCTAACCTTTCGGATCATTGAACATGGTGCTGAGGACGCTGCGCTGCCGACGAACCGCGCTCCTTAAAGGCAAAAATGACGTTAGCACGCGCTCATGCCGACAAACCGCGCTCCCTAAAGGCAAAAATGACGTTAGGATGCGCTGATGCCGACGAACCTCGCTCCCTAAAGGCAAAAATGACGTTAGCACGCGCGGTTCTCGTCAAAAATACCCGCTTCAAGGCTGCGGCATGACGGACTCCGGGAGAGCCCGCCAGAGTCCCTCCACGCCAAAAAAAGCTTGCCAGGCGCAAGCCTTTCGATTCATGCGCTCCTCGCGCCTCTGATCCTCCGCCGAAACGAATCTCCTACCGCTGCTTGCCGCCGTCCGGCTCGCGGTCGTCGCCCCGGCGCAGCCGGCGCACGGCCTCGCGGCTCGAGCTCGCGCCGAGCTTCTTGAGGATACGGTTCACCTGGTTCTTGAGCGTGCTCTCGCTCTTGAACAGCTTCCGCCCGATCTCGGCCTGCGTGCGGCCATCCTCGATCAGCTCGAACACCTCGCGCTCGGCCGGCGTCAGCGGCTGCAGCCGTTCCTCCCGCTTCAGGCGGCGAAATTCCTTGAGCAGCGCCTGCATCGGCGCCGGACGGCGCACCGCGTCGCGGATCGCGGCCGGCAGGTCCGCGTAGCGGCTTTTTTCCACATAGCTCGCCGCCCCCGCTCCGAACGAGCGCGTCATCATCGCTTCGTCCCCGACCGAGGTCAGCATGACGATCGGCACCTCGCGCAGCTCCAGCAGGTCGGCCGCGACCGCGATGCCGTCCCGCATGCCGTCACCGAGCTGGATGTCCATCAGCACCGCGTCGAAGTCGAGCGAGCGGGCCGCATCAAGCGCCTGCTCCGGCCCCGCCGCCCAGCCCGCCACTACCAGGTCAGGCTCCGCCTCCAGGTACAGCGTCATGGAGCGCACCCACTCCGGGTCGTCCTCGACGATCAGCAGCCGGATCGACGCCGCATCATGCCGCTTCCCGTCCGGCTCCCGCACGGCGCGGCCGTACTCGCCCCGGCACTCGCCCCGGTCCGCTCCTCCGTTCCCGGATTCCCGCTCCCGCGCTTCCTCCGCCGCTTCTCCGCCTGTGCTCGGGGGCCTCGCCTCCGAATCTCTCATCGCCGCTCCTCCTCTCCGCCCTGCCTGCCGAGCTGCGGCAGCCGCAGCTCCGCCCTCGTGCCGCCGCCCTCCCGGCGCTCCAGCCGCACGCTGCCGCCCGCCATCCGCATCGCCTGATGCGCGTAGGACAGCCCGATGCCGTAGTTCATGCGCCCGCTCTTCGTGCTGTAGAACGGCTCGAACGCCTGCGCCAGCCGCTCCGCCGCGATGCCCTCCCCCGTATCGTCCACCCGGATGAGCAGGCGCCGGCGCTGCCGCTGCGCGCTCACGACCGCCTCGCCGCCAGCCGGCGTCGCTTCGATCGCATTCGCGAGCAGATTAACGAGCGATTCCTCCAGGTGAAAAGGATCCGCCAACGCCACCTCCGGCACGCCCCCAGACCGGACGCTCACTTGAACGCCCCGGGACGCGGCGAGCGGAGCGCTCCGCTCCGCCGCGCGCGCCAGCAGCTCGGGCAGCCGCACCGGCTCCGCCTGCCAGCGGATCGCTTTCAGCTGCGTCTGCAGCCGCTCCACCGTCTCCAGCATGCGGCCGGCGGAGCGCTGGATCTGCTGCAGCTGCTCGGCTCCGCGGGCCGCCGGCTTCGATGGCGGAGGCGCCGACGCCGGGGGAGGCTCCGCTGCAGGAGCAGCCGGCTCCTTGGCGGCATCCCCGCGCTCCAGCTCCCGCCGCAGCAGCTCGGAGGCGAGGCTGATCTTGCCCAGCTCGTTTTTGAGCGAGTGGTTGAGCATCGACGCTCCGAGGCCGGCGGCGCGCATCGCGCTCTCCAGCGGATCTCGCTCCAGCCGCAGCCGGATGCCGAGCACGCCGTACAGGAACAGCCCCGCCGCCGCGGCGCCCATCGAGAAGACGATGAACAGCGATACATACCGGAAAAAATCGAAGTCCGGCGAGATCGCCCGCCCGACATTGATCAGCCCGAGCACCGCGAGCAGCGTCGGCACCATGATGACGGCCATGATCGCCCGCGAGCGCCGCTTCAGCGGATGCGCCTCGCGGCGCACGGCCAGGATCATCGCGGCGCATGCGGCAAGATAGTACGGAGCGGTCCAGACGAGCAGCAGCCCGTAATGGGGACCGCCTCCCCGCAGCAGCGCCTCGCCCAGCGACACTAGCGGCGGCAGCAGCAGGATCAGGGCGACGAGCAGGCTGGCGCCGCCATTCGCGACGCGCCATCCGCTTCCGCCGCTCGCCCCGTCCCTCGCGCCGCGCCACCCGCTTCCGCCGCTCGTCCCGCCCTTCGCACCGCTCCATCCACTTGCGCTGCTCGTCCCGCCCGTCCCGGCGAGCAGGCCGCTCCAGACGAGCGCGAACACGAGCACCGCCCACGGCGTCAGGCAGGCGTTGAGCAGCTCCAGCGCTCTTGCTCCTGCGGGCTGGCCCGCCCGCTCCAGCCAGGAAGCGGCGCCGCCCAGCGAGGCCAGCGCCAGAAACGCCGCCGCCCAGCGGCTCTCCGCCTCGCGCGGCCGCGCCAGCAGCGCCGCCGCTCCGGCGGCCAGCAAGGCGAAGAAATAGATGAGCATCGCGGCGCCTCCTCTCCCCGGCGAAATCTGTCCCGGCTCGCAGCCTTCTTCCCGCTGCGGAATGCCATAGATTTACTTTACCGAGCCGGCGGCGGATAGACAAGCGAGCATCATCGTTTGTACGATAAATCGCACAAAACGATCCCGACGTTCGCCAGACATTTAAAATCTGGATGATCCATCATACAGATCAAGCAAAAACAGACCGCCAGCACCTCGAAGGTGGGCGGTCTGCTTATGCTGCCGGCTTTATGGGATCAAAGCGAACGCTGTCCTCGACGCGCCAGCATCCCCGCCCGGCTCAGCTCCGCTCCAGCGGATGCGCCATGACGCTCATGAGCGCGAGCTCCGGCTGCGTCGAGTCGAGCCGGCTGTACTGCACGACGACCGGCACCGAGCTCGCCACGGTGACGGCGTAGGGCACGCCCGCGGGAATGCGCTCGCCGCCGCTGGCGAGGCCGGCGGTGCGGATATGGCGGGTGCGGCGGCCCGGCACCGTCTCGACGATGCCTGCGAGCGGCTCGCGGTCCTCGAAGTAGACGGTTAGCTCCAGCTCGGCCGGCTCGTCGCCGGCATTGAGCACGCAGATGCTCTCGTGGCTCTCCAGCGACCCGCTGCTGAGGGGCGGGATGTAGCCGTCCGGGATGATCCAGCTGCGGCTGCCTAAAGCTTGGGACATGATGGCTCCTCCTGTCGGTTGTCGGTTGTCGGATGTCAGCGTCGGCGACGACGCGCCTGCCGCTTTCTTTTCGACGCGGGCTGGAACGGATCCTCCACGGTCCACGGTCCACGGTCGGCCGGCAGCGGACTGCACGCCCGCGTCAAATGGAGCCCGGGTCCTCCGCGCTCTCGCGCAGGTACATGGCCAGCGGCTGCAGCCGGAGCCGGCGGATCTCCGCCGCCACGAGGCCGGCGAGGCGGACGGCGCCGCGCTCCTGGAAATGCGTGTTGTCGCGCGTGCCGGATGGGTGGTTCAGCGACTCGCCGGGCAGCAGCCACATGAAGTCGTCCTTGGTGCCTTCGGGACCGGCCGCCTCGAACAGCTCCCGGCTGAGCTCCGCCAGGTCGATCAGCGGCACGCCTTCCTCGGCGGCCAGCTCGCGCATCGCGGCCGGATAGTCGCCATGCGTATCCCGCAGCCGTCCCTCGGCATCGAAATCGCGCCGCTGCATCGACGTGACGAGAACCGCATGCGCCTGCCGCTCGCGAGCGCCGCTCACATAACGGCGCAGCGTGTCCTTGTAGCTGCCGAACGGCTCGGTGAACCGCTCGGCGTCGTTCTTCTGGTCGTTGTGCCCGAACTGCACGAACAGCCAGTCCCCCGGCTTCAGCCGCTCCAGAATCGCCTCCAGCCGCCCCTCGCGAATGAAGCTGAGCGAGCTGCGCCCTGAGACGGCGTGGTTGTCGACCGCGACGTCATGCTTGAACCGCGCCGGCAGCGCCTGTCCCCAGCCGAAATACGGATAGCCGGACGCCGGCTGGTCGCAGACGGTGGAATCTCCGGCGAGAAAAAGCCCGACCGCCTGCGGAGCCGGCGTCACGGTCAGCTCGCACAGCCGCGGCGCCTTGCCGGACAGCCGCAGCCGCAGCCGGCCGCCCCGCACGGCCGCAGCGAACAGCTCCTCGGCGTAGACGCCCGCCGGACGCTCCAGCAGCGGCAGCACGAGGCTGCCCTCGCCGAGCCTCACGCTCGTCGACGTCGCATGCCGCTCGTCGCCGCAGCGCACTCGGACGTGATAGATGCCGTCCGGCACTGCCACGGCGAATACGGATTGCACCGGAATCAGGATGCCCTCGCCGCCGGGCCGCAGCCGCTCGTGCACAGTCGAGCCCGGCTCGAAGCCCCAGCCGCGCTCGTCGCTGTAGGCGTCGTCCGCCCGCACCTGCGCCGCGCCCGGCGGCGGCTCGCCCGGCCCGAAGGCGAAGCGCAGCTCCGTCGCGCCCCGGCCCGTTGCCGGCGTCTCGGCGGCGCTTGCTTCGGGCGCTTCGCCCGATTGCCGCCTGGCGCCCTCGACAGGCGCAGCTCCGTCCTGGCGCGCCCCGGCTTCTCCATCCGGCAGCTCCGCGTTCATCCTCGCCGCTTCCTCTTCCATGCCGCTCATCCCTTCAGCCCGCTCGTCGCCATGCCCTGCACGATATGCTTCTGGAACGCGAAGAACAGGGCGATGACCGGCACGAGGCTGACGATCGACATGGCGAACATCGCGCCCCAGTTGGACGTCGACTCGCTGTCGAGGAACATCTTGAGCGCCATCGAGACGGTGTACTTGTCCGGAGAGTTGAGGTAGAGCACCGGACCGAGCAGGTCCTCCCACCGCCAGTAGAAGGAGAAGATCGCCGCCGTCGCCAGCGAGGAGCGCAGCAGCGGCAGGATAATCCGGGCGTACAGCCGCAGCTTGCCGCAGCCGTCGATCGTCGCCGCCTCGTCAAGCTCGCGCGGAATCGTGCGGATGAACTGCACCATCAGGAAGATGAAGAACGGGATGCCGAAAAACTGCGGCACGACGATCGGCGCGATCGAGTTGAGCCAGCCGAGCTTGGTGAAGATGACGTACTGCGGCACGAGCACGACGTCATGCGGCAGCATGAGCGTCACCATCATGAGCGCGAACCACAGGTTGCGCCCGCGGAAGCTCAGCCGCGCGAAGCCGAAGGCGATGAGCGAGCTCGACAGCACCGCTCCGATCGTCGACAGCACGACGATGACGAGCGAGTTCCAGATGTACGTCATGAACGGGTAGCCCGCGGTTCCCTTCCAGCCGTCGGCGTAGTTGCTCCACACCCACTTGTCCGGCAGCAGCGACTCGGCCGTGACGAAGATGAGCCGGCTCTCCTTGAAGCTGCTCATGAGCATCCACAGCACCGGATAGAGCATGAGCACGGCCAGCGCGATGGCGAACAGATGATAGACGGGCCATTTGATCGTTTTCCAGGCCATCGGTCAGCGCCCCCCTTCCGACTCGTAGAACACCCAGTACTTGGAGACGAAAAACAGCACGGCGGTCATGATGCCGACGATGATCAGCATGACCCACGCCATCGCCGAGGCGTAGCCCATGTTGTTGAACATGAACGCCTGGCGGAACAGGTACAGCGAGTAGAGCATCGTGCCGTCCATCGGGCCGCCCTCGCCCTTGGAGATGATGTAGGCGGGCACGAACGTCATGAAGGCGCTGATCGTCTGCATGATCAGGTTGAACAGGATGATCGGGCTGAGCAGCGGCAGCGTGATCCGGAAGAAGCGCCGGGCCGGGCCCGCGCCGTCGACGCCTGCGGCTTCGTACATTTCCGGCGAGATGTTCTTGAGGCCCGCCAGGAAGATGAGCATGGACGAGCCGAATTGCCAGACGGAGAGCGTGACGAGCATGCCGAGCGCCGCGTTCGGATCGCCGAACCAGCTGACCGGGCCGAGCCCGATCGCGATCAGCGCGCTGTTGACGATGCCTTCGCTGCCGAAGATGTTGCGCCACATGATCGATACGGCCACGCTGCCGCCGATGATCGACGGGAGGTAGAACAGCGTGCGGTACGTCCCGATCAGGCGCGAGCCGTTGTTGAGCAGCATCGCGATGAACAGCGCGAACATGAGCCGCAGCGGCACGCCGACGAAGACGTACAGGAACGTCACGCGCAGGGAGTTCATGTACTTGGGATCGCCAGTGAACATCTTGACGAAGTTGTCGAGCCCGATCCAGCGCGGAGCGCTGAACAGGTTGTAGCTCGTGAAGCTGAGGTAGAGCGAGATGAACATCGGGATCAGCGTGAAGGCCAGGAAGCCGATGACGAACGGGCTGATGAAGGCATAGCCGGTCAGATCGTTGCGGAGCGCGGTGTTTCGCTTGAGCATGGTCTCTCTCCTTTCTCATCCGGCGGCGGAAGCCCGGCGGGCCGGCAGCGGGCGCGGGGCGCGCAGGCGCCCAGCGTCCCCGCAGAGGAGAAAAGCCGCCCGGACGGCGGCTTCTCCCCTCAAGCCCTTGCTCCCCCGTCCCGCAGCGCGCCGCTCCGGTTCGGGGAAAGCCCCGCTGCTCGCAGCGCCGCGGCCGGACGATTCTCTATTTGTTGGCTGCGAGCACTTCGCTGGCCGTCTTGCGGAACGAGGCCGCGGCCTGCTCCGGCGTGATGCGGCCGAAGTTCAGCTCCTCGATGAGGTCGGCAAGCGCGGCGATCACTTCCGGCGATCCGGTCGGCGGCGGCGGGCTCATCGGCGAGGCTTTCGGCTCCATCTCGGAGACGAAATCGAACACCTGCTTGACCGGCTCGTCGAGCTCGCCGGCGATCGCTTCCTTGATCGCGGAGCTGATCGGCACGCCGCGCTCGCCCTTGATGATCTTGTTCGCCTCGACGTCGTTCACCCAGAAGTCGATGAATTTCGCCGCCTCCTCCTTGGCCTTGGAGTTGTTCGTGATCGCCCAGTACATGCTCGGCTGCATGTAGATGCCCTTCTCCATGTCCGGCCCCATCATCGGAGCCAGGGCGAGCGGGCGGGCGGCGGCCTTCTGCAGGCCGACGAACTGGTTGGACCACTGGAAGACGCCGATGCCGGTGCCCTTCACGAGGTCGGACTCCTCGAGGACGCCCTTGATCTGGTTCAGGTAATCCGGCGAGCGCAGCGCTTTTTCCTTGACGAGATCCGCCTGGATGCGGAAGAAGTCCGTGAACAGCTTGTCGTCGTCGTAGCCGAGCGCGTTGCCCTCCTCGTTGTAGAGCGTCTCGCCCTTCGTGCGCAGGTAGTAGTTGAAGAAGATGTCCGGCGCGAAGCCGGAGTCGAAGTACAGCCCCTTGGAGCCGGTCTGCCGGGCCATCTCCTCGTACTTCTCCCACGTCCAGTCGGCCGGGATGCTGTCGATGCCGCCCTTTTTCAGCAGCTCCGGATCGTAGTGGAAGCCGAGCACGTTGACGCCGATCGGGATGCCGTACTGCTTGCCGCCCAGCAAGCCCGTGCCGAGCACGCTCTCGCTGACGTCGCCGACCTGGATCTGGTTGTTCAGGTACGGCTCGAGCTCGGCGAGCTGGCCGTTCTTGGCGTATTGGCTGATGTAGGAAATGTCCATCTGCACGATGTCCGGCAGCTGCTTCGCCGCCGCTTGCGGAGCGAGCTTTTTCCAGTAGTCGTCGAAGGACGCGTACTCCACGTCGATCTTGACGTTCGGATGCTTGCTCGTATACAGGTCGATGACCTGCTGGGTATAGGCGTGGCGGGAATCCGAGCCCCACCAGGCGATGCGCAGCGATACGGGATCGTCTGCGGAGCCGCCGGCCGGCGCGTCGTTGCCGGAGCTGCAGGCGGATAGGGCTGTAGAGGCGAGCGTAACGGCGGCCAGCAGGCCGAGCATTCTTCTTTTCATCGCATGATCTCCCCTTGGTTGGCAAGTCGGAAGCCGAAGGCGCTGCCGGCTCGGTCGCTTGCCCGCCGGCTGTCAGCGCTTTCTTTCTTCCCTTGGCTCTATTGTCTCAAGTCCGGCTTGCTCCCGGAATCCAAAAAGCAGAGCCATCCCGTCAAAAATCAGAGGGGCATTTTTTGAACTCGCTCGGCGTCCGTCCCGTCCATTTTTTGAACACCTGGCTGAAATAAGGCGCGTTGTCGCCGAAGCCGAACCGCTCCGCCAGCTCGGCGACGCGCGCGTCTCCGCCGCTGCGGATATGCCGGCACGCCTCGCGGATGCGATGCCGGTTCAGGTAGGCGGAGAAGCTCTCCCCGGTCGCCTTCTTGAACATCTTGCCGACATAGTCGGCGTTCATGAACAGCTGGCCGGCCGCGACCGCCCCGAGCGTCAGGCCGGAATCGGCGTAGTCCTGCTCGATGATCGCGATCAGCCGCTCGACGGCCGACGACTGGCGGCTCAGCGTCAGGCGGTGGTAATGGTCGGCGAGCCGCATCGCGCTGTCCGTGACGAACTCGCCGAGCCCGGCGAGCGTGTCGATGCCGGACAGCTCCGCCGCCCGCAGCGTGAACGCCTCGGCCTCCGCCTCGGGGCAGACGCGGATCATCGCCGCATACAGCTGCAGCACGCAGGAGCGGGCCGCCGGCAGCGCCGCCCGCCGCTCCGCCAGCTCGCCGAGAAAGCGCTCGATCTCCAGGCGCGCCTCGTCCGCCAGGCCGGAGCGCAGCAGCAGGCAGAGCCGCTCCTCGTCCGGCTCCGGCAGCGCCTCGGCGCCTTGCGCCGCCGGCAGGTCGCTGCGGACGATGAGGCTGTCGTCGCCGACGTAGAACCGGTGCGCGAGGCACTCCCGCGCCTCGCGATACAGCCGGCGCGCCTCGACCATCCGGCCCGCGCTGCTGAGCGCGGCCGTCGCCTCCAGCTTGTAGAAGCGCCGGAACGTTTCCTGCACGCGGCCGATGCGCGCCTCCAGCTCCGGCGCGAGCCGCTGCGGCGAGCCGGCTTTGGCCTCCTTAACCCGCATCGTCCCGACCGCCTCGACCGCCCCGTCCGTCCCGCGCGCAGCCTCGTCGTCCGGCTCGCCGCCGTCGTCCAGCACGACCAGCAGCGTGCCGTCGATCGTCGTGCTGAGCAGGATGCCCGGGATGAGCTCCGCCGCGATGTTGGACAGCGCGAACAGCTGCGCGTAATCCGGCTCGCCCGCCGGGCTGAGCAGCATGAGCCGCACGGGCCGGCCGTCCAGCTCCATGCCGAACAGGCTCTGGTACAGCGCCAGATCGCGGCTGCCGTAGGTGCGGTTCGTGATGAACTCCTTGAGGAACTGCTCCTTCACATGCGGCAGCATGCGGCGGTAGCGCTGCTCCATCTCCGAGAGGAAGCCGTCCCGCTCGTCCTCCTCCTCCAGCTCCCGCGCCAGCTCCGTCAGCGCCTCGCCGATCTGCTGCTCGCTGCATGGCTTGAGCAGGTAGTGGCGGACGCCGTGCTGCATCGCGCGGCGGGCATAGTCGAAGTCCTTGTACCCGGTCAGCATCGCGAAACGGATGCGCGGATGCCGCTCCGCCGTCCGCTCCACGAGGCCGAGCCCGTCGAGGCCCGGCATCCGGATGTCGGTCAGCACAAGGTCGGGACGCTCCCGCTCGATCGCCTCCAGCGCCTCGAGCCCGTTGCGCGCCGTTCCGGCGAGCCGCAGGCCGAGCCCGCTCCAGTCCAGCACTTTGGCGATGCCCTCCACGATCAGCCTTTCGTCATCGACCAGCAGCACGCTTCGCATGGCTTGTCTCCTCCCTTTCCTCCGTATAAGGCATGTCCAGCCTGACCGTCGTTCCCTTGCCCTCGGCGCTTTCGATCTCGAGGCTCGCGTCGCCTCCATACGTCAGCCGCAGCCGTTCGGCGATGTTCGCCAGGCCGATGCCTTGACCGCGCGTGCGCACCTCGCCCCGGCGCAGCCGCTCCACGAACTCCGGCGGCATGCCCGGCCCCGTATCGGATACGGCCAGCCGCAGCCGGCCTCCGGACGTGGACGCGCTCACCGTGATGACGCATGGCTCGATCATCGGCTCCAGCGCGTAGTGGACGGCGTTCTCCACGAGCGGCTGCAGCGTCAGCTTGGGCAGCAGCGCCGGCAGCGCCTCCTCCTCCGCCTCCAGCCGGAAGTCCAGCCGCTCCTCGTAGCGGATCGCCTGGATCGTGACGTAGCTGCGCACGAGCTCCAGCTCCTGCTCCAGCGGGAGCAGGTCCTCGGTGCCGCTGATCGAGCTGCGCATCAGATGGCCGAGCGCCTCGACCATCTCGGAGATGCTTCTCTGCCCGTTCATCTTGGCCTGCCAGTTGATCGACTCGAGCGTGTTGTACAGGAAATGCGGATTGATCTGCGCCTGCAGCGCCTTCAGCTCCGCCTCGCGGATCGTCAGCTGCTTGGCGTAGTTCTCGTCGATCAGCTCGCGGATGCGCTGCAGCATCATCGTGAACGTCCGATGCAGGATGCCCGCCTCGTGATGGGACAGCTCCGGCACCGCGCCGAGCGACTGCTCCTCGAGCCGGTCGAGCTGGCCCTTCTCGATCTGCCGCATCTTGCGCAGCAGCAGCAGCATCGGCCGGTTGATGCTGCTTGAAAGCATCGCGCCGAGCAGCAGCGCGGCGAGGAAGATGGCGACGAAGCTGGCCAGCACGATCCGCTTGACCGCGGTCAGCTGGCGGAACATCTCGTCGAATGGCGTGACGTACAAATACGTCCAGCCCATGTTCTTGGACGCCATGAGCGCCGTGAAATACTCGCCTCCGGCATAGGACTCCACGCCGTACGGCTTGCCCTGCGCGGCGGTGCGGGCCGCCTCCGCGGCCGTCAGCGGCATGTCGTCCGCGAGCGGATAGATGATGTCCTTGCCGTCCGTCAGGATGAGGCGCGCCTGGCCCGGGCCCGTATCCATCTGATCCTCGATGATGCGGTCGATGCGCGTCCGGATGATCAGCGTGCCCAGGTTGTCGAACGTCAGGTTCTGCGTCGTGAACGAGCGGATCTTGCGCACCGAGAGCAGCGCCGCCCGCTTGTCCGCGGTCACCTTCCACGCATGCGCCCCGTCCGTCCGCTCGGCGAGCGCGACCAGATCGAGCTGCATGCCGGCGGTGATGCCTTCGCGGTTGCCCGCGGAGATCGGGATGCCGCGCGTGTCGATGAGCAGGATCGAATAGACATCCTTCTCCGATCCGGCATAGCTGATCAGCTGGTCGGCGACCCGCTTGCGCAGCACGTTCTGCTCGTACGACGTCGGCGAGCCGCTCAGCTTGCCGAGCGCCTGCTGGATGACCGGGTCGGCCAGCACGCGGAAGCTGAGTCCCTCCACCTCCCGCAGCCGGTTCTCGATGGCGATCGACGACGTGCCGAGCACCTGCGACGATTTCTCGTAGATCTGGCGGTCGTAGATTCGGAACACATAGCCGAGCACGAGCTGGTAGAACACGAAGCAGCCGATCATCAGCACCGACAGCAGCAGCAGCATCTTGTGATGGATCGACAGATTGTTGTAAGCGCTTCTAATTCGGTTCAGGCGCGGCATGCCGGACCTCCTTCGGATGCGGATGGCGGTCTCGGCCCTAGGCCGAGTTTTTATTAGAAAGTATAGCACGCAAGCCGCCGCCGAGGGCGCGCAGCCGGCATGTTTCCGGATTTTTGCCGGCTTTCGCCGGAAAAGTGAAGCCTCTGCCGAACGCGAAAAGCCCTGCCGCCGGATCGGATCCGGGGAGCAGGGCCTGGGGCGCGGCCGTTCGGGCGCGGACTCGCGCGGCGCGCCGTCAGATGCCGCGGTTTTTGAACAAGGTGGCGATGGAGCCGCCGTAGATGTTGGAGCGGATCGCCTCGGTGAACAGGCCCGCCGTCGGGATGACGGTGAGCTTGTCCGACGGGCTGGCCTGCTGCAGGATCGAGTCGGTGACGACGATCTCGCGGATATGCGGATGGTTGAGCTTCTCCAGCGCGTCGCCGGAGAACAGGCCGTGCGTAGCGGCGATGACGACGTCGCGGCCGCCTTTCTCCACGAGCTTCTCGACGACGTTGAACAGCGTGCGGCCGGTGTCGATGATGTCCTCGATGATGACCGGCGTCTTGTCCTTGACGTCGCCGATGACATGCATCTTCTCCTCGCCGGTATGCGGATCGTGGTTCGTCACGACCATCGCGAACGGCGCATGCAGATAGTTGGCCAGCTTCTCGGCGGTGGAGGCCCGGCCGGCGTCCGGCGAGACGATGACCGGGTTCTCGATGTTCTTGGCGCGGATGTGCTCGGTCAGCTCGTCCAGCGCGGTCAGATGGTCGACCGGGAAGGTGAAGAAGCCCTGGATCGCCGCCGTGTGGAGGTCCAGCGTGATGATCCGCGACGCTCCGGCCGTATGCAGCAGGTCGGCGACCAGCTTGGCCGAGATCGCCTCGCGCGGATGGCGCTTGCGCTCCTGGCGGGCGTAGCCGTAGTACGGCATGATGATGTTGATCGTCTTGGCCGAGGCGCGCTTGGCCGCGTCGATCATGATCAGCAGCTCCATGAAGTTCTCGTTGACCGGATCGGACAGCGACTGCACGATGAAGATATGGCAGGTCCGGATCGGCTCGCCGTAGGAGACGTACAGCTCGCCGTTGTCGAACTGGCTCAGCGTCACCTCGCCGAGCGGCAGCCCGAGCTGCTCGCTGATGCTTTTGGCCAGCGGAACATTGGAGGATCCGCTGAAAATTTTCACTTTATCCGTCATTAGGTATTCTTTCCCTCCCGCGCATTGGATGAGCCTTTGCCCTCATTATAGCCCATCTTCGGGCAAAACTGCAGTCCGCTCGCGGGAAAACGTCCTACGGCTACTTATTTGTTCTCTGAAAAATCGCTATACTGGACGAAACAGACGCTGCTTCCCGCATCAAAGAAAGGAAGGTCGGCTTCATGAACCCAATCCCGGACGAGCCGGGACGCATCGTCCGAGGCTCGGACGACTACCGGCGCGCCGGCCGTTCGCTGTTCGTGGCCGGCGCGGCCACGTTCGGCATGCTGTACAGCGTGCAGCCGCTGCTGCCCGAGTTCGCCCGCGAGTTCGGGCAGACGCCGGCCGGAGCCAGCCTCACGCTGTCGGTCAGCACGGTGCTGCTCGCCGCCGCGCTGCCGATCGCCGGACTGCTGTCCGACCGCATCGGCCGCAAGCGCGTCATGGAAGCATCGCTGCTGCTGGCGAGCCTGATCTGCCTCGCTGCGGCGCTGGCGCCGGGGTTCGCCTCGCTGCTGGCGCTGCGCGCGCTGCTGGGCATCCTGCTGGCCGGACTGCCGGCCGTAGCGATGACCTACCTCGCGGAGGAAATGGATCCCGCCAGCCTCGGCGCCGCGATGGGGCTGTACATCAGCGGCAACTCCATCGGCGGCCTTGCCGGCCGCGGCGCGGTCAGCACGATCAGCGACCTCGCCGGCTGGCGCTGGGGCGTCGGAGCGGTCGCGCTGTGCGGCCTGCTCGCCGCCTGGCAGCTCATGCGCCGACTGCCGGAGCCGCGCCGGAGCGCGGCGAATCGGACGACGCCGCAGGAGATGCTGGCGCATTCGCGCCGCCATCTGCGGCGGCCCGTCCTGCTCGCGCTGTTCGGCATCGGCGCGGTGCTGATGGGCGGCTTCGTCACGCTGTACAGCTATCTCGCCTTCCGGCTGCTGGCCCCGCCGTTCGAGCTGCCGCAAGCGTGGGTCGGCTGGATCTTCATCCTGTTCCTGACCGGCTCGGTCAGCTCCCCGCTCATGGGCAGGCTGCGCGACCGACGCGCCGCGCTCGGCCTGGCGCTCGGCCTGCTGGCCGCCGGACTGGCGCTGACGCTGCCGGAGCAGCTCGGCCTCACGCTGCTCGGCACGGCGCTGTTCACGGCGGGATTTTTCGGCGGACATGCCGTCGCCAGCGCCTGGGTCGGAGCGGCCGCGCCCGCAGGACGCGCGCAGGCGTCCTCGCTGTACCTGCTCTTCTACTATGCCGGCTCGAGCCTGGGCGGGACGGCCGGCGGCCTCGCCTGGAGCGCGGACGGCTGGCCGGGCGTCGTCCGCCTGATCGGCGGCATGCTGGCCGCCGGACTGCTGCTGTGGCTGGCCCTTTGCCTGCTGCCGTCGGCTCGCCTCTCGGCCCGGCCCTATGATCTCGACAAAGGAGAACGATGAACGCATGCGAATCGGACAAACAAGCGAAATCTGGCGCTATCCCGTCAAGTCGATGGGAGGCGAGCGGCTGCAAGGCGTCTCCGTCGAACGGTACGGCCTGGAAGGCGACCGCTTCTGCAGCCTGTACGACGAAGCCAAGGAAGGCTGGAGCAGCTACCATACCGCCCGCAAGTTCCCCGCTCTGCTGATGTACCGCGCCGCCTACGGGGAAAAAGGCGTGCGCGTCGATTCCCCGCTCGGCCCCTCCTACCGCTGGGAGTCCGCCCTCGGGGACGAGCTGGAGCAGGTGACGGGCACGCGCATGTCGATGAGCGCGGAAGGAGCTCCCGGCCGCGAAGGCAACGGCTTGATGGCGGTCGACGCCGCCAGCGTGCTGATCGTCACCGACGCTTCCCTGCGGCGGCTGAAGGCCGCTTGGGGCAAGGAGGCCGAAGCGCTTCGCTTTCGGCCGAACCTGCTGCTGCGGACGGACGATCCCGAGCTCGACGACGAGTCGCTGCTCGGCGCGCGGCTGCGCATCGGCGGCGCGCTGCTGCAGGTCGATTCGTTCTGCCAGCGCTGCTCGATGGTCAATTACGATCCGGACAGCCTGGAGCGCGATCCGTCGCTGCTGCGCGTCGTGAACGACCGCTTCGGGCTGAGCTTCGGGCTGTACGCCTCGATCCTCGAGCCGGGCCGGATCGCCGAGGGCGATGCCGCGCTGCTCGAGGGCTGAGCGCGGGGCGCGCGCGCTGAGCCCTAGGCGGGGCGCCTGCGGGCTGGCGCAATGGCGGGCGCCTGCGGGCCGGGCGGAGCTCGGTCTTGCGAGCGGCTAATCCAGTCAAAGCGCGGAGGACCGCTTGCGACGAATCAGAGCGTTAGCAGCCCTAAACAGGGCCGCTCCCAATTCTAACGACGCGTCACGCGCTTAGCCCTGCAAAAGGCCGGAAAAACATGCAGAATCATGCGAGCGGCCTATTGGAAGCGTCTGACGCGTCGTTACGTTTTTGGAAGCGCGAAAAAAAGGGCTCTAAGCGTCTGAGGCGTCGTTGGCAACGGATGGGAACGACTCAATTCCAGCGGAACCGTCGGAAACCACCTTTCGCAAAAGCCGCGAGCCGAACCAATCGGCAGCACGCGGCGGTCCGACCGGAGGCATGCTGCCGCAGGCTGGCCCTGGGTAAGGAAGTAGTCGTTCATGCTCCCCCGGCAGGCGCCCCGAACCTTTCGCAGCTTCTATCATATTCTGCTAGGGAAGCCAATCCGAAAGGAAGATTCCCTCCGATGAAACCTGTGCAAGCCAGCCAGACCTATCCCCGCCTCACCGTTTACTCCGAAGAGCGCTACGGCGGCGTCAGCCGCATCTACCGGGGCAACCTCGGCATCCGCGATACGGACCGTATCCTCGACGGCTTTGAGAGCCTTCGCTTCTTCTCCACCAGCCCGAACGCCACGCTCGTCGTCTTCTCGGAGACGCGCTTCCGCGGCAACTTCCGCGTCTACCGCGGCTCGGTCCGCAACCTGCCCGATCTGGACGATCTGATCGGCGGCGAGGATGTCGAGTCGCTGATCTCGACGAACCAATCGCTGACCGACGCGCAGATCCGCGAGATCCGCCGCACGGGCTCGCTGCCCGCCGGCTACCGTCTGCTCTAGCGGTTCTCCGCCAGCGCTCAGACGCCTCCCGCTGCCGCCGACTGCTTCTGCATCGCGTTCATGCCGAGAATGACCGCCGCCCACTCCAGCGGCGGCACTTGGCATTCGCCGCACTCGAGGCGGAAAGCTCCGGCCGACATCCAGCCGCTCACCCGCTCGAAGCGGCCCACGATCCGCCCGTCCTCGTCGGCGATCTCGTACTCTTTGGACATCGCGGGCGACGTCAGCTGGTAGACGCCTCGACCGTAGCTGTCATATTCGAAGCGCTTGGAGAAAAAGGCCATCCGCCAGCGCAGCTGTCCGATCTCCTCGCCGCCGGCCTGCAGCACCCTCCACTTGCTCGAAAAGGCCAGGAACCTGCCTTCGTACAAGCTTTCGCCCGCTGCGCCGAAAATCTCCAGCGAGGAGCCGAACGCGCTCCTCAGGTCGACCTTGCCGATCGGCCGGCCGGACGCGTCCATGATCTCGGTTTCGCCGGAGCTGAAGAAGTTGTCCCGGAAATAAAGCTCCATCTCACTCATCCTCTCCAAATCTAGTCATCTGGATAAATTCCCTTGCTTCACTAGATTATACCATCTCCATCGCGATCGCCCCACCCTCGCTGCCGGCATCCCGGCAAAAAACGCGCAGGGATTCGGAAGCGCTTCCGCGAATAAGATGGCAGTGAGTCATCGCAGATCCTTCCCCGCCTACCTAGACGAAAAAGGAGCTGACTGAAGCATGAGCTGGAACCTGGTCGAAGCGCTCGAGAACAGCGCGGCAAGCTTCCCGGAACGGGAAGCGTACGTCTACCGAGGAGCAAGCGCCACCTATGCGGAGCTGATCGAGCAGGTGCGCCGCTGCGCCGCCGGCCTGGCCGCCGAAGGCATCGCCAAAGGCGACAAGGTCGTGCTGCTGCTCGGCAACGCCCCGGAGTTCATCGCCTCCCTCTACGGCGCGCTCGCCCTCGGAGCGATCGTCGTGCCCGTCAATCCGACCTATACGGCGGATGAGCTCGCGTACATCCTCGCCGACAGCGGAGCCCGCGCCGCGATCGCCGCCGCGCCGCTGCGGCCGCTGCTCGCCGCCCTGCAAGCCCGGCTGCCCCGCCCGATCCAGCCTTTCTACGTCGGCGAAGAAGAAGGCGAGGATTCCTTTGCCCGTCTGCTGCAGCTCGGCGCCGGACATCTTGAATCCGCTTACATCGACGAAGAGGACACCGCCGTCATCCTCTACACCTCGGGCACGACCGGCAAGCCGAAGGGCGCGATGCTGTCCCATCGCAATCTGGCGACAAACGCCGAATCGGTCTATACGATGTTCGAGCTGACCGAAAACGAGCGCGCCGTGGCCGTGCTGCCGATGTTCCACATCTACTCCCTGACCGTCTGCCTGAACGCTCCGCTCGCGGTCGGCGCCTGCATCGTCATCCTCCCGCGCTTCCATCCGGTGGAGACGATCGCGGCGATCCGCGAGCAGCGGGCGACGATGTTCTCCGGCGTGCCGACGATGTACGCCTACCTGCTGCAGGTGCCGGACGCGACGGCCGCCGACTTCGCCACGCTCCGGCTCTGCTCCTCCGGCGGCGCCTCGCTGCCCGTGGAGATGCTGCGCAAGGTCGAGGAGCGGTTCGGCGTCGTCATCTACGAGGGCTACGGCCTGTCGGAAGCGGCGCCGGTGACGGCGTTCAATCCGCTCGGCGGCAAGCGCAAGCCGGGCTCGGTCGGCGTCGACATCCCGCGCGTCACGAACCGCATCGTCGATCACCAGGGCAACGAGGTGCCGCGCGGCGAGATCGGCGAGCTGATCGTGCAGGGGCCGAACGTCATGCAAGGCTACTACAAGCTGCCGGACGCCACGGCCGAGGCGCTGCGGGGCGGCTGGCTCCATACCGGCGACATCGCCCGCATGGACGAGGAAGGCTACATCTATATCGTCGACCGCATGAAGGACATGATCAACGTCGGCGGCTTCAACGTCTATCCGCGCGAGGTCGAGGAGGTGCTCTACCGCCATCCCGGCGTCTTCGAGGCGGCCGTCGTCGGCGTGCCTGACGAGACGCTCGGAGAGGCGGTCAAGGCGTACGTCGTCCGCAGCGACGAGGCGCTGACGGCCGAGGAACTGGCCGCCTTCTGCAGCGGCAGCCTCGTCAAGTACAAGCGGCCGACGGCGATCGAGTTCCTCGCCGAGCTGCCCAAGAACAGCTCCGGCAAGACGCTGCGGCGGGCGCTCAAGGAGAAGGCCCAGCAGCCTCCTTCGGCGCAGGCGTAGGCCGCAACGGATCGGATCGGCAGTCAAGCCGATGCTGCTGTCGATGCCTATGCGGCGGTTCGGACGCCGGCGGGAGCGGTCGATGCGGAAGATACGAAGAGCCGGTAGAAGGGCAGACGGACAGCCGCCTGCTGCCGGCTCTTATTCTTTATTTAGAATATTCCTTGACAGGAATATTCAAATGAAGCTATAGTGGATTCATGGCTAACGCATCCATGGAACTTGCACCGACTACTTTTCGAGGAGGAATGGGATCATGACCACGAGCATGCGGATCCGGGTCGAGGGCAATCAGTTCATAATGGAGAGGACCTTCGGCGCTCCGAAGGATCTCGTATTCCGCGCTTTTACCGAAGCCGAGCATCTGAAGAAATGGTGGGGACCGCGCGGCTGGACGCTGACAAGATGCGACATCGACTTCCGCCCCGGCGGCGTCTGGCATTACTGCATGAAGTGCGAGGATCCGGCGCAGGGCGACTTCTACGGCATGGAATCCTGGGGCAAGACGATCTATAAGGAAACGAATCCGCAAGACTTCTATTCCTGTACGGACTACTTCTCGGACGAGGAAGGCACGATCAACGAGGAGCTGCCTCCGTGCTTCACGGAGCTGGAGTTCGTGGAGCGGGACGGCTCTACGACCGTCATCAACCGCAGCCGCTACGAGACGGCGGCGCAGCTGCAGTCGGTCATTGACATGGGCATGGAGCATGGCGTCCGCGAAACATGGGACCGGCTCGAGGAGCATCTGGCCGCCGTTCAATCCGCCTGAACCGGACGGGCCGAGGCGAACCGGCTGCCGCCGCCCGCCGGCGGCGATGCGGCTTCGTCCCGGTCCGGACCCCACATCGGATTCGGGCCGGCATGCCGGGGGAATCCGCTCTTCTTCGGGAAGAGAATGTTATCCGTTGACGCGCGGAGGCGGCATTGGTACGGTGGACTTGTACTCCCCGAACCTATCCCCCATGCAAAGGCGGAGATCCCCCATGCCCCAGCCCGCAGTCTCGATCCTGCTTCTCCTGCTCGCGCTCCTGCTCGTCCTGGCGGCCGTCCTGCTCGTGCGGGCAGCGCGGTTCCGGCCCGATGCGGCCGACCTCGCGCCCCATGCCGGCGGCGGCGAGCCGATCCCTGTCGACGCGGACGCCGCCGCCGGCAGGCTGTCCCAGCTGATCCGCAAGCGCACCGTCTCGAGCCGCGAGCCGTCATCGGCCGACCGCGCCGAGTTCCGCTCGCTGCTGGATCTGCTGCCGGATCTCTATCCCGCCGCCCATCGGGCGCTGGAGCGGGAGATCGTGAACGGCCGCACGCTGCTCTACCGGTGGCAAGGGGCTGAGCCGGAGGCGCCGACCGTGCTCATGTCCCATTTTGACGTCGTGCCTGCGGAAGAAGAGGGCTGGCTCCATCCGCCGTTCTCCGGCGAGATCGCGGACGGACGCGTCTGGGGGCGGGGAGCAATTGATACGAAAGGCACGCTCGTCTGCATTCTCGAGGCGGTCGAGCAGCTCGTCGCCAGCGGCTTCAAGCCGAAGCGCGACATCTACCTCTCGTTCTGCGACGACGAAGAGATCGCGGGCGACGGCGCGCCGACCCATGTGCGCCTGCTGCAGGAGCGCGGCATCCGGCCCGGCCTCGTCGTCGACGAGGGCGGCGCCGTGGTGGAGAACATCTTCCCCGGGGTGCGCGGACCGATCGCCGTCGTCGGCGTCGCCGAGAAGGGCGTCAGCGACTTCGAGCTGGTCGTGCGCGGCGCGGGCGGACATGCCTCCGCCCCGCCCCGCCTCGGTCCGGCGTTCCGGCTGGCGCGGGCGATCCAGCGGCTGGAGCGGCGGCCGCCGAAGCCGTTTTTCCCGCCGCCGACGCTGGACATGCTCGATACGCTCGGACGGCGCTCCTCGTTCGGCTACCGGATCCTGTTCGCCAATCTATGGCTGCTGCGTCCGCTGCTGGCGCGCTTGTTCCACCGGCTCTCGCCGGAAACGAGGGCGCTCAGCTCGACGACGATCGCCGTGACGACGCTGCAGGGCAGTCCGGCCGCCAACGTCCTGCCCGCCGAGGCGAAGGCTGGCGCCAATGTGCGCGTCGCCGTCGGAGAAACGGCCGCAGGCGTCGCCGCGCGCATGCGGCGGGCGATCGCCGACGATGCCGTCGAGCTCCGCATCGTGCGGGCGGGCGATCCTTCGCCCGTCTCGACGACGCGGGAGGAGCCGTACCGGATCGTGGCCGCGGCGATCCGCGGCACGTATCCCGAGGCGGCCGTGACGCCGTACGTCATGCTCGGAGGCAGCGACTCGCGGCATTTCGCCGCGGTGTGGCCGTATGTATACCGTTTCACCCCGTACGAGCTGAGCCGCGAGGAGCGCGAGACGATCCACGCCGCGAACGAGTCGCTGCCCATCCGCAAGCTCGGCAAAGGCATCGAGTTCTATATCCGCCTCATCCGCAGCGTGTAGCGGACAGCAAAGAAGCGAAGCCCGACCTTCCGGGCTTCGCTTCTTTGTCGTCGTCGGCCGAGGCATGGAGGCGCGCCTGACGACGGGTTCGGCGCGAGCGCTAGGGCGTGTTTGCATACTCCGAAGGGAGCCGATAGGGCCGAATTTTTGGTCCTTGCGAGGAACGTAGGCGAAGGCGTACCGGGGGTACGTCGAGTCTGCGTGACAAAGCAGGGGGCAAAAAGGCGGTGATAGATGCCCCTGAGCGGGTTTGCAAACACGCCCTAGAACAGCAGGCTGAACAGCACGAGCAGCACGACCGCATACGACGCGATCGAAGCGGCGATGAACGCGAAGCGCCGCTCCTGGCGCACCTCGAACAGCTCCGCCGCGCCCGTCACCGTCGTCGCCAGCGTCACGAGCAGCGTGACGACGAGCAGCAGCAGCGACAGCCGGATGCTCGCCAGCGCCGCGATGCCGGCTGCGGCGAAGCCTGCGCCCGACAAGAGCTGCATCGCGCCGAGCGGCACGGCAGCCTGGAGGAGGCTGCGCTTGCGGCTGCCGAAGCGGCTGCCGAACAGGTACAGGCTGCCCAGCAGCGCCGCCAGCGACAGCGCTCCCCCGAGCAGCATCCTCAGCGCGAGGCCGAAGTCAAAGCCCGGCTCGTAGGCGAACAGGCCGCCGAAGCCGAACAAGCTGTAGAACAGCCCCTGCAGCGCCTTTTGCATGAACAGCGTCCAGACCAGGAAGCCGAGCACGGATGCGCCGAGGCCGATCCAGCCGTAAGCCGAGTCCCGCTCCGGCTCCTCCCGCAGCCCCTGCAGCGGATCGCGCAGCAGCGCGGCCAGACGGCGGCCGTCCACCTGCTTGAGGCGCGCCGCAGCCGCGCCGCCCATGCCCTTGGCCGAAGCGCCGCCTTGGGCCGCCAAGGACGCAGCCGCTTCATGCTCGGCCGCGAACGGCGGCGCGGATCGGCCGTAAGACGGCGGACGCTCCTCTTCCTCGCGGAGATCGGCTGGAATCGGACGGTTTTGCGGATCAGTAGACATGACTTGAAATCCTCCCTTTTTATGGTCGATTAAGGGGAATATCGGCAATTCCGCCTCTGTCCGACACCTCGATCTGCTTGCGGGCGATAGCGCCTTTCCGATTCGTCGCGGCTCCGAGGCCCTCCGGACCGGTTTTCCTGTGTTCCCGCTTCTTTCCCGTGCTATAATGCGGGATGAAAACATGGAAGAAAGGCGGATTGACATGAAAGCATGGCTCATCGCGGCTGCGGCCGCGCTCGCCTTCGCGGCGCTCGCGCTCTGGGCGCCGATGGACGGCACGGCACCGATCGACGATTCCATCCGCGGCTCCTGGTCGCTGACGGCGGAGGAGCAGCCCGCCGCCGCCATGGAGGCGCTCAACAAGCTCGGCTCGACAGCCGTCTTCGCCGGAGCGACGCTGCTGGCCGCGGCGCTGTCGTGGGCATTCGGACGGCGGCGCCAGGCCGTCGTCGTCATTGGCACGGTGCTGGCCGCCCTGCTGCTGAACAGCGGGCTCAAGGAGTGGCTTCAGCGCCCCCGCCCGGAGCACGCCGGCTGGATCGAAGCGAGCGGCTACAGCTTCCCGAGCGGCAACGCGATGGTCGGCATGGCGCTGT
Source organism: Paenibacillus pasadenensis (assembly GCF_002864175.1). Classification (NCBI taxonomy): domain Bacteria; kingdom Bacillati; phylum Bacillota; class Bacilli; order Caryophanales; family Paenibacillaceae; genus Paenibacillus; species Paenibacillus pasadenensis. Next base: position 805,109 of record NZ_NFEZ01000004.1, on the reverse strand, counting down.
ACGGCCTGCTCGCCGTCATCGCCTGGCGCGGAGCGCGCAGCGGCTGGCTGAGGCTGGCAGCCGCCGCGGCCGCCGTCCTCGTCATCGGCGCCGTCGGCTACTGCCGCCTTTATTTCGGCGTCCACTACGCGACGGACATCGCCGCCGGCTACGCGGCCGGACTGTTCTGCGCGGCGGCCGGCGCCGCTCTGCTCGGGCCGGGCGGCTCCCGCAGCTCCGCGCTGCGCCGCCGCGGATCGCATCCGACGTTCCCGGGCTAGGACGGCGGCCGCCGCCCCTCGCCGCTTGAAGCCGCGCCAAAAGCCGCATGCGCTTGAACCGCATGCGGCTTTTTGGCGCGGCTGGCCAAGCCTTGCCCGGCAGCGCCTCCCCGCCGCCCGCCCTCGGCTGCTGTTCGAATCCGCGTTCCCGCTATATAATCTGTGTAAACGGTTGCAGATGCAGCCGCAACATTCGCCGCCATGGAGGAACGCTCATGCCAACGCCCAAGCTCGACCCCAAGTCTCCAGCCGAGCCCAAGTCCGCTTCCCGGCTCGTCCTGCCCCTGCTCATCGCCCTGATGGGGCTGATCTACATCTTCGCCGTTCCGTTCGAGCCGGAAGCGCTCAAGCTGACGTTCAAGCTCGTCCCGATGGCGCTCATCTTCGCCTACGCCTGGACCCGTCTGCCAAAGCCAGCCGACCGCCGGCCATGGCAGACGCTGGGGCTGATCGGCCTCGTCTTCTGCGCGGTCGGCGACGGCACGCTGCGCTGGTTCGTGATCGGGCTGAGCGCCTTTCTGATCGGCCATCTGTTCTATCTGTCGTCGTTCCTCCTGCGCATGCGCTTCTCGCCGCTGCGGATCGCCGCGCTCCTGCCGCTGGCCGCCTACGGCATCTTCATGGGCATGCGCCTCGTCGAGGCGCTGCGCGGCAGCGGCCAGACCGGCCTGATCGTTCCCGTCATCGCGTACGTCGCCGTCATCTCGCTGATGGCCTGGTCGGCCATCCAGACCGGAGACCGCCAGGCGATCGCGGGCAGCCTGCTGTTCGTCGCCTCCGATTCCATCCTCTCCTGGAACCTCTTCGTCGCGGACGTGCCGTTCTCCCATGCGCTCATCATGCTGACCTACTACGGCGCCCAGTTCCTGATCGCCGGCAGCCTGAGCTCCCGCGGCTCAGACGCCGCGCCGGCCCTTCGACGCTAGGCGGGCGGCTTGGCGGAGCTCCCTCGAAGGCGGCTCGGCCGCCTGGCCTCCATGCCGATCCCGGCCGGCCGCATGCGCCCTCGGGCCGCCGACGCCAGTCCGTCCCCTCCCGTCATTCGGCCCCTTTCACGCCCAGGGGGCCTTTTTTTGCCATTCCGGCCGCCCGAGCCCCTCCTCCTCCCTCTCCCGCCGTTTCTCTCTCCGATCCTTCTATCGCCTCTTCCTTCCCTCGCATTCCCTATCTATTGGAGGTTTGAAGAAGGTATAATGGAACGATGCCTAGATTCCATCCGGGAGGTGAGGACGCTTGAGAATTCAAAGCAAGATCAGCTCGCTTGTCGTCGTCCTGACCTTGACATATTTCATCGGATTGGCTTGGATTCAAGCCGATCCCGTACTGACGGCCGTCTCTACGGCCGTCGCCGCCGCCGGCATCGCCGCCTCCGCCTGGCATAGCCGGAGCCTCGGCCGGCGGATGCGCGCCGGCTTGGCCGAGACCGCCGGCATCGCCGAGCGCATCGAGCGCGGCGAGCCGGTCGCGTCCGCCGCCGCGGATGCGCCAGCGGACGAGCTCGGGGCCATCGCCGGCTCGTTCCGTCAGATCGCCCGCAGCCTGCATGTCAAGACCGAGCAGGAGCGGACGCTGCGCCTGCAAGCCGAGGAGGAGGCCTGGCTCAACGCCCGCGTCTCGGAGATGGCCATCCTGCTGCAAGGCTCGATCGAGGTGGGCGCGGCTTCCCGCATCTTCCTCGCCAAGCTCGCCTCGTCGGTCGACGCGAGCTGCGGCGCTCTCTACGCGCTGCGTCCCGACGGGGCCTACCATGCGGCCGCCGGCTACGCGCATGACGAGGCCGAGCTGCCGTCCGAGCCGGTGCGGCTCGGACAAGGACTCGTCGGCCAATGCGCGGAAAACCGCGCGATGATCGAGCTCGCCGAGGTGCCGCCGGGTTATATCCGCGTCCGCTCGGGACTCGGCGCCGCCGAGCCGGCCGCCCTGCTGCTCGTGCCGATCCTCTACGAGGACAAAGCCGTCGCCGTGCTGGAGCTGGCTTCTTTCCGCGGCTTCAGCGGCAAGGAGCGCCAGCTGATCGGCCGCGTCGGCGCGGACATGGGCATCCTTATCAACACGCTCGCGGACGTCGCCCGCATCGACGAGCTGCTGCGCGAGACGCAGCTCCAGAAGGAGGAGCTCGAGTCCCAGACCGAGGAGCTGCAGGTCCAGGCCGAGGAGCTGCAGCTGCAGACGGAGGAGCTGCAGGCCCAGACCGAGGAGCTCAAAGCCCAAACGGACCAGCTGCATCGTCAGTCGCTCGATCTGGAGGCGTCCAACGAGCAGCTGCGGCTGCAGGCCGAGGAGCTGCGCGGGCAGACGGAGCAGCTGGAGGCGTCCAACCGCTCGCTGCTTGCCCAGACGGAGCTGTCCGAACGCCAGAAGCTGGAGATTCAGGCCCAGGCGGAGGAGATCCTGCTCGCCGCGCAGCATAAGTCCGAGTTCCTCGCCAACGTCTCGCATGAGCTGCGCACGCCGCTCAACAGCCTGCTCATCCTCTCCCAGATCCTCGCGGAGAACAGGCCGGGCAACCTTGTCGGCAAGCAGCTGGAGTACATCCATACGATTTATTCCTCCGGCAAGGACCTGCTGCAGCTGATCGACGAGATCCTCGACCTGGCCAAGCTCGAGACCGGGAAGATGACGCCGGTCATCGAGCCGACCGAGCTGCAGGACATCGCCGGCCGGCTGTACCGCATGTTCGAGCAGCAGGCGCAGAGCAAGGAGCTCGCGTTCGACATCCGCATCGCGCCGGACGCCCCGGATTCCATCGATACCGACGGCCACCGGGCGCAGCAGATTTTGCGCAACCTGCTGTCCAACGCCCTTAAGTTCACGGACGAGGGCTCCGTCGCCTTGAGCATCCGCAAAGGCGCGGCCGCAGCCGACGAGGTCGTCTTCGAGGTCGAGGATACCGGCATCGGCGTGCCGACCGCGAAGCTCGAGTCGATCTTCGAAGCGTTCCAGCAGGCGGACGGCGCGACCAGCCGCAAGTACGGCGGCACGGGACTCGGCCTGACGATCAGCCGCGAGCTGGCCGAGCTGCTCAGCGGGCGCATCGAGGCGGAGTCGACGCCGGGACAGGGCAGCCGGTTCCGGCTCGTCCTGCCTGCTCGCCAGAGCGAGGCCCGTGCCCAAGCCGCCGCGGCGGCGCAGGCCACGATCTCGATCGCCGAGAAGGCGAAGGCTCCGGCCGCCGCCAAGTTCATGGAATCGTTCGTGCCGGACATCTCGATCTCCAACCCGAAGCTGCTGCAATTTTCGGAAATGGAGGACGATCGGGACCGCATCGAGCCGGGCGACGCCGTGCTGCTCATCATCGAGGACGACGCGGCCTATGCCGCGATCCTGCTGAAGCTCGCCCGAAACCGCGGCTTCAAGGCGCTCGTCGCCTTCCAGGGCGACCAAGGGCTCGCGCTCGCCCATGCGTACAAGCCCGACGCGATCGTGCTCGACACCGACCTGCCCGTGCTCGACGGCCGGTCGATCATCAGCCGGCTCAAGAGCCGTCCGGAGCTGCGCCATATCCCGGTCCACGTCATCTCGACGGAGGATCGGGACCAGCAGACGCTCAGCCTCGGCGCGCTGTCCTTCTGGAAGAAGCCGAGCGGCGAGGACGAGCTGGCGACGGCGTTCCTCGAGATCGACTCCTACATCCGCCGCAAGGAGAAAAGCCTGCTCATCGTCGAGGACAACGCCGACCTGCGGCATAGCCTCGTCGCCTATATCGGCCACCCCGACGTCCGCATCACCGCCGTCGGCAGCGGACGGGAGGCGCTGGAGCAGCTGATGATGCAGCATTTCGACTGCATGGTGCTCGATCTCGGCCTGTCGGACATCTCCGGCTTCGACCTGCTGGAGCAGGTCAAGACGAACCGCAAGCTGCAGACGCTGCCGACGATCATCTATACCGGCAAGGAGCTGAGCCGCCAGGACGAGCAGAAGCTCAAGCAATACGCGGAGAGCATCGTCATCAAAAACGTCCGCTCGATGGAGCGGCTCTACGACGAGACGGCGCTGTACCTGCATCGCCGCACCGCGGACCTGCCGCCGGACAAGCGGCAGCTGATCGAGAAGCTGCATGATCCCGCGGCCGCGTTCGAGGGCAAGCGCATCCTCATCGTCGACGACGACATGCGCAACATCTTCGCCCTCTCGAGCGTGCTCGAGGGCTACAACATGGACATCAGCTTCGCCCAGAACGGACGCGAGGCCGTGCGGCTGCTGCGCGAGACGCCGGATGTCGAGCTCGTCTTCATGGACATCATGATGCCGGAGATGGACGGCTACGAGACGATGCGCGCGATCCGCTCCGATCCGGCGTTCCGGACCCTCGCCATCATCGCGCTCACCGCGCGGGCGATGGAGGAGGACCGGATCCGCTGCCTCGACGCCGGCGCCTCCGACTACATGCCCAAGCCGATCAATACGACGCAGCTCGTCACGATGCTCAAGACTTGGCTGATCAACTAGAAAGAAAGGCGGTGCCCCATTGCACAGGCAATCGGATATTCCCGTCAACATCCTGCTGGTCGACGACCGGCCGGACGAATACACCTCGATCGCGGCGCTTCTGCAGGACCGCCCTTACAAGCTGCTCGGCGCGACCTCCGGCATGCTCGCGCTCAAGGCGCTGCTGGAAAACGACATCGCCCTCATCCTGATGGACGTCCTCATGCCGGACATGAACGGCTTCGAGACCGCGCGCCGGATCAAGATGCGCAAGAAGTCGCAGGACATCCCGATCGTGTTCCTCACCTCGCTCACCTCGGAGCTGGAGGATTATATGAAGGCGTACTCCGCCGGCGCGATCGACTACATCACGAAGCCGCTTCATCCCGACATCCTGCTCAGCAAGATCGACGCCTTCGCCAGCTTTTATCTCGCGCGCAAGGAGCTGCAGCTCAAGAGCGACCAGCTGCTGCTGCGGACGCAGGAGCTGGAGGCGCGCAATCGCGAGATGACCGCGCTCAAGGAGCAGGCGGAGGCGGCGCTGCGGGTCAAATCGGGCTTCCTGGACATGATCAGCCATGAGATCCGCACGCCGCTCGGCGGCATCCTCTCGATGTCCGAGCTGATGCTCGAGGGCAATCTGCCGGAGGAGGAGCGGCATCATGCCGAGGTGATCCATAAAAGCGGCCAGGGCCTCATGACGATCGTGAACCAGATCCTCGACTATTCCCGGATGGAAAACGGCAAGATGGAGCTGCACCGCCAGCCGTTCGAGCTGGAGGTCGTGCTCGGCGATACGCTCGACCTGTTCCGTCCGATGGCCGAGGAGCGGGGGCTCAGCCTGGAATCGTACGTCGCCCCTTCCTTGCCGCGCACGCTGATCGGGGACGCCGGCCGTCTGAAGCAGGTGCTCTCCAACCTGATCGCCAACGCGATCCGCCACACCGAGGCGGGCGGCGTGAAGGTGTACGTCAACGAGCGCGGAGCGTCGGACGCATCGTTGCAGCTGGAGTTCGTCGTGGAGGACACGGGCATCGGCATCCCGCCGGACAAGATGGACCTGCTGTTCCAGCCGTTCATCCAGCTCGACGCCCCTTCGGCAAAGCGCGGCGGCACCGGCCTCGGCCTGTCCATCAGCAAGACGCTGGTCGAGCTGATGGGCGGCACGATCAGCGCCTCGTCGCAGGTCGGAGACGGCACGATGTTCATCTTCACGATCCTGGCCGCGCTTTCGCTGGACGGCGACAGCGCCGAGGAGAAGGCGGAATGAAACAAATGGAGCGCAGGATGTTATCCTGCGCTCCATTTGCATGAAAAAACATCGACTTCCCATCACGCGCCGGCATGCCGTCCGTCAGCGGTACTTGTCATGCGGCGGCTCGAACAGCGGGTCGTCCGCAGGGCGTGCCAGCGCGAACGGACCGTTGTTCGCATAGCCGTGCAGCGTCGCGTTATGATGGGCGATGATCTGCTCGGCCGGCAGGACAGGCGAGTCGCTCGTCGAATGGCCGTCGCGCACGAGCGTGACGTCGAACCCGTGCAGCGTGGCGGCGCGCACCGCCGTATCGATGCAGTACTGCGTCATGCAGCCGGCGATGACGCAGTGCGTCACGTCATGCTCGCGCAGATGCTCGAGCAGTCCGGTCTCGTGGAACGAGCTGACCGCCGTTTTGTCGAACAGGACGGCGTCCGGCGGAATCCGCAGCGCGGGATGGACGTCGAAGCCCTCTCCCTCTCCGCCGCCGATGGACTTGTCCCGCACGAAGACGATGCGGGCTCCCGCCCGCTCCGCCTGCTCGACCGCTTTGCCGATCGCGGCGAACAGCCGCTCCGGCTCGAAGATCGGAACCTCTCCTCCGTTTCCTTCTACCAGGTCCTTCTGCACGTCGATCACCAGCAGCGCTTGAGCCATTGTTCTTCCTCCTCGAAGTGGGGGTTATAGATCCCGGATATACCAGGCGTCGCAGGCGTAATGCTCCGATCCCGCAAGCGGCTCCCTCAGCGGCGCGAAGCCGTTCTTCTCGTAAAAGCGCTCCGCCGCCTTCATGCTCGTCAGCGTCTCCAGATAGCACTGCCGATAACGGCCCCGGGCGAAGCCGAGCGCCTCGGCGAGCAGCAGCCGGGCGGCGCCCGTACCGCGCGCGGACGGCCGCAGGTACATCTTTTGCAGCTCGCACACGTCGGCCGAGCCGGCGAATTCGGCGATGCCGCAGCCTCCCGCGACCTCGCCTTCGTCGTCCAGGGCGACCCAGTAGCCGCGCCCCGGCTCGCGGTAATACGCGTGCAGGTCATGCAGGCTGGCGTCCTCCCAGGCGAGGCCGGAGCGGTTGCCGCCGAACTCGATCAGGCTGGCGCGGATGATGCCGGCCATGCGTTCGTTGTCGCGCGGCTCCAGCAAGCGGATGTCCATGTGTCGAAAAAGCCCCTCTCTACGCTTCAGCTGCAGCATCGCGACTGCAGAGTCGCGACCTTTCTCTCCTGCTCCGTCCTCATCGCTCCTCCGCTCACGGATGAAAAAGCACCTGGCCCCTGCACGAGGCCAGGTCCGAAGCCTGCGCGCGGTCAGCGCGCGGTCACATCGCGGACGAACCGCTCCAGCGGACCGGCATCCTCGATCTGCCGGTTGCAGGCGGCGCTGTCCAGGCAGATGTAGTTGCCGATCGCCTTGTAGTAGTCCGGCGACGCCTTGGCTGGCCGATGCTTGGCGATGGCGGTGAACAGGCCGACCTCGCTATGATGCCGGCAGGCGAAGCAGACGTTTTTGCCCCGGACGGAGCCCGTCACGCTGCCCTCGACGCCGACGCGGCTTCCGTCGATGTCGCAGACGAGGAACATGCGCCCGCTGCCGGCTTCCGTCCAGCCGAGATACGTCGTCCGCTCGAGCTCAAGCGCGCCCGGATCCGGGCCCTTGAGCTTCTTGGCCTTGGGGAACAGCCGGCGCAGCTCGCCCTCCGCGAGCGCCGGAAACGGAAGCCGGTACGCTTGCAGCGCTTGCAGCCCGAGGCGGAAATCATCCGCCGCATGCCAATCGGCGATCGGCTCCAGCAGGGCGCGCTGCCCGGCGTCCGCGTCCGGGAAAGCCTCGTACAGCGCCAGCTGCACGCCCTCGCGCACCGAGCGGAGCACCTTCGGGTCTGCCGCCGAGGCGCAGGCCTGCTGCAGCAGCCGCGCCTGATGCTGAATGATGTTGAAGTGATGGTTTCGGATAAATGGGGGGGTCATGATTAACGCTCCTTATGGTTAAGATGGTTGAATCTTCATAAGGTGCAAAGCCCCATTTTCGGAAACGATCGGCGGGCGATATCGTCTTCAGCCGGATATGCCCCATGCAAAGGATCGCCCCTCAATCAGGCTTTGCATGAGTCCGGCGTCTCCCGGCAACGTGATTTGCCATCCGTACCAATCCCCCTTTCCTCCAGTATAGGAGCCCGTTCGGACGGCGGCAACCTCAGCAGGGAGAAAGATCGGCTATCGAGGCGATGCGGGCGAGAGGCGGATTCCCCGATATCCGGGTCCGCCTGCCGGAGGAGCCGTTCCCTCCGCCGTCCAACTCGCGCAGCCGCGACGAGCTTCAGCAGGGGCTGGAGGAGCTGGCCGGGCGAATGGCGGAGCTGGCCGGGCGCATTCCTGCCGCTGGCGGAAGCGACGGCGACATCGGCGCCGCTCCCGGCGGGCGCATCGAGCACGGCTGGTTCGGCTGGCTGGACGCGCGCGAGTGGCTGGAGCTGGCGGGCATGCATTTCCGCCACCACCTGCGGCAGCAGAGGGAGCTGGAACAGTTCCATTCGAAGGAAGGCAGCCTCTGAGAGGCTCCGGCGCAGTCCGGTTGAAGGGACCGTGAGCGTCGAGCGATGCTCCCCCTGCCCTGCAACAAAAACGCCGCCCAAGCTCGATGCCCCGGAAACGGGAATCGGGCTTGGGCGGCTGGTTTGCTTTCCGTCGGCTCAGGAAACCTGCTCGAACTGGCTGTTGTACAGCTCGGCGTAGAAGCCGCCGCGCGCCAGCAGCTCGTCATGCGTGCCGGTCTCGAGGATGTCGCCGTCCTTCATGACGAGGATGCGGTCGGCGTTTTTGATCGTGGACAGCCGGTGGGCGATGACGAACGACGTCTTGCCGGCGGAGAGCCGGTCCATCGCCCGCTGGATGAGCAGCTCGGTGCGCGTGTCGACGGAGCTCGTCGCCTCGTCGAGGATGAGCAGCGGCGCGTCGTCGATCATCGCCCGCGCGATCGTGAGCAGCTGCTTCTGTCCGGCCGACAGGCTGGCGCGGTCGCCCAGCACAGTGTCGTAGCCGTCTGGCAGCGTGCGGATGAAGTGGTCCAGGCCGACGGCGCGGCAAGCCTCCTCGATCTGCGCGTCGGTGACGTCCGGACGGGCGAAAGCGATGTTGTCGCGGATCGTGCCCTCGAACAGCCAGGTGTCCTGCAGCACCATGCTGAACAGGTCATGCACGTCCTCCCGCGTCATCCGGTCGATCGGCACGCCGTCGATAAGGATCTCGCCTCCGCTCAGCTCATAGAACCGCATGAGCAGGTTGACGAGCGTCGTCTTGCCGGCCCCGGTCGGGCCGACGATGGCGATCTTCTGCCCGGCCTCCGCCTTCATCGAGAAGTCCTTGATGACGTCCTTGTCGGCCGTGTAGCCGAAGCGCGCATGGCGGAACTCGACCTCGCCCTTGACCTGCGCCAGCTTCGTCGTCTTGGCGCTCTCGTCCGCCAGCTCCTCCTCCTCGAGGAACTCGAACACGCGCTCGCTCGCGGCGGCCGTCGCCTGCAGGTTCGTCGCCGCCTGGGCGATCTGGCCGAGCGGCTGCGTGAACAGCCGGATGTAGATCATGAACGCGACGATCGTGCCGATGCTGATCGTATTCGAGGTGACGAGCATCGCGCCGACGACGCAGATCGCGACGTAGCCGAGGTTGCCGACGAAGCCCATGATCGGCATCATGAGGCCGGACATGAACTGCGATTTCCAGGCGCTGCCGTACAGCTTGCCGTTCAGATCGTGGAAGGCGGCCTTGGCCTCTTCCTCGGCGTTGTACGCCTTGACGACCGCGTGGCCGGAGTACGTCTCCTCGATATGGCCGTTCAGCCGCCCGAGCACCTCCTGCTGGGCGACGAACCAGCGCTGCGAATGCTTCATGATGACGCTCATGAGCGCGAAGCCGACGATCGTCGAGACGACGGCCGTGATGGCGAGGATCCAGTTCGTATAGACCATCATGACGAGCGCGCCGACGAACAGGGCGACGGACGAGACGAGCATGCCGAGGCTGTTGTTGAGCGTCTGCCCGATCATGTCGATGTCGTTCGTGACGCGGCTCAGTACGTTGCCGTAGCTCGTCGAGTCGAAGTAGCGCAGCGGCATGCGGTTGATCTTGGCGGAGATCTCGGTCCGCATCTTGTTCGTGATGCGCTGGGTGACCGTCGCCATGATGAAGCCCTGCGCGTAGTTGAAGATCAGGCCGGCGCCGTACAGCGCCGCGAGCAGCAGCACGATCCGGTTGATCGCGTCGATGTCGATCGTCCCGCGGATGCCCTCCTGGATCTTGTCGGTAATGTTGCGCAGCAGGTCCGGCCCGATGACGTTCAGCGCGGATCCGGCCAGCGCCAGCACGAGCGCCAGCGCGATGGCCGGCATGTACTTGCGGCAGTAGGCGGCCAGCTTGCGGAGCGTGGCGCGGAAGTCCTTCGCCTTGTCGCCGGGCATCATGCCGCCCATCGGACCGCCTCCCATGGGGCCGCCTCCGGGATGGCCCCGTCGAGGCGTTTTGCGGCTGTCTTCCGTCGTGTCAGGCTGATTCGATCGTGCCATGGGCGAGTTCCTCCTTGGATAGCTGGGAAAGGGCGATCTCCTGGTACGTCGGGCAGTCCTGCAGCAGCTCCTCATGCGTGCCGCTGCCGACGATGCGCCCGTCCTCGAGCACGAGGATGCGGTCGGCGTCCTTGATCGTGCCGATGCGCTGGGCGACGATGAGCGTCGTCGCGCCGCCGGTCTCCCGGCGCAGCGCGGCGCGCAGCTCGCGGTCGGTCCGGTAGTCGAGCGCCGAGAACGAGTCGTCGAACAGGTAGATGTCCGGCCGCCGGTAGACGGCGCGCGCGATCGACAGCCGCTGCTTCTGGCCGCCGGAGACGTTGTCCCCGCCCTGGGCGATGCGGCCCTCGTACTGCCCTTCCATGGACTCGACAAAATCGGTTCCTTGCGCGATCGCGACCGCCCGCCGGACGCCCTCCTCGGCTTCGCGCCCCGGCTCGGCGCTGCCGTAGGCGACGTTGGCGGCGACGGTGCCGCTGAACAGCACCGCCCGCTGGGAGACGTAGCCGAGCTTGGCGCGCAGCGCGTGCTGGCTGTAGCGGCGCACGTCGATGCCGTCGACGAGCACCTCGCCTGCGGCGACGTCATAGAAGCGCGGAACCAGGTTCAGCACGCTCGTCTTGCCGCTGCCGGTCGAGCCGATGATCGCCACCGTCTCGCCCTTGCGCGCCTTGAAGCTGATGTCCCGCAGCACCGGCTCCTCGGCGCCCGGATACTTGAAGCTGACGTTCCGGAACTCGATGCCGCCCTCGCCGCTGCCCTTCGTCTCGACGCCGTCCTTGATCGCGGCTTCCGTATTCAGCACCTCCAGAATCCGCTTGGCCGAGATGGCCGCGCGCGGCGCCATGATGAAGATCATGCTGACCATCATGAACGCCATCACGACCTGCATCGCATACGAGGTGAACACGACCATATTGGAAAAGATCCCGATGCGGTCCGTGCCCGGCGCATCCTGGATCAGGTAAGCGCCGATCGCGTAGATCGAGACGCTGAGGCCGGACATGATGATCGTCATGCCGGGACCGATGATCGCCATCAGCCGGCTGGCGAACAGGTTCGTGCCGGTCAGCTCGCGGTTCGCCCGGTCGAACTTGGCCTCCTGGTACGCCGCCGCGTTGTAAGCGCGGATGACGCGCAGGCCGGTCAGGTTCTCGCGGGTGATGCGGTTCAGGTTGTCGGTCAGCCCCTGGATGATGCGGAACTTGGGGATCGCGAACACGATGATGACGCTCAGCATGACGATGAGCGCGACGACTGCGGCGCCGGTCGCCGCCGTCCACTCCCAGCTCTTGCCGGAGATTTTGGCGATCGCCCAGACCGCGAGGATCGGCGCCTTGAGCATCACCTGCAGCCCCATCGCCACGATCATCTGGACCTGCGTCACGTCGTTGGTCGAACGGGTGATGAGGCTGGCCGTCGAGAAGCCGTTGATCTCCTGATGGGAGAACGACAGCGTCCGATCGAACACCATGCCGCGCAGCCGCATCGCCAGCCCCGCCGCCACCTTGGCGGCGAACCAGCCGACGATGACCGACGTCAGCACGCTGCCGACGGCGCACAGCAGCATGTAGGCGCCCGGCTCCATCAGATCGGCCGCGCGCGTGCCCTCCGTCTGGATGAGCGTCGTGATCTCGGCCATGTAATCCGGCAGACGCAGGTCGAGCCACACCTGGACGATGATGAAGATCAGGCTGTACAGGACGAACCCCCACTCGCCCTTCGTCAAATACTTGAACAGCTTCAGCATCGAATTCCTTCCCTCCTATATTTCTTCTAGTATAAGATACATGTGCAAAAGAAACGCAGCGCCCGGATGGGGCTGCGGAACTGCCGCATTCATGGCGCCTGCCGGCGCTTGGGAGGCGCATTCGTCGCTTCGGCGGGGCGCTCTGCTGGCGCTTGGGAGGCGCGCTTCCGGGGCAACGACGGGGCGCCTGCTGGCGCTTTGGAGGCGCGTTCGAGGCTTCGGCTGGGGCGCCTGCCGGCGCTTCCTGAGGCAACGACGGGGCGCTCTGCTGGCGTTCCCCGAGAGCCGCCGCGCCGAATGGCGCTCACGGCATCAGCAGCTTGACGAGCCGCACGAACTCGCGTGCGTCCCGCTCGCTCAGCCGGCTAAGCATCTGCTCGGTCTGGGCGATATGCTCGGCCCTGCGGTCGATCAGAAACTTTTTGCCGGCATCGGTGTAGTAGACGAGCACGCGGCGCCGGTCCTCGGAATCGGTGCAGCGCAGGATCATCCCCTTTTTCTCCAGCGTCTTGAGCGCCGAGGCGATCCGGCCCGTGCTGACGGACAGGGATTCGCTCAGCTCTCCGGCGGATGCGCCGTTTTTGCGCAGGAGCAAGTAGAGCAGGATGCCCATCTCCCCTCGCGAGAACTGTCCCGACTCCTCGAAGGCGGGCTTGCTCGCGCGAGCTACATGCTCGAACATTTCTTCGGCCAGCTGCTTGTAATCCACGACGGTTCACCTGCTTAAATAGCTTATACTGTAAGATAATAAGCGGGCAGAGGTACGCTGTCAATCGGTCGCGGGGCGGAGGGGCGGCCGAACAGCGTACTTCCGCGGCTGAAACCCGAAGATCGTCTCTGCACACCGCCGGCTAGCGACTGGAACCTGCACCCGCTTCGCGGTACGGAGACTCGTTCCGATCTCCCTGGAGCCCAGATTCCTTTGATTCCCTGTTCCGAAAAGGAAGGAATCCGGCCTCCAAGGGAACCGCTGCCGCTTCTCCACGAGCCCCCGTCCGCTTCGCTCTCCAGGTTCAATCCTACTCCAAACCACTCCCCCTGCGGAACGGATCGGTCCTGTCGTAAAAGCCCCTGCGATCGCCACGGCAGTTCCCCCAGCCCGGGGGCGATTTATCCGCTCGGTCGCGGAGAAAGCGGGCTTGCCCAGACGGTTCTCCGCTCCCTTTCGTCGCAGCCGTGAAAGATTCCGCGCTCGTCGCTGTTCCAATGCCCGGTCTGCGAGCTGCAACCCGAAATAATCGGGTTACAGACGTTCCAATGCCCGGTCTACGGGCTGTAACCCGAAATGATCGGGTTGCAGCTGTTCCAATGCCCGGTCTACGGGCTGTAACCCGAAATTATCGGGTTGCAGACATTCCCAAGCCCGGTTCCCGAGCTGTAACCCGAAATAATCGGGTTGCAGACATTCCCAAGCCCGGTTCCCGAGCTGTAACCCGAAATTATCGGGTTACAGACGTTCCCAAGCCTGGTCTGTGAGCTGTAACCCGAAATAATCGGGTTGCAGACATTCCCAAGCCCGGTTCCCGAGCTGCAACCCGAAATAATCGGGTTGCAGACATTCCCAAGCCCGGTTCCCGAGCTGTAACCCGAAATAATCGGGTTGCAGACGTTCCCAAGCCCGGTTCCCGAACTGTAACCCGAAATAATCGGGTTGCAGACGTTCCCAAGCCCGGTCTAATGGCCGATTCCAACGGCTCCTCGATCTAGAATCAAATGGAACCGAGCACGAGCAGCCGCTCCAGTCCCCCTCGCCCTGGCAGCCTCGGGTTCGTCATGCAAAAAAAGCGCCGCGGGAAAAGCCCGGGCGCTCCTGGACAAGCCTGTTCGGCCGCTACTGGAAGACGCGGACGTAGTCGACGAACATGTCGATCTGGTTGCCGTAGCGGTCCAGCTCGACCGGCCAGCCGCCGCCGAGGGCGAGGTTCAGCATGAAGTACATCGGCGTCTTGGCCTGCTCGAACGTAGCATGCCGCCACACCTCGACGTTGTCGATGTAGTAGATCGTGTCGGTCGGCGTAATCTTCGTCCCATAGACATGCCAGACGGACGCGTTGTCGCCGAAGGCGAACGAATTGCTCGTGCACACTGTCTCGTGGATTTCCGGCGATCCGCTCCACCAATGCTGCGAGCGGCAGGAGCCGGCCGGGTTGTGGCCGTAGGCCTCGATCGTGTCGATCTCCGCCGTCGACGGCACGTTCTGCGAGATGCTGTTTTGCGACATGAGCCAGAACGCAGGCCATGCGCCTTTGCCCGCCGGCATCAGGATGCGGGCCTCGAAGTAGCCGTACTGCGCGGCGATGCCGGTGCCGTCCGTGCGGACGGACGACAGCAAGCCGCCGAAGTGCGTCCGGTTCCAGCCCATCGGATCGACATAGCCGGCCGGCGTTTTGGTCGAGCGGATGCGCAGGTACTGGCTGCCCAGGATCGAGAACGGATTATGCGGACCGTTCGGATCGGCGAAGATCGCCTCCCCGAACTCCGAGCCGCCGGGGCTGTCCGGCTTGGCGGCGGCGTATGTCGCGCCGGCTCCGGTGCGGGAGGCCGAGAGCGGGCCGGTGAAGTCGTCCGCGAACAGCACGCTCATGCCGGACGCCTGAGGCGGCGCGGAAGGCAGCCCCTGCTTCCAGACGACTCCCCCTTCATTGTACAGCTGCACATAACAGTTGTCGGAACGGGTGAAGTTCGGATTGCCCTCGGGGCTGTCCCAGGCGCTCAGGATGACCGTGACGGGACCGTGCGGGAACGAGTTCGCGGGAAAGACGATCTCGCCGTAGCCGCTGGCATCGGGCGTCGTGCGGGCGAACCAGCTGTCGTACCCGTTGGCCCCCGGGTTGGCCGTGTCCGGCTGATGCCAGGAGCGCGCCCATACGTTCTGCATGCCCGGCGCATAGAACTTGATCGTCACCGTACCGTTGATGGAGGCTCCGTACGAAGGCGAGACGACGCTGACCTGGTAATTCGGGTAAGCTCCAGGAGTCGGCGTGGCGGTCGGCGTCGGCGTTGGCGTGGCGGTCGGCGTCGGCGTCGGCGTGACGGTCGGAGTTGGCGTCGGTGTCGGCGTCGAGCCGCCTCCCGTGCCGGCGTAGACAATTTCCGTCGCGCCGGACTTGGCGCCGGAGGCGTGGGTGAATACGACGCGGAATTTAGAGGAGACGACCGCGCTGAAGCTGACCGTGTTCAGCTGGCCGCCTGCCGGCTGGGCCGGAGACTTGGTCTGGCCGGGCACGCTCGCCCAGGCCGTGCCGCTCCAATATTGCACGTCATAGCTGGCCGGCGCCTGCACCCCGGCGCCGTCCGAGTACAGGTACAGCTTCGCCTGGCTGACGGTCGCCGCGCCGCCGAAGGCGGTCTCCACCCAGTCCGAAGCGTTGGGCGATCCGTAGGCGGTCCAGCGGTTGCGCGGGTTGTCGGCGTAGGAGATGATGCCGTCCTTCACCTGCGAGACCGCATCCATGCCGTAAGTGTAGGAAGCCGAGGCCGTGCCGCCGGCGATCGGCGCCGGCGTCGCCGTCGGACTGGCGGTCGGCGTCGCGGTCGGCGTTGGCGTGACGGTCGGCGTCGCGGTCGGCGTTGGCGTGACGGTCGGCGTCGCGGTCGGCGTCGACGATAAGCCGTAGGCGATCTCGCTCGCGGCGCTCTTCGCCCCGGAGGCGTGGGTGAATACGACGCGGAACTTGGACGCCGATACCGCCGTGAACGTCGCCGTGTTCAGCTGGTTCGCCGCCGGCTGGGCGGGAGACTTGGCTTGGCCGGGCGCGCTTGCCCAGGCCGAGCCGGTCCAGTACTGGACGTCGTAGCTCGCCGGAGCCTTGATGCCCGATCCGTCTCCGTACAGATGCAGGTCCACCTTGGATCGGCTCTGCGCGCTGCCGAAGTCGGTCTGCACCCAGTCCGAGGCGTTCGGCGACTCGTAGGCCGACCAGCGGTTGCGAGGCGAATCCGTGTAAGAGACGATGCCGTCCTTGACTTGCGCGACGCTGTCCATCGAGAACGTATACGACGCCGACACGGCCGCTCCGCTGTCTGTCGCCGACGCGGGAGCCGGCGGCGCGCCGGCTCCCGCCAGCAGCGCGACGAGCAGTCCATAACTCCACACCTTTCGCTTCTTGCTTTTCATCAAGCTGAATCATCCTCTCTCTGAACCGAAGTTGGCCTGGCTCACCCATTCTAGACCGGAAGCGCTTCCATTCCATCTGCAGCTGTCAACCTTCCGCTCTGCCCTCCTTGACTTGTTCGTTCCGATGCGTAGGAGCGGCGGGCTATCCGGGCTATAATGAAAAAAAAAGACGCCCCCAAGCGGGAGGAGCCTGACGGCATGAGAACGTTCCTGAGCCGATTGACCATCTACCCGAAGCTGGTGCTGAGCTTCCTGCTGCTGCTCGTCCCGCTCGTCGCCATCAGCCTGCTCATGAACGCGCAGAGCGAAAGGCTCGTGCGCGACGAGATCATCCGCTCGACGCAGGCCAAGGCCGCTTCCTACATGCGCGTGCTGGAGTACGATTTCGGTCCGCTCATCACGCTCCAGCAGCAGTATGCCTTCGACGACGAGATTCGGGCGCTCGCTTACTCCTCGATCATCATGTCGGACCAGCAGTACACGGAGTCGATCCAGAACGTGCAGAAAAAGCTGACGACGCTCAAGTTCATGAGCTCGTACGTCTCCGACGCGTTTGTGCTGTTTCCCGGACTCGACCGCAAAGTATCGGCGGACAGCTACGGATCGGTCGATCCGGAGCAGGCGGCGGCGCTCAACCAGGTCATCAATCCCTATGAGGCGCCCTTCCTCGTCGATCGCGGCCGCCTCTGGCTGAGCAGCCCGTATCCAAGCTCGCCCCCGGTCGGCAAGGGCTTCACGATCGGCATGGAGCTGTCCGGAGCGTCGATCCGGCGCCTGCTGTCGGGCTTCGAGCTGACCGGAGAAGGAGCCGCCATGCTGACGAACGCGCAGATGAGCTGGCAAGAGAGCCACGGCCCGCTGCCGGACGACGCCACGGGATTCCGCGAGGAGCTTGCCTCCCGCATGGAGGCCGGCAGCAAAAGCGGCCTGTTCCTGCTGCGCGGCGGCGATGGGCGCAAGTATGCCTTTTACGAGACCTCCTCCCGGCTCGGGCTGACGCTCGTGCTGTTCCTCGACGAGCGGAGCTTCCTCGGACCGATCCAGCGCTTCGGCAACTGGACGCTGCTGCTGGCCGCCGCCTCGACGCTGCTCGCCCTGCTGTTCGCGTACGGCTTGTACCGGATCATCCACAGCCCGCTGCGGGAGCTGGTCCGCGCCTTCAAGAGCCTGGAGAAGGGCGATCTCTCGTTCAAGCTCCGCTACCGGTCCCGCGACGAGTTCAACTACTTGTACCTGCAGTACAACCGGACCGTCTCCCGCCTGCAGGAGCTGATCGACGAGGCGTACGTGCAGCAGTATCAGGTCAAGGCAGCCGAGCTGAAGCAGCTGCAGTCGCAGATCAATCCGCATTTCCTGTACAACTGCCTGTTCAACCTGTACCGCCTCGCCAAGCTGCAGGAGCATGACAAGGTAGCCGCCTTCACCAAGCATCTGGGCGACTACTTCCGCTATGTGACCAAAAACGCCGACAAGGTGCCGCTGCGGCAGGAAATGATGTTCGTGAACGCCTACGCCGCCATCCAGACGATCCGCTTCGAGGAGCATATCCGCGTCGAGCTGGACCCGATCCCGCCGGGATGGGAGGAGCTCGCCGTGCCGAAGCTGCTGCTGCAGCCGCTCGTGGAGAACGCCTATCACCACGGCCTGGAGGACCGCTCCGGGCAAGGACTTGTCCGGTTGTCGTTCCGCGAGGAGGACGGCCGGCTGCTCGTCCATGTGGACGACAACGGCGAAGCGCTCGACGAGGAGCGGCTGGACGCGATCCGCAAGCTGCTGGGCGATCCGGGCTTCCCGTCGGACAGCGAAGGACTGCGCAACGTCCAGCTGCGGCTGCGGCTGCACTTCGGCGAAGGCGCGCGCCTGACAGCCGACCGCAGCCCGCTCGGCGGCCTGTCGCTGACTCTCGTCCTGCCTGCCGAACAACAAAGGAGGAGCATCCAAGATGAAGCTGCTGATCGTGGACAATGAGCCGAATATCGTCCGGGGAATCCGGCATCTGATGGAGACCGAGGCGCCTTGGCCGCTGGAGGCGCTCACGGCGACATCCGCCGCCGAGGCGCTGGAGCAGCTGGAGCGGCATCCGATCGACGTCGCGCTGCTCGACATCCGCATGCCCGGCATGAGCGGCCTCGAGCTGCAGGCGGTCATGCGCGAGAGATGGCCGGCCTGCAAGGTCGTCTTTCTCTCGGGGTATGACGACTTCTCCTACATCCAGAAGGCTATGCGCGGCGGCAGCGTCGATTACGTGCTGAAAATGGACGGCGACGAGGCGATCCTGGAGGCGGTCGGCAAGGCGATCGGAGAGCTCGCCGAGTCCGAACGGATGAGCCGGCTGCTGGAGCAGGCCCGAGCGGCGATGGAGCAGTCGCTGTCGGCGCTGCGGCGCGACTACGCGCGGCAGCTGCTGGCCGGCACGGCCCCCGTCCGGCAGGAGCGCTTCGACGAGCTGCGGCTCGGGCTCGACGCGTCGCGCCCCGTCCTGCCGCTGCTCGCCCGCATCGACGAATGGGGCGCGGTCCGCTCCGACGCCGACAAGGCGCTGCTATGCTATGCGCTCGACAATATCATGCAGGAGCTGCTGGCCGGCAGCCGCATCGTCTGCTTCCTGGAGGAGGACGGCCTGGTCGGCCTGGCGCAGCCGGAGCCGGACGCCGCGCCAGACGGCTGGGCGAAGCGTCTGCACGATCAGCTCGAGCAGGTGCAGGAAGCGAGCCGCACATACCTCAAGCTGCCGGTCTCGCTCGTCGCCGCCGAAAAGGCCGTGCCCTGGCAAGGCTTGCCGGCGAAGCAGGCCGAGCTGCGGCGCATCCTTTTTTACGGCTACGGCCAGCGCAAGGAAATGCTGCTCACCGACCGCGTGCTGCTCAACCATGCCCCGGCAGGAGCCGGGCAGCCGAGCGAAGCGCTCGTCGAGGCGCAGAACCGGCTCAAGCAGGTGCTGGACGCCGATCCGGCGCTGGACATGAAGCTGCTGGACGACTTCGACCGGCTCCCCGCCCTCTCGCGCCAGCTCGGCGGGCGGCATCCGTTCCTTTACGAGATGTACAACGGCATCACCTACATGCTGCTGTCGACCGCCAACCGCTCCGCGCGCGGCGACGAGTCCGAGCCGGCGTCATGGACGGCGCGCCTGTCCTCGCTGGACGCCCATCCGACCTGGGAGCATGCCCTCGATGCGCTGCGCTCCGCGCTCGAGAGCCTGCTGGAGAGCCGTCGGCGCGAAAGCGAGGCCGGCACCCATCAGGTCATCGGCCGGCTGACCGGATTCATCGAAAGCCATCTCGACGAGGACCTGTCGCTGAACCGGCTGGCCGATCTCGTCTACCTCAACCCGACCTACCTGTCCCGGCTGTTCAAGCAGCAGGCCGGCGTCGGGCTGTCCGAGCATATCGCGAGCCTGCGGCTCGCCCGCTCCTGCGATCTGCTGAAATATTCGCGCATGAAAATACAGGATGTCGCAGCGAAAGTCGGGTTCGACTCGGCGACATCCTTCGGACGGTTTTTCAAACGGGAAATGAATGCGACTCCCCAGGAATACCGGGATCGGGAAGGCGGCGGCTGATCAGAGCGGCCGGCTCGTCGCGACGGCGATGCTCCGCAGCTCGCCGCCCGCTCCGCTCCACGCTGGATCTCCGGGACGGGCGGGGCGGCAGGCGCAGTAAAAGTGGTACAGCGTCCCCTTCCAGCGGACGACGAACGACTTGTGCGCATGCGTCTGGTCGATCTCGCCCGGCGCTCCATGCGGCAGCGAAGGCTCGGGCAGGATGCGCCACGACTCCAGGTCGCGGGAGAGCGCGAGCAGCCCTTGCGCATGCTCGCCGTCGAAGCCGAACCCGAAATTGACCCACCATCCGCTCGGCTTGTCGAAGCGGATGCACGGATCGCTGACATACCGGCTGTAGAACGTTCCTTCGCTGACGGCAAGCAGAGGATTGGCCGGATGCCGCTGCCAGACGCGCAGGTCGTCCGACCAGGCGAGCCCGGTCTGCTCGATCCACGGCCAATCGGGCTTCTCCTTGGCGTTGTAGAACATCCAGTAGCGCCCCTCATGCTCCAGCAGGCAGCATTTGTACAGTCCGCCGCGCTCCCACTCCCCGCCATCGCCGAACGTCATCACCGGCTCGGGAAGACGATGCCACTCCAGCAGCTCCTCGTCCTCGCACCAGGCCAGCCCCATCGCCGCTCCCCCCTCCTCATAGCCGAAGTCCGGGTAGGCGTGATAGATCATCCAGTAGCGTCCGTCGACCTTCTTGAGCCGGGGCGTCTCGTCCAGATCGCTGCTCTCCAGCAGCATCCACGAGCCCGCCGCTCCGACATGGTCCCAGCGGGAGTCGTCCGTCCCCCGGCCGAGAATGACGCCGAGCCGCGTCCAGGCCAGCAGATCGTCGCTCGCGGCGAGCGCCGTCTGGTAGCCGCGCCCGTCGAAGCCGATATGCATCATGTAGAATCGATCCCGATGGCGGAAGACGAACGGGCAGTCGACCGCCTCGGAATCATAGCGCCCGGGCTCGCCCGACGGCAGCAGGACCGGCTCGGGACGGCGATGCGGAGCGTGCAGGCGGGCCAGGTCCGGCAATGGATGGACGTCCGGCATTAGATCGACGTCCGACTCAGGGTGAACGTCTGACTTTGGGTGAGCGTCTGACATAAGGCAGTCTCCTCTCTATTCCTTGACGCTGCCGACGACGATGCCTTTGATGAAAAAGCGCTGCAGGAACGGATAGACGCAGATGATCGGCAGCGCCGCCAGGAAAATCTGCGCGCCCTTGAGCGTGCGGTCGGATACGGCGGCGAGCGTCGCGGCGTCCGACATCGTGACGAGCGTCAGGTCGCGGTTGATGACGACTGTCTGCAGATAGCTCTGCAGCGGATACTCGCTCGGGGAGTTCATCAGGATGAGGCCGTCGAACCAGGAATTCCAGTGGCCGACCATCGAGAACAGGATGAGCGTGGCGATCGCCGGCATCGACAGCGGCACATAGATGCTCCACAGGATGCGCCAGTGGCCCGCGCCGTCGACAAAGGCCGCCTCCTCCAGCTCCCGCGGCAGGCCGCGATAGAAATTGAGCAGCAGCACGGCGTTGAACACGTTGACCGCGCCGGGCAGCACGAGCGCCCAGATCGAGCCGAGCAGGCCGAGCTTCTGGATGATCAGGTACCACGGGATGAGTCCGCCGCCGACGAGGATCGTGACGACAAAAAACCAGACGTAGACGGTGCGGCCCTTGAAGGCGGCCGGCTCCTTGGACAGCGGATAGGCGAGCGTGATCGTCAGCAGCATGTTGATGGCGGTGCCGAGCAGCAGCCGCTCGACGCTGATGAGGAGCGCCCGCAGAAACTCGGGCTTGTTCAGCACGAATTCGTACGACTGCAGCGTGAAGTCGACCGGCCAGAGCGTGACGAGTCCGGCGCCGGCGGCGGAGCTGGAGCTGAGCGAGACGGCGAGCACGTTGACGAGCGGGAACAGGCAGAGCAGCGCGAGCAGCAGCAGGAAGCCGGCGTTGAAGGCGTTGAAGACGCGCCCTGCGCGGGTGAGATGATTCATGGCGACTCGCTCCTTTCTAGAAAATCCGATAGTTCGCCAGCCGGTACGCGAGGTAGTAGGACACCGAGATGAGGATGACCGACACGATCGACTTCATCAGTCCGACGGCGGTCGCGAGGCTGTACTGGGCCTGCTCGAGGCCGATCCGGTACACGAGCGTGTCGATGATGTCGCCGGTCTCGTAGACGACCGGGCTGTACAGGTTGAAGATCTGGTCGAAGCCGGCGTTCAGCACGTTGCCCAGGCTGAGCGTCGCCAGCAGCACGATGACGGGGATCATGCCGGGCAGCGTGATGTGCAGCGTCTGCTTCCAGCGGTTCGCGCCGTCGATGACGGCCGCCTCGTAGAGCGCGGGATTGATGCCGGCGAGCGCCGCGAGATAAACGATCGTGCTGAAGCCGAATTCCTTCCACACGTCCGATACGACCACGACCGCCGGGAACCAGCGCGCATCGCCGAGGAAAAAGACCGGCTCGATGCCGAACGCGCCGAGCAGCTGGTTGATGATGCCCTGCGACGGAGAGAGGATGTCGATCAGGATGCCGCCCAGAATGATCCAGGACAGAAAATGCGGCAGGTAGATCATCGTCTGGATCCAGCGCTTGAACAGCTGCAGACGCAGCTCGTTGAGCAGCAGCGAGACGACGATCGGCACGGCCAGGCCGGCGACGATCTTCATGCAGGCGATGACGAGCGTATTGCGCACGACCGTGCCGATCTCCGGCAGCTGGAGCATGTAGCGGAAGTTGTCCAGCCCGTTGAACGGGGAGTCCAAGATGCCTTTGATGATCGAGAATTTCTGGAAGGCGATGACGAGCCCTCCGATCGGACCGTAGCTGAAGATCAGCACGAGCACGAGCGACGGTAAGACCATGAGATGAAGAGGCAGCTGGCGTCTCGCCTTGGCGCTGAACATGGGAATGCCCTCCTTTTGAAAAAAAAGCGGCGGCCAAGAGACCGCCATCCGCAGCCAAACCGCAGGAAAGGGATCGGAAGCAGCTCCGATCCCCCCGATTCGTCCGTCCGAGTCCGGAGGAACTCAGCCGTTTTTAGTGGCGTACCAGTCGTTCACTTCCTTGGTGATCTGCTCGCCGCCGAGCTTGCTCCAGTCGGTGACGAACTTGTCGAACGTATCGAGCGAGGCGCCGAGAATGATCTTGGTGAACGTCTCGAGCACGAGCTTGTCGAGGATGGCCTGCTTCTCGCTCATCGTCGGCGTCTGAGCGCCGAAGAACTCGCTTTTCATCAGGTTGCCGGCATCGACGTAGTTTTTGCCGATGACATCCCACGAGCCGCCGACGCCGAATACTTTGTTCGTGCCCCAGTTCGCCTTGTCGCCGTCCTGGAACTTCTTGATTTTGTCATAGTAGTCCTTGCCCTCCGGATTGAGCGCCGCTGGATCGCCGGACTCGAGCGCGGCGACGACCTGCTTGTGGATGGCGAGCAGCCCCTCCGGGGTGCCGAAGCCGTTGGACATGAGCGCGTATTTGAAGAACTCCACGCCGTCCTTGCTGTGGAACGTCGCCGGCTCGGCGTTTTCGCTGACGATCTTTTCGTTGTACAGGTTGAACAGCTTGATGATCGCCTCGGGATGCTCCGCGCCTTTGCGGACGACCCAGAAGGAGTTGAAGTCGGCCTTGGACTGGGCTTTGGCCGGCTCACTGTCCGCGGACAGCACCGGGTAGGCGCCCCACTCGGCGTTCGGGTCCTTGGTCACGCTGTCCTGCAGCGGCCAGAGCGGATTCCACATCGCGCCGTAGCTCATGCCGACCTTGCCCGCTGCTTGCAGCTCGGCCGACTTGCCGCCGTCCTTGACGGCGAACTCCTTGTCGATCATGCCGGCCTTGTACAGCTCCTGCAGCTTGCCGAGCGCGGTTTTCATCTCCGGCTGGACGCTGCCGTAGACGAGCTTGCCGGAGTCGTCCTTGATCCAGATGTTGGCGTAGGCGTGATAGCCGTTCATGAGGCCGGTGAAGTCCGGGTAGCCGCCCAACAGATCCTTGGAGCCGGCCAGCGCGTACGTGTCCTTCTTGCCGTTGCCGTCCGGATCCTGGTTCGTGAAGGCGTCGGCGATCGCCATGAAGTCGTCCATCGTTTTCGGCTCCGGCAGGTTCAGCTTCTTCAGCCAGTCCGTGCGCACCCACAGCAGCGGAGCTCCGCCGAGATAATCCTCGGCCGGCGGAATCGCGAGCAGCTTGCCGTCATAGGAGGCGGCCGCCTTGGCGTTCGTGCCGCGCTCGACCATCTCCTTGGTGAGCGGCGAGCCGTAGGTCTCCAGCAGCGGCGTCAGGTCCTCCAGCATGTCGGCCTCGGCCAGCTGCTGGAATTGCTTGGAGTCGACCATGAACAGATCCGGCAGCTCGCCGGAGGTGATCGACAGGTTCATCTTCTGGCTGTACTGGTCGCCGCTGACGACCCATTGGTTTTTGACCTGGATGCCCAGCTCGCTCTCGTAGGCGCGGTACCAGACGTTGTCGTCGATCGAGTCGCCTCCGTTGAACTTGAAGCTCGAGTCGGTGTAGCGGACCGTCGTCAGCTCGATCGGCGGATCGTACTTGGCGTTCGGATCGACCGGAGCGGCCGACGGCTGGGCGGACGGCGACGCTGTCCCTTCCGGCGAGCCTGCGGCTCCATTCGCCGCGTTGCCGCCGCTTCCTCCGTTGCTGCTGCAGGCGCTCGTAATGGCGAGCAGCAGGACGAGCGATAGCGCTGCGCTTCGTTGACGGATCTTTTTCATCTGCGTTGCCTCCCCTTATGTCATGCTTGTCGCTGCCTTGCGTTTCTTCCATGAGTCCATCATAAGGGATGCGGCATCCCGGTAAAATCGTCGTCTGTTTACTTTCCCTCTACCGCTATCAACTATGTCCCAGCTGTTCAAGAGCTCCGTACAGCAAGCGGACTGCTTCGGCTCGTGTCGCCTTTTCTTCCGGACGCAGCTTCCCGCCGCTGCCCTGGACGATGCCCATGCCAAGAAGCGACTGCATCGCTTCCTGCGCATAGCCCGACATCCGGCCGCTATCGGCAAAAGCGTTCAACGCGTCAGCAGAGCCAGGCTGCAAGCGGATGCCATGCGCCTGCATGGCGCGATAAAGCAGCGTCATCATTTCCTCCCTCGTCACCGAGGCGGCCGGGCGGAACGACACTCCATCGCCTGCCGCTATGCCGAGCTTGCGCGCGGCGGAAAGGGCAGCCGCATAATAAGCGGCGGCATCCACATCCTTGAAGCCGGCGTCGGAGGAAACCGGCTGCCACTCGAACAGGCGGGAGAGCATAAGGATAAAATCGGCCCGCTTCATCTCCGAGGCAGGCCCGAAGCGGCTGGCGCCGGTGCCGGCGATGATGCCGCGCGCGGCGAGCGCATCCAGCGGCTTCTGCGCCCAGCCCAGATGCCCCGTATCCGTGAAGGCGGCCGGCGCGAAATCAGGAACGAACGAGCCTGACGATCCGACCGTGAAGCTCAGGACGCCCCGCTCCGCATCGAATCGGCTGTTCGGGATCGGCTGCAGGCGGCCGCCCTCCAGCACGCGCTTCGCGACGAGCGCCTGTGGACGAAGCTTCTCGCCGGGAAGGAAGCTTCAAGCGTCAGCCCGGTCGCTCCTGAGGCGACGGCGAACGGATTGCCTCCGGATTCAAGCCGCAGCTGCAGCGTAGGACCGATGCTCAGCGTCAGCCTGAGGCCGCCGCTCGCTCCGAGGCTGCCCGGGACTGCGATCATGCCGCCGGGCAGCAGGATGCTTGTCGTGAAGCCGGCGCGGGAGCCGTCGACGAGCGCCGCAGGCAGCTCCAGCGAATAGGAATCGGACGTCGCGGCTTGCTGCGCATCGAGGACGAGGCTGCGAAGGCCGTCCGACTGCTTCAACAGCTGCGCCCAGGCTTCAGGCGCAAGTCCAGCCGTCCATGCTCCGTCCTTGACCGAACCGGACAACGGCAGACGCAGCGTGCCGTTCTCCACGGACGGCGTCGGCGTCGGCGTCGGACTTGCGCTGGCGCTCGGCGTCGGCGTCGGGCTTGCGCTGGCGCTCGGCGTCGGCGTCGGGCTTGCGCCGGCGCTCGGCGTCGGCGTCGCCTCGCCCTTTTTCGGCTCGAATACCCGCACATAGTCGACATACATGTCGAGCTGGTCGCCGTACTGCGCCAGGTCGATCGGCCAGCCTCCGCCGAGAGCCAGGTTCAACATGAAATAAAGCGGCGTATTCGCCTGCTCGAACGTGTCATGCCTCCACACTTCTATGTTGTCGATATAATAGATGACTTCCGACTTCGTCACCTTCGCGCCGTACAGATGCCAGGTCGAGGCGCTGTCGCCGAAGGAAAAGCTGTTCGGCAGGCAGCTCGTGCCGTGAGTCTCGGGCTGGCCGGCCCACCAATGCTTCGCTTGGCATACCCCCTGCGGATTATGGCCGTAGCCTTCGACGATGTCGATCTCCGCCGTAGACGGGCGGCCGCTTGCCCCGGTACTGTCCTGGGACATGAGCCAGAACGCGGGCCATGCGCCTTTGCCGGCCGGCATCTGGATGCGGGCCTCGAAGTAGCCGTTCGTCGCCGCAAAGCCCGAGCCGTCAACTCTCACGGAGGACAACAAGCCGCTCACGTGCTCGCGGTGCCAGCCTTGCGGATCGGCGTAGTCCGCCGGAGCCTTGCTTGCGCGGATGCGCAGGAAGTTTTCGCCGAGCACAGCGAACGGATTGACGCTGCCCGCCGGATCAGCAAAGATCGCCTCGCCGAACTCGGAGCCGTTCGGCCAATCCGGCTTGATGGCTGCATATTTCGCTCCCTCGCCGGTTCTGGATACGGACAGCGGGCCGTTGAAGTCATCCTCGAACACGACGTCCATGCCTTCCGCCTGCGGCGGCGCAGCATCCGGAATTCCATTGTTCCAAACGACGCCGCCTTCGTTGTACAGCTGCACATAGCTGCGGGCCGACTTGACGAAATCGGGATCGCCGGGCGCGGAATCCCAGGCCTGCAGGACGATCGTCAGCGGACCGTGCGGCAGCTTGTCCGCATCGATCGACAAGGCAGCCTCGTCGGCCTCGTTCGGAACGGCCTGGCCGATCAGGGCGCTGTAGCCGCTCGGGTCTTCATGATCGGCATCCGGCTGATGCCAGACACGGGCCTCGATATTTTTCATGCCGGGCGCCTTGAAGGCGAGTTCGAACTCGCCCTGGACGGAAGAGCCGATAGCCGGAGCTAGAATCTCCAGCTCAGGATCGCGTTCCACCGGAGGCGGATTGTCCGGCATCGGCTCCTTTCGCGTATCGACGAGCTTCAGCTCGGTCATGCCGCTGCGGGCTGCGCCAGCATGCGTCAGGACGATGCGAAAACGGTCCGACATGACCGGATCGAAGCGCACCAGATTGAGCGTGTCCGCTGTAGGCGACGCCGGCTCGCGGATTTGATTCGGCGCCGGCTGCCAGGCCGATCCGTCCCAATATTCCAGCTCGTAGGCTTGCGGAACGACCACTCCGCCGCCGTCATCGAAGAAGTAGAGTCCGGCCGCATCTTTGGAAAACACGCTCCCATAGTGGATCTGAACCCAGTCCTGGGCGTTCGGAGAGCCATAGGAGGTCCAGCGGTTGCGCGGGAAGTCGGTATACGAGACGATGTCGTCGTTGAGCTGCGCGATAGCGTCCCCTCCGTTCGTGTAAGAGGCGCTGGCGACGCCGCTATCCGGTTCGGCCGGCAGGGACTGTTCAAAGGAGTCGACGTACTGGATCTCGGTCATCCCCGCTTTGGCGGCTCCATAGACGAGAACGACGCGGAACTTCTGCGCCGTCACCGGCTTGAAGCGGACCGTATTGAGCGTATTGCCCGCCGGCTCGGCCGGTGTCTTGACCTGCTCCTCGGCGCTGACCCATGCTCCCTGCGAATCCTGGTACTGGATGTCGTAGGAGGCCGGCGCTTGGACCCCGCCGCCGTCGGCATACAGGAACAATCCGGCCGCATCCTTGCGAACCGGCACGCCGAAGTTCGACTGCACCCAGTCGGAGGCGTTCGGCGACTCGTAGGAGGTCCACCGGTTGGCCGGCTTTGCTCCATAAGAGACAATGCCGTCGTTCACGTGGCTGACCTGGTCGAGCCGGAACGTATACGAGGCCGACACGATGCCGAGCGGTGCAAGCTCCGCGCCGGGCAGCGCCTCTGTGGACGAGTCGAACAGCTGGATTTCCGTAGCGCCGCTCTTGCTCCCCGAATGCGTGAACACGATGCGGAACTTCGAGGCTTGGACGGGATCGAATCGAAGGAGGTTCAGCTCGTTGCCGGCCGGCTCGGCCGGCTGCGCGGACAGGCCGGCTACGCTGTTCCACTCCGTCCCGTCCCACGCCTGCACATCGAGCGCCTGAGGCGGAGTAACGCCGCCTCCGTCCGAGAACAGATAGACGGCCGCGGCATCGCGCGTCGTCCCGCCTCCGAAGTCGAACTCGATCCAATCCGATGAATTCGGGGATTCGTACGAGGTCCAGCGGTTTTTCGGGGCATCATTGTAGGAAACGATGCCATCGGCGACATGCGCCAGGTTGTCCCCGTGATACGTGTAGGAGGCGGATAGCGCCGGCTCCGGCAGCTCCTCTCCAGGCGACTCGGCAGATGCCGGCGCCGGGACGAATCCGAACAGCATCGCCAAGCTCAGCGCCAGTGCCGTTCCTTTGATCCACGGTGCTCTTTTTTTCATGATCTGCATTCCCTCCGTCTCTTCATGGCTGCATCGCGCTGCTGGCTATGGACAGCCAGGCTTGCGCTTGCCCGCAGCGCGATAGCTCAACGATAAGGGAGGACGGTCGCCGGGGAAATCGTCCGATGCCGACATCGAGTCTGCATTTGTTTACCGATCGAATCTCGATTGATTTCCGGATGATTTTCAGACACTAAAAAACGCATCTCCCGGATGATTCATTGGAGCAGCCGTCATGGCTTGCCAATGTCCATCCAAGAGATGCGTCTCCACCTACATTCTCAGCCCTTAGCCCATCATCGCCAGCATCCGGTGCAGCAGCACGGCCAGCTCGGCCCGCGTCGTCGAGGCTTGCGGCATGAGCCGGTCGCGGCTCCCCTTCACGATTCCGGAGGAGACGAGACGAGCGGCCGGCTCGATCGCATAGGCGGACAAGGCGTCCCGGTCCGAAAATGCCGCCAGCGCCGCTTGCGCATCGGACTCGGCGAGCGGCCGGCCGATCGTCGCCAGCGCGCGGTCCAGCATCGTCATCAGCTCCTGCCGCGTCACCGGGGACTCCGGCCGAAACCGGCCATCCGCGTCGCCGTTCAGGATGCCGGCCGCGCGCAAGCTTCCGATGGCCGAAGCATAATACTTGCCCGGAGTTACGTCAGGAAACGCTTCTGCCGCAGCGCCGCCCTCGATGCCGAAGGCGCGCACGGCCATCAAGGCCAGATCCCCGCGCTTGACCGGCTTGCCCGGCTCGAACAGGCCTTGGCCCGTTCCGTTGACGATGCCGAGCTTCGACAGCTCCGAGATTGCTTCTGCCGCCCAGCTCCACTTCGCGTCGACGTCGCGGAACGATGCGGCCGTCGAGGCGACCGGGATGGAGACGGCCGCCGATACGGAGACCGTTTCCATCTTCAGCGCCGAGTCGACCGTCTTCAAGCTCGCGAGGGAGATGCGCGCTGTGCCTGTGCCGACCGGCTCAAAGAGCAGCGTCGCCAGCTCGATCGAGCCTTTTTTTCCGGCGACAGGCCCGATCATCGTATGCGCGAAGCGCACCGTCCCTTCGCTTTCGATCGGAGCGGTCGACATGCCCGGCATGGCGCTGGCCGCTTTTTTGAACCGAAGCCTTGCCGTATCATAGGACAGCGTCGCGTCGAAGGCATAGAGATCGGTCAAATTCTCGCCTCGCAGCACGACTTGAATGTCTCCGGAGGGAGAAACGGAAGCCTTCAGCGAGTAGGCCGGAGAAGCCGCCGCATAGGACGGCCGCGCTCCGAGCAGCAGGACGAACGACAAGACAAGCAGCATAGCTAGACGCGGCATCGTTGCATTCCTCCTATTTTGGTCTTGACGTCTCGCTCATCCGTAGGTGAATGATGCCCTACTCCGCCAGCCAGTCGTCCAGGATGAGGCGCGCGACGGCCGCGAGCGCTTGAATCGTAATCTCCCCGGAGTCAAACAAATCGGCAGCTGCGACATCCTGCCAGCCGGCATCGGTCGATTTTTTGCCGAAGGCTTTGACCAGCAGGGCCAAATCCTTGACCGTCACGCTTGTTTGCCCCGGTACTAGCGTAATGATGCGGGTCAAAAACGTCTGATACGCCGACTCGATCGCGCTTTTGGCCTGATCCACCTGCGCCTGAGTCGCGGCTGGATCGCCGCTGACGGCGGAGGCGCTGTCGATCGCCGCTTGCAGAACCGCCTTGGAGCCGACGGCGTATTGGCCGACCTTCGTGCCTTCCTTGGCCTTGCTCGCCTTGGCTTTGGCCGCATTGACGGCGGCGGTCAGGGCCGTCTTATCCGCCGAGCCGACGATGACCTTGCCGGTGAACAGGCTGACGGCATCGGCAAGCGCCGCTGCGGCTGCATTCAGCTCGGCTTGCGTCGCCGAAGCATTGCCGTATACGGCCGCCGCGGCGTCGATTGCCGTTTGCAGCTCCGCCTTGGCTCCGACAGGGTACTGTCCCGCCGCCGTGCCTTCGACAGCGCTGTCATGCCGCGCTTGCGCGCTGGCGATCGCGGCGCCCAGCGCGCTGCGGTCGACGTCGACGATCGCGATCGACGCGGCGCTTCCGGCGACATTGGCCGTCGCGCTATCATCTCCTGCCGTCGACAGCGCGAGGAGCGAGACGGCGGCCGTCCCGGTTCCGGCATCGGCCTTGACCGAGCCGCGCAGCCGCAGCAGATCGCCGCCTTGGTCGATCGCTGCGCCCGTGCTCGCCAGCAGCAGACGGAGCTGGCCCTGCTCGGGCTTGACGGCGCTTCCGATCAGCTGCAGTCCGTCGAGGAGGGAAGCCGCGGCCCCCTCCGCCAAGGCGAGCTTGCCGTCCTCCGCGGCGACGGTCTCGAAGGCGAGCTTGGAGGCATCATACGCCAGCGTGACGTCGACGACGGAGAACGGCTCGCTGACGCCGTCGATGCCGACGGTCAATTCAACCGGCTGGCCGATCCGAGCCGAGGCGGGAGCGGTCAGCTTGCCGACCAGCTCCTCGGGCTGCTCCGTGCCGCCGCCGGTCTGAAGCGACGATTGGGAGGAGAGCAGCAGATCGCCGAATTTCGTCGGACTTTTGCCGGACCCGATGCCGTCCATATACCGCAGATAGCCTTCGCGGCCGTTTCCGTCATTGTCGTTCACCAGCACCGAGAGTCCGAGATTCGTCGCATTCGCGGCGGCCGGCTTCTGGCTGTCGGTCAAGACGGCGTCCCAGGGGAAGGCGATGACGTAATACGTCTTGCCGGCCGCTTCATCGCGGCTGAATTTGTAGCGGATGTCATTCAGATTGCCGCCGGCAACCGGTCCCCAGCTCTCGACGCCGAGCGCGGAGACGCCGGTGGCCGCATTGTACGAAGCGATGAATCTCGGATGGTCCGTATCCTGATCGACACGGGTTTTCCGCTCCGGATCGAACGACACCTGCAGGCTGTCCGCTCCCCAGGCTTCGCCCACATTGGCCGCATTCATGCTGTGGACGTCATCCTTCACTTCCAGCGCCAGATACAAGTATTGATCGTCCCATTTTACGAGCTGTTTCCCCGAGCGGTCGCTCTCCGTGGCCTGCGAGCCGTCAAACGTGACCGACTGCAGCTGCGCCTCCGCCGCCCCCGCCCACTGAGCCGGGTCGATGACGCCGTTCACCTCGATCGGAGCGTCCGCGTTGACGCGGGTCGCCGTCAGGCTGGACAGCGGCTTGGTCAACGTCTGGTCGTAGCCGTCCCCGTTCGTAATGCGGAAGGTGAATGAGGTCCGGCTGTCCGGGTTGAGCGACGGAGCCGGGATCGTCACCGTCTGCTTCGCTCCCGCCTCGATCGAATCGAACGGATAGCTGCCGGCCGATCCGGATGGCGCGGTCACTTGCACCGTACCGGCTTCAAGAGTGCCGGAGCTGCGCTTGTTGGACAGCTCGACCTTCACCTCGTAGCCGGTTCCATCGGCTTTCAGGGCCGGATAGATTTCGATGCCGAGCGAATCGGCGCTGTTTTTCGCCAGCAGCGAACGCGCCTTGTACCGCGTGCCGTCGGCCGCGACCGGAGTGATCTGCAGCCGCTCCTCTTTTTTGATGGAGCTCTCGGGCACATGCAGCACGATCGTATCCTTGGCTGCTCCCGCTGCGAACGATCCGCCCGACACGACGCTCCAGCCTTGCGGCAGCTCGATGTCGTACGTGCCGGAGAGCGCCTTGGCTCCGTCCGTCACGCGATTGATCTCGACGGCCAGATCGCTGCCGGGCGTGAAGGAGACCGGACTGTAAGCCGCCGTGTCAAAAATGACGCTTGGACGATTCGACGGATTCTCATACACGCGCACCCAGTCGATGTACATGTCCGATTCGTACCCGTAGCGGTCGAATCCATAACCCGGCGCATACGAATCGGTATTGTTCGTGATGGCGTTGTTGACTAGGAAGTAGTTCCCTTTCCGCCAGGAGAGCGGAAGCGTCTTTTCCCGGTACACCTGCCGGTTGTCGAAATAATACGTCGTATACTCCTCGGCGACGTGGACGGCATACGTATGGAATCCCATCGCGATATTGCCGGCATCGCTGCCGAGCAGCTGGACCGTGTTCACGGACTTGCCGTCCGTATCCTGCGCATACTCGTAGCCCCAAGGATGAGTCGCGATATTATAGCCGGATGTCGTCGGCAAGTAAGCCTCGATGATGTCCAGCTCGTCCGTATGCACGTCTCCGACGCCGGTCAGCGTCCAGAATGCCGGCCATTGCAGCGGGTTCGCTCCGACGAAAAAGCGCGTTTCCAAATACTGCTCCGTATACGGCTGCGTGCGGAATCCGACGCCGTCGTCGCCGACCGAGCTCAGGAATCCCGTCGTGAAGTTGCGCTGATAGCCGTCCACGCTGGCCGGCAGCTTGTCTTCATAATAGGTCGTCTTGATGCGCAGATAGTCTTCCACTTGCGAGAACGGATTGTACTCGCTCTCGAATTTGGCGAACAAGGCGCCGCCGTAATCCTGATAGTCCGGCTTGTGGGACGTATAGGTCGTGCGGACGCCGCCGGCCGTCTTGCCCGTGGCCGAAATCGTCGGCATCGTCTTGAAGTCGTCCGCGAACGTCACCTGCAGGCCGTTCCCTTGCAGCTCCGCCGGCAGCGCCGCGCTGTCGAGGCCGATATTCCATTCGACCCCGCCGTTGTTGTAGAACTGGAAGTAATCCTCGATTTCCGTTCCGTCCGACTTGAACGCCTTCACCTTGACCGCGGTCGGGCCATGGGGGAACTCGTCGGCATCGAACGCGAACGAGCCCTTTCCTTCAGGGTCCAGCGTCACCGAAGCGAGCTCGACGATGTAGCCGCTCGGGTCCGGATGAGCCGCATCCGGCTGATGCAGCATATAGGCCTTGGCCGTCGCGTAGCCCCCTGGAGCCGTGAATTCGAGCTCCGTCTGCCCTTCGATCTCCGCCCGGTAAGCCGGAGACAGCAAGGTGACGAGATTCGGCAGCGCCTGCTTCGGGGCGACGATCCCGACCGACAGCTGCGGATAGACATTGCCGCCAGCCTTGGGCGTGATCTTGATCTTTCCGGATTGAAGCGTATAGGATTCCGGCACCTGCACGACGATCGTATCGGTTGCCTGGCCTGCCGCAAAGCTTCCTCCGGAGAGGACGGACCAGCCTTGGGACGGGAAAGCCATGCTGTACGTGCCGGACAGCTGCTGCGCCGCTTCGTCCCGCGTGATCGTGAACGACGCCTGCTCTCCTTGCGTCACGTTCAGCGTCTCGGGCGCGCTGAACCCGGCTACGACCGCGGTCGGATCATCGACGTAGCGGAACCCGGTGACGACGACGTCCCCGCGGCTGTCGTCTCCTTTGACCTTGAGCTCCAGCACATGATTGCCGCCGTGCAGGCCCGTTCGTTCCAGCACCTTGGCGTTGCTGTCATTCACGGCGCTTTTGGAGTCGATCGTCTGGAGGAACTCGCCGTCCAGGTAAGCGTCCAGCAGGCCGCCTTCGTCATAGGTTCTCATGAAGACCGATACCGCCGTGCCTTTGAAGTCGAACTTTACGCTCTGTCCGTCGTTCCCGCTCTGGGAATGGTTGTACATCCAGCCCCAGTTGTCGCTCCACCAGCCTCCGTTGGCCGTAAAATAAGCCTTGTTCTGGGTCGCGGGATTGAAGTTGGCCCAGCTGCCGCTCGAGCCGCCGTCCTTGCTGCGGTAAGGATAGGTCGAGCTGTTGACGTCGATCGTGCGCGGCTGCGTCGACGGCGCATAGTTGTATTCGAAGCCCTCGATCGCGATGCTTCCGGACGAAGTCGCTCTCAGCTCCACCATATGGTAGCCTGCGCCAAGTCCGCTTTTGCTGAACACCCGCTTTTTCCCGCTGGTGCCGGCGCTGTCGACCGAGGCCTGCTTCTCTCCGTCGAGGTAGATGTCGAAGCTTTTGCCTCCGTCGAAATAGCGGGCATACAGCGCGACCGCGTCTCCTTCGAACTCGAATTTCAACGAATCGCCTATTCCGGCATTGATATACATCCAGCTCCAGTTGTCGCTCCACCAGTTGCCGTTGAAGGTGAACGGATACGTCGGCTGGGAGCTGCGCTTGAACTCGTTCCAGCTTCCCGCAGAGCCCCCGGACAGAGACACATACGGATAGGCCGCCGAATTGATCGAACGGATCTGATCGCCTGTAATCGCCGGCGCTTCCGGAGCGTCAGGCGCCCGCATCAAGACCTTGATCGGCTTGTAGGAGCCGTCGCTCGCCGTCGGCGTAATGGTCAAGACCCCTGACTTCTTCGTATAGGCAGCGGGCACTTTCACGATAATCGAATCGGCATAACGATTCGTCGTGAAGCTTTGGCTCGTGAGCGGCTTGAACTCTCCGTTTTGCTTGACCAGCCAGCCTTCCGAGGGGAACTCAAGCTCATAGCTGCCGAAGCGTGTTCCTGCGGCGCCGTTGCGCTGGATATTCACGGTCAGCTCATCTCCGGGCCCTGCCGAAAATATTGTTTGATCCGCCGTGAATTTGGCCAGATTGGGATCCTCGAGATGACGGTATTCAAATCCTACGATGCGAATGTAAGAGCCTCCAGGCACAGCGGAAGAATCGGTGCCTTTTACATTCAACGTATGATCGCCGTTCTCTAGCCCGTCGATTTCATAGGCCCGAACCGATTTTTCCTCGCCGCTGCTCAAATTGACGCGCTGCTTGAACTGGCCGTCGACCCGAATGTCGACTTCGCCGCAGGTGCTGCACTGCATCAGCTCCACCGCAGCGGATATGCCGTTGAACTTGAACTGCATGTCGGACTGCGGCTCGTTGCGGACATACATCCAGCTCCAGCTGTCGCGCCACCAGCCTCCGCCGACGACGTTGAAGTATTGCTCCTCGTTGGCCGCGGGATCATAGCTGCTCCATGCTCCGGCCTGCTCGCCCGACAAGCTGCGGTACGGATAGGTCGAGCTGTCGACCCGAATCAGCTCGCCGTCGGTTCCCGTCGCATTGGCTTTGACGACAATGGGCGGATACGAGGTGCCCGCGCTGTCTGTCGGCGTGATCGTGATCGATTCCGTCGTCTCGTAGGCCTGAGGCACGAGGAAGGTCAACTCGTCGGAGTCGGATCCGGAGGCGAACGCCACTTCATGCGGCTCGGCCATCGGGATGAACGTTCCCGACTCGTCCATGATCTTCCATCCGTCCGGAGCGCTTACTGCGTAGTGGCCGGAAAGCGCCTTTGCCTCCGCGTTGCGGCTGACCTTGACGCGCACGACGTCGCCAGGGAGCGTTTTTTTCTCCTGCTCGCTCTCGAAGCGCACCGTTCCCGGCGCGTCCTGGTATACGCGCACCCAGTCGATATACGTTTCCGCCTGATTGCCATAACGGGTAAACCCGCCTGGCATCTCGAAATTGGCGAAAGGATCGCTGCTGCCGTCGCTGATCCCGTAGTGGTCCGACACAGCGGCGTTGATGATGAAATAATTGCCGTACTCCCAGCTGAACGGCAGCGTCTTGTGCTTCGCGACTTGAATGTTGTCGCAGTAGTAGTACGTCCATTCCTTCGTAATGTAGGTGGCCAGCGTATGGAATCCCATCGCCAGGTTGATGTTGCCGAATTCCGGCGCATCCAGCTCTACCTTTGCTCCGCCGCCGAGCTTCGAAGCATCGTAGCCGGCTGCCGGCCCTTTGTCGTAGCCCCAAGGATGCCAGGCGATCTGATAGCCGGCCGGCGTGCCCATGTAGCCTTCGATAATATCGATCTCATCGCTCGGCTCGTTGGGCAAGTTCGCGTTCTGCACATAACCGTTGGCGGTTAACGTCCAGAAAGCCGGCCACATGCCGGGATTGGCTCCGAAAAACATCTTCGCTTCAAAATACTGGTTGCGTCCGCCTTCCGTGTAGAAGCCTCCGCCCGCCTGGTTCATCGAGCTCAGGTAGCCGGTGCTGATCTTCTGTCCCCAATAGTCGTTGCGGACATAGCCGGTCGGGTGATAGGTCGTCGTCAGCTTCATCAGCTCGTTGTCCTGGATGGAGAACGGATTGTAAGGCCCGTCGAAATCCTCGAATGCGCCCCAGCCGAACATGCCGCCGCGCGCCTCGTCGATTTTAGCCGAAGCATACTTGGCTCCGATGCCGGTTTTGTTGATGGCCGGCATCGTTTTGAAATCGTCGCTGAACACGACGTCCATGCCTGCCGTCACCGGATTGGCGGGCGCTTCGTCGAGTCCGAGCTTCCACCGCACGCCGGCTTTGTTGTACAGCTGCAGGTAGGCGTTGTCGAGCTCCGCCCCATTTTGAAATACCTGGATTCGAATCGTAATGGGACCGTACGGATATTGGCTGGCGGGGAACGAGATCATGCCGTTGCCGTCGGTCAAGGCAACCTCGCCTACCAATTCCTTCGTCCCGTTGCTGTCGCTTGCCAGATCGGCAGGCTGCTTTTGGGAATAAATCTTGGCCGTGGTGCCAAGCTGGTTGTGAAACTCGATGTCGATCGTATCGTCCGTGATCTCAGACCGATACGCCGGCGACAGGATGCTGGTGAAGCGGTCTCCGGCTCCGCTTTCCGCCGCTTTTGCGATCCCTTGCAGGCCTGTCCCGCTCATGAAGCTGGAAAGGAGCATGGCGAAGGCCATGACGAGCATCATCGAACGATGAGCGCTCTTCTTTCTACCCGACATTTTCATTCCTCCCTGATTCGAGTTGAGATGGATCGGATGGACATGACGCCTTCCTTCAGCATTCATGCCGCATTCGCGTCTTTTTTCTTCGTCCTGCCCCCCCTTTCGCTGCTTGTCGACGGCAATAGCCACGCTTTGCGGCCCATGCCGGATATTCCCATCGTACCGTTCCTTTGAAAGCCTTTACATAGGGTAAACCTCCGCTTTTCTAAGGCAAAACGATTGGATTGGAGGCGCGGTTTGACGAACGCAGGCGAAAAAAAGACGCCTCGTCGAAGGCGTCTCTAGTTCCATGCGTCCTGGCGGCTACACCCGCTTCTCCACCGCCTGCAGCGCTTTGCTCAGCAGATAGGTGAGGATGAAGTAGATGATGGCCGCGGTCATGTACGGCTCCCATACTTTGAGATACTGGCCTTTCATCGCGTTGCTCCAGTACATGAGCTCGGGCACGGCGATATAGGCGACGAGCGAGGAGTCCTTGACGAGCACGATGAACTCGTTGCCGAACGCCGGGATCATCCGCTTGACCGCCTGCGGCAGGACGACGTAGCGCATCGACTGCCAGCGCGTCAGCCCGAGCGACAGCGCCGCCTCCTCCTGGCCGGGATCGATCGACTGGATGCCCGCCCGGTAGATCTCGCCGGTGTAGGCGGCCGAGTTGAGCGACAGCGCGACGATCGCGGCGGCGAAGGCATGCGTCGTGCCCAGCACCATCGGCACGAGCATGAAGTGGGTGATCATGATCTGCAGGATGAGCGGCGTCCCGCGGAAAAAGTTGATGTAGGCGCTGGCCGGCCAGCGCAGCCACCAGCGGCGCGACATTTTGGCGAAGCCGATGCCGAGCCCGAGCAGCGCGCCAAGCGCGATGGACAGCAGCGAAATGCCGATCGTAATGCCCGTGCCCCTCAGCAGCAGGGGCAGATAGTCCCACACGATGTCGAAATCGAACTTCACAAGCCGCTCTCCCCTCTTGGATGATGAGGCGCGGGGCGGGAAGCCCAGCCGCGAAAAGAGGCATGCGCCGCAGCCTTGCGCCCGCGCATGCCTCCGATCGGTCCCTCCCGCCCGCTCGTCCTACTTGACGTTCACGAGATCGCTCGTGTCCGGCTCGACGCCGATCCACTTCTTGTACATCTCCTTGTACTCGGCGCTCGCGCGCACCTTCTCGACGGCGGCGTCGATCTTCGCCTTCAGCTCGCTCCCCTTGGGGAACATGATGCCGTAGTACTCCGGAGCGAAGTTAGTCTTGTCAAAGATGGCGTCGAACTTCTTGTCCGGATTGTTCTCGACATAAGCCTGCACGACGGCAAAGTCGGCCACGACCGCGTCGACGCCGCCCTTGTCCAGCTCGAGCAGCGCCTCGGCGTTGCTGGCGAAGCGCTTGAGGTCCGTGTTGCCGTCCCCCATGATGCCCTTCATGAGCTCCTCGGCCGTCGTCGCGCCCTGGACCGCGACCTTTTTGTCCTTCAGCTCCAGCGCGTCCTTGACTCCGGCGCCTTCCTTGGTCAGGATCATGTTCACAGACTCGAAGTACGGGATCGAGAAGTCGTACGTCTTTTTGCGATCGTCGCTGATCGAGATCGCCGAGATCGCCGCGTCGTAGGCGCTCTTCTCGCCCTTCTCCAGATCGGCGAACAGCGGGTCCCAGCCGGTGTTCGTCAGCTCGTAGCTCAGCCCTGCTTCCTTCATGACCGCATCGAGGAAGTCGACGTCGAAGCCGACGATCTTGTCCTTGTCCATGCTCTCCATCGGCGCGTAGCTCGCATCGGTGGCGATTTTCAGCGTCTCTCCGCCGCTTGCCGCCTCGTTGCCGCCGCAGGCCGCCAGCGTCACCCCAAGCAGCGCGATCATGCCGACTGTCGTCCATTTCTTCATGAGCGATCCCCCTATGACTATCAATGTAAGAATATATAACATGATCGTACCATAGATTTTTCGGAGTTCAATCCCTGCATGCGGGTTTTGCTCAAAAAAAAGCCCGCCGGACAGCCCCGGCGGGCAAATGGAACACATTCGCGGCAGCTTGTCTACCACTCGCTGCCCCAGGCATTGGCGTACGCTTCCGTCAGGCGCGGAGCAGGCGCGTCGGCCGCCGCGAGGCGGCCGGCAGGCCGCGGACCCGCGGGCGCGCCGCTGCCGGCCGCAGGCTCCTCCCGCGGCTGGAGCCTTGCGCCCGCCGGCTCCAGCCCGGCGCGCGCCGCCGAGCGCCCGCCGACCCGCTGAGGACGGCTCGCGCGCTTCTCGTCCAGCGTCTGCTTCGCCTTGCGCAGGCTGAAGTCCGGGCCGAGCACCTCGGCGAACAGCTTGCTTTCCTTGCGCCGCACCTGGCGCGCTTGCTTGCGCTCCGCGGCCGTCTCATGCAGCCGCTGCTCCTCCAGCGTCTCCGGGATGACCGGCGCAACCTCGGCCGGACGGCCGTCCTCGCCGAGCGCGACGAACGTCAGGAACGACGTCGCGCATACTTTGCGCTCGCCGGACAGCAGATCCTCCGTGACGACGCGGACGAAAATCTCCATCGACGTCTTGTGCGCCCAGGTCACGAAGGCGGACAGGCATACCGCGTCGCCTTTTTTGACCGGGTGCAGGAAATCGACCGAGTCGGTCGAGGCGGTGACGACCGGACGGCGCGCATGGCGCGTCGCGGCGATCGTGGCGACGTCGTCGATGTAGGCCATCAGCTTGCCGCCGAAAATCGTTCCGTGATGGTTCGTGTCGGGCGGCAGCACGATCGACGCTTTGATCGTATAGGAATCGCTGGCCGGCTTGGCCGGCATCGCTTGGTGGTGGGGAATCATAGCCATAACCCTTCTTTCGTTCGGATCGGTTCCGGCCTGGACCGGAAGTGCCCTTAATTGTACACGCGATTAAACTATAGATAAAATACATATAAGGAATGGATTTCATTCCATATGTCTATAGT
The DNA here is from genome assembly GCF_002864175.1 of Paenibacillus pasadenensis. Taxonomy (NCBI): domain Bacteria; kingdom Bacillati; phylum Bacillota; class Bacilli; order Caryophanales; family Paenibacillaceae; genus Paenibacillus; species Paenibacillus pasadenensis. The sequence goes on along the minus strand of NZ_NFEZ01000004.1, from coordinate 764,989 downwards.
AAATCCGAGCGTCACGAACGAAAGGCGGAACGATTTCATTGGATATCCGGCAATTGACCTACTTCGCCGCCGTCGCCCGGCACGGCAGCTTTACAAAGGCGGCCCGCGAGCTGCATGTGACGCAGCCGACGCTGTCCAAGATGGTCCGCCTGCTCGAGGAGGAGCTGGGCGCGACGCTGTTCGACCGCTCGTCCAAGCAGATCGCGCTGACCGATGCGGGCGAGACGATCCTGCGCTCGTCGCAGGGAATCCTGCGCTCGATCGAGGCGATGGCGGCCGAGCTCGACGATCTCGCGCAGGCGCGCAAGGGCACGCTGCGGCTCGGCATTCCGCCGATGATCGGCGTGCATGTATTTCCCTCGCTGATCGAGCGGTTCCACAGCCGCTATCCGCAGATCCGGCTGCAGCTCGTCGAGCGCGGAGGCAAGCGGATCGAGGAGGAGGTCGACAGCGGCGATCTCGACGTCGGGCTCGTCATCCTGCCGATGGCCCAGCAGGAGAAGTTCCATCTGCTGCCGTGCCTGGACGAGCCGCTGCATCTCATCGCGCCGCGCGACCACTGGGCGGCGGGCCGCGAGAGCGTCGAGCTCGGCGAGCTGGCGCGGGAGCCGTTCCTGCTGTTCCGCGACGAGTTCACGCTTCATCATCTCATCCTCGACGGCTGCAGGCAGGCCGGGTTCGAGCCGGACATCGTGTTCGAGAGCTCGCAGTGGGACTTCATGGTGCAGCTCGTCGGAGCGCGGTTCGGCATCACGCTGCTGCCCGGCGGCATGCGCCGCTCGCTCGATCCGGAGCGCTTCCTCGTCATCCCGGTCGTCCGGCCGACGATGCTGTGGAGCCTCAACATGATCTGGAAAAAGGACAAGTACTTGAGCTATGCCGCGCGGGAATGGATCGCGTTCATGCAGCAGGAATGGCCGCCGGCGACGTAAGGCGTGAGACGCAAGACGCCAGCTCAGGCCGCTCAGGATGGCGGCGCTCCGAGCCCCCAGGCGCGGTTCGGGCGCTCGCCCATCTCCAGCACGAGCTCCCCTCCCGCCGCGAGCGCGTCATGCGCGATGCGCGGCACATGCAGCGGCTCGCCGTTCAGCATCGCCGACTGGATGTACTTGCGCCGGGCCGAGGCGCCGCGCGCGGCGATGCGGAACGTCCCGCCGCCGGGCAGGGCGATGTCGATCTCCTCGAACAGCGGACTGCCGATCTCGTAGAAGGGCTTGCCCGGACAGATCGGGTACAGGCCGATCGCGCTGAACGCATACCAGGACGACAGCGCTCCGTTGTCCTCGTCGCCGCACAGCCCGAGCGGATGATCGTGGTACCAGAGGTCCATGATCTGCCGCAGCCTGCGCTGCGTCTTCCACGGCGAGCGGGTGTAATTGTACAGATACGGGATATGGAACGCCGGCTCGTTGCCCTGGCAGTATTGGCCGATGAGGCCGGTGCTGTCCGGAAACAGGCCCAGGAAGCGATATTTGGCGCCGTCGTAAGGCTCCTGGAACAGCTGGTCCAGCCTTTGCTCGAACGCTTCCGGTCCGCCCATGAGGCCGATCAGCCCCTCGATGTCGTGCTGGACATGGAACGAGTAGATCCAGGCGTTGCACTCGGAGAAATAATCCCGTCCGCCGAGGCCGCCCCCGAACTTCGGATCGAACGGCTCGATCCAGCTGCCGTCGGCCGCGCGCGGCGCCATGAAGCCGATGTCGGGACGATACAGACGACGGTAGTTCTGGCCCCGCTCCAGGAAATGCCGATAGTCCTCCTCCTTGCCGAGCGCCTGCGCCATCTGCGCCACGCACCAGTCGTCGTAGGCATGCTCCAGCGTCACGGCGACCGCCTGCCTCCGCTCGAAGCCGTCTACCTCGGGCACCGTCTCGGCCTCGCCGGGACGCAGCGCCGGGAAAAATCCCTGCTCCAGGTAGACCCGGTCAAGCTCGGTCAGCGGCCCGTGAACCCACGGCAGCATCGTCACTTCCATGGCGTTTTTGCGCATCGCCTCGTAGGCGAGCTCCGCATCGAAGCCGCGCAGCCCCTTGGCGTAAGCGTCCCAGATCATCGCCGCCGCATGGTTGCCGGTCATGATCGGCAGATCGCCCTGCGGATACGGGAACTGCGGCAGCCAGCCGCACTGCTGATACATGCGCAGGTAGGAGCGGATCATCGCTTCCTTGCGCTGCGGGTCGAGCAGCAGCTGCAGCGGATGGTGGCAGCGATAGGCGTCCCACATCTGGTCGCGGATATAAAAGGCATCGTCGGGCAGCTCGTGCACGGCATCGTCGCAGCCGCTGTAGTAGCGGCCCTCCTCCGTCACGTCGCTCATGTTCAGGAGCGAGCGGTACAAGGCGGTATAGTACGCCGATTGCTGAGCCGCCGTGCCGCCGCGGACGGAGATGCGCCCGAGCGCGTCGTTCCATGCCGCCTCGGCGGCGGCGGCGGCCTGCTCGAGCGTCAGCGCCGCGACCTCGCGCTCGCGGTTGCGGCGCGCCTGCTCCGCATCGATTTGCGAGAGCCCGACCCGAACCTCGAGCACCCCGTCGGCGGCCGGTCCGAAGCGAAGCAGCAAGCCCCGCTTGCCGGCGCCCGACCACGGCTCGACGGACAGCGGGCGCTCGGAGAAGCGCAGCGCGGCGAACAGCGGCGCCCCGCCGAGCTTGCCGCCGACCGCCGCCTCCTCCGTCGCCGCAGCCTCGGCCGCGATGCCGTCCGGGGCGCCGAGCGACAGGACGCGGCTGCTGCCGGGCGGATAGACGAAGCGATAGATCGCCGCCTGCGCGGTCACCGCCAGCTGGACGGCGATGCCCTCGTCCTCCAGCAGCGCCTCGTAGCGATGCGGACGCGCCGTCTCCAGCTCATGGTCGTACAGCGAGCGCAGCTCCGCCGCCTGCCCGGCTTCCGCCGCGCAGGCCGGCATGAGCCAGCCGTGGCCGACCGGGAAGCCATAGATATGATCGGCTAGATAGCGGTCCGGCATGCCCGGAGTCGTGATCGGAGCCAGCTTCATCATGCCGTGCGGCAGCGATGACACTGGCGACGTGCTGGTGAGCAGATGGCCGACGCCTCCGATATGAGGACGGACAAGCTCGGCTCGTGAATGGTTCATGATGCATTCCTCGTTTCCATGATCGGATCGGCCGTACGGTCAGCCCTTGACGCCGGTCGTGACGATGCCCTCTACGATATAGCGCTGCCCCATGAAAAAGGTGATGACGACCGGCAGCATCAGCAGCAGTCCGGCCGCGACGGATACCTGCTGGATGATCTGCTTGGAGCCGCTCGCCGTATAGCCGATCGTGCTGAGCGCGGTCGCCAGCGTATAGTTGTCCGGCCGCAAGTACATGAACGGCCCCATGACGTCGTTCCAGGAGCCGTGGAAGTTCATGATCGTCACGGTCGCGACGACCGGCAGCGACATCGGCAGGAAGATGTTCCAATACGTGCGGAAGATGGAGCAGCCGTCGATGCGGGCCGCCTCCTCCATCTCGACCGGGATCGCCGAGAAGAACTGCCGGTACAGGAAGATGAAAAACGCGTTGCCGCCGATCGCCCACAGGATGAACGGCCATAGCGTATCGATCAGCCCGATCTTGAAGATGAGGATGTACGAGGGAATCTGCGTCACGATGGCCGGCAGCATCATCGTGGACAGGACGAACATGAACATGACGTTGCGCCCCGGCGCCGCGATGCGGGCGAAGGCGTATCCGACGAGCCCGCTCGACAGCGTCGACAGCACGACCGATATGACGCTGAGAATGACCGAGTTTTTGGCGTAGTTCCAAAAATCGATCAGCGTCGTGGCATCAACAAAATTTTGCAGCTTGAAGCTCGCCGGAGCGATCGTCGGCATGGCGTACCAATCGTTGAGGGCGTTGACGACCGCCAAATACATCGGAAACATGAACACGGCGGAGAAGAGAAGGAGCAGCATGTATCGAAGAGCTCGGCTCGTTTTATTCAACCCTATCGTTCCTGTCATGCGCTATCGCCCCTGATCGGTTTCATAGTAGACCCAGTATTTGCTCGTGGTGAACACGACGATGGACAGAATCATGATGACGACGAACAGCACCCACAGCAGCGCCATGCCGTAGGCGAATCGCTGCGTGGCGAATATTTGCTGGAAGGCATGCACCGCATACAGATAGTTCGGCTGGATCGGCCGCGACAGCATCTCGGTGCCGTTGAGCATGATCGGCTGCAGGTAGACCTGCAGGGAGCCGATGATGCCGGTAATGAAATTGAAGAAGATGACGGGCGTCATCAGAGGAAGCGTAATTTTGCGAAAGCGCTGCAAGCCGGAGGCGCCGTCGATCTGCGACGCTTCGTACAGATCCCGCGGAATGCCCTTGAGGCCTGCCAAATAGATGAGGATGCCTCCGCCGGCTCCCCAGGCCATCATAATGACAAGCGAGACGGTGGCGTAATCATAGCCGAGCCAGTTGATCTCCGGCATGCCGAACCAGCCGATGACCGTATTCAGGATGCCTCCGTTGCCCGAGAACATCAGCTTCCACATGACGATGGCGGAGAAGATCGGCACGAGCGAAGGCAAGTAAAAGATCGTGCGGAAGATGCCCAGCCCCTTGATGCTGCCATTGAGCATGACGGCGAGCATGAACGCGACGACAAGCCCGATCGGCACGCTGAACAACGTGAACACCAGCGTCCGTCCTAATGCGTACATGGCATCGGTATCCGTGAACACCAGCTGATAATTGCGGAGGCCGACAAAGGACAGGTCATTCATGTTGAATCCGTAGTAATTGGTGAAGCTGAGGTAGAATCCGTACAAAAGAGGAAATAATCCAAGCCCTAAAAAGATGATCAGCCAAGGCGAGATCATCGAGTAGAACGCGATCGTGGTTCTGGTCTTCTGCTTCATTCCTCTCACCTCTGAAGGGTCAAGATCAAGGACGCTGGCCCAAGCTGAGCCTGTCGTCCCTGACCTCGCCATGATTCATGCTGCCCGCTATTTAATGGCGTTTTTCGCTTCCTGGACGACGACGTTGGCGTCCTTGGTCATGCCTGCAACGGCTGCATCGACGGATGACTTGCCGAAGAACAGCGGCTGCGTGTATTTCTCAAAGATGCCCCATCCTCCGTCCGACAAATAAGGATTGACCGGCAGGAATTCATTCGAATAGTTGGATTCATCGTCCAGTACGGTTTTCAGACGCTTGTCGAACTCGGTCGCCTGCGGCAGCTCCGTAAGCAGGTTGCTGAATGCCGGCACGCCCCAGCCTTGCTTCGAGCGGTCTTCCGCCGGCTTGCCGCCGAGGAACCATTCGAAAAAGGCGAACGCTTCGTCGGGATGCGGCGAGTTTTTGTTGATGATCGCGCCCGTCGCTCCGCCCGGAGGCGCCACGCGCTTGCCTCCCGGCGCGATCGGAGTCGGCAGCATGCCGAAGTCGTCAATATGCTTGATCGCCTCTTCGTTGCCGCGGATGACGCCGCCATACCAGTAGCCGTTGATCATCATGGCGGACTTGTTGGCCAGGAACAGGTCGCCGCCGCTCGTCTGGTCGTTGTTGACCGAGTTCGGACCGATATTCGCTTTGACAGCATCCGTCCACATCGAGATGAATTCCTTGACCTCCGGCAGGTTGAAGTCGATCGAGCTGTAGTCGCTTGCGTTGACGGTGACGCCTGCGCTGGCCAAATATTGCATCAGCAGGTTGTAGTTCGGCTCCGTCTTGCCCCACTCGTTGGCGGACAGGCCGTACTGAACGATTTTGTCGCCTTCCTTGATCGTCAGCTTTTTGGCAAGGTCCAGCACCTCCGGCCAGGTCAGCGGCTGGGAAGCATCCGGAACCGGCACGCCCGCCGCGTCGAACGCCTTTTTGTTGTAGAAAATGGCGAAGTCGTTGGACCAGTCCTTCGGCAGGCCGTAAATCGGGCCTTCTCCGATTTTTTTGCCGTCAAAGCGGAATACGTTCGCCACCGGCAGCAGCTGATCCCGCTTGATCACCGTGCTCTTCTCGATGCGATCCGTCAGATCGAGCGCAATGCCACGAATGACGTACGAGGGCAGATCGAAGACGCCGCCGATCCGGAGCACGTCCGGAGCGCTGTTTGTCGCCAGCTGCGCGGCGAGCTTCGTTTTGTCTACGTCTTCCAGCTCGATCTTGATGTTGGGATGAGCCGCTTCGAATTCGGCGATCTGTTCGGGAGAGATCTCGCCCGTCCCGAATGTCGTGCGGATCGTCACGGTTTCGGCCGGCTTGCTGCTCTCGGTCGGCTTGGCGCCGTCATTGCCGCTTGCCGCGTTGTCCGCAGGCGCATTGCCGCCGTTGTTGCCGCATGCCGCGACGACGACCATCATTGCCGCCATGGTTGCGGCCAGACGTTTCCTCATGTCTAATCCCCCTAAAGCTAGAGTAGGTTTACGATGGCTTGCCCTTTCATCATAGATCTTCGCGCCAGCAGGCTGTAGGGGGGATCCTTCCGATTTCTATGGTAGAATTAAGCTTCCTCGCCTTCGGTCCAGGGCAGACGGATTCGGACGGTCGTTCCCTGCATCGGCCCGCTTTCGATCGCCATCGACATCCCCTCTTTGTAATACAGCTTCAATCGCAGGTAGACGTTTTTCAGTCCGATCCCCCGATCTTCCAGAGACCATTCCGACAGTCCGGATGCCCATTCCGTCTCCAGTCGAGCCCGATCTTTTTCGCTCATGCCGATGCCGTTGTCGGACACGGTCAGCTCCAGACCCGCTTCGAGCCGTTCGGCGCGGATGACGATCCGGCCGCCTTCCTCCCACCCTTCGAATCCATGCTTGATCGAGTTTTCCAGAATCGGCTGGAGAATAAAACGGAGCACCGGATACGGCCGAGCCTCTGCTTCGATTTCAAAGCTGTAGTCAAAGCTGCCGAAACGGGCCTGCTGGATTTTCAAATAATTGGCCGCGTGGTTCAGCTCGCGGTCCAGAGGCGCCGTATCGGCTCCCTTCGCGATGCTGTAGCGAAGCAGATCCGCGAGCGCATTCACGGTCGAGCTGACCTCGCGGTTGCCGTTCCTCATGCTCTGCATATTGATCATTTCCAGCGTGTTGTAGAGGAAATGCGGATTGATCTGGGCCTGAAGCATGTGCAGCTCGGCCTGCGTCTTGAGCGACATCAGCTCGTTCTGGCGGATCTTGTTCTGCGCGTTCTCTTCGGTGATGCGCCTGTTCTGGGCCGTGGTCAGCTCCAGCTGGGCGATCATCCGGTTGTAGCTCGTCACGATGCCGGCAAGCTCTCCCCGCTGCTCCTGGTCCAGCTGACGGGGAATACCGTCTCCCTCGGCTGCATGCATCGTCTCGCGCAGCCTCTGGATCGGGCGGGTAAGCACATAGGCCATCGCGATCGCCGCTCCGGCCGCGATCACAAACACGAGCATGATGCTGAGCGCATATTGCTGCTGAAACGCCTGGCTTTTGACCAGCGCATCGTTGAACATGAATTCCAGTTCGATCTTCCAGCTCGTTCCGGCAAGCCGGTCTGAATAGCGATAGGTCAGGCCGCTTTTGGACGCTTCCGTCATCGTGCGGTACGCATTGACCCTCTCGCCGTTCGAATCCGTGATGACGAAGGCGACTCGAATCTGATCCGTCTCGACGAGACGGAACAGCGTATCTTTCGGCACCACGAGCAGATAGGCGGCTCGGTTCTGGAATTGAATGTCCAGCCGTTTGACGACGGCGACGGACAGATGATTGAACACATCGCGATATTGGGTCAGCCAGTACGCATCGTCGCGGTTTTCCAGCAGGCGAAAATCCGTTTTGAAATTATCGATGTTGTTGGAAAAAATCGAGGAGTACATGCTCTTCCCGGAATCGTCCAGCAAAACAAAATAAGAGATGTCGTTCAAGCCGGGAAACAGCTTGAGGTCGACCTGATCCTCCGAGACGGCCCGATTGACCTGGTTGTCGATCAAGTAATTTTGAAACTGGCGGCTGCTCCCGATCTGGTTCGTCACATTTTTGGCATAGCGAATTTGATTGCCGATGCTGGTGACCGACCACTTGCCGAGCTTGTCCGCCGACTGCGAGATCCAGGAGCTGACCTCGCTGTTGATCGTTCGCGAGAACAGGAGTCCGTTCACGACGGCGGGCAGCATGAGCGCTGCGCTGAACATGATCATGAACTGGGTCCGCATGGAAATGCGGCGGAAGCGGTTTCGGACGATCGCCTCCGGAATCGGAAGCAGCACCATTTCATTGTTCGCGTTGACCAGCTTGTTTTTCAATCGGCTCGATACGGTTCGGAAAGGACGGAAGATTTGCTTGAGGTAGGCATAGGTGAAGATGGACACGGCCGCTAGCGTCAGGCCGGATACCAGGACGAGCCGGCGCAGCAGATCGGACTGCTTGAGGAAGTCGTCGGTTTTTTCCGAGGTGTATACGATCCGCAGATCAAACGTAGGCAGCGGAAGGACGGTATGCCGGTTTCCATCGGCCCCCTCCTTGTCCGTTCCCTGCGCCTGGACGACCGCGCTGCGGAAGGAGGCTTCATCCGAAGTGGACCAGAGCAGCTGGTCCTTGGCGTTGACGACCGAAAATCGGGCGTCGCCGATGCCATCCGGCATGACCCGGCGGAACAGGTCTTTGTTCAAGACGAATAGCACGAGAATATTCTTGTTTCCCCGGACCATGACGGGCTGGTCGTCCAGATCGTCGATCATCGCTTCGATCGAGGCGCGGTTCTCCTCGCTGAGCAATCCGCTCGTCTCCCGGTATTTGCTCAAGTACTCGCCTTTTCCATACCGGCTGATCTGATTGTAGTTGCTGATGAAAAAATCATAGATTTTGGCGTAGCTCAAGGCGTCGATATTCAGATCGGGCATCTCCTTGAACTCGCCCCCGACGGTTTTTCGGTAGCTCAGCTGATTCTGGTTGGAGCCGATGAAATAAATCGACTGGAACAGCTCGGGAGAGATCCGCAGCGAGTCCAGCTTTTCATTCAGAAGCTCCTTTTCCCGGGCGACATATTCCTCGGGCCTCAGCTTCATCAAGTTGCGGAACAAATTGCTGTAATCGGACGTCTGGAGCAGCAGCATCAGGCTGTTCATGTCGCTCAGCTCGTTCAAGGTATTCCGTTGAAACTGCTCCGCCTGCAAGGATTCGGTCTGCTCGCTCATCGCCCGGCTGACGGAGCCGGCATATCTGTAGCCGATGCACATCAGCACGACCTGCGTCGCAAGCGCCATCAGCAGCGTCAACAACACGATTCGTCCAAGCGTCAAGCCGGACTTCCCGTCTCTCATCCCCCTTGCCCCTCCCACCGGTCAGCCGTTATGCTGCAGCCGGCTGCGATATTCGCTCGGCGTCTTTCCGGTATTCCGCTTGAACAGCTCGGAAAAATAAGCCGGATCGTTATAGCCGACAAGCTCGACGATCTCGTAGATCTTATAGCTGTTGTCCATCATCAGCTGCTTGGCCTTGTCCATGCGGATCGAGGTCAAATATTTCAGGAACGTTTCGTTCCGCTGCTTGAACAAGGACGAGAGATGGCCGACGGAGACATAGACGTGATCGGCGACTTCCTTGAGCGTCAAGCTGCGGTTGTAATGCTCCATGATATAGCGCTTTGCTTCCAGCAGCAGGCTGCTGTCTCCTTCCGATTCCGTCGAAGGAGCATCGCTGCCCGAATCCGAGGCCTCTCGGCTCGGCAGCCATTTCCCGGAATTGCCGATGTAGGCTCCGGGCGACGCAAAGGTCTCAAGCGCGCGCCTCGCCTCCGCGATCGATTCATCCAGCCGCAGCGGGTCGGACGTGCGGGGACCATGCGCCAGCGAAAAGGTGGATCGGAACAGGCCCATATATCGCTGCAGCTGCTCCGGCAGCCCCATCAGCTCCTGCTCCCGGTCTCCTTTTGCAAGAAGAGCGACATTCCCCGTAGACGGCTCCAGCCAGTGGTACCCGCAGCCCTGCGAATCCCAGATATCGTCGAGAATATTGTCCAGCGCGAACGAAAGGAGCTTGCGATCTTTGTCGGAGACGGACGCGTCCGGACGCGCGAAACGATCCATTCGAAGCAGCGCGGCGGAGAAGTCGTCTCCATCCAGCAGAACCTCGCCCTCCGCCCCGTCCTGCTCCAGCAGGTCGCGGTCGACTCTCCCTTCGAACAGCCGCTGCAAAAAGCTTTTCCGCAGCACCTTGGACAGCTGTCCCGCCTTGCGCTTCAACACTTCCACGCGCCATTCATGCTGCTTCTGCTCGTCCAGGCGTCCGACGAGGCGAGCGAAAGCGCGCCTCATGTCGTCGAAAACGACCGGCTTGAGCAAATAATCCGAAGCCCCGTTGCGAATAGCCTCCTGGGCATAGTCAAAATCGTTGTAGCCCGATAAAATGATGACCTTTATAAAAGGATATTGATATGACAGCGCTTGCATCAAAGCCAATCCGTCCATGAACGGCATGCGGATATCGGTCAGCACGATATCGACCGGCTGCTCGGCGATCGCCTGCAGCGCCTCCAGCCCATGCGCGCAGACGCCGGCCGGCTCGATGCCCAGCCGCTCCCAGTCCCAGCCTGCCAGCCCTTCCCGAATCTCCTTCTCGTCATCCACAATCAGCAGTCGATACATGGGTTCACCTCTTGGCCCGGAGTTTGGCAGTAATTATACCTCAATCGGCTCGCCTCATGTAGAAGGAGATCCTTCCTTTCCGCATGCCGAGTGTGCAAAATCGCGCCATCCGGTCGGGCGGACGGCAAAAAGCCGCGATCCGTCTCCGGAGAAACGGACCGCGGCTTGCCTTGATCGTTCTTGCGGGCATAAGCAAACGCCTCGGAACGGCCGAGGGGGGTCCCGTCAGCGATCGGCGGGATTGAGGATCGCCATCACCTGATGATCCTCCCAGACGCCGTTGATCTTGACGTTCTGGCGGGCGATGCCTTCCTTGTGGAAGCCGGCCTTCTCCATCGTGCGGATGGAGCCCGGATTGCGCGGCGAGGCCTCGCCGGTGACGCGGTGGAAGCGCAGCTCCTCGAACGCGTAGCGGACGACCTGCTTCAGCGCCTCCGTCATGTAGCCCTTGCCGTTATGCGCCTGGTCGAGGTTGAAGCCGACCATGCAGCTCTGGAGCAGGCCGCGCGCCACGAACGACAAGCCGATGCTGCCGATGACCGACTCGTCCGCCCGCAGACAGATGACGAACGAATAGCGCGTGTCGTTCTCGTGCTGGGCTTTGGAGGCGCGGATCGACTCGAGCTGATGCTCCTCCGTATAGAATTCATCGCCCGGCGCGGGCGAGAACTGCTCGAAAAAGGCGCGGTTCCGGCGATACAGATCGGCCAGCTGCGCGGCATCGGATTCCTCTGGATAGCGGATGAATACGTTTGATTCCGACATGTTCATTCTCCTTCGAACGATTGGATTAACCGCATTGAGGATAAGCCTGATGTAGGATCATCCTCATGAAGGGTTAACCGCATTATAGCATCGATCTCAGGTCCAAGCCCGCTCAGCCGCGCCTTTTGCGCATCGCCATGCCGATGCCCGCCGCGATCCATAGGAAATAAGCAGCAAAAAGCCCATGCGGCCTGCCGCATGGGCTTGCTCTTCGCCCGCCTACCTCTCCGTCCCGGAGAGGATCGGCCGTTCCTTCGCCGCTCCCTGGCCGCCGTCGGCGGCCGCAGGAGGCCCGGCTGCCCGGCCGCCGGGCAGCAGCCTCGTGACCGCCGGGACCGTCTCGGCGACGAGCCTGCCTTCGCGGAACACATGCCGCGGCGCCGGGCGCAGCCGGATCAGCTCGCTCTCGTCCAGCGCGTCGAAGAGCAGGAACGACGCCGGATCGCCGACGCGCACGCCGTCCGCTCCGTCCGCGGGCTTGCCGAGCCCCATGGCCGCCCGCGCGCCCGAGGCGATCATGCCGATCAGCGCGCGCAGCTCCGAGCGGCCGCTCATATGGGCCAGATGCGCCGCCATATGGGCCGCGTCGAGCGGATTGCCCGTGCCGAGCGGGTAGAACGGGCTGCGGATGTCGTCGTGGGCGAGCGCGACGTTCACCCCCGCCTCATGGAATTCCTTGATGCGGGTGAGTCCCCTTCCTTTCGGATAGCCGTCGCTGCGCCCCTGGGTCACGCTGTTGATGAGCGGACAGGCGACGATCGACAGCCCCGACTGCCGGACGAGCGGCAGCAGCTTTTGAAAATACGGCTCGTTGTAATAGGCCGCCGCGTTGGCATGCGCCGCCGCGACCCGCCCGCTCCCGCCCAGGCCGGTCGCCAAGGCGAGCGAGGCCGCGACCTCGAGGAAGCGGGACTGCCCGTCGTCCGTCTCGTCGCAGAACAGATGCACCTGCGCGCCGCTCCGCTCGGCCAGCGCGAACGCCGCGCGCAGCGAGGCGACGCCCTCCTCGCGCGTGCGCTCCAGATGCGGCACCGCCGATACGCCGTCGGCTCCGAGGCGGAGCGCCTCCCGCATCCGCTCCAGGTTGGACGGACACGACTCGATTCCGTCCTGGGGAAAGGCGATTACCTGCAGGCGGATCCGCTCCTGCCACCGCTCCTTGAGCTCGAGCACGGCCCGCAGGGCGGTCAGCTGCGGATCTCCGATGTCGACCATCGTCCGCAGCTCCAGCACGCCGTAGCCGAGGTACAGCTCCAGCGTCCGCTCGGCCCGCTCCAGCACATCCTCGCGGGTGAGGGCGGCTCGGCGCGCGCTCCAGATGCCGATCCCCTCCGCCAGCGTGCCGCTCTCGTTCCAGGCCGGCATGCCGGCGGTGAGCGCGGTATCCAGATGGACATGAGCTTCTGCGAACGGCGGCAGCAGCAGCAGTCCGCCGGCGTCGAAGCGCCGCTTCGCCGGCGCCAGCCGAAGCGCGCTCCCCTCCGGCAGCGGCTGCCCGGCCGCTGCCGGCTCTGCGGCAAGCACTCCGACCGCCGCGATGCGGCCTTCGACAATGCCGATATCGACGGCGCCGCCGCCGGGCAGGCGGGCATTCGTCAGGAGCAGGTCATAGGGTATGGTCATCGAACCGCCTCCATCGTCATGGGCTCGGCAGGAACTCGTTCGTGAACACGCCGTCGATCGGCTCGGCTTCCGTCAGCAGGCCGATCTCGACGAGCTGCCGCTGCAGTCCCTCCCAGATGTCCTTGCTCATGTAGCCGACTCCGTTCGTCTCGGCGTCGCCGCCGTAGACGAGCGGCTCCAGCGCCTTCGTGCCGAAGGCCATCGCTTCGAGCTTCAGATCCGGATTGCTCTTCTGCATGACGAGGTTGATCTCCTCAGCGTTGTCGCGGTAATAGTTCCAGCCCTTCACGGATGCCTCGACGTACGCCTTGACCCGGTCCGGATGCTTCTTGAGGTAGTCCTCCGTCGTGTAGAGGACGTTGCCGTACTGCTTGTAGCCGAGGTCGTAATTGAGGAAAGAGTCGACCGCGACGCCTTGCTGCTCCATCGTATAGGGCTCGGAGGTGACGTACATCTGGGTGGCCGAATCCGGATCGTCGACGAAGTTCGCGAGCGAGCCGGTATACTTCATCTCCTCGACGCCGTCGAGCTTGTAGGCCCGCTTCAGGTATTCCCAGAACGCCACGCCGCTGCCCACATAGACCTTATGGCCGTTCAGCTCGGACACGTCCTTGTACTTGCCTTTGTGGTACATGATGCCCTGCGGGTTTTTCTGGAACGTGGCGGCGATCGCGACGAGCGGGATTCCGTTCTGGCGCGCCAGCAGAATCTCGTCCGCCTGCCCCATGCCGAACTCCGCCTTGCCGGAGGCGACGATCTGCGTCGAGGAGATGCCCGGGCCGCCGGACTGGATCGTCATGTCGAGGCCCGCTTCCTTGTAAAAGTCCTTGGCGAGCGCCGCGTACTGCCCGCCATGCTCCGGCTGGGCGAACCAGTTCGTCACCTGCGTCACCTTGGCGAGCTCGGCCGGCGGCGCGGACGCCTCCGGCGCAGCCGTCGCCGAGCCGGACGGCGACGGAGCCGCCCCGTTCGCGCTTCCGCCTTCATTGCCGCCGTTCGACCCGCATGCGGACAACGCCATGGCCGCCGCCAGCGCCGCCATCCCTGCCGCTTTCCTCATCGCCTTGCTTGCCGTCTTCCGATTGTCCATGTTCTTTTCCTCCCCGATCTATAGGTTCTTTCCGACAAACGCTTCCGCTCCGGCCGACAGCTCCTCGCGCCGCAGCACCGAGGCGCTGATCCAGCCGCCGCGGCGGCAAACCCAGCGCGATGACGGCAGCTCCTGCAGCAGCTCCTCGCCGGAGGCGGCGCCCAGCACGACGAACGATGCCGCGCAGCCCGGCGCGACGCCGTAATTCCGGACGCCCGCCAGCGCGGCCGGAGCCTCGGTCAGCATCCGCAGCACCGTCCGCACATGCTCCTCTCCGGCCAGATGCGCGGCATACGCGCCGATGAGGCCGATCTGCAGCAGGTCGCCTCTGCCGAACGGATGGAACGGATCCTGAATGTTGTCGGAGGCGGCGGCGACCGTGACGCCTGCCTCCAGCAGCTCCTTGACGCGGGTGAGGCCGCGCCGCACGTTGCCCCGGTCGCCCCGTCCCTGCAAATACAGATTGACTGCGGGCAGCGTCACGGCGCCGACGCCGGCCTCCCGCATGCCGGCGATCAGGCGCTCCGCGTCCTCCTGCGGCATCGCCGACAGCGAGCACAGATGGCCCGCCGTCGCCCGGCCGCCGTAGCCATGCCGCCGGACGGCGTCGCAGAACAGCCCGATCGTCCTCATTTGCGGGTCGTCGGTCTCGTCGAGATGCAGGTCGACGGGCCGGTCCGCTCCCGCCGCGAGCGCCAGCGCCCACTCGATGCCCGCGCCCGGATCGTCCGTCAGATGGGGGGCTCCGCCGATTCCGTCGACCCCCATGCGCAGCGTTTCCCCGGCGAACTCGCTCAGCTCCGCATGCCGCCGCTGCTCATACGCGAACATCGGAAACAGCTGGAGGTCGACGATGTCCCGCAGCGACTCCCTCGCCTCGAGCGCCGCCTCGACCGAGCGCATCGCCACGTCGCGGCCCAGATGCAGCGGCACGTCGAGATGGGTGCGCAGCAGCAGGCTGCCGTAGGACGCCGCCGTCCGCGCGCCGCGCATGATGCGCTCGCGCAGCTCCTCCTTGGAAAACCCGGCGACATGAGCGCGATAGTTGTCGATCGCCTCCCGCAGCGTGCCGGAGCGGTTGCGGACGGCCGGCAGCGAGTACGCCTTGTCCAGATGCAGATGGACGTCGACGAACGCCGGCAGCAGCGTCCGCCCCTGCAGATCGACCGTCGCCGCTCCCCGCAGCTCGCCGAGCCCCGCCTGGCCGATCGGCAGCGCCTCCGGCGCCGCCAGCCATCCTTCCTCCTGCCGCTCGACGCTCCTCCAGGCTCCGTCCTCGAGGACGAGCCGGTACAGGCGGCCTTCCTCCTTCAGCGGCAGCCGGGCGTTGACGAGCTCGATTCTGCCTGGCTCCATCGGCTTTCCCCCTCTCCTCGCAGCGGCCTGCGGCGGCCGCCGCGGCTCTTGCGGCGCTTCAACCTTCCGACGAGTTCAGCTCGGACTCGTGCCAGGAGCTGAGCAGCCATTTGGACAGCCGGCTGACGAGCAGGAAAAAGGCGATGCCGAGCAGCGAGGCGGCAAGCCCGCAGGCGAACAGATACGCGGTCTGCAGGCGCGCGGCGGCGACGGTGATCGCATAGCCGAGGCCGCCCTTGCCGCCGCCGATGCCCGCGATGTACTCGCCGACGATCGCCCCGATGACGGCGAGCGTGCACGATATTTTCAGCCCGGCCACGATGAACGGCAGCGCGGCGGGCAGGCGGAGGCGGAACATCGTCTGCAGCGGGGAGGCGTTGTACAGATGGAACAGGTTCTTCATGTTGTGGTCCGTGGAGTTGAGGCCGATCAGCGTGTTGGAGAGCATCGGGAAAAAGCCGATCAGGAAGGCGATGATGACGATGGCGTTCATGCCGGCGCCGAACCAGATGACGATGATCGGCGCGATCGCGACGATCGGGATCGTCTGCATGACGATGGCATACGGGTAGATGCTCCGCTCCACGAGCTT
Source organism: Paenibacillus pasadenensis (assembly GCF_002864175.1). NCBI lineage: Bacteria > Bacillati > Bacillota > Bacilli > Caryophanales > Paenibacillaceae > Paenibacillus > Paenibacillus pasadenensis. The sequence continues at coordinate 748,997 of NZ_NFEZ01000004.1, read as the reverse complement.
GGAGCTGGCGAGCGCGATCGCCAGGCCGACGCCGAGCAGCACGCTGAGCAGGAAGCCGAGCACCGCCTCCGACATCGTCGTGTAGACCGATACCCACAGGTTCGAGGCGTTGGCCGACGCGGCGGCGACGATGTCGGACGGCTTGGGCAGCAGGTACGGCTTCATGCCCGCCAGCCGGCAGAACAGCTCCCAGCCTCCGATGACGACGAGGAACGCGACGGCCGGCGGCAGCGCCGAGCGCAGCCTGGCGGCGAGCCGGGTCGTCCGCCCCGCTCCGGGAGCGGCGGCCGCTCCGTTCGGGGAAGCGCTCCGCAGCGGCAAGGCGATGCTTTCGGCAGCGATCTCCTCTCTCATCGTCCATCCCCCCTTGCCGATCCGGCGACCGGCAGCTGCAGCTTGCCGGGATTGAGCAGCCCCTTCGGATCGTTGGCCCGCTTGGCGGCGAGCATCGCCTCGAGACGGCCGCGGCCGCCGGATTCCAGCTTGTACGTATGCGGATCGTTGATGCCGACGCCGATCGACTCGCAGAAGGCGATGATCTCGTACAGCCGCTCCTCGGTCGTATAGCGCACGATCGGCAGCGCCGACGGCATGACCGTGCCGCCGGAGCGGACGAACTCCAGATGGAGCAGCAGCTCGTCGCCGAAGCGCGACTTCAGCTCGGAGATCTGCTCCATGAACCGGATCGGATCGAACCCGGCCTGCAGGTAGGTGAGCGTCGGATCGGCGTTCAGCGCCCAGAGCGTCGTATGGTTCCAGGTGAAGTCGGACAAGCCGATGCCCTGGCGATAGCGGTCCGCGGGCACGGCGTAGCCGATCCGGCCGCCCTCGGCCTCGGCGAGCGCGGCCAGCGCCGCCTCATTGCCCTCCTCGACCTCCAGCAGGCAGGCGGCCGCTCCGCTTTCCAGCTTTTTGACGAGCGGCTTGAAAAAGGACGGGATCGGCCACTCGACCGGCGCGACGAGCCGCTTGCGGATCGAGTCCGTCAGGCTGAGCGCATAGCAGAAGCGGCAGGCGGCCTCGAACTCGTCGAACTGCGCGACCGCCTGGCTCCACTCCGTGCGCTCCGCGATCGGCAGCGTCAGCTCGGTCAGGACGCCGTTCGTGCCGTAGTTGTGGATGTACGCCTGCAGCTCCGCTCCTTTGACGACGAGCCGCCGCGGCGACTCCTCCATCGTCCAGACGACCGCCTCCAGCACGTTGCCGTCCCACAGATTGCCGTAGGTGATGGAGCCGATGCCGCCGGAGCCGCCGCAGACGAAGCCGCCGACCGTCGCCTTCATGAACGTGCTCGGATAGATGCGCAGCTCCTTGCCCTGCTCGCGCAGCCGCTTCTCGAGCGCGCCGAGCCGCACGCCGGCCTGGACGCGGACGAACGCGTCCGTCGCCTCCAGCACCGCGTCGAGGCGGCTGAGATCGAGCACGAGGCCGCCGTCCAGCGGGACGGCCTGGCCGTAGTTGCCCGTGCCTGCGCCGCGCGTCGTCACGGGAATGTCATGGCGATAAGCGTAGGCCAGCACTTCGGCGACCTCCCGCTCGGCCTCCGGCTGCACGATGCCGTCGGCTCTTTTGCCGCGCAGCAGCGGCTCCAGCACGGGCGAATACCAGTAGTAGTCCTTGGACAGCTTCTCGCGCTGCTCCTCTCCGAGCAGCAGCCGCTCCTCTCCGACGATGCCGGCCAGGCCGGCCGACCATTCAGGCTTGACGGTCATGGACAAGTCTCCCTTCCAATCTATGGATTCGTTGCGCCAGGGCAGGACGGCTCGCGGTCAATGCTTCAGCGCCTCCGAGACGGAGCGGACGAGCTCGCCGAAGCGCGGGGTCGTGCGGAACGAGGCATCGCGGGGAAAAGGCACGGGGACGTCGATCGTCGCGGCCACCTTGCCGGGGCGAGGCGTCATGACGACGACGCGGGTCGAGAGGAACACTGCCTCGAACACGTTATGCGTCACGAACAGCACGGTCATCTCCTTGTTGCGGCTCCAGATGTCCAGCAGCTCGAGCTGCAGCGTCTGCCTCGTGATCTCGTCGAGCGCGCCGAACGGCTCATCCATCAGCAGCAGCTTCGGCTTCGAGACGAGCGCGCGGGCGATCGACACGCGCATCTTCATCCCGCCGGACAGCTGCCTTGGCATCGCCTTGACGTAGTCCTTGAGGCCGACCAGCTCCAGCGCCTGCTCCGCCTCCTCCCGCCGCTGCTTGCGGGACATGCCGCGCAGCGCGAGCGGCAGCGACACGTTGTCGACGACCGAGCTCCACGGGAGCAGCGTATGGTCCTGGAACACAAAGGCGGTGTCGCTCTGCTTGCGCGCCTGCTGCGGACTCGTCCCCATCACCTCGAGCGTGCCGCCGGTCGCGCCGGACAGCCCGGTAATCAGCTTGAACACGGTCGACTTGCCGCAGCCCGACGGGCCGACGAAGCAGAGGAACTCGCCTTCGCGGACGGACAGATCGACCTCCTGCAAAGCCGTCGTGCCGTTCGGATACACCTTGGACACCGAATCCATCCGAACCCATTCTTTCGTAGACGCCATCGCTTCCATGCCTATCGCCTCCTTGTTGCGGATGCCCGAGCCTCAGGCTCGGAGAGACTCCATCTCGAACGCCGCGATCGTCGTCAGCGCCTCCGCCAGCCGCGGCCCGGCCAGCTCCAGCATCGCCGCGCCGCGCTCCGCGGTCGCCGCGGCGGCGTCGCCGGCGGCGCCGCTCGCGGAGATGTCGTCCATCACCCAGGCGAACGACTTGGCGCGGAAGGAAAAGTAGGGCAGCTGCGGGAAGCGCGGCATTTCCCGCGGCGCCAGCTCCGGATGGACCCAGTCCGGGCACACCGCCAGGACGAGCGACGTCTCCACGTCGCCGGCATGGATGCCCGCCGCTTTTTCCTCGTCGCTCGTGAACGAATCGCTGTACCCGACCGCGCCCGGGTCGAGCCGGAACACCGCCAGCCCCGTCGCGATGCGGATCTCCCGCGCCATCATGCCGAGCAGGTCGGCGTTGCCGCCATGCGTATTGAACAGCAGCAGCTTGCGGAACCCGGCGCGCGCCAGCGATTCCGCGATGTCCTGCAGCACGAGCATCAGCGTCTGCGCGGACAGCGTGATCGTGCCCGGATGCCCTTTATGCTCGGTGCTCTTGCCGTAGGCGAGCGACGGCAGCAGCCAGATCGGCGCCTCGTCCGGCAGATGCTCGAACGCCGCCGCCATCATCGCCTCTCCGATCAGCGTGTCGGTGAACACCGGCATGTGAGGGCCGTGCTGCTCGACGGCGCCGACTGGCAGCACGACGAGCGCGTCCTCCTTGGGCAGCGCCGCGATTTCACGGCTCGTCAGCCGCGGCAGGAAATGCCGCTCGTACGCCTTGCCTTCATAACGGAATGCCATCTCTCCCGCTCCTTTTATGTCATGTAGTCTGACATATCTCTGTTTTTGTCGGCTTGAACGCCGTTTATCCGGCCTGGATGAAGGCCGTTCCCCCTTCCCCTCTTTTCGATCATGTATGGTTTCCTGACATCTATATCTCCCTTATATCACAGAGAAACATGCTTTGGCTAGCTCTTTTTCACATTTTCGAACATCCATTATGTTCATTTTCGTGCTGACAACCGCTTGCACTCACGCTATAATGCAAGATAATGCAAGCAGAAGAAAGAAGCCAAGCGCAGGCTGCTGCGGAATAGAAGGAGGAAATCGATCATGCTCATGGGAACGAGGCAGCATGAAATCATGAAGCTGCTCGAGCTCAGGCAGCAGGCGACGATCGCGGAGCTGGCGGAGGCGTTCCAGGTATCGCAGATGACGATCCGCAGGGATCTGGAGCAGCTGCAGGCGGAGGGCAAGATCCAGCGCTCGCATGGAGGAGCGGTCAAGGTGCAGCGCTTCATGGGCGCCGGCTACGACCAGCGGGCGAGCGAGAACCGCTCCGAGAAGCTGGCGATCGCCCGGGCGGCGGCGAGGCATGTCGAGGACGGGATGAGCATCATTTTGGATGCGGGGACGACGATCGCGGCGATGGTCGGCGAGCTGGAGCGGTTCAAGGGGCTGAAGATCATCACCCGCGACCTGCATACGGCGCTGCTGCTGTCCGACGAGAAGCGCTTCGGCAGCTTCGACGTGTACTGCACGGGCGGCAGGATCAGCAAGTGGGCGTACAGCCTCGACGGCATCTACGCCGAGAAGATGCTCGGCTCGGTCACCGTCGACGCGGCGTTCCTCACCTGCGAGGCCGTGTCGCATGCCAAGGGCGCGATGGCCTGGTCGCCGGTGCTCGTCGGCCCGCGCGAGGCGGCGATGAACGCCGCCGCCAAGAGCTATCTGCTCGCGGACGCCGACAAGTTCAGCTACAGCTCGCTCGCCATCTTCGCTCCGGCGGACGGCTTCGACGAGATCATCACCGACGACCGGCTCAACGAGGCGGAGGCGGACGCCTACCGGGCCGCCGGCATCGCGCTTCATGTGGCGAAGGCGGAGCAGCCGGTCTAAGGCTCGCACCGGGGCAAGAGCAATTTTGTGCTATTCCCCGACTTTTTTTGTTGTGGGAAACGACGAGGACATTCCCCTATGATAGGGAGAAAAGAGCGTTCCTTACGTTCATTTCCGCAAGGGGGAGAGTTCTCGTTGTCCATTCATGGCAATCGTTATTCCGGCTATCTGATGGCCCATTTCATCGGGGAACAGCCCGACGGAGAGCAAGTCTATTTTTCCTATAGCGAGGACGGGCTCCATTGGAAGGATCTGAACGCCGGCCTGCCGGCGCTCCGCTCCGAGCTCGGGGAGAAGGGCGTGCGCGATCCGTTCCTCGTCCGCGACCCGCAGGAGAACAAGTTCTATCTGATCGCCACCGATCTCCGCATCGCGAACGGCAAAGGCTGGGGAGCCGCCGTCGAGGCGGGCAGCCGCGACATCATCGTCTGGGAGTCGGGCGATCTGGTGAGCTGGTCCGCCCCTCGCGCGATCACCGTCGGCGTCGACGGCGCAGGCTGCGTCTGGGCGCCGGAAGCCATTTATGACGAAGAAAGCGGAGACTTTCTCGTCTACTGGGCGTCCGCCACGCAGCTGCCGCATGAACAAGAGCGCAAGCAGAAAATATACAGCTCCCGCACGAAGGACTTCCGCAGCTTCGCCCCGGCCGAGCTGTATATCGAACGGGACAACCATGTCATCGACACGACAATGATCGCCCATGGCGGCGCCTACTATCGCTATTCCAAGGACGAGACGACCAAGACGATCCTCGTCGAAAAGGGCTCCTCTCTGCACAAGGATGCGTTCGTCCCCGTGCAGGCGCCGGCGCTCGAGCAGCTGTACGGCGTGGAAGGGCCGCAGATCTATAAGCGGAGCGGCCGCGAGGAATGGTGCCTCATCGTCGACCGCTTCGCCGAAGGAAAAGGCTATCTGCCGCTGCTGACGAGCGATCTGGACAGCGGCGAATTCCGCGTGCTGGCGGACGAGGAGTTCGATCTGGGCCGGTCCAAAAAGCGCCATGGCGGCGTCCTGCCGATCACCGCCGAGGAATGCGGCCGCCTGCTGGCGGCATACGGCGACGGCCATCAGGCGCTGCCCGGGCAATTCGCCGATCCCGATCTGGCGAAGTTCGGCGACCGGTATTATCTCTACCCGACGACCGACGGCTTCACCGGCTGGTCGGGCGGCAGCTTCAGCGTATTCTCCTCGTCCGACTTGCGGGAATGGAAGGACGAGGGCGTCATTCTGGATCTCGCCGCCGGCGATGTCCCTTGGGCCGTCGGCAGCGCGTGGGCTCCGGCCATCGCCAGCAAGGACGGGGAGTATTTCTTCTATTTCTGCGGCAAGACGCCAAGCGGCGTCAGCGCCATCGGCGTGGCGACGGCGCCGTCGCCGACGGGACCTTTCCGCGCCGAGCCGGAGCCGCTGCTGACGATGGATCAGATGGAGCGGCTCGGCATCGCCATGGGGCAGACGATCGACCCGTCCGTCTATGTCGAGGAGGACGGCACGGCCTACCTGCTGTTCGGCAACGGCCATGGCGCGATCGTGCAGCTCACGGACGATCGGGTCGGCGTCGTCGAGGAGACGATGGCGAACATCGACGGCCTGCACGAATTCCGCGAGGCGGTCGCCGTCCTGAAGCGCGGCGGACTGTATCATTTCACCTGGTCCTGCGACGACACCGGCAGCGAGGATTACCGGGTCCACTACGGCACGTCGGAGCGGCTTTACGGGCCGATCGCCTACCGCGGCACGATTCTGGAGAAAAACAACGAGCTGGACATGCTCGGCACCGGCCATCATTCGATCCTGCACGAGCCCGACGCCGACCGCTATTGGATCGCCTATCACCGCTTCGTCACGCCGCTCACGCGGCTCCCGGACGGAAAAGGCTACCATCGCGAGACCTGCATAAGCCCGCTCCGCTTCGGCGCGGACGGCCTGATGGAGCCGGTGCGGCTCGAGCTCGGGCTGGAGCTGATCGAGAAGAGCTGAAAGCTAAAGCCCCTCAACCGAATAGATGCGTGTTAAACCGAAAAAGGAGCCGGCCCTGGCAGGGCCGCTCCTTTTTCGGTTGCTTGTCGTTCAGAGAGATCGCTGCGCCCACTCTTTTATCGGCAATGCCACCTCAAGAGCATCCGTGTTCGACGTATTGATTGTCGGCATCGGCTGTCGAGGACCGATTATTATTCATTCTCCCCGATCGTCAACCTCCAGTCATTAATCACATTCACCGGCAAATGAGAAGCCGAGTTTGCGACAAATGGCATTTGAAGCAAGAGGATCTTGAACATTCGTCCGGTTCCTTTTTGGGCGATTTCAATGTAGCGCTTATGACGAGCTAGTATTTTTCCCTCCGTTTCTGGACCGCCGAAGTGCACGGTCATCTCTGCTGAATTTAATTGGCGGAGCAACCCTAGATCCCCTTCATCCCAAAGTTCAAGGATTACCTTTGGCATTCCTTTGTTCCATCATGTTAATCACCTCACGGTTTTATTTCCGTTCGAATCTAGATCGTAGAAGATCAACGGTTCTCCGTCCAATTATATCAGAACATACATTCTCGTTTTGACAAAATAAAAAAAGGACTGCCCGAAGGCAGCCCCCAAATAAAGAGTCATGTTGTTGTTCTTGATGTCGACTTCGCGACTCTCTGCTTACTCCACCGTCACGCTCTTCGCCAGGTTCCGCGGCTTGTCGACGTCGTTGCCGCGAGCCAGGGAAGCGTGGTAGCTGAGCAGCTGCAGCGGCACGACCGACAGGGCCGGCGTAAGCAGCGGCAGCGTGCGCGGGATCGAGAACGTCTCGTCGACCGATTTGGCGACCTCGTCCTCGTAGCCGGAGTTGGCGATGCCGATCACATGCGCCCCGCGCGCCTTCACTTCCTTGATGTTGCTCAGCGTCTTCTCGTACAGGTCTTCCTGAGTGACCAGCGCGATGACCGGAATTCCGTCCTCGATCAGCGCCAGCGTGCCGTGCTTGAGCTCGCCTGCCGCATAAGCCTCGGAGTGGATGTAGCTGATCTCCTTGAGCTTGAGCGAGCCTTCCTGGGCGACGGCGAAGTCGAGGCCGCGGCCGATGAAGAACAGATTGTCATGCTTCGACACGGCTTCCGCCACGCCCTTGAACAGCTCCGCCTGCTCCAGGATGCTTTCGACCTGCTCCGGCAGCCGGTGCATCGCTTCGACAATGTCGACGACTTGGGCCTGATCGATCGTGCCGCGCTCCTGAGCCAGGTACAGTCCGAGCAGATAAAACGCGATCAGCTGCGAGGAGTAAGCCTTCGTCGAAGCGACGGCGATCTCCGGCCCCGCCCACGTCGTGATGACGTCGTCCGCATCGCGGGCGACCGAGCTGCCGACAACGTTGGTGATCGCCAGCACGCGGGCTCCATTGCGCTTCGCTTCGCGCAGCGCCGCGAGCGTGTCGGCCGTCTCGCCCGACTGGCTGACGACGATGACGAGCGTATCCGGCGTGATGATCGGCGAGCGGTAGCGGTATTCCGAAGCGACATCCGTCTCGACCGGGATGCGCGCCAGGCTCTCGATGACCGTCTTGCCGACGAGGCCGGCGTGGAACGCCGTTCCGCAAGCGACGATATGCACGCGGCTGATGCCGCGGATCTGCTCAGTCGTCATGCCGATCTCTTTGCTCAGCGTGACGGATTTGCCGTCCTCGGCGATGCGGCCCATCATCGTGTCCCGATACGCCTTCGGCTGCTCATGGATCTCCTTCAGCATGAAGTGGTCGAAGCCGGCCTTTTCAGCCGTGACGAGATCCCAGTCGACATGGAATATTTCCTTGGAAATAATGTCGCCCTCCGTCGTCATCAGTTCGACACCGGCGCGCGTCAAAACCGCCATTTCGCCATCGTTCAGGATGTAGACGTTGCGCGTATATTCCAGGATCGCCGGAATGTCCGAGCCGATGAAGTTCTCGTTCTCGCCGATGCCGATGACGAGCGGGCTGGCAAAGCGTACCGCGACCAGCTTGGTCGGCTCGTATTCCGTCAGCACGCCGAGCGCGTACGCGCCTCTCATGCGCTTGACGGCGCGCTGCACGGCGCTTACGATGTCGCCTTGATACTCGTCGGCGATCAAGTGGGAGATGACCTCGGTGTCGGTTTCGGACACGAACGTATGGCCTTTGGCCGACAGCTCTTCCTTGAGGTCAAGGTAATTTTCGACAATGCCGTTGTGCACGACGGAGAACTTGGCGCTGTTGTCCGTATGCGGGTGGGAGTTGACGTCCGACGGCTTGCCGTGGGTCGCCCAGCGCGTATGGCCGATGCCGACGGAGCCTTCGATCGGCTCGCTCTTCAGCTTATCCTCCAGATTCGCCAGACGGCCTTTGGACTTGCGGATCTCCAGACCGTTGTCCGTGAACACCGCGATGCCCGCCGAGTCATAGCCCCGGTACTCCAGCTTTTTCAGACCTTCGATGAGTACTTCCTTGGAGTCCCGATTGCCGATATAGCCCACGATTCCACACATAAGAAAAGAAACCTCCGTATGCGGCCGCAAGCCGCTCCGGTAAGGATGCCATGAATCCAGGCTGATGGCAGTATTCAATTGAACCTCCGGCCAGCGGCCGGGGCATCCGTTCCGTCCGAGCGGCTTGCCCGCTCAGTTGTAGTTTGATAAGGATTAGTATCATCGCATCGGACCGCGGCTATCCCTGCAAGAGGAATCTCGCCCGCGTCCGGATTAAAGTCGTTTCAAGGGCATGTTCGCCATCCGTTTGTGGGACCGGTTGCCCGCGTCCTTTTGCCGGAATGGCTGTCGATGTCATGCTCCACCGGAAGGTCCCCGCCGAAAATTTCGAACACCTTCACCTCGTCAGCTTGACGGATCAATGCTGCCGGCATCTCTTCGCAACGGGCGAAGAGGCCGGGGGATGGATCGGCTTGATCGTCGCAAGCTCTGGCGCTTGTGATGCTGGATGGGCGTACCTCGATCCTCGCTTTCCTGCTGGAATAAAAGAAATGCAATACGCTCTATCATATTCGATGCGGGCTTGGCTGGCAACCCCGGAACGTCGGGAAATCCATCCTGGTTCCGCCGCTAGGGGACATTAACCCGGGACAGGCCCGGGTTAAACGACCCGCTGCAAGCGATTAGCCGAGCTCGGATTTGACGACATGCACGATCTCGTCGACATAAGCCGCCACCTGATCCTTGTCGGGACCTTCGGCCATGACGCGGATGAGCGACTCGGTGCCGGACGGACGGACGAGCACGCGGCCGTTGTCGCCGAGCTCCCGCTCGACCTTGTGCACCGCCGACAGGATCGCCTCGTTGTCGTTGTACAGCGTCTTGTCGGCCACCCGCACATTGATGAGCACTTGCGGATACTTGCGCATGAGGCCCCGCAGCTCGCTCAGCTTGCGGCCGGACTGCACGAGCGTGTCGGTCAGCTGCAGCGCCGTCAGGATGCCGTCTCCGGTCGTATTGTGGTCGAGGAAAATGACATGCCCGGACTGCTCGCCGCCGAGGTTGTAGCCGCCTCTGCGCATCTCCTCCATCACGTAGCGGTCGCCGACCGCGGTGCGCGCCGTCTGCAGGCCGAGGCCTTCCGCCGCCTTGAAGAAGCCGATGTTGCTCATGACGGTCGTGACGACCGTATCGCCCCGCAGCGTGCCGGCGCGCTTCATGGCGTCGCCGCAGATGCAGAGGATGAAGTCGCCGTCGACTTCTTCGCCGCGCTCGTCGATGGCGATCAGCCGGTCGGCGTCGCCGTCGAAGCTGAGGCCCAGATCGGCGCCGTGGCGCAGCACTTCGTCGCGCAGATGCTCCGGATGCGTAGAGCCGACGCCGTCGTTGATGTTGCGGCCGTTCGGCTCCGCTCCGACCGTGACGATCTCTGCTCCCAGCTCGCGGAACACTTGCGGAGCCAGCTCGTAAGCCGAGCCGTTCGCGCAGTCGAGCACGATCTTGAGCCCGTCGAAGCGGGTGCGGATCGTCGTCTTGAGGAAATCGAGGTATTCGCGCTTGCCGCTCTCATGCTCCTCGACCGTGCCGATGTCGCCGCCGACCGGGCGCGGCAGCTCGTCGCTCTCCGCATCCATGAGACGCTCGATCTCGAGCTCCGTCTCGTCCGACAGCTTGAAGCCGTCGCCGCCGAAAAACTTGATGCCGTTGTCCGCGACCGGATTATGCGACGCGGAGATCATTACGCCCGCATCCGCCTTCAGCTGCCGGGTCAGATAAGCGACAGCCGGCGTCGAGACGACGCCGAGCCGGATGACGCTCGCTCCGATCGACAGCAGGCCGGCGATCAGCGCCGACTCCAGCATCGGTCCGGAGATCCGGGTGTCGAGTCCGATGACGACCGTCGGCTTATGCGCTCCTGCCGTCAGGACATAACCGCCGCAGCGGCCGATCTTATAGGCAAGCTCCGGCGTGAGCTCGAGGTTCGCGACCCCGCGTACTCCGTCGGTTCCAAAATATTTTCCCATGTATTCCTGCTGCCCCTTTTCGGATTGAGGTGGATAGTGAATCGGATGAATGGTATTGATTATAAAGTGTTCATGCCGTTAACGCTATGGCGGGTTAATCCAGTCCATGGCCTCGCGCCCATTCGATATCATACGCACGGTCGGAGACGATAGGTTCCACAAAAAAAGAGCGGAAGGGAGCCGCGGCGTTTCAACGCCGCCCCTCTCCGCTGTCTGCGCCATCGCCGCTGCCGGCACCGGCGTCGTTCTCGTTGCCGGATCCATGGGACGGGCCGGAGCCTCCGCTCGAGTCGTTCTCGCCCTGCCCGCGGTCCGGAGATGGCGTCGGCGTCGGCGATGGCGTCGCGCTGCCGCCTTCCGGCCTGCCCATGGCCGCCTCGCTGGCCGTCAGACGCACGGTGACGGTCGGAGCCGGATCGACGGCCGTCACATAGTTCGGCAGCGTCAGCTGCAGCCGCACCTCATGCGCGCCCTCCTTGAGGTCCTGCAGGTCGGCGACGGCGCGGATGTCTCCGGCCGTCAGCCCGGACAGCTCGTCCGGGGTGCCGCGCACGCGCACGCCGATCGTGCCGCCTGTCGGAGCCTCCAGAGCCGCATCGAGGCCGCTGCCCGCATTTTCGAGCGTAATCGGCACCTGCAGCGTCTTCACGTCGGAGGAAGCGAGCGTCACGCGCACCTTGACCTTGCTCGGCTCGACCGCCTTCATGCCCTCGGGAGGAAGCAGCTCCAGCTCGACGTCGCCCGTCGCCCGGATCTGGGACAGATCGACGTCGGCGGCGAGCAGATTGACCGAGTCCAGCAGCGAGCGCTCGCCGTATACGGTCACCTCGCTCACGTCGGAATCGATCGCCTCCAGCGACAGACCGGCCGGCAGGCTGCCTCTCGTGCCGATCTGCAGCGGCACGGCCTTGCCCGGCATCGTGATCGGCACCTCGACGTCGAGCGTCGCCGGGGCGATGACGGCTCCCTGAATTTCATTGCCCGACTTATCGAAGACGATCATGCGGGCTTTTTTGTCTCGCACCGTCTCGGTCTCGCCCTCGACGTTGACGAATACTTTGACCGAACCGACGCGGGCCAGGTCCTGCGCCGGCAGCGTCACTTGCACGGTGCTGCCCGGACGGATGACCGGAGCGCCGAGCTCGTATCCTTCGGCCGGCTTGCCTTGGGTGACGACGCCGGCGTCGAACATGCCGCTCTCCAGCCGGTCGATGATCACCTCGACCATCGACGGCGATACGTTGAGCAGCTCGATGCCCCGGGGCAGCTTGCCGACCGTGAGCGGAATCGTATAGCTGCCCGGGCCTTTGCCGCTCAGATTGACGCTGACCGTATAATCGCCATCCTCGGCGAAGGCGAGCGCCGAGCGGCTGCCGCGCACCATCAGCTTGGCGACGCTCGGCTCGAGCACCTTGAGCGCATAGGCGCTTTCGTCGAGCCCCTCGGTCTGGATGCGCAGCATGTCGACGCTTTTGGTCTCCGTCGTCGACGTGACCGTATTGGGCGTCGATTCCGGATCGAAGTGAACGACCGCCCACAGCAGGACGCCGATGACGATCGAGAGAATTTTGAGGGCGGTCGGATGGCTCAGCCATCTATCCATTGGCTTCCCCTTCTTTCTTTTTGCGGAACGGGAACTTGGACTTCGTCTTGGACGTCTGTCCGTTCTGCTGGGTTAGCTCCTCGAACAGCTTGGAGATGAGCGACTCTTCCTTGATGTCGCGCACGATCATGCCGCCGACGGCAAGCGTTACCTGCCCGGTCTCCTCCGATACGACGACCGATACCGCGTCGGTCACCTCGCTCACGCCGATCGCGGCGCGATGCCTCGTGCCGAGCTCCTTGCTGATGAACGGATTTTCCGACAACGGCAAGTAGCAGGCCGCGGCCATGATCTGCGAGCCGCGGATGATGACCGCTCCGTCGTGAAGAGGCGTATTCGGCGTGAACATGTTGATGAGCAGCTCCGAGCTGATGCGAGACTCCATCTTGATGCCGGATTCGATCAGCTCGTTCAGTCCGGTATGCCGCTCGAAGACGATCAGCGCGCCGATGCGCCGCTTGGACATGTACTGGACGGCCTTGATCAGCTCCATGATGCGCTCGTTCACCTGGTCGCGGTCGAGCGACGACGTACGGGCGAACAGCTTGCCCCGGCCGAGCTGCTCCAGCGCTCGCCGCAGCTCCGGCTGGAAGATGATGATGATCGTGACGACGCCGAAGGTGAACATCTGATTCATGAGCCACTTGAGCGTATACAAATCGAACCAGGTGCTGATCGCCCAGGTGAGCACCAGCAGCAGGATGCCCTTGATCAGCTGCACGGCGCGCGTTCCGCGTACGAGCAGGATCATTTTATAGATAATGTAACTGACGATCCCGATATCGATGATGTTCCGGATCCAGTTCTGCCACGTCATTTCCGTGAAAAATCTCATATCCGATACCCCCGCCCGCTGCCTGCGGTCCCTTCTCTATGTATGGCCGAAGACCTTGATTCCATCGCTTAGTCGTAACCCTATTCTTTTCTAGGTATCATAACATAAATCCTTTTTCGGCCAAAAAAAATGCCCCCTGCGCGCAGGGGGCGTCACCCGTTCACGGCGTGCTGCCGAACGATTGGGTCACTTTGTACCAGAAGCGGTCCAGCAGCTGGTCGATCATGCGGGACTGGCCGGCGATATGCGCCGTGGACGCAGTGAGGAGCGAGCCGTCGATGACGGTCACGCTGCCTTCCACGTCCCCGCGCACATCGGCGGTTCCATTCTCCACGGTCAGATTGCCGTAGATCTTGACGCCCTCCGGCACGATGACCGTATGGCCGTCGATGACGACCTGCTTGAGGTCGTCGCCGCGCACGATCAGCTCGGAGCCGTTGTTCACCGTCGGCGCCAGGCTGGCCAGCATGACGACCACGAATACGGCTGCTGCCGTGACGGCAGGATGTCTGCGAATCCATCCCGTCCAGTCTCTATGACGAGCGGGAGGAGGAATTTGTTTTAGAATCTTGTCGGTGAGCGCTGCGGAAGCGGCCGGCGTCATCGCCTGTCCCTTTGGCTCAGCCATAACCGAGGTGAGCAGCGCTTCGGTCTTCTCCAGCTGTTCGAACCGGGCTCTGCATGCCGGACAGGAAAGCAGATGCTGCTTGAGGGTAAGGCAATCCTCGCGCGGCAGCTCGCCGTCGATATAGTCGTGCATCCAAACGATAGCGACATTGCAATTCATGGCAGCCAGTCCTTTCTTCAGGGTACAGAGGCAGGCCCTGCCCGTCGTCTCGCATCGGCGCGCGGACGCCTCGATGCCAAGTCTACCTATAAGGTACGTTTGATGGCGGAAGGTGTTTCATTTTTTATGGCCCGGATGAGCCTATAATTTATGCTCGAGCTTCTTGCGCAGGAACTCCCGTCCGCGATGGACGCGCGTCTTGATCGTCGTCACCGGCATGTCGAGCACGTCGCCGATCTCCTGCAGCGAAAGATCCTCCAGATAGCGGAGCACCATCACGCTCTTGTACTTGGGAGGCAGCGTGTCGATGGCCGAGCGGATGATCCGCTGCGTCTCCGAGAGCAGCACCTCGTCCTCCGGAGAGGCATCCTCGCTGGCGAACATCGAATAGCCGTCCAGGCCGTCATGCTCGGGCAGCTCGGCATCCAGCGAGAAGCCGGGCTTGCGGCGGCGAAGACGGTCGATGGCTAGATTGGTCGTGATGCGGTAGATCCAGGTCGAGAACTTCATGGACTCGTCGTAGCGCTCCATGTTGCGAAAGACGCGCAGAAACGTCTCCTGCACAGTGTCCTCCGCCTCCTGGCGGTTGTACAGCATCCGGTATGCAAGATGGTAAAGCTTGTCCTGGTACATGCCGACGAGCTCCGCGAACGCTCTCTGATCTCCCTTGAGAGAGAGGCGGACCAAGTTGGCTTCGATGGATTTCACGGCCTACATTCCTCCAGACTAACCGGACTGTCTAGCCCATGGTAATTCACGCGCATGGAAAAAGCAAGAACGTTCCATGACAGGAAAAAGCCGTGCGCAGCCGGTGCGCACGGCATGGGACGGTAGGGAATAGTCCTTTCAGCAGATCAACCGGTATTGCGGAGGCCGGCGGCGATTCCGTTGATCGTCAGGAGCACTTCGCGCAGCAGCTCCGCGTCGTCCTCCTCCGCCTCGCGCTTCTGGCGCAGCTCGGTGAGCAGCTCCACTTGCAGGTAGCTGAGCGGATCGACGTACGGATTGCGCAAGCGGATCGATTCCTGGATGACCGGCACGTTGTCGAGAATTTCCTTTTGGCCGGTAATGTCCAAGATCATCCGCAGCGTCAGCGAGTACTCCTGCTCGACCAGCTGGAAGATGCGGTCGCGCACGGCGGCGTTCTTGATCATGCCGGCGTACTGGCGGGCGATGAGCAGATCGGCCTTAGCCATCGCCATCTGCAGGTTGTCGACAAGCTGGCGGAAGAACGGGAAGCCCTTGTACATATCGCGCAGCGTCTGCAAGCGGGTCTCGTCGCCCTGGACGTACTGGCGGAACGCCGTGCCCGATGCATACCAGGCCGGCAGCAGATAGCGGCTCTGCGTCCATGCGAACACCCATGGGATCGCGCGCAGGTCCTCGAAGCGGTCGCTGTTCTTGCGCTTCGACGGACGGGATCCGATGTTGAGCTCGCCCACCTCGGAGAGAGGCGTCGACTCCTTGAAGAACTCCATGAAGTCCGGATCGCGGAAGATCAGATCCTGGTACTTCTCCTGAGCCGTCTCGGAAATTTCCTTGGCGATCTCGGCCCACTCCGGCATCTGCTCCGGCATCTGCTCCGGATGGCTCGCCAGGCGCGCCGCCGTGAGCAGCGCCCAGGTCGCCTGCTCCAGGCTGCGGTAAGCGATGCCCTGCATCGAGTAGCGGGAGGACAAGACCTCTCCCTGCTCGGTGATCTTGATGCCGCCGCCGACCGTATGGGGCGGCTGGGCCAGGATGCTGCGGCCGAGCGGCATGCCGCCGCGGCCGAGCGCGCCGCCGCGGCCGTGGAAGAACTTGAGCTTCACGCCGTGGCGCGAGCCGGTCTCGGTGATGTCGATGAGCGCGCAGCGGAGCTCCCAGTTGGCGGTGACGACGCCGCCGTCCTTGTTGCTGTCGGAGTAGCCGAGCATGATCTCGTGCAGATTGCCGCGAGCCTCGACTCCCTTGCGGTAGAGCGGCAGCTCGAACAGCCTTTGCATAATGCCAGGTGCGGCATGCAGGTCGTCGATCGTCTCGAACAGCGGCACCGACTGCAGCGTGCAGCGGACCGTGCCGTCCGCCTCTTGGCGGAACAGGCCGACTTCCTTGGCGAACACCATCACCTCGAGCATGTCGCTGGCGCCCTGGGTCATGCTGATCAGATAGCTCGAGATGCAGGACTCGCCGAACTCCTGCTGCGCCCGGTAGATCGTCTGGTAGACGTCCAGGCATTCCCGCGTGGATTCGGTGTAATCCAGATGGGAGGAGGTCAGCGGACGCGGATCGTTCAGCAGCCGGTCCAGCAGCTCGATCTTCTCCTCTTCGGAGAGGGAGGCGTAATCCGGCGTGATGTTCATCTTGGCCAGAATCTCGGCCATCGCCGATTCATGCTCCTTGGAGTGCTGGCGGACGTCGAGCGCCGCCATATGGAAGCCGAACAGCTCGACCTGGCGAATCAGCTTGCGCACATGTGAGTCGGCCGTGTAGTCGGCGTAGTGGGAGCGCAGCGAGCGGTCGATGAGCAGCAGGTCCTGCTTGAACTCCTCGGGGCCGTTGTAGCGCTTCGCCGTGCCTTTGAGGGCATCGTCGCCGGTGTTCGCCAGCTTCTCGAGCATGTAGCAGAGCTTGACCTTGTACGGCTCCCTGCTGTTGCGCCATTTGTCGATTCCGCGGAGCTCGACGGCCTGCTCGTCGGCCTCGATCGAGCTGAGCAGCTCGGACGGAACGTCGATGATGTTGGTGCTGAAGCTGAGGATGTCCATCCATTCCTTCAGGACCGTCTGGTACTTGCTCAGCGCCAGCTGCTTGTGGAGCGTCAGCGTCTCCCAGGTGACCTTGGCTTTGACGGACGGGTTGCCGTCGCGGTCTCCGCCGATCCAGGAACCGAACTTGAGATAGGTGGGGACATGCCATTGCTCCTGCGGGTAGTACTTGTGCAGGCAGCGCTCCAGCTCCTCGTAGACGTTCGGAAGCACTTCGAACAGCGTCTCGTCGAAGTAGTACAAGCCGTTGCGGACCTCGTCGATGACGGTCGGCTTGCGGTCGCGCAGCTCGTCGGTCTGCCAGAGGATCTGCACGTCGTTGAGCAGGCCGGCGCGCAGCTTCTCCCGCTCGCGATGCGTGAGCGTCGGATTGTCGAGCTCCATCAGCCCGAGCGCGATGCGCTTGTGGATGTCCTGCACGACGCGGCGGGTCGCTTCCGTCGGATGGGCGGTCATGACGAGCTCGAGCGAGATGCCGTCCAGCATCGACTTGACGCCGTCGACCCCGATGCCGCGCTCATGAAGCACTTGAACCGCCGCCTCAATCGAGCCCGGCTGCACGCTTTCACCCACCGAGCGCTCGTAATCCCGCTTGCGGCGGATGCGGTGGTTCTGCTCGGCGATATTCACCAGCTGGAAGTAGACCGCGAACGCGCGGATGACCTGGTGACGAATCTCCGGGCCGAGCGTCGTGATCGTCTTCTTGAATTCCTCGTACAGCTCGTTGACGAATTCGGCGCGCAGCGCCTTGCTCATCTCGCGGATCCTCTCGACCACCTCGAGCAGCTCGTCGCCGCCTTGGTGGACAAGCACTTCACCCAATAGATTGCCCATGAACCTTACGTCTCGGCGCAGCAAGTTGTTCGATTGCGGGCGAGCCGTCGCTTGGGCCGTTGCAGCCTGTTCCGACATGATGTTCCTCCTCCTGGTTCGCTCCTAAGGCTGCGGAAAGAACCAAATCGTAAGCATAGCCAGCCTGGCGCTGAATCCCTGAACGCCGCTCCTGGCGCGTCTTTCCCGGTTGCAGGTGACTTCAAATCGCTTTTCCCATCATACTACAAAAGCTATAGGGATAGAAGACGGTCCGGGGCAGGTTTTTTTGCCCAAGCACTGTGTTAAAGCGTTGACGTTACAAAAAAACCTTGCCGCTAGGCAAGGTTTGAAGGTGTCTCTATTGGAGCGGGTGATGGGAATCGAACCCACGCTATCAGCTTGGAAGGCTGAAGTTCTACCATTGAACTACACCCGCAAACGAAATCGACAGGCAAGTTGAAGCAATGGTCGGGATGACACGATTTGAACATGCGACCCCCTGGTCCCAAACCAGGTGCTCTACCAAGCTGAGCTACATCCCGTTGTATAAATGGCGTGCCCGGAGAGATTCGAACTCCCGACCTTTTGATTCGTAGTCAAATGCTCTATCCAGCTGAGCTACGGGCACGTATGGAGCGGAAGACGGGAATCGAACCCGCGACCCTCGCCTTGGCAAGGCGATGCTCTACCGCTGAGCCACTTCCGCTTGTCGAAGAACTTTTTGTTCAGCGCGACAAGTAATAATATATCAGGCCCATCGTCCGAATGCAAGTCCTTTTTCAAAAAAAATTAGGCGCGAGCGGAGCAGAGCTCCTCGTACATCCTTTTCCTCTCTCCCGGCTTGAGTCTGGGACAGTTGTAGCAGTGCTTGGCGTACTCGGTCTTGAACGCCAGGCAGCAGCCTCCCCTCAGCGGCAGCTTCGTTCCCGGCTCATAGGGGCTGTCGACATATGTGAATCGGATAGCCATCAGATTGCGCCGTTCTCCGACCGCCTCCCCCGGCATCTCTCCGACGGCATAAGCGAAGTCCTGCTCCAGCGCCTGCCGCAGCTCCGGCCGTTCCGCCGCCTGCAGCAGGAACGTCTTCGTATGGTTCAGGCCGCTGGCGGCCAATCTCCACAGCTCATGGGTCCTGACACCCGCACGGTCGGCGAGATGACGGAATACAGGCGCGACAAGCGTGCCGTAGAACCGATCGATCTGCTCGCAGCGCTGCTCCGCGGAGAGCAGCTGCGGCGTCTCCTCCAGCTCCAGAGCATCGGTACGGAACGCGATGGAGGCATAAGAGGCTCCCTCCGCTTTGTAGAGCATCATTTCCCAGCGGGAAGGGTCTAGCGGAAAGCTTCCGGCTCCGCTGGCGAGGACATGATGGAACGTGCCGGCCAGCGCGCGCAGCCAGGACGGAAAGTAGGTCGCGGCCGGTTCGATGGAACGAGACGGAATGAGCTCCGCGTAGCCCCGAAGGAAGGCATCGGCCGTCTCCGGATCGGTCGAGAGCGCCTCGAGCGTAGCGGCAACCCGTACGCCGTCCGGAACCGATTCCAACAATCCAAGCTTGCCGTACAGCAGTTCTCTCGTTGCGTTGCGATCCATCGGTCAGCAGACCCCTCTCGAAATGAAAAATACCGGCGGGGTCAAACCCCTGCCGGCTGCAGCACGCGCTGCTTCTCGCCCTGGCTCTCGGCTGCCGGGCGCTCCACCGTCCGCTCTCCCATCGCGAGCGCGTAAGGGAGGCATAGCGGCACTCCCGTGCGCGGATCGCTCACGATATCGGCTTCGATGCCGAAGACCTCCCTCATCACCTTCGGCGTCACGACTTCGTCCGGATTGCCTTCCGCCAGCACGGTGCCCGACTTGATCGCGATCATGTGATGAGCGAACCGGGAGGCATGGTTGAGGTCATGCACGACCATGACGATCGTCCGGTTTTCCTTGGAGTTCAGCTGCTGGAGCAGCTGCAGCACGTCGAGCTGATGCGCCATGTCCAGGAACGTCGTCGGTTCGTCCAGGAACAGGATGTCCGTCTCCTGGGCGAGCGCCATCGCGATCCAGCCGCGCTGGCGTTGTCCGCCGGACAGCTGGTCGACCGGACGATCGGCGAACTCCGTCATGCCCGTCGCATCCAGCGCCCAAGCGACGATTTCGCGGTCTTCCTTACGCATCGAGCTGAACCCTTTTTGATAGGGGAAACGGCCGTAGGAGACGAGCTCCTGCACGGTCAGACCATCCGGGGCGGTCGGGTTTTGCGGCAGGATGGCGAGTTCCTTGGCCACTTCCCGCGTCGACTGCTTGTGGATCGACTTGCCGTCCAGCAGCACCTGCCCGTTTTGCGGCGACATCAGACGAGCCATCGTCTTGAGGATGGTCGATTTGCCGGATCCGTTCGAGCCTACGAGCGCCGTGATCTTGCCTTGCGGAATGCGTAAATTGAGGTCCCGCACGATCTGTCTCTTCTCATAGGCTATATCCAGCTGGCTGGTTTCCAATCGAACCATGCTGCAAGCTCCTCTCTGCTGCCGGAGCGGCGCTCCGAACCCTTGATAACGATTATCATTATAACCATTATGATAACGGTTCTCACTATCGTTGTCAAAAGAAACCTTCGCGCACGCTCGCAGCGCGAGTTGTTGATCAAAAGCAGGTGATTTTCTTTTGGATAAACAAAAAAGCCTTCGGTCCGTGAGGACTGAAGGCGTTGGTTCGTAACTATGCGCGTAGAGGGACTTGAACCCCCACGCCGGAGGCGCCAGAACCTAAATCTGGTGCGTCTGCCAATTCCGCCATACGCGCGAGTGAAAGATGAGCCATGAAGGACTCGAACCTTCGACACCCTGATTAAAAGTCAGGTGCTCTACCAACTGAGCTAATGGCTCTTGATGGCTGGGGATTCAGGGATCGAACCTGAGAATGACGGAGTCAAAGTCCGTTGCCTTACCGCTTGGCTAATCCCCAACAAATAAAGTGGTGGAAGCTGAGGGGATCGAACCCCCGACCCTCTGCTTGTAAGGCAGATGCTCTCCCAGCTGAGCTAAGCTTCCTCCGTAGAATGGCTCGGAACATCCATTCTTATGTAGAAATAAAAAAAATGGTGACCCGTAGGGGATTCGAACCCCTGTTACCTCCGTGAAAGGGAGGTGTCTTAACCCCTTGACCAACGGGCCACGCATATGGAGCTCTCAACCGGGATCGAACCGGTGACCTCATCCTTACCATGGATGCACTCTACCTACTGAGCTATGAGAGCAAATGGCTCCCCGAACAGGACTCGAACCTGTGACAACTCGATTAACAGTCGAGTGCTCTACCAACTGAGCTATCAGGGAATATGAAGCGATAGGATGCTTCAGGACTTGCGCCCTGAAAACTGGATCGAACGAAATGCCGTGCTGACCGGCTGTTCTTGCTAAGTAGGATAAGCCCTCGACCGATTAGTACTCGTCAGCTGCACGCGTTGCCGCGCTTCCACCTCGAGCCTATCGACCTGGTCGTCTTCCAGGGGTCTTACATACTGGGAAATCTCATCTTGAGGGGGGCTTCGCGCTTAGATGCTTTCAGCGCTTATCCCGTCCGTACGTAGCTACCCAGCGGTGCTCCTGGCGGAACAACTGGTACACCAGCGGTACGTCCATCCCGGTCCTCTCGTACTAAGGACAGCTCCTCTCAAATTTCCTACGCCCACGACAGATAGGGACCGAACTGTCTCACGACGTTCTGAACCCAGCTCGCGTACCGCTTTAATGGGCGAACAGCCCAACCCTTGGGACCTACTTCAGCCCCAGGATGCGATGAGCCGACATCGAGGTGCCAAACCTCCCCGTCGATGTGGACTCTTGGGGGAGATAAGCCTGTTATCCCCAGGGTAGCTTTTATCCGTTGAGCGATGGCCCTTCCATTCGGTACCACCGGATCACTAAGCCCGACTTTCGTCCCTGCTCGACTTGTTGGTCTCGCAGTCAAGCTCCCTTATGCCTTTGCACGCTTCGAATGATTTCCAACCATTCTGAGGGAACCTTTGGGCGCCTCCGTTACATTTTAGGAGGCGACCGCCCCAGTCAAACTGCCCGCCTGACACGGTCCCTTCACCGGCTTCACGGTGACAGGTTAGAACTCCGATACGATCAGGGTGGTATCCCAACGGCGCCTCCACCGAAGCTGGCGCTCCGGCTTCCTAGGCTCCCACCTATCCTGTACAGATCGTACCAAAGTCCAATATCAAGCTGCAGTAAAGCTCCATGGGGTCTTTCCGTCTTGTCGCGGGTAACCTGCATCTTCACAGGTAGTAAAATTTCACCGGATCTCTCGTTGAGACAGCGCCCAAGTCGTTACGCCATTCGTGCGGGTCAGAATTTACCTGACAAGGAATTTCGCTACCTTAGGACCGTTATAGTTACGGCCGCCGTTTACTGGGGCTTCGGTTCACAGCTTCGGGTTGCCCCTAACCGCTCCCCTTAACCTTCCAGCACCGGGCAGGCGTCAGCCCGTATACTTCGCCTTACGGCTTCGCACAGACCTGTGTTTTTGCTAAACAGTCGCTTGGGCCTTTTCACTGCGGCCCCCTCGGGCTATTCACCCTACCGAGGCACCCCTTCTCCCGAAGTTACGGGGTCATGTTGCCGAGTTCCTTAACGAGAGTTACTCCGCGCGCCTTAGCATGCTCTGCTCGCCTACCTGTGTCGGTTTGCGGTACGGGCACCTTCGCCTGGCTAGAAGCTTTTCTTGGCAGCTGGAGATCATGACCTTCGGTACTGTAAGTTTCCCTCCCCATCACAGCCCAGCCTTACGGTTTGCGGATTTGCCAACAAACCAGCCTCACTGCTTGGACGGACACATCCATCGGTCCGCGTCACTACCCTTCTGCGTCACTCCATTGCTCATAACGGCTTACGGTGGTACAGGAATATCAACCTGTTGTCCTTCGACTACGCCTTTCGGCCTCGCCTTAGGTCCCGACTTACCCTGAGCGGACGAACCTTCCTCAGGAACCCTTAGGCTTACGGCGGATCAGATTCTCACTGATCTTTTCGTTACTCATACCGGCATTCTCACTTGTGTACCGTCCACCAGTCCTTGCGGTCTGACTTCAACCTATACACAACGCTCCCCTACCCAAGTACACTAGGTACATGCCATAGCTTCGGTGGTGTGTTTAGCCCCGTTACATTTTCGGCGCAGAGTCACTCGACCAGTGAGCTATTACGCACTCTTTAAATGGTGGCTGCTTCTAAGCCAACATCCTGGTTGTCTGGGCAACTCCACATCCTTTCCCACTTAACACACACTTGGGGACCTTAGCTGATGATCTGGGCTGTTTCCCTCTTGACGATGGATCTTAGCACTCACCGTCTGACTCCCGGTTATACATGACTGGCATTCGGAGTTTGACTGGACTTGGTAACCCTTGGCGGGCCCCGCACCCAATCAGTGCTCTACCTCCAGCATGCTCAACACCGAGGCTAGCCCTAAAGCTATTTCGGGGAGAACCAGCTATTTCCGAGTTCGATTGGAATTTCTCCGCTACCCCCACCTCATCCCCGAATTTTTCAACATTCGTGGGTTCGGGCCTCCAGTGCGTGTTACCGCACCTTCACCCTGGACAGGGGTAGATCACCCGGTTTCGGGTCTACACCCACGTACTAAAGGCGCCCTATTCAGACTCGCTTTCGCTGCGGCTCCGTCTTCCCGACTTAACCTTGCACGTGAACGTAACTCGCCGGTTCATTCTACAAAAGGCACGCCATCACCCCTATAACGGGCTCTGACTTTTTGTAAGCGCACGGTTTCAGGTTCTATTTCACTCCGCTCCCGCGGTGCTTTTCACCTTTCCCTCACGGTACTGCTTCACTATCGGTCGCCAGAGAGTATTTAGCCTTGGCAGATGGTCCTGCCGGATTCCCACGAGGTTTCACGTGTCTCGCGGTACTCGGGATCCGTCTCGGAGGGAGCAGGCTTTGAGCTACAGGGCTTTTACCTGCTATGGCGGGCCTTTCCAGACCTCTTCGCCTAACCTGTTCCTTTGTAACTCCGTGTGAGACGTCCCACAACCCCAGGGGGCAAGCCCCCTGGTTTGGGCTAATCCGCGTTCGCTCGCCGCTACTGACGGAATCACTATTGTTTTCTCTTCCTCAGGGTACTTAGATGTTTCAGTTCCCCTGGTATGCCTCACGCAGCGCTATGAATTCACGCTGCAGTAACTGGGCATTACCCCAGCTGGGTTTCCCCATTCGGAAATCCCCGGATCAACGCTTGCTTACAGCTCCCCGAGGCCTATCGTGGTTCGCCACGTCCTTCATCG
>NZ_NFEZ01000004.1:647500-720000 GCF_002864175.1 Paenibacillus pasadenensis | reverse complement strand
AGGCGGTCAACAAGCAGAACAAGGATATCCATAAGGAGCTCATGAAGGACCCGGCATATCAGAAAGAGCTCATTGCCGCCATGAAGACGCCGGAAATGGACAAGATGATTCTTGAGGTGCTGATGAGCGGCCAGTATCGCAAGCAGGTCATGACGATCATGCAGGAGTCGATGTCCAATCCGCTCTTCCGCGTGGAGATTTTGGATCTGCTGAAAAAGGCCGTTCAGGAAGAGCTGCGCGTCAAGCCGGAGGAGAAGGTCGATACGAAGTCCTCTTCGGGAAGCGGCCAGGAAGGCGGGAGCGGCGGAGAAGAAGGCGGCGGCGAGGAAGGCAGCGAGGAGAGCAGCGAAGAATCGTCGACGTAGGCTCATGCGGGCTTGAATGCAAAAGCAGTCCCCTACCCGAGGGGACTGCTTTTTTCACGATATAGGCGGGCGGGCTTACCAGGTCCGGGCGATGACCCGGTCGGCCAGCTCCAGGTAGAGCTGTCCCGTTTCGGTTTCGGCTTTGTAGACGGAAGGGGAAAAGTCCGGCTCCGACACATGGTTATCCGGCGCGCCAAGCGGAATCTGCGCCAGCAAATCGGTGTGGAGGTTTTCCGCGAGGCGGGCTCCTCCCCCTTTGCCGAACACATATTCCTTTTCGCCCGTCGATGGGCTCAAGTAATACGACATGTTCTCCACGACGCCGAGAATCTCATGCTCCGTGTGCAGCGCCATCGCGCCGGCACGGGCGGCGACGAACGCCGCTGTCGCATGCGGAGTCGTCACGATGATCTCCTTGCTCTGCGGGAGGATCTGATGCACGTCGAGAGCGACGTCGCCCGTGCCAGGCGGCAGGTCGAGCAGCAGGTAATCCAGCTCTCCCCACTCGACTTCTTGGAAAAAGTTGCGCAGCATGCGGCCGAGCATCGGCCCGCGCCATACGATCGGGCTGTTGTCCTCGACGAAAAAGCCCATCGAGATGACCTTGACGCCGAAGCGCTCGATCGGCTGAATGCGGCCGTCGACGACTTCCGGCCGCTCCTCGATGCCCATCATGTCAGGCACGCTGAAGCCGTAGATGTCGGCGTCGACGAGTCCGACGCGCTTGCCCCTGCGGGCCAGCGCCACCGCGAGGTTGACGGTGACGGTCGATTTGCCGACGCCGCCCTTGCCGCTGGCGATGGCGATGAATTCCGTGCCGCTCTCCGCGGAGAGCAGCGGCACGCCCTCCAGGCCCGCCCCGTGGCCTCGCACGGGGGCGGCGCCTGCAGCGCCTGGCGCGGCGGCAGCGCTCGGCGCCGCGCCAGGGGAGGCCCCGGCAGGGGCGGCAGGCTGCGCCGCCGCTGCCGGGGCTTCCAGGGGCCGGAACCGCAGATGCGCGGTCTCGGCCCCTGCCTGCGCGAGCGCTTCGCGCAGCGCGGCTTCCAGCGGCGCGCGCTCGGCGCCGCTCGGGACGAGGACCGTCAGCGAAGCTTGACGGTCCTTGGCCATAATGTCGCGGACGGTCGTTCCGTCCGCGAAGCGAGCCGTGACAGCATTCACGGCTTCCAATACTTGTTCGCGTGTGAGCATAGTTGCGGTCTCCACCTTCCGGCATGCATCGAAGCGGCGGACTTTCGCGCCGGCCGCTTCGAATGGGTATGCTCCTAGTATAGCATACCGGAAGCTCCGCTTTCCTTACGGCCGCGCCGCCTTGTCCGTCGTTCCGGCTGGACGCTCGCCGCTGCTGTAACGCAGGATCCCCTTGTAGATGGAGGCCGCGACCTGCCGCTGGTACGTGCCGTCGGCCAGCCGCGCCGCTTCTCCGGGATGGGAAAGGAATCCGACCTCGACAAGAGCGCTTGGAGCCGTCTTGACCGCCTTGAGGAGATAAACCGTATTCGGCGCCTTGGCCGCGGAACGATTCGTATTGGCCAGATTGAGCCTGATCTCGTCTTGGATCAGATAGGCAAGCGCCGGGTTGCCCTCATGGTTCGGATAATAGAACGTCTGCGCCCCGGACCATCTGGGCGAGGGGATGCTGTTCATGTGGATGCTGACCATGAGATCGGCCTTCTTCTCCTCCACGAAGCGCGCTCTGGCGACGAGATCTTCCGTCTTGCGGCTTTTGTATCCTTTGGTCTCCGCTCCCGCCAGATCCTGATCCCCTTCCCTCGTCACATAGACGATCGCGCCGGCTTGCTGCAAATAATCCCGCAGCTGAAGCGCGATCGCCAGATTGAGGTCTTTTTCGATCAGCCCGCTCTTGCTGACCGCCCCGCCGTCAGGACCGCCATGCCCGGCGTCAAGCACGACCGTCTTGCCGCTGAGCGGAAGCGTCCAAGTCGTTCCGATGCTGGCCGAAGGCAGCTGCGTCAGCAGCAGTCCGCCGAGGACAAGCAGCATCAGCGAGGCGAGTCCGATTCGGGACCAGCCGCGCGAGCTGATCCAGACGACGAGCCGTCGACGAGTCGGATACAGTCCATGCCTTCCTTCCCGGCCTATTTTATCTCGAACGTCCTGCATAATAAAAAACACCCCATCCCGCGTCGATGATCGGCTCAGGCTTATCCAAGCCTATCGCTATCATCCACTATATGGGACAGGGTGCTGCTTCATGCCTCGAACAGGGGCGCTGCCGCTTAGGAATGCGCCGGCTGCTCCTGCATGCCCTCGATCAGGATCTGCGCGACCTCGGGCCGGGAGAACTCCGGAGGCGGGCAAATGCCGGCGCGCAGCATCTCGCGGACTTTGGTGCCGGACAGCGCGACATGCTCCGACTTGTCATGCGGACACGTTTTGCTGGTCGCCATGTTGCCGCATTTCCTGCAGAAGAAGCTGTGCTCGAAATAAAGCGGCGTAATGTCGAGATCCTCGGCCGCGAACGTCTTGAGCAGCTCCTGCGCCTCGTACGTGCCGTAGTAGTCGCCTACGCCCGCATGATCGCGTCCGACAATGAAATGCGTGCAGCCGTAATTCTTGCGCACGAGCGCATGGAAGATCGCTTCGCGCGGCCCGGCATAGCGCATCGCTGCAGGAAAGACGCCAAGGAACGTGCGGCTCTCCGGATAGTAATTTTCCAGAAGCGCCACATAGCTCTTCATACGGACGTTGGCCGGCACGTCATCCGACTTCGTCTCTCCGACGAGCGGGTTCAGGAATAGGCCGTCTACGATCTCCATCGCGCATTTTTGAATGAATTCATGGGCGCGGTGGACCGGGTTGCGGGTTTGGAAGCCGACGACGGTTTTCCAGCCTTTTTCGGCGAAGATGCGACGGGTATCGCTCGGACTGAAATAAAACTCGCCGAACTTCTCCGGCTGCGGACGGTTCAGGACGGTGATCGGACCGCCCACGTACGTGCTGGAGCGGGAGAACAGCTTTTTGACGCCGGGATGCTCCAGATCGTCCGTCTTGAACACCTGCACCGCTTCGCGGCGCTGATCGACGGTGTAGATGCTTGCCACGTCGAGCAGGCCATAAACGACGCCATCCTCGCCCTTCAGCGCGACCCGCTGGCCGATCTTCAGCTCGGCTGCCGTCTGCTCGTCGATCGGAAGCGTAATTGGAATGCTCCAGACGATGCCGCTTTCGAGCCGCATCCGTTCGACGACTGAATGGTAATCGGCCTCCGTGAGGAAGCCCTCCAGCGGGGAAAAGGCTCCGACGCCGATCAGATCCAGATCGGAGACGGTCCAGCTGTCTACCGTCAGGCTTGTGAGCTGACTTGCTTCCACGAGCAGCTGCTCCCGCTGCTCGCCGGCGGCGATCCGGTTGACGAGTACTCCGCCATGGGGCTTGATGCTAGACATGATTCCGTTATCCTCCCTTGGGCTCACTTGTGCAGGCCGCATTCGGTTTTGTCGCTGCCCGACCAG
Source organism: Paenibacillus pasadenensis (assembly GCF_002864175.1). Lineage (NCBI taxonomy): Bacteria > Bacillati > Bacillota > Bacilli > Caryophanales > Paenibacillaceae > Paenibacillus > Paenibacillus pasadenensis. The sequence goes on along the minus strand of NZ_NFEZ01000004.1, from coordinate 716,159 downwards.
CGTCCCGCGCGCGGGTCTTCGCCCGGCGCGACCTGACGCGTGCACTGCTCGCAGCCGATGCTCGGGAAGTTGCGGTCATGGAGCGGGTTGTAGATGATGTCGTTGCTGCGGATATAGTCCCATACATCGTCCGAAGTCCAATGGGCGATCGGATTGAACTTGACGAGGCCGAATTTCGTGTCGTATTCGATCTTTTTCGCGTTGGCGCGAGTCGGAGCCTGGTCACGGCGAATGCCGGTAATCCACGCCTCGTATTGCGAAAGGATGCGCGTCAGCGGCTCGACCTTGCGAATGTTGCAGCAGGCGTTCGGATCGCTTTTCCACAGCTCCGCGCCATGCTGAGCCGCTTGCTCCTCCGGCGTGAGCACCGGCTTCACCTGGACGAAACGGATCCCGTAGCGCTGCTCCATGCGATCGCGCGTTTCATACGTTTCCTTGAAGTGGTAATCCGTATCGAGATAAAAAACATCCGTCTTCGGGCTTACTTTGTGCAGCATGTCGACCAGCACGACATCTTCCGCTCCAAAGCTGCAAGCAAACGTTATATTGGGAAACGTCTCGACGGCAAATTTCAGGATCTCCTCCGGCGATGCGGTTTCAAGCTTCACGGCTTGTTCGGCGATCAGCGCCTCTTTTTCCAGCAAGTTCAATGTCCGGTCCCCTCCCCTATGTTAAAACCAAGTAAGTCCGTATGGTTTTAATTATACGGGGTAGACCTCTAATGTTCAATTGCTTAATTGAGGGCAAAATGGCCGAATTTCCGCGTCAGATAAGGATTCTTTATCCTCTGGATAAGGCGTCCTTATACGATTCGATACACTCCGTCACGGTCGGCGCCCCGAGCCAGATCGGTCAAATAACGGAAGAAGGCCTCCGGATCGACATCGTCGACGACAGTTACGATTCGTCCGCCCTCGGAAGGGATGGTCCTTCCCTGCGATGGACCATCCGCCAGGACATCGCAAGCCACTTCATGAGAAGAGACCAGCTCGGGCTTGCCGATGATGGCGGTCGTCAGCACATCCCACAGGTAGTACGTGGAATTGGTCGCGAAATGCACTAGCGGCGGAACGGTCGCGTAGCATTGGCCGAGGAAATCGATGCCCTCGAATCGGCGCAGCTGCGCCCACTCTTTGCGCGTGTCTACTGTCAGCGGAACTTTGTTCGTGCTTTCCAGAGCGACCATCTCGATCTTGATGCCGCTATCCCATACCCGCTTGGCCGCCTCCGGATCCCAGAACGCGTTCCACTCCGCCGTTCCGTCATGCTCCGGTTCATGCACGTTCCCGTCCGGGAGGAACGTTCCGCCCATCCAGTACAGCTTCTCGATCTTGGCTTCGATCGAAGGATCGGCGTCCAGCGCGCGAGCCAGGTCGGTAAGCGGGCCGGTGAACAGCAGCGTCGCCTTTTCCGGGCACTTCGACACCTTTTCGATCAAATCCAGATGCGCCGGCTTGGCGGCTTCCTTCGTCACGACATCGGAGCGCTCGTTGAGCAGCGGCAGCGCGTCGACATAGAACGCATGCATCCTCCAGTCTTTCGGAAACGGATTTTTCCCCCTCGAATTGCTGCGCGCCACTTCAAGTCCCTTGAGCTCGGCACGCCCGTAACGGTCGATGATCTTGCGACTGGCGGAAACGGCTGGCTCGACATAACAGTCCGCATCAATGACCGACACTCCGATCAGGTCGACTTGCTCCATCTGCAGCAAAAGAAAAAGCGAGACGAGGTCGTCTACGCCTCCGTCATGGTTGAAATAAACCGGCAAAGCTTTTGTCATCGTATGTACCTCCCGTGATGTTGGTCGTTCGCAAAAGGACAAGACTGCATCCTGTCTTATTATAGCCTGCCCATAAAACCCTGTCGAAAAAGAAAAAGCCTTTCCCGATGAATCGGGAAAGGCTGTACGTTCGATTAACGTTTGGAGAACTGAGGAGCACGGCGAGCTGCTTTCAGGCCGTATTTCTTCCGTTCTTTCATACGTGGGTCGCGCGTCAGGAAACCAGCGCGCTTCAGAGATGGACGGAACTCCGGATCTGCCTTCAGCAGAGCGCGGGAGATGCCGTGACGAATCGCGCCAGCTTGGCCGGAAGTGCCTCCGCCATGCGCAAGTACGATGATGTCGTATTTGCCGACAGTTTCGGTCAGAACGAGCGGTTGCTTCACGATCAGCTTGAGCGTTTCGAGACCGAAGTACTCGTCCAGCTCGCGCTTGTTGATGATGATGCGTCCTTCACCCGGCACGAGACGTACGCGTGCTACGGAGTGTTTACGACGACCAGTGCCATAGTATTGGACTTGAGCCATTGTAGGGTCCTCCTTCGATTAACCGCGCAGCTCGTAAGCTACCGGATTTTGAGCTTGGTGCGGATGCTCCGAACCAGCGTATACTTTCAGCTTCAGCTTCATTTTGTCGCCCAGACGGTTTTTCGGCAGCATGCCGTGTACCGCATATTCCACAAGGGATTCCGGCTTCTTTTTCAGCTGATCTTTGGCAGGCGTAACTTTCAGGCCGCCCGGATGCATGGAGTGACGGTAGTAGTTCTTGTCATTCCATTTGTTGCCCGTCAGGACGATCTTCTCTGCGTTGATGACGACGACGAAATCGCCCGTGTCAACGTGAGGCGTGAATTGAGGCTTGTGCTTGCCGCGGATCAGGCTGGCGACTTCGCTGGCCAGACGGCCGAGCGTTTGGCCGGATGCGTCGACGACGTGCCAGTTGCGTTGGACTTCGTTCGTCTTCGCCATATAAGTGGTGCGCATGGGAGATCCTCCTTCAATGGTTGGCTTTCGTTTATGGTCAATCTTCGGTTACAGTTCGTAGTCATGTTGGATGCTGCTTGTCTTGCCTATTTCATGGATGTAGGTGCAATTCTTATGCGGGGCTGTGGGAGAGCCAATAAGAAAGCACAAGTTATATATTACAATAAAGGAGAGCCCAGCGCAAGGATTTTTACTTCTCCGCATCGCCATATTCGACATTGATCAACGTCAGTCCGTGAGCGACCGCAGTCGGTCCCGCCAGCAGACGATTCCGTCCCTGCAGCATGCCTGGAATCGCAGCCGGGGCAATCTTGCCTTGTCCGACATGGATGAGCGTGCCGGCTATGATCCGCACCATATTGTAAAGGAAGCCGTTGCCCGTCAAATAAAGCTCCAGCCGCTTTTCCTCTTCCTTCAGCACAGCGCTGTATATCGTCCTCACGTGAGACTTCTCGTCGGCATGATTGGTCGTGAACGAGGTGAAGTCATGCTCGCCTTGCAAATGACGGAGAGCCTCGCGCATCGCAGCGACATCCAGCTTGGGGGAAGGATGATGGAATTCGAAGTTCCGGCGAAACACGTCGTGGAACTTTCCCGTGCAGATCGAGTAGCGGTACGTCTTGCGCTTGGCCGAGAACCGGGAATGAAAAGCATCGGGAACTTCCGCCGCCGACTCCACGACCCGAATATCTTCGGGCAGACGGCTGTTGAGCGCAAGCGCCCACCGTTCGACCGCGATTCGGGAGTCGGTATGGAAATTGAAAACTTGGCCCTCCGCATGCACGCGCGCATCCGTCCTTCCGGATCCGATGATCCTCGTCCGGGTTCCGGTGAGCGTCTCGATCGCCGACTCGATGATGTCCTGGATCGTGTTGCCTCCCGGCTGCGTCTGGAATCCGTTGTAGCGAGTTCCATCGTAGGCGATCTTCATCCGAATGTTTCGCAAGCCGCATTCTCTCCTTGCTGCAATCTACTCCTTGAGCTTGTCCATGAACCCGATTATGGACAAAAGAAAAAAGGTGGCCTCATCGGTCCACCTTTTGCCTGCTGCCCGCGGGCGGCAGTCGCTGGATTAAGCGCGGTCAACCAGTTCCAGGTAGACCATAGGCGCAGAGTCGCCGCGACGAGGTCCCAGCTTGAGGATCCGGGTGTAACCGCCTGCGCGCTCCGTGTAACGGCCCGCCAGTTCGCCAAACAGCTTTTGGATCGCGTCCTGCTCTCCGTCGATCGTCTCGCGGCGCACGTAAGCGGCCACTTGACGACGAGCGTGGAGATCTCCGCGCTTTGCCTTCGTAATGAGTTTCTCTGCGATCGAACGCACTTCTTTGGCTTTCGCCTCCGTCGTTTGAATGCGCTCGTACAGGAAAAGGTCGGTCACAAGGTCACGGAACAGAGCTTTCCGAGCGCTTGCGTCGCGTCCCAGTTTCGAGTATGCCATCGATTTCCCCTCCTTGATGCTATTCTTCTGTGCGGAGGCCCAAACCGAGTTCTTCGAGCTTCTCTTGAACTTCCTCCAAAGACTTGCGGCCCAGGTTGCGGACCTTCATCATGTCTTCTTCGGTTTTCATGGTCAGCTCTTGCACGGTATTGATGCCTGCACGTTTGAGACAGTTGTAGGAACGAACGGACAGGTCCAGCTCCTCGATCGTCATCTCGAGAACCTTTTCCTTTTTGTCCTCTTCCTTCTCAACCATAATTTCCGCGTCTTTGGCTTCATCGGTCAGTCCGACGAACAAGTCCAAATGCTCGGTCAGGATCTTAGCGCCGAGGCTTACGGCCTCTTCCGGACGGATGCTGCCATCGGTCCACACTTCAAGCGTCAGCTTGTCATAGTTGGTGACTTGGCCGACGCGAGTGTTTTCGACGCTATAGTTGACACGGGTAATTGGCGTGTAGATCGAATCAACAGGAATGACGCCAATCGGCTGGTCTTCGCGTTTGTTGCGGTCGGCTTGCACATAACCGCGGCCGCGATTGGCGAAAATCCTCATATGGAGCCGTGCGCCGGAAGCTAAGGTTGCGATATGAAGATCAGGGCTGAGAATCTCGACATCGCTGTCCGCACGGATGTCGCCCGCGGTAACGTTCCCTTCGCCTTCTGCGTCAATTTCCAGTACCTTCTCTTCGTCGGAATGGATTTTGAGCGACAGGCCCTTCAGGTTCAGGATCATTTCGGTCACGTCTTCCATGACTCCTGGAACCGTGGAAAACTCGTGAAGCACTCCGTCAATCTGAACGGACGTCACTGCCGCGCCGGGAAGCGACGAGAGCAGAATGCGGCGAAGCGAGTTTCCGAGAGTCGTCCCGTAGCCCCGTTCGAGAGGCTCGACGACAAATCGGCCATATGCTCCATCGTCACTCAGCTCTACGGTTTCGATTTTCGGCTTTTCGATCTCAATCACTAGTGTACCCTCCTTCAAAACGTCGCTCCGTATCTATAACGTTCCATGGCGTCAAATCTTGTAGTATGCCAAACCTTCACAACCATTATTCACAAGTTGTCGCAATTTGATACCACAGACTTCGACGAACTATACGCGACGGCGTTTCGGCGGACGGCAGCCGTTGTGAGGAACCGGCGTTACGTCTTTGATCAGGTTGACTTCAAGGCCAGCGGCTTGAAGGGAACGGATCGCGGCTTCGCGGCCTGCGCCCGGACCTTTAACCATAACCTCGACGGCTTTCATGCCATGCTCCATAGCGGCTTTCGCAGCGGCTTCGGCAGCCATTTGAGCGGCGAAAGGCGTGCTTTTGCGGGAGCCCTTGTAACCAAGATTGCCGGAGCTCGCCCAGGAGATCGCATTGCCGTGCGGATCCGTGATCGTAACGATCGTATTGTTGAACGTCGAGCGGATGTGGGCAACGCCGGACTCGACGTTTTTCCGATCGCGACGTTTCGTACGTACGACTTTTTTAGCTTTAGCCATTGTTCGTTATCCCCCCTTGTTATTTCTTCTTGTTCGCTACCGTACGACGAGGACCTTTGCGCGTGCGCGCATTCGTCTTCGTGCGTTGTCCGCGAACCGGCAGGCCGCGACGGTGACGGATACCGCGATAGCATCCGATTTCGACGAGGCGCTTGATGTTGAGGGAAATCTCGCGGCGGAGATCGCCTTCCACTTTGACGGATTTGTCGATGACTTCACGCAGCTTGCTCACTTCGTCTTCCGTGAGGTCGCGTACGCGAGTCGCAGCGCTGACGCCCGTTTCGGCCAGAATTTTCTGAGCCGTCGTCTTGCCAATACCGAAGATGTATTGGAGCGCGATTTCAACGCGCTTGTCGCGCGGCAAGTCTACACCAGCAATACGTGCCATGAATCGTTTCCTCCCTTCTTAACCTTGTCTTTGTTTGTGCTTCGGATTTTCGCAGATGACCATAACGTTGCCTTTGCGGCGAATGACTTTGCATTTTTCGCAGATCGGCTTAACCGAAGGTCTGACCTTCATTGTGAATTACCTCCCGAATCCTTCCTCTGCAGGCACGAGGCCTACTTCCGATAGGTGATGCGTCCTCTGGACAGATCGTAAGGCGACAACTGGATAACCACTTTGTCTCCGGTCAGAATACGGATAAAGTGCATTCTGAGCTTGCCGGATACATGAGCGAGAATCTGGTGGCCGTTCTCCAGTTCAACCTTGAACATGGCATTTGGCAACGGCTCGATTACCGTACCTTCGACTTCAATGACGTCTTCCTTGGCCATCCTCATTCTCCTTTCGGCTTGTGTACTTCTGTATGGCGAATCTTAGCTTGGCGTTGGTCACCCGGCCCGTCTCGGACATGCTGTCCGAAACTTCGCTGCTGAGAGCCGGAAGTAACTGAAGATGCTGCATGTTCTTCTTCTTCGGCGAGTCGAAGCGACGCCCGTCTCCATCCGCGATCAGGACGAATTTCTCGTCCAAGACGCCGATGATGACCGCATGGCTGCCCTCGTCCTTGCCTCGAAGCACTTTGACCAGGCGTCCGATCTGAGCAAGCGGATCCAAGACCCTACTTCGCCTCCGGCAGCTTCGTCAAAATCTCGCAACCGTTCTCCGTGACCGCTACCGTGTGCTCGTAATGAGCGCACCAGGAGCCGTCAACCGTTACAACCGTCCAATTGTCCGACAAGGTCTGGACGTAGCGCTCCCCGATGTTCACCATCGGCTCGATGGCCAGCACCATTCCAGGCTTCAGCCGGGGTCCGCGATCCGGAATGCCGTAGTTCGGAATTTGCGGCTCTTCATGAAGATCCTTTCCAATTCCGTGCCCGACATACTCGCGTACAATGGAAAAGCCCGCATCCTCCACCACTTTTTGAATGGCGTGCGAGACCGTATACAGCCGAACATCCGGTTTGACCAGCTCAAGCCCGGCGTACAGCGATCGTTCGGTCACTTCCAGCAGACGTCGAACTTCTTCCGTGACGTCGCCTACCGGATAGGTCCAAGCCGAATCTCCGTGGTAGCCCTCAAACTGGGCGCCGATATCCAGCGTGATGATATCTCCGTCCTTGAGCTTGCGGCTGCCCGGAATGCCGTGCACCAGTTCTTCGTTTACAGAAGCGCAAATGCTGCCAGGAAACTGATTGTAGCCTTTAAAAGATGGAATTGCGTCCTGACTGCGAATGTAGCGATCGGCGATGTCATCCAGCTCACGGGTCGTAACCCCGGCCCGTACCGCGTCCGCCATCAGGCGATGCGTTTCGGCCACGATGCGTCCCGCTTCTCTCATGAATCGCAGTTCGGCTTCAGACTTGCAAATTATCATTCGTTCGAACCCCGCAGACGACCGGCGATGTCGGCGGTGACTTGATCGATTTCCTGCTCTCCGTTCACTTCACGCAGCAGACCTTTGCCGCTGTAGTATTCCAGAAGCGGGGCCGTCTTGGAGATGTATTCGTCCAAGCGGGTGCCGACCTTTTCTTCCGTGTCATCCGAGCGCTGGTACAGCTCTCCGCCATCCTTGTCACAGATGCCTTCCACCTTCGGAGGATTGAACATCACATGATAGGTAGCGCCGCAGGTTTTGCAGATGCGGCGTCCGGTGAGCCGGGCGAGCAGAAGTCCGCGATCGACATGAAGATTGACGACATGATCGATGCTGCGGCCCATTTCGGCCAGCATGACATCAAGCGTTTCGGCTTGCTGAAGCGTCCGCGGAAAGCCATCCAGCAGGAAGCCCTTCTCGCAGTCGGCAAGCAGCAGTCGCTCGCGTACGATGCCATTCGTAATTTCATCCGGAACAAGCAGTCCTTGATCGACGAATTCCTTCGCTTTCTGACCAAGCGGCGTGCCCTGCTTCATCGCCAGCCGGAATGCGTCTCCGGTGGAGATGTGAGGAACGTTGAACTGTTCGACGATTCTCTCGGCCTGGGTACCCTTGCCGGCTCCCGGAGGGCCCATGAAAAGAATGTTCATCCTGTCGTCCTCGCTTTGGCACTATAGGCACGCGCGGGCTGACCTGCAGCTCCCCAAGTGGAGCCGTCAAGCCGCCCGTTCGAAGCCTCGTGTTATTTATTGATGAACCCTTTGTAGTGACGCTTGATCAGCTGGCTCTCGATCTGCTTCATCGTGTCGAGCGCGACGCCGACAACGATCAGCAGCGAAGTACCGCCGAGCTGAATCGTGCGGTCAAGACCGAACAACGAGCCGAAGAACACCGGCAGGATCGAGATGATGGCCAGGAACAGCGCCCCGAACAACGTGATTCTCGACATGACGCGGGTAATGTAGCTCGAGGTAGGCTTGCCCGGACGAACGCCAGGGATGTAGCCGCCATTCTTCTTCATCTGGTCCGCCATCTGTACAGGATTGATCTGCACGAAGGTGTAGAAGAAGGTGAAGCCGATAATCAGTATAACATAGATCACCATTCCAAGCGCCTTATCCGGTGCGAGGTGGGTGATGATCCATTGAGCCCAGTCGTGGCTGGCCCAGAACTGCGCAATTGTGGACGGGAACATCAGCAGCGAGATCGCGAAGATAACCGGGATAACGCCCGCGCCATTCACTTTGAGCGGAATGTGCGTCGATTGGCCGCCGTACATCTTGCGTCCGACAACACGCTTCGCGTATTGCACCGGGATTTTGCGAATCCCTTGCTGGACGATGATGACGCCGATAATCATGAGGATGATCCCAACCAGAATGGCCAGCACCTGGAGGACGCCCAGGAATACCTGGTCCGTCTTATCGACGAAGTACGTCGTGTAGATTTTGCGGATATGGCCCGGCAGGCCAGCGATGATACCCGCGAAGATAATCACCGAGATGCCGTTGCCGATGCCGCGTTCCGTAATCTGCTCTCCGAGCCACATCAGGAATGCCGTACCTGCCGTCAGGACAATCGCGATCATCGCGTATACCGCGAAGTTCGCGTCTTGAACCATCTGGTAGTTGTACATGCGGTTGAAACCAACTGCTGTTGCAAAACCCTGGACAAGACCCAACCCAATCGTACCGTAGCGAGTGATCTGCGCCAGCTTGCGCTTTCCGTTCTCGCCTTCTTTTGCCCATTCTGCGAACTTAGGAATGACATCCATCGAAAGCAGCTGGACAATGATCGACGCCGTAATGTACGGCATGATGCCGATCGCGAAGATCGAGAATTGGAAGAGCGCGCCGCCCGAGAACGTGTTCAGCAAGCCAAAAAGATCTGAGCCTGAGTTGTCAAGTTGGGTGAAGACGTCCTTGTCGATGTTGGGCACCGGAATGAAGGAACCGATGCGGTATACAAGCAAAATGAAAAGGGTAAAGAGGATTCTCCGCCGGAGGTCCTCCACTTTCCAAATGTTTGAAACCGTCTTGAACAATTAGATCACCTCGGTTTGACCGCCGGCAGCCTGGATTTTCTCTACCGCAGATTGAGAGAACTTGTTTGCTTTAACCGTCAGCTTAACCGTTACTTCGCCGTTGCCCAGGATCTTGATGCCGGCTTGAGGATTTTTTACGATCCCTTTAGCGACAAGAATTTCCGGAGTAACTTCGGAGCCAGCTTCAAATACATTGAGCTCTTCGATGTTGACGATCGCGTACTCTTTGCGGAAAGGATTGTTGAAACCACGCTTAGGCAGACGACGATAAAGCGGGTTTTGACCGCCTTCGAAGCCCGGACGGACGCCGCCGCCGGAACGTGCGTTTTGACCTTTGTGGCCTTTGCCTGCGGTTTTGCCGTTGCCGCTGCCGATACCGCGGCCTTTGCGGTATGGAGCTTTGCGGGAACCTTCAGCTGGTTTGAGTTCATGCAGTTTCATCGTTCGTTGCACCTCCTTGTTGCTCTTTGTAAATCTATGGATAGACGATGCTTGATCGTCTCTTATACTTCTTCCACTTTAACCAGGTGACTCACGTGGGTCACCATACCGCGAATCGCGGGGCTGTCGTTATGAACAACCGTTTGGCGGATCTTGCGAAGACCGAGCGACGCGACTGTAGCGCGTTGCTTCTCGTTGCGGCCGATCAGACTGCGGACGAGGGTGATTTGCAATTTAGCCATCGTGTTCCCTCCTTAACCCAGCAGCTCTTCAACCGTTTTTCCGCGAAGCTTGGCAACGTCCTCAGCGCGTTTCAGGCGGGAGAGCCCTTCGAGCGTTGCGTTGACCATGTTCATGGAATTGGAAGAACCGAGGGATTTGGTCAGGATGTCGCCGACTCCTGCCAGCTCGAGCACGGCACGCACAGGGCCGCCAGCGATAACGCCGGTACCTTGGGAAGCCGGTTTGAGCAGAACTTGACCAGCGCCGAAGTGACCGAGCACTTGGTGCGGGATCGTCGTGTTCACGAGCGGGATCGAGATCATGTTTTTCTTCGCATCTTCAATCCCTTTGCGGATCGCGTCTGGAACCTCTTGAGCTTTGCCGATGCCGGCGCCTACATGGCCTTTGCCGTCGCCGACAACGACCAGAGCGCTGAAGCTGAAGCGGCGTCCGCCTTTGACTACTTTCGCTACGCGGTTGATGTGAACCACTTTCTCTTGCAGTTCACCCAGCGCATTTGCATCAATACGCAAGTCGATATACCTCCCTTGTCAGAAAATTAGAATTGGAGACCAGCTTCGCGAGCTGCGTCAGCCAGTGCTTGAATCCGTCCATGGTACAGGTAGCCGCCGCGATCGAAGACAACCGCTTCGTGGCCTTTTTCCTTGGCACGTTTCGCGATCAGTTCTCCAACCAGCTTTGCGGATTCCACGTTGCCGCCGTTGCTCACTTTCTCAGCAAGCTCTTTGTCCAGCGTGGAAGCCGATGCGATCGTTACGCCAGCCACATCGTCGATCAGTTGAGCATAGATGTGCTTGGAGGAACGGTATACCGACAGACGAGGACGCTCTACCGTGCCGTTGATTTTCTTGCGGACACGCAGATGGCGTTTCAGACGGGCTTTGTTTTTGTCGCCTTTGGTGATCATTGAGGGATCCTCCCTTCTTCGTTCGTGGTGCTGCTATCGTCAGCATGCGATCATGCTTACTTTTTCTTGCCGGCCTTGCCTTCCTTGCGGATGATGCGCTCGCCTTCGTACTTGATGCCTTTGCCTTTGTAAGGCTCTGGCTCGCGTACGGCACGGATCTTAGCCGCTGTCGCGCCGACAAGCTCTTTGTCGATGCCGCGAACCGTGATCTTGTTGTTGCCCACGACTTCGAACTCGATGCCTTGTGCAGGCACGATTTCAACCGGGTGGGAGTAGCCGACGTTCAGGACGACTTTCTCGCCTTGCTTCGAAGCACGGTAGCCGACGCCGACGAGCTCGAGGTTTTTGGAGAAGCCATCCGTTACACCGCTGACCATGTTCGCGATGATGCTGCGGGTCGTTCCGTGCAAGGAGCGGTGCAGCTTGTTGTCGGAAGGACGCTCCACGAGGATCGTGCCCTCTTCCAGGTTAACTTTCATATCTTTATGGACCGGACGGCTAAGGGAACCTTTCGGTCCTTTTACCGTGATCACCGTATCGTCCAGGGAGACGTTCACTCCGCTAGGGACAGTAATGGGTTTTCGACCAATACGGGACATTGTTGCACCTCCTATCGCTGTAGCTTTAGATTACCAGACGTAGCAGACGACTTCGCCGCCAGCTTTGCCTTGACGAGCTTCCTTGTCGGTCATAACTCCCTTGGACGTGGAGATAATCGCGATGCCGAGACCGCCGAGTACGCGCGGGATTTCGCCCGATTTCGTGTAGACGCGCAGGCCAGGCTTGCTGATGCGCTTGAGGCCCGTGATGACGCGCTCGTTGTTGGAGCCGTATTTCAAGAAAATACGGATCATCCCTTGCTTGCTGTCCTCGATATATTCAGCGTCACGAATGAAGCCCTCACGCTTCAGAATATCAGCGATTTGCTTCTTGATTTTCGAAGCGGGCATTTCAACGGTTTCATGACGGACAAGATTCGCATTGCGGATACGGGTAAGCATATCTGCGATCGGATCAGACATAACCATTCTTGTGTACCTCCTTCCCTAACTAAGACGGATTACCAGCTGGCCTTCTTCACGCCAGGAATCTGGCCTTTGTATGCTAATTCACGGAAACAAATCCGGCAAATTTTAAACTTCTGCAGAACCGAGTGAGGACGTCCGCAGCGCTCGCAGCGCGTGTAGGCACGAACCTTGAACTTCGGCGTGCGTTGTTGCTTTATTTTCATCGAAGTTTTAGCCACTTTGGTATTACACCTCCTGATTGGCGATTACTTCGCGAACGGCATTCCCAGTTGGGTCAGCAGCTCACGGGATTCTTCGTCCGACTTCGCCGTCGTTACGATAACGACGTCCATGCCGCGGACTTTATCGACTTTGTCGTATTCGACCTCCGGGAAGATCAGCTGCTCTTTAAGACCGAGGGTGTAGTTGCCGCGACCGTCGAAAGCTTTGGTCGATACGCCGCGGAAGTCGCGTACGCGCGGAAGCGCGGTGTTGAACAGCTTGTCGAGGAAGTAGTACATGCGGTCGCCGCGCAGCGTTACTTTAACCCCGATCGGCATGTTCTCACGAAGCTTGAAGCCTGCGATCGACTTCTTCGCGCGCGTGATAACCGGCTTTTGACCGGAGATGAGGCGGAGATCTTCGACGGCCGTATCAAGCACTTTGGAGTTGGCGACTGCTTCGCCTACGCCCATGTTGATGACGACTTTCTCGATCTTCGGCACCTGCATTACAGTCGAGTAGTTGAACTTCTGCATCAGAGCAGGAGTCACATCGTTCAGGAAACGCTCTTTCATTCTTGCTGCCATGGTAAAGGGTCCTCCTTTCCGTAAAGAATAATTAGTCGATAACCTCGCCGGAACGCTTCGCAACGCGGACTTTCTTGCCGTTGTCCAGCACTTTGTAGCCGATGCGGGTTACGTTTCCGCTCTTCGGATCCACGTGCATCACGTTGGATACATGGATCGGAGCCTCTTGCTCGATGATGCCGCCCTGAGGGTTCGCTTGGGAAGGACGCGAATGCTTCTTCACCATGTTCACACCTTCGACCAGAACGCGGTTCTCACGAGGGTAAGCTGCGATGACGCGGCCTTTTTTGCCTTTATCTTTGCCCGTGATGACGATAACGGTATCGTCCTTTTTCACGTGCAGCTTGTTGTTGTGGGATTCCAGAACTTTTTTAACCTTTGGCATGTGTTACACCTCCTGCTCCTTGAATCACGCAGCTAGATTAGATAACTTCCGGTGCAAGCGATACGATCTTCATGAAGTCTTTTTCACGAAGTTCGCGCGCAACTGGCCCGAAGATACGGGTACCGCGAGGGGATTTGTCTTCCTTCACGACAACAGCTGCATTCTCGTCGAATGCGATGTAGGAACCGTCCTTGCGGCGAACCGTGCGCTTCGTGCGAACGATAACCGCTTTGACTACATCGCCTTTTTTGACAACGCCACCGGGTGTTGCTTGTTTGACCGAGCAAACGATCAGATCACCGATGTGTCCTACACGACGTCCCGTACCACCCAGTACGCGGATGCACATCAGTTCTTTCGCGCCGGAGTTGTCAGCAACCGCAAGGCGTGTAAAAGGTTGAATCATTGAAATGTCCTCCTTTCAAACTTGATGGTCGAATCGTATTAGAGGATTACGGCTTCTTCTACGACTTGGACCAGTCTCCAACGCTTGTCTTTCGACAGCGGGCGAGTTTCCATGATTTTAACCGTGTCACCGATTTTCGCGGTGTTGTTCTCGTCATGGGCTTTGAATTTCTTCGTGTACTTGATGCGTTTATGGTACAGATCATGTTTTTTGTAGGTTTCTACAGCCACCACGATCGTTTTATCCATTTTGTCGCTGACCACTTTGCCAATCTGAACTTTGCGGTTGTTGCGTTCGCTCATGTTCATCCTCCTTCCTCAGGCTGGGCGTGTATAAGCACGCGGCTGAATTAGCTGCTGATTCCCAGTTCTCTTTGGCGCAGTACCGTTTTGGCACGTGCGATTTCTTTCCGAACGGCGCTGATGCGCGTCGGGTTGTCCAGCTGGCCCGTAGCCAGTTGGAAGCGGAGGTTGAACAGCTCTTCTTTAAAGCCGGCAACCTTTTGGTTGAGCTCATCAGTGGTCAGGTTGCGGAATTCACTAGCTTTCATTTGCTTCACCACCCACTTCTTCGCGTTTCACAAACTTCGTTTTAACCGGGAGCTTGTGGGCCGCAAGGCGCATTGCTTCGCGAGCGATTTCCTCGGATACGCCGGCAAGCTCGAACATCACTTTGCCAGGCTTCACGACGGAAACCCATTTCTCAACGTTACCTTTACCGCTACCCATCCGCACCTCGAGAGGCTTTTGGGTGATCGGCTTGGAAGGGAAGATCTTGATCCAGACCTTACCGCCACGCTTGATGTAACGGGTCATAGCGATACGAGCGGACTCGATCTGACGGTTGGTGACCCAACCCGGTTCGAGCGCTTGCAGGCCGAATTCACCGAAGTGAACTTCCGTGCCGCCTTTAGCGCGACCTTTCATATGTCCGCGTTGTTCTTTGCGGTGTTTGACGCGTTTAGGTACCAACATGATTAGTTGCCTCCTTCCTGGACGGCTGCTTTCTTTTTAGAAGGAAGGATTTCACCGCGGTAGATCCACACTTTTACGCCGATGCGGCCGTAAGTCGTATGGGCTTCAGCCGTGCCGTAGTCGATGTCGGCGCGCAGCGTATGAAGCGGAACGGTGCCTTCGCTGTATCCTTCTTGACGAGCGATCTCTGCGCCGCCGAGACGGCCGCTGACCGAAGTCTTGATTCCTTTTGCGCCTGCGCGCATGGAACGTTGCAGAGCTTGTTTCATGGCGCGGCGGAACGAAGTCCGGCGCTCCAGCTGTTGAGCGATGCTTTCGGCAACGAGCGTTGCGTCCAGATCCGCTTGCTTGATTTCGGAGATGTTGATGTGGACTTTTTTGCCGCCCGTGATGCGAGTCAGCTCGCTGCGGAGGTTCTCCACCTCGGAGCCGCCCTTGCCGATGACCATACCCGGCTTCGCCGTGTAGATCGTGACGTTGACGCGGTTCGCCGCGCGCTCGATCTCGATGCGGGATACAGCAGCGTCTTTAAGTTTTCCTTTAAGGAATTCGCGAACTCGAACATCTTCCATGAGAAGAGTGCCGAAGTCTTTACCCGCGTACCATTTGGATTCCCAATCCCGGATGACTCCGATCCGGAGACCAACCGGATTTACCTTTTGACCCACTCGTTATCCCTCCTTATTTTTCGGATACGACCAGCGTAATGTGGCTGGTGCGCTTGTTGATGCGGCTTGCACGTCCCATAGCGCGCGGCATGAACCGTTTCATCGTCGGACCTTGGTTGACGAATACCTGGGATACGACCAGATTGTTCACGTCCAGCTGGTAGTTGTGCTCCGCGTTGGCGATTGCCGAGTTCAGCAGCTTCTCAACGATCGGGGACGCGGCGCGCGGAGTGTGGCGCAGGATCGCGATCGCTTCGCCGACTTGCTTGCCGCGGATCAGATCAACGACGAGCTGAGCCTTGCGTGGCGCGATGCGGACTTGGTTAGCATGTGCTCTTGCTTCTGCCATGACAGGTACCTCCTCTCAAACAGCTTGATTATGGAAAGGCAGCGGCTTAGCGTCTGCCCGTTTTCTTGTCGTCGTCGTGACCTTTGTAGGTACGAGTCGGTGCGAATTCGCCGAACTTATGTCCGACCATGTCTTCCGTCACATAGACCGGCACGTGCTTGCGGCCGTCGTAAACAGCCAGCGTGTGTCCGATGAATTGCGGGAAGATCGTGGAACGGCGGGACCAAGTTTTGATCACCGTCTTTTTGTTCGCAGCGTTGAGTTCTTCAACCTTTTTCAGCAGGTACCCATCGATGAAAGGACCTTTTTTCAAACTACGACCCATGAAGTGGTTCCTCCCTTCCTCGAGACGTTAGCGTGACGCAGACTTACGTCACGCGCAGTCGCTCAAGCGATTATTATTTCGTGCGGCGACGAATAATATATTGGCTCGATGCTTTCTTCTTCTTCCGCGTTTTGGCGCCGAGGGTCGGTTTGCCCCAAGGAGACATAGGCGATTTGCGTCCGATCGGAGCGCGGCCTTCACCACCACCGTGAGGGTGATCGTTCGGGTTCATGACGACGCCGCGAACTTCAGGACGCTTGCCCAGCCAACGGGAACGGCCGGCTTTACCGATTTTCACGAGCTCGTGATCCTCGTTGCCAACAGATCCGATCGTAGCGCGGCAAGTTTTCAGAATGCGGCGAACCTCGCCGGAAGTCAGACGGATAACCGCGTATGCATCCTCTTTACCGAGGAGCTGAGCTTCCGTACCGGCAGCGCGAACGAGTTGTCCGCCTTTGCCAGGCTTCATTTCGATGTTGTGGATCAGCGTACCGACCGGAATGTTTTCCAGTGGAAGCGCATTGCCCACTTTGATGTCGGCGGATGGACCGGAAACGATCTGGTCGCCGACTTTCAGGCCTTTAGGAGCGATGATGTAGCGCTTCTCGCCATCGACGTAGTGGATCAGCGCGATGTTCGAGGTGCGGTTCGGATCATACTCGATCGTCGCTACGCGTCCTACGATGCCATCCTTGTTGCGCTTGAAGTCGATGATGCGGTACTTGCGCTTATGTCCGCCGCCGTGGTGGCGAACCGTAATTTTGCCCTGGTTGTTGCGGCCGGCTTTTTTGAAAAGCGGCGCCAGGAGCGATTTCTCCGGTACGTTCGTTGTGATCTCTTCAAATGTCGAGACCGACATGCCGCGACGGGCCGGGGAAGTCGGTTTGTACTTCTTGATTGGCACTTTGTTTCCCTCCTTGTCTCGTCAGATTAGACCGACTCGAAGAATTCCAGCTCTTTGCTGTCTTCGCTCAGTTGAACGAAGGCTTTCTTCCACTCGGACGTGTAACCGGAATGACGGCCGTAGCGCTTCGGCTTAGCCGGCACGCGCAGCGTGTTTACGCTGCTGACCTTTACATTGAAGATCTGCTCGACAGCAGATTTGATCTCGGTTTTGTTCGCACGGATGTCGACTTCGAACACATAGCGTTTTGCTCCCATGAGCTCAGTCGTTTGTTCCGTGATCACCGGGCGCTTGATAATATCGCGTGGATCCTTCATTACGCAAGCACCTCCTGTACTTTCTCGACCGCATCCTTGGTGATGATGAGTTGGTCGTGCGACAGCACATCCAGAACATTGATGCCATCAGCTGCGACGAACTTCACTCCAGGAATATTGCGGGCGGACAGAGCCACGTTGTTCTCGAATTCAGCCGTAACGACAAGCGCTTTGCGGCCGACTTTGAGGTTGTTCAGCACGGCTTTGAACTCTTTCGTCTTCGGAGCTTCGAAGCTCAGTTGATCGAGAACGATCAGCTCGCTTGCGATGACTTTGGAAGACAGTGCCGAACGAATCGCCAGACGGCGAACTTTCTTAGGCAGCTTGAAGCTGTAGCTGCGCGGAGTCGGTCCGAAGACAGTGCCGCCGCCAACCCATTGCGGGGAGCGGATCGAGCCCTGACGAGCGCGGCCGGTGCCTTTTTGTTTCCAAGGCTTGCGTCCGCCGCCGCGTACTTCGGAGCGTCCTTTCGTCTTGTGCGTGCCAGCGCGCTCGGCTGCTTGCTGAAGCAGAACGGCGCTATGCAGGACATGCGAGTTAGGCTCGATGCCGAAGACATGCTCGGAAAGTTCGATGTCGCCGACTTGGGAGCCGCTCACGTTGAAGATAGCTACTTTAGGCATAGCTTGTTCCTCCTTTCTTCAGGCGGTGCTTATTTCTTCACCGTTTGTTTGATTTTTACGAAGCTGTTTCTAGGGCCCGGAATAGAGCCTTTAACCAGCAGGACATTGCGCTCTGCATCGACGCGTACGACTTCAAGCTTTTGAATCGTAATCGTCTCGTGGCCCATATGGCCTGGCAGGCGCTTGCCTTTTGGAACGCGGTTCGCTTGGATCGAGCCCATCGAACCAGGTCCGCGGTGGTAGCGGGAACCGTGCGCCATCGGGCCGCGGCTTTGTCCCCAGCGCTTGATTACGCCTTGGAAGCCTTTGCCCTTGGATACGCCAGTTACGTCAACGAATTCGCCTTCCGTGAATACGTCGGCTTTAATTTCTTGGCCAACTTCATATTCGCCCAGGTTAATGCCGCGAATTTCACGAATGTAGCGCTTAGGAGCCGTATTGGCTTTTTTCGCATGGCCGATAGCAGGTTTCGTCGCGTTTTTCTCCTTTTTGTCGGAGAAGCCGAGTTGAACCGCCTCGTAGCCGTCGTTCTCTTGGTCTTTCTTCTGCAGGATGACGCATGGACCGGCTTCGATAACCGTGACTGGCACGACGTTACCTTCAGCTGTGAACACTTGCGTCATACCGATCTTTTTGCCTAAGATACCCTTCATGTTGACACCTCTTTTCGTTCTCACTTAGCTTTCGCTTGTGGATAACTTACAGTTTGATTTCGATATCGACACCGGACGGCAGGTCCAGACGCATCAGCGCATCAACCGTTTGCGGAGTCGGGTTCACAATATCGATCAGACGCTTGTGCGTACGCTGCTCGAATTGCTCGCGCGAATCCTTGTACTTGTGTACTGCACGGAGAATGGTGATGATTTGCTTTTCCGTCGGAAGCGGAATCGGTCCAGAAACACCTGCTCCGGAACGTTTTGCGGTTTCCACGATTTTCTCTGCAGACTGGTCAAGAATGCGGTGATCGTATGCTTTCAAGCGAATACGAATCTTTTGCTTTGCCATATAAGTCCCTCCTTCTATCGCCCAATTTAGTATCGGACATACTCCGCGAGAACTCCTCCCACACGCTCCATGGCAAAGGAGCCGGGTGTGTCAGCAACCTCCCGCATCATCGCAACGTCACAGACCAACAGACAATAGTTTATCACGTTGGATGGGCGATTGCAACATGGAAATGCCAGCTTGCCGCGCTGCATTGCCTTTCCCATGCCGGAAGCCGTTTTCGCTCCATCCTCGATTCCTTCGATCGGATCGTGTTTCTTCTATAATAATGGAGTGAATCGAATCCAATCGTTCAAACAAAAATCCCCTGCCTGAGAGGCAGGGGATTTTGCAAGCTGCAGCTGACGCTGCAGAAAGCTTATTTTTGGATTGTTGCTACGGCGCCAGCGCCTACCGTACGGCCGCCTTCGCGGATCGAGAAGCGCGTGCCTTCTTCGATTGCGATTGGAGCGATCAGCTCAACCGTAACGGTGATGTTGTCGCCAGGCATAACCATTTCCGTACCTTCCGGCAGGTTGATGATGCCCGTTACGTCCGTCGTGCGGAAGTAGAACTGTGGACGGTAGCCCGTGAAGAAAGGCTTGTGGCGTCCGCCCTCTTCTTTGGTCAGGACGTAGATTTGAGCCGTGAAGTTCGTGTGCGGCTTAACGGAGCCTGGCTTGGCCAGAACTTGTCCGCGCTCGATGTCTTTACGGTCAACGCCGCGAAGCAGGGCGCCGATGTTGTCGCCAGCTTGAGCGGAGTCCATCAGCTTACGGAACATTTCAACGCCCGTAACGACGGATTTGCGGGATTCTTCAGCAAGACCGATGATTTCGACCTCGTCGGAGACTTTGACCGTACCGCGGTCGATACGGCCAGTTGCAACCGTACCGCGGCCCGTGATCGTGAACACGTCCTCGACTGGCATCAGGAAAGGCTTCGCCGTGTCGCGCTCAGGAGTCGGGATGTACGTATCAACTTGCTCGAAGAGCTCGATGATTTTATCAGCCCATGGACCGTCTGGGTTTTGCAGGGCTTCACGAGCAGCGCCGCGGATGATCGGCGTGTCGTCGCCTGGGAACTCGTACTCGTTGAGGAGGTCGCGAACTTCCATCTCAACCAGCTCGAGGAGCTCTTCGTCTTCAACCATGTCGCATTTGTTCAGGAATACGACGATGTAAGGAACGCCGACTTGGCGGGAGAGCAGGATGTGCTCGCGCGTTTGCGGCATAGGGCCGTCAGCTGCGGATACAACCAGGATCGCGCCGTCCATTTGAGCTGCGCCGGTGATCATGTTTTTAACATAGTCGGCGTGGCCTGGGCAGTCAACGTGAGCGTAGTGGCGGTTAGGCGTCTCGTACTCGACGTGTGCCGTCGAGATCGTGATGCCGCGCTCGCGCTCTTCTGGAGCTTTGTCGATTTGGTCGAACGCGATTGCCGCGCCGCCGTATTTTTTGGAAAGAACCGTCGTGATGGCAGCCGTCAGCGTCGTTTTGCCGTGGTCGACGTGACCGATGGTGCCAATGTTAACGTGGGGTTTAGTACGTTCAAATTTAGCCTTTGCCATTGAACTTAATCCTCCTTCAAGGTCAGGAAAGTTTATGTTAGGTGACAGACCGTTCACCGCTCGAGCGGCAGGCACGGCCTGTCACAGCGAACCTATCTTGAGATTACTCCGATTTGCTCTTGGAGACAATCTCTTCCTGGATCGATTTTGGAACTTCTTCATAGTGCGACAGCTCCATGGAGAACACGCCGCGTCCTTGAGTACCGGAACGCAGAGTCGTGGAGTAACCGAACATCTCGGCAAGAGGCACCTTGGCACGTACGATTTGCGCGCCACCGCGCGAATCCATGCCTTCAATGCGTCCGCGACGGGAGTTCAGCATGCCCATGACGTCGCCCATGTACTCTTCCGGAATCGTGACTTCGACCTTCATGATCGGCTCGAGAATGACAGGCTTACATTTGTCTTTCGCGGCTTTGAGGGCCATGGAGCCTGCGATCTTGAACGCCATCTCCGAGGAGTCGACGTCATGGTACGAACCGTCGAAGATCGTAGCTTTGATGTCGACGAGCGGGAAGCCGGCGAGGACACCGTTTTTCATGGCCTCTTCGATACCCGCTTGAGTCGGGCCGATGAATTCGCGAGGAACGACGCCGCCGACGACTTTGTTCTCGAAGACAAAACCGCTGCCTGGCTCGAGCGGCTCGAATTCGATCCATACGTGGCCGAATTGACCGCGGCCGCCGGATTGACGAACGAATTTGCCTTCGACTTTAGCCGCTTGACGGAAGGTCTCACGGTAAGCGACTTGCGGCTTGCCGACGTTCGTCTCTACTTTGAATTCACGGAGCATGCGGTCAACGAGGATCTCCAGGTGAAGCTCACCCATGCCCGCGATGATCGTTTGACCCGTTTCTTCGTCCGTATGAGCGCGGAACGTCGGATCCTCTTCCGAGAGCTTCTGCAGAGCGATGCCCATCTTGTCTTGGTCAGCCTTGGTTTTCGGCTCGACCGCGAGCTGGATGACAGGCTCAGGGAAGTTCATGGATTCAAGGATGACCGGATTCTTCTCGTCGCAAAGCGTGTCGCCCGTCGTCGTATCTTTAAGGCCTACGGCTGCGGCGATGTCGCCGGCGTAGACCGAGCTGATCTCCTGACGGCTGTTCGCATGCATTTGAAGAATACGGCCGACCCGCTCGCGCTTGTCCTTCGTGGCGTTGACAACGTAGGAACCGGAGTTCAATACGCCGGAGTAAACGCGGAAGAAGGTCAGTTTTCCGACGAACGGATCCGTCATGATCTTGAATGCGAGAGCCGCGAACGGCGCTTCGTCGGAAGACTCGCGAGTCGTCTCGGTTCCGTCTTCAAGGGTGCCCTTGATCGCTGGAACGTCGATCGGAGCCGGCAGGTAGTCGACTACGGCATCCAGCATCATTTGCACGCCTTTGTTACGGTAAGAGGAGCCAGCGATGACAGGGAAGATCTTCACTTCGACAACGCCCTTGCGGAGCGCTGCTTTAAGTTCTGGAACGGAAATTTCTTCGCCTTCCAGATACTTCATCATGAGTTCTTCGTCCAGCTCGGCCACTCTCTCAACCAGTTCCGCACGGAGTACTTCTGCTTGATCGACCAGATCGGCTGGGATCTCGACTTGCTCCGGATCTTTGCCGAGGTCGTCTTTGTATTTGTAGGCGACGCGTTCCACCAGGTCGACCACGCCGACGAAATCGTTCTCGGCGCCGATCGGCAGTTGGATCGCAACAGCATTGGCTTGCAGGCGTTCCCGCATGTCTTTGATGACATTCAGGAAGTCCGCGCCGATGATGTCCATTTTGTTGATGTAAGCAATCCGAGGAACGTTGTAACGGTCAGCCTGACGCCATACGGTTTCGGACTGAGGTTCTACGCCTTCTTTCGCACTGAATACACCAACCGCCCCGTCCAATACGCGCAGGGAACGCTCGACTTCAACGGTGAAGTCAACGTGTCCCGGGGTGTCGATGATATTGATGCGGTTGCCCTTCCACTGAGCAGTCGTCGCGGCAGACGTAATCGTGATGCCGCGCTCTTGTTCCTGCTCCATCCAGTCCATCGTCGCCGCGCCTTCATGCACTTCGCCGATTTTGTGGGTACGGCCTGTGTAGAACAGGATCCGTTCCGTGGTCGTGGTCTTGCCCGCATCAATATGCGCCATGATCCCGATGTTACGCGTATTTGCCAAGGAGAACTCTCTTGCCATTGGAATGTCTCCTTTCAAATTGGTACTGCTTTAGGATTCTACCAGCGGTAGTGAGCGAACGCCTTGTTCGCCTCTGCCATTTTGTGCGTATCTTCGCGCTTCTTAACCGCAGCGCCCGTGTTGTTGGATGCGTCGAGAATTTCAGCAGCCAGACGCTCTTCCATCGTTCTCTCGCCGCGATTGCGGGAGTAGTTCACGAGCCAGCGAAGACCGAGAGCGGTACGGCGCTCAGGCTTCACTTCGATCGGCACTTGGTAGTTCGAGCCGCCTACGCGGCGAGCTTTAACTTCCAGTACAGGCATGATGTTCTTCAGGGCTGCTTCGAACACTTCCATCGGATCTTTGCCGGAACGTTCTTGAATCAGTTTGAAGGCATCGTACAGCAGTGTTGCAGCAACACCGCGTTTGCCGTCGATCATGATGCGGTTAATGAGACGCGTAACGAGCTTGCTGTTGTAAATCGGATCCGGCAGTACGTCGCGTTTTGTTACAGGACCTTTGCGTGGCATGTAGCAAGTCCCCCTTTCCCTCATACTTATTGGTATAAATGAATCGAATCTTATTTCTTCACTTTCGGACGCTTCGCGCCGTACTTGGAGCGAGCTTGCTTACGGTTGTTCACGCCTGCCGTGTCGAGCGCGCCGCGAACGATGTGATAGCGTACGCCTGGAAGGTCTTTTACACGTCCGCCGCGGATCAGCACGACGCTGTGCTCCTGGAGGTTGTGACCGATACCCGGAATGTAAGCCGTTACCTCTACTTTGTTCGTCAGACGAACACGGGCATACTTACGAAGCGCGGAGTTCGGTTTTTTCGGAGTCATCGTACCTACACGGGTGCAGACACCACGTTTTTGAGGAGCGCTGATTTCCGTAGCCTCACGTTTCAGGGCGTTGAAACCCCGTTGCAGTGCTGGCGATTTGGACTTGACCACTTTAGCTTGACGGCCTTTGCGGACCAGTTGGTTGATAGTTGGCATGTCGGTTGCCACCCCCTTCCCATAATTCATGAAACGCTGAACTGCATTCTGCTCATTATTTAAGCCCACAGGTCCAGGCGGTTCATCTTTGGACAAACAAAAGTTTTTGCCTGCGCAGTCGTCCGAAATCTCGATCTTCCTGCCGGCAAAAACATCGTTCCTACTTTTCATCCAGTACGACTGCGGCCATCGCAGCGCCGACGTCGATCCCGCATTCCTTGCCGAGCTCCGCCATGCTGTCGAACCACCTGACCGGCACGCCGTCCTTCTCGCTCTGCGCGACAATGCCGCGAGTGAGCTTAGGATCCGCATCCCGAGCCACATAAACGCCGATCGCTTGACGCGATTCCAACGTCTTGGTCGTCTGTTTCGTGCCAATCTTGTAAGCCAAAGGATTCACCATCCCTAACCATGTACAAGAGTTCAGTCACAGGCACACTTCGATATACTACCACTAGTCGAATGTCCATGTCAAGAAGACTCGTCCATTCTTTCGCGCCGCATGTCAAGCCTCGCAGCAGCGGCAGCTGACCGCATGGCATGGTCAGCTGCCGCTCTGGAGAAGCTTGCCGCCTTGGGCTTAGGACTCGACCGCGACCGACTCGCCGAGCTCCTCGCCGGTCGTTTGGATTTCGTCCTCCTGGCCGACGAAGCGGATGCTGCGGTAACGGTTCATGCCCGTACCCGCCGGAATCAGCTTGCCGATGATGACGTTCTCCTTGAGTCCAAGCAGCTGGTCGACCTTGCCTTTGATAGCGGCGTCGGTAAGGACGCGGGTCGTCTCCTGGAAGGAAGCTGCGGAGAGGAAGGAGTCCGTCTCCAGCGAGGCTTTGGTGATGCCGAGCAGCACCGGCTTGGCGACCGCCGGCTCGCGGCCGGACAGAAGCACCTCGCGGTTGGCTGCCTCGTATTCATGCACGTCGACGAATGCTCCCGGCAGCAGCTTCGTGTCGCCCGCATCGACGATGCGGATCTTGCGCAGCATCTGCTTGATCATGACCTCGACGTGCTTGTCGTTGATTTCTACGCCCTGGTTCCGATAGACGCGTTGGACTTCCTGCAGAATGTAATTCTGCACTCCGCGGATGCCTTTGATGCGCAGCATTTCCTTCGGATCGATGGAGCCGTCCGTAAGCTCGTCGCCGGCTTCCAGATGCTGGCCCTCGATCACGCGGATCCGCGAGCCGTAGCTGACCGGATACACTTTCGACTCGGCTTCGCCTTGGACTTCGATCTCGCGGCGGTCCTTCGTCTCGCGGATGCTTTTGACGACGCCGTCGAGCTCGCTGATGATGGCCTGGCCTTTCGGGTTGCGCGCCTCGAACAGCTCCTGGATACGCGGCAAACCTTGCGTGATGTCGTCGCCCGCAACGCCGCCGGTATGGAATGTACGCATCGTGAGCTGGGTTCCCGGCTCGCCGATCGATTGCGCCGCGATGATGCCGACGGCTTCGCCGATCTCGACATGCTTGCCGGTCGCCAGGTTGCGGCCGTAGCAGATCTTGCAGACGCCGTGGCGGGCGCGGCAGCTCAGCACGGAGCGGATCTGCAGCTTCTCGATGCCGGCGTTCACGATCGCATCGGCTTTCGTAGCATCGATCAGGTCGTTGCGGGCAACGATGACTTCGCCGGTCTCCGGATGGCGGACGGTCTCGAACGAGTAGCGTCCCTCGATGCGGTCGAACAGGTCCTCGATGACTTCCTTGCCGTCCTGGATCTTGGAGACGGTGATGCCTTTGTCCGAGCCGCAATCGTCCTCGCGGACGATGACGTCCTGCGCGACGTCGACGAGCCGGCGGGTCAGGTAGCCGGAGTCGGCGGTACGAAGCGCCGTATCGGCAAGACCTTTACGCGCGCCGTGCGTCGAGATGTAGTACTCGAGGACGGTCAGGCCTTCGCGGAAGTTGGACTTGATCGGAAGCTCGATGATTCGGCCGGACGGGTTCGCCATCAGGCCGCGCATGCCGCCCAGCTGGGTGATCTGCGACTTGTTGCCCCGTGCCTTGGAATCGACCATGAGCATGATGGAATTGTAGCGGTCCATCGATTTCATGAGGATGTCCGTAATCTGGTCCTTGGTCTTGCTCCAGATCTCGATGACGCGGTCGTAGCGCTCTTCGTTCGTAATCAGGCCGCGGCGGTACTGATTCGTGACGATCTTGACCTTCTCGTCGGATTCCTTGAGAATCTCGACCTTCTCCGGAGGCACGATGACGTCGGAGACGGCGACCGTGATGCCCGCGCGGGTGGAGTAGGTGAAGCCGAGCTCCTTGATCTTGTCGAGGATCATGGACGTGCGCGTCGTATGGTACAGGCGGAAGCACTCGGCGATCAGCAGGCCGAGATATTCCTTGCCGACGGCGCCCATCTGCGGCACGTTGTCGAGGAACGTGTTCAGATCCGCGCCTTTTTCGTAGACGAAGTATTTATCCGGCGTTCCGTCCATCAAGTTGGTCTTGGTCGCCTCGTTGATGTACGGGAACGAGCTCGGGAAGATCTCGTTGAAGATGACCTTGCCGACCGTCGTCGAGATGAGCGAGCGGTTCTGCTCTTCCGTAAAGGCGTCCTTGCGAAGCACCTTCGCCGGAATGAAGATCCGCGCATGCAGCGAGACAATGCCGCGCTGGTAGGCGGAGATCGCTTCGTTGACCGTGCCGAACACGGAGCCGGAGCCGAGAGCTTCCTTGTTGTCCATCGTCAGATAGAAGGAGCCCAGGACCATATCCTGCGAAGGCGTGACGACCGGCTTGCCGTCCTTCGGGTTGAGGATGTTGCCGGCAGCCAGCATGAGCAGGCGCGCTTCGGCTTGGGCCTCGGCGGACAGCGGCACGTGGACGGCCATCTGGTCGCCGTCGAAGTCGGCGTTGTAGGCCGTACATACGAGCGGATGCAGCTTGATCGCCTTGCCTTCGACGAGGATCGGCTCGAACGCCTGGATGCCCAGACGGTGAAGCGTAGGAGCGCGGTTCAGCAGGACCGGATGCTCCTTGATGACTTCCTCGAGCACATCCCACACCTCGGCGCTGACGCGCTCGACCTTGCGCTTCGCACTTTTGATGTTATGCGCGAGGCCTTTGTTCACGAGCTCTTTCATGACGAAAGGCTTGAACAGCTCCAGCGCCATCTCCTTCGGAAGACCGCATTGGTACATCTTCAGGTTCGGGCCGACGACGATAACCGAACGGCCGGAGTAGTCGACGCGCTTGCCGAGCAGGTTTTGCCGGAAGCGGCCTTGCTTGCCCTTCAGCATGTGGCTGAGGGACTTCAGCGGACGGTTGCCCGGTCCGGTGACCGGACGGCCGCGGCGGCCGTTGTCGATGAGGGCATCGACGGCTTCCTGCAGCATCCGCTTCTCGTTCTGTACGATAATGTCCGGCGCGCCAAGGTCGAGCAGGCGCTTCAGACGGTTGTTGCGGTTGATGACCCGGCGATACAGGTCGTTGAGGTCGGAGGTCGCGAAGCGGCCGCCGTCGAGCTGGACCATCGGACGGAGCTCCGGCGGAATGACCGGGAGCACGTCGAGGATCATCCAATCCGGCTTGTTGCCGGAATGGCGGAACGCCTCGATGACCTCAAGACGCTTGATGGCGCGGTTGCGGCGCTGGCCTTGGGCCGTGCGCAGCTCTTCCTTCAGCTGGTCGAGCTCGCGCTCCACGTCGATGTCCTGGAGCAGCTTCTTGACCGCCTCGGCGCCCATGCCGGCATGGAAGCCGTAGCCGTACTTCTCGCGGTAGCTGCGGTATTCCTTTTCGGAGAGCAGCTGCTTCTTCTCCAGCGGCGTCTCGCCCGGATCGGTGACGACGTAGCTGGCGAAGTAGATGATTTCCTCGAGCGAGCGGGGCGACATGTCCAGCGCCAGCCCCATCCGGCTCGGGATGCCTTTGAAGTACCAGATATGGGAGACCGGAGCGGCGAGCTCGATATGGCCCATCCGCTCGCGGCGGACTTTGGCGCGAGTGACTTCTACGCCGCAGCGGTCGCAGACGACGCCTTTGTAGCGCACGCGCTTGTACTTGCCGCAATGGCACTCCCAGTCCTTGGTCGGTCCGAAGATCTTCTCGCAGAAGAGACCTTCTTTCTCCGGCTTGAGCGTCCTATAGTTAATGGTCTCGGGCTTCTTGACTTCTCCGCGGGACCAAGAGCGAATCTTTTCCGGCGATGCAAGGCCGATCTTCATGTACTCGAAGTTGTTCACGTCCAACAAGGAGCAACCCTCCTTCATTCAAGTATGGCTCTTATTCCACGCCTGCTTCGGCGCCTTCCAGGTTCAGGTTGAGCTTGTCGCCCGTGCCCTCTTCCTCGTCGTCGATTTCCTTCATCTCGATCTCGTCCTCGTTCTCGTTGAGGATCTTGACGTCCATGCCGAGGGACTGCAGCTCCTTGATGAGGACCTTGAACGACTCCGGAACGCCAGGCTCCGGCACGTTCTCGCCCTTGACGATCGACTCGTAGGTCTTGACGCGGCCGACGACGTCGTCGGACTTGACCGTCAGAATCTCCTGCAGGGTATACGCCGCGCCGTATGCCTCCAGCGCCCATACCTCCATCTCGCCGAAGCGCTGGCCGCCGAACTGGGCCTTGCCGCCGAGCGGCTGCTGCGTAACGAGGGAGTAAGGACCCGTGGAGCGGGCGTGGATCTTGTCGTCGACCATGTGCGCCAGCTTGATCATGTACATGACGCCGACCGTAACTTCGCGCTCGAAGCGCTCGCCGGTCCGCCCGTCGTACAGGACGGTCTTGCCGTTGCGCTGCATGCCGGCTTCTTCCATCGTGTCGAAGACGTCATACTCGCGCGCTCCGTCGAATACCGGCGTAGCCGCGTGGATGCCGAGGCGCTTGCACGCCATGCCGAGGTGGACTTCCAGCACCTGGCCGATATTCATCCGGGAAGGAACGCCCAGCGGGTTGAGAACGACCTCGACCGGCGTGCCGTCCGGCAGGAACGGCATGTCTTCTTCCGGCAGGATGCGGGCGATGACGCCCTTGTTGCCGTGGCGTCCGGCCATTTTGTCGCCTTCGGAAATCTTCCGCTTCTGCGCGATGTAGACGCGCACCAGCTGGTTGACGCCCGGCGGCAGCTCGTCGCCGTTCTCGCGGGTGAACACCTTGACGTCGACGACGATGCCGTCGGTGCCGTGCGGCACGCGCAGGCTCGTGTCGCGGACCTCGCGCGCCTTCTCGCCGAAGATGGCGTGCAGCAGGCGCTCTTCCGCGGTCAGCTCCGTCACGCCTTTAGGCGTTACCTTGCCGACGAGGATGTCTCCGGCGCTGATCTCCGCGCCGACGCGGATGATGCCGCGCTCGTCGAGGTTTTTAAGCGCCTCTTCGCCGACGTTCGGGATGTCGCGGGTGATCTCTTCGGGTCCGAGCTTCGTGTCGCGGGCTTCGGACTCGTATTCCTCAATGTGGATGGACGTGTATACGTCTTCCTTGACCAGCTTCTCGCTGAGCAGGATCGCATCCTCGTAGTTGTAGCCTTCCCAGGTCATGAACGCGACGACGACGTTGCGGCCGAGCGCGAGCTCGCCCTGCTCCGTGGACGGGCCGTCCGCGAGGATGTCGCCTTTTTTGACGATATCGCCTTTGCGGGCGAGCGGACGCTGGTTGATGCAGGTGCCTTGGTTGGAGCGGGTGAACTTGTGCAGCTTGTGCTTGATGAGATCTCCCGTCACCTGCTTGCCGTCGACGTTCTCGACGCGGCGCACCCAGATTTCATTGGCCGAGGCGCGCTCGATGACGCCGTCGTGCTTGGACACGATGCAGACGCCCGAGTCCTTGGCCGACTTGTGCTCCATGCCGGTGCCGACGAGCGGCGCCTTCGGAATGAGGAGCGGCACCGCTTGCCGCTGCATGTTGGAGCCCATGAGCGCGCGGTTGGAGTCATCGTTCTCGAGGAACGGAATGAGCGCCGTCGCGACCGAAACGACCTGCTTCGGCGAGACGTCCATGTAGTCGACGCGCTCGGTCGGCATCGTCAGGATGTTGTCGGCCTGCTTGTTGTAGCGGACGATGACCTGATCGTCGATGAACCGGCTGTCTTCTCCGAGCAGCGCGTTCGCCTGGGCGATGACGTAGTTGTCCTCTTCATCTGCCGTCAGATAGGCGATCTGCTCGGTGACGACGCCCGTTTTCGGATCGACCCAGCGGTACGGAGCCTCGATGAAGCCGTACTCGTTGATGCGGGCGAAGCTGGACAAGGAGTTGATCAGACCGATGTTCGGTCCCTCCGGCGTCTCGATCGGGCACATCCGGCCATAGTGGGAATGGTGGACGTCGCGGACTTCCATGCCGGCGCGCTCGCGTGTCAGACCGCCCGGTCCGAGAGCGGACAGACGGCGCTTATGCGTCAGCTCGGCCAGCGGGTTCGTCTGGTCCATGAACTGCGACAGCTGCGAGGAGCCGAAGAACTCCTTGATCGACGCGATGACCGGACGAATATTGATGAGCGCCTGCGGCGTGATGGCGTTGGCGTCCTGGATCGACATGCGCTCGCGCACGACGCGCTCCATGCGGGAGAGGCCGATGCGGAACTGGTTCTGCAGCAGCTCGCCTACGGAACGGAGGCGGCGGTTGCCGAGATGGTCGATGTCGTCCGTGCTGCCTACGCCGTGCAGCAGGTTGATGAAATAGTTGATCGACGAAATGATGTCCGCCGGCGTGATGTGCTTGACGGATTTGTCGATGACGTCGTTGGAGATGACTTTGATGATTTTGCCATCTTCGTTCGGCGCGAATACGCTGATCGTCTGGAGTGGGATACTATTCGCATCCATGACGCCGCCCGCGACCTGGTGCACCTTGCTGCTGAGCTTGTTCTCCAGATGAGGGAGCAGCTCGTCGAGCAGGCGGCGGTCGATCATCTGGCCGGCTTCGGCCAGAATCTCGCCAGTCGAGGTGTCCACAAGCGTTTCCGCCAGGCGCTGATTGAAGAGGCGGTTCTTGATATGAAGCTTTTTATTGATCTTGTACCGGCCGACGTTGGCCAGATCATAGCGTTTCGGGTCGAAGAAGCGCGCGACGAGCAAGCTCTTGGCGTTGTCCAGCGTCGGCGGCTCGCCCGGACGAAGGCGCTCGTAGATCTCGATCAGAGCTTTCTCCGTCGAGTCCGTGTTGTCCTTGTCCAGCGTATTCTTGATGTACTCGTCCTGTCCGAGCAAGTCCAGAATCTCGGCATCGGTGCCGAAGCCGAGGGCGCGAAGAAGCACCGTTACCGGAATTTTCCGGGTACGGTCGATGCGCACATAGATGATGTCCTTGGCGTCGGTCTCGAGCTCCAGCCAGGCGCCCCGGTTCGGAATGACGGTAGCCGTGTAGGTGCGCTTGCCGTTCTTGTCGACCTTCGTGCTGAAGTAGACGCTGGGTGAGCGTACCAATTGGCTGACGATGACGCGCTCCGCACCATTGATGATGAAGGTGCCCGTCTCGGTCATCAGCGGAAAATCGCCCATGAACACTTCCTGTTCCTTGACCTCGCCTGTTTCCTTGTTAAGGAGCCTTACCTTAACGCGCAGCGGCGCGGCATACGTAACGTCGCGTTCTTTCGACTCATCGACCGAATACTTCGGCTCTCCGAGACTGTAATCGATGAATTCCAACGAAAGATTTCCCGTGAAGTCCTGGATCGGCGAAATGTCCTGGAAGAGCTCCAGCAGATCGCTGTCCAAAAACTTCTCGTAAGACTTTTGTTGGATTTCAATCAAGTTCGGAACCTCGAGCACTTCGTGAATCCGGTTATAGCTCCTACGCGTGCGTCGACCATACTGAACAAGTTGTCCTGCCAACTTAACCTCACCCCTCATGTCTGCTTCTCAGCTTGATAAGCGCACTCATGACTAGACCGCACAGCCCGTTCACCATCGACTTCCTGCTTGAAATCAAGGATCGGCGTGGTAAATAAAGAAAAGCCCTTATCGAATAGGGTTCGAAAAAAGAGCATGCTTCCGGCCTGGAACCTCGGCCTCTCCACGGATGAGCCACCGCAGGAGAGACGGTCTCCTATCATGTAATTTTGCCCAAAATCTAAACATTATACGTCAAAAACCAGATTTGTATGCGCGCGGCATCAAATAAAAAATTCTTGACATTTTAGCGGACTAAAGAGATTCCGCCTATTTTAATGCTGACATTTTATAATATTAACACAACCGTTTGGGCGAGTCAAGAAAAATGAGAATAGGGTCTCTTTTCAAGTCACGCGCTTTCTGCTTGCGCCTGTCAGCCCTTGATCGCCTTGAAAATGCGGAAGCCTTTGTCCTTGCCGATCTCGACGACTTTGCCGAAAAGCTGCTGCAGCTTGGCTTCCGCCGACGGGGCTCCCTGTTTTTTCTGAATGACGACCCACATGCTTCCGCCGGGCTTCAGCAGCTCCGCCCCTTCTTCGAAAATACGGTGCACGACCGCCTTGCCCGCGCGAATCGGCGGGTTCGTCAAGATGACATCGAACTTTTCCAAGCCGGCTGCCGCTTCGTATAAATCGCTTTGCCGGATGTCGACGTTCGCAATTTCATTGCTGCGTGCATTTTCCCGCGCCAGCTCGACCGCCCGCTCGTTGATGTCGAGCAGCACCGCTTGTCCCTTCGGCGCAAGCCGGGCGGCAGTCAGTCCGATCGGCCCATAGCCGCAGCCGACGTCCAGCACCCGGTCCGCTTCTCCGATCTGCATCTGTTCGATGAGAAAGCGGCTCCCGTAATCGATGCCCCCTTTGGAAAACACGCCGTTGTCCGTCCAGAACCGGAACGAAAAGCCGCGCAGCGTCGTCTGATGCTGCTGCCGATTTTCCTTGGCATCGGGCGTTTTGGAATAGTAGTGCTCCGCCATGCCGGATGGCTCCCTTCGCGTTAATTAGAAAGAGAACCCCTTGGAGCCGGAAAGGTTCCAAGGGGTTCCGTGCTGCGCGGGGGCAGCTATTACTTCACTTCTACCGCAGCGCCAGCTTCTTCAAGCTTCGCTTTAACGGCTTCAGCGTCTTCTTTGGATACTTTTTCTTTGATTGCTTTTGGAGCGTTGTCAACGACTTCTTTCGCTTCTTTCAGGCCCAGGCCCGTCAGTTCGCGAACGACTTTGATGACGTTGATTTTGGAAGCGCCTGCGCTCGTCAGGATAACGTCGAATTCGGATTGCTCGGCAACTTCTGCAGCGCCGCCGCCAGCAGCTACAACCGTAGGTGCAGCAGCCGTTACGCCGAATTCTTCTTCGATTGCTTTAACGAGATCGTTCAGTTCCAGAACGTTCATGCCTTTGATGGCTTCAAGAATTTGCTCTTTGCTCATGGGTGAACCTCCATTGGGGTTTTATTTTTTTGGGTCTATCCGATTCCGGCTAAGCCGGCTTGCATTTGCGTTCGCTTACGCTTCCGCCTCTTGCTTTTCTGCGACTGCTTTGACCGCGAGGGCAAAGTTGCGCATAGGAGCTTGGAGGACGCTGAGGAGCATGGACAGGAGACCGTCGCGGGACGGAAGCTCAGCCAGCGCCTTGATTTGGTCCGCGCCTACGACTTGGCCTTCGAGCACGCCGCCTTTCAGTTTCAGGGCGTCGTTCTTTTTGGCGAAGTCGTTGAGAATCTTGGCCGGAGCGACAACGTCGTCGCCGCCGAAGGCGATTGCCGTCGGGCCCGTCAGAACTTCGTTCAGCGCGGCCATTTCAGCCGATTCCGTCGCACGGCGGACGAGGGAGTTTTTGAGAACCTGGAACTCGATGCCCGCTTCGCGAAGCTGCTTGCGCAGTTCCGTTACTTGAGCCACGTTCAGTCCGCGGTAGTCAGCCACAACCGTCGTCGTGCTAGCTTTCAGCTTGGAGGAGATCTCTTCCACCTGCTGCTGCTTGGACTCGATTACTTTTGCATTTGCCATTTTGGTGTACACCTCCCGTAGTAATATCTCGTGCATCCTTCGATCGGTCGACCTTCATCATGCCGGGCATGAATAAAGGCCTCCGCCAAGACAGCGAAGGCCATGATGGTCCGTTTCCGAGAAACGTTTATCATAACACCTCGGTAGGAGATTAAGCCCGGAGGGCGCCTACTGTCTTAGGCATGCGTGTTCTGAAGTTGGAATCGCAGCTCTTAGCGGAAGTTGGACACGTTGACGCGAGCGCCAGGTCCCATCGTCGAAGATACCGCGATGTTTTTCAGGTAAACCCCTTTGGCCGAAGCCGGCTTCGCACGGTTCAGCGCGTCAAGCAGCGCTTTGAGGTTCTCGTTCAGCTTTCCCGCATCGAACGATACCTTGCCGATTGGAGCATGGATTTGACCTGCACGGTCAAGGCGGTATTCGATCTTACCGGCTTTGATCTCCTGAACAGCCTTCGTCACGTCGAACGTTACCGTACCGGCTTTCGGGTTAGGCATGAGGCCCTTGCCGCCGAGGATCCGTCCGAGCTTTCCGACTTCGGCCATCATGTCAGGCGTAGCCACGCAGACATCGAATTCGAACCAGCCTTGCTGGATTTTGTTGATCATGTCCGCATCGCCGACATAGTCAGCGCCTGCAGCTTCGGCTTCCTTCGCTTTGTCGCCTTTGGCGAATACGAGGACGCGCTTCGTTTTGCCGGTACCGTGCGGAAGTACGACGACACCGCGTACGGCCTGGTCTTGTTTCCGCGGGTCTACGCCCAGGCGGACTGCCACTTCGACGGACTCGTCGAATTTGGCGGTTGCAGCTTTTTTCACGAGCTCGATCGCTTCGGCCGGCTCGTAAGTCGCTTCGCTGTCGATCAGCTTGGCGGCTTCCAGGTACTTCTTGCCATGCTTGGCCATGTTGAACTTCCTCCTTGTGTGGTAAGTAGCGGAACGCGCTGCTAGCAGGCGCTCCTCCCACAGCGAAACCGATCGTTCCGCTCAGGGCGGCGATCCGAGATCGCCGGACGCGATTAGTCGACGATCGTGACGCCCATGCTGCGGGCGGTACCTTCGACCATGCGCATTGCAGCTTCTACGGATGCAGCGTTGAGATCCTGCATTTTTTGTTCCGCGATCTCGCGAACCTTGGAACGGTTGACCGTAGCGACCTTCTTCTTGTTCGGCTCGCCGGAGCCCTTCTCGATGCCTGCTGCTACGCGGAGCAGTACGGCAGCTGGAGGAGTCTTCGTCTCGAACGTGAAGGAACGGTCTTCGAATACGGTGATGACGACCGGAATGATCAGGCCGGCTTGATCCGCCGTACGCGCGTTGAATTCCTTACAGAACGCCATGATGTTGACGCCTGCTTGACCGAGTGCAGGACCGATTGGCGGAGCCGGGTTGGCTTTGCCTGCCGGAACTTGCAGCTTGACCAGCTTGATGACCTTTTTTGCCATGAGTTACACCTCCTGCGATCCAACTATAACGCTGCGCGATCGCTCGCGCCCCGACCTCCAGAGAACCCCTGGAAAGCCGGAAACAACCGGTTCATTATACCTTCTCGACCTGCGTGTAGTCAAGTTCAACCGGGGTTTCCCGTCCGAACATGTTCACATGCACCTTGAGCTTGTTTTTGTCGAGCTGAATCTCTTCGATGACTCCGACAAAATTGGCGAACGGACCCACGGTCACGCGCACGGTTTCCTTGAGCTCGAACTCCATCTTCGGCTTCGGTTCCGACATCCCCATATGGTTGAGGATCGCGTCCACTTCCTCAGGAAGCAGCGCCGTCGGCTTGGAGCCGGATCCGGTCGAGCCTACGAATCCCGTTACGCCGGGCGTATTGCGGACGACATACCACGAATCGTCGGTCTGGATCATCTCTACCAGGACGTAGCCCGGGTAGACTTTGCGCATGACGGTCTTCTTCTTGCCGTCCTTGTTCACGATCTCTTCTTCCATCGGAACAAGCACGCGGAAGATCTTGTCCTCCATGCCCATGGATTCGACGCGGCGCTCGAGGTTGGCCTTCACCTTGTTCTCATAGCCCGAGTAAGTATGAACCACATACCATCGTTTTTCCATTCCAATCCACCTTTGGACCCTTCTTAAACGATCAGTTCAACCAATGACGAGATCCCGATGTCAAGAAGCCAAAAGTAAATCGTCACAAACACGATCGTCACGAGCACGACGAGCGTATAGCTTGTCAACTCTTTACGGTTTGGCCAGCGTACTTTCTTAAGCTCAGCCCAGCTGTCTGCGAAGAAACCGAATGTTGACCCGAAGTTCTGCTTGATCCTTGCAAGAAAAGCCATCTGGTCCCACCTCCATGACTATCTTGTCTCGCGGTGAGGAGTGTGTTCATTGCAGAACTTGCAGAACTTCCTCATCTCCATACGGTCGGGGTGATTACGCTTGTTCTTGGTGTTGGTGTAATTCCGCTGCTTGCAGCTCGTGCAAGCCAGGGTAATGATAACCCGCATTAAAGTCACCTCCCGATCGCATAAATGAATGCCGCACAACGTGCGAACGGACTCAAAGAGGCCTCAGGCCTGATCCGAGTCACTCTAAGTACCTTATCATACGGGATTCTTGCATGTCAACGCAATTCCTAGGGGCCGGCAGCGCCGGGAAGCCGCGCCGCGCGCGCGAAGTCGCCTCTCGCCCGCGCTCGCTCCGGGACCGGAAAATGAAAGCATCGGGTCTTCCGAATCCGCCCGCAGCTGTTCCTCGCCGTACCAGTATCGACAGTCTCATAGAATTCTATAACAAAAAAAGACCCCGCAGGGTCGTGCCGGCTCGAGGGCCGGCGGTTCAGATGCTGACGTCGCGCAGCTCCAAGTACTTCTCCAGCTTGCGCTTCACCCGTTGAAGGGCGTTGTCGATGGACTTGACGTGACGGTCCAGATCGACGGCGATCTCCTGGTACGAGCGTCCGTCGAGATACAGCATGAGCACCTTGCGCTCGAGATCGCTGAGAATCTCGGACATCTTGTCCTCCAGCCCGACGAACTCCTCCTGATTGATGAGGAGCTCCTCCGGATCGCTGACCCGCGTGCCGCAGATGACGTCCAGCAGCGTACGGTCGGAATCCTCGTCGTAGATGGGCTTGTCCAGAGAAACATAGGAGTTGAGCGGGATATGCTTCTGGCGGGTCGCGGTCTTGATGGCCGTAATGATCTGCCGGGTGATGCACAGCTCGGCGAACGCCTTGAAGGAAGCGAGCTTGTCCCCGCGGAAGTCGCGGATCGACTTGTAGAGTCCGATCATGCCCTCCTGCACGATATCCTCCCGGTCGGCGCCGATGAGGAAGTACGAGCGGGCTTTGGCCCGGACAAAGTTCCGGTACTTGTTGATCAGGTATTCCAGCGCTTCGCTGTCGCCTATGCGCACCGCCTCGACGACGTCCTCATCCGTTCGGCAGTCATAATCATGCGTACTCCATTCTCTGAGGTCGATGCTCACAAACAATCCCTCCGGCCTGCAAAGCGTGCACAGCTAGTCTATTGGTAGCATTTGATGGCGGTCATATTTCCCAAAAAAGAATAAGCCAAGTATACAAGACGTCTCTTGACATCGTCAACGCAAACGAGCGTTCTATAATGGATAAAAGTGGTTGGAATCGGGCTCGAATGGATTGAAACCGCTATCTCCGCGGCAATTTTATTTACATGTTTTTAACGCAATGACGATTGTCACTCTCCGCGCCTCATCCGTTCGAGCTTCATCCGGGCGTCCAGGCTGAGGTTTCCGTCGATCGTATTGCGGCTTTTGGGCGTATCGTCCTTCAGCGAGCGGGCGATCTGCCGCCGGTTCTGGTCGAGCTCCAGCTGCAGCTCCCGCGCGGACAGCCGGAGAGCGCCCTTGCCGAAGGCGACATGCTGCTCGACGGAGTCCGACGTCGCGACGTAGATGCTCCGGCTGCGCTTGCGCAGCTCCCCGGACAAGCGCTCGATGCATTCGTCAGCCGTCTCCTTTTCCTTGGTGAAGACGACCGTGATCTTATGCTGCTTGTAGGCGGAACGGCTGCCTGCCACCTGATGGGCGTCGAACACGACATAAACTTCCATGCCGGTGAAGCCCTGGTAATCGGCGAGCAGATGGAGCAGCCGCTCCCTCGCTTCCTCGAGGTTCGCTTCCTTGAGGCGCTCCAGCTCCGGCCAGGCGCCGATGATGTTGTAGCCGTCCACCAGCAGGACGTCCGGCTGCCGTGCCACGGCGGACTAGACGCTCCCGCGCTGCCGCACGACCTCGTACATCAGCACGCCGGCGGCGACGGAGGCGTTGAGGGAATTGAGCTGGCCGAGCATCGGCAGCTTCACGAGGAAGTCGCATTTCTCCCGGATGAGGCGTCCCATGCCCTTCGCCTCGTTGCCGATGACGAGCGCGAGCGGCAGGTTGAAGTCGGTC
This sequence comes from Paenibacillus pasadenensis, assembly GCF_002864175.1. NCBI lineage: Bacteria > Bacillati > Bacillota > Bacilli > Caryophanales > Paenibacillaceae > Paenibacillus > Paenibacillus pasadenensis. Next base: position 678,281 of record NZ_NFEZ01000004.1, on the reverse strand, counting down.
CGGTACACGTCCTGGCTCGCGCTGACGTCCGCGCCCGCGATCCAGATGCCCTCCTCCTTGAGCGTCTCGATCGTCTGCGCCAGGTTGGTCACGCGCGCCACCGGCACATGCTCGGCCGCTCCGGCCGAGGTCTTCCACACGGTCGCGGTCAGGCCGGCGGAGCGGCGCTTCGGAATGATGACGCCGTGCACGCCCGTGCATTCGGCCGTACGGAGGATCGAGCCCAGGTTGTGAGGGTCCTCGATCTCGTCGAGGATGAGCAGCAGCGGCGGTCGGCCGCTCCCCTTGGCCCGCGAGAGCAGCTCGTCCACCTCCGCGTAGCGGTACGCCGCCGCCTGGGCGACGACGCCCTGATGCGCGACGCCGAGGCCAAGCTGGTCGAGCCGGCGCTTGTCGACGAACTGTACGACGATGCCGGCGTTTTTCGCTTCGGCGAGAATCGGACCGACCGACGGCTTCTGCACCGTATCGGCGATCCAGATCTTGTTGAGCTCGCGCCCGGAGCGGAGCGCCTCGAGCACAGGGTGCTTGCCGGCGATCCAGTCCTGCGCCGGCTCGGTTTCTTGATTCGGTTTGTCAGTGCTCATTCATGTTCTCCTTTTGGCGGTCCGCCTCGAGCGCTGCGAACACGGCCGCCATCAATTCCCGGAGCCTCTCGGTCCGGCCTTGATAGTATAGATAGCCGACCAGCCCTTCGAGGGCGGTGGCCAGGCGATAGTCGTGAGGATCGGCGTTGCGCGGAGGCTGGCCGGACTTGGCGTTGCGCGCGCGGCGCACGATGTCCTGCTCCTCCTCGTCGAGCATCGGCGCCCACAGCTCGAGCCAGCGGCGCTGCGCCTTGGCCGAGACGATGCCGGTCGCGGCGCGATGCAGCTGCTGCGGCTTGAGCCGGTCTCCGGCGACGAGATGCTGGCGGACGAGCAGCTCGAACACCGCATCGCCGGCATAGGCGAGCACGACGGGGTTCAGCAGCTCGGGCCGCTTGGAAGGCGCCTCATAAGACAGCGGCTGGAACGTCTGCTCACCGAGCGGAGCGGCGCCGGCCGCCTTCGGATCGATGCCGCCGCTCATTTGCGCCGCCATCGGATGCCCTGCGGCGTATCCTCCAGCAGGATGCCCTGCTCCGCCAGCAGATCGCGGATCTCGTCCGCGCGCTTCCAGTTCTTGTCCGCGCGCGCCTGCGTGCGCTCGGCGATGAGCGCGTCGACCTCGGCGTCCAGCAGTCCCGCCGCCTCGTCCGCCCGCGGCAGCAGGCCGAGCACGCCGTCCATGACGTCCATCAGGCCGAGCAGCGCGCGCAGCGCCGGGGCCGGGGCGACCGGCAGCTTGAGCAGCGCATTCGCCTCGGCGACGAGCTCGAACCAGACCGTGATCGCGTCCGGCGTGTTGAAGTCGTCGTCCAGCTTGGCGGCGAAGCGGTCGCGCAGTCCCCGCAGCCGGCCGTCGAACGGCTCGTCTCCCGTCTGCGGCTCATAGCGCAGCGCGCCGACCGGCGCGTCCAGCCGCGCATGCCAGCCTGCTGCGCCGGAGCCGTCCGGATCGACGGCGCCGAGCCGATGCTCCAGGTTGACGCGGCAGTTGGCGATGCGCACCACGCTGCCGAGCGCCTGCTCCACCGTGTCGTCGCTGAAGTTGAGCGGCGCGCGGTAATGGCCCGACAGCATGAAGTAGCGGATCGCCTCCGGCTTGATGCGCTTCAGCAGCTCGTTCACGGTGATGCCGTTGCCGAGCGACTTCGACATTTTCTGATTGTCGATGTTGATGAATCCGTTGTGCATCCAATAATGCGACAGCGGCTTTCCCGTCAGCGACTCCGACTGCGCGCACTCGCATTCGTGATGCGGGAACTGCAAGTCATGGCCGCCGCCGTGGATGTCCAGCGTATCGCCCAAATATTCGCGGGCCATCGCCGAGCACTCGATATGCCAGCCCGGCCGTCCCGCTCCCCAAGGGCTTTCCCAGCTGATCTCGCCGGGCTTGGCGCCTTTCCAGAGCACGAAGTCCTGCGGGTCCTCCTTGCGCTCGTCGATGCCGATGCGGATGCCGAGCTGCAGCTCCTCGAGGTTTTGATGGGACAGCTGGCCGTATGCGGCGAACGACTTGGTGCGGAAATAGACGTCGCCGCCGCTCGGGTATGCCGCGCCCTTGTCGACCAGCTCGCCGATGAAGGCGACGATCTGCGGAATATGCTCCATGACGCGCGGATTGCGCGTCGCCCGGCGTACGCCCAGCCGCTCCGTGTCCTCGTAGAACGCCTCGATGAAGCGCTCGGCCACCTCCGGCACCGTCGTGCCGAGCTGCTCCGCCTTGCGGATCAGCTTGTCGTCGACATCGGTGAAGTTGACGAGGTAGTCGACCTCATAGCCGACCGCCTCCAGGTAGCGGCGAACGACGTCGAAAAAAATCGCCGGACGCGCGTTGCCGATATGGATATAGTCGTATACGGTCGGGCCGCACACGTACATCTTTACTTTACCCGGCTGCTGGGAGATGAACTCTTCCTGCCTCCGGCTCATCGTATTGTAGATCTGCAGACTCATCGCTGCTGCTCCCCTCCGCCTACCGGCAGCCTGACCTGCCGCTCATGATGCTCCCGGACGTCCCGCTCCGCCGCGCTCTCGCGCAGCTCGCTCACTTGCGTCCTCAGGAGATTGATCTCGTTCTGCATGCTTCGGAACATCTCGATGACCGGATCGGGCAGCTTCGCATGGTCCAGCCGATCCCCGACCTTGAGGCCGTTGCGCTTGACGATGCGCCCGGGGTTGCCGACGACGGTGCTGTTGTCCGGCACCTCTCTCAGCACGACCGAGTTGGACCCGATGTTGCAGTTGTCGCCGACCCGGAACGAGCCGAGCACCTTCGCGCCGGAGCCGATGACGACGTTGCTGCCGATCGTCGGATGGCGCTTGCCCTTCTCCTTGCCCGTGCCCCCGAGCGTGACCCCCTGGTAAATGACGACATCGTCGCCGATCTCGCAGGTTTCCCCGATGACCACGCCCATGCCGTGGTCGATGAACAGCCGGTCGCCGACGCGGGCGCCGGGATGGATCTCGATGCCGGTCATGAACCGGCTCACCTGCGAGACGATGCGCGCCAGCGTGAACAGCCGGCGCTTGAACAGCGCGTGCGCGATCCGATGCGCCCAGATCGCGTGCAGGCCCGAGTACGTGAAGACGACCTCGAAAATGCTGCGCGCGGCGGGATCGTTGTCGAATACGGCCCGAATATCGGATTTGATGTGGCGAATCATGTCTCTAGCCCCCCTTCAGCCTTGACGACAGGACGTGCGTCAGGATGAAAAAAAGCCTCTGCAGCCCAAGGGCTGCAGAGGCGTCGATGGCGCGGTTCCACTCTGCGGTTCAGAACCGTCCGCGGCGCGGACAATCCTGACTCTCGGGCCTGTAACGAAGGCCGGACGTTGCCGCCTACCCCCGGCTCGCCTGTGTCGGCCGCGTGGCGGACCGCAGGGAGCGGGCTCGGAGCAAGGCTCGCAGGTGCAGCGGATTCGCCGCCGGGATGGACCTCTCGCAGCCGCCGCTGCACTCGGCGGCGCCGCGAAAACGGGCGGGCCGGCTGCATGGCGGAGGTCCTCTCTGCAATCCCGGGCATGGCGATCCGATCCTGTTCAAAGCCGGTCGGTATCGGTGCTTGAATTACCTTTAGTATACTCCATAAGCGGCAAAGCGCAAGGTGCCCGCTCCGGGCTCAGCCCTGCAGGCGCGCGCGCAGGCGGCTTTCCACTTTGCCGCGTCCGAGCAGCACGATCGTGCGGTTCAGGTCCGGACCGTGCGTCTGGCCGGTGACGGCGGCGCGGATCGGCATGAACAGCGCCTTGCCCTTGCAGCCGGTCTCCTTCTGCACGGACTTGATGAGCGCCTTGACGCCCTCCTCGCTCCAAGCCTCCGGCTCGATCGTCTGGATGCCCGCGAGGAACGCCGACAGCACCTGCGGCACCGTCTCCTCCGCCAGCACCTCGCGCGCCTCCGCCTCGTCCTCGTACGATTCGAGGAAGAACAGCTCGGTCAGCGGCACGATCTCCGCGCCCCAGCGCAGCTTCTCGCGGTACAGGGCGATCAGGTCGGCCGCCCACTCGCGCTCGCGCGCGTCCGGCTCGGCGCTGACGCGGCCCGCCTGCTGCAGATGCGGCAGGCACAGGTCGACGAGACGCGGCAGCTCGAGCTGCTTGATGTATTCGCCGTTCATCCAGGCGAGCTTGTTCGTGTCGAATACCGCCGGGCTCTTGCTCAGCCGGTCGGCGTCGAACGCCTCGACGAGCTGCTCGCGCGTGAACAGCTCCTGCTCGCCCTCCGGCGACCAGCCGAGCAGCGCGATGAAGTTGAACAGCGTCTCCGGCAAGTAGCCGAGCTGCTCGTACTGCTCGATGAACTGGATGATCGACTCGTCGCGCTTGCTCAGCTTCTTGCGCTGCTCGTTGACGATCAGCGTCATGTGCGCGAACAGCGGCGGCTCCCAGCCGAGCGCCTCGTAGATCATGAGCTGGCGCGGCGTGTTGGAGATATGGTCCTCGCCCCGCAGCACATGGGAGATCTTCATCCGATGGTCGTCGACCGCCACCGCGAAGTTGTACGTCGGAATGCCGTCCTTCTTGACGATGACGAAGTCGCCCGTCTCGCTCGTGTCGATGCGGATCGTGCCTTTGACCATATCGTTCCACTCGTAGGTCCGGTTCTCCGGCACGCGGAAGCGGATGCTCGCCACGCGGCCTTCCGCCTCGAAGGCGGCCTGCTGCTCCGGCGTCAGGTCGCGGTGGCGGCCCGAGTAGCGCGGCGTCTCGCCGCGCGCGGCCTGCTCCTCGCGCTCCTGCTCGAGCTCCTGCTCGGTGCAGTAGCAGCGGTACGCCAGGCCGCGGTCCAGCAGGTCCTGCCAGTATTCGCGGTAGATGTCGAGCCGCTCCGTCTGCCGATACGGGCCATAGCCGCCGCCGACATCGACGCTCTCATCCCAGGTAATGCCGAGCCAGGCCATGAACTTGAGCTGGCTCTCCTCGCCGCCGGCCACGTTGCGCTTGACGTCCGTATCCTCGATGCGCACGATGAACTTGCCGCCGTGGCGGCGGGCGTACAGGTAGTTGAACAGCGCGGTGCGCGCGTTGCCGATATGCAGATGTCCCGTCGGCGACGGCGCGTAGCGGACGCGGACTTCGTTTTGTGCCATGTCGGTTTCCCCTTTTCGTTCAGCCTCTTAAAATAAGTGCCATCATAGCACACCCTGCACGAGGCAGACAACCGCCTGCGCGGCGATGCCCTCGCCGCGTCCGGGGAAGCCGAGCTTCTCGGTCGTCGTCGCCTTGACGTTGACTTGATCCGGCTGCGCCTCGAGCGCGCGCGCGATGATCTCGACCATCGCCGGAATATGCGGCGCCATCTTGGGCGCCTGGGCGATGATCGTGCAGTCGAGGTTGCCGAGGCGCCAGCCCCGCTCCTTGATCAGCCCCCACACCTGCTCTAGCAGCTTCAGGCTGTCCGCGTCCTTGAACGCGGGGTCCGTGTCGGGAAAATGCTTGCCGATGTCGCCGAGCGCAAGCGCGCCGAGCAGCGCGTCCGCCACCGTATGCAGCAGCACGTCCGCGTCGGAGTGGCCGAGCAGCCCCTTTTCGAACGGAATCGTCACGCCGCCGATGATGCACGGACGTCCCTCCACCAGCTGATGCACGTCAAAGCCTTGTCCGATCCGAATCATGATTCCGCTCCCCTCTCCCGCCGCGCCAGCAGGAACTCCGCGTACGGGAGATCCTCCGGCGTCGTGATCTTGATGTTCGTATATTCGCCCTCGACGACCGACACCGGATCGCCGAGCCGCTCTACCGCCATCGCGTCGTCCGTGCCGAGAAAGCCGCTCGCAAGCGCCTGCTCATGGGCCTCCAGCAGCCGGACACGGCGAAAAGCCTGCGGCGTCTGGATCGCCCACAAGCTGCTTCGGTCCGGCGTGGCGACGATGACTCCGTGCTCGTCCGCCTGCTTGATCGTGTCCTTGACCGGCACGGCCAGCACGGCCGCTCCCGTCTGCTCGGCCCGTCGCAGGCAGGCCCGCACGGCGGCAGCGGTGACGAGCGGCCGCACCCCGTCGTGGACGAGCGCCCACTCCGTCCCGAGACCGCGCAGTCCGAGCCGCACGCTGTGCTGCCGCTCGCTGCCGCCCTCCAGCACCGCCGCCACCTTGGACAAGCGATAGGAGCGGCACCAGTCGCGGCACCGCTCCACATCCGAAGCTCCGGTCACGAGCACGATCTCGGCGACCTCGTCCATCCCCTGCAGCAGCTCCAGCGAATGGATCAGCAGCGGCTTGCCGCCGAGCTCGAGAAACTGCTTGCTCTCGGCCGTGCCCATCCGCGTGCCGCGGCCGGCGGCGACGACGACCGCGCCCCAGCGCGGCTCCGAAGCGCCCGGCGCTCCAGCCTCAGCCGCAGCCTCGCCGGCGGCCGCCCCGCTCTGCGGACGAAGCCCCGAAGCCCGCTTCGCCGGCTCCTTGCCGTCCTTCATGTTTGCTCACATCCCGCTGTAACGTTCATTTCCTTATCATACCTCGTTACAGCGCTTTTTCCAACAGCTTGGGCTTGGCGAAGATCATCCTTCCCGCCGACGTCTGCAGCACGCTCGTCACGAGCACCTCCATCGTCATGCCGATGTAGTCGCGTCCGCCCTCGACAACGATCATCGTGCCGTCGTCGAGATAGGCGACGCCTTGTCCATGCTCCTTGCCGTCCTTGATGATCTGCACGACGATCTCCTCGCCCGGCAGCACGACCGGCTTGACGGCGTTGGCGAGGTCGTTGATGTTCAGCACCGACACGCCCTGCAGCTCGCACACCTTGTTGAGGTTGAAGTCATTGGTCAGCACCTTGCCGCGCAGCAGCTTCGCCAGCTTCACGAGCTTGCTGTCCACCTCGCTCACATCCTCGAAGTCGCCCTCGTAGATGAGCACCTTGACGTCGAGCTCCTTCTGGATCTTGTTCAGGATGTCGAGGCCGCGGCGGCCGCGGTTGCGCTTGAGCAGATCCGACGAGTCGGCGATATGCTGCAGCTCCTCCAGGACGAACTCCGGGATGACGAGCGTGCCCTCGATGAAGCCGGTCTTGCAGATGTCCGCGATCCGGCCGTCGATGATGACGCTCGTGTCCATGATCTTATGCTCTTCGAAGTTGACCGGCTCGACCTTCTCCGGCTCCGGCGCCGCCTTCGGCTGCAGCAGCGCCGTCAGTCCGGCGGTCAGCTCCTCCTTCTTGCGAAGGCCGACCGTCAACCCGACATAGCCGAGGCCGAGCGTCAGCAGCGCGGGCGCGATCATCGCCGCCGACTCCGGCAGGCGCGAGACCGACGGGTAGAGCAGCGCCGACAGCACGAGGCCGCAGGTCAGTCCGGCCGCGCCGGCGAGCAGGTCGGCCGCAGGCAGCTCGGCGGCTCGCCGCGCGCCTTCCCCGAGCAGCCGCTGCGCCTGCCCGGCGAGCGCAGTCGCGAGCAGCAGGCCGCAGAACGCGCCGACCCCGAGTCCCAGATAATAGCCCATGGAGCCGTAGCTCCCGGCCAAGGCGCTGTAGCCCATGCCAGCCGGGAGGCTGCCACCGGCGCCGATGCCCGCCTGGGAGCCCAGCATGCCGCCAAATACAAGTCCGAGTAATTGCAGAATACGTTTTACCATAGCTTAGTCGCCACCTCCATTAGCCAGTATGTTCCAATCTGGCGAAGGCTAAACCGCCCGAGCGGCACGGCGCGCGGCCGCATGGAAAGGAAGGGCGGCAGCCGCTGCCTGACGTCATGAAGGATTTCTCATAATGGGCAAATGCTTTTTGTTTTCGGAAGGAGGCGCTGTATAATGGGGATAGCCTTTACTTCAAACGAAACCTTCGCGAAAGAGGTGGGTACGATGAGCGCACCAACGCTTCACGATTTTCAGGAGCAGGTATCGGAACTGATATTGCGCCACCGCAGCGTGCTGGACGTGCTGTCCAAGTTCGGCCAGACCGGAGCGGCGGTGAACCGCGCCGTGGCCAAGGCCGTCACGGAATGCGGCTGCATCGAGATCCAGGCGTCCAGGCAGCATTATTCCGAGGAGCCGGAGCTGGAGACGGCCAAGCGGCTGCTCGAGTCCCACATGGACGGCGCCGTATGCGAGAACTGCCGAGACGTGCTCAAGGCGGAGCTCGGCCGCAACCTGTTCTACATGTCCGCCCTCTGCAACCTGCTGGACATCGACCTGGACGAGGTCGTCAAGGCCGAATCCGACAAGTGCTCTACGCTCGGCGTCTTCAATCTCACCTAGATCCGCTTGAAAAGCAAAAAATCCAGGCCGTCCGCTTGCAGCGGATGCCTGGATTTTTTTTCGTTCGAGGATCTCGCGATCCTAGACGCTGCGCCGCTTGCGGCGACGCTCCTCGAGGTCCTCGTCGCCCTGCGCGCGGCGGCGGCGGCGAAGACGTCCTTGGACATTAACGTTTTTTTTTAGGCCGTAGAGCGCGTACAGGAGCAGCGGCACGAAGATGATCTTGCTCAGCTGGTCCGGGAACGCGATGCCCAGCACGACGGCGATGCCGACGACGACCGGGATGCTCCAGATCGCGCTCTTGGGCAGGCCGATCTTCTTGAAGTTCGGGTACTTGACCGTGCTGACCATGAGCAGCGCCAGGCCGAGCGTGCTCGCCATGAGCACCCATGGCTGGATGTCGTTGTGGAACAGCGCCAGCGTCGCCAGGATTCCGCCCGCGGCCGGAATCGGCAAGCCGATGAAATAGCCCGGCGCGACGTTGCTGACGACGTTGAAGCGAGCCAGCCGGAGCGCGCCGCAGATCGGGAAGATCGCGGTGACGATCCATGAGGCCGCGTCGGAGTTCAGCTCCTGGAAGGCGACGACGTACATGATGAAGGCCGGCGCGACGCCGAAGGAGATGACGTCCGACAAGGAATCGAGCTCCTTGCCGAACTCGCTCGTCACGCCCAGCGCGCGGGCGACGCGTCCGTCCACGCCGTCGAGCAGCATGGCGATGATGACCATCATCGCCGCCATCTCCGGTTTATCATTGAACACGAGAATGATCGACACAATCCCGAGGAACAGGTTTCCTATCGTAAAAAGGCTCGGCAACGACTTTGCGAACACTTGCTTCCACCTCATCTCTACTATGCCCGGCGAAGCTTGAAGTCAGGCATGGAAATTTTTCCACGTTCATCCATTCAGGCCGCATGGCATTCCCCCATTCTAGGGGAATCAGATTTGCCTGTCAATGAACATTTGATCCTGGATGCGGCGCAGCCCTTCCTTGATCGCGCGGGCGCGCACCTCGCCGATGCCGTCCACCTCGTCGAGCTCGGCGATCGTCGCCATGACGATGTTCGGCAGGTTGCCGAAGCGCTCGATCAGGTTGTTCATGATGACCAGAGGCAGCCTCGGGATGCGGTACATCTGGCGATAGCCGCGCGGCTGCACCGCCTCGTCGGCGATCGCGGCGCCCTGCGGATAGCCGAGCAGCCGGATCACATGCGGGGCGTCCATCAGCTCGTCGTTGCTCAGCTTCTTGAGCCCCGCGCGCACCTCGCGCAGCCGCTCGTCGCTGTTGTCGCGCGCATAGTCCTTGAGCAGGAACCAAGCGTCCTCCTCGACGCCGCCGATCAGCTCCTCCATCTGCATACTGATGAGGCGGCCCTCCGTGCCGAGCTCGTTGACGTAGCGCTTGATCTCCATCTTGATGCGCAGCACCATCTCGACGCGATGGATGACATGCGCGACCTCCTGCAGCGTCACGAGCTCCTCGAACTCCAGCGCCGACAGGTTCGTGAACGACTGCTTGAGCACCGCCTTGTACTTCTCGAGCGTCTGGATCGCCTGGTTGGCCTTCGTCAGGATGACGCCCATGTCCTTGAGCGAATAGCGCAGGCTGCCCATGTACAGCGTGATGATGTTGCGCCGCTGCGAGATCGAGACGACAAGCCGTCCGGTCTGCTTGGCGACCCGCTCCGCGGTGCGGTGGCGGATGCCCGTCTCGATCGACGGAATCGACGAGTCGGGGATGAGCTGGGTATTGGCATAAAGGATGCGCTTCAGGTCCTCGCTGAGGATGATCGCGCCGTCCATCTTGGCGAGCTCGTAGAGATAGTTCGGCGAGAACTCGCAGTTGATCGAAAAGCCCCCGTCGACGACCTCCATCACCTCCGGGCTGTAGCCGACGACGAGCAGCGCGCCGGTCTTGGCCCGCAGCACGTTGTCGAGTCCGTCGCGGAACGCCGTTCCGGGCGCGACCAGCTGCAGCAGCTGGTTTGTGATCTCGTTCTCTTTGGTTTCCTTCATCGGTATGGTAGTCCCCCTATTCAAGCGCCGCGCGGAGCGCTTCCGCAACCGTATTGACGCCTACGATCTTGATATCGTCAGGCGGCTTCCAGCCCTTGAGGCTCTTTTCCGGCAGGATCACCCGCTTGAAGCCGAGCTTCTGCGCTTCCTTGACCCGCTGCTCCGCCCGCGACACGGCGCGCACCTCGCCGGTCAAGCCGACCTCGCCGAAAATGACGTCGTCCGGCTTCGTCGGCGCGTCCTTGAAGCTGGAGGCGATGGCGACCGCCGCCGCCAGGTCTACGGCCGGCTCGTCGAGCCGCACCCCGCCGGCGGCGTTGAGATAGGCGTCCTGCGTCTGCAGGAACAGGCCCATCCGCTTCTCCAGCACGGCGATGATGAGCGCCATCCGGTGATGGTCGAAGCCGGCGGACATCCGCCGCGGCGACGGAAAATGCGTCGGCGCGACGAGCGCCTGCAGCTCCACGAGCACCGGGCGCGTCCCCTCCATGCTGGCGACGACGGTCGAGCCGGAGACGCCGAGCGGGCGCTCCGACAGGAACAGCTCGGACGGATTGGCGACCTCTCGCAGGCCGTCCTCGCCCATTTCGAAGATGCCGATCTCGTTGGTCGAGCCGAAGCGGTTTTTGACCGCCCGCAGCAGCCGGTAGGAATGATGCCGCTCTCCCTCGAAATAAAGGACGCAGTCCACCATATGCTCCAGCAGGCGCGGACCGGCGATGGCGCCTTCCTTGGTCACATGGCCGACCAGCACCGTCGCGATGCCGCCGATCTTGGACGAGCGCATGAAATGCGCCGTGCATTCGCGCACCTGGGCGACGCTGCCCGGAGCCGAAGGCACGCTCGGATCGTAGACGGTCTGGATGGAGTCGATGACGAGGAAATCCGGTCCAACCGACTCGATCGCCTCGTTAATATGCTCCATATTGGTCTCGCACAGTACATACAGCGACTCGGCGAGCGCGCCGAGCCGGTCGGCGCGCAGCTTGGTCTGACGGATCGACTCCTCGCCCGAGATGTACAGCACCTTGAGTCCGGCCGCGGCCAAGGCATGGGATGCCTGCAGCAGCAGCGTCGACTTGCCGATGCCGGGATCGCCTCCGACGAGGATGAGCGAGCCCGGCACGACGCCGCCGCCGAGCACGCGGTTCAGCTCGCCGATGGTGCTCTCGATGCGGGGCTCCTGACCCGTATTGATATCTATGATGGAACGCGGCTTTTCTTTCGTCCCGCGGGACATCGGGGCGGACAAGCCGACCCCGGCCGTCTTGACAACCGTTTCCTTTTCCTCTACCATCGTGTTCCATTCGCCGCAGCCAGGGCACTTGCCCAGCCACTTGGGCGATTCCGTGCCGCACGACGTGCAGGCGAACTTGATTTTTACCTTGGCCACATCAGGCTCCTTGAACGTATGACGTATCCTTCAAAGTTTACCATTTCAAGCCCCTTCCATAAAGGCGAACGGGCAAAAAAGCTGATCGAGCCGCGGAAAAGGCGGCCGATCGAAAGGAAGTCGAACGCCTATGAACGAGCAGACGGTGCTGATCATCGACGACGAAGCCGAGATCATCAAGCTCATCAGCCTCTATCTCCAATCGGAAAAGGTGCGCCTGCGGACCGCCTCAAGCGGGGAGGAGGCGCTGGCGATCATCGAGCGCGAGCCGGTCGATCTCGTCGTGCTCGACATCATGATGCCCGGCGCGAGCGGCATCGAGATCTGCCTCGCGATCCGCGAGCGCCGCCAGATGCCGATCATCTTCCTGTCGGCCAAAAGCGAGGAGATCGACAAGATCCACGGCCTGAGCGTCGGCGCCGACGACTATGTGACCAAGCCGTTCAGCCCGCTCGAGCTCGTCGCGCGCATCAAGAGCCAGCTGCGGCGCTATGCCGCGCTCCGTCCGGCGGAGACCGGCGCCGCGGCGCAGCCGTCTACGGTGCTCCGCCATGACGGCATCGCGCTCGACACGATGACGCGCGAGGTGACCGTCGAGGACGAGGAGATCCGCCTCACTCCGCGCGAGTTCGGCATCCTGGAGCTGCTGCTGCGCCACCCCGGCCGCGTCTACAGCATGGAGCAGCTGTACGAGCTCGTCTGGCAGGAGCCGTTCTACGAGTCGGCCAACACCGTCATGGTGCATATCCGCAAGCTGCGCGAGAAGATCGAGGCGGACCCGAGGCAGCCGCGCTACATCAAGACCGTCTGGGGCGTCGGCTACAAGCTGGAGAAGCTCGGCCGATGATGACCCGCATGCTGCAGACGTTCCTGTGGAAGCTGCTGCTGCGCTTCGCGCTCAGCCTGGCGGCGATGGCCGCGCTCGTCTGGCTCGGCTATTTCCTCTCGGAGCTGCTGCTGCGCTACAACCCGAGCCGCTCCTTTCCCATTACCCGCCTGCTCGTCGCCGCCATCAACGGCATCGGATCCTTGCCGATCATGCTCGCCGCCGGAACGGCGCTGTTCCTCGGCCTGTTCTTCTGGATGTCGCGCCGCTTCCTGCAGCGGTTCGACGCCATCACGGACGGGCTGCAGCAGATCGCCGGCGGCGACCTGGCGCATCGCATCGAGGACGACAGCGCCGACGAGCTCGGGGCCGTCTCCCGCAGCGTCAACGAGATGGCTCGCCGGCTCGCCATCGCCCAGCAGGAGGAGCGGTCGGCCGCGCAGGCCAAGAACGACCTCATCACCGGCGTCTCGCACGACCTGCGCACGCCGCTCACGTCGATCCTCGGCTTTCTCGAATATATCCAGAAAGACCGCTACCGCGACGAGCTGGAGCTGCGCCAGTACGTCGACATCGCCTACGACAAGGCGCTCGTGCTGCGCAAGCTCATCGACGACCTGTTCGAGTACACGCGCGTCGCGGGCGGGTCGATGCCGCTGCAGGCGGAGCCGGTCGACTTGAATCCGTTCCTGCGCCAGCTCGCCGACGAGTACGAGCCGCTGCTGGAGGAAGCCGGCATGGCCTGCCGGGTCCATCCGTCCGGACAGCCGCTGCTCGTCCAGGCCGATCCGGAGCTGCTGCTGCGCGTATTCGAAAATCTGCTGACCAACGCCATCCGCTACGGAGCCTCCGGCGGCGCAGTCGATATTTATGTACGTCCGGCAGCCGGATCGGCTTCGCCGGATGAAGAAGAAGCTGACGCAGCGGCGGACCAGGCGGCGATGCCGAACGAAACCGCAGCGCTGATGGCCGAGGTCGTCTTCCGCAATTACGGAGAGCCGATCCCGCCGAGCCATCTGCCGCGGCTGTTCGACCGCTTCTATCGCGTCGACGCCTCCCGCTCGCGCCAGACCGGGGGCAGCGGCCTCGGCCTCGCCATCGTCAAAAGCATCGTCGACCTGCACGGCGGCGTCATCGAGGCCGCCAGCTCGAAGCGCCGGACCGAATTCATCGTGCGCCTGCCGCTTTAAGAATTTCCTAAGAACTTCAAAAGCCTCCCGTTAAGAAGCGCCGATTAGACTGGATCTATCGACGCTTCTTGACGGGAGGTTTTCTGCATGCAAGCTTTTCTGCTCTTCTCCGCCATCCTGCTCGGGATCGGCGCGGCGCTGCAGCTGCGCAGCCGGCGCCGTCCGCTCGCGGCCGGCCTGCTCTGGGCCGCCGTCGCCGCCGCGCAGCTGCTTGGAGCCCTTTCTCCGCTGTGGCTGCCGGGCTGAGGCGCCCTCATCGGCCCTTTGGCGTGCGCCTCGACCAGCGCCTGCTTCCGTCAGCCGCCGCCCGACGCTGGCCGACGCCGGCCGATGCAGGTCGACGCTGGCCGATGCAGGTCGACGCTGGCCGGGCTGCGGGCTGGACTGGGCTGGACCAGCAGCAGCGCACGCCAAAAGGCCGGCTGGAGAGCTCCCCTTCAGGGGCCCTCCAGCCGGCCGCAAGCCAGCTCGCCTCAGCCGGCGCTCGCGCTGCTGCCGGCCGACTTGACGGCGAAGCTGTTGTCCGGACGCCGCAGGCCGAGGCGGTCGCGCAGCGTCTCGCCTTCGTATTCCGTCCGGAACAGGCCGCGCCGCTGCAGCTCCGGCACGACGAGGTCGACGAAGTCCTCCAGCCCGCCCGGCAGGTAAGGAGGCATGATGTTGAAGCCGTCCGCCGCCTCGTTCTCGAACCATTCCTGCAGCTGGTCGGCGATCTGCGCCGGCGTGCCGAGAATCTCGCGATGGCCGCGCGCCCCGGCGATGCGCTGGTACAGCTGGCGGATCGTCAGCCCGTCGCGGTCGGCGATATCCTTGAGCAGCAGGAAGCGGCTCTTGCCGCCGTTCACCTGCTCCAGCTGCGGCAGCTCCGGCAGCGGCCCGTCGACCGGGTACGGGCTCAGGTCGAAGCTGATCAGCCCCGACAGCAGCGCGACGCCGGCCTCGACCGGAATCAGCTCCTCGAACCGGGCCTTTTTCTCGCGCGCCTCCTCCTCCGTACGTCCGATGATCGGAAAGACGCCCGGCATGATCTTCAAATCCGCCGGCTGCCGGCCGTAGCGGGCGAGCCGGCCCTTCACGTCGCGGTAGAACGCCTGCGCCTCCTCCAGCGTCTGCCAAGCGGTGAAGATGACCTCCGCCGTGCGGGCGGCCAGCTCCTTGCCCGGCTCCGAGGCGCCGGCCTGGATGACGACCGGATGGCCCTGCGGCGGACGGGCGACGTTGAGCGGTCCCTGCACCTGGAACCACTTGCCCTGATGGTCGGTCCGGTGGATTTTCGAGCGGTCGGCGAAGCGCGCTCCTTCCTTGTCCGCCAGCAGCGCGCCGTCCTCCCAGCCGTCCCACAGCCGGCGCACGACGTCGACGAATTCCTCGGCCCGCTCGTAGCGCAGCTCATGCAGCAGATGCTTGTCGCGGCTGAAGTTGCGCGCCTCGTCCTCGGTATTGCTCGTCACCACGTTCCAGGCGGCCCGCCCGCGGCTGATGTAGTCGAGCGAGGCGAACTTGCGCGCGACGTGAAAAGGCTCGTTGTACGTCGTCGACACGGTGCCGGCCAGCCCGATCCGCTCCGTGTCCGCGGCCAGCGCCGACAGCAGCGTCAGCGGCTCCAGCCGCACCTGCACCGCCTGCTCCAGCGCCTGCGGGAAGCGCTCGTGGACGGCATAGCCATCGGCCAGGAACACCATGTCGAACTTGCCGCGCTCCGCCGTCTTCGCCGCCTGCCGGTAGAAGCCGTAGTCCAGCACGCCCTCGGCGTTGCTGTGCTCGTATCTCCACGAAGCGACATGATGACCCGGAATCATCAGGAATGCGCCGAGGCGCAGCTTTTCTTTTCTTGCCATATCTATCGTTCCTCCTCGTTCGATGGCTTGCATGACGACGCGCCGGCCGTCCATCCCGTCCGCTTATTCAGCGCTCGGCATTCGCCTTCCAGCCGGAGAAGCGGCGCTCCAGCAGCACGAGCCCGTGGTTGATGAGCAGCCCGAGCGCGGAAATGGTCAGGATGCCGGCGTACATCTCCGGAATCTGAAAGTTGTACTGCGTATAGTTGATCAGGTAGCCGAGCCCGGCCTTGGCCCCGACCATCTCGGCGGCGATCAGCACGAGAATCGACGAGGCGCCCGCCAGCCGGATGCCCGTGAACACCGACGGCAGCGATGCCGGCAGGATGACCTTCCAGAACAGCTGGAACGGCGGTAGCCCGAGCGAGCGCGCCGACTTGACGAGCAGCGGATCGACGCCGCGCACGCCGCTCACCGTATTGAGCAGGATCGGCCAGGTGCAGGCGAACAGCACGATCGAGATCTTCGACGTTTCTCCGATGCCGAGGATCAAGATGAATACAGGCAGCAACGCCAGCGCCGCCGTGTTGCGGAACAGCTCCAGCACCGGCCCGAGCAGCAGCGCCGCCGTCCGCGAGTAGCCGATCGCCAGCCCGAGCGGGATCGCGATCGCGACCGCCAGCAGCAGCCCGCTGACCGACCGGACGATGCTCGCCTGGAAGTTTTCCAGCAGCGAGCCGGAGACGGCCAGCTCTCCCCACGCCCTCAGCACCTCCGACAGCGGAGGCAGGAACGTCGCATCCACCAGACCGAGGCGGGGAGCCGTCTCCCAGACGAGAGCCAGCGCGGCGATCGCCGCCGAGCCCCGCAGCGCCTTTGCCACCGCCTTGCCGATCGTCCATGCGGACGCCCGCCGCGCCGCCGCAGGCCGGGACGCTCCGACCGCAGCCGCGGCCTTTTCGGCCGTCGCCGCTGCTCTGCTCCCGCCCCTCCGGCTCGCCTCCAGCCTCTCGGCCGCAGGCCGATCCGCCGCAGCGGCGCGTCCGGCCCCGGCCGTCTCCCGGCCCGCAGCCGCAGCGCCTTCCGGCGCTGTCGCAGCCCGGGACGGGATGCTTCTTGCCGCCGCTTTGTTCACGCTCATTGCCATCGCTCCCTTCGCTTGTCGGCGCGTCCGCAGCGGTCCGCGCCCTTATCCGCTCCTCCGTCAGCCGGTCCGCCCGAAAATCCGCTCTGGGCAAGCCTCCGGCACTCGGCCGCCGGAGGCTACCTGGCGGCGCGCTCCTCCGTCGGCGCGCCGTCCTGCGACTGCGAGAGCCGCACCTCCTCGCGCAGCTCGCTCCAGATCTCGTGCCGCAGCTCGCCGAACGCCGCCGCGGAGCGCGTATCCTCCTCCTCGGAGCGCCGCCCGAGCGGGATGTCGACGATCCGCTTGATGCGCCCCGGCCGCGCCGTCATGACGGCGACCCGCTGGCCGAGATAGACCGCCTCGTCAATCCCGTGGGTGATGAACAGGATCGTCTTGCCCGTCTGCTCCCAGATGCGGAGCAGCTCCGCCTGCAGGCTCTCGCGCGTCTGCGCGTCGAGCGCCGCGAACGGCTCATCCATGAGCAGCACCTCCGGATCGAAGGCAAGGCTGCGCGCGATCGCCACCCGCTGCTTCATGCCGCCGGACAGCTCATGCGGATAACGTCCCTCGAAGCCGCTCAAGCCGACGAGGGCCAAATAGTGACGGGCCCGCTCGCGCCGCTCCCTGGCTCCGATTCCTTTCGCCTCCAGGCCGAACTCGATGTTCGCCTGCGCGGTCCGCCACGGAAACAGCGCATATTGCTGGAAGACGATGCCGCGGTCCATGCCCGGTCCCGTCACCGGCCGCCCGTCGAGCAGGATCTGCCCCGAGGTCGGGCGGGACAGGCCGGCGAGCAGGTCGAGCAGCGTCGACTTGCCGCATCCGCTCGGCCCGACGACCGCCATGAACTCGCCCGGCCGCACGTCCAGATCGAGCCCGTCGACGGCCGTGAACTCCTTGACCTCCTTGCCTTCGCGCACGAGAAACTTTTTCGTCACGTCCTGAAACCGGATCTTGGCCGCTTCCCGGACCGGTTCCGATGTCGGGGACGCTCCGTTCGCTCCTCGGCTCTCCTCTCCTCGGCTCTCCGCTTCCCGGTCCAGTCCCGCTGTCGCCGCCGCCCCTCTCGCTCCCGCTTCCGACGCTTCGCCCTGCCCTTCCGCCTGCCCTTCCGCCTGCCGAGCCTCCCGCTTGCCGTCTTCCCGCCGTTCGCTCATCCGCATCCCTCTCCTTTTTCGGCTTGGGCCGTTTTACTTGCCGGTGTCCTTCTCGTCTTCCTCCGCGTAGGGATTGAACTCGTTCGTGTACAGGTCCTCGAGCTTCACGCCGGCCGCCTTCTTGTCGCCGCTCGCCTCCAGCCATTTGCGCCAGATCTCGAACTCCTCCGGACGGATCGTGCCGCCCTTGCCGGCGACGCTCGTCGATTTCCAGAACTTCAGGTTGTCTCCGCTCTCCTCCCGGCCGCGCTTCGCCACGATGTCCTGAGCGCGCTGGATGACCGTCTCCCTCGGCTGCGTGCGCGCCCATTCGATCGCCTTGGACGTGCCTTCGACGAATTTGCGCACCGTGTTCGGATTGTCTGCGATGAATTTTTTCGTAAAAACGATCGTGCCTGCGCTCTGCGCCCCGAACAGCTCGAAATCGCTGAACAGCTTGCGCACTCCGCCCCGCTCCAGCGCATGGTCGCGCAGGATGCCGCCAAGCACGGCGACATCGATCTGCCCCGCGCGCAGCGACTGCTCTGTATTGACCGGCGGCAGCGCGACGATCGTCACCTGCTTGATCTCGTCGTCGCTGAGCCCTCCGCGCTTCAGGTACTCCTTGAGCACGAATTCAGCATGGGCGCCGAGCGTATTCATGCCGACCTTCTTGCCGATCAAATCGCGGGCGCTGCGGATCGGGCTGTCCTCCAGCACGAAATACCCGTTGTACGTCAATTCGTCCATGCCGTAGTAGCTGATGACCGAGCGGATCGGCGCGCCCGCCGAGATCAGCTTGATGATCGCGCCGTTGAACGCTCCGCCGAAGTCGGACTGGCCCGTCGCCGCCGTCTGGATGTCCTGCGGGCCGCTCGTCGTATTGCCGATCCACTTGAGCTTGACCGGGGCCAGATAGCCGAGATCCTCGGCCAGCTCCGGAAACGTCACCGATCCGACCGAGCCCTGGTACCTCAGCTCCAGCGTCTCCGGCTCTCCGTCCTTGCCGGCGGCGACAGCCTTCTTCTCCTCGTTGCCGCCGCATCCGGTCAGCAGCACCGCGGCCGACAGCACCGTGGCGAGCGCGGCAGCCGTGCGGCTCCTTCTGCGGTTCCTCTTTTCAACAGCCGCTCCCTGAACCGCCGCGTTCCATTGCATTTGCTTCTGCTCCATCCCCAAGCTCCTCTCTCCCGCAAGACCGGCCGGAAAACGGCAAAAGCCTCCGCGGGCGCGGCCGCATCCAAGCAGCCGTACTCGGGAGGCCTCCTCAGCATAGGGTCGGCTCCGCTTCCGATAAGCAAAAAAGACGCATAGCGGCAGGCTTCTCGCGCTGCAGGCTTGCGTCTCCGGTTGCTCCGGTCGATTGTTTATAATTCCTATATAATTACTATGAAAAGAATCATAGCACCGCTTTTCCGTTTCGTCAATACGAATATTTCGCTCTGCGTTGGGCCATGCTGATAGCAAATGGCCGCCCGACCGTGCCCGCACGGCAGCGGCAACAGGAGGAATGCGCTCATGTCCGATCTGCTTCAGCTCGCCCTTATCGCTCTGACGCTTCTTTTTATCGGCCTGGTGCTTCATTGCATTCGCAAAGGCGTCCTGCGCGACCGCTACGCCCTGCTTTGGCTCAGCATCAGCGGAGGCTTCCTCGGCATGCTGGCGCTGCCGTTCCTCGTCTAGCGGACCGCCGATCCCCTCTGCCCTAGGATCGCCAAAAAGGCCGCTCTCATTCCTCGGAAACGGGAATGAGAGCGGCCTTTTCGATTCGTCTTGACCTTGTTCCGCCCGAAGCGCCTTTCGGCGATCCGGGCGCCAGGCCCCGCCAGCCTTCGCCGCCGCTTATTTCGCGGCCGGCTCCTCCTCCGGAAGCTTATGCTCCGGATGAGGCTTGACGGTCAGTCCGCCGTCTTCCTCGTCGATGACGAGCATGTAGCCTTTTTTGATCGTGCCCATCAGCAGCTCCTCGGACAGGCGGTCCTCGATGTGCTTCTGGATCGCGCGGCGCAGCGGGCGTGCGCCATACGCCGGATCGAAGCCTTCCTTGGCGAGGAACTCCTTCGCCTTGTCGGTCAGCTCGAAGTCCACCTCCTGCTCGCGCAGCCGCTTGCGCAGCTCGTCGGACATGAGCGTCACGATCTGGGCGATATGCTCCTGATCGAGCGAGTGGAACACGATCGTCTCGTCGATCCGGTTCAGGAACTCCGGACGGAAGCTTTTTTTCAGCTCGCCCATCACTTTGTCCTTCATCTGGTTGAACTCGCGGCCCGCGTCATGGCTCGCCGTGAAGCCGAGCGTCGAGTTGCGCTTGATCTGATCGGCGCCGACGTTGGACGTCATGATGATAAGCGTGTTGCGGAAGTCGACGACGCGGCCTTTGGAGTCGGTCAGACGCCCGTCCTCGAGCACCTGCAGCAGAATGTTGAACACTTCCGGATGCGCCTTCTCGATCTCGTCGAGCAGGACGACGGAGTACGGCTTGCGGCGCACCTTCTCGGTCAGCTGGCCGCCCTCTTCATAACCGACGTATCCCGGAGGCGCTCCGACCAGACGCGACGTCGAATGCTTCTCCATGTACTCCGACATGTCGATGCGAATGACCGCGTTCTCGTCGCCGAACATCGCCTCGGCCAGCGCGCGGGCGAGCTCCGTCTTGCCGACGCCCGTCGGGCCGAGGAAGATGAAGCTGCCCATCGGGCGCTTCGGATCCTTGAGTCCGGCGCGCGAGCGGCGCACGGCGCGGGAGACGGCCTTGACCGCATCGGATTGCCCGATGACGCGGTCGTGCAGGATCTCCTCCATCTTGAGCAAGCGCTGCGTCTCCTCCTCCGCCAGCTTGACGACGGGGATGCCGGTCCAGCCGGCGACGACCTGAGCGATGTCGTCCGGCGTTACTTCGGAATCGGTGCGCCCCTGCTTTTCCTTCCAGCTGTTCTTCGTCGTATCGAGCTCCTCGCGGATCTTCTGCTCGGTATCGCGAAGCGCGGCCGCTTTTTCGAACTCCTGGCTCTGCACGGCGGCGTCCTTCTCCTTGCGCACTTCGTCCAGCCGGCCTTCGAGCTGCTTGAGATCCGGCGGAATCGTGTACGTATGGAGCCTTACCTTGGAGCTCGCCTCGTCGATCAGGTCGATCGCCTTGTCCGGCAGGAAGCGGTCCGTGATGTAGCGGTCCGACAGCTTGACGGCCGCCTCGATCGCCTCGTCGGTAATTTTCACGCGATGATGCGCCTCGTAGCGGTCGCGCAGGCCATGCAGGATCTGGATCGCCTCGTCCGGCGTCGGCTGGTCGACCGTGATCGGCTGGAAGCGGCGCTCGAGCGCGGCGTCCTTCTCGATGTACTTGCGGTATTCGTCCAGCGTCGTGGCGCCGATGCACTGCAGCTCGCCGCGCGCCAGCGCCGGCTTGAGGATGTTGGAGGCGTCGATCGCGCCCTCCGCTCCGCCTGCGCCGATCAGCGTGTGCAGCTCGTCGATGAACAGCACGATGTTGCCGGCCTGGCGGATCTCATCCATGATTTTCTTCAACCGGTCCTCGAACTCGCCGCGGTACTTCGTGCCCGCTACGACCGAGCCCATATCGAGCGTCATGACGCGCTTGTCGCGCAGCGTTTCGGGAATCTCGTTGGCGACGATCTTCTGGGCGAGGCCCTCGGCGATCGCCGTCTTGCCGACGCCGGGCTCGCCGATCAGCACGGGATTGTTCTTCGTGCGGCGGCTGAGCACCTGGATGACGCGCTCGATCTCCTTGCTGCGGCCGATGACCGGATCGAGGTTGTTCTCGCGGGCGGATGCCGTCAGGTCGCGCGCCAGGCCGTCCAGCGTCGGCGTGCTCACGTTCGCCGGAGCGCCGTGATTGCTGGAGACGGCCTCGCTGCTGCCGAGCAGCTGCAGCACCTGCTGGCGCGCCTTGTTGAGGCTGATGCCGAGGTTGTTCAGCACGCGGGCGGCGACGCCCTCGCCCTCGCGGATCAGGCCGAGCAGGATATGCTCCGTGCCGACGTACGTATGGCCGAGCTTGCGGGCTTCGTCCATCGACAGCTCGATGACCTTTTTGGCGCGCGGCGTATAAGCGATGTTGCTCGGCTGCTCCTGCCCGCGTCCGATGAGCGACTCCACCTCGTCCTGGATCTTCTCGAGACCGAGGCCGAGCGCGATCAGCGCCTTGGCGGCGATGCCCTCGCCCTCGCGGATCAGGCCGAGCAGGATGTGCTCCGTGCCGATATTGTTATGTCCAAGCCGCACCGCCTCTTCCTGGGCCAGTGCCAGCACCTTCTGCGCGCGTTCCGTGAATCGTCCAAACATCATTCGTAAGCACCTCCGTCTTGGGATCGGGATGCCAGCTGCCCGCGGATAAGCTCCGCGCGCCGCATGTCCCGCTGCTCCGTATTCATTTTCTCCTCGAATGCCTGCTGCAGGAAGCCCGGCTGCGTCATGACCATCAACTCATTCATAACCTGCGGGGATACGTGGCCAATCAGTCCCAGGTCGATGCCGAGCCGCACGTCGGACAGCCGCTGCGCGGACTCCTTGGAATCCATGATCGCGGCATGCGACAGGATGCCGTAGGAGCGCTTCACGCGGTCCTCCAGGCGGAGCCTGGATTCCTGCAGCAGCCGCTGCCTCGCCGCCTTTTCATGCTCGATGATCTGACGCACGACGCCGTGCAGGTTGTCGATGATCTCGTCCTCGGACTGGCCGAGCGTGATCTGGTTCGAGATCTGGAACAAGTTGCCCAGCGCCTCGCTGCCTTCGCCGTACAGCCCCCTTACCGCCAAGCCGACCTGCGTGATCGCCGACAGAATGCGGTTGATCTGCTGGGTCATGACGAGCGCCGGCAGATGCATCATGACCGACGCCCGGATGCCCGTGCCGACGTTCGTCGGACAACTCGTCAAGAAGCCGCGCTTCTCGTCGAAAGCATATTCCGTTGCCTCTTCATAGATGTCGTCGATCCGGCTGGCAAGCCGCCACGCCTCCTGCACCTGGAAGCCCGGATATAGACATTGAATGCGAAGATGGTCTTCTTCGTTAATCATGATGCTGATCGCCTCGTTGTCGCTGACGACGACGGCTCCCGCTCTCGACTCGCCGGCGAGCGCCGGGCTGATCAGATGCTTCTCCACCAGCACGCGGCGCTCCAGCTCGCTCAGCTCGGCCAGATCGACCGTCTCGAACGTGCCGACGGCATCGAGCTTTCCTTCCTTGGCGACGGCGATCAGCTTGTTCTTGACCTCCGCCGCATGCTGGCCCGTAGCCAGGATCGGGAATGGAAAGCCCTTCAGGTTGCGAGCCACCCGCACCCTGCTGCTGAAAACGATATCGGAGTCCGGGCCTTCGCCCTTCATCCATTCACTCAGCGCGTTTTGCGCAAAGCGGCCTGCTGCCACATCCCATCCTCCTCTCGACTTCGCGAATTCGAGATCGAATCCGCCTCTGCTCCATGCGCTCAGCCGGGCTCGGCGCTCTGCAGCTGCTTCTCCAGCAGTCGAATCTCGTCCCGGAGCTTGGAATCCGCCTCTGCTCCATGCGCTCAGCCGGGCTCGGCGCTCTGCAGCTGCTTCTCCAGCAGTCGAATCTCGTCCCGGAGCTTGGCCGCCGTCTCGAATTCTTCATTCTGGATCGAGCTCTGCATCTCCTGCCGCAGCCGGTCGATTTCGCGCCGGGTC
This sequence comes from Paenibacillus pasadenensis, assembly GCF_002864175.1. Lineage (NCBI taxonomy): Bacteria > Bacillati > Bacillota > Bacilli > Caryophanales > Paenibacillaceae > Paenibacillus > Paenibacillus pasadenensis. Next base: position 654,870 of record NZ_NFEZ01000004.1, on the reverse strand, counting down.
TTGATCCGTCCGCCCGAGCGCTGCGGAATCTTGCCCACATGCGCCGTGCTGCCGTGCACCCGCTTGAACAGCGGATCGAGCCGATCTCCGAAATGCTTGTAGCACGAGCTGCAGCCGAAGCGTCCGAGCTTCTTGAACTGCGGATAGGTCAAGCCGCACTCCTCGCAGCGGGGCGGCGGAGCGGGCGTCTGCCCCTGCAGGCTGCCTTTGCCGGCGGGATCGAAGTCCATCAGCCCCGACAGCAGGCTATGGATCGAAAAGCCGTTCGGCGATCCGGGCAGCCCTTCTCCCCGCTCGCGGGCGCAGGATTCGCAAATATGGAACTCGTTCTTGTCGCCGTTGATGATTTTCGTAAAATGAAGCGTAGCCGGCCTTTTGCCGCATTCCTGACAAAGCATGCCGTCATCCCCTCCTTGCGCTCCCTATTCCTTACCCAAAAGCGAGATCAGCATCGCCTTCAGCAGCCGGGCCCGCAGCTCGTCGCGCTGCGGCAGCTTGACGGCGATCGTCTCTCTGCAGACGGCCGCCCGCAGCAGATTGCCCTCGCGCCTCGAAATGATCGTCGCTTCCTCCAGCTGGTAGATCAGGCCGTCTGCCGCATTTTGGTCGACCTGCGAGCCGATCGTATGATGGATATGGCCATGAATCGCCTTCATCGCCGGCAGCTCGATGCGCTGGATGCGGATATAGCCTCCGCCTCCTCGCTTGCTCTCGACAAGATAGCCCTTTTCGAGCGTGAAGCGCGTGCTGATGACGTAGTTGATCTGGGACGGCACGCAGGAAAACCGGTCCGCAAGCTCGTTGCGCTGGATCTCGACCGCGCCGTCGGGACTTTCCTGCAGCAGCAGCTTCAAGTGCTGCTCCAGGGCATCGGAAATATTTCGCATATCACCAACCTCCCTATGCTGGCACCTGTACGATGAAAAATGGCGGTAAGCCAAAAAGCCAATGCCCGAATTGCATCCCTGTAGCATTCCCCTGAAAGCGTGACGAAACATCCGCTGGTACGAGAAAGCTCCGCTAGCTCGCCGGAATCTGATCCGGAAAGGCGGGGCGCCGCAACTGACTTTGACTTTCTTTGACTTATGACTTAATTATACGCTTTTTCTCTGAAACGTCAAGCGCTCCAGGCAAGGAAGCCGCACGGCGGAAAACCGGCTTGTCCCATGCCTTTTACCAGCTTGGGACAAGTCGTTCCTCTTTATACCTAGAAAAAGTCCATCAAATTCGGCATGCGCGGCTCCATGCGCTCGGCCAAAGCCTTCAGCTCCGCCGCCGGCCCCGTCAGGCCGCCCGCCGCCAAGAGCTCCCGCGGACCGGCGTAGCCGGTGAACAGCGCCGTCCAGCTGCCGATGCCGCCGCGCAGCGCAACTGCCGCAGCGCTCTCGGCAAATGGCGCCCCGTTGTCCGCCGGCTGTCCGGAGAGCTTGCGCAGCGAGCCTTTTCCCCGCTCGTCGACCGCCAGCTCCCAGCTGCCGTCGTTCCATGGCGCATGCTCATCCTCCACGATCATCGTCCACGATCTTGCCGGTCCCGGCAGGAACGGATACGCTTCGATGAACGCCTCCGCATCGACGATCCGCGCCATGAAGTAGGGTTGCACGGCTTGCTCGATGCGCGGATCCGGCAGCAGGAACGGCAGCGGGTCACCTTTGTAGCTTTCGAACTGGACTTGGTCGATCATCGAGTCATGCTGGCCGAAAAAGGTCCAAAGCCCCTCTCTCGCTTCCTCGCTCAAGTAGACAAGCTCATGTACGGTCAGCTTGCGCTCCTTGACCTGGTACAGCGCATAGCCTTCGGCCGCCCCGCCTTCGGAGCGGTAAATCGCCGCATGTCCCGACTTGCGCCGCAGCACCGAGTCGTCCCACCAGTCGGACTCCCGGGAGAGCGCGATTTGAAAGCCGGAGGCATACTCCTCGTAAAGCTCCTGCAAAGACTGCCGGATGTCCGGCTGAGCCGGATCGACCCGCTCGATAAAGCCCGGCGTGAGCTTGCGCGGAGGCAGCTTGTCCCTCGGGATCGTAAACCGGATCCGGTCGGCGCACAGCTCCCAGCCGAAGCGCCGATAGAACCCGATGCTGAACGGAGCGAGCATGGACAGCGTCTGCCCCCGCTCCTTCATCTCTTCCAGCGAACGGCGCAGCAGCTGCGCGATATGGCCCTTCCGGCGCTCCTCCGGCCAGCTCGCGACGGCCGCCACTCCGCCCATGGCGAACTTGCGTCCCTGCACGTATGCCGTCAAGGGCAGGACAAGCACTTGCGAGCGGATCCGCCCTTCCTCGACCGCTACCCACAGCTGCTCAGGCTTTCTTGTCCGATGCGCCCTCTCCAGCTCCTCCGGCGACATGACGTATTGAAAGGCGTACTGGCTCAGCTTCAGATGCTCGTCCATTTCCTCCGGACGCAGCTTGCGAATTTCCATGCTCGCTCCTCCTTTTTTGGTCCATGTTCTTCCTTACGACGAGCCTCATCTGAATATGGCTCTTGCGTTTCGCTGCCTATATGTGTCCGGTCACGCCGGACACGGCATGTCGCCCGTTCCTTCGACTCGGAGCCCGCCGCGCAGCCCGCATCTGTTAATTGGACTCCGAAGCCTCGCAGCCGGCCTCCCGGAACAGCAGATCGAGCAGCGACAGCGCCTGCTCTAGCTTTTCCGGCGGCACGTCCTCGTATCGGTCTCCGATCGACAGCTCGCTGACGCAAGAGGTGGCCGTTTTTTCTTTGACATATCCGACCAAAGCTACTCCCGTCTCCCGAGCGGCCTGCTCGAACAGATCGGCAGCCTGCTGCGCCGGCAGCTCCGCATGGAGATGGAACATGTTCGACACCGGCGTCTCCGGTACGGTGCGAAGTCCCGTCACGCCGTTCAGGCGGCGGGCCAGATCCTTGGCGCCCTCATAATACCGGCTCATCCTCGGCCGACGTAGATCCAGATAGTAGTCGGAGCTGACGATATACGGATAGAGGCTGATTAGATCGCCGCCATGCCGGCGCTTCCACACCTTGGCCTCGGCCGCGAGCTGCGTATCTCCGGCCAGCACCGCGCCCGCGATGCCTCCGAGACCTTTGTAAAAAGAGACGTACACGCTGTCGAACAAGCGGCAGATCTCCGCCTCCGAGCGTCCGTAATACGGAACGATCTCAAACAGGCGCGCCCCGTCCAGATGAAGCGGAATGCCGTTTTCCCGGCACCAGGCCGAGATCGCCTCCAGCTCCTCAAACGGAGGCAGCTGCCCGCCGATTTCCCGCTGCGGCAGCTCAAGCAGCAGGCAGCCGACGTTCCCCATCTCCTGCACGTCCTGCAGCGTGATGAGCCGGTCCGCATCGCCCAGCAGCACCGGCTCGATGCCATGCAGCTCATGCAATCCTTTTTCCTCATGAATCTCCAGATGGCATAGCGGATGGTAAGCCGCCTTGCGAATGCCTTTGCGATCGCACCAGATCCGCAGGGCGATCTGCTGCGCCATCGTACCGCTTGGGAAAAAGACCGCCGCTTCCTTGCCCAGCAGCTTCGCCAGCTTCGTTTGGAAAGCTTCGATCACCTCTCCTTTCCCGTACATGTCGCTTGCCTGGTCGACGTCCATCTCGTCGAAAGCCTGCGTCAGCATCCGCATCGAGCGCTTGCTGCTGCCGGTGACGACATGCGCGGCCTGAGCGAAGCTCTCTGCAAGCCCGTTCGTTGTTCCCATGCTGACTCTCCTTTCAAATTGAAACCCTTGATGCAGGTATACCAGAATCAGACGGCAAGAAGCAAGTATAGCGGTTACATTTCGACCCAATGCAAAAAGCCGCCGCATCCGAAGATGCGGCGGCTCGTGATTGCAAGTGCTTGGCGACGTCCTACTCTCCCAGGACCCTGCGGTCCAAGTACCATCGGCGCTGGAAGGCTTAACGGTCGTGTTCGGGATGGGTACGCGTGGTTCCCTTCCGCCATCGCCACCAAACGTCCTGCTTGCTCAAGGCGTAGGCTTGCGCCCTGAAAACTGGATCGAACGAAATGCCGTGCTGACCGGCTGGTTCTTGCTTGAATAGGATAAGCCCTCGACCGATTAGTACTCGTCAGCTGCACACGTTGCCGCGCTTCCACCTCGAGCCTATCGACCTGGTCGTCTTCCAGGGGTCTTACATACTGGGAAATCTCATCTTGAGGGGGGCTTCGCGCTTAGATGCTTTCAGCGCTTATCCCGTCCGTACGTAGCTACCCAGCGGTGCTCCTGGCGGAACAACTGGTACACCAGCGGTACGTCCATCCCGGTCCTCTCGTACTAAGGACAGCTCCTCTCAAATTTCCTACGCCCACGACAGATAGGGACCGAACTGTCTCACGACGTTCTGAACCCAGCTCGCGTACCGCTTTAATGGGCGAACAGCCCAACCCTTGGGACCTACTTCAGCCCCAGGATGCGATGAGCCGACATCGAGGTGCCAAACCTCCCCGTCGATGTGGACTCTTGGGGGAGATAAGCCTGTTATCCCCAGGGTAGCTTTTATCCGTTGAGCGATGGCCCTTCCATTCGGTACCACCGGATCACTAAGCCCGACTTTCGTCCCTGCTCGACTTGTTGGTCTCGCAGTCAAGCTCCCTTATGCCTTTGCACGCTTCGAATGATTTCCAACCATTCTGAGGGAACCTTTGGGCGCCTCCGTTACATTTTAGGAGGCGACCGCCCCAGTCAAACTGCCCGCCTGACACGGTCCCTTCACCGGCTTCACGGTGACAGGTTAGAACTCCGATACGATCAGGGTGGTATCCCAACGGCGCCTCCACCGAAGCTGGCGCTCCGGCTTCCTAGGCTCCCACCTATCCTGTACAGATCGTACCAAAGTCCAATATCAAGCTGCAGTAAAGCTCCATGGGGTCTTTCCGTCTTGTCGCGGGTAACCTGCATCTTCACAGGTAGTAAAATTTCACCGGATCTCTCGTTGAGACAGCGCCCAAGTCGTTACGCCATTCGTGCGGGTCAGAATTTACCTGACAAGGAATTTCGCTACCTTAGGACCGTTATAGTTACGGCCGCCGTTTACTGGGGCTTCGGTTCACAGCTTCGGGTTGCCCCTAACCGCTCCCCTTAACCTTCCAGCACCGGGCAGGCGTCAGCCCGTATACTTCGCCTTACGGCTTCGCACAGACCTGTGTTTTTGCTAAACAGTCGCTTGGGCCTTTTCACTGCGGCCCCCTCGGGCTATTCACCCTACCGAGGCACCCCTTCTCCCGAAGTTACGGGGTCATGTTGCCGAGTTCCTTAACGAGAGTTACTCCGCGCGCCTTAGCATGCTCTGCTCGCCTACCTGTGTCGGTTTGCGGTACGGGCACCTTCGCCTGGCTAGAAGCTTTTCTTGGCAGCTGGAGATCATGACCTTCGGTACTGTAAGTTTCCCTCCCCATCACAGCCCAGCCTTACGGTTTGCGGATTTGCCAACAAACCAGCCTCACTGCTTGGACGGACACATCCATCGGTCCGCGTCACTACCCTTCTGCGTCACTCCATTGCTCATAACGGCTTACGGTGGTACAGGAATATCAACCTGTTGTCCTTCGACTACGCCTTTCGGCCTCGCCTTAGGTCCCGACTTACCCTGAGCGGACGAACCTTCCTCAGGAACCCTTAGGCTTACGGCGGATCAGATTCTCACTGATCTTTTCGTTACTCATACCGGCATTCTCACTTGTGTACCGTCCACCAGTCCTTGCGGTCTGACTTCAACCTATACACAACGCTCCCCTACCCAATGCTGCCAAGCTTGCGCTTGCAGCTTTGCCATAGCTTCGGTGGTGTGTTTAGCCCCGTTACATTTTCGGCGCAGAGTCACTCGACCAGTGAGCTATTACGCACTCTTTAAATGGTGGCTGCTTCTAAGCCAACATCCTGGTTGTCTGGGCAACTCCACATCCTTTCCCACTTAACACACACTTGGGGACCTTAGCTGATGATCTGGGCTGTTTCCCTCTTGACGATGGATCTTAGCACTCACCGTCTGACTCCCGGTTATACATGACTGGCATTCGGAGTTTGACTGGACTTGGTAACCCTTGGCGGGCCCCGCACCCAATCAGTGCTCTACCTCCAGCATGCTCAACACCGAGGCTAGCCCTAAAGCTATTTCGGGGAGAACCAGCTATTTCCGAGTTCGATTGGAATTTCTCCGCTACCCCCACCTCATCCCCGAATTTTTCAACATTCGTGGGTTCGGGCCTCCAGTGCGTGTTACCGCACCTTCACCCTGGACAGGGGTAGATCACCCGGTTTCGGGTCTACACCCACGTACTAAAGGCGCCCTATTCAGACTCGCTTTCGCTGCGGCTCCGTCTTCCCGACTTAACCTTGCACGTGAACGTAACTCGCCGGTTCATTCTACAAAAGGCACGCCATCACCCCTATAACGGGCTCTGACTTTTTGTAAGCGCACGGTTTCAGGTTCTATTTCACTCCGCTCCCGCGGTGCTTTTCACCTTTCCCTCACGGTACTGCTTCACTATCGGTCGCCAGAGAGTATTTAGCCTTGGCAGATGGTCCTGCCGGATTCCCACGAGGTTTCACGTGTCTCGCGGTACTCGGGATCCGTCTCGGAGGGAGCAGGCTTTGAGCTACAGGGCTTTTACCTGCTATGGCGGGCCTTTCCAGACCTCTTCGCCTAACCTGCTCCTTTGTAACTCCGTGTGAGACGTCCCACAACCCCAGGAGGCAAGCCCCCTGGTTTGGGCTAATCCGCGTTCGCTCGCCGCTACTGACGGAATCACTATTGTTTTCTCTTCCTCAGGGTACTTAGATGTTTCAGTTCCCCTGGTATGCCTCACGCAGCGCTATGAATTCACGCTGCAGTAACTGGGCATTACCCCAGCTGGGTTTCCCCATTCGGAAATCCCCGGATCAACGCTTGCTTACAGCTCCCCGAGGCCTATCGTGGTTCGCCACGTCCTTCATCGGCTTCTGGCGCCTAGGCATCCTCCGTGCGCTCTTAGTAGCTTAACCATCGCCGATCCGAAGACCGGCGTCAGCTAAGAAACAGCTATCGGATGTTTCAGCATTTCATTTCGTTCGTATCCAGTTTTCAAGGAACAAGATTGATGGTGGTTGCATGGTGGAGCCAAGGAGGATCGAACTCCTGACCTCCTGCTTGCAAGGCAGGCGCTCTCCCAGCTGAGCTATGGCCCCAGGCAAATTCCATCAAAGCTGAACAAATGAGGACAAGCCAGTCCTTTTGCAGAACCTTACATTCGACGTTTTTGAAACCCGAGGGTTTCGTAGGGCATCTGGCGATGCCCCAGATTTCGAAAGTCCGTTGCAGGAAGCAAGCGGATGCTTTCGATTTGAATGCTTCCGTTGCAGGAAGCGATTCTCCATAGAAAGGAGGTGATCCAGCCGCACCTT
>NZ_NFEZ01000004.1:232500-645000 GCF_002864175.1 Paenibacillus pasadenensis | reverse complement strand
CGGCCGTCATGACGCTGAACGTCTCGATGTCCATCGCGTCGCGCGAGGCGAAATGCGTGATGCGCGCGATGATCTGCGGCTTGCAGCCGAGCCGGTTGTCGCAGAACAGATGCGCTCCGCGCTGCACGAGCGGCGTGCCGCAGGCCGGGCAGCGGTCCGGATAGACGATCTCCTCGCCCTGCTCGTCTTCGTCGGCCTTGCCGAGAATCTCGGGAATGACGTCGTTGGAGCGGCGGATGAACACGCGCGTGCCGAGCGCGTGCTTCAGTCCCTTGCGCTCGATGTCGCCGGTATTGTTGAGCGTGCAGTTCTGCACCGTGACGCCGGCGAGCTCCACCGGCTCGACGCGCGCGAGCGGCGTCACCTTGCCGGTGCGGCCGACGTTCCAGGAGACAGACTCCAGCACGGTCGTGCTCTCCTCCGCTTCGAACTTGAAGGCGACCGCCCAGCGCGGAAACTTGTCCGTATAGCCGATCGCCGCGCGCGTGCGCATGTCGGTGACCTTGACGACCGCGCCGTCGATCAGGTAATCGAACTCGGGCCGCTTGACGGCGATATGATGCAGCTCCGCGATCACGTCCTCGATGTCGCTGAAGTAGGCGAGGTACGGATTGACCTTGAAGCGGCTGTCGCGGAGAAAGGCGATCATCTCTTCATGGGTAGCGAATTCCAGCTCGTCGGCATAGCCGATATTATAGAAGAACGCGTCCAGCCGCCGCTCCGCGGTCACCTTGGGATTAAGGTTGCGCAGCGCTCCGGCCGCGCCGTTGCGGGCGTTTTTGAGCGGCTCGGGCGCCGTCCTGTTGTACGCCTCCAGCACGGACAGGAACATCATCCCCTCGCCCTGCACCTCGATCAGCCCGTCCCGGTACGGAATCGTCAGCGGAATCGAACGGATCGTCTTGACCTGCGCCAGGATGCTCTCGCCGACCGTGCCGTTGCCGCGCGTCGCCGCCTGCACCAGCTGTCCGCCTTCGTAGGTCAGGTTGAGCGTCAGGCCGTCGAACTTCAGCTCGACGACGTAGGCCGGATCCGGCAGCGGCTCCTCGTCGGGATGCTTGGCGTTGTAGTCGCCGATCGCCCGCAGCAGCCGCTGATTCCAGGCTCGGACGCCCTCTTCGTCCTTGGCTTTGTCGAGACTCCAGAGGCGCGCGCGGTGGCGATGCGGCTCGAAGCCCTTGAGCACGTCCCCGCCGACGCGCAGCGAGGGCGACTCCGGCAGCACGACGCCGCTCTCCTGCTCCAGCCGGAGCAGCTCGTCGTAGAGCCGGTCGTACTCCGCGTCGCTGATGATCGGCTTGTCGAGCGTATAGTAGTTGTAGTTATGTACGGCAAGCTCTCCGGCGAGCTCGCGCATGCGCTCGATGGCCGCAGGGTCTGCTCCTGCCTTGAGCTCCTCCTGCTGCTCCGTGCGGTTGTCCACTCGTCATCCCGTCCTTCGTCGAAAAAATAAATCATGATATCGGCTGTGAAGCAGGCTTCCTTACCAGTCTATACCAACGGCTGCGGATGCAACCGTGCCCGGGCGCTGAACCGTTCAGAACCCGGGCACGGATACGATGCCGTATGAATATGGACAGGCCTAGCTAGGGGATGAGTGCAGGATCAGCCGTCGACCTTCTCGACCGGCGCGAAGCTGGCGAGCAGCTTCTTGAGGCCGGTCGGCGCCGGAAAGGCGATCTGGATCTCCGTGTCGTTGCCGGTCCCCTTGACCGACACGATCGTTCCGACTCCCCATTTCTTGTGGGAGACCTTGTCGCCGGCGACGAAGCTGCGGGCTGCGTCGCCGATGCCCGCCGCAGGAGCGCCCGGCGTGCTGACCCGCACGCTGCTGCCGCCTGCGGCGGAGCCGGCCGCGGGGGACCCGGCCGGGCGTCCGTAGCGCGAAGCGCCGGAGCCGTAGGCCGGCGCGGAGGCGCCTGCGGAGCTGCCGCCGCGGTAGCCGAAGCCTCCGGCTCCGCCGGCAGCGCCGCCGTACCGCCCGCCGCCGCCGATCGTGCGGCCGGGCGAGGCGATCTCTTTGACTTCGTCCGGGATCTCCTTGAGGAAGCGGGACGGAGGGTTGCTGCTCGTGCGGCCGAACAGCGTGCGCATGCGGGCGCAGGTCAGGAACAGCCGCTGCTCGGCGCGCGTGATGCCGACGTAGGCGAGGCGCCTTTCCTCCTCGAGCTCCTCGTTGTCGGTGAAGGCCCGGCTATGCGGGAAGACGCCCTCCTCGCAGCCGATGATGAAGACGACCGGGAACTCCAGTCCCTTGGCGCTGTGCATCGTCATGAGGATGACCGCGTCCGCCGGAGCCTCGTCCTTGTCGACCGTGTCGATGTCGGCGATGAGCGCGAGGTCGGTCAGGAACGAGACGAGAGACTTGTCGTCGTTGCGCTGCTCGAACTCCTGCGTGACGGACAGGAACTCCTCGATGTTCTCGATGCGGGCCTTGGACTCGAGCGTGTTCTCCCGGTGCAGCTCCATCGTGTACTCCGACAGCTCCAGCACCTTCTCGGTGAGCTCGGTGACGGACAGGTAGTCGCGCATCGCCTCGAGGCTGGAGATCATCGAGCGGAACGACTCCAGCAGCGAGCGGGTGCGCCCGTTGACCTCGACGCCGTTCAGGTCGCCGAGCACCTGGTAGATGGACGTCCCGCGCCGGCCCGCCTCCTCGGCGAGCTTGGCGACGGTCGTGTCGCCGATGCCGCGCTTGGGCACGTTGATGATGCGCTCCAGGCTGATGTCGTCGTCCGGGTTGGAGACGAGCCGCAGGTAGCCGAGCAGGTCCTTGATCTCCTTGCGGTCGTAGAACTTGATGCCGCCGACGATCTGGTACGGGATGTCCGACTTGATGAGGATCTCCTCGATGACGCGCGACTGGGCGTTCGTCCGGTACAGGATCGCGTGGTCGGCGTAGTTGCGCCCGCCGTTCCGGCCCGAGCGGATCTCGCCCGTGACGAAGTAGCCCTCGTCATGCTCGGACTCGGCCTGGTACAGCGTGATGCTGTCGCCGGCGCCGCGCTCGGTCCAGAGCCGCTTGTCCTTGCGCCCGGTGTTCTGGCCGATGACCGCGTTCGCCGCGTTCAGGATGTTGGAGGTGGAGCGGTAGTTCTGCTCCAGCAGGATCGTGCGCGCCTCCGGGTAGTCCTCCTCGAAATTGAGGATGTTGGTGATGTCCGCTCCGCGCCAGCGGTAGATCGACTGGTCGCTGTCGCCGACGACGCAGATGTTGTGATGCTTGTCGGCCAGCATGCGGCAAAGCATGTACTGGGCGCGGTTCGTATCCTGGTACTCGTCGACATGCAGGTAGCGGAACTTGTTTTGGTAGAAGTCGAGCACCTCGGGCACGTCCTGGAACAGCTGGATCGTGCTCATGATGAGGTCGTCGAAGTCGAGCGAGTTGTTGCTGCGCAGCCGCTTCTGGTACATCTTGTAGACGTCGGAGACGACTTTGTTGAAGTAGTCGGCGCCGGCCTTCTGCTCGAAGCGCGCCGGATCGATCAGCTCGTTCTTGGCGCTGCTGATGACGGACTGCACCGCCTTGGGCTCGAACTTCTTGGTGTCGAGGTTGAGGTCCTTCATGCAGCCGCGGATGACCGACAGCTGGTCGCCGGAGTCGAGGATCGAGAAGTTGGAGGTGAAGCCGATCCGGTCGATGTCCTTGCGCAGGATGCGCACGCACATGGAGTGGAACGTCGACACCCAGATGTCGCTGCCGGAAGGTCCGACGAGCTTGGACACGCGGTCGCGCATCTCGCGGGCGGCCTTGTTGGTGAACGTGATCGCCAGGATGCTCCACGGCGCCACGCGCCGCTTCTCGATCAGCCAGGCGATGCGGTGCGTCAGGACGCGCGTCTTGCCCGAGCCCGCGCCGGCCATGATCAGGAGCGGCCCGTCGGTCGCCTGCACCGCCTCGCGCTGCGGCGGGTTGAGCTTGGCCACCGCCTCTTCGATGCCTATCGGATTCATCATCATAGGTAAGTTGATCTCCTTGTTCGCCTTGTGTTCGCTTCTTTCAGTCTAGGGCAACGAGGCCAGCCGTGTCAATCGGCTGGAACGGTTTCCCGCACCGCCGCCACCGTCGCCAAAGCGGCCTCCGGATCGGCGTACAGCACGTTGCCGACGACGACGGTCGACGCGATCCGCGCGGCCTCCGCCGCGCGCTCCGGCCCGTCGATGCCGCCGCCGTAGACGAGCCGGGCGCCGGACAGCGCGCGCTTGACCCGCCGCAGCAGCGCCATGTCGCCGAAGCGGCCGCTGTACTCCACATACAGCAGCGGCAGCCGCAGCAGCCGGTCGGCAAGCCGCGCATAGGCCGCCGCCTGCAGCTCCGTGAGCGAGGCGTCCGCCCCGCTCACCTTGGCCGCCTCGCAATCCGGGTTGAGGATGAGGTAGCCTTCCGCCCAGGTTTTGTCCCAAGGAATGAGGCCGCCCCACTCCTCCAGCGCCTGCGCCTGGCGCCCGGTGATCCAGCTCCCGTCCGGCGTGTTGAGCACGACCGGGACGAGATAGGCGTCGAAGCCGGGCATCGCCAGCTCCGGACGCGTCACCTCCAGCGCCACCGGCATCGGAGCGGCGGCGAGCCGCTCGAGCAGCGCCGCGGTGTTGTCATAAGTGAGGCCGCTCGAGCCGCCGACCAGGATCGCGTCCGTGCCGGAAGCCAGCACGGCGTCCAGCTCCCGCTGCCCGAGCCCGCGGTCCGGATCGAGCTTGAACACATGCCGCCAGCCCTCCATCGCTTCCGTCATAACCGCCTTCTCTCCCGTCTGTCGCGAAGTCTGTTTTTCCAGTCTAGACAAGGGCCTCCGCGGTGTCAACGCAAGCCGGCGCGCGAGCCTGGAGCGGGCTGCCGGCAAGGGCCGGAGCCTGTTTCAAAGCAGGCGTCTCGTTGGTAAGGGTGGATACGACAATCGACGAACCGGCCGCTCAGGCCGAAGGAGGAATCGAGCATGCATAAACCGAACGCAAGCGCTGTAGAGACGGAAGCCGGAGCGATCCTGGACGAGCAGCGGGCCAAGCAGGAGCTGAGCCTCGCGGAGGGACGGACCGGGCCGGCGGCGACGGACGGCAAGCCGCATAGCGGCCATGAGCCGCAAGGCGTCGTGGAAGCCGAAGGAACGGTGCATCCGCCGGCGGTCAAGGGCGGCGACGGCCCTGTCCACCAGGACCCTCCCGCCGATGAGGAAGAGGAGCCGGACAGACGACGCGTGCCGAGCGGGAAAGAGCTGACGCCGGACGGAACCCGACGCCCTTATTTCATCTCCATCACGTCCAAGACGATCGAGCATGACCGCTCCAACACGGACCAGCTGGAGATCCTCGCCACGCCGGAGGAGCTGGAGAAGCTGGAGATCCTGCTCGGCGAGATGGAGTCGACGGACGACGTCAGCTCGCTCGTGGCGGCGATTCCCTATAAGTCCAACGACCGCAGCCCGACGCAGAAGAGGTTCCAGAGCTCGGTCAACGACCTCTACAGGACGATCCATTCGCTCGGCACGCCCGAGACGCGGGCTTTCATCGAAGACACGAACCTGTTCCGCGAGCTCAACAACACCGACTTCGACCTGCCGGGCTACGACAAGGAGCCGAAGATTTGAGCGATGCCAGCCATGGAACGAGCAAAAAGCTTCCCATCCGTTCGCGAAGAACGGATGGGAAGCTTTTTTGGCGTTGGTGAAAGCAGCACCCCGCTTAGGAGTAGATCTGGCTGACCTTGCCGTTCGTGAACACGACGTATTGCAGCCAATTGCTCGTGTAGGAGCCGTATCTCCACGTCTCCACGGAGATGCTGCCGGCGTACGCGCTGCTCGTATGGGACGGGCTGCCCCAGCTCATCTTGACCTGCTCCTTGGTCATGCCGATGCTGATCTTCCCGCTGGCGATCTTGTCCCACACCGCGTTCGACCACTTGTACGTCTTGCGCGGATCGGCCGTCAGGAACTGGTCGCTGCTGGCCAGGTTGGAGCGGATCGCCTCGGCGCTCGTGAAGGCCGTATGGAGCAGCTCGCCGGTCGACGCCAGCTTGAACACGACCGTAAATCCGCCGTCGTCATCCGGCCTGATGTCGTAGATCGCCACTTTCTTGAACCGGTACTTGCTGTCGAAGTTGTTGACCCAGTAGCTTTTGCCGATCAGCTTGGTCAAGGTGCCGAGCTTCTCTTTCTTGACGATCTGCTCCGTCTGCGGCGTCGAGATCGCCAGGTCGGCCTTGCCCTGCCATACCGTCATGTACTGGTAGTCGGAGTTCCATTCGAGATTGGCCCCGATCGCCGAGCGCAGCAGGGAAGCCGGGAATACGGCCGCGTCGCCGTACGTCTGCACGGGCCCGGCCATCGCGGTCTTCGCGCCGTTCACGACCGCGGTCGCGCTGCCCTTCTGCAGCTGGATGGAATCGTTGCCGAGCTTGACCTGGAACGTCTTGGAGGCATCGAGGTAGGTCACCTGCGCCCCGAGCTCCGCGAAAAAGGCCTTGATCGGCAAGTACATGACGCCCTTGAGCTGAACGCCGCCGCCGATGTAGTAATCCGCCGAAATGGACACGCGCAGCGTCAGCTTCTCCTCGCCCCAGCTCGCCGTCACGTCCGTCTCGCCGACCGCCAGCGCCTTCATCGTGCCGTCCGGCAGCTTCTGCAGCAGATAAGGCTTCTCGATCACGACATCCGCCTCGGCCAGCGGCACCTTGCGGATTTGGCCGTAGCCGTCCGGAGCCTGAATCTGCACCGGCGTCTTTTCGCCGACGACCAGCTCCTTCTTTTCGATCGTGAAGCGGAGCGCGCCGGCCGTTTCCTCTGCGCCAGCCTGTCCCGGCGCCGCAAGCGCCAGCAGGAAGGCGACGGCTGCGACAGCCAGCCATGTCCATCGTTTCATTTTCTTTATCCCCCTATGACTCTATCAAATAACATAGGAAGATAATACCACATGCGACGATCTGTAACCAGACTATTGAACGGGGTCGGAAGCCTTAAAGACGGAGAGCAGCTCCTCCACGACGGCAGGCGCGTCCACCTCGAGCGCGAACGAGACGGGATGGCCGACGCTTGGCTTGACCCGCCGGTCGGTGACGACCATGCCCGCGGTCAGCGGATCGCCGCAGGCGATCGAGGCGAGCAGCGTGCGGCTCGTCACCAGCTCGGGACGGACCGCCGCGATGACGGCGAGCGGATCATGCAGCGGGCAGCTGTCCTTGAAGTCGTTGACGCGGCCGTAGAAGTCGAAGTAGATGCCGAAGCAGTCGTGCAGGAAGCGGGCGACCGGAAGGCCCTCCTCGCCTCCCTGGCGCTCCAGCCGGTCGAGGTCGTCTCGCGTCAGCAGCGTCTGCAGCGTCACGTCGAGGCCGACGACGGTCAGCGGCAGGCCCGCCGCGAACAGCACCTGCGCCGCCTCGGGGTCGCCCCAGAAGTTCGCCTCGGCGGCCGGCGTGATGTTGCCCGGCACGAGCGCGGCTCCGCCCATGACGACGACGCTCCTCAGCTTGGAGGCGATGCCGGGATCCTTTTGCAGCGCGAGCGCGAGGTTGGTCATGCGGCCGGTCAGCACGAGCGTCAGCTCGCCCGGGCGCTCGTTCGCGATGCGCACATAATAGTCTGCCGCATGCTCCGCCTCCGCTTGCTGCGACGACGGCGGCAGCACGGCGCCGCCGATGCCGTTCTCGCCGTGCACGTCGCTTTTGGCGCCGGGAAATTCGCGCGCGAGCGCTTTGTCCGCGCCGGCGTAGACCGGCACGCGTCCTTCCGCGCCGGCGAGCTTCAGCAGCCGCAGCGTATTGTCCGTCGCCTGCTCCACGCCGATGTTGCCGAAGCAGGTGCCGATCGCCTCCAGCGAGATGAGCGGCGACTTGACCGCATAGAGGATGGCGAGCGCATCGTCGATGCCGGTATCGGCGTCGATGATCATCGGCAGCGGGCGGGGATGGGTGCGGTTGAAATTACTTTCGGAAAGGTTCATCGGGTTCATGGGCTCCAGCTCCTGTTTCGGCTTGTTGGTCGGACTTGTTGCGATTGTTTGTCTTGTTGCGCTTGTTGCGCTTGTTGCGCTTGTTGCGCTTGTTGCCTGCGGACTGCCGCAGGCGCAAAAAAAGCTCCCCGGCCTCCCATCGGGAACCGGGGAACGAAGCCGTCCCTCCGCTCAAGGCGGATGAGGGACGGCCGGAATCACTTCGCCAGCTGGCCGCGGGTCACGCCGAGCTGGTTGGTCGCCTTGAGGCTCCGCCACACCTGCGTGCCGCTGATGCGGCCGTCGAGGGCGTCGCGGTACAGCCGCAGCACCTCGCCGACCTTTTCGGCCGGCTCCTCGAGAAACTCGATGCGGTAGGAGCGCACCCCGAGCTCGAGGAAGTTCTTGACGTATTCGGCGCCGGACTGCTCGATGGCGTTGTACACCGTGTTGCGGCAGCCCTCGTCCACGCGTACCGGATGGCTCATGCCGATCCGATCCTGCAGGCTGATGTCATGCTCCTCGCACGGACGGCCGCAGTTGGTGAAGTCGGTGCCTTCGCTGATGAACGTGCAGTAGACGCAATGTTCGGTATGGAACATCGGCAGATGCTGGTGGAGGACGACCTCCAGCGCCTCCGGCTCCGCCGTGCGGCCGAGCAGGTCGACCATCTGCTGGATGTTGAGGTCATAGGACGGCGTCAAGACGTCGCAGCCGGCCTCGCGGAACAGCTCGACCGCCTTGTGGTTGGCGACGTTGAGCGAGAAGTCGCCGATCAGCTGCGGGAACGGCTCGCCCGGACGCTCCATCCGCGCCTTCAGGTAGTAATAAAGCGCGCCGGTGTTGCGCACGAGCACCGCGTCGGGCTTCAGCTTCAGGATGTTGGCGTGGTAGCCGTTCTCCCCCGGCATATGGATGCGCGGCGTCGCCAGCGCGATCGGCTTGCCCGCCGCGCGGGCCGTCTCGATCGCCGCCGGGAACTGCTTGATGAACTCGAAGTCGGCGTAGATCATCGCGACGTCGGTCTCGCAGGCGGCGCGCACCTGCTCGAGCGTGCGGCAGAGCGCCGTCAGGCGCGCCTCGCCGGGCGCGGCCGGAGCGGCGGCCGCCTGCTCCGGCGAGCGCGAGCCGGCCAGCGGATCGGCTTCGCGCTTGACGTAGACCGGCGGCTTGGGCCGCTCGCCGTCGAGCCGCTCGACCGCCTCGCGGCGCAGCCGGTTCAGCTCGCGCACCGGCACGATCAGCTCGCCCTCCAGCTCCACCTCCAGCAGGTCGAGCTGGAACAGCGTGCCGCCGAGGCGGCCGAGCTGATCCTCCAGCAGTTGGCGGTCCATCGGCCGCTTGAGCGCCTTCTCCAGCGGCAGCTCGCTGTCGACCTGCACGGTGTTGCCCTTTTGCACGTCCGTCCACCAGGTGCGCAGCGGCTCGCCCTCGCGGCCTTCGACGCGCAGCGCGAGCGGGAAGACGCGATACGGCTTGTCGGTCTCGAACGTCGCGCGCAGGCGGCGGTCCAGCGCCGGATCGCTCGTCTTCCAGATGCGGTCGCCGGCCTTCACGCGCTGCAGGTTGACGTCATTGCGCCCCGGCACGATGTCGATGACGACGCCTTCGGCGGCTTCGCCCTCGATCTTGACGCCCTGGCGGCGGATGTCGTAGACGCGGCCGCCCTCTTCCTTTTGCGTCGGGTCGCCGGCGTCGAACACGATGCCGTCTCCGCGCTTGAGCGGAGCCTCGATGCGGCAGACGACGCCGTCGCGCAGCACGCGCTCCACGCGACCGAGGTAGACGCCGCGGCTTTTGGGGAAGGAGCCGTCGACGAGCTTCTTGTTGTTGGTGCCGTCCAGAAAGCCGTGCGTGAAGCCGCGCGAGAAGCTCTGCTCCAGCTCGCGGATCTCCTCCCGCGTCGGGCCGCTGCGGTCGCCGTCGAAGTAGGCGTCGATCGCCTTGCGGTACTTGGAGACGACGTTGGCGACGTACTCCGGCGTCTTCAGGCGGCCTTCGATCTTGAAGGAGGTGACGCCCGCCTCGATCAGCTCCGGCACGAGGTCGATGGCCGCCAGGTCCTTGGGCGAGAGCAGATAGGCGATGTCGCCCATCGGCTTCTGCTCGCCGTCGACCATCAGGTCGTACGGCAGGCGGCAGGCCTGCGCGCACTCGCCGCGGTTGGCGGAGCGCCCGCCCCACATTTCCGAGGTGAGGCACTGGCCGGAGTAGCTGACGCACAGCGCGCCATGCACGAACACCTCCATCGGCAGCTTGGCCTGCTCGCCGATCTTGCGGATCTGCTTAAGGTTGTTCTCCCGACCGAGCACGACGCGCTCGAGGTCGAACGGCTTGGTGAACTCGACCGCCTCGGGCGAGGTGATCGTCATCTGCGTGGAGCCGTGGATCGGAAAGTCGGGCGAGATCTCGCGGATCAGCTTCACGAGGCCGAGATCCTGCACGATGACCGCGTCCACGCCCGCGTCGATGCAGGCGTCGATGAGCGCCTTGGCGTCCCGCAGCTCGTCCTCGAATACGAGGATGTTGAACGTCAGGAAGCCCTTGACGCCGTAGCGGTGCAGGAAGCCCATGATTTCCGGCAGCTCGTCCATGCGGAAGTTGTTGGCGCGCGCCCGCGCATTGAATTTCTCGACGCCGAAAAAGATCGCGTCCGCGCCGTTGGCGACGGCGGCCCGCATGCAGTCCCAATCGCCTGCCGGGGCGAGCAGCTCGATGTCTTGCCGTTGCACGCTCCGGAGGGCTGCTGCGGACGGCTCCGCTTGTGCTTGTATCGGTAAGGTCATGCCTATAATAAGCCTCCATATCTCGTACTTGCTTCTACTATAATAGCGCCTTGGTTCCAGCATGGCCGCCGGAAGCGGCCCGCATACTGCTAGTGTAGCAGAGTGGCCGCCGGTTGACCAAGCCTTCGCGGGGATTCGACCGCTGGCAACTTCAGGCCGGCCGCGGCGCTTCCCAACTGCCATACAAGTATGGTAGGATGAAGGCGAGATTGACCGCAGTTCGTACCGAATATAAGGAGGTGAGGTCCCATGTCCGGAGCGACGCCATCTGCCAGCCCCGCTTCCGCCCGAGAGGCGGCGTACCGCCGGCTGCGCGCGGAGATCCTGTCGCTGGAGCTGCCGCCGGGAACGGCCATCAGCGAAAAGGACGTCTCGCTGCGCTTCGGCGTCAGCCGCACGCCGGTGCGCGAATGCTTCGTCCGGCTCGCGCAGGAGGGGCTGCTGGACATCTATCCGCAGCGCGGCACGTACGTCAGCCGCATCGACGCCCATCTCGTCGAGGAAGCGCGCTTCCTGCGCGAGCAGCTGGAGGCGGCGGTCGTGCGGCTCGCGGCGGCGGACGGCCTCGATCCGGTCAGCCTGGCCGAGCTCGAGGCCAACCTGCTGCTGCAGCAGAGCTGCCTCGACGACGGGCAGGACGGCAGCCGCATGTTCCGGCTCGACGAGGAGTTCCATGCCCGGCTGTTCGCCGCCTGCGGCAAAAGCCATACCTGGTCCGTCATCGGCTCGGCCGGCGTGCATCTGAACCGCAGCCGCCGGCTGCGGCTGGCGGCCGACCCGGACTGGCGGCATCTGCTGGAGCAGCATCGCGCGATCCTGCAGGCGATCCGCGAGCGCGCGCCGGAACGCGCGGAGCGCGTCATGCGCGAGCATCTGCAGCTCGTGCGGCTCGACCGGGCGCGGCTCGCGGAGCTTTACCCGGACTATTTCCGGATGTAGCCAGCCGCGGCGGCCGGTCCGGAACGCCGGGCCGCTTCGCTTGACGCTTGGCGCTAGACGCTTGGCCGCAACAAGCAACCGGCAGGAGCCGATCCTGCCGACTTTCAGGGGAGAGGGGCGACGATAGCGGTGAAAATGGTATTCCGCTGGTTCGGAGCAGGCAACGATACGGTGTCGCTGGAGCAGATCCGGCAAATTCCCGGCGTCGAAGGCATCGTCTGGGCGCTGCACGACGTGCCGGCCGGAGAAGAGTGGCCGATGGAGAAGATTCTGGAGGTGAAGCGCGCCGCAGATGCGGCCGGGCTGCATATCAAGGTGGTCGAAAGCGTCAACATCCACGAGGACATCAAGCTCGGCCTGCCGTCGCGCGACCGCTGGATCGCGAACTACAAGCGCACGATCGAAAAGCTCGCGCAGGTCGGCGTCGAGGTCATCTGCTACAACTACATGCCGGTGTTCGACTGGCTGCGCACCGACCTCGGCCGGCTTATGGACGACGGCTCGACGGCGCTGTTCTACGAGGCCGCGCGCGTGCGCGACATCGACCCCGCCGAGCTCGTGCGCGAGATCGAGTCCGACTCGACGCTGACGATGCCCGGCTGGGAGCCGGAGCGATTGAAAGCGTTATCCTCGCTATTCGAAGCGTACCGAGGCGTGACGGAGGACGATCTGTTCGAGCATGCGAAATATTTCCTGGACGAGATCATCCCGGTCGCGGAGCAGCACGGCATCCGCATGGCGATCCACCCGGACGATCCGCCGTGGCCGATCTTCGGCCTGCCGCGCATCATTACGTCGCAGGATAATCTGCGCCGCTTCCTGGCGCTGCACGACAGCCCGGCGAACGGCGTGACGCTGTGCAGCGGCTCGCTCGGCGCGAATCCGGCGAACGACATCCCGGCGATGGTGCGCGAGTTCGCGGACCGCATCCCGTTCTGCCATATCCGCAACGTGCGGGTGTACGACAACGGCGACTTCATCGAGACGTCGCATCGGACGCAGGACGGCACGGTCGACATCGCCGGCATCGTGCAGGCGTATCATGACGTCGGCTTCACGGGCTACGCCCGTCCGGACCACGGGCGCCATCTGTGGGCGGAGCAGGTCCGTCCGGGCTACGGGCTGTACGACCGCGCGATGGGCATCATGTACCTGTGGGGGCTGTGGGACGCGCTGGAGCGCCAGCGGGGCCCGCTCGCCCGCGGCTTGGCCGGAGCGGCGGGCCATGCCGAGCCGCCGCTGCGCCGCGAGCGTCCGGCCGCTGTCGCCGCGAGCGAGGCGGCGGCCGCCGGCGAGGCAGCCCCGGCCGGCCGAGAGGAGGCGCGCCCATGAGCGCAGGCAACCGCGAGCAGCTGCTGCGGCCGTCCCTGAGCGGCAAGGTCGCCGTCGTCACCGGCGGCTCCGGCGTGCTCTGCCGGGCGATGGCGCTGGAGCTCGGCCGCCAGGGCACGGCGGTCGCCGTGCTCGGGCGCACGCTGGAGCGCTGCGAGGACGTCGCCCGTGAGATCCGCGAGGCCGGCGGCCGCGCGGTCGCCGTCCGCTGCGACGTCACCGACCGCGCCAGCGTCGAGGCGGCGGCCGAGCAGGTCGAGCGCGAGCTCGGCCGGCCCGACATCCTCGTCAACGGCGCCGGCGGCAACCATCCGAGCGCGATTACCGGCGCGGAGACGTTCCAGCCCGGCGATCTGGAGCGGGACGGCTTCCAGAGCTTCTTTTCGCTGGATCCTGCGGGATTCCGCCATGTGCTCGACCTCAACTTCATGGGCTCGCTGCTGCCGACGCAGATATTCGCCCGCGGCATGCTGGAGAGAGGCGGCAGCATCCTCAACATCAGCTCCATGAGCGCCCCCTCCCCGATGACCAAGGTTCCTGCGTACAGCGCGGCCAAGGCGGCCATCGAGAACTTCACGAAGTGGCTGGCCGTGCATTTCGCCGAGACCGGCATCCGCGTCAACGCGATCGCGCCGGGCTTTTTCGAGACGGCGCAAAATGCCCGGCTGCTGCGCGCCGAGGACGGATCGCTCACCGAGCGGTCCCTCAAGATCATCTCGCATACGCCGATGCGCCGCTTCGGCAAGCCGGACGATCTGCTCGGGACGCTGCTCTGGCTGCTCGACGACGACGCCGCGGCGTTCGTCACCGGCATTACCGTGCCGGTGGACGGCGGCTTCTCCGCCTACTCCGGGGTGTAGCGCGCCATCGCCAAGAAGCCCGTTTCGGCATCGGCCGAAACGGGCTTTTTTGTCGCGACGCCTTTAGGCGCGGCAGGGAATGCGGATGTGGAGGCTCCATCCGCTAGCTCCGGGCTGGAGCCTCCAGCTTGGCGCGGCCGCCCAAATAAGGGCGCAGCGCCGCCGGGATGGCGATCGAGCCGTCCTCCTGCTGATGGTTCTCCAGCAGCGGGACGAGAATGCGGGGCGACGCGACCGCGGTGTTGTTGAGCGTGTAGGCATGCTTCAGGCTGCCGTCCGCCTCGCGGTAGCGGATGCCGGCGCGACGCGCTTGGTAGTCGAGCAGCAGCGACGACGAATGGGTCTCGCCGTAGGCTTTGCGCCCAGGCATCCACGTCTCGAGGTCGTATTGCTTGTACGTCTTGGCCGACATGTCTCCGGCGCAGACGGCCATGACGCGATGCGGCAGCTCCAGCGCCTCGAGCAGCGAGGCGGCGTGTCCGGTTATTTCCTGCAGCAGCGCCTCCGCTTCGCCGAGATCCGCCCGGCAAAGCACGACCTGCTCGACCTTGGCGAACTGATGGACGCGGTACAGCCCGCGCGTATCGCGTCCGGCCGAGCCGGCCTCGCTGCGGAAGCAGGCCGAGGCGGCGGCGAGCCGGATCGGCCGGTCCAGCTCCAGCACTTCCCCGGCGTAATAAGCGACGAGCGGCACCTCCGCCGTGCCGGCCAGCCTCAAGTCCTCCCCGGCGAGCGCATACACCTGATCCTCGCCGGCCGGGAAAAAGCCCGTCTGCTCGAACGCGCCGCCGCGCAGCATGACCGGCACCTCCAGCAGCTCGAAGCCGGCCGCGAGCAGCCGGTCGACGGCCAGCTGCTGCACCGCCCGATGCAGCAGGGCTCCCATGCCCGTCAAGTAGTAGCTTCTCGAGCCGGCCGTCTTCGCCCCGCGGGCAAAATCGGCCAGCCCGTGCCGCTCGGCCAGCTCGACGTGGTCCAGCGGCTCGAAGCCGAATTCCGGCGGAGCGCCCCGGCGCGCCAGCTCGATATTTTCCGCCTCCGAGGCGCCATGCGGCGTGTCGGGCGAGACGAGGTTCGGCGTCTCGAGCAGCAGCTTCCTCAGCGCCGCCTCCGCTGCGGCCAGCCGCGGCTCCAGCGCGGCCAGCTCCGCTCCTTCCCGGCGCCCCGCCTCCTGCAGCGCCGCCGCCTCCTCTTTCCGGCCCTCCCGCATGCAGCGGGCCACGCCTTCCGACCGCATGTTCCGGGCGCGCCTGCGCTCCTCGACGTCGGCGACGAGCGCCCGCCGCCGCCGATCGGCGTCCAGCAGCTCCTCGACTTGGAACGCCATGCCTTTGCGGCGCGCCGCCTCGCGAACTTCCTCTTCATGCTCCCTGATCCAGGCCAGATCCAGCATCGTCCTTCGCTTCCTTTCCGCTTGCCGTAGTGGATGAAAACACAAAAAGCGCCCTGTCCGCTTGGGACGAGGAGCGCTTTACGACTCGCGGTGCCACCCAATTTGACGGAATGCGGCGCATTCCATCCCCTTTGGTTCCGCGGTAACGGGCGGTGCCGGCAAGCTTAGGAAAGCGGCCGCTTTCTTGACGAGTGCGCCTCCGGGTTGGATTCCCTTCATCGGCATGATGGCGAATGGAGTTTGAACCACTATAGCACAGGACGATACGGCCATCAACCCGATTCGCCCAGGCATGCTTCGCTTTACATTTTCACCGCGTTAAATCTATCCAGCTGCAATATTTTCGTAAGTTGCGTTTAATTTCAGCGATTGTCATTCAGAAATCATCGAATGCACCTTTGATCCATGTCGATCCAGAAATAGTAAAAGGCATTCTTTGTAAATTAATTCTAACCTTTTTGATAGTCAGCCCTTCCATCCCTTGTTATACTGGAGGCATTCTTGGCGCGGCTTCGGCCGGCCTATCTTTCATCGGAAGCGCAGGTGCCTGACGTACATGTTGGATCATGTTCTTTATCTTCTATTCGGCTTCATGGATGTATTCGCCCTTCTGGTTGTTGCGGCCGCTCTCTTCCGCATTCCTGTCCTCAAGGCGGGTCCGACCCTCGTCCTTGTTGCCGTGCTTGCTTCGCTGCTCTCCTACCTGAATCGGATGGTCATGAACTGGTCCGTCTTCGATTTGCTGGCGCAGACCGCTCTCTCCGCGCTTTTTTTTGTTCTTGTCTTAAAATTCAGACTATTTTGGTCGATGATCATCGTATCTTCCGGCCTCATGGTCTTCCTGCCGCTGCAGTTCACCATCTATGTCCTGCTCACCCGATTCGATTTCTTGCCTGATGCCATCGCCAGCCATAATACGGGATTCGTCTTCGCCCTGCAGCTTCTTACGGATGCTTCCTGCCTGCTGATCGCCTGCGCTCTCCGTCTGGGCAAGCGAGGCTATCGATTCATGCCGCAGGCTCCGCATGACTTCCAGGAGAGGATCCTTTATTTCTCTCCCCGCTACGAAAAGCTGACTCTCGCGCTCGCCGCCAACCTGATCAACATCATGTTCACGCTTTATTTGACCTTGAACGGATGGATCTATTTTTCCTATGCCATTTCGCTGATCGTCCTGTTCACGATGCTGATCCTGTTCGACCAGACGGACAAAAAGAGATGAGCAAGGGGTGAGGCCATGCTGGAGAAATGGTCAATCGCGTTCGCCGACCGATTGATCCGGCACTCTCCGGAAAGCAAGATGCGCGCCGAAGTGCTCGCCTATGCGCTTGGCGTATACTTGAACCTAGCGGCAACGGTCCTCCTGGCGCTGGCGTTCGGCCTCTTGACCGGGGAGCTGGCCCAGACGCTGACGGCCATGCTTCTGTTCAATCTGACGCGTCTGTTTACCGGAGGCTTCCATTTCAAGTCGCTCGGGGCTTGCGCCCTCGCCTCGGCCGCCCTTTACGCCGCCATCCCTTGGTTCGAGCTGGCCGCGCCGACGGCTTCTGCGCTTACGGTTTGGGCGCTCGCGATCTTCCTCCTCCTTGCTCCGGCATCCGCCCCCGAGACGACGCGCTTGCCCCGCCGCCTTCGCCCATGGCTCAAAGCCGTTGCCGTCCTGCTCGCAGCTGCGAATCTTGCGCTCTCCTCCGAGCTTTTCGCCCTTGTCCTCGCCGCCCAGGCCCTGACCTTGCTCCCCGTTCGGAAAGGAGGTGAGGACCGATGAAGAAGCGGACCGCGGCCGCCTGGATGATCGCTTTTCTAAGCACGAGCGCAATGATTTTTTCGATCATGGAGAAACTCAATGTAGGCGCCCGGCCCCTGCCGCCGGAGCTGAGAAAATAGCCTTGCCTTCAGGCCTCGCTTCGAGCGAGGCCGTTTTTCTTTTCATGGCCACTCCCGCCCGTCCTCCCAAGCGAGATAAAAACGTTCGAACCGCCATGCCTCCGGCGCTTCCGACAGATCGCCGAAGTAGGCCGAGATCGTGTCCCGCTGCGAGCGATGCGCCGCCAACGCGGCCGCCTTGGCCGGCCAGAAGGCCTTCGTATCGAGCGCCAGCGCTTCCTTGCGGCCCTCCTGCGCCAGCGTCTCGGAGCCGATATAGACGAGCCGGTCCAGTCCCGGCACGCGCCGCTCCCGGACGAGCCGCGTCCCGATCCGCGAGATCGCCCGATGATCCGGATGGCCGTTGCCGCCATCCGGCGGAAAGGTGACGAGCGTCGACGGCCGCCGGACCGCCAGCCACTGCGCCGCCCGCTCGACCGCTTCCCGCTCGTCCGCTTCGGCCAGCCTGCCGTCCGGATAGCCCAGATGTCCGACCTCGCGGATGCCGAGGATGGCCGCCGCATCCGCGAGCTCCTGCTCCCGAATCTCGCCGAGCCTCCGGCCGAGAGCCGCGGCCAGCTCGCTCCCCCTTTTGCCGGCATCGCCCCGAGTCGCCGTCAGCAGGACGGCCGGCTCTCCCCGCTCGGCCAGCCGGCGGCACAGCGCCGCCGCCAGGAACGCCTCGTCATCCGGATGCGCCAGCAGCAGCGCGACCGGCGTTTTCATTCCGTCCATCTCCAATCCCTCCGCTTTCTTTGTCCACTTTTTATGCGATTTTGCCGCAACCCGCTTCTGCGGATGAATGCAGCGCCGCGGGCATGATATAATGAACTCGTTTGAAACGATAGCGCTACCATCACCCGATCGGGAGGTTTTCCACTTATGAAGCTTGGCGTATTTTCGGTTCTGTTCGCTCAGAAATCGTTCGAGGAATCGCTCGACTACATCGCAGCCAAAGGGCTGGACGCATTGGAAATCGGCACCGGCAACTATCCCGGCAGTCCGCATCTGGATCTGGACGAGCTGCTCGCCGACGACGGCAAGCGCCGCGCCTTCAAGCAGGCGGTCGAATCGCGCGGTCTCATCATCTCCGCGCTGAGCTGCCACGGCAACCCGCTGCACCCGCAAAAAGCCATTTCGACGGAGCATGACACGATCATCCGCAAGACGATCGAGCTGGCGAACCGGCTCGAAGTGCCGGTCGTCAATACGTTCTCCGGCCTGCCCGGCGACCATGAGGACGCGAAGTATCCGAACTGGCCGGTCGCGCCTTGGCCGAACGACTTCCAGGATGTGCTCAAGTGGCAGTGGGAGCAGAAGGTCATTCCGTACTGGAGCGAGATCAACGGCATCTCCGAAGCGGCCGGCGTCAAGATCGGCCTCGAGCTGCACGGCGGCTTCTCCGTCCACACGCCGGCGACGATGCTTCGCCTGCGCGAAGCGACGGGCAAGGCGATCGGCGCCAACCTCGATCCGAGCCATATGTGGTGGCAAGGCATCGATCCGGTCCAGGCCATCCATATTCTTGGCCGCGAAGGCGCGATCCATCACTTCCACGCCAAGGACACGACGATCGACCCGATCAACGTCAACAAGCACGGCGTGACGGACATGCAGTCCTACACGCAGATGCTCGACCGCGCCTGGCAGTTCCGCTCCGTCGGCTTCGGCCACGACCTCAAGGTATGGGCGGACATCATCAGCGCGCTGCGTCTGGTCGGCTACGACTATGTCGTCAGCATCGAGCATGAGGACGGCCTGATGAGCGTCGAGGAAGGCTTCAGCAAAGCGGTCGCCAACCTGCAGCAAGTGCTCATCCGCGAGCCGCTCGGCGAGATGTGGTGGGTGTAAGGCCCAAGATGAAAAAAGCTTCCCCGGCTCCTGCGAGCGCGGGGAAGCTTTTTTTTGCGGAGTCGAGCTCGCGTCCGGACAGGACGCCCTGCCGCAGGAGCCGTTATGTACGGCTGTGGAGCCTAGATGCCCATCCAGATCTTGACCATGAAGAAGTCGACGATGAGGAATACGAGCAGGCAAGCGGCCGTCCAGCCGATGGCGAAGATGTTCTTCTTCTTCTGCGCGACGAGACGCACCAGGCCGAGGGCGATGAGGATGGTGAAGATGACCATGAAGATGTCGAAGGTGTTGAACGTGCTGCTTGTTGCTTCTAGCTCTTCTGCTGCAAGGAACATGGGGTGCTAACCTCCCGGATTAAAGTGCTGGTTGAGACCGCTTCCGACCGGACGCGGCGCGAGCCTTCCGAGGCTTGGCGATCCCTCCTCGAAGGGGGGCCCCCTCTATGGCTACATATAAGACTATGGTATCTTTTAGGCGGACAGGATGCAAGATGTTTTCGCTCTGTAACCGCTTTGCCACAATTTTGTCACCATATAGGTTGCGACAGAGTCGATGTTCCTATTCCTGGCGTTTATAAAAAAAGCCGATCGCCTGCATCAGCAATCGTTATAGCAGGCATCGCGCGCGTTGTTCCCATTTCTACGCCGGTATGGTACGATCGGATTAGCATAATCACACCTTTTTTATCGGAATTGATGCAGGCACCACTAGACCGGGAGGTTCAAGATCATGGCTTACGAAACGCCCTGGATGAGCGATCCGTCCAAGCTGA
Source organism: Paenibacillus pasadenensis (assembly GCF_002864175.1). NCBI lineage: Bacteria > Bacillati > Bacillota > Bacilli > Caryophanales > Paenibacillaceae > Paenibacillus > Paenibacillus pasadenensis. The sequence continues at coordinate 625,281 of NZ_NFEZ01000004.1, read as the reverse complement.
ATAAAATGGAGCTGTGGAAGATCGAGAAGGACGGCCTCGACGTCATCCGCACGATCATAGAGAAGTATGCGCTGGAAGGGTACGACTCCATTCCCGAGGACGATATGAACCGCTTCAAATGGGCCGGCGTCTACGAGCAGAAGCCGCGCGACGGCTACTTCATGATGCGCATCCGCATCAACTCCGGCGTGCTGACGTCGACGCAGGCGCGCGCGCTCGCCTCGATCGGCCGCGACTACGGCCGCGGGCTGATCGACGTGACGACGCGCCAGGCGATCCAGTACCACTGGCTGCGCATCGAGCACATGCCGGACATCTTCAAGCGTCTCGAGGAGGTCGGCCTGTACAGCTACGAGTCCTGCGGCGACTGCCCGCGCACGATCGTCGGCAACCCGCTGCAGGGCATCGACAAGGACGAGCTGATGGATACGACGGCGCTCGTGGAGGAAGTGAACGATTTCTTCCTCATGAACCGCGACTTTTCCAACCTGCCCCGCAAATACAAGATGTCCATCTCTGCCAACATCTACAACAACGCGCACGCGGAGATCAACGACCTGGCCTTCACCCCGGCGGTCAAGGAAATCGACGGCGAGGAAGTCATCGGCTTCCACGCCTGGGTCGGCGGCGGTCTGAGCGCCAAGCCCTACTTGGCCAAGGAGCTCGACATCTTCGTCCGTCCGGAGGAAGCGCTCAAGGTCGCCGTCGGCGTCACGACGCTGTTCCGCGACCATGGCTACCGCGAGAAGCGCCATCACGCGCGCCTCAAGTTCCTCGTGGCGGACTGGGGACCGGAGAAGTTCCAGGAAGAGCTGCTCAAGCTGATCGGCGACATGCCGTCCAAGGGCATCAGCAAGACGGTCGGCTGGCAGGCCGCTTACTTCGACGGCGTGCACAAGCAGAAGGACGGCCGCAACTACATCGGCCTCAACGTGCCGGTCGGCCGCACGAACTCGGATGAGCTGGAGCAGCTGTGCGACATCGCCGAGCAATACGGCGAGGGCAAGATCCGCACGACGATGTCCCAGAACATCATCATCACGGGCGTCAAGGACGAGGATCTGGAAGCCGCGCTGGCCGCTCCGGTGTTCCAGCGGCTGACGCCGGATCCGAAGCCGTTCATGAGCCGTACGGTCAGCTGCACCGGCAACGAGTTCTGCAACCTCGCCATCGTCGAGACCAAGGAGCGCGCCCGCCGCGTCGCCGAGTACCTGGACGAGAACGTGCAGCTCGACGAGAAGATCCGCATCCACTTCATCGGCTGCCCGAACGGCTGCGGCCAGAAGCATATCGCGGACATCGGCCTGCAAGGCTCGCTTGTCAAGACGCCGGAAGGCATGGTCGACGCGTTCGACATCGCCGTCGGCGGCATCCTCGGCCCGGGCGCCGTGCTGAACAAGCCGCTCAAGGGCCGCGTCAAGGGCGACGACGTGCCGGCCGTGCTTGCGGAGCTGATCGAGTTCTACAAGCAAGGCCGCGAAAGCGGCGAGACGTTCCATGCCTACGTCCTGCGCGTCGGCGTGCCGGCGTTCCAGGAGAAGCTGACCGAGCTGCTGGCGGCGAAGGCGGCCGGCTGAACGAATTCGTGTTGGAAATTGAGCTCGGCCCTTTCGAGGGCCGGGCTTTTTTGTCGTGGCAGGGTTGCTGCACGGCGTTGGGCTGTGTGGCGGAGTGCTGCATGGCGGACTGCTGCGTGCGGATTGCTGCGTGGCGGTTGCCGAAGACGATCAGTTTCAGGGGGGCACGTCCGCGAAAGCCGCTCCGAGGATGGAGACTCCTTCCGATTCCGCTGAAGCCCAGATTCCTCTGATCTCCCTTCCCGAAACGGAAGGAATCTGGCCTTCAAGGGAACCGCTGCCGCTTCTCCAGGAGCCCTCCATCCCCTCCGCTCCCCGCCTCTCTCCGCTAGCCAATCGGTTTTCGGACATTCCAGAGCATCCTGAGCCAGATGGCGTTGCAGTTGGTCAAAAGCTAACGACGCGTCAGACGCTTACAAGGCCATTTGGGCTCTATCCGCCCAGCTAACGATTTTTCAGATTGTTAGCCGCAGAAATCGACCCGTTTTCGGAGATATTCCGCCCCATTCTGCCGGCTAAGCGTCTGATTCGTCGTTAGCTTCCAGAAAGACAGGATATTGAGTTTCTAAGCCCACCAGCCGTCGTTAGAGCTTTGAATCTAAAATTGCCCGCTCAATCTGCAAAAGTCGGCGTGGAACAGCCGGCGTCGCCAGCGACCCGCAGGCGCCAGCTCGCTGCTCGCCAAAATGAAAAGCCTGCGCATCCATCCACAGGATGCGCAGGCTTTTAAAGCTGAGGCAGACCCAAATGCTCAGAGCTCCGGGCTGAGCGGAACCGCTGCTTGACAGCCGCAGCCGCCGGGGCCTTGGGCTGGCCGGGAGCCGGCAGCCCGCGCGCGGCACCCTGGAAGCCAGGCTCAGCCTGACGCCTCCCGCCCCCGGGGCTTTGGCTGTCCGGAAGCCGGCAGCTCGCGCGCCGCCGGGACTGGGGCTGTCCGGAAGCCGGCAGCTCGCGCCGCGCCCTGGAAGCCAGGCTCAGGCTGACGCCTCCCGGCCGCCGGGACTGGGCCGGCCGGCGTCAGGCGCCGCCGGAGCCCTTGGGCTTGCGGCCGCGCTTCTTGGGCGCGGCGGCGTCCGCGGCGTAGGCGGCGCTGCTCTCCGCCGCCAAGGAAGCTCCGCCAGGCGCGGAAGCGTCGCCGGCGGGCTTGCGCGGACGGCCGCGCTTGGCGCCGGCAGCCGCAGAGGCTGCGGCCGGCGCCGCCTCCGCCGCCGGCTCGGCCGCTGCGCCGACCTCGGCCGCGGCTTGGAGCGCCTCCGCGCGGGCGCGCGCTTCCTGCGTGCGGGCGCGGTCGCGCTCGAGCACCGGCCCGAGGTATTTGCCCGTGTACGAGCCCTCGACCTGCACGAGCTGCTCCGGCGTGCCGGTGCCGACGATCATGCCGCCGCCGCTGCCGCCCTCGGGACCGAGGTCGATCAGGTAGTCGGCCGTCTTGATGACGTCGAGGCTATGCTCGATGACGAGCACGGACTCGCCGGAGTCGACGAGCCGGTGCAGGACGAGCAGCAGCCGGTCGACGTCGTCCATATGCAGGCCGGTCGTCGGCTCGTCGAGGATGTAGAACGTGCGGCCGGTGCTGCGGCGGTACAGCTCGGAAGCCAGCTTGACGCGCTGCGCCTCGCCGCCGGACAGCGTCGTCGCCGGCTGGCCCATGTTCATGTAGCCGAGGCCGACGTCGAGCAGCGTCTGCAGCTTGCGGTGGATCTTCGGCAGGTTGCGGAAGAAGTCGGTCGCATCCTCGATCGTCATGTCGAGCACGTCCGAGATGCTCTTGCCCTTGTACTTGACCTCCAGCGTCTCGCGGTTGTACCGCTTGCCCTTGCAGATCTCGCACGGGACGTAGACGTCCGGCAGGAAGTGCATCTCGATCTTGATGATGCCGTCCCCGCGGCAGGCCTCGCAGCGGCCGCCCTTGATGTTGAAGCTGAAGCGGCCCTTCTTGTAGCCGCGCACCTTGGCCTCGGTGGTCGAGGCGAACACGTCGCGGATGTCGTCGAACACGCCGGTGTACGTCGCCGGGTTGGAGCGCGGCGTGCGGCCGATCGGCGACTGGTCGATGTCGATGACCTTGTCCACCTGCTCGAGGCCGCGGATCTCCTTGTGCTCGCCGGGACGAACCTTGGCCCGGTTGAGGTCGCGGGCCAGCGTCTTGTACAGGATCTCGTTGACGAGCGTCGACTTGCCGGAGCCCGAGACGCCGGTGACGGCGGTGAACACGCCGATCGGAATCTTGACGTTGACGCCCCTCAGGTTGTTCTCGCGCGCGCCGCGGATTTCCAGCCACTTGTCCCCGACCGGACGGCGCTGCTCCGGCACGGCGATGAACTTGCGCCCGCTCAGGTACTGGCCGGTGAGCGAGTTCTCGTCGGCCATGACCTCCTGCGGCGTCCCCTGCGCGATGATGTGTCCGCCGTGGATGCCGGCGCCCGGCCCGATGTCGATGATGTAGTCGGCGGCGAGCATCGTATCCTCGTCATGCTCGACGACGATGAGCGTGTTGCCGAGGTTGCGCATATGCTCCAGCGTGCCGATCAGCCGGTCGTTGTCGCGCTGGTGCAGGCCGATGCTCGGCTCGTCCAGGATGTAGAGGACGCCCATCAGGCTGGAGCCGATCTGCGTGGCGAGCCGGATGCGCTGCGCCTCTCCGCCGGACAGCGTGCCGGCCGCGCGGGCCATCGTCAGGTAGTTCAAGCCGACGTTGACGAGGAAGCCGAGCCGGCTGTTGATCTCCTTGAGGATCAGGTTGGAGATCATGCGGTCCTTCTCGCTCAGGTCGAGTCCCTCGAAAAAGTCCTTGGCATCGCCGATCGACAGCGAGGTCGCGTAGGCGATGTTCCGGCCGCCGACGGTGACGGCGAGGCTTTCCTTCTTGAGGCGATGGCCTTTGCAGGTGCCGCAAGGCTTGGCGCTCATGTACTCCTCGATGTACTCCCGCATCGAGTCGGACGCCGTATCGCGGTAGCGGCGGGCGAGGTTGTTGACGACGCCCTCGAACGGCACGTACGCCTCCTTGCGGAAGCCGAAGTCGTTCTCGTACTGGAAGCGGACCTTCTCCCCGCCGGTGCCGTACAGCAGCTTTTTCATCTGCTCGTCCGTCAGCTCGCGGACGGGAACGTCCAGCGGGATGCCGTAGTGCTTGCAGACGGACGCCATGAACTGAGGGTAGTAGTTGGACGTGCTGCCCGCCCACGCCTCGAAGGCGCCGCCGGCGATCGTCTTGGAGCTGTCGTGGATGAGCAGGTCCGGGTCGACGATCATTTTGGCGCCGAGCCCGTCGCAGTCGGGGCAGGCGCCGAACGGGCTGTTGAACGAGAACATGCGCGGCGACAGCTCGTCGATGCTGAAGCCGCATACCGGGCAGGCCAGATTGGAGCTGAACAGCAGCTCCTCCTGGTCGATGACGTCGACGATGACCTGTCCCTCGGACAGCTTGAGCGCCGTCTCGAGCGAGTCGGCCAGCCGGACGCGCACGTCGTCCTTGACGACGATCCGGTCGACGACGACCTCGATGCTGTGCTTCTTGTTCTTCTCGAGCTCGATGCTCTCGCTCAGTTCGCGCAGCTCGCCGTCCACGCGCACGCGCACGAAGCCCTGCTTCTGGATGTCCTGCAGCAGCTTGCTGTGCTCGCCCTTGCGTCCGCTGACGATCGGCGCGAGGATCTGCAGCCGCGTCCGCTCCGGATACTCCAGGATGCGGTCGACCATCTGCTCGACGGTCTGCGACGTGATCTCGATGCCGTGCTCCGGGCAGTGCGGCTTGCCGATGCGGGCGAACAGCAGGCGCAGATAGTCGTAGATCTCCGTCACCGTGCCGACGGTCGAGCGCGGGTTGCGGCTCGTCGTCTTCTGGTCGATGGAGATGGCGGGACTCAGCCCCTCGATGGAGTCGACGTCGGGCTTCTCCATCTGGCCGAGGAATTGTCGGGCATAGGCCGACAGCGACTCGACGTAGCGGCGCTGGCCTTCGGCGTAGATCGTGTCGAAGGCGAGCGACGACTTGCCGGAGCCGCTCAGGCCGGTCAGCACGACGAACTTGTCGCGCGGGATGGTGACGTCGATGTTTTTCAGGTTGTGGGCTCGGGCGCCCTTGATCTCGATCCGATCGCTTGCCACAGTGGGGTTCCTCCCTATCGAAAATGGAAGGCCCGGAACGCCCGGGCCTTACCTGTATCTATGCCGGGCCAAAACGCCTGCTCCGAATGTCGGGCGGGCCGCCTCAGCCTTCCTCCGCCCGCAGCTCGAGCAGCGCGTCGCGCAGCTCCGCCGCCCGCTCGAACTGCAGGCTCTTGGCCGCTTCCTTCATCTCCGCCTCCAGGCGGTTGATGACTTGCTGGCGCTCCTTCTTGGTCAGCTTGCCGCCGGAGATGCCGTCGAGCACGCCTGACTTGGACTCCGCCGACTTGGTCGCCTCGATCACCTCATGGATCCGCTTGCGGATCGTCTGCGGCGTGATGCCGTGCTTCTCGTTGTACGCCTCCTGGATGGCGCGGCGGCGCTGCGTCTCGGAAATCGCCCGCTCCATGGAGTCGGTGATCTTGTCGCCGTACATGATGACCCGCCCCTCGGAGTTGCGCGCCGCGCGGCCGATCGTCTGGATGAGCGAGCGCTCCGAGCGCAGGAAGCCTTCCTTGTCGGCGTCGAGGATCGCGACGAGCGACACCTCGGGCAGGTCGAGCCCTTCGCGCAGCAGGTTGATGCCGACGAGCACATGGAACGTGCCGACGCGCAGGTCGCGCAGGATCGCCATCCGCTCCAGCGTCTTGATGTCGGAGTGCAGGTAGCGCACCTTGATGCCGACTTCCTTGAAATAGTCGGTCAGGTCCTCGGACATCTTCTTGGTCAGGGTCGTGACGAGCACGCGCTCGTCCTTGGCGATGCGGTCGCGGATCTCGCCGAGCAGGTCGTCGATCTGGCCCTTGGTCGGGCGCACCTCGATGATCGGATCGAGCAGGCCGGTCGGTCGGATGATCTGCTGCACCGGCTCATGCGGCGACGTCTCCAGCTCGTACGGCCCCGGCGTCGCCGAGACGTAGATCGTCTGCTTGTCCTTGGCCTCGAACTCCTCGAACTTGAGCGGCCGGTTGTCCATCGCCGACGGCAGCCGGAAGCCGTGCTCCACGAGCACCTCCTTGCGCGCGCGGTCGCCGTTGTACATGGCGCGCACCTGCGGCAGCGTCACATGGGACTCGTCGATGACGATCAGCATGTCGTCGGGGAAATAGTCCATGAGCGTATACGGCGTGGCGCCGCGCTCGCGGAACGTGAGCGGCCCGGAGTAGTTCTCGATGCCGGAGCAGAAGCCCATCTCCTGCATCATCTCGATGTCGTAGCGCGTCCGCTGCTCCAGCCGCTGCGCCTCCAGCAGCTTGCCGTTCTCCCGCAGCTCGGCGAGCCGCTCCTCCAGCTCCCGCTCGATGTTGACGAGCGCGATCTTCATCTTGTCCTCGTGGGTGACGAAGTGGGACGCCGGGAAGATCGCGACATGGTCGCGCTCGCCGACGATCTCGCCGGTCAGCACGTCGATCTCCGTGATGCGCTCGATCTCGTCGCCGAACAGCTCGACGCGGATCGCCCGCTCGTTGTTCGCCACGGGAAAGATCTCGACGATGTCGCCGCGCACGCGGAACGTGCCGCGCACGAAGTTGATGTCGTTGCGCTGGTACTGGATGTCGACGAGCTTGTGCAGGATCTCGTCGCGGCCCTTCTCCATGCCCTTGCGCAGCGACAGCACGAGGCTGCCGTACTCCGACGGCGAGCCGAGGCCGTAGATGCACGACACGCTGGCGACGATGATGACGTCGCGGCGCTCGAACAGCGAGCTGGTCGCGGAGTGGCGCAGCTTGTCGATCTCGTCGTTGATGCTGGAATCCTTCTCGATGTAGGTGTCGGTCGACGGGAGGTAGGCTTCGGGCTGGTAGTAGTCGTAGTAGCTGACGAAGTAGGAGACGGCGTTGTCGGGGAAGAACTCCTGGAACTCGCTGCACAGCTGCGCCGCGAGCGTCTTGTTGTGGGCGATGACGAGCGTCGGCCGGTTCAGCTGCGCGATCGTGTTGGCGATCGTGTAGGTTTTGCCCGTGCCGGTCGCTCCGAGCAGGATCTGATGCTTGCGTCCCTCGCGGACGCCCTCGACGAGCCGGCTGATCGCGCCCGGCTGGTCGCCCTGCGGCGTGTAGTCGGACTTCAGCTGGAAAAGCTTGGGCTGCTGAGCCTTCTCGGCCATAGGCATGGCTCACCTCTTCCTCGATGAATGACGCGGAAGTCCTGGTCCCAAAGTCCCGGTTCCGCGAATGAAATCTATTATTATATGAGTAAATCCCTATTTATCTGTATGCCCAAAACGGCCGATAAATAAGAGGAATCGTCTCGAATCCGCAGGCGGGACCTCGATAAGAATGTCTGTTCCCGTCCCTCATTATACCGGGTAGAAAACCCGCTTGCAATAAGGCGAGACAGCTTTGCCAACAACTGGCGCCCGGCAGCTCTCCTGCACACGGGAGAGCGCATCCTTTTTTATACGACAATAGCGGGAGCGTGAACCATCGCATGGACTTGACGACTGTCATCGGCATCATCGCCGGCATCGCGGCCCTGCTCGGAGGGTATCTGTGGGAAGGAGGAGAAGCCCACGGCCTCGTGGAGAAGACGGCGATCCTGATCGTCTTCGGCGGCACGTTCGCGGCCGTCGCCGTCAGCTTTCCCGCCGCCCGGCTGCGCACGATTCCGGCGGCGCTGCGGCTCGCGTTCCGCAAGGACCGCAACACCGACCGGGAAATCATCGAGCGCCTCGTCGAAATGGCGACGATCGCGCGCCGCGGCGGCGTGCTGGCGCTGGAGACGCATGCCGGCAAGGAGGACGAGCGCTTCCTGCGCGACGGCGTGCTCATGGTCGTGGACGGCACCGATCCCGACCTGACGCGCGAGATTCTCGAGCTCGAGATCGCGGCGCAGGAGCGGAGCCACGAGCAGCAGGCCAAAATCTTCGAGAGCGCCGGCGGCTACGCGCCGACGATGGGCATCATCGGCACCGTCATGGGGCTGATCAACGTGCTCGGCGACCTGCATGATCCCGGCTCGCTCGGCTCCTCGATCGCGGTCGCCTTCTCGGCCACGCTGTACGGCGTCGCCTCGGCGAACGTGCTCTATCTGCCCCTCGCCTCCAAGATCAAGACGCGCAGCCAGGAGCGGATCCTGCGCATGGAGATGATGATGGAGGGCATTCTCGGCCTGCAGGCCGGCGACAACCCGCAGCTCATCCGCAAGAAGCTGCAGTCGTTCGTCGTCGTCGACGAGCCGCTGCGGCGGGCGGCGCGGCCGGCGCAGGGCAAGGCGGACGGAAAGGCGGAAGAAAATGCGGCGCAGGCGTAGCCGCAGGGGCGGCCAGGGCGCGGAGCCCGAAAACCACGAGCGCTGGCTCATCACCTATTCCGACCTGATCACGCTGCTGCTCATCTTTTTCGTCGTGCTGTACGCGATGAGCCAGCTGGACGTAAAGAAGTACGAGGTGCTGGCGCAGTCGCTGCAGCTCCAATTCGCCAAGTCCGACTCCGTCATTGAAGGCGGCAAGGGGCTGACGGGCGAGCTGCTGGCGAGCGGGGCGACTCCCGTGCCGTCCCATAGCGCCAAGCCGCGCGCCTCGGAGTCGCCCCAGCAGCAGCTGAAGCGGCTGCAGGAGGAAGAGCTGCAGAACCTGCTCAAGCTCATCCAGACGTACATCCGGGAGCATAAGCTGCAGGACAAGGTGACGGTCGCCGACACGCCCAAGGGCATCGCCATCCGGCTCAACGACCTGTTCCTGTTCGATCTCGGCAAGGCGAAGCTGAAGCCGGAGGCGACGCCGGTGCTGGACCGCCTGTCGACGCTGTTCCGCTCGCTCGGCAACACGGTCAGCGTCGAGGGCCACACGGACAACCTGCCGATCGCCGCCGGCGGGCAGTACGGCGACAACTGGGAGCTGTCGGCCGCCCGCTCGCTGTCGGTGCTGCACTATTTCATCGGGACGAGCAAGCTCGCCCCGGACAAGTTCGAGATCGCCGGCTACGCGGACACGCGGCCGGTCACCTCCAACGCCACCGAGGCGGGACGGTCCAAAAACCGCCGCGTCGAGATCACCGTGCTGCGCGCGAGCGCGGACGCGGGCGGCAGCTGAGTCCCTTTTCATCCAAACAAGCCCCGAGGGAGCGATCCGATCGCTCCCTCGGGGCTTGTTTTTTGTTCCGGCAGTCGGCGGATGGGGCGGATCGCGCTCAGGCGTCGCCGAAGCGCTCGATCGTGGAGACCGCCGCGAACGCGCTCAGCAGGCCGAGCAGGCACAGCGCGGCTGTCGTCAGGACGGGATCGAGCGAGAGGCCGAGGAGCGGGGAAAGATTTTGGAACTGCGCCAGGAAGATGGCGATCAGCACGGCGGGAATCGTCGCCCTTTTCCAGACGCCGAACACGAACAGCGGGATGTGGCTGATGACGGCGATCGCGGCGGAATGAAGGACAGCCTTCGCCACATAGCCGGCCACGGCGCCCGCCGTGAGCTTCCCTCCGATGAAGCCGAAGCTTTCGTTGAGCAGGAGCGTCGAGACGCCGACCAGCACGAACGACAGCAGCGTCCCGGCGAAGACGAGCAGCGAGATGAGCAGCGCCTTGGCCAGGAACAGCCGGCGGCGGGGGATCGGATAGCCGTAGGACAGCGAGATCGTCCGGTTGCGGAACTCGTCGATGACGACCTGGTTGATGAGCGACGCTCCGAACAGCACGTACGAAAGATGCATCGAGACGATCAGCCCCGTGATCGCGGCGTAGTCCTGGCCGAAGTCGGCGCTGACCGAACGGGCGAACAGCATCGGCAGGAACAGCATCACCGCCACATAGACGGCGTACTCGCCGACGATGTTCAGCCGCTTCAGCTTCCTCCATTCGAGCTTCATCAAGTTAGCCAATGCGATCGCCCCCCGTGATCTGGTGATAGAAATAATCCTCCAGCGTGCCGACATGCTTCTGGATGCCCTCGATCTCGACGTCATGCAGCACGAGCATCCGCGAGATCTCGCTCTGGGAGCGGCTCAGGTCGTAGACGCGCAGCCTGCCTCCGCCCAGCAGCTTCAGGCTCGCGATGCCGAGCTCATGCTCCAGCAGATAGGCGGCCCGCTCGGCCTGCGGAGTCGCGATCTCGATATAATCGGTGCGCTGCTTGGCGATGTCCTCGAGGCTCATCTCCGTCGTCAGCCGTCCCTCCGAGACGACGCCGATCCGGTCCGCGACCTGCTCGATCTCGCTCAGGATGTGGCTGGACACGAGGAAGGTGATGCCGTACTCCTGGTTGAGCATCCGTACCAGATCGCGCATGTCCTTGATGCCGACCGGGTCCAGGCCGTTCGTCGGCTCGTCGAGGATGATCAGCTCCGGCTTCGTTATGACCGCGCGGGCGATGCCGAGGCGCTGCTTCATGCCGAGCGAGAACTCCTTCACCGGCCTCGCTCCGGCGTCCTTCAGCCGCACGAGCTCCAGCGCCTGCGCGATCGCCTGCTCGTCGTAGAAGCCGAGATATTCGGCATGCAGCCGCAGGTTGTCGATCGCACCCATATGTTCGAAGAAGACCGGATACTCGATGATGCTGCCGACGCGGCTCAGCGCCGACTTGGAGCTTGCCGTCAGCCGCTGGCCGAACAGCGAGATCTCGCCCGCGGTCGGCGCGACATGCCCCGCCAGCATCTTCATGATCGTGGTCTTGCCGGCGCCGTTCTGCCCGAGCAGGCCGTACACCTCGCCTTGGCGGATGCGCAGCTCCACGTCCGCGACCAGCTTTCTTCCCTTGACCGTCCGGCTCAAGCCCGTCGTATGGACGATGTCCTTCATCTTGCCCCGCCTCCTCGTCTGCTTCCTAGCTTCTGATCTCATCTTAGTCAGGAGAGATGTCTTATTCCTGTCTGGATCCTGACAAGTTTCTTACGTTTGCGGATCAGAAGCTCAGCTTCGGAAACGAGACGACGAACGAGGTCCGCTCATAGGGCACGCTGCGCAGCGAGATCGAGCCGCCCATCGCCTCGGCCAGCCGCTTGGTGATGCTGAGCCCGAGCCCGCTCCCCTGAAAGCGCGGATTGCGGGAGTCGTCGAGCGTGTACAGCCGCTCGAACACTCGGTCGTGGTGGACTTCGGCGATGCCCCGCCCGCGGTCCCACACCTCGATCTCCACCGTTTCGCCGCGGTCGCGGAGCGTCAGGCCGAGCGCCTTTCCCTCGCCGCCGTAGCGGATCGCGTTGGAGATGAGGTTGCGGAGGATGCGCCCCAGCGCCTCCTCGTTGCCGAGCATATGGAGAGGCTCGTCCGGAATGTCGAGCTCCACCTCGAACCCGCCGGACTCGAGCAGCTCGTAGAACTCCAGCACGTTCCGCCGGCAGAGCTCGTTCAGCGCCAGCTTGGTCTTGGGCATCGCATAATCGTCCGAGTCCATCTTGGCGAGGTCGAAAAAGCGGTTCATCAGGTCGATCAGGGACAGCACCTTCGCCTGCAGCGCCTCCACCGTCCGCTCCCGCTCGGCGGCGTCCAGCTCCTCCCCGCGCCGCAGCTTCTCCGTGTAGCCGAGCAGCACCGCCAGCGGCGTCTTCAGGTCATGCGACATGTTGGAGATCATCCTGCGGGAGCTTTCCTTGGAACGGGAAAACTCCGCCGCCGTCCGCTGACCGCGGTCCAGCAGGCGGTTGAGCTGCAGCAGCAGCCGGCGCAGCTCGGCGCGCTCGGTCCGCAGCAGCACCTTTTCGGCGCTGCCGCTCCGCAGGATCTTCTCCAGCCTGCGGCCGATCTCGTCCGCATCGCGGCGTTCCCGTCGGCGCGCGGCGTACAGATAGGCGCAGGCTGCGGCCAAGGCCGCGCAAGCGAAGGCGAGCGCGACCGCCGCCGTCATGGCCGCTCTCCCAGCTTGTAGCCGATGCCCCAGACCGTGCGGATGAAGACGGGGCTGGAAGGATCCTCTTCGATCTTCTCGCGGAGGCGCCGGACATGCACGTTGATGACGTTCTCGTTGCCGTAGTAGTCCTCTTCCCAGATGGACTGGTAGATCTGCTCCTTGGTGAACACGCGGCTCGGGTACGTCAGGAACAGCTTGAGCAGCTGGAACTCCTTGGCCGTCAGCTGCGCCGACCGCTCCCCGATCCGGACCGAGTAGGTGTCCAGATCGAGCTCCAGCTCCCCGTGCCGAAGCGCCTTCGGCGCGGAGACGGGAGCGGCGGCCGGCGCGCCCGCGTAGCGGGTCGCCCGGCGGATGGCGGCCTGCACCCTCGCGGTCAGCTCGATCATGGAGAACGGCTTGCTCAAGTAATCGTCGGCGCCGAGGCCGAGGCCGAGCGCTTTGTCGAGATCGCTGTCCTTGGCGGAGAGGATGAGCACCGGCACGAGGCTCGTCTCCCGCAGCGCTCGCAGCACCTCCATGCCGCTCCGCTTCGGCAGCATCAGATCGAGCAGCACGAGGTCGAACTCGCGGCTCGCCAGCTGGGCGAGCGCCTCCTCCCCGTCCAGCGCGGCCTGCACCTCGCAGCCTTCCCGCTCCAGATGCTCCGCTACCAGCCCGCTGATCTCCTCATCGTCCTCGACGAGCAGAATGCGCGTCGTCATGGCTTCCTCTCCTTTCATTCGCGCTTGGCGTTGACGGTCCCATCCGGCCAGGGCGGATTTCACCCCTGCCTTCCGCGCGTGGTATACTCCTTAACAAGTGAAAGATTCGGCAAGCGAAAGGATGATACACCGAATGGACTCCCTGCACATCCGCTCCCGCAGCGGCACGCTTCAAGGCATCCGCGCGAACGGGACGCGCGCGTGGAAAGGCATCCCGTTCGCGCAGCCGCCCGTCGGCGATCGGCGCTTCCGCCGGCCGCTCCCGCCCCAGCCTTGGGCAGGCGTGCGCGACGCCTCGCAGCCGGGGCCGCTCGCCCCGCAGCCGATCGACCCGACCGGCGGCTCGTTCGGCATCCCGCGCACCGGCATTCCGCAGTCGGAGGACTGCCTCTATCTGAACGTCTGGGCGCCGGAGGAGCCGTCCGCGGAGCCGCTGCCTGTCATGGTGTGGATTCATGGCGGCTCGTTCGTCACCGGCGGCGGCGGGCTGCCGGTCTACGACGGCGCGAGCCTCGCCCGCCGCGGCGGACTGATCGTCGTCAGCATCAGCTACCGGCTCGGCGCGCTCGGCTTTCTCCACCTGGGGCCGCATGCGGACGAGTCCGATCCCGACGGCTACGTCAGCAACGCCGGCCTGCTCGACCAGATCGCCGCGCTGCAATGGGTGCAGGCCGACATCGGCGCCTTCGGCGGCGATCCGTCCCGCGTCACCGTGTTCGGCGAGTCCGCCGGCGCGATGAGCATCGCCGCGCTGCTGGCGATGCCTGCCGCCAAAGGGCTGTTCGCCCGAGCCATCCTGCAAAGCGGCGCTTCCCAGGCGCTGCCCGACAAGCAGGGCCGCGTGCTGGCCCAGGCCTACTTGGACATGCTCGGCGCGCAATCGCCGGAGCAGCTCGCCGGCCTGACGGCGGAAGAGCTGCAGCAGGCGGCCGACCGGCTCAAGCGCGCGGCGGGCGAGAGCGCGATCATGCTGTTCCAGCCGGTCGTCGACGGCCGGACGCTGCCGGCTCCGCCGGTGGAGGCGGTCGCGGCCGGCTCGGCGGCCGGCGTCGACCTGATCGTCGGCATCAACCGGCATGAAGGCGCGCTGTTCGTGCGGCCGGGCATGAAGCTGCTCTCGGACGAGCAGAACGCTCGCGCCTACGTCGCCGTCACCGGCGCGCCGGAGGCGGCCGGCTGGGTGCTCGACTATCCGCGCACGACCGAAGGCCAGCAGCAGGCGATGACCGACCTGTTCTTCCTCCGCTCGGCGCTGCAGCTGGCGGAGGCTCAGCTACGCTACGGACGCGTCTGGTTTTACCGCTACGACTTCGTCTCGCCCGGCCATCCCGTGCTGCAGACGGCGTTCCATGCGGCGGAGGTCCCGTTCGTGCTCGGCAACCTGGAGCTGCTGCGCGAGCATGGCTGGACGATCGACGAGCGCATGGAGCGCGTGTCGGCGACCGCCATGGACGCCTGGCTCGCATTCGCCCGCAGCGGCAGCCCCGCGACGGCGGAGCTGGACTGGCCGGCGTACGAGGCGGAGCGCCGCGCGGTCATGCTGCTCGACGCCGACAGCCGCGTCGAGCTCGATCCGGAGCCGGACAAGCGGGCGCGGCTGACGGGACGGAGCTAGGCAGAGCCCGATCCATAACATTCCGAAGGGACGCGAAAGCGTCCTTTTTCAATTTCTAGCGATCCGCACCAGCTTTCCATTCTCCAGGCGGAACACGCCGTCTCCCTCCGTCCGCTCCAGCCGCCCCCCGCGGAAATAAAGCCCGCACTCCTCGTCGACGCCGTAATGCTCGACGCCATCCGGATACCGGGCCGCGACGGCGCGCAGATGCTCCTCCTCCCGCCACTGCGAGAAATGGACGGCGATCGTCATGCCGCGAATCAGGCCGAGCCCGGCCCGGTCCTGCAGGACGGCCGCCTCGTTGTCCTTGGGCGAGATCAGGCAGCGCTCGGGGCTGATGAGCGCCCCCGCGGAAAAGCCCGCCACCGGCACGCCGCTCTCCGCCCGCTCCCGTACGGCCTGCGCGATCGCCGTATCGACGATGCAATCGGCATAACGGCTCGTATCTCCCCCGCCGATGACGATGCCTGTGCTTGAGCGCACCGATTCGACCGCCACTGCGACGGACACGGTCGGCAGCGGCACATAACGGAACCTCTTCAAGCCCTTGGCCTCCAGCTCTCCGATATATCGGGGCATGTAATCGAGCCAGCCCGGCCGATCCAGGCAAAGGAGGCTGATTTTAGCCTCCGCGCCCCCCGCAAGCTCCGCGAACAGGCCGGCCAGGCCCGGCGTGAACGGAGG
The DNA here is from genome assembly GCF_002864175.1 of Paenibacillus pasadenensis. Lineage (NCBI taxonomy): Bacteria > Bacillati > Bacillota > Bacilli > Caryophanales > Paenibacillaceae > Paenibacillus > Paenibacillus pasadenensis. The sequence continues at coordinate 609,813 of NZ_NFEZ01000004.1, read as the reverse complement.
CCCGCCTCCGAATAAAAACAAATGCTTGTCCATGCCTGCTCCCCCTCCAAATCGTGATGGAAAACTCGCCCGCACCGTCAGTACACGTACCGCTCCAGCAGATCATTGCGGAACTTGCGCTCCGGGTCCTGCCGCAGCAGCAGCCGCTGGAAATCGGGCAGCCGCTCGTACTGCTCCCGCACCTCCGCGGGCGGCATCGCGAACAGCTTGGCCCAGTGCGGCCGCGCGCCGAACGGGCGCAGCGCCGACTCGAGCTCGGGCAGCAGCCGGGCGACCGCTTCGCCGAGCGGCTTCCAGGTGAAGTGGATGCCGACGGAATCGCGGCCGTGGCAAGGGCTCATCCACAGGCGGTCCGCCGCGATCGTGCGCACCTCCGAGATGAACAGCAGCGGCGCGATCCGCTCGCGCAGGCGGCCAAGCGCCTGCAGCGCCTCCAGCGCCCGCTCCCGGGGCACGAAATACTCCGTCTGCAGCTCCTCGCCCGCGCTCGGGGTGAAGTCCATGCGAAAATGCGGCAGCCGCTCATGCCAAGGACCGACGGCGCCGAGCTGGCCGCTGCACACCTCGCCCGAGTGGCCCGGCACCGGATGGCGCGGCCCGCCCGCCGGCGCCGCGCCGTGGAAAGGCTCGGCCGGATCGAGCGTCTCGGAATCGCCGACGCGGTGCTTGATCCACACCTGGTTGATCGCGGAGGAGGTCCAGTCGGTGAACAGGCTGACGCTGTACGCCGCGGAGAGGATCTCGTCGAACGCCGCCTCCAGCCGCTCGGCCGGCAGGTCCTCGTACACGCGCTGGCTCATCTCGAACGCGGGCACGACGTCGAGCGTCAGGCGGGCGACGACGCCAAGTCCGCCGAGGCCGACGACCGCGCCCTCGAATTCGGCGTCCTCCCGCGTCAGCCGCTGCAGCGCGCCGTCGGCCGCGATCAGCTCCAGCCCGCGCACCGCCGTCGCCAGATTGCCGTGCCGCACTCCCGAGCCATGCGTCGCCGTGGCGACCGCGCCGGCCACCGAGATATGCGGCAGCGAGGCCAGATTATGCAGCGCGAAGCCGGCGGCATCGAGCTGGCGCGCCAGATCGCCGTAGCGGATGCCGCCCTCGACCGTCACCGTCCGGCGCTCGGCGTCAAGCGACACGAGCCGGTTCAGCTTTTCCGTGGAGATCAGGCTGCCGGCCGTATCGGCGATGCCGTTGAACGAATGCCGGGAGCCGAGCGCCTTCACCCTCGGACTGCGGGCGACGATGTCCCGCGCCTCCTCAACGCTCTCCGGCACGAGCAGCTCCGCTGCTCCGTACGTATAGTTCCCTGCCCAGTTGCGCTCTTTCGCCATCTTCCATCCACGTCCTCTCGGTTGAGTCCTGCTGATCGGTACTACTTCGGCTCTCTTCGACGGAATCCCTACTGGACCCCGAAAAGAGCGCCGCGCCTGCGGGCTCTGCCGGAGCCGTTTTCGCAGATTTGTATAGAAAACCCTCGTTTGTACACGAATGAAATGTCGCGATCGTGCACAGATCAACGATCCGATCACTGTTGAAGTCATATCGCACAAGCTATAATGAAGGTCATTCCGGCATCGAGTCGCGGGAAACAGCAAGGGGGGTCCGCTATGCGATTGAATCGAATCCGACGGAGCGATCAGCTCTACGTCAAGCTGCTGATCGGCATCACGCTGTGCATCGTGTTCGCGATCTTCGTCAGCTCTTCCATTTATTATTTCACGTTTGCCCGTATTCTGCAGAACGACGCGTTCGAGTCCAACCTCGCGAACTTGCGCGATACGAGCAGGACCGTCGCCAAAACGACGGACAACGCGCAGACGCTCGCCTTTCAAATCTATCGCAACAGCGCCATCTCCAAGCTGCTCTACTACAGCAATCCCAATCCTTTCGACACGCAAGCGGCGATGATCGATCTGAGCAACTATTTGACGACCATGCCGTTCATCCATTCGATCTACGTCTACAATCCGGCCTCCGGCCTCTACTACATCACGAGCCAGAACGGACAGAAAGGAATCGTGCCGGAGCATCTGCTCAAGGACAAGAGCATCGCTCCGATCCTGAAAAACTACGAGGACTACCAGCCGTTCGCCCCGGTGCCGCGGATCATCGCGACCAGCGACCGCAGCGAGGAGGAGACCAGCGTCTACTCCTATCTGTGCTATGACGCGATCGGAACGAGCCAGACGATCAACTCGGCCGTCATCGTCAACATATCCGCCTCCTGGATCAATCAGGAGCTCGGCCAGCATCTGTCCGGCAACGACCAGACGCTCTATATCGACGATCACGGCAAGGTGCTGTCGGCCCGCGACCTGAGGCCGGTCCCGCTCGGCGACTCGGATCGGACCTTGATCGGTCAGCTGGTGGAAAAGGAGGAGCTCGGCTACCGCGTCGCCCGCTTCGGAGGCGAAAAATCGCTCGTCACCTATACCGCGCCGGATGCGTTCAATTGGCAATATGTCCGCGTCACGCCTTACAGCGAAATTACGAAGAAGCTGAGCGGCATCCGCTGGAAGACGCTGCTCATCGCCTGCATCGTGCTTGCCGTCGGCATCTGCCTCGCCTGGCTCGTCTCCAAGTTCCTCTACGTCCCGATCGACAAGATCAGGAACCAGATGAAGGATCTGGAGTCGGAGAAGCGCAACAGCAGCTATACGCTCCGGCAAAATACGATGCGCAAGCTCATCCAGATCCAGGAGTTCAACGCCGACCTGCAGGCGGAGAAGCTGAAGAAAATGGGCATCTCCTTCGATTTCACCAAGCCTTACCGTCTCGCCTATTTGCGGATCGACCGGTTCGAGCAGCTGAAGGAGATGAATCCGAACGATCTGCTGACGTACAAGTTCGCCATCATGAATATCGCCACCGAAATCTGCTCCAGGCAATATATCGTGGACTCCATCGACTTGGACGAGGACAGCATGCTGATGCTGATCAATACGTTCGAGGACCAGCCCTTCGACTGGAGCGAGCATGAGCTCATGCTCAAGGACATCCAGAACGCCTGCATGGAGTATATCCGGATCGGGCTTACGATCGCCTTGACGCCGGTATCCAGCAACCCGCATGAGCTCCACGATCGGTTCAAGCTGGCCAAGGAGGCATCCAACCAGCGCTTCTTCCTCGGAAGGGGCGCGATCATCGAGGCCGAGCCGCTTCAAGCGGAGGCGAAATACTACTTCCCGATCGGCAAAGAGAAGCGGATGATCGAAGCGCTGGCGGGAGGCAAGACCGAGGAAGCGAAAGCGCTGTTCGACGCCATCATGCAGGAGACGGTGCCCTGCTCGTTCCCGGTCGCGCACGCCGCGGCGACGCATCTGTCCGTCACGCTCGACAACATGCTCATGGAGATCGAGCGGAACGGCTCGCTGCCGCTCGGTCTCGGAGAGCTCGTCATTCCGCGCATCGAGCGCTACGAGACGCTGGAGGAGATGACGGAGGCGTTCCATCGGTTTTTCGACCAGCTGAAGACGAAGCTCGTGGAGAAGCGCAGCAGCAAGCAGGACGACCTCATCCGCAAAATCAACGACATCATCCAGAGCCGGTTCCATGAGCCGAACCTGAGCCTCAATTATGTGGCCGAGGAGCTGAAGATGTCGACCTATCATGTCAGCCGCGTCTATCGCCAGCAGACGATGTCCACCATCGTCGACACGATCAATGCGGTCCGCATCGAAAAGGCGAAGGAGCTGCTGCTGACGACGGAGCTGTCGATCGCCGACATCTCGGAAAGGACGGGTTATACGAACAGCTCGTACTTCCACCGCATCTTCAAGAAAGGAATCGGCGTCACTCCGACGGAATTCCGGAAATCGGGCCGCAGATCGGCCGAGTAACGACAAAGCGTCGGCAACGGATGGCAGAACCATCCGTTGCCGACGCTCTTTTTTTGATCAGGCTGGGGGAGCCGGGCGCTGCGCTTTTACTGAATGCCCTTCTCCGTCAGGTAAGCCAGCCATTGCTTCTTGTAGGAATCCTGGATCTTTTGCAATCCGGCCTGATTCGCCTTGCTCATGAACGTTTTGAGGCCCTCTTCCACGTTCGCGACCTGGCCTGCGAGCAGCGGCAGCAGATACTGCTTCGTGACCTGCTCCAGCGCCGCACGCTCCGACTGGTACTCCGTGTAATCTTCGGCGAATCCGGTAAAGATGTCCGGCTTCTGGATTTTGTCCAGCTCGTCGAAAATCTTCTGCACGCCGTCGTAGCTCGGCTCGAACAGCATGTAGTCCGGATTGCGCCAAGCCCAGCCGTTCATGCCCTCGCGCGGGAAGCCGTTCGTGTTGGCGTCGCCGAGCATTTTGTAGTAGCCGTCCTGGACCGTATAGTTCACGCCTTCGACGCCGTATTGAGTCAGCAGGTTGTAGCGCTTGTCGGTGACCATCTTCTCGTAGAACGCCAGCGCGCGCTCCGGATTTTTGCTGCTCTCCGGAATGGCGAAGCCGTTGTGGATCGGATGGACCGGAGTCGCGTAGCCGTTCGTCACGCCGTATGGCGTATAGCCGAGCTCCCAGTCCGGATGAAGCGATTTCATCTTTTCCATCGTCGCATTGTAGCGGGTCGGGTTGTCGCCCAAGATGGCGGCTGTCGATCCGTTGGAGATCTTGTCTTGGATCGTCTCGGTCTCGTTCAGCTCGTTTTTGGAGAAGTAGCCTTTGTCGGCCCAGCTCTTGAACCGCTTCAGATCCTCGAGATGCTCCGCCGAGCCCCAGTACGGCATGATATCAGCCGGCTTGTCGTATGCAGCGAACAGGCCGTACGGCAGCGCTCCGACATTTTTCCTCTCGATGTCCAGATACATGAGAGCGAGGCTGTTCATGATGTCCGGGCCGAACGAGACCGGCTGGAGCTTCGGCTCGTTTTGCCTGATTCCGTCGAGATAAGCCTCGAACGTATCGATGTCGACCGGCGTCGGCAGATTGTATTTCTTGCGCAGGTCCTCGCGCCAGACGAAGCCGTTCGTGACGTACTCCCTGTACGTCGCCGGCACCGTGTAGATGCTGCCGTCGATCTTGACCGCATCCCACATGTCCTGCGGGACGAACTTCTGCAAGGCCGGCGCGGCGACAGGCAGCAGCTCATCCAGCGGCTTGAACGCTTTTTTCTTGGCGTATTGCTGATACTGCGTCCAGTCCGCCGTGAAGATCAGGTCGACGTTCTGTCCGGTCGAGAGCAGCAGCTTGTATTTCTGATCCCAGTCGGTCCAGGTCGTATAGTTGAACTTGACGGTAGCGTTCAGGTCTTCCAGCGCCATCTTGTTGATCTGCTCCTCGATTTTCGGGAGATCCTTCGGAGCGTTGCCAAGCATGTAGAACTGCAGCTGGACCTTCTTGGACGTATCGATGCCGGCGGGCTCGGCTCCTGCATTCGAAGCCCCTCCATTCGCGGCGCTGCCGCTGTTCGCCGCATTGGCGGCGCCGTTGTCCGCTGCATTGCTGCCGCCGTTGTTGTTGCCGCATGCCGTGAAGATCGACATCGACATGACGGTCGTGAGCAGAAGGCCGACCGCTTTTTTTCTTTTGCTTCCCATTTGAATCCTCCCTTTTCGTCTCACTCTTTTATGTCAGCTGGATCGCTCCAGGTCTAACCTTTGACGGCTCCGATCGTCAGCCCTTTGACGAAATAGCGCTGGATGAACGGATAGAGCAGCAGGATCGGACCGGTGACGATGATCGCCATCGCCATCTTCATCGATTCGGACGGCACGCCCTCGGACAGCGTCACGCCGGCCCCCGCTCCGATGCTGTTCAGGAAGTTGGAGGTGTTGATGATGTTGTACAGGTAGAACTGCAGCTGATATTTGGCGGCGTCCGAGATGAAGAGCGCCGAGGAGAACCAATCGTTCCAGTATTGCAGCGCGAGGAAAAGTCCGATCGTCGCCAGGCCCGGAACCGACAGCGGAAGCACGATCCGGTAGTAGATGACAAAATCGTTGGCGCCGTCGATCTTCGAGGACTCGATCACCTCGTCCGGCACCGCGGAGGTGATGAAGCTTCTCATGAGGATGATGAGGAACGGCGTCATCAGGCCGGGCCAGATCAAGGCGTACAGCGAGTTCGTGAACTGCAGGTAGTTCGTGATCAGCATGTAGTAAGGAACGAGCCCGCCGCCGAACAGCGTGGTGAAGTAGATGAAAAACGCGAACACGTTCCGGTACTTGAAATCCTTCCGCTGCAGGACGTAGCCCGCCATCGTCATGAGCAGCAGGCCGATCAGCGTGCCGACTGCGGTGACGAGCGTCGTGACGCCGTAAGCCCGCAGCACGTCGTCCGGAACCTCGAAGATGATTCGGTAGCCCTCCAGCGAGAATTCCTTCGGAATGAGGCTGTACCCTTCGTTCAAAATGGACGCGTTGCTCGACAACGAGGCGGACAAGATGAGCAGGAAGGGCAGCAGGCACAAGACGCATCCTGCAAGGACGACGACATATGCGATCAGCCGAAACCATCGGGTCGAGCTGTCTTCTTTGATTTTCAAGCGGATCCCCTCCTTCTAGAACAGCGCGTAGTCTTTGTTGACTTTCCGAATGATCGCGTTGACGATCATGATGAGCGTGAAGCCGAACAGCGATTGGTAGACGCCGGCCGCGGTCGCCATGCCCATGTCGAACGTCACGCGCAGCGAGCGGTAGACGTACGTGTCGATGATGTCCGTCGTGCTGAACAGCAGGCCGTTGTTGCCGATCATTTGGTAGAAGAGGTCGAACTGGCCCTTCATGATGCTGCCGAGGGCGAACAGCAGCAGGATGACGAACGTGTTTTTCAGCATCGGCACCGTAATATGCCAGGCGCGCTGGAAGGCGTTGGCGCCGTCGATCTTGGCCGCCTCGTAGTAGTCCTCGCTGATGCCCGTGATCGACGCGAGGTAGATGACCATGCTGTAGCCGAAGTTTTTCCACAGGTAGAACAGGATGATGAAGAAGATCCATAGCTTCGGCTTGCTGTACACGTCGACCGGGTCGCTGCCGAGCTGCTGCAGCACCGTGTTCAGCACGCCTTGCTCATAGTTGAACAGATTGAAGACGATGACGCTCAGGATGACGAAGGAGACGAAGTAAGGCAGGAACAGGATCGACTGCGAGATCTTCTTGAACCACTTTCCCCTGATGTCGTTCAGCAAGATCGCGACGAAGATCGAGAGCACGTTCCCGAGAAAGATGAAGACGATATTGTAGCCGATCGTGTTGAAGGTCAGCTCGACCAGCTTGCCTGATTTCCATAGGAACTCGAAGTTTTTGAGTCCGACGAAATCCATCTTGAACAGGCTCGTATTGAAATCGAACTGCACGAAGGCGTAGTAGATGCCGATCATCGGCAAGTAGTTGTTGATCAAGAAGTAAATTAGCGTCGGCAGCAGCATGAGGAACAAAATTTTGTTCGTGTAGAGCTCATGCAGGATTCCTCTTTTCTTGAGCATGGTTTTGGACTCCCTCCTCGTTTATTTTTTATTTGGCTGGCAGGTCTCTCTCCTGGTCCCACTATAGGAGAAGGCAGGGTGAACGAGTAGTGAAAAGATCGTGCAATTCTGGAAAAACGAGCGGTTTGGAACGTGAACGATAGCGGCATTTATGAAGAATGGCCGCATTTGCCCTCCCGTCCGGCCGGCGCTCCCGGCCAAACGACAGAAAAAAGCCTGCGATTCGCTCGAATCGCAGGCTTTGGGGATCGACGATCAGGCTTACTGCGGCTTCGCGCCTCGATCGGAGACGATGCCGTTCGCAAGATAATCCTTCCATTGCTTCACATAGGATTGCTGGATTTTGGGGAGCCCGGCTTCGTTCGCGTTTGCCATGAAGATCGCCAGCCCCTCCTGGACATCCTCGATCTGGCCCGCCAGCAGCGGGTACAGGTATTGCTTCACGACCTGCTCCAGCGCCGCGCGCTCGGCCTGATAGCCGGTGTAGTCCTCCACGAACCTCGTATAGAGGTCCGGCTTCTGGATCCCGTCCAGCTCGTTGAAGATCCGCTGCACGCGTTCATAGCTGGGCTCGAACAGCATGTAGTCCGGGTTCCGCCAAGCCCAGCCGATCATGCCCTCGCGTTCGAATCCGCTCTTGTCCAGCGCGTGGTAGAAGCCGTCCTTCACCTCATAATGGACGCCTTCGATTCCGTATTGCGTCAGCCGGTTGTACCGCTCGTCCGTCACGAGCTTCTCATAAAAGGCGAGCGCCTCTTCCGGATGCTCGCTGCCCGCCGCGATAGCGAATCCGTTGTGCATCGGATGGACGGGCGTCGCGTACCCGGTCGACCGGCCGAACGGCGTGTAGCCGAGATCCCAGTCCGGATGCTGCGCCTGCATCTGGCTCAGCATCGCGTTGTAGCGCGTCGGATTGTCGCTGAGCAGCGCCGCCGCCGCCCCGCTTGCGATCTGATCCTGCATGGGGACCGGGTCGTTCAGCACGTTTTTGGAGAGATAGCCTTTATCGGCCCAGCTCTTGTATTTTTTCAAGTCTTGCAGATGGCTGGGCGTTCCCCAGTACGCCCCGATTTCATCCGGCTTGTCATACGGGGCGTACAAGCCGTACGGCATCGGCCCGACCGCCTTCCGCTCGACCTCCAGGTAGGCATGCTGGATGGAGGCATCGACGAGCGAGCCGAACGCGGCCGGCTGAATGCCGGGCTCATGCTGCCTGATCCCCTCGAGATAGGCCTCGAAGCTCGGCACGTCGACCGGCGTCGGCAGCCCGTGCTTGCGCCGCAGATCCTCGCGCCAGATGAAGCCGCCCGTGACGTACTCCTTGTAGGTCGACGGCACCGTATAGATGCGGCCGTCGATCCGCACCGCGTCCCACATCTCTTTCGGCACGAAAGCCTGCAGCTTCGGAGCGGCCAGCGGCAGCAGCTCGTCGAGCGCCATGAAGGCTCCTTGATGAGCGTACTGCTGATAGAAGGCCCAGTCCGAGGTGAAGATCAGATCGACCGCCCTGCCGGTCGAGAGCAGCAGCTTGTACTTCTGGTCCCATTCGGTCCAGGTCGTATAATGGAATTTGACCGCGACGTTCAAGTCCTCCAGCGCCATCTCGTTGATTCGTTCCTCGATTATCGGCAGGTCCTTGGGAGCGTTGCCGAGCATATAGAACTGAAGCACGACCGGGCCGGACCGGCCTTCCGTGCGGCTGGTCAAGATCGAGCTGCTTTTGCCGTCGGCATCGCCGGGGCGGGCGGAATTATTGTTGCTGCAAGCGGCGACAAGGAAGACGGCCATCGCGACCGCGACCGCGGCCGCGCTCATTCGACTGCGCCTCATCGGAATTCCCTCCTCTGCGGGTTCGGCTCGGTTCCCTGAGCCTGGAACCCCCCTTCATTTTAGTCCTTCCTGGCGCTCCCGTCATCCGGCAGCCAAGCCAGGGTTCGTTGTCATTGTAGGTTCAGGAGCGGCGGCAGGCCAGTGAACGATTGCGGGATTCATGAACAAAAGAGGGATGTTTCCTTTCGGACCTCTTGTCTTGCCGATGTTCATCCGCTATACTTGGGAAAATTCACATCACGCATGCGATGAACGGGCAAGTACCCGGCCGCAGCCGCGAGCAGAGAGCCGGGAGGGTGGGAACCGGCAGCGGCAGGCCGGCGGAAACGGACCCGCGAGCTGGCGCCCGAAGTCCGCTCCGCGCGGATGCGTAGGCGCGCCCGGACTGGCCGATACCCTGACGAGCAGCCGCGCGCTGCAGCCGGCTTCCTTCCGCCCCGATGCGGATGCGGCCGCTGCGCGCCCGGCGACAAGAGTGGCACCGCGGACCGAGCCTCCGTCTCTTTTTGAGACGGGGGCTTTTTGCCGTTTCCGCCCCCGCTCGCCCGTTCCATCGCCAAAGGAGGAACCCTGCTATGACCATGCCAGCTGCAACCCTGCTCAAGCAAGCGGCGGCCGCCCTGCTCGCTCCGCTGACCGGGGTCGGCGAAGCCGAGCTCGCCGCCCGCCTGGAATGCCCGCCGGACGAGACGCTCGGCGACCTGTCTCTCCCCTGCTTCGCCTTGGCCAAGACGCTCCGCCGCGCGCCTGCGGCGATCGCCTCCGAGCTGGCCGCCCAGGTGAACGGCCAGGAGGAAGCGCCCGCAGCGGAGGCTGCCGGCGGCGAGGCCGATCCGGCTCCTCCGATCCGCTGGCGTGCCGAAGCGGCCGGAGGCTTCCTCAACCTGCGCGCCGCTGGCCGCGGCTGGATCGAGGCGCTGCTGCGCCAGGCCGAGTCGCCGGCGCTCGGCCGGCTGGAGGACGGCGCGGGCAAGCGCGTCGTCATCGACTATTCGTCGCCCAACATCGCCAAGCCGATGAGCGTCGGCCATCTGCGCTCGACCGTCATCGGCCGCGCGCTGGCCAACCTGCACCGCACGGCCGGCTGGGACGTGCAGACGGTCAACCATCTCGGCGACTGGGGCACGCAGTTCGGCAAGCTGATCGCCGCGACGAAGCGCTGGGGCTCGCGCGAGGCGATCGAGGCCGATCCGATCGGCGAGAGCCTGCGCCTGTATGTCCGCTTCCATGAGGAGGCCGAGCGCGATCCCGCGCTCGTGGACGAAGGCCGCGCCTGGTTCCTGCGGCTCGAGCAGGGCGACGCCGAGGCGCGGGAGCTGTGGGCGTTTTTCATCCGCGAGAGCCTCAAGGAATTCCAGCGCATCTACGGCCGCCTCGGCGTCGAGTTCGACCATCTGCTCGGAGAGAGCTTCTACAACGACAAGATGGAGGCGGCGGCGCAGCGGCTGCGGGAGGCCGGGCTGCTGGAGGAAAGCGACGGCGCGCTCGTCGTGCGCCTCGACGAGCAGGGGATGCCGCCCTGCCTCGTGTTCAAGTCGGACGGCTCGACGATCTACGGCACGCGCGATCTGGCGACGGCGCTGTACCGCCGCGAGGCGATGGGCGGCGACAAGCTGCTCTATGTCGTCGGCGCCGAGCAGACGCTGCATTTCCGCCAGGTGTTCGCCGTGCTGGAGAAGCTCGATCCGACCTGGGAGCAGGTGGAGAAGGTCCATGTGCCGTTCGGCCTGATGCGCATGGAAGGCCGCAAGATGTCCACTCGCCGCGGCAAGGTCGTCTTCCTGGACGAGGTGCTGGACGAGGCCGTCCGCCGGGCGCTCGCCGTCATCGAGGCCAAGACGCCGGACCTGCCGGACAAGGAGGCGGTCGCCGAGGCGGTCGGCATCGGCGCGATCGTGTTCGGGGATCTGCGCAGCCGCCGCATGCTGGAGATCGACTTCAGCCTCGAGGAGATGGTGAGCCTCGACGGCGAGACCGGCCCTTATGTGCAATACACCTACGCCCGCGCCTGCAGCCTGCTGCGCCGCGCGGCGGAGGCCGGCGCGGGCGCAGTTCCGGCTGGCGCGGACGGAGTTCCGGCTGGCGCGGACGGAGTTCCGGCTGGCGCGGACGGAGTTCCGGCTGGCGCGGACGCAGCTGCGGCCGGCTCCGGCGCAGGGACGGCGGCGCCGGGCGCGGAGGCTGGCGCGGGCACGGGCAGCGGCGCCGAGCCCGGGGATGCTTCCGGGCTGGAGGCTCTCGGCTCGCCCGCCGCGCGCGCCTGCCTGCTCAAGCTCGACGCTTACGGCGAGGCGATCCGCGGCGCGCTGCGCGAGCATGAGCCGTCCGTCCTCGCCCGCTACCTGCTGGAGCTCGCCAAGGCGTTCAACCGCTTCTACAACAGCGGCCGCATCCTCGGCGCGGACGGCGGCGGGGAGACGGCCGCCAAGCTGCGGCTGACGGCCGCCTGCGCCGCCGTGCTGAGCCACGGACTCGGACTGCTCGGCTTATCGGCCCCGTCACGAATTTAACAAATAAGTCCAATTTAACCCTTGCTTCATCTGGATAGGGATGGTAAACTTGGATTCACGAACAAGTGTACCTATCTTCCGAAGAAAGGCTGATTCCGATGAGCGAGCCCAAGCATCCTCCGATCGCGAGCGTCACCCCTACCCCCGAGCACAAGGAGGATCCCGTCCTGCTGCTGGCCCGCCAGCTGCTGCTGCTGCACCGGCGCGCCTTCCGCCGCATCTCGGAGCGGTCATGACGGAGCAGCTCACCGTCCCGCAGCTGCTGGCGATCCACATGATGCACCAGGACCGCTTCGACGTCAGCCCGGGCTTCCGCAATCCGGGCTTCCTGCTCCAGCTCGTCGACCGTCCCCTGCTGGAAGGCTTCTCCGGAGGAGGCGACCGCTCCTCGCTCATCCGCCAGGCCGCGCTTTACTGGCATGGGCTGGCGCGCGCGAGGGCGTTCCGCGACGGCAACGCCGCGCTCGCCATCCATACGATGATGACGTTCCTGCTGCTCAACGGCCAGGAGCTGCGCCTTGACGAGGATGAGCTCGTCGAGGCGGCGCTGCTGTGCAGCGAGTGGCAGATGGAGCTCGAGGACTGCGAGGCGTGGATTTCCAGCCGACTGGTCCGCCCAGCCCTCGGGGAGCCCGAGGCCCCGATTCCTTCTATGGACAAAGTATTCCCTCCGTCTTATGATAGATAGGATTCGATTTTGACTACGGTTGTACGGGTGCCTCGGTCGGCCTTCATCCGGCCAGGCTTAATAGGGAAGTCCGGTTCCAATCCGGCGCGGTCCCGCCACTGTACGAGCGCCGCAGCCCCGCATGACGCCACTGTCCGTTCGGACGGGAAGGCGCGGGGACGCGATGGCGCTCCAGCCAGGAGACCTGCCCGTACGACCTCGCAGAAGTCCTTTCGGGGGGTGGAGGACTTCTGCAGCGCTCCTTCTCGGGCGCCGCTTTTGGCTTCGCCTGCGTTCCGGCTGGGGTCCGACTCGATCGGCCTAGAGGCGTCTGGACCGCATGGCTTTGGCCGCTGGCGGTCTTTCCGTCCGCGAGAGCGTTGGGATTTCGTCTTTTCGCCGCCCTTTTGAGGCGGCTTTTTTGTTTTCCGGGTCCGCTGTCGCTGCGCAGCCTCCCCGCCCCTGCCCTGCAGCCGATTTGATTTTAATAGGTAGAAAGAAGGTGTTGCTGGTGAAAGCCCTGTTCAACCGCGCCGTACTGGCCGCTCTGCTGGCCGTCGCCCTGATCGTGCCGGCCGTACCGGCCGGTACCGCCTCGGCGGCTGCGGACACGTCCGCCGTCCTCCGCCAAGCCGGAGACGCGCTGCTCTCGAGCGGCATCCGCTCCGACTGGGACGCCATCGCCGCCTCCCAGGCCGGCTACGAGCTGCCGGCGTCGTATCTGTCCAAGCTGTCCGACGCCGTGCGCAAGGACGCGCCTGCGTTCCGCAACGTCACCGACTTCGAGCGCACCGCGCTCGCCGTCACCGTCGCCGGCCAGGACGCGACCGCTTATGGCGGCATCGACCTGATCGAGCGCATCACAAGCAGCGACCGCATGCTCAGCCAAGGCATCAACGGCCCGATCTACGCGCTGCTCGCGCTCGATTACGGCGAGTACGAAGTGCCGGCAGGCGCCAAGTGGTCCCGCGACAAGCTCGTCGCCGAGCTGCTCAAGGCCCAAGCCGCCGACGGCAGCTACGCCTTCGCAGGCGAGAAGGCCGGCAGCCCCGACCTGACCGGCGCCGCGCTGACCGCGCTCGCTCCGTACGTCGGCCAGCCGGAGGTCAAGCAGGCCGGCGAGCGCGCCGTCGCCTGGATCAAGTCCCAGCAGGACAAGGACGGCGGCTTCACGAGCTACGGCGAGTCGAGCAGCGAGAGCGTCGCGCAGATCGTCATCGGCCTCGCCTCCATCGGCTACGATCCGGCCGGAGCCGACTTCACCCGCGACGGCGCGAGCCTGATCGACAAGCTGCTCACGTTCCGGGGCGCCGACGGCAGCTTCTCGCATGCGCTGCCGCTCGCTCCCAACGCCTACGGCGCCTACCAGTCCGTGCAGGCGCTCGTCGCCTATGAGAAGTTCAAGGCCGGCACCGGCCGCCTGTACAGCAAGCCGGCCGCTTCCGTCTCGGTCCGCGTGGAAGGCCCGAGCTCGACGATCGGCTCCGGCGTGACGCGCGCCGTCTACGCGCTCGACGCGCTGACTCAGGTCGGCGCGGCCAAGAAGCTGGACGTCGTCGTCAAGGAGATGTCGTTCGGTAAATACGTCGACGCCATCGGCGGCATCGCCGGCGGCACGTTCGGCGGCTACGACGGCTGGATGTACGCCGTCGAGCGCCGCGGCGCCTGGATCAATCCTTCCGTCGGCATGGGCGACTTCAAGCTCAGCGCCGGCGACCGCCTCGTCGTGTTCTATGGCGACGGCACCAAGCTGATCTCCCGCATCGCGGCCGAGCCGCGCCAGCCGCGCGACGACGAGCCGTTCGCCGTTCAGGTGAGCCAGCAGGAGTGGGACTACACGGCAAATGCGTTCACCGTCACTCCGGCGGTCGGCGTCGCCGTCTCGGCCGGCTCCGTCACCGTTACGACGGACGCTTACGGCAACGCCTCGTTCCCGGCGCTGCCGGCGGGCAGCTACGAGCTGACGGTCACCGGCTACAGCCCGTCCAAGGCGCCGAGCGTGCTCAAGCATGCCGTCCCGCTGACGGTCGGCTCCACCAAGATCAAGTTCGCCGACGAGAAGAAAATCGCCCCTTGGGCGCTGAAGTCGGTCAAAAACGGCTACGCCTCCGGCCTGCTCAGCGGCACCGGCACGGGCGAGGCTCCGACGTTCTCGCCGAAGGACAGACTCACCCGCGCCCAGTTCGCGGCGCTGGCCGTACGTCTGCTCGGCCTCGATGCCGGCATGGACGCCGCAGCTCCTTCCTTCTCCGACGTGAAGGCCGGCAGCTGGTACGAAGGCGCCGTCCGCGCCGCCGCCGCGCAAGGCATCGTCTCCGGCACGGGCGACGGCAAATTCCAGCCGGACGCGCCGGTGACCCGCCAAGACATGGCGGTCATCCTCGCCCGCGTCCTCAAGCTGGACGCGACCGCAGCCGGCGACGGCTCGATCCGCGACCTCGCTGCGGCATCCGCCTACGCGAGAGGCTCCATCGCCGCCGTCCACGCCAGCGGGCTGATGGTCGGCGATTCCGCCGGCAACTTCCAGCCCAAGGCGCAGGTCAGCCGCGAGATGGCCGCCGTCGCGATCGTCAACGCGTACGAGTCGCTGAAATAAACGCAAGGCCGGAGCGCGAGCCGAGCTGGACGCTACGGCTTGCGTCCGGGCCGTTGCCGCCTCGGCTCGCGTCCGGCCGCGGCTCGCTTCGACCGCGGCCTGCGCTCTGTCGGCTTGCGTCCGGACCGTTGCCGCCTCGGCTTGCGCTCCATCGGCCGCGACGCTGCTCCGCAGCTCCCTTCGTTTGTAAATGCCCTTGGCGGGCTTTACAATGAAGGGAGCTTTTTTTATTGATCGGCCCTGCAATCCGCTGTGCCCCGGCCGTTCCGGAAGGAGAGTACCCGTACCCGTGTTCGAAGAGCAACCGAGCCGCGCCAAGCGCTTCTGGCTCAGTCCGTTCGTGCTGTTCACCGTCGCCCTCGTCTTCAAAATGTACCTTGCCGCCTACGTCATCTACGGCCTCGAGCATCCGTGGCTGACGCTGATGACGGGGCTTCCGACCGTCTGGGCCGCCTTTTTCCTGATCGAGCTGCTCGCCCGCAGGCGCAAGCTCATGGCTTATCTGATCGTGAACCTGCTGTTCACCGCGATTTATTTCGCCGTCATCATGTACTACAAGTACTTTGGCATCATCGTCACCTACCATGCGCTCAGCCAGGCCGGACAGGTGACGGAGGTGAAAGGAAGCGTCTTCCAGCTGCTGCATCCGTACTTCATGCTCATCTTCGTCGACATCGTGCTCGCATGGCTGCTGCTCGGCTTCAGCAAGCGGCTGCGCCGCGGCTGGCAGCGGGCGGCGAACCGCCGCTTCATCGGCTGGCGGCTCGCGCTGCCCGGCTTCGTGCTGGCGGCCGCGGCCTGCCTCGCGCTCATCTGGCCGCATCGCGGCATCGCCAACGAGCTCGTGCAGACCGAGCGCATGGGCATCGTCAACTATGAGCTGTTCCTGATCGCGACCGGCGGCAACGAGAGCTTCGTGCCCGTCTCGTCGGTGACGCAGGCGGAGATCGACCGGCTCAAGGGACTGCCGCAGCCGGCGGCGAAGCCGGCCTCGTTCGGAGCGGCCAAAGGCCGCAACATCATCGTCGTGCAGCTCGAGGCGCTTCAGAACTTCCTGATCGGCAAAAGCGTCGACGGCAAGGAGATCACGCCGAACCTGAACGCCCTCATCCGCGAGAGCGTCTACTTCCCGCGCTTTTATCAGCAGGCGGGCTCCGGCAATACGTCCGACGCCGAGTTTCTGACGAATACGTCGCTGTACGTGCCGCTGCGCGTGCCGGCGACGCAAGCGTACTCCGGCCGCTCGCTGCCCTCGCTGCCCAAGCTGCTGGAGCGCGAAGGGTACGAGACGATGACATTCCATACGAACGACGTCTCGTTCTGGAACCGCAGCGAGCTGTACCGGGCGCTCGGCTTCGACCGGTATTACGATACGGAGTTTTTCGGCGACGAGGACGTCGTCGCGTTCGGCGCCTCGGACGAGGTGCTTTACCGCAAGAGCGTGCAGGAGCTGGCCAAAGTGCGCGAGGAGACGGGCAAGCCGTTCTATTCGATGCTCATCTCGATGTCGTCGCATCATCCGTACAACATCCCGGAGCGCAAGGTGAAGATCAACCTGCCGGAGCGGTACGACGACAGCTTCGTCGGCGACTACCTGCGGGCGCAGAACTACACCGACTACGCGCTCGGGCAGCTGATCCAGGAGCTGAAGGACGAAGGGCTGTGGGAAAACAGCCTGCTCGTCCTCTACGGCGACCATATGGGCCTGCCCATCTACTCGCTGACGGAAGAGGATCTGCGGCTGCTCGAGGAGCTTGACGGCCGGAAGTACGACTCGTCGCAGATGCTGAACATCCCGCTCATCGTCACCGCGCCGGGCGCGCTCGCGCCAGCGGTCGAGACGGGCATCGGCGGGCAGAGCGACATCATGCCGACGATCGCCAATCTGGCGGGGCTGTCGCTGGACGGCCAGCTGCATTTCGGGCAGGATCTGCTGAACGAGCGGGCCAACCTGCTGCCGGAGCGGTACTACCTGCCGTCGGGCTCGTTCATCAATGACCGGGAGATCTTCATCCCGGGCACCGGCTTTGGCGACGGCAGCCGCATCGAGCTGCCGTCGGCGGAGGCGGCTGCCGGTTGGCTGGCCGCTGGCGCGGATGGCGGCGCTGGAGCGGCGGCAAGCGGGGCCGAGGGCGGAGATGCGGCAGGCGCTGCCGGGGCCGGCGACGCAGCAACGGCGGTGAATGCCGGCTCCGGCGAGCCGGGCGCCGGCACGGGCGTTGCCGCAGGCAGCGGGCAGGCCGGGCCTGGCGCGAGCGCGGCGCCGGGATCGGCGGCAGCGCCGGCGGGCGGCTCCGGCGCGGGGCAAAAGGCAGCGGCCGAAGCGCCTTCGCCTGCTGCGAGCGCAGCGCCGGGCGGCCCCGGCGAGCCTTCCGGCGCGGCCGGAGGCGAAGGCAGCCTCGGCGGCAGCGCCGACGACCGCAGCGACGGCGGACCGGCGACCGCCACGCAGGAGCAGTTCGACCGCGCGCTCAAGCTGCTCCGCATGTCGGACAGCTACGTGCGCTCGCTGCCGACGACGGAGGGCGATCCCGCTCCCGTCAACGGAGCGGCGACGGATTCTTCCGCGAATGCGGACTGACCGATCCAACCTCGAATCATGCAGCCTGCTTTCCAATAGGAGAGCAGGCTTCTTTGCGTGCCCCGGCTCGGCTGCGCCATGAGCTCAACCCGATTTTTTCGGTTTGCAGCTCGTTGTCCGCCTCCCACAGCGCCTGCAACCCGATTTTTTCGGCTTACAGCTCGTTCCCGGCCTCGCGCAGCACCTGCACCCCGATTTTTTCGGCTTACAGCTCGTCCTCGGCCTCCCGCATCGCCTGCAACCCGACTTTTTCGGCTTGCAGATCTTTCTCGGCCTCTCGCAGCACCTGCAACCCGATTTTTTCGGCTTGCAGCTCGCTCTCGGCCTCCCACAGCGCCTGCAACCCGACTTTTTCGGCTTGCAGCTCTTTCTCGGCCTCTCGCAGAGCCTGCAACCCGATTTTTTCGGCTTACAGTTCGTTCCCAGCCTCTCGCAGCACCTGCAACCCGATTTTTTCGGCTTGCAGCTCGTTCTCGGCCTCCCGCCTCGCCAAGCAGAGTTACTCGGGTTTTCCGCGCAACTCCGGCGTTAGGGCACTGGCTCGAGCAGAGTTACTCGGATTTTCCGCGCAACTCCGGCATTGGGGCATCGGTTCGAGTCGAGTTACTCGGATTTTCCGCGCAACTCCGGCGTTGGGGCATTGGTTCGAGCGGAGATGCTCGGTTTTTCCGCGTAACTCCGGCGTTGGGTTATCGGTTAGAGCAGAGTTACTCGATTTTTCCGCGCAACTCCGGCGTTGGGGCATCGGTTCGAGCGGAGATGCTCGGGTTTTCCGCGCAACTCCGGCGTTAGGGCACTGGCTCGAGCAGAGTTACTCGATTTTTCCGCGTAACTCCGGCGTTGGGGCACCGGCTTGAGCAGAGTTACTCGGGTTCTCCGCGCAACTCCGGCGTTGGGGCATCGGTTCGAGTCGAGTTACTCGGGTTCTCCGCGCAACTCCGGCGTTGGGGCACCGGCTTGAGCAGAGCTGCTCGGTTTTTCCGCGTAACTTCAACTCCATCGGACCATCCTCCGCCGACTCCCCCGCTAGCCATCCCGCCGCAACACAAAAGGGCTGTGCGCTCGCGCCGATCCATCGGCGAGAGCGCACAGCCCTTTGTTCATCTGTAGCTATAGCTAAGCAGCGGCACGCCGGTAAAGGCGTCGACGACGACGTTGGCCTCGCTCAGCGAGCCGCCTCCGCCCGTGCCGCCGGGAGGGCCCTGGATGCCGCTCGGCGCCCGCACGCCGCGGAACGTCACGATGTAGACGGGCGTGCGGCTGAGCTGTCCCGCCTCGCGCAGATGCGGGTTGGCGGCCAGCGCCTCCGGAGAGAAGCTGCGGAAGTCGCGGCTCGTCATGAGCCGCAGCGCGCAGCCGACGGAGTCGGCGCTGTCGGCGAGCCATGGATACGACCGCTCGGCATTCCGCCTCGCGGCGGCCTCGCCGACCTGGCTCAAGCCCCGGGGCCCGGGCGGCAGCGCATCGCTGTCCGGACGCTCCAGCCGGATGCCGAGCCGCTGCAGCAGCTCCTCGTCGCCGCTCGCGACGACAGGCAGCGCATTCGGCTGGCCGGCGGCCGCATCGGCCACGTTGCCGGGCTCGCTCTCATTGAAATACCAGCCCGCCGCGCCAAGCAGCAGCCCCGCCGCCATGACGCACAAGCCGATCCATCTCGCCGCTCCCGTCCGCATGCGCCGCCGCCTCCTTTCTCCGCGTCATCTGGATGCCGTCTACGAATCGCCTGCCCATGTTCCTTTCCCTCTTAAACGAAGCCCGGTCCAGGAGGGTTGCAGGCCCTTCGTTGGAATCGACTGGGAACAAGGAATCATTTCGGTCCGGACAAGCTCCTTTCCCCTCTAGTAACCTACAGATCCTTGCGCTGAAACCGAAGGATGCCGATCGCGAACGCGACGGCCGCATAGACGGCCGCATAGCCGAGGAAAGCCGGCGTCGGCGCCGAGCCGACGCCCAGCATGAGGAACAGGTCGTCGACCCTCAGGCCGATCAGCTCCTGGACGCCGGACAGGTTGAACAGCCGGTCCAGCATCATCCGCTGCAGGCCGTCGGCCGGCATCGCCAGCGACAGCAGGCCGGAGATCGTGCTCAGCGAGTCGCCGATGCCGTCCCCCGCCCGCCCCGGCTGGAGGGACGCGAACTGCGAGGCGACCTTTTCGATCATGCCGCCCAGCCAGCCGCCGCCGTACAGCATCGTCATGAGCACGCCGTTGCCGATGCCGGACAGGAACGTCGAGCCGAGCATCGAGACCGTCACGAGCAGCGGCACGACGGAGGCGAACAGCAGGTAGGCGAAAAACAGCGAGCCGACGTCCCGAGGCACCCCTGCATGAATGGCCGCGATGCCGAGGATCGCCGCGAACAGCGCGAGCGCGTACAGCATGCCGAAGCTGACATAGCCGAGCCAGCGGCCGGCATACCATTTCCAGCGCGGCAGCGGCCGCGGCATGAGCGCCTGCAGCACGCCGAGCTCGGCCTCGCCCGAGATGACGGACGAGCTGCTGAAGATCGCCAGGAACGCGACGACGAACGTGCCGAAGAAAAAGCCGAGGCTGAGGATCATCATGCCGCGGGTGAACCGCTCGATGACGTACATCGGGTCGTTCTCGCTCAGGCCGAACTGGCCGATCTCGCCGCCGATCGTCGACGCGATGAACCAGTAGGCGATCAGGAAGACCGCCGTCATTATGCCGGTCAGCAGGACGACGCGCTTGCGGATGAGCTCCTTCCAGGTCATGCTCCAGATGATGCTCATGCCTTCTCCCCCCTATGGCTCTTGCCGGACAGCTCGGTGACGAACCACTCCTCCAGCTTGGTGCGCACCCGCGCGCTCTCGTACAGCGTCGCGCCTTGGCCGATCAGCAGGCTGTGCAGCCAGCCCGCCTGCTCCTCGTCCGCCAGCTCCGCCTCCAGCACGGCCGAGCCGTCCGCGGCCGCCTCGGACTCGCGCACCGCGATCCCCGTCTCCGCGCGCAGCCAGTCGAGCAGCGGCGGCGCGTAGCCGCCGATCCGCAGCCGCCACAGCGGCCGCTGCAGCAGCACGTCCTCGACGCGTCCCTGCTGCAGGATGCGGCCGTTGTTCAGCAGCGCGACCCGATCGCACAGCGCCTCGACGTCCTCCATCAGATGCGAGTTGAGGAAAATCGTCTTGCCCTGGCCCTTGAGCTCATGCAGCAGCTGCCGCACCTCGCTGCGCCCGATCGGGTCCATCGCCGAGGACGGCTCGTCCAGGAACAGGATGCGCGGATCGGCGACAAGCGCGCAGGCGAGGCCGAGCCGCTGCTGCATGCCTTTGGAGTAGCCTTTGACCCGGTCGCGCGAGCGCAGGCCGATGCCGACCCGCTCCAGCAGCTCCGGCACGCGCCGATTCGCCTCCTCGCGGCCGAGTCCGGCCAGCTTGGCGTGCAGCCGCACGACCTCGTCTCCGGTGAGCCACTCCTGGTAGCGGTACAGCTCCGGCAAGTAGCCGATGAGCCGCCTCGCCTCGACCGTGCCCGCCTCCTGTCCAAACAGCGAAGCCCGACCTTCCGTAGGGAAGATCAGGCCGACGAGCATCTTGACGCAGGTGCTCTTGCCCGCGCCGTTCGGGCCGAGGAAGCCGAAGGCTTCCCCTTCCCGCACCGTAATCGTGACGTCGCTGCAGCCGCGCCCGTTCGGGTACCGCTTGGTCAGCGACTCGGTCTGGATCGCGAAGGCATTCACGCTCCGACCAGCTCCTCAAGCTGCTTGGCGAACCAGGCTTGCGCTTGCTCGCGCGTCATCGGTCCTTCCTCGACGTTCTGATACATCGAGGCGACCGTCATGACGCCGTTCTTGACGAAGGTCGCTTCCTTATTCAAGTTGTTGTCGCCGTAATTGCGCTCCGTAACGAGCACCGGCACGCCGCCGATCTGCAGCCGCTCCGCCTTGCTGTTCCCGTCGGTGAACACCGGCAGCGGAAGCTCGCCGTTCGTAAGCAGCCTCGAGCTGGACAGGCTCTGCTTGAGCTGCTCCGGCATGAGCGGGAATTGCAGCACCGCTTCGACCGCATCCTCGAGGTCTACCCCCGCCTCGACGTCGACGACCGGCGCCTTCATCTGCTGTACGTTCAGGTTCATGCCGTCCGCTTCGAACGAGTAGTTGACCGATGGTCCGATCGCGAGCGTCAGCTTCTTGCCGTCCACGCTGGCCGGGAACAGCTTCGTCGCGCCGAGCTGCTTCATGGTCGCGTTGATCTCCTCCACGTCCAGCTTGATGCTCAGGTTCTGGCTGGCGCTCAAATAAATCTTGTCCTGCTTGCCGGCCAGCGACTCCGGCAGCAGCGCGAAGCCCGCCGCCTGCTCCGCCTCCGCGCGGCTCATCTCGCCTCTGCTGCTTCCCGTCTCGACCTTGAACTCGCCGTAGCGATTGACCGCTTCTTCCGACACGCCTTCGCTGAAGACGCTGTTGAACAGCTGCTGCAGATCCGCCTCGTTCACCTCGGTCACCTGCTCCATGCGGAACTGTCCGAGCAGCGCGGCCAGCGCCTTGTTGCCCATCGGCGTCGCCACCGCGGTCACGACGACGGCCGCCGCCGCCGCTCCGGCCATCCAGCGGCGCGCGCGGCCGCTCATGCGGCGCGCTCGCGGCGCCGTTTTTTCCGTTCCTGCGTCCATTCTCGTTTCCTCCATCCGTTCGTTCATCTTTCGTTCCTCCTCGAGTCGAGCCAGGCTTGCCGCCTGCTCCTTCTGCTCGGCGCGCAGCGCCTCTTCCCGCGCTTCCGCCTGCCGCTCCAGCTCCGTCCAGGCCGGCGATATCGGCTCCTGCTCCATCGCCTGCATGAGCCGTTCCCAGGCCCGGTCCGTGCGGGCGGACGCTTCCGGCCGGTCCGCTTCGCCGCGGATGCTTTCAGCCCCGGCTGGATTCGGCCGGAACGTCCGGCGATCCTGCTCCTTCATGCGCTCGTCCTCCCTTGTCGTCTGTGTGGTTAGTGAAGCTCCAGCCGGCTTCGATAGCCGGCTTCCGGCGAAGCCTCCAGCCGCCTGCCGTCTGTCTCCGCCTGCTCCGCGCAGCGCCGCAGCTTGTCGGTCGCCCTCGCCAGCATCGTGCCGACAAGCGGCGGGCGCAAGCTCAGCTCGGCGGCGATCTCCGCGTAGCTGTACCCCGAGTAGCGGAGCAGCAGCGCCTTGCGGTCGCGCTCCGGCAGGCCGTCCAGCCACTGCCGGACCTCCTCCTGATCGAGCCGGCGCATCAGCTCGGCCTCTCCCGAGGGCGAGGCGCCGACGCTCGCGGCCAGCTCCCGCTCCTGCTTTTCCGTGAGCCGGCGGTCGCGCGCCGCTTTGTCCATATGGCCATAGGCGAGTCGGGTGGCGACCCGATGCAGCCAGGCGCCAGGGGCGTCCAGGTTGTCGGGCGGCTGACGGTACAGCTTCAGGAACGTCTCCTGAGCCAGGTCCTCCGCCAGCGCCTCGTCGCGCAGCAGCGCGGCCAGCTTGCGAAGCACGCCCGGGTAATAGTCGTAGAAAATCTGCTTGTATCGCTTGGATTCCGGAATCCCCATCTCGATTGTCCGCTCCTCCCTTCCTTGCTGCAGCTATGAGTAAGACGGACGAAAACCGCTCCTTGTATCCGCCTGGCGCAAAAAAAGCCCGAATCCGTGGAATTTCCTGATATTACCTGACCGTCACGGCCTCTGGCATGCTTTCCTGCTTTTTGACAAGGCGTCGGAGCCGCCTCATAATGTACACTAGCCTGTAGAGCTTTCGCCCGGATCAGCCCGATCCGCCGGCGCCAACGCCATTTCACGTCGTTCAGTCCTACCCGAAAGGAAGTTGTCCTCGTGCGGCAAAATGTAGCGACCCGGCTGCTGACAAGCCGGCCTTTTCTGTTTTTCTCCGTCATCCTGCTGCTGAAGAGCATGCTGACGTGGTTCGTCATCTTCGACGACGGCCCGTCCTGGGCGATCCTCATCACCGAGCTGCCGTTCGCCTGGCTCATCTTCGGCCTGATCGAGATGCTCGCGAGCAAGCGCAAGCTGCTCTACTACGTCATCGCGGACGCCGCGCTGACCGGCATTCTGTTCTCCGTCTTCATGTACCATAAATACTACGGCGTCATCGCCACCTGGCACGCGCTGCAGCAGGTCAACCAGGTGACCGCCGTCAGCAACAGCGTGTTCTCGCTCATGGATCCGTACTACACGCTGATCTTCCTCGACATCGTCGTCCTCGCCTGGATGCTGATCCGCGGCCGCAAGGAGCTGTTCCAGCCGGAACGCGCGCCCGGCGCCGCGCGCAGCCGCCGACGGATGGCGTTCGGCGCCGTCGTCGTCGCCTCCGTCGGGCTTTGCCTGTTCAATATTCTGCCCAATCGGGCAAGCATGAACGAGCATACGAAGGCCGAGGACATGGGCATCCTCAATTACGAGGCGTACGCCCTGCTCGACACCGGCAGCGAGGAAGAGCTGCTGGAGCCCGAGGAAGTGACGCAAGCCCGCATCGACGAGCTCAAGGGCTTGCAGCCCTCGTCTTCTCCGGCCTACTTCGGCGCCGCCAAGGGCAAAAACGTCGTCGTCGTGCAGCTGGAGTCGTTCCAGAACTTCCTGATCGGCCTGAAGCTCGACGGCCAGGAGGCGACGCCGAACCTGAACCGGCTGGCGCAGGAGAGCTTCTACTTCGACCGCTTCTATCAGATGGTCGGCCAAGGCAACACCTCCGACGCCGAGTTCGTCGTCAACACCTCGTTCTATATTCCGGAGAGCGGCGCCGCGACGATGGACTACGCCTACAAGGACGTGCCGAGCCTGCCCAAGCTGCTCAAGGCGCAGGGCTACGACAGCGCGACGTTCCATACGAACGTCGTCGACTTCTGGAACCGCCGCGAGCTGTACAAGGCGGTCGGCTTCGACCAGTTCTACGACAAGCCGTTTTTCGGCGAGCAAGACTCGGTCTACTTCGGCGCGGACGACGAGGTGCTGTACGCCAAGACGCTCGACAAGCTGAAGGAGATGGACGCCAGCGGCAAGCCGTTCTACGCCCAGCTCATCTCCATGACGGCCCATCATCCGTTCACGCTGACGCCGGAAATGCCGGCCGGCCAGGAGCTCGTCCTGCCGGAGCGCTACGAGGATACGCTCGTCGGCGACTACATCCGCTCGCAGCATTATGCCGACTACGCCTTCGGCCGGTTCATCGAGGGCCTCAAGCAGTCGGGGCTGTGGGAGGACACGCTGCTGGTCGTCTACGGCGACCACCAGGGCCTGCCGATCTTCTCGCTTGACCGCAAGGACAAGGAGCTGATGGCGGAAATCTTCGGGCATGAGTACGGCTACCCGGACATGATCAACATCCCGCTGATGATCGCCTCCCCGGGCGTGACCGAGCCGCGCCGCATCGAGACGCTGGGCGGGCAGATCGACCTGCTGCCGACGATCGCGAATCTGGCCGGCGCTTCTCTGGACGGCCAGATCCACTTCGGGCAGGATCTGCTGAACGCGACCGCCAACCTGATCCCGCAGCGGTACTACCTGCCGTCAGGCTCCTTCCTCGGCTCCGGCTCGCTGTACATCCCCGGCGTCGGCTACGAGGATGGCACGCGCTACGCGCTCAAGGACGGCCAGCCCGCCGACGGCGCCAGCGAGGACGACTACGGCCGCGCGCTCGAGCTGCTGCGGCTGTCCGACAGCTACATGACCGCGCTGCCCGAGCATGGCGGAGCGGAATATCCCTCCGACTCCGACTCTGGAGGCGAATGAGAAAAAGGAACAGGCCCCGCGCGATCAAGCGCCGGGCTCGTTCCTCTTTTGCGTGCCAAGATGGGAAGATTTCCTCCATCCTCTGGTGGAAAACCGCCTCGCCCGGGTAATAGCGGGTACAAGACCGACTAAATGGAGGGAGAGAGGCGGCGAATGATGAACCGGTTGAAGGAATGGCTCGGCGGCGCGGGAGGCGCGCCGGACGAGGCGGATCAGCGGTATCGCCCGCTCGCGGCGTCCGGACTGGAGCTGCGGGAAGGGCTGCCGGCCTACATGGCCGAGCTGGAGGCGAGGCTCGACGAGGCGATGCCCGAGGAATGGCTGAAGCAGGTGCGCGAGCGCATCCGCAGCAGCGATCCCGAGCTGAGCGAGATCAAGCATACGTGGATGGAGCGGGAGCTGAAACGGCATTTTTTCCTCCTCGCGCTGCTTCGGAAGCCTCCGCTGTACAGCGCTGACCTCGAACGAATGTGGAGGGAAATGGAGGCGTTCTCCCGCGACTACGAGCAGTTCTGCGAACGCTATGCCGGGTACTACATCCAGCCGCAGCAAGCGGCTCCGCCGTCGCCTCCCGGAGCGGCCGCCCGCCAGGCGCGCGGCGCGTACGAGCTGCTGTACGGCTGTCTGTTCCAGGTGCAGCCGGAATCCCAGCTGCTGATCGGGCCGTTCCATCGCCTCAAGCTGGACGCCGAGTCGTTGGAGGAGCTGCAGGCTTCCGCGTCGCCCTGCGCGGCGCTCGGACTGCTGGAAACCTCGCAGGACGAAAAAAAGGCCGCCATCGAGGCGCTGCGGCAGCGCCTGCGGGAGCGCTGCGCGCTCGCAAGGCGGTATCACGAGGCGGAGTCCGCCGAGGACCGCGACCGCTGCCGCGACGAAAGCGACCCTTCCTGGGTGCTGCTGGCGTACAGCCTCGAGACGGAGCAGTCGGTCATGTCATGCGGTCCGGGCGTCAGCCCGAGCACAGGAATTCGAGCGCCGACACCGGTCCGTAGCGCATCAGCCGGCTGAAGGCTTGCGGGCAAAAGTCCCGCTTCGCCGCCAAGCCTGGCCCGCGGCGAAGGCGTAGGCGAAGCGCTAGCCTCCGAAGTCGCCTCCGAGCAGGCGCAGCAGCTGCGCAGGCCCGTCCGTCTGCTTCTGCCGCGGCTCCTCGAGCAGCGCGGGCAGGAAGTCCTCGGCCTCTTCCTCTTCCGCCTGCAGCGATTCCACCTCGCGGTGGAGGCGCTCCATCTTGAGGTCGAGCGCGGCGGCCGAGTCGGCCGCTTCCTTCAGCTCGCGCAGCAGATGGTCCGGGACGGCCTTGTTGTACTTGTAGTACAGCTTGTGCTCCAGGCTCGCCCAGAAGTCCATCGCGATCGTGCGGATCTGCACCTCGACGAGCACCTTCTCCTGGCGGTCCGACATGTACACCGGCACCTCGACGAGCACATGCAGGCTCTGGTAGCCGTTCGGCTTGGGCTCGGCGATATAGTCCTTGACCTGCACGATCTTGAGGTCCTGCTGCATGCGGAGCATGTCGCGGATGCGGTAGATGTCGGAAACGAACGAGCAGGTGATGCGCAGGCCGGCGATGTCCTGGATCGACTGCTTGATGGAGGACAGCGACAGCTCGCTGCCCTTGCGGTGCACCTTGTTGATGATGCTCTCGGGCGATTTCACGCGCGACTTCGTATGCTCGATCGGGTTATAGTCGTGGAGAAGCTGGAATTCCTCCTTGAGGATCTCGATCCTCGTCTCCATCTCGTCCAGGGCGAATTTATACATCATCATGAAGCGGGTGATCTCGTTCTTGAGCTTCTTGAGCTGCGCAAGCTGCGGAGAATTCATCGCATGGCTCCTTGTCCGGCCCGTCAGGCCGCTGTAATCTATACCTATCATCTCACAACCGACGGCTCGATTTCAAAAAACGGGCATTCTACACCATGACGAGGCCAGCCATCATCCCATCCCGGCTATCGAAGGAGGACCATTCGCGATGAACCTGAACCGCTACCGCATCGGCGCGGACGCCAAGCTGAAGCTGAAGGCGTTCGATCCCGCAGACACGAACGGCATCGAGGACAAGAAGCAGATCGAGGACGAGCAGCGCGAGCTGCTCGGACGGCTCGAGGAGCAGCAGGAGCGGCTTTTCGCCTCCCGCACCCACGGCGTGCTCATCGTTTTTCAGGGCATGGACTGCAGCGGCAAGGACGGCGTCATCAAAAAAGTATTCCGCGGCATCGACCCGGGAGGCTTCCGCGCCTACAGCTTCAAAAAGCCGACCGACGAGGAGGCGCAGCACGACTTCCTCTGGCGGACCCACCGCAGCGTGCCGGCGCGCGGCTGCATGACGGCCTTCAACCGCTCCTATTACGAGGAGGCGCTCATCACGCGCGTGCACGGCTCGATCGACGACAAGGAAGCCCGCCGCCGCCTGAAGGCGATCCGCCACTTCGAGGAGATGCTGGAGTCGCAGCAGATCCGCGTCCTCAAGTTCTTCCTCCACATCTCGCCCGAATTCCAGCTCGAAAAGATCCGCGACCGCATGGAGAATCCGGAGAAATGGTGGAAGTTCGATCCGAACGACCTCGAGGAGCGCAAGCATTGGAAAGAGTATCAAAGCGCCTACGAAGACGCGATCCGCCGCACCGCGACGGACGCCTCTCCCTGGCATGTCGTGCCGTCCGACAACCGCTGGTTCCGCAACTACGTCGTCCTCCGCACGCTCGTGGAGGAGCTGGAAAAGCTCGAGCTGTCCTACCCGCAGCCGCACGAGGAGGTCGCGAGCCGCATGGACGAGCTGAGAGACGGAATCGATCCCGGGCCGGCATGAGCGCCCGGCCGATCCGCCCCGCTGCCGATTTTTGATCCAGCCGCCCTCCGGCGGCGTTATCCAGATTAGATAGAGCCTGTCCGCCTGTCCAGGAGGCCCGCTCTTCCCCTATCCTCATCCTCATGTTCAAGGGAGAATCCGACATCCATGCTATCGTACCGCAACCGCTTCATGCTCCGTTCCGCCGCCGTAATGGCCTTGCTCGGCGCCGCCATCCACTTCGCGCACCGCTCGCTCGGCTGGTTCCCGTCCGGCATGGGCCACGCCATGCCCGGCCACGCCGCCGAGGGAGATCCGTTCTCGCTCAACGTCCTGCTCGTCCTTCCGTTCCTGCTGCTGCTCGCCGCCTTCTGGCTCGGACGCGAGCGGGGCGGCGCCCTCGAGCGGCTCGTTCCGCTGCTCGCGACGCTTTCGCTCACCTTTTCCAGCATCTCCATCATCGCCGGGTCGGGCGGCAGCGTCGAGTTCCACTTCTCGATCTTCATGGTGCTCGCCCTTGCCGCCTATTACGAAAGCATCCGCCTGATCGCCGTCATGACCGGCTTGTTCGCCGTCCAGCATCTGGGGGGCTATCTGCTTGCGCCGGAGCTCGTGTTCGGCATGAGCCGCTATCCGTTCTCGATGGTGCTCATCCATGCGCTGTTCCTGCTGCTGACGGCGTTGTTCACCTGCCTGCAGATCCGCAGCAAGGCCCGCGAGGTCGCCCGGCTGGAGACGGAGCGGCAGCAGAAGCAGGAGCAGCTCGAAGGGCTGCTGGGCCGCGTCCGCGCGCTGAGCGCGGATCTGGACGCCGCAGCCGGCTCCGTCGCCGAGCTGTCGCGCGAGAGCGCGGCCCAGAGCGCCGAGGTCGGCAGCGGGCTCGCGGAAGCCGTCCGCCTGCAGCAGCTGCAGCAGAGCGCTGTCGCGCAGGCGCAGTCCAGCTTGAACGACATCGCCGCCAAGGCTCGGCAGGCGGCCGAGGTTACCGGCGGCACGCAGGACAAGGCGCTTGCCGCCGATGCCGGCCTGGAGGAGCATCGCCTCGGCATGGAAAGCTTGCTGCGGCAGGTCGCCTCCGCAAGCGCGATCCTGCGCGAGACGGCCGCCTCCGCCTCCGCCATGGTGACCGCGTCCGAGACGGCCGAAGAAATGGTCGATGCGGTTCGCGAAATGGCCGAGCAGACGAGCCTGCTCGCGCTCAACGCCTCCATCGAGGCGGCACGCGCCGGAGATTCCGGGCGCGGCTTCGCCGTCGTCGCCGGCGAGGTGCGCAAGCTCGCCGCCCGCAGCAGCCGCACCGCAGAGCAGATGCGCGAGATCGTCAGCTCCATGCGGCAGGAGAACGAGCGCACCGCCGCTCGCGTCGAGGAAGGGCTGCACGCCTCCGAGGCCGCGTCCGGCCGGGCGGAGCAGTCGCTCGGACAGTTCCGCTCCTTGCAGCAGGAGCTGCTCGTCATGTCGGAGGGCATCCATGGACTGACCGCGACGATCCGCGAGATGGATGCCGGCTGCGAGGCCGCTTCCCGGCGCATGGCGGACATCGCCGCCGGAGCGGATCAGACCAGCCAGTCCGCGCAGCGGCTCTCGCAGCTGTCGGAGGCGCAGCGGACGGTCTCCGAGCAGACGGACGGCGAGGCCAGGCGCATCGCCGGCCTCGCCTCCGATCTGCTGGCCGGCTTCCAGGGCGGCGACGCGGCGGCCATCGCGGCGGAGGCCCGCCTGGCCCGCCCGGGCAGAGACGACGCCCCCGGCTCGGAGCTGCCTCGACCGGCCTGATCGGCGGATCGAGCCGGCGCCCTTCGTTCCTGGCGGTTCGATCGCTCTACTCCCTGTGATGAAAGGAGCGGCTCCTCTATGGCGACCTCTCTCCCCATGCCCACTCCCGACTACAGCCTGACTCCGGACCAGCTCGCCGAGCTGTCCGACCGCAGCCTGCTCATCCGCTTCCTCGAGCCGGTGCTCGCCCCTCTGCGCGGCGCGTCCGATATTCGCAAGAAAGAAGCGTTCGATGCGCTGCCGCAGAAGCTTCGACCGCTGTTCCTGCTGCGCGTGCTCGACGGGCACGCTGCCGGATCCGCCTGGGAATACTATGTCTGGACAGGCATGCTGCTCCAAACGCCTGATACATGGGCGGGGCTGCTTGCAGCTTTTCGGGAGCTCGGCTCGCTGGAGCTGCTCGAGACGCTCGCCGATACGGCCGCCGTCCATCGCAAGCGGCTTGAAGGTAAATCGCCGGCTCCGCCTCCGGCCGCATCCGATTTCGAGCGCGAGCCGGGGCTTCGCGCGGAGATGGAGGCGCTCCATGCGGCTTACGAGCCGGCAGTGGCCGAGGCTTACCGCGCCGCCGCCGAGCGGGTGCGGTCCGCTCTTCGTCAAGCAGCCTATCCTCCGGGTGCCGGGACAGGCTCCGAATAGGATCGGGCCCGCATGGGCGGATCAAGCCTCTGGAAGAGTACGCGGACGAGATCGGAGCCTTGCCGGCATCCGATGCCGTACGCCCATCTGTACGAATTCCTGCTCTGACCTGCCACACGAACCAAGAGGTGATCGCATGTCACGACCGACCTTTCTGCTCGCCCCCGATTCGTTCAAAGAAAGCATGACGGCCAAGGAAGCCTGCATCGCGATGGAGGCCGGCCTGCGCAAGGCGTTCCCCGACGCCCGCTTCATCCACGTCCCGATGGCCGACGGCGGAGAAGGCACCGTCCAGTCGCTCGTCGACGCGAGCGGCGGCAAGCTCGTCGCCGAGGAAGTGGCCGGCCCGCTCGGCGAGCGCGTCCTTGCCCGCTACGGCATCCTCGGAGACAGCGCCACCGCCGTCATCGAGACGGCGTCCGCCAGCGGCATCCAGCTCGTGCCCAAGGAGCAGCGCAACCCGCTCCTCGCCACCACCTACGGAACCGGCGAGCTCATCCGCGCCTGCCTGGACCGGGGCATTCGCAAAATCATCGTCGGCATCGGCGGCAGCGCGACGAACGACGGCGGGGCCGGCATGGCGGAGGCGCTCGGAGCCCGGTTCCTCGATGCGGACGGCGCCGAGCTGCCCCGAGGCGGCGGCAGCCTCGGGCGGCTGGCCCGGGTCGACGTGTCCGGGTTGGATCCGAGGCTGGCCGAGGCCGAGATGATCGTCGCCTGCGACGTCACGAATCCGCTTTGCGGCCCGACCGGAGCGTCGCATGTGTTCGGTCCGCAAAAAGGCGCGACGCCGGAAATGGCGCTGGCGCTGGACGCCGCCCTGTCCCGCTACGCGTCCGTCCTCGCGGAGCAGCTCGGCAAGCCGGTCCGCGATCTCCCCGGAGCCGGAGCGGCCGGCGGACTCGGAGCGGGATTGCTCGCGTTCACGCCGGCGACCTTGCAGCGGGGAATCGACATCGTCATCGACTGCGCCGGGCTGCGCGAGAAGCTGGCGGAGGCGGACTATTGCTTCACGGGCGAGGGCGGCATGGACTTCCAGACCCGGTTCGGCAAGACGCCGTTCGGCGTCGCGAAGGCGGCCAAGGAGGCGGGCAAGCCCGTCATCGCGCTGGCCGGATATGTCGGCGACGGCGCGGAGACGCTGTACGAAGAGGGCATCGACGCGATCTTCGGCATCGTGCCGGGAGCGTCCGAGCTGGAGCGGCTGCTCGCGGACGGGCCGAAAAACGTGGAGCGGACCTGCGAGAGCATCGGCAGGCTGCTCAAGCTCCAGCAGCCGCCGCGAGAAGCGCTGTAAGCCCGCCCTGCGCTCCCGGTAGCCGCCCTCCCGCCGGCCATGCTACGATAGGGAGAACACGACCATCCCGCCGAGAGGAAGCTGACCCCGTGAATGAACCCCTGCTGACCTACACCCTCGCCGATGCGCGTCCGGAGGACCTGCCGGCGATCGTGGACATCTACAATACGACGATCGCGGGCCGCATGGTGACCGCCGATCTGGAGCCGGTGACGCCCGCCCAGCGGCAAGCCTGGTACGACGAGCACTCGCCGGAATTTCGCCCGCTCTGGGTGCTGAAGGACGGCCAGGGCGCCGTCGTCGCCTGGCTGAGCTACCAGTCGTTCCACCCGCGCGCCGCCTACAACGGCACGGCCGAGATCAGCATCTACCTCTCCCCGGCGCTGCGCGGCCAAGGCCTCGGAGGCCGGCTGCTGCAGCGCGCGATCGACGCCTGCCCGGGCCTCGGCATCCACTCGCTCGTCGGCCTCGTCTTCGGCCACAACGAGCCGAGCCTGCGGCTGTTCGAGAAGCATGGCTTCGACGTCTGGGGCCGCCTGCCCCGCGTCGCCGTCCTCGACGGCGTCGAGCGCGATCTCGTGTATGTCGGGCGAAAGATCTCTGCAGCCTGACTTGCGCGATCGCGCAGAAACAAAAGAGCTGCCTCTGCGGTCCATCTCATGGACGGCAGAGGCAGCTCTTTTTTCAGCGTTCGGACAGCCGGGCATCCGTTCCTACGACAACGACCTTGCGTCCGGTCGAGGCGCCGCGCAGCAGCTCCTTGGCGGCGGCCGGCACCTCGGTCAGCTCGAACTCGGCGATCAGCTCCTCCAGCCGGCGAGGCTTCAGATCGCCGGCCATCCGCTTCCACAGCCGCTTGCGCAGCTCTCTCGGCGCCCATACGGAGTCGATGCCGTGCAGGCTCACGCCGCGCAGGATGAACGGATATACGCTCGTCGGCAGCTCGCCGCCGCCGGTCAAGCCGCAGGCCGTGACGGCTCCGCCGTACTTCATGCGGCTGAGCAGGCTGGCCAGCATTGTGCCGCCGACGCAGTCAACCGCTCCCGCCCAGCGCTGCTTGTCGAGCGGCCGCGCCTCCTGCGGCTGCAGCTCCTCGCGAGGCAGGATCCGCGCCGCGCCGAGCTCCCGCAGCCGCTCATGCGCCTCCTCCTTGCCGGAGACTGCCTCCACCTCGTAGCCGAGCCGGGCCAGCATCGAGACGGCGAGCGTGCCGACGCCGCCGCTCGCGCCGGTGACGACGACCGGTCCCGACGACGGAGAGACGCCGCTGTCCTGCAGCCGCTGCACCGACATCGCCGCGGTC
The DNA here is from genome assembly GCF_002864175.1 of Paenibacillus pasadenensis. NCBI lineage: Bacteria > Bacillati > Bacillota > Bacilli > Caryophanales > Paenibacillaceae > Paenibacillus > Paenibacillus pasadenensis. The sequence goes on along the minus strand of NZ_NFEZ01000004.1, from coordinate 576,702 downwards.
AGGCCGGCCGTGCCGAGCGCCATCGCCTCTCGCTCGGTCAGGCCTTTTGGCAGCGGAACCGCCCAATCGCCGGGAACCCGCGCGAACTCGGAGTAGCCTCCGTGCTGGCTGACACCGAAGCCGTAGCCCGTCACAATCGCTTTGGTCCCCGGCTTGAGCCGCTTGTCCGAGCTCTTGACGATCTCGCCCGCCGCGTCGATGCCCGGGATATGCGGGTAGCGGCTGACGATGCGCCCGTCGGGCTCCATCGCCAGCGCATCCTTGTAGTTGATGCTGGAATAAGCGACCTTCAGCAGCAGGTCGCCCTCCGGCAGGCGCGCCTCCTCCACGGTCTGGACGGACGCCTCCGCTTGATCCTCCCGACGGTCCGCCACGAGCGCTCTGAAATGCATGGGGATTCCTCCTATCGGCAGCTTGTTGTAGAAGCGGCTTGCCGAGATCGCCAACCCGCCCTTGGATCCATTCCCTCTTATTCTATCGAATCTGCCCTGCGAAATCTAACGGCTGACCGATTGGCGCGGATCCCCCCGGCCGCACTCGCGCGAGAGCTTCTTTTTAAAAGGAGCCCGCGGGCCGGCTCCTTATTCCAGCTCCTCCGCCCAGCGGACCTGGTTGCGGCCGCTCCGCTTCGCGCGGTACAGCGCCCGGTCCGCCGCGGCGAGCAGCCGCTGGAAGTCCGCCCGATCGGCGGAGCTCGCGGTCGAGCCGCCGATGCTGACGGTCACCCGCGCCGGCCGGCTCTCCTCCTCGGCCTCCAGGCCGGCTCCTTCCATAACCGCCCGGCGGATCCGCTCGGCCAGCTCCTGCGCCTGATCCGCCCGGACTCCCGGCAGCGCGACCGCGAACTCCTCGCCGCCGATCCGGCCGAACAGCGCGCGCCGCTCGACGACCTGCTGCACGGAACGGACGAAGCCCTTGAGCGCTATGTCGCCGACTTGATGCCCATGCTCGTCGTTGATCCGCTTGAAGTGGTCCAGATCGAGCACGATCAGGCTGAACCCCTCCCCGTCCTCGAGGCTGAGCGACAAATGGCGCTGCGCCCGCTCCATGAAGCCGACTTGATTGTAGATGCCGGTCAGCCCGTCGGTCGATGCGCGGCGGCGTAAGTCCTGCTCCAGCCGCTTCGTCTCGGTAATGTCCGCGATGACGGACAGGCTGCCGAAGTAGACGCCCCGTTCCGACTCCAGCGGCGTCACCGTGATGCTGAGCCATACCTGCTGCTCGCTGCTCCCATCCGGGAAGGAGAGCTCGATCTCCAGCTCGCTGCGGCGCTCATGCGCCTGCAGCCACGACTCCGCTCCCGGCAGCAGCAGCGACAGCGGCAGCGCCGTCCAGTTGCTCCCCTCCTGCGCTCCGGCCTTGACCAGCAGCCGATAGGCGGAAGGATTGTAGTCCATCAGCCGATGGTCGGCATCGAGCACGACGACGCCCTCTTTCATGCTCTCGATCAGCTTGTCGCGGGCGAACGGCACGATATGCAGCAGCTGATAGCGGTAAAGGCCGTAGAAGATCATGATGCAGGCGGGAAGAAGCGAGGACAGGATCGAGCCGGCCGGAGTGGCGGACAGCTCGGGGTAGATCAGATTCGCGCTGATGCCGAGCACCGGCAGCAGCGCGCCTACGGCCATCAGCCCAAGCTGCCTGCGGCGCCGGCCGGCAGCGTCCCAAGCCGCTCGGAGCAGCAGCGACGCCCCGACCAGCTGGACGAGCTGCGTGTAGCCGATGAACAGCGTGCCCAGCGTCGTGCGGTGCGCGACGGTCAGGCCCGATGCGCTCACATGGACCTCCTGCCGCATCAGATGATGGGCGGTGTCCGTGAAGAACAGGATGAGCGCCGTGAGCGAGACGACCGACAGGGCGATGATGAGGCCCGGACGGATCCAGCGCTCGAGCTCGGCATGGACCATCGAGAGGAACAGGCTGGCAATCGGGAACAGGAAGATCGAGATTTGCGTCGCATTCCGCCAGAACAGCTTGGCTTCGAATTCCGGCATGGAATACTGCATGAGCACGGTGAAGCTGAAAAAGGCCGACAGCACCGCCATCCATATATAAAAGATCGTCCCCGGCACCTGCCGGAAACGGAATAGAATCAGCGACAAGGCAATCGGCACGCAAGCCGCCACAAGGCAGGAAGCGGTCATCAGCATAAGCAGTCCTCCACCAGTACGATTGATCCCCGGCCTTTCTCGGCCGCCGGGAAGCGGACGGATTCCGGGATATCTATTTCTTCGGTAAATTAGGCAACGAGAGTTAATTCCGGCCGCGGATCGGCATGCGTCGATCAAGTGAACAAAGCGGCATCATGTTAGAATGACTCCTGCAAGCGGATTCATAGGCAACGCAATGCGGCATTTCGGCCGACCTTCAAGGAGGAGGAACAGAACCATGAATCAAGATCCGATCCGCATCGGGGTCATCGGACTCGGCAATATGGGCTCCGCGCATGCCGGCTATTTGGCGCGGGGCGAAGTAGAGGGAGCGGTGCTGACGGCAGTCGCCGATCCCGTCGCGGCGCGGCGCGACTGGGCCCAGGAGCAGCTCGGGAACGAGGTGCGGACATACGGCAGCACGCAGGAGCTGATCGCCTCGGGCGAAGTCGACGCCGTGCTGATCGCGACGCCTCATTACGCGCATCCGGAAGAGGCCAAGGCGGCATTCCGCGCCGGACTGCATGTTCTGGTCGAAAAGCCGGCCGGCGTCTACACGAAGCAGGTGCGGGAAATGAACGAGGCCGCAGCGGCGAGCGGGCGCGTCTTCTCCCTCATGTACAACCAGCGCATGAATCCGCTCTACCGCAAGATGCGGGAGCTGATCGCGGACGGCGAGCTCGGCGAGCTGCGCCGGATCAACTGGATCATCACCGACTGGTACCGGCCGCAGAGCTATTACGACAGCGGCGGCTGGCGGGCGACCTGGGCCGGAGAGGGCGGCGGCGTGCTGATGAACCAGTCGCCGCACAACCTCGACCTTTTCCAATGGATTACCGGGCTGATGCCGTCGCGCATCCGCGCCTTCTGCGGCTTCGGCAAGCATCGGGACATCGAGGTGGAGAACGACGTGACGGCCTACGCCGAGTATGCGAACGGCGCGACCGGCGTCTTCATCACCTCGACCTGCGACGCCCCCGGCACGAACCGGCTCGAGATCAGCGGGGAGCGGGGCAAGCTCGTCGCCGAGGACGGCAAGCTGACGTTCTGGAGGCTGCGCGTCCCCGAGCCGGAGTTCAACCGCGACTACAAGGGCGGCTTCGGCTCGCCGGAGACGTGGCGCATCGAGGTTCCGCTGCCCGGCGGAGATCCGCAGCATCACCGCGCCGTCACGCGGAACTGGGTGGACGGGATCCGTACCGGCGCTCCGCTCGCCGCTCCGGGCGAGGAGGGCATCCGCGGACTCGAGCTGTGCAACGCCATGCTGCTGTCGACGTGGACCGACGGCTGGGTGGAGCTGCCGCTCGACGAGGAGCGCTACCTCCAGGCGCTGCAGGAGCGGATCGACGCCTCCAGCAGCCGCAAGGATCCGGCCGCGGCCGGCGCCAGGCTCGACGTGCAGGGCACGCACTGAGCCCGGCCGGTCAGGGAAGCTAGACGCAGGACCGAGAAAAAGGAGGAAGAACACCGATGAGCAAGGACGGCATGAACTACGCGCCGGAGGGCAAGCCGCGGCCGGTCGTGGAGCAAGGGGAGTTCCGCTTCGCGGCGGCGCATCTCGATCACGGCCATATCTACGGCATGTGCAACGGCTTGACCGAGGCGGGCGGCACGCTCGCCGCGGTCTACGATCCGCAGCCGGAACGCGCGGCCGCGCTGGCCGCGCGCTATCCCGGCGCCGTGGTGGCCGGCTCGCTGGAGGAGATTCTCCAGGATCCGGACATCCGGCTCGTCGCGGCGGCCGCGGTGCCAAGCGAGCGAGGCCCGCTCGGCGTGCGCGTCATGGAGCACGGCAAGGACTATTTCACGGACAAAACGCCGTTCACGGAGCTGGCGCAGCTGGAGCTGGCGCGCCAGACGGCTGCCCGCACCGGGCGCAAATACGCCGTCTACTTCAGCGAGCGGCTGCATGTGGAGAGCGCCGTCTTCGCCGGCAAGCTCGTCGAGGACGGCGCGATCGGGCGCGTCGTGCAGGTGATCGGCACCGGACCTCATCGGCTGAACGCTCCTTCCCGGCCGCGCTGGTTTTTCGAGCGGGAGCGCTACGGCGGCATCCTGTGCGACATCGGCAGCCATCAGATCGAGCAGTTCCTGCACTACGCCGGCTGCCGCGACGCGCAGGTGCTGAGCAGCAAGGTCGGCAACTTCGCGAACCCGGACCATCCCGAGCTCGAAGACTTCGGCGATGCGACGCTGCTCGGCGACAACGGCGCGAGCCAGTACTTCCGCGTCGACTGGCTGACGCCGGACGGACTGTCGACCTGGGGCGACGGCCGGACGATCCTGCTCGGCACGAAGGGCTACATCGAGCTGCGGAAGTACGTCGACATCGCCCGCGGCTCCGGCGGCGACCAGCTCTACCTCGTCGACGGCCAGGGCGAGCACCGGATGGAGCTTGGCGGCAAGGTCGGCTTCCCTTATTTCGGCCAGCTGATCCTCGACGTGCTGAACCGCACGGAGAACGCCATGACCCAGGAGCATGCGTTCAAGGCGGCCGAGCTCTGCCTGCGCGCGCAAGCTCAGGCGATCCGGATCGACAGCGGAGCGGGCGTCCTGCAGGCGCAGGCCCAGGCGGCTTCCGCCTCGGCAGCCGCGCAGGAATCCCGATCCGACTCCCCGCAAGGAAAGGAGCTCCGTCCATGAGCATTCGCCTGTCCGTCTTTACCGTCGCCACCCCGGACCTGCAGCCGGAGGAGCTCGCCGCCTCGGCGGCCGCCGCCGGCCTGCAGGGCATCGAGTGGCGCTACGCCCGCACCTCCGACGAGGCGCGCCAGCAGGCTCCGTCGTATTGGGGCAACAACCTCGCCACCATCCCCGTGGACGCCTCGGAGGAGGAGCTGGCTCGCTACGAGCGGGCCGCCTCCGCCGCCGGACTGCGCAGCATCGGCATCGCTCCCTATCTGCGCTGCGGCGATCTCGACGCGGCCGAGCGCGTGCTGGCCGCCGCTCGTTCGCTCGGCGCGGACATGATCCGGCTCGGCCTGCACGGCTATGACCGCACGCGGCCGTTCGGCGAGCTGTACGAGGAGCAGCGCCGCTACTTGGCGGAGGCGGCCGTATTATGCCGCCGCTACGGCGTCAAGGGCGTCCTCGAGACCCACCACGGCACGATCGCGCCGAGCGCCTCGGCGGCCGCGCGCCTGCTGGAAGGACTTGATCCCGATGCCGTCGGCGTGCTGCTCGATCCCGGCAACATGGTCCACGAGGGCTTCGAGAACTACCGGATGGGCATGGAGCTGCTCGGGCCGCATCTGGCTCATGTGCACATGAAAAACGCCGCTTGGACCTCGACCGAGCGCGAGGACGGCAGCGTGCGGTGGACATGCGGCTGGGCGGGCATGCGCCGCGGCATCGTCGACTGGGCGCAGGTGACGGCGGATCTGGCCGCCGTAGGCTACGACGGCTGGATCGGCGTCGAGGACTTCAGCGGCGAGCACCGCTCGCCGGAGATGCTGCGGCAATTCGCCGCCTACATGCGCGAGCTGCTGCAGGAGAGCGCGGCCCGCTAGCCGAGCCAGACGGCTTTTGCGCGGGGAAAGGGGCGGCGCGGCTCTCGCGGCGCTCTGCGCCGTGCGAGATGCCGGGAGATGGACCGCTCTCGCTTAGGCGGGCGGCAAGAAAAACGGGACGAAGCCGTCATCGACGGCCTCGTCCCGTTTTTTTGGGGGGAAAAGGATTTCTTCGAACTCCCCGGCAACCGACGGCGGAGCTTCTCCGTGCCATATTTGCCACTGAGGAGAGCTATTCCTCGCCGGCCGAGCTACACCCGCGGCGGCTGCATGCCGAAGCCCGCCCAATCCTCCAGCACCGGTCCATACAGATCGACCGGGCGCAAGCCGGCCTGGCGCATGAGCACGGACAGCTGGCCGCGATGATGCACTTCATGCTGGATCAGAATTCTCAGCGTGAGCGAATTGGACCACGGCTCCCCGTACATGTCATGCCGCGTCGCAAGATCGCCGTCCCTCCACTGCTCCCGCACCGCATCGGCGATGCTGCTCGCCGAGCGCTCGTACGCCGCGGCGATGTCCGCCGACGACGCCGGCACCTCCTCTTCCCGCCCCGGCTCCGCGAGCCGCAGCCCCGTGCGCGTCAGCATCTCGTACGGGCTGAACGCGATATGCCAGGCCAGCCGCCCCAGATTCCGTCCCTCTTCCCAAACGGGCTGCGTCAGAGAAGCGTCCGTCAGGGCTTGCAGCATCCGCAGCGTCCCCTTCGACTCCAACGTCCATTCCTCTACGAATTCATCAACGGTCTTGAACATTTCATTTCATCCTCCCGGAGATCGATTCCGGCCGCGCCTCCCTGCGAAGCAAAGAGATGCCGCTAGCCTCTCCGAGCATAACCCGCTTCCGCTGACAGCTGCCTGTCAGCGGCGGCCTGCTCCCGCTCGCCGGCAACGCCGTACAGGCGCGCGACCGCCTCCGCCTCGGCCCGGACGGCCTCGGCCAGCTCCGGCGGCGACAGCACGCGAGCGCCCGTGCCGAAGCCGAGCAGCCATGCGACCAGCCAAGGCTCGTCGGGCTGCCGCGACTCCACGAGCAGCGCGCCGCCCGGCCGCTCCTCCATCCGGATCACGCTGTCGAGCGTGCCGAAGTAATCTTCGGCACGGGTCCGCGATTGCCGTTCGAAGAGCACCGCGATGTCCTTCACGCGATGCCCTCCCTCCATGCCCGAGCCGAACCAGGCGAGCGACTCCTCGTCGCCTGGATCCTCCCGGCGCACGAACGTCTCTGCGCCCGCCTCCAGCTCGCGCGCCCGCGACAGGCGGAACAGCCTCCAATCCTGCCGCGTCCGGCAGAAGCCGTGCATATACCAGACGTAGCCCTTGAGCACGAGCCGGTACGGCTCGCAGCTGCGCTCCGTCCGCTGTCCGCCGGCATCCGTATAGGCGAAGCGGACGACGCGCCGCTCGCGGATCGCTTGCCGGAGCGTGGCGACCTTATCCTTTTCCCGCGCGCCGCCTCCCCACGGGTTGAAGTCGATGACCATCTCCTCGGACGCGCCGCCGATCCGCTCCCGGTCCGCGGAGGACAGCATCGCCCCGACCTTGTCGAGCAGCCGGGAGATGTCCCGGTCCTCGAGCGTGGAGGAGATGCCTTTGAGGGCGACGACGAGCGCCTGCAGCTCCTCCATCGTCAGAAACTGCCTCTCCAGCCGGTATCCCTCCATGATCTCGTAGCCTCCGCCCTCTCCGGCGTACGAGACGATCGGAATGCCGGCCAGGCTGAGCGTCTCCATGTCGCGATAGACGGTGCGCAGCGACACTTCAAAGCGCTCGGCCAGCTCCTTGGCGCCGATCCGCTTCCGCCCCAGCATGAGCATCGTAATCGCAAGCAGGCGGTCCAGCTTCATCGCGCCCATCCTCCCTCGTTTTCGTCCAGACTGAGTTCCTGCGGCTATCGTACCCTGCCCGGCCTCCGCCATCAAGGGCGCTATTGCGAAATAGAAGGAGGAACGAACTGGATCCGGATCTGCGAAGGACCCGTGCGCTCCAGCACCCGGTACCCGCCGGAAGCGGCCGTCGCCGTGCCCCCCGCGGCAGGCCGGCACCAGCCATCCGGCTCGCAGGTGCCGTCGTCGCGCACGAGCAGCTTGCCCATCAGGCCGACGGCGACCCATTCCGGCCGCATCCGCCTGGATTCGTAAAGGCGCGACGGATCCCAATCCGGGTTCAGCTTCGGCACCGTCCGGGTCGAAGCCGGCTGCAGCAGCCGGCCGTTTTCGTCCAAGCGCTCCGGCACCAGCAAGTCCTCATACAGGACCCGGCCCCACTCGTCGCGTTGATAAGCCCCTTGCCAGCGCAGCTCGGCCGCATCGCCGACGATCGCCGGCGAGCCGCTCACGATGCCGAGCACATAGGTGTCCGCGGCTTCCGCCTTGCGGATCTTCATCCCTGCCAGCGTCACAAAGCACCCCGGCTCGAGCGCCGCCCCGTCCGCCGTCTCGTACATCTCCGCGTAATCGGCCCCGCCGGTATTGTAGGTGCCGTCGATATACATGTTGCCCGTGCTGCCTTGAAGCACGGCGGCCAAGCCCGGCGCCGCCTCATTGGCGCCGTTGGCGACATGCCAGGAGTACGGGTAAAGCGTCGAGCCGTACTGGCCCATGATATGGGAGTTGTAATGCCCCGCCAGCACCGTCGTCGACTCGCCTTCCGCATGGGAACCGGAAGAGGCGGCTGTCGTATTCAGTCCTTCGGCATGGCTGGCAAAGGCGGACGCCGCCGTATTGACGCCTTCCGTATGCGAGCCGAATTGGCTCGACACCGTGTTGCTCCCTTCTGCATGCGAGGCGTATCCCTGCGCGGTGTTGTTGAAGCCTTCCGCATGGGAGTATTCGCCCGAAGCCGTCGCGCTGCCTCCTTCCGCATGGGACACGCCGCCGGTGGCCTGGCTGTAGTAGCCTTCCGCATGCGAATACAGGCCGGATGCCGTCGTATAGCCGCCCTCGGCATGGGCGACGACTCCGGTAGCGAGCGATTGGAAGCCCTCCGCATGCGAATAGCTTCCTTGCGACTGCGTCTGGTACCCTTCCGCATGCGAGTAGTTGCCCGCTGCGATCGAGCCGCCGCCCTCCGCATGGGAGGTCAGTCCGGTCGCCTGCGAGCCGTTGCCTTCCGCATGGGAGAAGTCTCCTTCCGCCTGCGTCGCCGTCCCCTCCGCATGAGACGCCTCGCCGATCGCCGCCGTGCCGTCGCCCTCGGCGTGCGAGGCGACTCCGGCCGCGTTGGTCAGGATGCCTTCCGCATGAGCCGCCGTATTGCCCGCCGTCGTCTCGAAGCCTTCCGCATGGGATGCCGAGCCGCCCGCCGTCGTCGTCGAGCCCTCCGCGTGGGAGCTGTCCGCCGCCGCTTCGGTCATGTAGCCCTCGGCATGCGAGGTCGCTCCAAGCGCCCGCGTCGCCTCCCCCTCGGCATGGGAAGACGCTCCGACCGCCGTCGTCAGACTGCCCTCCGCGTGCGCCGCATCCGCTTCCGCGATCGAGCGGAAGCCTTCCGCATGGGACGCCGAGCCGGCCGCGACCGTCGTCGAGCCTTCGGCATGAGCGCTGTCCGCCGTCGCTTCCGTCAAATAGCCCTCCGCATGGGAGCCCGTGCCGAAAGCCGCCGTCAAATGGCCCTCGGCATGCGAGGCGATGCCTGGAGCCGACGTGCCCGAGCCTTCGGAGTGCGAGGCTCCTCCGGATGCGCTCGTCTGGCTGCCTTCCGCATGCGACGCGTCCGAGCTCGCCGTCGTACGGAAGCCCTCCGCGTGCGAGGCGGAGCCTTGGGCGACCGTGCCCGAGCCTTCCGCGTGCGAGCTGTCGCCGATCGCCTCCGCGAGGTAGCCTTCCGCATGGCTGCCGCTCCCTTGGGCGAGCGTCTCGATTCCTTCCGCATGGGAAGCGAATCCGAGGCTGTTCGTCGCCGAGCCTTCCGCCGTGGAGCAGGGACCGGCCGCATTTCTCTGACAATCCATGATCCTTCCTCCCGTTCTATGAATCTCGTATTGGTCAAGCTTGTTCACTTTATTCATCCAATCGGATTTCGTCCGGGCGGCGCGGCAACGACCCATTGGAAAGAGGCTGGTCACTCGCGATGGGGAATGCTATGCTGGCACTATCCGTCCCACGAGGAGGCGAACGACATGCTCCCGGCAATCAGCGACCGGCAAGGGATGATCGAATTCTCGTACCGCTCGACCTACCCGGTCTTGCCGGATTTCCATTCCCATACCCATTATGAAATCTACTATTTTCATGAAGGCGACTGCACCTACCTGATCGGCAACCGGATCTACCGGCTGGAGCCGGGCGACATGCTGCTCATGTACGGGATGACGCTGCATCGGCCGAAGGTTTCCGGTCCTGCGCCGTACGTGCGCAGCTTCATCCACTTCGATCCCGAGCCGCTGCGAGCCGCCGAGCCGCCGTCCGCCCATACCGGCCTGCCCGGCTCGGTGCCGCTGCTGCAGCCGTTCGAGGAGCTCCGCAATTACCGGCTGCAGCTGCGGGGCGAGCTGCGGGCCGAGGCCGAGGAGCTGCTGCTGCGCATGCATCGGCATCAAGGGGAGGAAGGCGCGGTCGCCGCGCGGCGGCTGCGTCTGGCGTTCGAAGACCTGCTCTGCTTCGTCTACGAGCGCTGTCGCGAGCCGCTGCGCCTCGGGGCGGGCGGGGGAGGGCGCGGCTCCCGCGACAAGGAGGCGATCGCCCAGGAGGCGATGGATTACGTCGAGCGGCATCTGAGCGAGGAGCTGGAGCTCGGCGGCATCGCCAGCGAGCTCCATGTGAGCCGCTCCTACTTGTCGCGCACATTCAAGGAAGTGACCGGCGTGGCGCTGTTCGACTATATTTACCGGCAGCGCATCAACCAGGCGCGCATCCGCTTCCTGCTGGAGCCGGACGCCTCCGTCACCGACGTCGGCTATGCGGTCGGCTTCAAGCATCCCGCCCACTTCAGCCGCTTGTTCAAGCGCCTGATGGGCGTGTCGCCCGACCGGTATCGGCGGGGGATGTGACGGCTGTCGATTCGCGTCAGATATGATCACATAGACCTATTCTAAAATCAAGACTAACAGCCCATTTCTTTTTTAAGAAACGGGCGTTTTTTCGCTTTTATTTGAAAACGAGCAAGAAAATAAATCATTGTAGTAAAGCATCACCGCAATTATCGGGTAAAGTTTCAGCGTATAGACGCATAAAACACATCTGTTTTTCCCCAATTTCTGCTAGACAAGCCCAATTTGTCAGAGTATTCTTAGATTACTTTGTTGAAAGATGACAGAATTATCGACCGTCAATGTTATTTAAGCTGTCATCTCAACAACGCCCTCATCCTTTTACAGAAAGAAGGTCCTTGCTTGCACAATTCGAAACGCAAAGCCATCTCCAAGGCGCTGTCGGCCACGCTGACCGCAGCGCTCGTGTTGACGCCGTTCGCGTCGACCGCAGCAGCGGCCGAGCCGGCCGTGACGCCGGGCATCCTCGCCGGCAGCCTGTCCAAAGGCCTGCAGCCGCTCATCTCTCCTCGCCTCGACACGACCTCCTCCGAACGGATCAAGGTCATCGTCCAGCTCGACGGAGCTTCCATCTCCGAAGGCAAATACGCCGCGAAAATGGGCGTCAAGTCCCTGAGCGCCGAAGCGACCGAGGCCAGCATCAGCGGGCAGCAGTCCCGCTTCATCTCCCAGGCGCAGAAGCTCGGCATCTCCCTGGACGTTTCGTACCAGTTCGACACCGTGCTGAACGGCATGGAAATCGAGCTCCCGGCCAATCAGATTCCGAAGCTCGCCTCCCTCTCCGGCGTCAAGTCGGTCTATGAGAACCGGACCTTCTACTCCATTCCGGATACGAGCCCGACTCCGCTCGGCGCGGACCCGGCCGACTGCAAGTGCGACATCAGCCCGCTGACCCAGATCGGCGCTCCCGATGCCTGGGCCAAAGGCATCACCGGCAAAGGCATCAAGGTCGGCGTCATCGACACCGGCGTCGACTACCTGCATCCGGACCTGAAGGACGCCTATGCAGGCGGCCACGATTCCTATTTCAACGATGACGACCCGTACGAGGAAATCCCGGACGCCAAGAGCGGCAACACTGGCACCTCGCACGGCACACATGTGTCCGGCACGATTGCTTCCCGCGAAGCGAACGAGACCGAGTACTCGCAAAAAGGCGTCGCGTACGAGTCGGAGCTGCATGTGTACAAGGTGCTCGGCTTCAACTATGAGACGGGCCGCTCCTCCGGCTCCTCCGCGCAGGTCATCGACGGCATCGAGCATGCGGTCGAGGACGGCATGGACGTCATCAACCTGTCGCTCGGCTCCGACGATGCCAAGGACGCGTTCACGCCGGATGCGATCGCGCTCAACAACGCCGTGCTCGCCGGCGTCGTCGCAGTCGTAGCCAACGGCAACAACGCCGAGGATTCGGAGCAGCACTTCTATTCGATGGGCTCCCCGGCGTCGAGCCAGCTGTCCATCTCCGTCGGCGCGGCGACGAGCCCGAGCGCTACATACGGCGCGGAAGTGACGGCATCCGTCTACCGCAAGGACAGCCTGGAGACGGTGACCGGCTCCGTGTATGATCTTGACCTGCCGATCGTCTCCTGGATGATCAAGCACAACGACTTCGCATCCGATATCGGCACCGGACCTCAGGAAGCGATCTACGTGAATCTGGGCGCCGAAAAAGATTATAAAGACAAGGATGTCAAGGACAAGATCGTCCTCGTCTCCCGCGGCTCGACGACGTTTGTGGACAAGTTCCTCCAGGCCCGCAAGCATGGAGCCAAGGCGGTCGTCATTTTCAACGGCAAAGATGACTTGAAAGGCAATGCGGACCTGAGCGAATCGATTCCGGACCGCGACGGCGAGATCGGCAACTTCTACGGCGACGGCTTCACCGTTCCGGTGCTCGATCTGGACGGCAAGACCGGCCGCGCTCTGGCACGCTTCGCGACCGCGAGCGGCAACTCCAACGTTTGGTTCGACTTCGCCAAGTACACGTCCGAGCAGGACCCCGGCGACCGCATGGCGGGCTTCAGCTCGCGCGGACCGAACGCCGACGGCATCCTCGGCATCAAGCCGGACGTCGTCGCTCCGGGCGTCGCGGTCATGTCCACCTGGCCGGCCTACGGCAAGGGCATCCCGGGCGCGTCCTATGACGAAGCGTACAGCCGCAGCAGCGGCACGAGCATGGCGACGCCACACGTAGCCGGCCTGGCGGCTCTGCTGCAGCAGGCTCATCCGGAGTGGACGCCGTTCGACATCCGCGCGGCGCTGGCCAACACCGCCGATCCGATCTCCGACGAGGACGGCATCCGCTATGACGTCTATTCCCAAGGCGCAGGCCGCGTCAACGTCGCCAAGGCGCTGGAAACTCCGGCCCTGCTGCAGACCGTCGAGCAGCTGACGCTGTACGACGTGAACATGAATCCGGTGCCGACGACCAACTACGGCGACAACGCCAGCTTCGGCGTCATGGCCGCCGGCAGCGCGGAGAAGTCCATCACGCTGCAGCTCAACAACGTGTCGGACAAAGCTCTTACCTACACGGCTTCCTACGAGCTGCACACGAGCGTGACGTCCGATCCGGCAAACCCGATCGCCACGCCGGATACGAGCAAGATCCAAGTCTCCTTCGGCGGACTGACCGGCCAGACCGTGACGGCCAACGCCTACAGCAAGCAGCCGTTCAGCCTGAGCGTCAAGCCGGCAGCCGATGCGGAGGCGGGCGTCTACGAAGGCTCGGTCGTGCTGAAATCGGCCGGCCATCCGGATCTGCACATTCCGTTCGTCGTCCATGTCGGCGACAAGACGCCGGACACGGGCTACGGCATCCAGGACGTAGCGCTTACCTCGCGCCAGCTGTCTCCGAACGGCGACGGCGTGAATGACAGCATCGAGCTGAGCTTCCGCCTGGCTGCGGAAGGCATGAACTATTACGAGGTCGCCATCTCCGACATCAATGACGATACGATCGGCTATCTCAACGTCACGGACGCCACCGGCTCTGCCAAGGCGTTGGAGAAGAAGACGTACAAGCACAGCTTCAACGGCATCTATTCGCTCGATGCGGATTATGAGGACGTAGACGGAGCGCTCAAGGACGGCTCCTACGCGTTCACGATCGTCGCGGCGAAAATTGCAAACGGCAAAGTCGCCGCGCAAACGCTCGGCTACATTCCATTCTCCGTCGTAAACAGCAACTACAGCACCGGCGGCGGCGGCGGAGGCTTCCCAGGCCCGATCGTCGCTCCGTCCCCGACTCCGACTCCGGCGCCTGCGGCAGCCGGCGAGGCGCTGAAAGCCATCGCAGCCCAAGGGCTGGCGCAGACGACCGTGAAGAGCACGACCGCCTCGGAAAGCGCAGCGACCGTCACGACGGTCACCTACGCCGACCTGCAAGCGGCGATCGGCACCGGCAGCGTCAAGCTGGCGCTCGTCGTAAACGCGGCGGCCGAATCCGGCAAAGCATCCAAGCTGAGCCTGCCGGCCGATCAACTCCAGCTGCTCGGCACGGCTCCGGCCGGCAGCGCGCTTTACCTGAACACCGGCAAGGAATCGCTTGAGCTGCCTCTGTCCGTGCTCGCCTCCGTGCCGGCCGGCAGCGGACTGGAGCTGATCATCCGCTCCGCCGCGGATGAAGCGTCCAAGTTCTCCGGCGCGACCGTGCTCGGCACGCCAGTCGCCTTCGAGGCGAACGTCGTGAGCGCGAGCGGCTCCGTTCCACTGAACGTTCCGTCCAAAACGTTCCTGAAGCGCAGCTTCACGCTGGACAAAGGCGTTTCCGCCGAAAAAGCGGGCGTGCTGTTCCTCGCGGGCGGCAAGCAAGCTCCGGCTCCAGCCGTATTCACGACGCACGAGGACGGCACGACGACCGTCGTCGTCAGCCGCCCTGGCTTCTCCACCTACGCTGCGGCAAGCGGCGGCGCGGCCTTCACCGACATCGCCGGCTCGTGGGCTCAGTCCCGCATCCAGTCGCTGTCCGACAAGCTGCTGCTGAACGGCACCGCTGCCGGAGCCTTCACGCCGAAAGCGAGCGTGACCCGCGCCGAATTCGCAGCGATGCTGACGCGCGGCCTCGGCCTCACGACGACGTCCAAAGCTCCGTTCACCGACCTCGCCTCCGGCGCCTGGTATACGGATGCCGTCAGCGCGGCCTATGCGGCCGGCCTGATCAATGGCTACGCCGACGGCACGTTCCGTCCGAACGGCATCATCAGCCGCCAGGAGCTGGCCGTCATGCTGGCCAAAGCGGCCGACCTGGCCGGAGCCAAGTCGGATAGCGGCAAGTTCACGACCTACAGCGACGCCGGCAAGTTCGGCGCGTTCGCCAAGGACAGCATCGCTGCCGTCACGGCATCCGGACTGATGGAAGGCTCCGCAGGCGCCTTCGATCCGCTCGGCTCGACGACGCGCGAAGCGGCGGCGACCGTGCTGCACAAGCTGCTGAGCGGCGCCAAGCTGATCTAGCTTCCCCTCGCGGCCGCGAGGCGCTCCCCCGCTCTCCGGCCGCAGCTCCCGAAAGGCACCAGGATCCGACACTAGGTCCTGGTGCTTTTCTCTTTCATTCTCGTCTATGGTACTTCTTTCTCACTTATTCGACATTTATCTGATTATTCTGATCCTTAAGCGCCATTTCTTCCAAAGGAGGCAGGAGGCGCCCGTCATGCGGCGAATTCAAAGCAACCGCAAATCCATCCGGAAAGAAGGGAAATCATGGTCAAGAAAGGCTACAAAATCAACTTCATCGCGGCCGCGCTGGCGGCATCGCTGCTGCTGCCCGGCGGCACATACGCTTCCCCAGCCGCAATCGCCGGCGAGCTGGCCGAATCCAGCTCCGCCACGGCCGCCTCGCAGGCGCTGCTTCAGAGCCGCCTGCAGCAAGGACTGGCGCCGTCCGGCTCCGCTCTCGCCCCGTCGCTCGCGCGGGGGCTAGCCACAGCCGACACGACGCCGGCGCTCATCTCGCCGAGCCTCGACACAAAATCCTCGGCGCGCGTCAAGGTCATCCTGCAGCTCGAAGGAGCCGCGGTCGCGGAAGCCGAGTTCGCCGCTCGCCAAGGGCTCGCGCCGGCCGCTGCGGTGACGCCCTCGGAGGTCGACGCCGAGCAGGAGGCGCTGCTCGCGGCCGCCCGCCAGCGCGGCCTGTCGCTGCAGGTCACCTATCGCTACGACACCGTGCTGAACGGCATGGAGGTCGAGCTGCCGGCGAACCAGATTCCTCTGCTCGCCCTGCTCCCCGGCGTCAAGTCGATCCATGAGAACCTGACGTACTCCGCCATTCCGGCGGAGACCGTCTCGCCGACGGCCCTCTCCTCCGAGTGCAAATGCGACATCGACCCGTTGAAGCAGCTCGGCGTGCCGGAAGCTTGGGCCGCAGGGCTGACGGGCCGCGGGCTCAAGGTCGGCGTCATCGACACCGGCGTCGACTACCTGCATCCCGATCTGGCCGGCGCGTACAAGGGCGGACACGACTCGTACTTCAACACCGACGATCCCTATGAGGAAATCCCGAACGCCGCCACCGGCAACCCGGGCACCTCGCACGGGACGCATGTCTCGGGCACGATCGTCGGCCGCGCGGCAGCGGACTCGGACGTCGTGCAAAAAGGCGTCGCCTACGAGGCCGAGCTGCACGCCTACAAGGTGCTCGGCTACAACGCCGAGACGGGCCGCTCGTCCGGCTCCTCGGCGCAGGTCATCGACGGCATCGAGCGCGCGGTGAAGGACGGCATGGACGTCATCAACCTGTCGCTCGGCGCCGACGAAGTCAAGGACCCGTTCTCCCCGGACGCGATCGCGGTCAACAATGCCGTGCTCGCCGGCGTCATCGCCGTCGTGGCGAACGGCAACGCCGCGGACGAGGGACGCTACTACTACTCGATGGGCTCGCCGGCGTCGAGCCAGCTGGCCATCTCCGTCGGCGCGGCGAGCAGCCCGAGCAGCCATTACGCGGCTACCGTCAGCGCGACCGTCTACAGCCGCACCGTCACCGACGTCGCTTACGGCGGCCTCGACTATGGCCTGAGCGCCATGGGCTGGCGCACCGGAGCGGAGGACTTCGCGTCGATCATCGGCACCGAGCCGGTCGAGGCGGTCTATGCCGGGCTCGGCGCGGAGAGCGACTACGAGGGACTCGACGCCGCCGGCAAGATCGTGCTCGTCTCGCGCGGCTCGCTCGCCTTCGTCGACAAGGCGGCCATCGCCAAGGAGCACGGCGCCAAGGCGCTGATCATCTTCAACGGGCTGAACGCCGGCGCGGCGGCCAACCTGAGCGAGTCGATCCCCGGACGCGACGGCTTCATCGGTCCGGTCGGCTTTTTCGGAGACAGCTTCCGCTATCTCCCGACGTTCGATATGGAAGGCGCCCCGGGCCGGGAGCTTGCCCGCATCGTGCTGGCGCATCCGGAGGCGGCGTTCACGCTGCAGTTCGGCGCCGACTACCCGCTCACGGTCGAGCCGGGCGACCGCATGGCGAGCTTCAGCTCGCGCGGGCCGGCCTCCGACGGCAAGCTCGGCATCAAGCCGGACGTCACCGCTCCGGGCGTGAACATCCTTTCGACCTGGCCGGCCTACGGCAAAGCAAATCCCGATGCCTCGTACGACGAGGCGTACAACCGCATCAGCGGCACGAGCATGGCGTCGCCGCATACGGCGGGCCTGGCGCTGCTGCTGCGCCAGCAGCATCCCGAGTGGACGCCGATGGACATCCGCGCCGCGCTCGCGAATACGGCGGATGCGATCTTTGACGAGACGGGCACGCTCTATGACGTCTACTCGCAGGGCGGAGGCCGCGCCAATATCGCCCAGGCGATCCGGACGCCGGCGGTGCTGCAGACGGTCGAGCCGCTCCAGCTGCTGGACGGCGATCTCCATCCGCTGGACGTGACGAACTTCGGCAGCAGCTACAGCTTCGGCGTCGTGCCGGCCGGAGCGGCTGCTCCGTCGGCTCAGCTGCGCGTCAAAAACACCTCCGGCTCCGCGGTGACCTACGCCGCCTCGGTCGAGCTGCACCCGTCCGTCACCTCCGACCCGGCGAATCCGATCGAGACGCCGGACGTGTCCAAGCTGACCGTCTCGCTGGACGGACTGTCCGGCGGCGGCGTGACCGCTCCGGCGGGAGGCGCGGCAAGCTTTTCCCTGACCGCCTCCGTCGCGGACGATGCGGCCGAGGGCGCCTATGAAGGCTCCGTCGTGCTGACCGCTCCGGGACTGCCGACGCTGCGCCTGCCGTTCGCGCTGCATGTCGGCGACCGGCTGCCGGACAACGGCTTCGGCATCCAGGACCTGACGCTGTCCAGCCCGATCCTCTCGCCGGACGGCGACGGGGTGAACGATACGATCGACGCAAGCTTCACGCTCCACGCCGATGGCGTCAACCTCATCGATCTGGAAGTGTACGACGTGAACGACGATTACATCGGCATGCTGTTCCTCGCCGATGCGGGCATCGGAAGCTCCTTCCCTGCCGGCCGGTATACGGTGAGCGGCCTCGACGAGATGTATTATGACAGCTATGACGAGGACGGCCTGCCGATCTACAAGAAGCTGCCGGAAGGCACGTACACGCTCTACGTCGTCGCCACCGAGATCAACGCCAACAGGCAGCTTGTGAACCAGTACTTCACGACCAGGTCGATGGCCGTCGCCTACAACAAGACGGAGCTCGGCCTCGTCGCGAACGCCAAGGAGGCGTTCCAGGCCAACATCGTCAACACGACGGCCGTCGGCAAGCCGGTGCTGGAGCTGCCGGTCCGCCAAGGCGTCACGTACGCGGTGACGGGCAGCGACCGGCCGCAGCTGATCGCGGCGGACGGCGTGCTGGCCGCCCGTCCCAAGACGGACGACACCGTGACGCTGACCGTCACGATCGCCTCGGCCGCGGTGCCGACGATCCGCGACACCGTCCAGGTGCCGGTCGCGCTGAAGGGCGTGCCGGCCGAGCTCGGCGAGCGCGCCTTGAAAGGCGTGCTGCGCCCGTCCCAGACGAAGCTGCAGCTGAAGTCCTCCGTCTCCGCTGACGGTCTCGTCACCGTGACGGATGCCGACATTGCCGCCGCGCTCAAGGGCGCGAAAAAGCCGCTCGCGCTCATCGTCGGCGGCTCCTGGCTGGAGGACGGCGGAGCGGTCCGCCTGTCGCTGAGCGCCTCGCAGGCGGCGGCGCTCGCCAAAGCTCCGCTCGGCAGCTCGATCGCGCTGAACGCGGGCCGGGCCGCCGCCGAGCTGCCGCTGTACCTGCTCGCCTCGCTGCCCAAGGGCGCGGGCGCCGAGCTCGCCATCCGCGACGCAGCCGATCAGGCCGCGGCATTCGCGGCGGCTCGCCCGGGCACGACGCTGCTCGGGTCGCCGGTGGCGTTCGAGCTCGGCTCGGTCGCCAGCGCGGGGGCGGCGCCGAAGCCGCTGCCGATTCCGGCCAGCGCATTCGTGCGGCATGCGTTCGTGCTGGACGCCGGCAGCGACGCCTCCAAGGCCGGCGCGCTGTACCGGTACGGCAGCCAGGCGCTGCCGGCTCCGTCGACGTTCGCGGCCAACGCGGACGGGACGACGACCGTCACCGTCTCGCATCCCGGCTATGCCGTCTACGCGGCCGCCAAGCGGACGGCCGCCTTCACCGACATCGGCGGCTCGCCGTACAAGGCAAGCATCCAGCGGCTGGCCGACAAGCTGCTGATCGACGGCACGTCGGAGACGAAGTTCTCGCCCAAGACGCGCCTGACGCTCGCCCAGTTCGACGACCTGATCAGCCGCGCATTCGGCTTGCCTCCTGTGGACGGCGACACGTTCGCCGGGTCCGTCTCGGCGAACGGCGCCGGAGCGGCGTTCTCGCCGCTGAACGCGGACGCCCGGGCGATCGCCTCCGGCTCCGGCCTGCTCGGCGGCGGAGCGGCGGCCGCCGGCTCCAGCCTCGGCGGGCTGGCCGGCAAGTGGTACACGAGCGTGCCGATCATCAGCCGCGAGGCTGCCGCCGGCGTCATCGAGCAGCTGCTGCTCGCCGCGAAGCTGATTTGACCGCCGGCGCTCGGAGCACCTGCGCCTGCGCGGCAACGTCTTTTCACCTGGAATGAATAAAGGAAGCGCCCTGCCGGTCGGCAGGGCGCTTTTCCGCGTCTTGGAGGATACGCGCGCGGCGGATGAATCCAGGTCCGTTTCTTCCCCTCGTTTCCAGGCCGCCGCTTCCCGCCTGCAACATTTATCGTTAAGTTGGGAATATTTTCGCTTGAGCCATCGTTCTGCATCGCCTACTATAGATAAGTTGCCCTATTATAAGTAAAGAAACGGAGAGATGACTTCAAGTGGAGCAACCGCACCCGACCCCCTCAGCCAAACCCGGCCTCCGCCGAGGCCTTAAAACGCGGCATATGACGATGATCTCGCTCGGCGGCTCGATCGGCACCGGGCTGTTCCTCGCCAGCGGCGGCGCGATCCATAGCGCCGGACCCGGCGGAGCGCTGCTCGCCTACGGCCTCATCGGCCTCATGGTGTACTTCCTCATGACGAGCCTGGGCGAAATGGCGACGCATATGCCGGTGTCCGGCACGTTCAGCACCTATGCGAGCCGCTTCGTCGAGCCGAGCTTCGGCTTCGCCATCGGCTGGAACTACTGGTACAACTGGGCGATCACGCTCGCCGCCGAGCTGGCCGCAGCGACGCTCATCCTGAAATACTGGCTGCCCGGCAGCAGCTCGCTGCTCTGGTCCGCGCTGTTCCTCGCCCTGCTCGTCGGTCTGAACCTGCTGTCGGTGCGAGCCTACGGCGAGTCGGAGTTCTGGTTCGCGATGATCAAGATCGTCACCGTCATCGTCTTCATCGCCGTCGGCCTGCTCATGGTCGTCGGCATCTGGCGCGGCGACGGCATGGGCGGCGACGGCTTCGCCAACCTGACCGGCAACCCGTTCCCGATGGGCATGCTGGCCGTGCTCGGCGTCTTCATGGCCGCCGGCTTCTCGTTCCAGGGAACCGAGCTCGTCGGCGTCGCCGCCGGCGAAAGCGAGGACCCGAAGCGCAGCGTGCCGCGCGCGATCCGCACGATCTTCTGGCGCATCCTGCTGTTCTACATGCTGGCGATCCTCGTCATCGGCCTGCTCATTCCCTACACGACGGAGGAGCTGGCGAGCAGCGACATCTCGCAGAGCCCGTTCACGATCGTCTTCGAAAAAGCCGGCCTCAGCATCGCGGCGTCCGTCATGAACGCCGTCATTCTGACCTCGGTGCTCTCCGCCGGCAACTCCGGCCTCTACGCCAGCACGCGCATGCTTTATACGCTCGCCAAAGAAGGCAAGGCTCCGCGCTGGCTCGCCGGCGTGAACGGACGCGGCGTGCCGGTGCCGGCGCTGCTCGTGACGGGCGCGTTCGGCCTGCTCGCCTTCCTCGCCTCGTTCTTCGGGGACGGCGTCGTCTACGTCTGGCTGCTGAACGCCTCCGGCATGACCGGCTTCATCGTCTGGATGGGCATCGCGATCAGCCACTACCGGTTCCGCCGCGCCTGGTCGGCTCAGGGCCGCTCGCTGGACGAGCTGACCTACCGCGCCAAGTGGTTCCCGCTCGGCCCGCTGCTGGCGATGGGGCTGTGCGCCGTCGTCATCGGCGGCCAGTTCGTCGGCGGCCTCTCGGACGGCCGGGTCGACTGGGCGTACATCGTCGCCTCCTACTTCGGCCTGCCGCTGTTCCTCGCCATCTGGCTCGGCCACAAGTGGAAGCATCGCACGAAGCTGCGCCCGCTGCAGGAGTGCCGGCTGGACCCGGAGGAGTAGCCGCTTTCGCCGGCGCTGCTTGCTAGCATGCGGCGTCGGCGGTCGAGGAGCGTGCGCCCGGACTGGCTCGCCACTGCTTTTCCCGTGCTGCCTCAACCGACAGACTCGCCTCAAGAGGCAAAAAGCGTCCAATCCACTTCGCAAGTGGATTGGACGCTTTTTCTATAGGCTTCTTCAGCGTTCTCGCGCTGTCCCGGTCGGATGCCAGTCCCGTTCCAAGGAAGGGTTCGCTCCGCTCAACAGCTCGATTCTTCTCGCCAGCGCTGCCGGGTTGCCTGCAACCCGACTTTTTCGGCTTGCAGCCCTCGAACCGCACTCACGTTCGCCTGCAACCCGATTTTTTCGGCTTGCAGCCCTCAAACTGCGCTCACGTTCGCCTGCAACCCGATTTTCTCGGCTTGCAGTCCTCAAACCGCGCTCACGTTCGCCTGCAACCCGACTTTTTCGGCTTGCAGCCTCGCAGAATGCTAGCCCTCGCCCCCGCCTCAGCGGTTGTCGATCTTCTCCGGGTACAGGTCCAGGTTCATCATGCGGCGCTCCGCCATCTGCTCGTACTTCGTGCCCGGGCGGCCCCAGTTGCAGTACGGGTCGATAGAGATGCCGCCGCGCGGCGTGAACTTGCCCCACACCTCGATGAACTTCGGCTGCATGAGCGCGATCAGGTCGTTCATGATGATGTTCATGCAGTCCTCGTGGAAGTCCCCGTGGTTGCGGAAGCTGAACAGATACAGCTTGAGCGACTTGCTCTCGACCATCAGCTCGTCCGGGATGTAGGCGATAGTGATCGTCGCGAAGTCCGGCTGGCCCGTCATCGGGCACAGGCTCGTGAATTCCGGGCAGTTGAACTTGACGCGGTAATCGCGCCCCGGATGCTTGTTGACGAAGCTCTCCAGCACCTGCGGCGCGTACGTCACCGGATACTGCGTGCCCTGGTTGCCGAGCAGCGTGACGCCGCTCAGCTCCTCCTTGCTTCTTCCTTGCTCGATCTCGCTCATTCGTTCCTTCTCCTTTGTCGTTGAAAATAATCCTGCGCCCCGCGCCGCGAGAAGGCCCCGCTCGGGCCTTCCCTCCCGCTCGCCGCCACCCTCGGCACAGCCGTTCTGCCGCATTGTGGAAGCCTGGCCTTTGCCCCTATAATGAAGGGAACTATGTCCGCAAGGAGCGCGTCCCATGAAAATCCGATTCGTCGCCGCCGCGGCTCTTGCCGTCATCGTGCTGTGCGTCGTCGTCTTCACGATGCCGCCGGCCGAATCCTATCAGGACCCCGATACATTCTGGCATATCGAGGTCGGAGGCCAGGTGCTGGACACCGGCCAAGTCCCGCACACCGCCATCCATACGTTCTGGGGCGACGACAAGCTGCCCTACGTCCCGCATGAGATCGGCTTCCAGGTCGTCATCGCCTGGCTGTACCGCGCCTTCGGCTGGGCCGGCACCTACCTGCTGACCGCCTCCTGCCTGCTGCTGCTGGCGCTCGGCCTCTACCGCATGATGCTCGTCTCGCGGCGCGAGCTCGGCCTGGACTCGCGCGGCCGCGAGGCGATTTTGACGCTGCTGCTGCTGCCGGTGCTGTGGGGCATCTACGACATCTATTTCACGACGAGGCCGCAGATGATCTCGGCGTTCCTCATCGTCTGGTTCTTCGTGTTCCTGCGCGAGTTCCAGCTGCGGCCGGCCGCCCGCTACATGGTGCTGCTGCCGCTGCTTTCGCTGCTGATCGCGAACTTCCACTCCGGCGTCTGGCCCGTCATCGTCGTGTTCCTGGGGATGGCGCTGCTGGAGGCGCTCGTGACGCGCCGGCTGCTCCGCCGCCGCGTCGGCTGGCGCTGGCTCGTCGTCGCGCTATCCGTGCTCGGGGCTGGCTTCCTCAATCCCGGCGGAGCGAAGAGCATCCTGTTCATCCTCACCGTCACGCAGGACAACTTCAACCTGCTCATCAACGAGTGGAAGGCGATCCAGTTCAACAGCATGGGCAACCTGACCGCGACGCTCATGCTGCTGTCGTTCGTCGCGCTGCTGCCATTCAGCGTGAAAAAGCGGTTTTTCCGCTTCGAGTTCATGCTCGGCATCTTTTTCCTCGGCGTGTCGAACTACAAGTACCACCTGTTCCTGTGGCTGTTCGTCCTGTACTTCGCCGCCGTCGTCATCGAGGACGTGCCGGGACTGCGCCGCTTCCGCCTGCGCGTCGGGATCGCTCCGCTGGCCGCCGGGCTCGCCGTCGGGCTGGCGGTGAACGCCGTGTACAACTTCCAGCATGTGCCGTTGCCCAATTCGTTCAAGTACCCGGTCAAGGAGATGGACTACATCCTCTCCGACTTCGAGGGCCCGGGACGGCCGAAGGTCATGACGCTGTACGGCTCGTCCGGCTATGTCATGTTCCGCGGCGGCGACGTGCTCTCGGACGGGCGGCAGGATCCGTTCATCACGGACGCTACCAAGACCGTGTTCGGCTGGACCGCGTTCGAGCAGTCGATGCACGGCTTCCCCGTCTACGTGACCGATCTGGCCAAGGCCAACGATCCCGACTACATCATCGTCACCCGCAAGAACGGCTCCAGCGTGTTCTACCGCACCTGGGTCAAGGACTACGGCTCGCCCGTCAAGTCGGGCGACTTCGGCTACGTGTTCCGAGTGTCGGACAAAAAGGAGCCTTCCGCTTAGCGGGAGGCTTTTTGCCGCGCCGCGGGCGGCAGGGCGCCGCCCTACACACGTTTTTTCCGCGCGCAGGGGCCGGGTTCCCTCCGTTCAAGGCACTCTACTCCCTCAGCGCCCCGATTCGCCTCGTTCCCACGATTCAAGGCACTCTCGACTCCCTCAGCGCCCCGGTTCGCCTCGTCCTCTCGATTCAAGGCACTCTCGACTCCCTCGTTGCGCCGATTCGCCTCGTCCTCGCGATTCAAGGCACTCTCGACTCCCTCGACTCGCCGATTCGCCTCGTTCCCTCGATACAAGGCACTCTCGACTCCCTCGACTCGCCGATTCGCCTCGTCCCCTCGATTCAAGGAACTCTCGACTCCCTCGTCGCGCCGATTCGCCTCGTCCTCTCGATTCAAGGCACTCTCGACTCCCTCGACTCGCCAATTCGCCTCGTTCCCTCGATTCAAGGCACTCTCGACTCCCTCGGCGCGCCGATTCGCCTCGTTCCCTCGATTCAAGGCACTCTCGACTCCCTCGTTGCGCCGATTCGCCTCTTCCTCTCGATTCAAGGCACTCTCGACTCCCTCGCCTTGCCGATTCGCCTCGTTCCCGCGATTCAAGGCACTCTCGACTCCCTCAGCGCGCCGATTCGCCTCGTCCTCGCGATTCAAGGCACTCTCGACTCCCTCAGCGCGCCGGAGCCGTCTCACACGCCGCGCTTGTTGCCCCACAGCCAAGCGTGGAGCTGAGGCAGCACGCGTACGTGCCGCCAGTCCGGGTCGGCCATGACGGCATCGACCAGACGCTCGTAGCGCGCCGCCAGATGCTCGCGCAGCGCGGCCGGGTCCGGCTCGTCGAGCCGGTCGTTGCCAGCCTGGAGGAACATCGACACCGCCGGAAAGCGGCGATGGACCTCCTTGGCGTAGGCAAGGTCGCTTCCTTGCCGGCTCGCTCCGTTCGCCTCGACAGCCAGCCTTGCTCCGCCTGTCTCGCTCGCTGCGCTTGTCCCGGCTGCCGATCCCGCCTCGCTCGCCGGCTCCTCCATGACGACGACCTTCAGGCTCGGCGACCGACCTGCCGCTGCGAGCCGCTCCACGATCTCGTCCAGCCGCGCCCAGTCGGTCGCCATGCCCGAGCTTGGCGGCTTCGGCGACAGCGTCAGCTCGTCGACGTCCAGGAACCAGTCCTGCCAGCGGCTGCCCTGCGTCTCGAGCGCGATGATCGTGCCGCCGCTCCGCAGCAGCGCGATCAGCCCGCCGAGCTGCGGCAGCAGCGCCGGGTTGCCGCCCGAGAGCGTGACATGCCCCGGCCACTCGCCGCCGGACAGCGCCTTCAGCTCCTCGAGCACATCCTCCGGCTCCAGCCAGCGGATGTCGTCCTTGGCGCTGCCGTCCCAGGTGAACGCCGAGTCGCACCAGGAGCAGCTGTAGTCGCAGCCGGCGGTGCGGACGAAGCAGGTTTTGACGCCGATCACCATGCCCTCGCCCTGCACCGTCGGGCCGAACGTCTCCAGCACGGGGATGCGGGTGCGCCGCTCAGCCATGAGCGGCCTCCGGGCGATAGATCACATAGCTCGACGGCGTCTCCCGCAGGAACACCTGCAGGCAGCGCGCTCCGTTGCCGCGACGGTCGAGCTCCTCCTGCACGAGCTGCCAGACGGTGCGGGCGACGACCTCCGTCGTCGGGAACCGCTCCGGATCCAGCGCCGAATCGGCAATCGCCGCACTGCCCTGCCAAGCCGCGTCCGCCTTGCCGTGCCGGACCGCGCCAGACGCGGCTCCTTGCTCACCCGCCGCTTCCACAGCTGCAGCCCGCTCGGCCCAAGCGCCTCGCGCCGCGTCCGCCTTGCCGTGCCGCATCGCTTCCGCCGCCTTGCTGCCTTGCACCACCGCTTCCGCCGCCTCGCCTCCATTCGGCAGCCGCGCCGGACCGCCGAACAGCTCGTCCTCGTTGAGCAGCCGATGGTCGAACCGGTCCTGCACCAGCTTCTTGATCTCCGAGAAGTTCACGAGGAAGCCGCACTCGTCCAGCCGGTCGCCGCCGACGGTGACGTTGCAATAGTAGGTGTGCCCGTGCACGCGGCTGCAGCGGCCCGCCGCCTCGGCCGGAATGTAATGCGCCGCCGCGAAATGAAACTCCTTGTTCAGCTCGTAGCGGAACGGATGCGCGGGCGCCGGATAGATCGCATGCATCATCCTCGCGCCGCCTCCTTCGCTCCGCGCCGAGCCATGTACTTGTCCAGTCCCGCGCGCCGCAGCTTGCAGGCCGGGCATTCTCCGCAGCCGTCGGCCGGGATGCCGTTGTAGCAGGTGAGCGTACGCTCCCGTACGAACTCGAACGCGCCGAGCCGGTCGGCCAGCTCCCAGGTCTGCTCCTTGTCGAGCCACATGAGCGGCGTCTCGATGACGAACGTCTCGTCCATCGCCAGGTTCAGCGAGACGTTCAGCGACTGGATGAACACGTTGCGGCAGTCGGGATACCCGCTGAAGTCCGTCTCGCAAACGCCGGTGACGATCGTCTTGGCGCCGACGCCTTGCGCAAGCACCGCCGCGAACGACAGGAACAGCAGGTTGCGGCCCGGCACGAACGTATTCGGCAGCCCGCCCTCCTCCGCGGCGTCCGCCACGGCGACGTCGCTGCGCGTCAGCGAGCTCGGGGCGAGCTGCCCGAGCAGGCTCATGTCCAGCACATGGTGCCGGACGCCAAGCTCCGCGGCGATGGACGCCGCGCACTCCAGCTCCAGCGCATGGCGCTGCCCGTAGCGAAACGTCACCGCCTCCACTTCCTCATACCTTTGCAGCGCCCAAAACAGGCAGGTCGTGCTGTCCTGGCCTCCGCTGAACACGACGACCGCCTTGCCTTTCCGCTTATCGAGGGAGCCTCCCTCAAGCCTGTCCACCATCGTTAACCTTCTCCTCTCCTGACCGACCGAACCGGCAGAGAGAGCCAAGCGATTCTCCAATTCCTTCTTCCGCGCGCGGACAAAGAAAACGGCGGGCAGCCCGCCCCTCGCCTCGCGAGGAACGGCTGTCCGCCGAACGCAAAACACACGGATCCCCGGCGGAATCGTGTGCTTGTAGTTTTTTATAGAGGGAGTTCGCGAACCTCTCCCGGCACTTCCGGCCCCATAGGGCCGCGCCGGACTTTACTCTTCGGTTGTCCCCACCAGCATAGCACAGCGCGCGGCCGCTGGCTACCGTCCTGCCCGCACGGGAGCGGGAGCGCCCCGACCCACGCTCCGCTGCCCGTCCGCTTCTCCTCCCGACCCGCCTTCGCTCCCCGTCCGCCGCTCCCTCACGCTTCGCTCCCCCTCTCTCCGCTCCCTCTCCTCGTCCACTTCGCTTCTCATCCGTCTCTCCACGCCCGCCTCCATATCCGCCCCACGCCCCGCCCCACGCTCCGCGTCCCTCCCGCTTCTCCCCGCCCGCAAAGCCCCTGCCGCGTACCGCCCTCGCGCCCGCCCCGCTCCACGCCCGTCCTCCCGGTATGCTATAATGAGCGGCATTCGAGCATAGCGCGGAAGCCCGCGCGAAAGGAGGACCCGCCGATGAAGGCGATGAAGGCGCGCAGCTTCTACCGAACGTACGTCAAGAACAACCTGTTCTCGAAGCTGCTCGCGACGCTCTCGGCCATCTCAGTGCTGACGATCGTGACGCTGGCCTACCTGCTGTACGCCTTCATGGCGGAGTCCGTGCGCAGCGACATCCTCGCCAACCAGCGCCGCGCGATGGAAGCGGTGTCCGCCCGCCTGCAGGCGAGCAGCGACAGCGTGCAGCGCATCGTCGCGGACATTTACCAGGACCAGGCGCTCAGCCAAAACGTCACCTATCTGCTGTCCCATCCGTTCGCCGACTACTTCCGCTACCGCATCGACCGCTATGCGGACGAGCCGCGCGCCGGCTATGGCAACGCCATCACGTACTTCGAGCGCCGGCTCGCGGCCGACAGCTCGATCCGCCAGCTCATGCTGTACAGCTCCGTCGAGCAGTACCTGTATGCGTGGAAAGCCGGCGGAAGCCCGCAGCTGCGCGAGCTGAACTCCGCGCTATCGTTCATCCCCGACGCGATGGCGCTCGAGCTGCCGACGATCTCCGCGCCCAATCCGTGGGTCGCGCGCGAGCTCGGCCTCGACGCCGACCGGCTCTACGCGGTGCGGGCGGCCGTCAACAATCCCGGCACCTTGCAAAAAACCGGCCAGCTGCTCGTCCACTTCAGCTCGGACAGCCTCGTCTCCGCCCTCCGTCCCTATCTCGACGAGCTCAAGGGCTACGTGCTCGTGCTGACGCCGCAAGGCCAGGTGCTGTTCGACTCGTCCGGCCGCTATTACGGCTCCATCTACCCGTACGCCTCGCGCATCAGCACGCTCGACTCCGCGGCGGCGCTCGACCGGCCGTCGCAGGTGGCGGTGCTGAGCGACAGCCTGGCCGGCTACTCGGTCGTCGGCGTCGTGCCGGACGCGCAGCTGGAGGCGGCGTCCGCCGGCCTCCGGCGGACGGTGATGCTGCTGAGCGGGATCGGCATCCTGCTCGCCGTCGTGCTGCCGGGCATCGCCGTGGCGAGCGTGGCGCGCCGCACGGGCAGCCTCGTGCGCCTCATGCGGCGCGTCGAGTCCGGCGACTTCGCCGGCCGCATCCAGGACGAGCGCGGCGACGAGCTCGGGCAGATCGGCCAGGGCTTCAATCGCATGCTCGACCAGCTGAACCGCCAGATCGAGCAGGAGTACAAGGCCGAGCTGCGGCAGCGCAGCACCGAGCTGTCCGCGATCCAGGCGCGCATCAACCCTCATTTCCTGTCCAATACGCTCGAGGTCATCCGCATGCGGGCGGTGTCGCGCGGTGCGGACGACGTCGCGGAGATGATCTACAGCCTGTCCGTGCTGTTCCGCAGCATGGTCGGCAGCCGCAGCCTCGTGCCGCTGCGCGAGGAGCTGGAGCTCGGCCGGCGCTACCTGGAGCTGTTCCGCATCCGCTACAAGGACCGGTTCGCCTACTCCATCCGCATGGACGACAGCCTGACCGGACGCCCCGTCGTGAAGCTCTCGCTGCAGCCCGTCATGGAAAATTACATCGTGCACGGCCTCGACACCGAGCGGGACGACAACCGCTTCGACATCTCCGCCGCGCGGGGAGAAGGCGCGCGCATCGTCGTCACGCTGCGCGACAACGGCCGCGGCATGGCGCCGGAGGCGCTGGAAGCGCTGCGCCAGCGGCTGCAGCGGCCTCCGCAAGGCCAGGACGAGGGCGGCAGCTTCGGCCTGCAGAGCATCCGCGACCGGCTGCGGCTCGTCTACGGCCCGAACGCCGCCGGACTCGACATCGACAGCGCGCCCGGGGCCGGCACGACGGTGACGCTCTGGTTCCCGGACGGCAGCGACAGCGGGTCCGGCGAGCCCGGGGGAGCCGAGGAACGCTAGGCCCTCCCTCTCCGGGACGTCGGCCGCCGCTTTTGCCGCCCCTCCCTTCGGAAGCCGGCCCCAGCCCTGGCCTTTCCGCCCCGCCTCGCGTTCCCAACTTGTTTCGAAGGAGGAATTTCCTATGTACCGAGTGCTGCTCGTCGACGACGAGCCGTTCATCGTCGAAGGCTTGCAGGACGCGCTCGACTGGTCGTCGTTCGAGCTCGAGGTGGCGGGCACGGCAGGCAGCGGACGCGCCGCGCTGGAGCTGCTGAGGAGCCGTCCCGTCGACCTGCTCGTGACGGACATCACGATGCCCGGCATGAGCGGGCTGGAGCTGATCCGCGAGGCGCGCCGGCTGCTGCCGGAGCTGAAGGTCATCATTCTGAGCGGCTACAACGAGTTCGACTACCTCAAGGAAGGCATGTCGCTCGGCATCGAGAACTACCTGCTCAAGCCGGTCAACTTCCAAGAGCTGCGCTCGACGCTCTCCGCCGCCGTCGCCAAGCTCAGCGCCGCGCCGCCCGGGACGGCCGCCCTCTCCCCCGAGGAAAAGGGCATCCTGCGCGACCGCATCCTGTTCCGCTGGATGCGCGGCGACATCGACCCGGTCGAGCTCGGCCAGCGCGCCGAGCTGCTCGGCCTGCGCCTCGGCCGGCCGTGGCTGTGCGCCGCGGCGGCCCGCCACTCGGCGAGCGGCGGCGCGCAGGCCCGCCGGCTCGTCGACGAGGCGCTCGGCGAGCGGGACGCGCCGCTGCGCTTCTCCGACCTCGACGGCGACGAGGTGCTGCTGTTCCTCGCGGACAGCGCCGCTGCAGCGCGGCGGCAGGCGCGCGAGGCGCTGGAGCGGCTCGCGGCGGCCGACGCGGCGCGTAGTCGCGGCGATGCGGACGCAGACCCTGCGGCGGCCGGCGAAGCGGCCGCTTCCGCGCCGGTCCGCTTTTCGCTCGGCACCGCCGAGCGGGTCGGCGAGCTCGAGCAGCGCAGCTACGCCTTCGCCAAAAAAGCGCAGGACTACCATCTGCTGCACAGCGGCAGCCCGATCCTCGACGCGGCCGAGCTGCCGCCGTCGCCGGGAGCGGCCGACCAGCCGCTCGAGATCGGCGGAGACGACTACTCGCGCTGGCTGCTCGCCCGCGATACGGACGCTCTTTTCGCCCGCATCGACGCCGACTTCCTGGCGCTGCAGCAGCGCGAAGGCGCGACGCCCGAGCTGCTCCAGAGCGCGGCGATCGAGCTCGTCGTCGCCTTCCGGCTCGAGCTGCGCGACATGAAGGGCGGCGAGCAGTCGCAGGAGGTGCTGTTCCAGTTCAAGAAGACGCTCGACCGGATCAGCCGCGCCTCGGCGCTGGCCGAGCTGACCGATGCGGTCAAGGCCTCCGCGCATTTTACGATGGAGCTGCTGCAGCGGAGCGACCGCGTCCCGATCGTCAGCCAGGTCGTCCAGCATGTGGCGGAGCGCTATGCCGAGCCGCTGTCGCTCAAGACGCTCGGCGCCCTCTATCATATCCATCCCGCGTACCTCGGCCAGCTGTTCGCCAAGGAGACCGGAGCCGGCTTCACCGACTACCTCAACCGCTACCGCATCGAGCGGGCCAAGGAGCGGCTCAAGGCGACGGACGACAAGGTCGCCGACATCTCGCAGGAGGTCGGCTATGTCGAGACCGGCTACTTCTACAAGCAGTTCAAAAAATACGTGGGCATCTCGCCCAACGAATACCGGGAGCTGCGCTGAACCGAATCGGCGCGGCTCTTTCTTTAGTTTGGACAGCGGATTCATAATTTGTCGCCTATTTGAAAATGCTTTCATCCAGTAAGGTTGATTCAGACAGGCGAGCCTGGACGCATGGGCTCGGGCACCATCATCATCATGCTTGCTTCGAGGGAGGAGTCATCATGAAAAAGAGATCCACACGCAAGGCGGGCGCGCTCGCGCTCGTGCTGACGGCCGCGCTGGCGGTCACCGCCTGCGGCAGCAACAACGCTTCCGGCGGCGAAGGCGACGCCGAGAAGCCGGTCAACCTGATCTGGTACACGATCGGCGCTCCGCAAAAGGACACCGACAAGGTGATGGCCGAGGTGAACAAGTACACCGCCGAAAAGATCGGCGCGACCGTCACGATGAAGCAGATCGACTTCGGCGACTACAACCAGAAGATGGGCGTCATGGCCGCCTCCGGCGAGCCGATGGACATTCTCTTCACCGCTTCCTGGGCGTTCGATTATGTGCAGAACGCGCGCAAGGGCGCGTTCATGGAGATTGACGACCTGCTGCAGACGCACGGCAAGGGCATCGTCGAGACGCTCGACCCAGCCTTCCTCGAAGGCTCCAAGGTCGACGGCCACAACTATGGCGTGCCGGCCAACAAAGAGCTGCCGGCGCAATCCGTCTGGCGCTTCAACAAGCAGCAGCTCGACCAGCTCGGCATGGACTACAAGCAGGCGACGACGCTGGAGAGCCTGGAGCCATTCCTCAAGGCGGGCAAGGAAAAGCTGCCGGGCGTGCTCGGCCTGAAGATCGACACCAACTTCACGCCGACCGTGCCGTACGACTACCTCATCCAGAACCTGCCGATCGCCGTCGCGCTGAACGGCGACAGCAGCAAGATCGTCAACGTCCTCGAGACGCCGGAGATGAAGCAGGCGCTCGAGACGATGCACAAGTACTACAAAGCCGGCTACATCTCGCCGGAAGCGGCGACGATCACCTCGACCTCCGATCTGGACAAGACCGGCAAGTGGCTCATCGACCGCGCCGACACCCAGCCGCTCGCCGACAATACGTGGAGCGCGAGCCTCGGCTACCCGATCGTCTCCACGCCGGCCAGCGAGTCGATCGTCTACAACTGGTCGGTCATGGGCTCGCTGCAGGCGATCTCGGCCAACTCCGAGTATCCGGAGAAGGCGATGGAGTTCCTGAACCTGCTCAACACCGACGCCAAGCTGCGCAACCTGATCGACTCCGGCATCGAGGGCACGCACTACAAGCTGACCGGCGACAACCGCATGGAGAACCTGCCGGAGTCCAAAAACTACGACATGCCGACGTTCTCGCTCGGCAACGTCATGCTCACCTACCTCAACCCGGGCGACCCGGACGACAAGTGGGAGCAGTTCAAGCAGTTCAACGAGCAGGGCCGTCCTTCCCCGGCGCTCGGCTTCAACTTCGACACCTCCAAGGTATCGACCGAGCTGGCGAGCCTGCAGAACGTCAAGGCCGAGGTATGGGCGCCGCTCATGACCGGCACCGTCGATCCGGCCGCCTATCTGCCGCGCGCCATCGAAAAGATGAAGGCCGCCGGCCTCGACAAGATCATCGCCGAGGCGCAAGCCCAGTACGACGCCTGGAAGGCCACGCAAAAGTAAACGAATGTTTCGGTCAGGCGGGCGAAGGCGACTTCGCCCCCTTTTTGTGCTGACGGCCGTACATCATCCAATCTCATCCAAGGGGGCATGCCATCATGAACGGACTGGCGGGCTTCTTCCGCAGCCTGAACCGCAACAAGGCGATCCTGCTCATGGTCCTGCCGGGCGCGCTGTGGTTCCTCATCTTCTCCTACATCCCGATGGCGGGCGCCGTCATCGCCTTCAAGGAATACCGCGTCAGCCGCCACGGCTTCATCGACAGCGTCATCAGCAGCGCGTGGGTCGGGCTCGACAACTTCAAGTTCCTGTTCAGCACGAACGACGCCTGGATCATCACGCGCAACACGCTGCTGTACAACGTCGTCTTCATCGTCATCGGCCTCGTCGCGGCGGTCGCCATGGCGATCGTTCTGTCGGAGATCGCGAGCAAGCGCATGTCCAAGCTGTACCAGACGGGCATGTTCATGCCGTACTTCCTGTCCTGGGTCATCGTCGGCTACTTCGCGTTCAGCTTCCTCAGCCTCGACAAGGGGCTGCTCAACCAGGCGCTGCGCGGCATCGGCCTCGATCCGGTCAACTGGTACTCCGATCCGACGTACTGGCCGTTCATCCTCGTGTTCATCAGCCTGTGGAAGGCGATCGGCTACAACAGCGTCGTCTACCTCGCCTCGATCCTCGGCATCGACCGCTCGCTGTACGAGGCGGCGATGATCGACGGCGCGAACAAGTGGCAGCAGATCAAGAACATTACGATCCCGATGCTGACGCCGCTCATGACGATCCTGACGCTGCTCGCGATCGGCAAGATCTTCTACGCCGACTTCGGCCTGTTCTACCAGGTGCCTCGCGACTCCGGCGCGCTCTACTCGGTGACGAACGTCATCGACACCTATGTGTACCGCGGCCTCAAGACGACCGGCGAGTTCGGCATGGTGACGGCGGCGGGGCTGTACCAGTCGCTGGTCGGGTTCATCCTGGTCATTACGTCCAACTGGATCGTCGGCCGGGTGAACAAGGACAACACGCTGTTCTAAAGGCGAACCTATTCGCTCGCGCAGGGAGCCCGCTGCGCCGGACCTTTTCGCTGACGCGCAGGAAGTCCGCTATGCCGGACGAATCTCCTTCCGATTCCTCTGGAGCCCAGATTCCTTTGAATTCCCGCCCCGAAAGGGTGGGAATCCGGCCTCCAAGGGAACCGCTCCCGCTTCTCCAGGAGAATTCGCCGCCTCCGCTCCCCTGCTGCCGCAATCCAGCCGGCTCCGCCGAGCCTTCCCTGCTCCGCAGGGAGCTCCGCTACGCCGGAGCATTCCGCTGACGCGCAGGGAGCCCGCTATGCCGGACCTATTCGCTGACGCGCAGGGAGCCCGCTGCGCCGGACGAATCTCCTTCCGATTCCTCTGGAGCCCAGATTCCTCTGAATTCCCTCCCCAAAAGGGGGGAATCCGGCCTCCAAGGGAACCGCTCCCGCTTCTCCAGGAGAATTCGCCGCCTCCGCTCCCCTGCTGCCGCAATCCAGCCGGCTCCGCCTGGCGGGCCTTCGACAGCCGATTATTCCGGCTGTTCCGGCGCTTGAGGCGCGAGGCCGCTCGCGCGGCGTCAAGCGCGGCTAGCGCCTGCCGCCTCCCAGATTGCGGGAGGCGCACCACCGCCCCCAAAACCAGGGGGCGGGACGGACGGGAGACCGGCGGACGATGGAGCGGAGGGAGACGGGCCTTTCGGAGAAGCGGCAGCGGTCCCCTTGGAAGGCGGATGCCCACCCCTTCGGGGGTCGGGCGATCCAGGCATCCGCGTTCCAGCGGGATCGGAGGAAGGCTTGTCTCACGCAGCGGCATTCCGGGAGCCAGTCGAGCAGTCCGTTTCTCGCAGCGGCATTCCGGCAGCCGGTCGAGCATTCCGTTTCTCGCAGCGGCGTTCCCGGAGCCGGTCGAGCATTCCGTTTCTCCCAGCGGCGTTCCGGCAGCCGGTCGAGCAGTCCGCTTCTCCCAGTCCCGAAGGCCAAGAGCATCCGCTGCCGTCTCCCGTCCTTCCCGCCTTTTCCCCCAAGAAAGGAGCCCTACCATGTCCAAACCGTCTGCCGCGCTGCCGCCCAAGGCGGCCCGCGACTTCCATAAGCTGAGTCCGGCGTGGAACGCGGCGTTCCACGCCGTCGCCGGCCTGTTCGCGCTGCTGTGCGTGTTCCCGTTCGTCTTCATCATCATCATCTCGTTCACGAACGAGCAGGCGCTGGCCGCGGACGGCTACCGGCTGATTCCCGCCGAGTGGAGCCTCGAAGCGTACCGCTACGTGCTCCAGAACGGCGACGCCCTGCTCCGCTCCTACGGCGTCACGATCTTCGTGACCGTCGTCGGCACGGCGCTCGGCCTGCTCGTCGTCACGCTGTACGCCTACGGCATCTCGCGCAAGAGCTTTCAGTACCGCAAGTTCTTCAACTTCTTCGCCTTCTTCACGATGCTGTTCAACGGCGGCCTCGTGCCGACGTACATCGTCGTGACGCAGATGCTCGGCCTGAAGGACAACGTCTGGGCGCTCATCCTTCCGCTCATGGTGAACGCGTTCTACGTGCTCATCATGCGCACGTTCTTCATGACGATGGTGCCCGACGCCATCATCGAGTCCGGCAAGATCGACGGCGCCTCCGAGCTGCAGATCTTCTACAAGCTCGTCCTGCCGCTCGCGCTGCCGGGCCTGGCCACGATCGCGCTGTTCAGCACGCTCGGCTACTGGAACGACTGGTTCAACGCCCTGCTCTACATCGAAAATCCGAATCTCGTGCCGCTCCAGTCCATGCTGATGCGCATCGAGACGAACATGCAGTTCCTGCTGTCGCAGGCGTCGAGCAACGCCTCGCTCGCCCAAGGCCTGCAGAACATGCCGCAGGATACGGCCCGCATGGCGATGGTCGTGCTGGCCACCGGCCCGATCGTGCTCGCCTACCCGTTCTTCCAGCGCTACTTCGTGCAGGGGTTGACGATCGGCGCGGTAAAAGAGTAGGTTATCGCTAACTCAACCGGGGTTCGCCGCCTAACATGCCTAACGAACCGCTGAAGGAAGGGAAGGAGGCTGCCTCCCTCCCTTCCTCCGCAGCTCCCGACGCCTCGGGCGCGGGCGCAGGCAGCCGCGCGGGCGAACCCCCACTATAGCTCAAGGAGATGGACCGATCATGGAGCAATTCCGACTTCCCGCCATTCCGATGCCGGAGCTGAAGCTGCCGGCGGCCGTGCGCCAGACGCTGGACGACGCCGAGGCCAAGCTCGCGGGCCGGCCGAAGCTGCAGCGGCTTTTCCGCAACTGCTTCCCCAACACGCTGGAGACGACGACCAAGCTGATGCCCGACGGCACGACGTTCGTCATCACCGGCGACATCCCGGCCATGTGGCTGCGCGATTCCGTCGAGCAGGTCATCCACTACGTGCCGCTCGCCAAGGACGACGCCGGCCTGCAGCGCATCCTCGAAGGGCTGATCCGCCGCCACATGGCGATGATCCTCATCGACCCTTACGCCAACGCGTTCAACGAGTCGGCCAACGACTGGCACTGGAACACGACCGACGAGACCGACATGGGGCCGTGGGTGTGGGAGCGCAAGTTCGAGCTCGACTCGATCTGCTTCTCGTTCCGCCTCGCCTACGCCTACTGGCAGGAGACGAAGCATACCGCCATCTTCGACACGGACTTCAAGCGCGCGATGCGCGCGGCGATCGACCTGTGGAAAAGGGAGCAGCGGCACTTCGAGCAGTCGCCGTACCGCTTCGTGCGCGACAACGGCATCCCGGAGGACTCCCTCCGGAACAAAGGGCTCGGCATGCCGGTCAACTACACCGGCATGATCTGGTCCGGCTTCCGCCCGAGCGACGACGCCTGCGACTTCCACTACAACATTCCGGCCAATATGTTCGCCGTCGTGACGATGCGCCAGATGCAGGAGATCGCCGAGTGGGTGTTCCGCGACATGGCGCTCGTCAAGGAGCTCGCCGACCTCGCCGCCGAGGTGGAGCACGGCATCCGGCTGTACGGCATCTTCCGCCACCCGCAGTTCGGCCCGATCTACGCCTACGAGACGGACGGCTACGGCAACCATTGCCTGATGGACGACGCCGGCACGCCGGGCCTCATGTCGATCCCGTACTTCGGCTATGCGGCCGCAGACGATCCGATCTACCTGAACACGCGCCGCTTCGCGCTGAGCTCGGAGAATCCGTACTACTTCGAAGGCAAGCAGGCCAAAGGCATCGGCAGCCCGCACACGCCGGACGGCTACATCTGGCATATGGCGCTCTCGATGCAAGGCTTGACCGCGATCTCCGACGAGGAGAAGCTCGCGATGATCGACCTGCTCGAGGCGACCGACGCCGACACCGGCTACATGCACGAGGGCTTCCATTCCGACGACCCGTCCGTATTCACGCGCAAATGGTTCGCCTGGTCGAACAGCCTGTTCGCCCAGCTCGTCTGGCGGGCGATGCAGGACGGCCTGATCGGCCGCGGCTGACCGTCGCCAACAGCGTCAAGCCGCAAGCGGCCGCGGCTATGGCCGGCGGCTGCGCTTTTTTCGCGCGCTGTCCCCCTTCGGCCCGCCCCGGCGCCGTTTCATCCGCACGGACGCCCTCGGCCCGCCCTGGCGCCGATCCATCCGCACGGCCGTCTCGCGCCCGGACCTGTCGTCCGATCGCAGGGCGGCCGTCGCCATCTTCGATAGATCTTCCGCATGCCGGACAGGTATGCTGGAACCATCCTGCACCGAAAGGACCGATCGCCATGACCAAGCGCACCGCGCACATCCTCTCTCATACCCATTGGGACCGCGAATGGTACCTCCCGTACGAGAAGCACCACGTCCGCCTCGTTCAGCTGATGGACTCGCTGCTGGACACGCTGGAGACCGATCCCGGCTACCGCAGCTTCTTCCTCGACGGCCAGACGATCATCCTCGACGACTACCTCGAGGTCCGGCCGGAGAACCGCTCCCGCCTCGAAAAGCTCATCCGCGAGGGCCGCATCGGCATCGGGCCGTGGTACATCCTGCAGGACGCCTTCCTGACGAGCGGGGAGGCCAACGTCCGCAACCTGCAGATCGGCCATGAGGAAGCGGGCCGCTGGGGTCCCGTATCCAAGATCGGCTACTTCCCGGATACGTTCGGCCTGTTCGGCCAGACGCCGCAGCTGATGCGGCAGGCGGGCATCGACAACGCGCTGTTCGGCCGCGGCGTCAAGCCGACCGGCTTCAACAACGAGGTCGGCGAGTCGAGCGCCTATGAGAGCTCCTTCTCCGAGCTCGTCTGGGAAGGACCGGACGGCTCGCGCGTGCTCGGCATCCTGTTCGCCAACTGGTACTCCAACGGCAACGAGGTGCCGACCGACGAGGAGCAGGCCCGCGCCTACTGGGAGCGCAAGCTGGCGGACGCCGGGCGCTACGCCTCGACGCCGCATCTGCTGTTCATGAACGGCTGCGACCATCAGCCGATCCAGACCGACCTGGCCGAGGCGATCCGCGTCGCCGGCGCCGTGGAGCCGGACGTGGAATTCGTCCATTCCAACTTCCCGGACTATCTCGACGCCGTACGCGCGGCAGCGGACGGGTCCGCGCTGTCGGTCGTGCGCGGCGAGCTGCGCAGCCAGCTCACCGACGGCTGGGGCACGCTCGTCAACACTGCCTCCTCGCGCGTCTACCTGAAGCAGCTGAACGCCGCCGGGCAGTCCGTGCTGGAGCGCTCGGCCGAGCCGCTCGCCGCCTACGCCCGCCTCGTCGGCAAGGACTACCCGCAGCATCTGCTTGCCTACGCCTGGAAGCTGCTGCTTCAAAACCATCCGCATGACAGCATCTGCGGCTGCAGCGTCGACGAGGTGCACCGCGAGATGGTCACCCGCTTCGACAAGAGCCGCCATGTCGCCGAGACGATCGTGGCCGATTCGGCGGCGTTCGTCGCCGAGGCGGTGGACACGTCGGTCTTCGGCAGCTATGGCGCGGATGCGCTGCCGTTCGTCGTCTTCAACCCTTCGGGCTGGAAGCGCAGCGGCACCATATCGGTCGAGCTGGACGCGGCGCGGATCTACTTCCGCGACGGCGTCGGCTTCGGCGAGATGAACCGCCGCATGAAGGAGCTCGACCTGAGCGGACGCGCGCTCGTCGGCGCGGATGGCCGGACGCTGGCCTGCAAGGTCGAGGACCTCGGCCTGCAGTTCGGCTACGACCTGCCGGACGACGCGTTCCGCCAGCCGTACCAGTGCCGCCGCGTGCGCCTGACGTTCCAGGCGGACGCCGTGCCGGCGCTCGGCCACGCCGCCTACGCCTGGGTCCGCTCGGACGCGCGGCCGGAGACGGCCCCCGACATCGCGGCTGATGCCCGCACGCTCGACAACGGCGTGCTCCGCGTCGAGGTGGCGGAGGACGGCTCGTTCGCGCTGACCGATCGGCGCACGGGACAGACGTTCCCCGGCCTCGGCATCTACGAGGACAGCGGCGACATCGGCAACGAGTACATGTTCATGGCGCCGAAGGGCGTGGAGCCGCTGACGACGCGCGGCGTGCCGGCGGCGGTGTCGGTCGTGGAGAACGGCCCCGGCCGCGCCTCGCTCGAGATCGTGCACGAATGGGCCGTGCCGGCGTCGGCCGACGAGACGCTCGACCGCGAGCAGCGCGAGATCGTGTACTACCCGCAGCGCCAGGCCGGGCGCTCGGCCAAGCTCGTCCCGCTGCGCCTGCGCACGGTGCTGTCGCTGGAGCAGGGCAGCGGCCGGCTCGACATCGTCAGCTCGTTCGACAATCAGGCCCGCGACCATCGCGTCCGGCTGCTGTTCCCGACCGGCCTGCAGGCCGATACGCACACCGCCGACTCGATCTTCGAAGCGGCCGTGCGTTCGACCGAGCCCGCTCCGGAATGGGAGAATCCGAGCAACGCCCAGCACCAGCAGGCTTTCGCCGATGTGAGCGGCCAAGCCGCGAACGGCTCGGCCGCCGGCCTGACGGTCGCCAACGTCGGCCTATGCGAGTACGAGGTGCTGCGGGACGGCCGCAATACGATCGCCGTCACGCTGCTGCGCTCGACCGGCGAGCTCGGCGACTGGGGCTACTTCCCGACGCCGGAGGCCCAGTGCATCGGGCCGCATGAGGCGCGCCTGGCGCTCGTGCCGCATGGCGGCGACCTCGTGGCGAGCGGCGCGTTCGCCGAAGCGTACCAGCTGCAGACGCCTTGGACCGCGGTGCAGACCGGCGTCCATGTCGGCAAGCTCGCGGCCGTCGGCTCGCCGCTGGCGTGGGAGGGCGAGTCGATCGCCTTCTCCGCCTTCAAGGCCAGCCCCGTCACCGGCGACCTCGTCGTGCGCCTGTACAACCTGAAGCGCGAGCCCGCCTCGCTGCGGCTGCTGGCCCCGGCCGGCGCTTCGAGCGCCTACAAATCCGGCGTGCTCGAGCAGGAGACGGCGGATGCGCTCGAGCTGCGGGACGGCCGCCTCGAGCTCGCCGTCGGGCCGGCCGAGATCGTGACGATCGGCCTGCGCTGAGGCGGCGGCGCGGCTGGCTCGGCACGCACGCGCTTGCACAAGGGAACTTGTTCCCTTGCTTCGCTTTCGCAGCCGCGCTGCCAGTCCGAAGCGGCGCTCTCCAGCCCGCAGCTAAAATAACGCTCGCAGCAAAAAAGACGGTGCTTATCCTCTAGGGGATAGGCACCGTCTTTGCGGTTGCGAGGCTCAGGCCGGCGGCCTCACGCCTCCGCGGCTGCTCCGCCCTGCGCCGGCAGCTCGGGCGATCCGGCGCGGGAAGCCCACTTGAAGCTGCGCCAGCGCAGCCAGCAGACGAAGCCGCGCAAGTATTCGTCGGCGATCATGCAGATGTAGATGGCGGTCAGGCCATAGCCGAGATGGATGCTGAAGAAATAGGACACGAGCACCGCCACGCCCCACATGCTGATCGTCGAGACATACATCGTGAAGCGCGTGTCGCCGACGGCGTTCAGCGAATCGGCGATCGTCATGTTGAGCATCTTGCCCGGCTGCAGCAGCAGGTTCAGGCCGAGCAGGCCGGCGCAGATCGCCAGGATGTCCGGGTCGGAGGTGAACAGGCCGAGCGCCTGGCTGCCGAACAGGAAGATGATGAACGAGTTGGCGATGACGACGAGCTGGCCGATCCACAGTCCTTTGTACGCGTCCTTGTACGCCTCCCGGGTGTTGCCCGCGCCGAACAGATGCGCCACGCGGATCTGCGTCGCCAGCGCGATCGAGAAGCCGATCAGGAAGCAGAACGACTCCAGCGTGTTCATATAGGTGCGCGCCGCCAGCTGGGCCGCGCCGAGCGTGCCGATGAACGTGAAGATGACGAGCTGCGAGAGCACCCAGTTGCCGGAGTAGACGCCGAGCGGCCAGCCGATGCGCAGGATCTCCCGGAACAGGCTGCGGCTCCACAGCTTGATGTCGCCCCACCAGATGCGGCGCTCGAACGCGAACAGGAACATGTAGACGAGCAGCGCCGAAGCGAGCAGGCGGCTGACGACGGTGCTGATCGCGACGCCCGCCAGGCCCCACTCGGGCAGGCCGAACGCGCCGTAGATGAAGCCGTAGTTGAGGAAGATATGCACGACGTTCATGCCGATCGCCGTATACATCGGTCCGCGCGTGTTGCCGGTGTTGCGGATCGCCGCGCTGAGCGTGCTCATGATCGCCGCCAGGATCATGCTGCCGCCGACGATCGAGATGTAGGTGCGCGCCAGCGGCAGCAGCTCCTCGGGCATCTGCAGCAGGCTCGCGATCGGGCCCGGCAGCGCGATGAGCAGCACGCTGATCGCCGCCCCGATGAGCACCGTCGTCTTGAGCGCGATGATGCTGATCGAGCGGGCGTCCTCCTCCTTGCGCGCGCCGAGCTTCTGCGCGATGAGGATGCCGGCGCCGCTGGCGATGACCGTGAACAGCACCGTCAGCGCGTTGAACAGCTGATGCGAGAAGCCGACGACCGCGACCGCGTCGTCGGAGATCTCGCTGACCATGAACGTATCCGCCGCTCCGAGCAGGAACTGCAGGAACAGCTCAATGAAGATGGGCCAGGAAAGCGCCCATAGCGAGTAGTTGCGGTTTTTCATGAATGAAACCTCCATCCTGGATTGCTGGCATACAAGAAGCGTAGCTCCGACATGAAAGCCCTTTCGTCGACCTTGCCGCCTAACAACCTAATATTCCTAGGAATGGAGCGGGATTGAGCCTTGTGCCGAGCTTGTTGGTCCATCCGTATTATAAGTGCTATACTGGCTTTGAGGTATCACGGATGCAACCTGAACTTTCAAAAAAGAAACTTGATGCGAGGGCTGAAAACGGACCGCTTGCGGGCCCCGTTACGCCGGAGAGGAGCCGATGATGAAGCTGCTGCAATTCGCCTTGCCCCCGCTGCCCTACTACATCGCGAGCGGGCATGAGGACCACCCTCCCGGCATGGTCCATGTCGACCGCTGCAACATCGGGCTGTTCGACCTGCTCGCCGTCGAGGAAGGCGAGCTGCTCGTCACCGAGGGCGATCGGAGCTACGAGGTCGGTCCCGGACAGGCGCTCATCCTGCGGCCCGACGCGCATCATTACGGCACCGCGCCGACGCGGATGCGCACACGCTGCTACTGGCTGCACTTCAAGCATGACGGCTACTGGACCGCCACCGACGAGCGGCTGCCGCTCTACCGCGATCCGCGGGGAGAATGGATCGGCCGCGACGTCTTCGCCGGGGAGGAGCTCGACAACGCCCATGATGCCGAGTGGAAAATGAACGCGCCGCTGTTCTCCGTGCAGATGCCGCAGTACGCCGACCTGGTCGAGCCCGCGCGCATGTTCGAGCTGCTCGGGCAGCTCACGGCGATGACGAGCAGCGGCCAGGTCGGCGGCGCGCTCTGGCGCCAGCAGATCCTGTTCCAGGAGCTGCTGCAGCAGCTGTCGGCCGGTCTCGACGCGCGCTCGACGTCGCCTTCGGCGGCGTGCGCCGCGCAGGCCGCGGCCTATTTGCGCCAGCATTACCGCGAGGACATCAGCGCCCGCGCGATGAGCGAGAGCCTGAACTTCCACTCCGTCTACATCGCCCGCTGCATGCAAAAGGAATTCGGCTGCTCGCCGAAGGAATACCTGCTGCGCTACCGCATCGACCAATCCAAGCTGCTGCTGCTGCGCACCGACTATCCCGTCTCGCGCATCGCCGGCGACGTCGGGTTCAACCAGGCGGCGTACTTTGCCTCCTGCTTCGCCAAGTACGAGGGGCTGTCGCCGCGCAGCTACCGGCAGCGCTTCTCGCATGCTTGAAGCCCGGAAGGCGGCTGGCGCGCGGAGCGAGATCTGGCCGCTCCATCGAGCGGAGGGCGGAATCCTGCACCCGCTTCGCGGAGCGGGAACTCGTTCCGATCTCCCTGGAGCCCAGATTCCTTTGATCGTATTCTTCCGAAGAGGAAGGAATCCGGCCTCCAAGGGAACCGCTGCCGCTTCTCCACGAGCCCCCGTCCGCTTCGCTCTTTGGATTCGATCAGACGGAGAGGCTCGGTTCCCTCGCCCGTCATCGCCTGGTCCCTGACCGCTGACCCCCTGCCTGCTCCTCTTCGCGGAACAGGGAGCTGGCGCTCGGAACCTGCTGCCGCTCGCGGAGCGGGAACACATTCCGTTCTCCCGAATTCACCGACCCATCCAGCTCCAACCCGAAACAATCGGGTTACAGCTTACCGCGTGCTCGTCTTTCGAGCTCCAACCCGAAACAATCGGGTTACAGCTTACCGTGAGCTCGTCTTTCGAGCTCCAACCCGAAATAATCGGGTTACA
This sequence comes from Paenibacillus pasadenensis, assembly GCF_002864175.1. Lineage (NCBI taxonomy): Bacteria > Bacillati > Bacillota > Bacilli > Caryophanales > Paenibacillaceae > Paenibacillus > Paenibacillus pasadenensis. The sequence continues at coordinate 533,153 of NZ_NFEZ01000004.1, read as the reverse complement.
GCTTACCGCGTGCTCGTCTTTCGAGCTCCAACCCGAAACAATCGGGTTACAGCTTGCCGCGTGCTCGTCTTTCGAGCTCCAACCCGAAACAATCGGGTTACAGCTGCTCGCAAGCCCTTCTTTCGAGCTCCAGCCCGAGCTGCCGAGTTACTCGGTTTTTCCGCGTAACTCCGGCATGAGAGCCACCGTTCGAGCACAGTTACTCGGGTTTTCCGCGTAACTCCGGCGTGAGAGCCACCGTTCGAGCACAGTTACTCGGGTTTTCCGCGTAACTCCGCCGTGGAGGCACACGTTCGAGCACAGTTACTCGGGTTTTCCGCGTAACTCCGGCGTGAGAGCCCCCGTTCGAGCGCAGTTACTCGGGTTTTCCGCGTATCTCCAGCGTGAGAGCCACCGTTCGAGCACAGTTACTCGGGTTTTCCGCGTATCTCCAGCGTGAGAGCCACCGTTCGAGCACAGTTGCTCGGGTTTTCCGCGTAACTCCGGCGTGAGAGCCACCGTTCGAGCACAGTTACTCGGGTTTTCCGCGTAACTCGGCCATGAGAGCCACCGTTCGAAGTTAAGTCCATATAATTGTGTAAAATGCTCCTGACCATAAAAAGAAAAGCCATGGTAGGACTCTCGGTTAGAATGGAAGTTGTCGAGACCAACATTCCAAGGAGAGTGCCTACACATGACTCAATACCAGATTACCGTAGATCAAGACATTTTGCACCAGCTGTTTATCGGAACCGATCGGGACGCGGGAGTGGCCCGCTTGCTGGAGACGGTGCTGAATCAGGTGCTGACAGCCCAGGCGACGGATCAGCTGGCGGCGCAGACGTACGAGCGCACCAGCGAGCGCAAGGGCTATCGCAACGGCAGCTACGAGCGCGACGTCATTACCCGCGCTGGCAGCGTCACCTTGCGCGTCCCCCGGTTTCGGGACGGCTCCTTTTCTACCGAGCTTTTCGCCCGGTATCAGCGCAGCGAGCAAGCGCTGGTGCTCTCGCTCATGGAAATGGTCATCAACGGCGTGTCGACGCGCAAGGTGACTAAAATCACCGAGGAGCTGTGCGGAACCGAGTTCTCCAAGTCAACGGTCAGCCACCTGTGCAAGCAGCTGGACCCGGCTGTCCACGACTGGAACAACCGCTCTCTGGCCGACCACGCCTTCCCCTTCATCACCATCGATGCGATCTACGTGAAGGTGCGTGAAGAAGGCCGTATCTGTTCTCGAGGCGTTCTGGTGGGCTACGGCGTGAACGAGCAAGGCCGGCGTGAGATTCTGGGCCTGCGCGTCGACGACACCGAGTCGGAGGAGAGCTGGGGCGCCTACTTCCGCTGGCTGAAAGAGCGCGGCCTGCACGGCGTAGAGCTCGTCACGAGCGACTACCATGGCGGGCTGGTCAAGGCCATCGAGAAGGAGTTTCAAGGGGTCTCGTGGCAGCGGTGCCAGACGCACTTCATCAAGAACGTGCTGAACGCAGCGCCCAAAGCGCTCCAAAGCGAAATCAAGAGTCGCGTCCGATCGATCTTCGATGCGCCCGACATGAAGACGGCTCGTTCCTATCTCGAACAGACGCTTGAGGCGTATGCCGAGACAGCACCCAAAGCGATGAAAATACTGGAGGACGGGTTCGAGGACGCCGTCGCGGTGCTGGCCTTCCCGGAGGCCTACCGCGTGCGGCTGCGCACCTCCAACGGCATGGAGCGCCTGAACGGGGAGATCCGCAGGCGCGAGACGGTCATCCGCATCTTTCCCAATCGCGCTTCCGTCATCCGTCTCATCGGAGCCATGCTCATGGAAGAGAACGAGTACTGGATGACGAAGAAGCCGTACATGGACATGACGGACTTCAAGGCGTGGAAGAAGCAGAAAGCCACTCAGGGCGCCGGCTCGGAGGAGCAGGAAACCAGCACCACCATGACGGAAGCGACGGACAGCCTTTAAACCCGATTCCATTTTCTACCGAGAAGTGTTTTTACACACAATTATGGACTTGACCCCGTTCGAGCACAGTTACTCGGGTTTTCCGCGTAACTCCGGCATGAGAGCCACCGTTCGAGCACAGTTACTCGGTTTTTCCGCGCAGCTCCGGCGTGGAGGCTAGCGTTCGAGCCGAGCCGCTCTCCCCCGCTGCGTAATCACTGCCCCAAAAAAGAAGGGCGGCCCCGGCACGCGCCGGAACTGCCCCTCCTTGCCTAGCCTTGCCTTGCCTGCATTGCTTGCCTGCATTGCTTGCCTGCCCTGCTTGCCTGCATTGCTTGCCTGCCCTGCTTGCCTGCCCTGCTTGCCTGCTTCCTTCCTAGCCTTCCCCTTGCTTCGCCCTACTTCGGATTCACGCGCACCTGCGAGCCTTTGCCGCTCGACTGGACGCCCGTTTCCTTGACGCCGGCCTCCTTGAGATCGGCCAGCAGCCGCTCCAGGACGGCCTTGGCCGCCGCCTCCTTGGCGCCGCTCGCCTTGACGACGAGCTGCACCGGTTTGCCCGAGCGCAGATGCTTGTCCGCCTGGCGCAGCTTCGTCTCGTAGTCATGCTCCTCGATGTGGGCGGTGAAGCGCAGCTCCTTCGCCTTGTCCGCTCCGCCCTTCGCTGCTGCGCCGCCCTTGCCGCCAGCACCCGGCTTGCCGCCGGCTCCCGCTGGTGCGGCCGAGCGCCGCGCCGCAGCCGCTTCTTGCTGGGCGGCCGCCTTACCCTTGCCCTTCGGCATCAGCCGGCACGGAGGCGGGCTGCTCATGAGCGACGTGCAGACGAGATCCGCTCCCGCCGCCCGCGCCAGCTCCAGCGCCTCCGCCCGCTCCACGACCCCGAGCCGCTCTCCGCCAAGGCCGGTCAGCTCCACCTCGAACGCCTTGATCTGCTCATTGATGAGCACTGCCATCTGCTCGCACGACCTTTCCCTATGTAGTCCCGTGCCCTTAGCATACCTGCGATCGCGGGCCGGTTCAAACAATCGCGGGCCGCAAGAGCAACCGCAAGGCCCCCGCAATGCTCCGACATATCTCCCGCAAAGCTTCGCCAAGCGTACGCGCCGAACCCCCGCGCCCCACCCAAAGCCTCGCACCTACAGCCCCACCTACAGCCTCGCGCCCACCGCCCCGCATTTACAGCCTCCCTCCCACAACCTCCCTCCCGCAGCAAAAAAGCCGCCCCCGGTCCGGTTCGCGGACCTGGAGCAGCTCCTTGCAAGCGCGGCCTAGCCTTGACCGCCCCTTACTTCCATTCGGCGACGCGGTCGATCGGCAGCCGGGTCGTGAGGCGGGCGTCCTTGGCGGCCTTGCCGATCGAGATGAGCATGGACGGCACGTAGCGGTCCGCCTCGAGGCCGAACGTCTCGGCTGCGCGCGACTTGTCGTAGCCGCCGATCGGGTTCGTATCGTAGCCGCGAGCGCGCGCCGCGAGCATGATCTGCATGCTGACGAGGCCGGTATCGAGCAGGATCATGTCGCGGAAAGCCTCCTTCGGCACGCTGCCGAACAAGGCGCCGTAATTGGCCAGCATCTGGTCCATGACCTCCTGCGTCATGTAGCCCTTGGCGACGGAGCTCGCCATGATGTCGCCGGCATAGTCGAACGCCTGCATGTCGCCGAACACGGCGATGACCGCCGCCGACGTGATGACCTGCGTGCGGTTGCGCGGAGCGATCTCCGCCAGCGCCGCCTTCGCCTCCTCGCTCTCGACGACGACAAAGCGCCACGGCTGCAGGTTGACGGAGGAAGGCGCCAGCGTCGCTTCCTCCAGCAGCTCCGTCATTTCCTCGCGGCTGATCTTGACGGACGGATCGTACTCGCGCACCGAGCGGCGCCCGGCGACGATCTCGCGGTAATCATTGGTACGGACAACGGCAGCTGCATTCGTCATTTCGGTTTCTCTCCTTGTGCAGGCTCTTGCGGCCTGCTTTTTATAGGTTCCTATCCTGCTTGCGTCCAAAACGCGCCGTCCCGCCTCGCGGCCCGGACGGTTCCGGCTCCATCAATCTCCGATCAGCCTCGCGCCCGCCTCGCGCCGGACCGTCGCAGCCGCAGCGCCGCCGGCAGCGGGAGGCTCCTCCAGCGAGCGGCCGAGCGCCGCGAGCAGCCGCAGCAGCTCCTTGCGCTCCGACTCCTCCAGCCCCGCCTGCAGCCGCTCCATGAAGCGCTCCTTCTGACGGTTGCACGACTCGATCCAGCTCCGGCCCTCGTCGGTCAGCCGCACCTTGGTCACGCGGTTGTCGTCCTGGCAGCGGGTGCGGACGAGCTTGCCCTCCGCCTCCAGCTGCTGCATATGGCGCGTCACGGCCGCGGGGTCGATCGAGACCGCCTTCTGCAGCTCGGACTGGCTGATCTCCTCCGCGCCCCGCAGCTGGCACAGCAGCTCCAGCCGGTTCGGGCTCACCCCGACATCCGTCTCGAACCGGCAAGCCAGCTGCTTGTTCAGATGGATCAGCACATACAACAGATCCTCGGTGCGGCAGCTCATGATGCCTCATCCTTTCTTCCGCATCCTCCGGATGCCGCTTTTCCTTGATCCCTCAATCGTTGATGGGTCAATGTTATCATAGGCATCGCTCCTCGCGCAAGCCCCTCCCGCCAGTCGGCGTTTGCCACCGGCAGCGCGATCCATTATGCTGAAAGGAACGACGAACAGGCATTCCCCCGCGCGGGAGACGCCTTTTGCAACAGGAGAGACATGCCCCATGAGCGCCAATTTGCCTTTGCCTTTCAAAAAACCGTTCGGAGCGGCCGGCCGCGGCTTGCCCGCAGCCGCGCTCGCCTCCGGAGAGAACAGCCGCCGCCTCGTGCCGGACGACGATGCCGACAGCGACTATTTCCGCGCGCTCGAGAGCCGCGGCCTGTTCCTGAACGGCCCTCAGATCGAGGCCGTCCGCCACGGCGCCGGACCGCTGCTGACGCTCGCCGGAGCCGGCTCCGGCAAGACGAGCGTGCTCGCCGCCCGCACCGGCTATCTGATCGCGGAGCGCGGAGCCGATCCGCGTTCGATTTTGCTCGTCACCTTTTCCGTCAAGGCCGCCCAGGAAATGAAGGACCGGATCTCCGCCCTGCCCGGCATCGCGCCGGCGGCCGCCAAAGCGGTAACCGCCCGCACGTTCCACTCGTTCTTCCTGCAGCTGCTGCGCAGCCAAGGCTATCGCCAGGAAATTCTCGGCGGCGGCCCGCTTGCCGTCATCGTGCTCAAGGGCATGCTGCGCGAGCTCGGCATCGCCGACCGGCTGGAGCCGGAGACGGCGCTCGCCGCGCTGTCCGAGGCCAAGCTGAGCCTGCGCTCGCTCGGCGAGCTGCCGGAAGCGAGCCAGGCGGAGCGCGACCTCAAGCGGCTGCTGCTGCGCTTCGAGGAGTGGAAGGAGCGCGAGGGCCGCATGGACTTCGACGACATCCTGCTCTGGTCGCATCGGCTGCTGACCGAGCGTCCCGCCCTGCTGCGCACGCTGCAGGAGCGCTTCCGCCTCATCATGATCGACGAGTTCCAGGATACGAGCCGGCTGCAGTACGAGCTGATCCGCCTGCTCGCGGGCAAGCGCGCCAACCTGATGGCCGTCGGCGACGACGACCAGACGATCTATGGGTTCAGCGGCGCCCGGAGCGAGTATATCCTCGGGTTCCGGGACGCCTTTCCCGGCGCCCGCGTCGTCACGCTCGACACCAACTACCGCTCGTCCGCGAGCATCGTCGGCCTCGGCAACGACATCATCCGGCACAACAAAACCCGCTACGCCAAGACGCTCAAGGCGGTGCGGACGAGCCGCCAGGTGCCGCTCTACATCCGGCCGTTCACGACCGACCAGGAAGCGGCGGCCGTCGCCGCCCATATCCGCGAGCGGGTCGACGAGGGCGCGCGCGGCTGGGGCGACTTCGCCATCCTGTACCGCACCGCCAGCAACAGCCGGGCGATGTTCGAGCAGCTCGTGCTGTCGGACATCCCGTTCCATCTGCAGGACAGCGGCGAGCTGTTCTACGACCAGTCGGCGGTGCGTCCGCTCGTGGACTACTTGCGCCTGTCGGTCAAGCGGCGCGACTTCGCGGCGATGGAGGGCGTGCTGCCCTCGATGTACGTGGGCCGCGCCAAGGGCATGGCCCATATCCGCGCCAAGGACGATCCCCGTCCCAAAAAAGGCCCGCTCATTCATCTGCTCACGCTGGAAGGGCTCAAGGACTTCCAGCGCGACTCGATCCAGGCCCGGATCACGTTCATCAAGGGGCTGAAGGCGCTGAAGCCGGCGGACGCCATCCGCCGCATGCGCAAGGACTTTTACGACGCCTGGCTCGACGCCGAGGCCGCAGGCGCGGGAGGCGCCGACACCGTCTACAAGGAAACGCTGCGCGAGGCGCTCGACGAGCTGGAGGCATCCGCCGGCCGCTTCGCCGACGTGCCGTCGTTCCTCGCGTTCGTGAAGCGGATCGGCGAGCGCCACGCCGAGATGCGCGCGCTGCCGCCGGAGGCGGCCCGCGATGCCGTCAAGCTCATGACCATCCACAAAAGCAAGGGGCTGGAGTTCCCGGCCGTCGTCCTCATCGGCGCCTCCGAGGGCATCCTGCCCCACAGCCTCGCGCTCGAGGCGGACAAGCTGTCCGACTACGGCAACGGAGCGGCTGCGGCGGGCGATCCCGCCTCGCTGCGGGAGGCCGCGCTGGAGGAGGAGCGCCGCCTCGCCTACGTCGCCGTCACCCGCGCGCGCGACGAGCTGCTCGTCAGCTCGCCGAGCCTGTGGCGCGGGCGCAAGACGGACGTGTCGCGCTTCCTGCTCGACGCGTTCCGCACGGCCGCTCCTGCGGCTGCGGCGGCTGGCAGAGCCGCGGGCGCGGCTGCAGGCCGGGGCGTTGGCGTTTCGGCCGCGGCCGAGGCCAGTCCGGCCGCTCGGAGCGCAGCGACGAGCGCTACCGCTGCGGCCCGGCCGCGGGCCAGTCCGGCCGCTCGCCGCGCTAACCTTGGCGCAACGACGAGCGCTGCCGCTGCGGGCGCGGCCGGGGCCAGTCCGGCCGCTCGTCGGGCACACCCTGGCGCAGCGACGAGCGCTACCGCTGCGGCCCAAGCCGCGGGCCGAGCCAAGGCCGATCGGCCTCAAGCGTGACCGAAAGCCTAGTGCTTTCCCAATCTGTTTCCATCATCGGCGGGTTCGTACAACTCCATGATCGAACAGAAGCAGGCGGCTCCCTATCCACGCGCCCGTCTGCCCTGTCGAGGCGAATAGCGCGCTGACCCGCGCTGACCCGAATAATGGCTGCAAAATATTCGTTGGCGAGGCACCTGTCGGCGCCGAAACAGCCGCCGGCCCAAAGTCCCGCCCTTCTCGGGCGGGGCTTTTTACTATTGCGCTGCTATTTCCCTCCGTCTGCGGAGCGGCAAGCGCGAGTGTACGAGCTCTAACGAAACTGGAAGACGCTATTGTGCTTTAAACGAGCGATCTAAAATTGTAACGATACTGAGGAACGTTATTGACGCGTTGCGAGGCAGACGGGATGCTTTTTTGACTCCATAGCGCTTCTCCGTATCGTTAGCTTTCGGAAAACGCGGATATAGGCAAAATAGCGTTTCTCCGTATCGTTAGGTTGGCTACGACTCGGACCGGAAGCCGTCACAAGCTGCTCCCGCGACGTCCGCCATTCCAGTACGCCATGCCCTCCTTATGACGTCCGCCACTCCAGTAGGCCTTGCCCTCCCGCGACGCCCGCCCATCCAGTACGCCGTGCCCTCCTTACGACGCTCGCTCCCTCCAGTACGCTGCTCTTTACGACGCTCGCCCATCTAGTACGCCACTCTTTGCGACGCCTTCCGCTCCAGCCGTCCGCACTTCTCCCGCGACGTCCGCCCCTCCAGCTCCTCCGCGCGGCAATCTCCTCCGATGGCACCGTTCCAGTACATTCTCCTTCTTCACCACGGCGTTCCGCCAACGGCCTTTCCCTACGACATCGCCGGCTCACCCAGCGGCGCCTGCCATCCGGCATCCGCCCCGCTGGCCGACACGCAAAAACCGGCCTGTCCCTGGGACAGGCCGGCTTCCGCTTCCGATGGAACGGGGAGCGGAATCGTTATTTCTTCTTCTTTTTGTTTACCGAGCCGAATGCGGCTTTGGCATCCGCCGTCAGGTCCTGCGCGAACTCCGTATCTTGGTTAGCCGCGAAGCTGTTCAGCTTCGTCGATTGGACGTCTGCCTTGCTTGCCTTGTTTTTACCCATGAGAATCGGCACCTCTTTCGTGGATAATGGGCTTGCCCCGATAGCTTGCGCACGACGGCAGCTTTTCATGCGGTTCCTGCCGCGCACAACTTCCGCCCGAGCCGATCCCGGTCCCGGGTCCAGGTCGGATTCCATTCGGGGGGCCGTGTCGGCGCTCCCGGGCCTGGAGGTACAATAAGGACATCAAGCCGCACAGCCGGGCAGCCGGCGGTGCCGCATATAGAGGAGACTGACACCGCCATGAAAACCTTGTATCGCTCCCGTACCGACCGCAAAATCGCGGGGCTGTGCGGAGGAATCGGCCGCACGTACGGCTTCGATCCCGGACTCGTCCGGATCGGCTTCATCGCCGTCGGCGTCTTCAGCTGCGGCACGGCCTTGCTGCTCTACGCCGCAGCCAGCGTCGTCCTGCCCAAGGAGCCGGAATGGAACGGCCCGCCCCCGCGGGAGCCTTTCTACAGCTGATCGCCTCACCGCAGCTGCTCGCCCGACTGCAACTGAACGCCTCACCGCAGCTGTTCGCCCGTCTGCAGCTGATCGCCTCACCGCAGCTGTTCACCTGACTGCAGCTGATCGCCTCACCGCAGCTGTTCGCCTTTCTACAGCTGATCGCCTCACCGCAGCTGTTCACCTGACTGCTCGCCCGACTGCAGCTGATCGCCTCACCGCAGCTGATCCCGACCGATGCTCATTCTTTCCGTCCAGGTCGGAATCAACATCATTCCCTCACCCCCAAAAGGAGCGTGTATCCATGAGCGTATTCGACCGTATTTTGAACCTGACCAAAGCGACCGCCAACGAAATGCTGAACAAGATGGAAAACCCGACGCTGATGATGAACCAATATATCCGCAACATGGAAGAAGAGATCGACGGCATGAAGAGCGAGCTGCACCGCCAGCAAGCGGCAAGCCGCTCGTACGGCTCCCGCCTGGAGGAAGTGACGCAGCTCGCCCAGCACAACCAGGCCAAGGCCGAGGAGGCGCTGCGCGAAGGCCGCGAGGCGGAAGCCCGCGCCGCGCTCGAAGCCAAGCTCCGCTACTCTGATCAGGAGCAGGAATACCGCCGCTTGCACGAGCAGGCGAAGCATGCCTCCGTCGAGCTGGAGATCCGGCTGGACTCCGCCAAGGAAGAGCTGCAGCGCCTCATCCAAAAGCGCAACGAACTGAGCGAGCGCATCCAAAAAGCCGAAGCGGCCGCCGAGCGCACCGCTCCGAGCTTCAGCCACGGCTTCGAGCCGGGACGCGCCTCGCGCGGCTTTGAGCGCATCGAGGAAAAAGTACTCCAATGGGAAGCCCAGCTCGGCCTGAGCCGGGACTACAAAGGCCCGTCCGCTTCCTCTTCGAGCTATGCCGGAGGCTACGAGGCCGCTCCATCCGCCGCGCCGGACAACGGCCGCTCCGCCGCCATCGACGAGCAGCTCGCCGACCTGCGCCGCAAGATGAAGGGCGAGTAATCCTCCGCTCAAAAAGGCTATCCTGAAACCCAGGATGGCCTTTTTCCTGTCGAGCCCATTTCAGGGAAAGAGAAACAATTGCCCGCCCTGCCGCGTACAACATGGAAAAGGAGGTCTGCCTCATGACGCGCATCACCCTCGTCTTCCTCTCCGCCGGGCTCGGCTTGGCGGCCGTCGCCGGCGCGGTCGGCCTCGTGGCCGGCCAAGACTCCCTCGTCCGAATCTCGGCTTGGAGCGGCGGCATTCCGCTGCTGCTCGCGATGCTGTTCTCCGGGGCATTCATCCAGGCGGATTCCCGGCGCATCGGCACCTACACGGACGACGGCGAATCGCTGCGCCGCCGCAACGATTGGTCGGCCCGCTGCCTGCTGCTGGCGGTTCCGAGCCTGCTGCTGTGCGCTGGCGCTTATTTCCTTTAATTCGAAAGGAGCTCCTGCCGATGACGATGCGTCGGTTCCTGGCCAGTCTCGTCTTTTTGTCCACGAATATCTTCCTGGCCGCCTATGCGCTGGACATCAAGCAGTTGCCCGGTCCGGCCTGGGTCAACGACGCGGCGGACGTCGCCTACGTGCTTGGACAGGCGCTCGTCCTGCTGCTCGCGGAGGTGCGCCGGCCGCCGGCCGAAAAAGCGCTGCGCCTCTACTCGCTGGTCTCGCTCGTGATGCTGGTCGTCTTCGCATCGGTCAAGCTGGCTTGAGGCTGCCGCAGCACCTTGGCATGTATTGACAGCTTTTTGAATCGGTGATAGGCTCAACTCGTTGCGAGTGATAGTGATTCTCATTATTGATCGCGATAAATTATCATCAATCACCGGGGGTAACAAAATGAAAAGGCTTTTGTCTGGCACGACAGCCCTGCTTGCCGTGCTCCTGCTTACGGCAGCTTGCGGTTCGACAACGACGGAAAACACCGGCTCTGCCGCTACGAGCTCTCCCGCTCCGAGCTCTGCCGAGACGGCAGGTCCGATCGTCATCAAGCACGGAAAAGGCGAGACTAAGCTGGATAAGCCGGCTGAAAAGGTCGTCGCCCTGGAGTGGATCTATTCCGAGGAATTGATCGCGCTCGGCATTCAGCCCGTAGGCAACGCGGACAACAAGGAATACAAGCTCTATGTCACGGACGAAGCCGCGCTGGCGGACAGCGTCACGGACGTCGGCTTGCGCTGGGAGCCCAATCTGGAGACGATCGCCTCCTTGAAGCCGGACCTCATCATCTCCAACACGGACAACAACGACGCGATCTACGATCAGCTCCAGGCCATCGCCCCTACGATCGAGTTCGATCCTTATCCGAACGAAGGAGATGCCTACACGGGCATGGTCAACGACTTCAAGACGATCGCCCAAGCCGTGGGCAAATCGAAAGAAGCCGAGCAAGTGCTTGCCGATCTCGACGCGCACTATGCGGAGGCCAAGCAGAAGCTGGCGGCAGCGGGCAAGGACAACTTCCACTATGTCATCACCCAAGCGTTCACCAGCCAGAACGCAGCCGCGCTGCGCATGTTCACCGACACCTCGACCGTCGTCCAAACGCTCGACCGCATCGGCTTGATCAACGACTGGAAGTCGGAAAAATTCGAGAAATACGGCTTTACGGACGCGACCTTCGAATCCTTGCCGGCCGTGAGCAGCTCCAACTTCATCTATATCGTCCAGGACAATGACAATGTCTTCGGCGAATCGGCGAAAGACAACAAGGTGTGGAACAGCCTGGACTTCGTGAAAGAGAACCGGACCTACGGCATCGGCGGAGATACATGGACGTTCGGGGGCCCGCTTTCTTCCAAAGCATTGGTCGACCGTGTCGTCGACGCGATCACAAAATGAGAACAAGCATCCTATTCGGGGGCGGCGCTGCTGCCCTCTTCCTTTTGCTGATTGCCAGCCTATGCTTCGGAGAAGCGCAGATTCCGGTCCATGTCGTCGCGGACGCCCTCCTCCATCGCCAGGATGCGCTTGAGCATCATATCATCTGGGACATGCGCCTGCCGCGCGCGATATTGGGCGTCCTGTCCGGAGCAGGGCTGGCCGTGGCCGGAGCGCTGCTGCAGACCGCGACCAAAAATCCGCTCGCTTCCACCGATACGCTCGGCATCAATGCGGGCGCTTATTTCATGGTGGTCGCCGGAACGGTCTACTTCCCGACCTTGCTTCACCAGTCTCCGTTCCTCTTCGCCGCCGCCGGCGGCGGCCTGGCCGCGCTATGCGCCTACGTGCTCGGAGGGGGGCGAGCCGCGACGCCGATCCGGCTGGCCCTGTCCGGCATGATCGTCGCGATGGTCATCGGTTCCTTTACGAGCGCGCTGCATATTTTCCATGCCACCGAAACCCAGTCGCTCTTCCTGTGGGGCTCGGGCTCGCTCGCCCAGCTCGATTGGCACGGCGTCTCCTACGCTTGGCCGGGGGTCGTCGCGGTCGTGCTGATCGCCTTTTTCATGAGCAGGCAATTCGATGTCCTGAACCTGGATCCGTCCACCGCCCGATCGCTCGGGCAAAAGGTGGAGCTCGCCCGCTTCGCGGGGTTGACGCTGGCCGTGCTTGCCGCTTCCGTCGTCGTCAGCGTCGCCGGACCGATCGGATTCGTCGGCCTCGTCGCGCCGCATCTCGTCCGCCTGAGCGGACTGAGCAAGCATAGCGGCCTTTTGCCGGCAGCCGCCCTGTGGGGAGCCGTGCTGCTCACCGGAGCCGACGTCCTGGCGCGGATCGTGCGCAGCAGCATGGGGGAGATGCCCGTCGGCGCGATGATGGCCATCATCGGAGCCCCGTGGCTGATCTGGCTCATCCTGCGCAAGATGAACGGCGCCTTGGGCTCGCCGCCCTCGTCGCCGATGTCGATCGGCTCCGGCCGCGTGCCGATCCGGTTTCCGCTGCTCGCCGCCATCATGCTCGCGGCCGTCGTCTCCTTCATCCTCGTCAGCATGACGATGGGCGGCACGCGCATCCCGCTCGGCCAGCTCTTCGCGAGCCTGATCGGCTCGGAGCAGGCCGGCTCCTATTCCGTCCTCTTGAACCTGAGGCTGCCGCGCACCCTGGTCGCCGCAGGCGCAGGCATCGCGCTGAGCGTGAGCGGCGTGCTGATCCAAGCCTCCGTCCGCAATCCGCTGGCCGACTCCTCGATTCTCGGCGTGACCTCGGGAGCCGGCTTCGGAGCCTTGCTGGTGCTCATCGCCTGGCCCGAGTCTCCGATCTTCCTGCTCCCGATCGCGGCTGTCGGCGGGGCCGCCGCGGCTGCGGCGATCATCTTCCTGTTCGCATGGCGAAAATCGCTCAGCCCCGCGGTCCTCATCCTGCTCGGCATCGCGGTTTCCGCTGTCGGCTCTGCCGGCATTCAAGCGCTGATCGTGCTCGGTCCCCTATGGGGAAGCACCGGCTACATCTGGCTGACGGGCTCGACATACGGACGCACATGGACTCAAGTCGGCGTGATCGCCCTCTTCCTGGCCGTCCTGCTGCCTGTGGCCGTGCGGCTGAGCCGCAAATTCGACGTGCTGGCGTTCTCCGACGACAGCGCCGCCGGACTGGGCCTGCCGGTGCGCAAAACCCGATTGGCCGCGATGACGACAGGCGTCCTGCTCGCCGCAGGGGCCGTCGCCGTCGCCGGAACGGTCGGCTTCCTCGGACTGATCGTCCCGCACATGGTCCGCAGCCTGATCGGCCACAACACGCGCCGCTCGATCCTTTTGTCCAGCCTGATCGGAGCTCTCCTCATGGTGATGGCCGATGCCGTCGGCCGTACGATCCTCGCTCCGGTCGAGATTCCGTCCGGACTGTTCATCACCTTGATCGGGGCGCCCTATTTCCTGTTCTTGATGTTCCGGTCGCAGACGAGAAAGATCTGAGCATGGCGAAGCCCCCCTGCCGCTGCGCGCGGCCGGAGGGCTTCTTCGAGTTCAATTACGGAACAGGGCTGCCTGCGATCTCCGCAGCTGCGCGCCCGAGTCCGGCCGACTTAGCGTCCCGCATGCTCCAGCACGAACTGCAGCTTGTCCCGACGATGGGCGCCGTTCACCTCATGGCCGAGAAACGGGTAGTCGCGGATTTCCTTAGGCGCATGGATGCGGTTGTACGCCGCGTAGACCGTCTCCGGAGGACAGATCGGGTCCTTCCAGCCGACGCTTGCGAGCACCGGCGCCGAGATGCGGCAAGCGAGATTCATGTTGTCGAAGCAAGCCAGATGCTCCAGCAGCCGCGACAGCTCCTCCGGCTTGCGGCTCGCCAGCTGCCCGGCCTCGGACAGCGAGCCAGCCGAGCTGAAGATCGCCTGGTCGACATGACATAGGTTCGGGATGTCGGCGAGCACGGCCGCCAGATCGATGCCGGCGGGCGCCTCCAGGCCGCATAGCGCGGCCACCGCCAGCGCGAGGCCGCCTCCTTGGCTGCCGCCGCAAGGCACGAGCCGGCGCGCGTCGACCTCCGGCTGCGAGGCCGCCGCCTGCAGCGCCTTGAGGCTGTCGACAAAAAGCGCCATGTAATACGTCCGGTCCGGCCCCTCCAGCAGATTTTGCGTCATCCATCCTTTGGCCATGCCATGCAGCGAGGGCAGCAGGCTGCCCGTCTCGCCCCCCTGGCCTCTCGCATCGACGGCCAGCACCGCATAGCCCGCCAGCAGCCAGCCCGCATGATCCTCGGGGTAGCCGGCGCCTGCCGTGTAGCCGGGGTAGATGACGATGCACGGAACTTGCCGGCCCTCCCGGGCCGCTTGCGCGGGCACCATATACAGTCCGCTTACCGGCGTCTCGTCATAGCCCTCATACGTGATCCGATACACATCCGCATAGGGAAACAGCTCCTCGTCCACGCGCTTGCGCGTCTCGCGCAGCGGCTTGCTCCAAGCCTGCTTGAGGCGCGGCTGCCAGAACGCCTCGCTTTTCTCCTTCTCCATCGTCAGCGGCGGCATATACAGCTGCAGCTCCATCTTGCGCCGCTGTAGATGGTTCAGCTCGGTGTTGCCGGGTATGCTCGCATAAGAATTCATCATCCCGCCTCCTCGCCCGCTCGGGCTTCCTTCTGTGCAAAGGGTACCTGCTTCGCCCGCCCGCCGTCAACGCCTCGTTTCCTATTACCCATTCCGCTCTCGCTCCCCAGGAACATTTGTTCCGTCTTTTTTTGGATTGCTGCCACCCTGTTGTCACAGCTGCCGGTTAAGCTGGATTCAGATCGCAGCCCGGCAAGCTTGGACTAGGCATTCCCGCCTTTCCGCTTGACGGGGAACCCAAGGAGGAACCCTTTATGATGGCAGATGACCTATATCGCTACGAGCTGGAGCTGAAGCGGCATCACCGGCAGTCGGGCCAAGCGGCAGGAGGGCCGAGGCTTCCGGGACAGGCCGCGCCTCCGAATCCGCTCGTCCGCCCCGGCAGCGTTCGGCCCGGCACCGTGAGCCCCGGCGCCGGCCGCGCGCTCCTGTCCTGGTTCCGCAGCTGACCGGACGCAGGGCGCCGTCGGCAAAAAAAGCCTCCGCCCTCCCGGCAAGCGGGATGGCGGAGGCTGGATCGATCAGGCATAATGGCAGGCGGCCCAGTGGGACGGATTCGGTCCGACCTGGCGCAGCTCCGGCACTTCGGCCGCGCAGCGCTCGGTCGCCGCCGGGCAGCGGGTGCGGAACGGGCAGCCGCTCGGCGGGCTGATCGGGCTCGGCAGATCGCCGCGCAGCACGATGCGCTCCTTGTTCGCCTCGATCTCCGGATCCGGGATCGGGATCGACGAGAGCAGCGCCTGCGTGTACGGGTGGCGCGGATCGGCGTACAGATCCTCGCTGTCGGCGATCTCGACGAGCTTGCCGAGGTACATGACGGCGATGCGGTCGCTGATGTGCTTGACCATCGCCAGGTCATGCGCGATGAACAGGTACGTCAGGCCTTCGGCGCGCTGCAGGTTCTGCAGCAGGTTGACGACCTGCGCCTGGATCGACACGTCGAGCGCGGAGATCGGCTCGTCGGCGACGATGAATTTCGGATCGACCGCGAGCGCGCGGGCGATGCCGATGCGCTGGCGCTGGCCGCCGGAGAATTCATGCGGGTAGCGCGTCAGATGCGAGGGGTTCAGGCCGACCTTATCGAGCAGGAGCTCGACGGCGACCTTGCGCTCCTTGGGACTGGACACGAGCTTGTGGATGTCCAGCGGCTCGGCGATGATGTTCTCGACCGTCCAGCGCGGGTTCAGCGAGGCGTACGGATCCTGGAATACCATCTGCATCTCGCGACGGAAAGCCTTGAGCTTGGAGCCTTTGAGATCGTAGATGTTGGAGCCATTGTAGCGCACTTGGCCGGAAGTCGGCTCGTACAGGCGCATGATCGTGCGGCCGGCCGTCGACTTGCCGCAGCCGGACTCGCCGACCATGCCGAGCGTCTCGCCCTTGCGGATGGACAGGCTCAGGCCGTTGACCGCCTTGAGCGTCTTGCCCTTGCCGACTTCAAAAAACTTGCTGAGGTTGTCCACCTCGAGCATCGCGTTCGGTTGGCTTGCCATCGGTTCTCCTCCTTACTCCGGCTTGGCGTGGAGCCAGCACTTGGATTCGTGGGTGTCGCTGTGCGTAAACATATACGGATCCTGCTCGAGGCAGACCTCCATCGCGTACGGACAGCGGGCGGCGAACGCGCAGCCTTGCGGAGGATTCGCCATGTCGGGAGGCGTTCCATCGATCGGGATGAGCGGCTCGTCCTTGCGCTGGTCCAGACGCGGCAGCGACTTGAGCAAGCCTTGGGTGTACGGATGCTGCGGCGACTTGAAGATCTCGAACTTGTTGCCGCGCTCCACGACTTGGCCCGCATACATTACGATCACTTTATCACACATGTCGGCGACGATGCCAAGGTCATGCGTGATAAGGATGATCGACGTGCCGAGCTTCTCCTGCATGTCCTTCATGACCTGCAGGATCTGCGCCTGGATCGTCACGTCGAGCGCGGTCGTCGGCTCGTCGGCGATCAGCAGCGTCGGGTCGCAGCTGAGCGCGATCGCGATCATCGCGCGCTGGCGCATGCCGCCCGAAAACTCGAACGGGTACTGCTTCACGCGGGCTTCCGGGTTCGGAATGCCGACGAGGCGGAGCATGTCGACCGCCTTTTTGGAGGCGGCGTCCTTGCTCATGTTCTGGTGGCGCGTCAGCACCTCGACGATCTGGGAGCCGATCGTCATCGTCGGATTGAGCGACGTCATCGGGTCCTGGAAGATCATTCCGATATCGCGTCCACGCACGGATTCCATCTGCTTCTCCGTCTTCTTGAGCAGGTCGCTCCCCTCAAAGACGATCTGTCCGCCCTTGTACGTGCCGGGCGGCGTCGGAATGAGGCGCATCATCGACTGGGCCGTGACGCTCTTGCCCGAGCCGGATTCGCCGACGATCGCAAGCGCCTCGCCCTTGGCCATCTCGAAGGATACGCCGCGCACGGCTTGGACTTCGCCGCCGCGCACGCGGAACGAGACGCGCAGATCATCGACTTTAAGAATCGGTTCCATGGTGCTTCACCTTCCTCATCTATCGGTTGCTTAGCGCAGGGGCCGCGCTAGGCCCGCTGCGAGAAGTCATATGAAATGCTGCCGCCCTGCCTTCACCGGCAGCCG
Source organism: Paenibacillus pasadenensis (assembly GCF_002864175.1). Taxonomy (NCBI): domain Bacteria; kingdom Bacillati; phylum Bacillota; class Bacilli; order Caryophanales; family Paenibacillaceae; genus Paenibacillus; species Paenibacillus pasadenensis. Next base: position 515,980 of record NZ_NFEZ01000004.1, on the reverse strand, counting down.
GCGGCGGCAGAACGTTCATGGTCGGATCGGACGTTTTATTCCACCCGGGTCTTCGGATCGAACGCATCCCGAAGTCCATCGCCGAAAATATTGAACGCGAGCATGGCGAGGCAGAGCATGCCTGCCGGGAAGAGCAGCGTCCACGGGTAGATCGTCCAGCTCGTAAGCGAGTCGTTGATCATGACGCCCCATGATGCGGCCGGGGATTGCACGCCGAGGCCGAGGAAGCTGAGGAACGCCTCCGCGAAGATGGCGCTCGGTACGGTCAGCGTCATCGTGACGATGATCGGGCCCATCGTGTTCGGGATGAGATGCTTGAACAGAATGCGGAAGCCGCCGGAGCCCATGGCTCTGGCTGCCAGGACATACTCCTGGTTTTTGAGCTGCATGATCTGGCCGCGCACGATCCAGGCCATGTTGATCCAGCCCGTCGCGGTGAGCGCGATGATGAGCGTCCACATGCCTTGGCCGAGCACGACGCCGAGCAGGATGACGACGAGCAGGTAAGGAATGGAGTAGAGAATTTCGCTGATCTTGTTGAGCACCTCGTCGACCTTGCCGCCGAAGTAGCCCATGATGCCGCCGATGATGATGCCGAGGATGACGTCGGCGATGGCGGCGACGATGCCGACCGTCAGCGAGATCTGAGCGCCTTTCCAAGCGCGGGCGAACAGGTCGCGGCCGAGCTCGTCCGTACCGAAGTAATGCGTGCCGCCTGGCGCGAGGAACGTGTCCAGCAGCTGCTGCGAGCGGAAGTCATGCGGCGTGAACAGCGGGTAGATGACCGCCATGATGATCATCAGCAGCAGCACGACACCCGAAGCCATGGCGAACTTGTTGGCCGTCAGCTTCATCATGGCCAGCTTCCAGGTCGTGTAGCTCGGCGCCATTTGCTGCTGCGCGAAATCGCGCTTTTTCAGCGGCACGAACTTCTTCGGATCGGGAAGAGGCCGTTTCGTTTCTTTGATCTGGTCCATTGTTGATCAGCCTCCCTTGCTGCTCTTCTTCATCCGCGGATCCACCATCGCGTAGCCGATGTCGGCGAGGAAGCGGGCGAACATCAGGATGACCGCATAGAACAGGGTAATGCCCATGATGAGCGGATAGTCGCGGTTCGTGACGCTGTTCGTGAAGAACTGGCCGAGTCCCGGCACGTTGTAGATCTTCTCGACGACGACGCCGCCGGTGATGATGTTGGCGCTCATCGGCCCGAGATAGGTGACGACGGGCAGGATCGCGTTGCGCAGGCCATGGCGGAGCGTGATGCGCAGCGGCGACATGCCTTTGGCCTTGGCGGTGCGGATGTAGTCGGCCGTCAGCACCTCCAGCATGGAGGAGCGGGTCAGCCGCGCGATGAACGCGATCGGCAGCGCCGACAGCGCGAACGTCGGCAGCACGTAGCCGAGCGGCGAGTTGAGGCCGGAAACCGGCAGCCATCTCCACTCTGCGCCGATATAGTACTGCGTGACGGAAGCGACGACGAAGTTCGGGATCGAGATGCCCAGGATGGAGATTACGACGGCGAACTTGTCGATGAGCTTGCGGTTGTACATCGCGGAGATCATGCCGAGCGCGACGCCGACGATGACCGAGACGATGATCGCGAAGATGCCCAGCTTGGCCGAGTAGAGGAACGACTGGGAGATGATCTGCGTGACGGTTTGGCCCGGCGTTTTATAGGAAATGCCGAGATCGCCCTGCACGATGTTGCCCAGGTAGACGAGATATTGCTGCCAGAGCGGCTTGTCGAGGCCGTAAAAGGCTTTGAGAGCTTCTTGCGCAGCCTTCGGAGTCTTTTCATCCAGGAAAGGGTTGCCCGGCACCGCCTGCATGAGGAAGAAGGTCAGGGTTGCAAGGACAAACAGAGACAGGAGAATGTTCAGAAATCTCCGGCCGATGAAACGAATCATTCCAGCACCTCTTTTCATTACCTTGCCCAACCGCAAAGAAAGAAGGGACGTCCGGAGACGGTCCGGCGCCGGAAAGCGCCGGACGACGGCTCCTGCCGCGGTCCCTTCTTCTCTCTGTCAGTTGCTCAGGCGGTATGCTTATTTGGAGATGTAAGCGTAGTTGTAGTTGATGTTGCCGTTGTACGTCATGAAGGCATCCTTCACATAAGCCTTGACGAGGGAAGAGCTGGTGTCATAGTAAACCGGCATGACAGCCATGTCGTCGATCAGGATTTTTTCCGCTTGAGCGAGCAGCTTCACGCGCTCAGCCTTGTCGGCGGAAGCGTAAGCGTCCTTGATCAGCTTGTCGTAATCGGCGTTTTTGTAGCCGATGTCGTTGTTGCCGCTGCCCGTGATGTAGAGGTCGAGGAACGTCATCGGATCGTTGTAGTCCGCGCCCCAGCCTGCACGAGCGATGTCGTACTTCAGGTTGGTGCGGTTGTCGAGGAAGACTTTCCATTCCTGGACTTCGGTCTTCACTTCGATGCCGAGGTTCTGCTTCCACATTTCCGTGATTGCGGTCGCGATCTTGGCGTGCTTGTCCGACGTGTTGTAGATGAGCGTCGTCGCCGGGAAGGAGTCCATGCCCTCTTCCTTGAGGCCTTCGGCCAGCAGCGTCTTGGCTTCATCGACGTTTTCGGAGAAGTACGTCTCTTGCGTCTCTTCGCGGAAGCTCTTCTCGGCGCCGGTGATGCTAGGCGGCACGAATCCGAATGCCGGCTTCTGGCCTTCGAGCACGACGCGGTCGATCAGCAGCTGGCGGTCGATGGACATCGACAGAGCCTTGCGGACCTTGGCGTTGTTGAACGGCTTTTTGCTTTGGTTGAAGATGTAGTAGTACGAGCTCGCGGCGTCGGTGATCTTCAGCTGCGGATCGTTCTCCTTGCGAAGCTTGTCGATCTGCGGGCCCGGAATCGTGCCCGTCGGCTTGCCGGCCCAGTCGAGCTGGTCCGTGTTGAAGTTGTTCAGCTCGGTGTTGGAGTCCGCCATCATGGCGAAGTCGACCTTGTCGAGCTTCACGTCGGCTTGGCCGTAGTAGTTCTCGTTGCGCTCGATCACGACTTTGGCGTTGTGCTCCCATTGGGTCAGCTTGAACGGACCGTTGCTGGAGAAGGTAGCGGCTTCGTTCGCCCAGTTGGGATCTTTTTCGACGGTGACTTTGTCGACCGGGTAGTACGTGTAGAAGTTGACGAGGCTGAGGAAGTACGTCGTCGGGTTGACGAGCTTCACTTCGAGCGTCGTGTCGTCGAGAGCCTTGACGCCTACGCCGGCTGCATCGCCCTTGCCGGTGTTGTAGGCTTCAGCGCCTTCGATGTAGTACAGCTGGTAAGCGTAAGGAGCCGGCTTGGCCGCGTTCGGGTCGAGCGTGCGCTTCCAGGAGAATTCGAAGTCATGCGCGGTGACCGGGTTGCCGGAAGACCATTTGGAGTCCGAGCGGATCTTGAACGTGTACGTCTTGCCGTCCTCGGATACTTCCCAGCTCTCGGCCATGCCTGGAACGGTCTCGCCGTTCTTGTCGTTCTTGGTCAGGCCTTCGAAGATGCCGTCGGCTACCGTGCCGGACACGTTGTCCTGCATCAGGGCCGGGTCGAGCGTCGGAGGCTCGGACGTGAGGTTCATGCGGAACACTTGGTCGCCGGAAGGAGCTGCCGCTTCTCCGCCTGCATTGTTCGCAGCCGCATTCTCGTTGCCCGTATTGGCTGCGCCGGTGTTGCCTGCATTGCCATTATTGCTGTCGCCGCATGCAGCAAGTACGCCGCCCGCGATCATAAGTGCCGCCAGTGTCAATCCTGTCTTTTTGTACACTAACCTTACACGCCCCTCACATTAATGGTTGAATAGCATATATTGAATTATACTATTCTACTTGATGAAGCACAACTTGCATTATTTTCTTTTGCCAAATAAATTTATCACTATGCACTCATCGTGTAAATCATTTAAATTTACTGATAATTATGCAGTTTTATTGACTAATACGTTGTCGCTTTATTCAATTAACGCAAATGTTTGATAAAGTAAAACATCTGCATAATATAAGCTTTTTTTGCTTCCATTCCCTTCCTTGTCCGCTTGCGGCCTCTTGGAAGCCAGAAACCGAAATGAATATCCATTCATCTTTATTCATAATATTTCACGCCACTCCCGGCTCCGCAACGGCCGGGGCATCCGCATCCGCTCGGCTCCGGATTCGCTTCTCCGTTTCCGAGGCTCCTTGACGGGATCGTCCGCCTGTGTATTTTTACCTGCTCTCCTTGGTTTTATGTATCTGTCCCAAGGCCCTCCCCGACGCCGCATCCGCCCTACGCCAAAATCGTTTTCTGCGAGAACGGACCTAAGCCTCCTGTCCTGTCGAGACGGGAGGCCGGCCATAGATTCCATTCTGATGTCAGGTATTCGAAATGCCTGGAGCCGTGTTCTTCTTCTCTTGCCGATATTCTGTCGGCGTCATCTGGAATCGCTTGCGGAACACCTGCGTGAAATGCCGCATGTCCTGATAGCCGATCCGCTCCGCGATCTCTCCGAGCTTCAGATCGGACTCCCGCAGCAGCTGGCGCGCTTCCTCCAGGCGCAAGCCGATCAGGTAGTCCTTGAAGCCCTGGCCCGTCTTCTGCTTGAACAGCTGGCTGAAATAGACCGGATTGAGATAAACGACGGCCGCGATCCGCTCCAGCGACAGCGACTCCTCCCGATAGTGGGCGGCGATATATTGAAGGGCGACCTCGATCGCCTTGTTGTCGCTGCCGCCCTTGATGCGCAGCGGCGCCTGGCCCGGCTCGTCCGCGGCCGTCATCGTCCGGTACAGCTTCCGCACGGCGTCCGGAACTTCCCCGATCTCGCCGATCCGGCCGCTGGAGGCGATCTGGAACGGAATCCGCAGGTAGCGGCCGAGGTAGCCGCGCAGGCTGGCCAGCAGGCCGGACAGCGCCTCCTCCGCTTCCACGGCGGCGACGCCGATGAGCGTATGCCGGTCATAGCTGACGACGAATCCGTCGCCGCTGCGCTCCAGCAGCTCGCTGAACACGTTGTCCACGACAAAATGCTCCAGCCCCGCGTCGCGCAGTCCCGGCTCGAGGCGCACCATGACGAGATGGAACGAAGGATAGCGGTCCATCAGGGAAGGCACGTCCAGCTGCCCGACATCCTGGCCCGAGGCGAGCCGCTGGAACATCGCCTCGCGCAAGTATTTGCGGCTGCTGCGCAGCAGCTCTCCCTCCTTGAGGGCGCTGCTCTCCGCCGCGAGCTCGGCCGCCAGCTCCCCGACGAGCTCCAGCAGCCGCTTCTTGCCGATCGGCTTCAGCAGATAGTCCTTCGCGCCGAGCTGCACCGCTTTTTGCGCGTAGGCGAATTCCGAATGAGCCGAGATGACGACCCATTTGATGGCGGGATAACTGCGCCGCGACAGGCGCATGAACTCCAAGCCGTCCATGCCGGGCATGAGGATGTCGGTCAGCACGATGTCGATGGGATGCTCCGACAGCACGCGCGCCGCCTCGTCGGCCGAGGCGGCCAGATGGATGCCGCAGTCCGGCATGGACTGCTCCAGCGTCCGGCGGATGCCGGTGCGGATGATGCTTTCGTCGTCTGCGATCAGGATGTTCATGACTGCTGCGTCTCCTCTCCCTTTTGCGAGTCGGCTGCCGGCGCAGGCTCCGCCTGCGCTTGCGTCCGTCCGGCCAGCGGCGGAATCGGCAGCGTCAGCCGGATGACGGTGCCGCCGTCCGGCTCGCGGTCCGCCTGCAGGCCGTAGCCGGCGCCGAACGTGTGGCGCAGCCGGCGATGCACGTTGGCGAGCCCGATCCCGCCCTGCCTGCGCTCGGCTCCCGGCTGGATCTTGACCTGCGGCGCAGCCTCGAACGAGGCGCGCAGCCGCGCGAGCGTCTCCTCCGGCATGCCGACGCCGTTGTCGCGCACCGTCAGCAGCAGCCGACCTTCCCGCGCCTCGGCCGTCAGCTCCAGCCGGCCGTCGCCGGACAACGGCTCGAGGCCGTGCTTGACGGCGTTCTCGATGACCGGCTGCAGGATCATTTTAGGCATCGGCACGTCCAGCCATTCCTCCGGAATGTCGATGCCGACCGACACCCGGCCCTCCAGCCGGATCGTGATGATCGTCAAATAGTCGCGGATCTGCTCCAGCTCCTCCCTCAGCGTCACCGGCGCGCCCTGCTCCCAGTGGCTGCTGTAGCGGAACATCCGCGAGAGCGCGAGCACGACCTCTCCGAGATCGTCCTCCTCCCGCTCGTCCAGCATCCAATAGATCATGTCGAGCGTGTTGTACAGGAAATGCGGATTGACCTGGGACTGCAGCGCGAGCAGCTCGGCGTTCTTCTCGCCGGCCGCGCTCTGGCGCACCCGGTCGACGAGCCGTCCGATCTGCCGCACCATGCGGTTGAACGAGGACGCCATCGCGTCCATCTCGCGGTAGCTGCCCGATTCGATGACGCCCTGGAAGTTGCCGAGCTCGACGCGCTTCATCTCGCGGATGAGGCGGCGCATCGGCGAGGAGATCATGTTGGACAGCACCGAGGCGGCGACGATCGACAGCAGCACGAGCACGACGCCGACGATGATGAGATAGCGCTGCATTTCGACGAGCTCCACCTTGAGGTCGCGCGCCGGCGTCACCGTGATCGCCGTCCACTCCGCGAACGGCAGGCGCGAGGAGACGACGAGCTTGCCGTCCTTCTCCGTGACGAGCGATTCCCCGGCCGTCTCCGGACGCGGCCCCTCGGCGATCGCCGGCAGCTGCCGCGCTCCGCCGGTCGAGCTCACGAGCCGGCCGCCCTCGTCGATCAGATACACCTCGCTGCTCGGACTCAGCTTGAGGTTGGCGAGCGCCGCGACGATGGGGGCTGGACTCGACTCGTACAGCACGACGCCGATCGGGCGATGCTCGTCGAGGTCGAACAGCTGCCGTCCGAAGGCAAGCACCGGACGATGCTCGTTCTGGTCCACGATCGACGACGGATAGATGCCGAGCCAGACGATCTTGCCGCCTTCCTCGACGATCGAGCGGTACCAGTCCGCCGAGCGGTAGCCGGGCACCATCTCATTGATGTAATTGCCGTAATTGTACACCGGCCCGCGGTCGGTGATGATATGGATGCCGATCATATCGTCGCGGGAGAAGTAGTTGGTGCCGATGATGTTCGTGATCGCCCGCTCGTTCGCGAACCGCTCGCGCGGCTCGGTCGGGCTCGCCTGCAGCAGCCGCACGAGGTCGAAGTTGTTGGAGATCGACTTGGACAGGCTGTCGAAGCCTTTGTCCAGCAGGTCGAACAGGCCGATCGTCTGCGACACGTTGCGCTGGGACAGGTCGGTGATCTTGCGCTGCAGCTGCTCGGTCGTGCGGTTGTAGAACAGCAGGCTGACGACGATGACGATCCCGGTCATGCAGCAGAGCAGCACGAGAAAGAGCCGTTGCTGGAGCGTCTGGCTGCGCGGCCACATGAGCTTCCCCCCTTTGGACGGCAGAATGACGGCAAAGCCCCGCGCTCCCGCGCGAAAAAAATTCGCGCGGGAGGCGGGGTTCGCTTTTGAAGCGGATGAACCGAATAAGCGGTTGACGATGAAGGCTCCGGACCGCTCCGGCTGGACCGGCCCTGCCCGGTTCTGCCCGGTTCTGCCCGGTTCTGCCCGGTTCTGCCGAGAGCGTCAGCCCTTGACGGCGCCGGCCACCATGCCCTTGGTGATGCGCTCGGACAGGATGAAGTAGATCAGGATGACCGGAATCGCGCCCATCACGAGGAACGCGCCGATGTTGCCGTAATTGGTCGTGTACTGGCTGACGAAGCTGTTGACGCCGAACGGCAGCGTCTTGAGCCGCTCCGAGGATATGAACGTCGCCGCCAGGATGTACTCGTTCCAGATGTTGATGAACGTCAGGATGCAGACGGTCATGATCGGCGGCACCGAGATCGGCAGGATGATGCTGCGGAAGATCCGGTACACGCTCGCGCCGTCCATGAACGCCGACTCCTCGATCTCATGCGGGATGCCTTTCATGAAGCCGCTCAGGATGAACACCGCGACCGGCGTCTGGAACGCGATGTACGGCAGGATGAGCGACCAATGCGTGTTGAGGATGCCGATGTTCTTGAACATGACCATCAGCGGCAGCAGCGTCGCCTGCATCGGGATCATGAGGCCGAGCATGAAGACGAGCAGCGCGGCCGGCGCCAGCTTCCAGCGGAAGCGGGAGATCGCATAGGCGACCATCGACGCCAGCACGATGACGACGACCATCGTGATGACGGTGACGAAGATGCTGTTGAACAGATAGCGCAGATAGTTGCCCTGCTCGTACGCCTCCGTATAATTCGCGAAGCGCGGAGACGCCGGGAGCGCGAAGAAGCTCCCGCCTAGGATTTCCTCATTGGTCTTGAAGGAATACAGGATGAGCCAGAGCAGCGGGTACACCTGCGTGACGACAAGGATGCCGAGGAGAAGATACACGACTCCTTTTTTGATGGATGCCATAGACCGTATCTCCCCCTTAGCCGACCTTTTTCTCGATGCGGTTGAAGACGCCGTTGATGACGAAGGTGAACGCCAGGCAGATGAACACCAGCGTCATGGCCAAGGCGCTGCCGTACCCGTACTTGAAGGTCAGGAACGTGTTGTTGTACATGAGCGTCGAGATGACGTCCGTCGCGTGGGCCGGTCCGCCGCCGGTCATGACCATGATGAGGTCGAATGCCTGCAGGGAGCCGATGAACGCCAGCACGATGGAAATCTTGAACACCGGCACGATGAGCGGCAGCGTGATGTAGCGGTCCGCCTTGAAGCCGTCCGCGCCGTCGATCTTGGCCGCCTCGTAGATGTCGGACGGGATGTTCTGGACGCCGGTGAACTGGATGATGAGGTGATAGCCGAAATACTGCCAGAGCGAGACGAAGTACAGGCAGTACATCGCGAACTGCGGCGAGCTCAGCCAGGCGCGCATATGCCCCTGCATGCCGAGCGCGTTCAGGATGCCGTTGATCATGCCGCCCATGTCGAGCGGGTTGTAGATCGTCTTCCACAGCTGGCCGATGATGACGACCGACAGGATGACCGGCATGAAGTAGATCGACACGAGCCGGTTGCCGCGCTTGACGTAGCGGTTGATCAGGATCGCGAACAGCAGGCAGATCGGAATTTCCGCCATGGAGAACACCGCGTACATCAGCGTGCGGCGCACCGCCGGCCAGAAATGCGGGTCATGGAACAGGATGTCGACGTAGTTGTCGAGGCCGACGAACGTCTTGTTGACGCCGATGCCGTCCCACTCGACCAGGCTCGTATAGCCCGAGATGACGATCGGGACGAATACCATCATCATATACAGCAGCAGACAAGGAAGCACGAAGATTCCGATCGTCCACCAACGCACTTTGAGCACATTCATGGTTTTATCTCTACTCCTCTCCCGCAGCGGACGAGAGCCGTCCGCTGTGCCGAAAAGGCAAGGACAGCCCCCTTTCGGGGAAACCGTCCTTGCCGCCCGGCCTTTCTTCCGGCCAGGGGGCCGGCTAGCTGCCTATCGCAGGCTTACTTGTTGGCCGCGAACGCGTCTTGATGCTCTTTCGCCACTTGCTTGGAATCGACCTTCTGCACGAACAGGTTCTGGATGCTGCTCAGATGAGCCTGGGCTACGGCCGGGTTCATCGTGTTGTCGAAGGCGAGGTCGCCGCCGCTGACGCTCTTGAACAGATCGAGGATGCCGACCGCCAGATCGGAGTAGCCCGCTGCCGCGAAGTCGCCTTCGACGACTTGGCCGAGGCCGACTGCGTCCTTCAGCTCGAATTTCTTTTTCGGGAAGTTCGTCATGAAGTAGTTCAGGAAGTCCTTCGTTTCTTGCGGATGCTTGCTGTTCGCGCTGATCGCGAAGCCGGAGCCCGGCGCCAGCATGAACTGGTTGACGTCGCCCTTGCCGTTCACCGTCGGGAAGGAGAACGCGCCGACCTTGCCCGCTACGCTGGAAGCGTCGATGTTGCCCGTTTCCCACGAGCCGATGATGAACATGGCCGCTTTGCCCGTCTTGAAAATGTTGCCGCCTGCGTTGGCGTCGATGCTCGTCGCGCCCTCTGGGAACGCGCCGGCCTGCACCAGCTCCTGGAACGCGTCGACCGCTTCCGTGAACGCCGGATCGTTGAAGTCCTTCTTGCCGTCCATGACGTCCTGCAGGAAGCCCGGGCCGCCGTTCGTGCGGAGCAGGATGTTCATGAACAGGAACGAGCCGGTCCATGTATCCTTCTCGCCGATCGCGATCGGCGTGATGCCTTTCGCCTTAAGCGCCTTGACGTCCTCGAGCATCTCGTCGAACGTCTTCGGCACGTCGGTGATGCCCGCTTGGGCGAACAGGTCCTTGTTATAGTAGACGACCTCGATGTTGTTGCCGTCCGGCAGGGCGTATACGTTGCCGTCGAAGCTGTAGTAGTCGAGCAGCCCTTTTTGGAACGTATCCTTCAGGCCGTTCTGGTCGAGCATGTCGTTGAGCGGCGCAAGCACGCCCGCGTCGACGAACGGCTTCATCTGGGCGGCCGGATTCACGATCGTGATGTCCGGCACTTCCTTGGAGGCCGCTTGCGTCTTCAGCTTCAGCTTCTGCTGGTCGGTATTGAGCGAGTCGAGCTCGATCTTGATGTTCGGGTTGGCCGCCTCGTAGTCGGCGACGAGCTCCTTCATGATCTTGTTCGTCACGGAGGTTTCGTCCGGGTAGATGTTCTGGAACGTGATCGTCACTTTTTTGCCGCTGTCGCCGCCGGAGGCTCCCGTATTGGCTGCCGCCTCGTTGGACGCGCCGCCCGTATTGGCCGCCGGCTCGTTGCCGCTGCCGCATGCCGCGAGGCCGACCGCCAGCGCGCCTGCCGTCAGCAGCAGCGCGGATTTCTTCAGAGCTTTCTTTTCGGACCTTCTCATCTGTTTTTCCACCTTTCAAGTCCCCCTTGGCAAGTTATATCTGGATTATGCGCTCGTGAAGCGGTTGCAACAAGGCAGGAACTTCAGGGGTGAGGTTTGATTTTTTCAGGTGTTGGTTCGGCGGCCCCTCCGTCTCGAGACGGAGGGGCCGCCGGGCTTTCGTCCGATTTTCGCGCCGCTATCTTGCCATGATGAATAGCGCATGGTATGTTGGTTCCAGCGAACGGTATTCCTCATCGACAGCTATTACACATTAATCAATACCGTGCATAAGATAGGAGCCATGCGGATGAACGTGCAATTCAAAAAAGGCGTGCTCGACCTGTGCGTCCTCTCCCTGACCGCTTGGGAGGACCGCTACGGCTACGAGCTGGCGGTGGCCATGTCGTCCAAGTTCGAGGTCGCGGTCGGCAGCGTCTATCCGCTGCTCAACCGGCTGACGCAGGAAGGGTACTTCACGACCTACCTGCGCGAGTCGACGGAAGGCCCTCCCCGCAAATACTACAAGCTGACGCCGCTCGGGCATCAGCATCTGATGGAGCTCGTGCGCGAGTGGCGGACCTTCTCGCATGCCGTCGACGAATTGATCAAGGAAGGTGTGGAACGATGACGAGGGAGCATTACTTGAACGAGCTGTGGCAGCAGCTCGCCCCCGTTCCCGAGGCGAAGCGGCGGGAATGGATGTATGACTACGAGGAGCATTTTCGGATCGCGGCGGAGCAGGGGCAGCCGGAGGAGCAGACAGCGGCGGAGCTCGGCGATCCGCGGGCGGTCGCGCGCGAGCTGCTGCTCGGCTACCGCGTCGAGGCAGCCAGCCAAGGAGGCGGAGGCGTGCGGCTCGTCTCGAGGGCGGTGTTCGCCGCGGTCGGGCTCGGCTTTTTCAATCTCGTGTTCGTGCTCGGCCCGTACCTCGCCCTGCTCGGGCTGCTGCTCGCGCTGTGGGCGGTCGCCGGCTCGTTCGTCATCGCCGCCTTCGCGGTCCTGCTGGAAGGATGGACCGGCGACGCGATCGCGATGCCGCTCGCTGTCTTCGGCGCGATGATCGCCGGCGGACTCGGGCTGCTGCTCGGAGCCGCGGCCTATAAGCTGACCGGAGGCATCATGCGGCTGACGCTGAAGTATTTGCTGGCCAACACGAAGATGATGAAAAGGAGCGTGGCGAGATGAACCGCAGCATGAGGAACGTCGTCCTGCTCGGCCTGATCCTGCTGCTCGGCGGCTTGATCGGCGCCGGCGTGACGTTTGGCCAAGGCGACCGGGAGTCGCTCCTCCAATTCGGCACGGAAGAAGTGAGGCTGAGCGAGGAGGTGCCGGCGGACGGCATCTCGCGCCTTCGGGCGGAGGCCGGCAGCATGGATATCGAGCTGGCGGCAGGCGCGAGCGACGACAAGATCATCGCGACGATCACCGGTCGCGCGAGCAAGAAGTCGCTCGACAAGATCAAGCTGGAGCTTGATCCGCAAGGCGACGAGCTGACGGTCAAGGGCAAGGAAGGCGGCGCCTTCACGTTCGGCTTCAACATCGTGAACGTGACGATGCGCATCGAGCTCCCGGCGCGGAAGTTCGAAGCGCTGCAAGCGGAGCTCGGCAGCGGCGATATCGACGCCCAAGGGGTCGAGGCCGGGGAGCTGACGTTCAAGACCGGCTCCGGCGACATCGAGCTGACCGGCGTCAAAGGCGGCGTCATCAGCCTGCGGTCCGGCTCGGGCAGCATCGACGGCGAAGGCGTCGTCGCGGAGGAGCTGGCGGCCAAGGCGAGCAGCGGCAACATCTCGCTCGAAGACGTGCTCGCCGCCCTCCAGCTCGATGCGGGCAGCGGCAACATCCGGGCCGAGATGGACCGGCTGGAGCTGCCGGTCACCGCGAGCAGCGGCAGCGGCAACATCACGCTGGCGACGAGGATCGCCCCGGCCTCCGCGACGGTCCAGTACTCGGTCGGCTCCGGCCGCTTCCGCAGCGACTGGAACGAGGACGAGGACGGCGAGCGCAAATCGCGCGAGCTGGTCTTCGGCGACGGCCAGGTGCAGGTGAAGCTGAGCACCGGCTCGGGCAACATCTCGCTGCGGGAGGAATGACGCCTTCCGGCCGGCCGGCCGGAAGGGCTCCGGCGCGGAGCGGATTGAAGCGCATCGCGAAAAACGAGAAAAAACCGGCTCTTTCCGCCGGTTTTTTCTCGTTTTCACGCCGCTTCGCGCGCTCGGCTCCCGCCGCGCCCGCTCGGCTACTTCTTCTCGATGGCCGCCTGATAGATGTCGATGTACTGCTTCAGGTTCAGGCCGTCGAAGCCTTTGACATACGCGTCCCAATCCGTGTCCAGATCCTTGTTGCCGATGACGAACTGGGCGAGGTTGGTCATGACGTACTCCTTGATTCCCGTCGTCAGCTGGGCCGCCGTCTCCGTATCCTCCGGCCGCAGGTACGCGCCGGACGGATAGAATTCCGCGGGAGCGTACGGCTCGTACAGCTTGGTCGCTTGGGCGAGCCGCGTCTCGTAGCCCTTCGAGCTGAGCGGGTTCTGGCTGGAGGCGAACGCGTCGCGGAACTCCTTGGACATATCCTTCGGTCCGAGCAGCGACCAGCTGTCGTTGCGGATCTCGTTCTCGTCGGCGGGCGGCAGGTTGTCGAAGCTGTACTTGGCCGGCTTGCCCCAGATGTTGAGCTCGCCCTCCTTCGCCTTGTTCCAGCCGATGCCCTCCTGGACGCCGTATTCGCTCAGCAGCGCGCCTTCCTCGCTGAACGCGTAGTCCACGAGATGAATCGCCGCGATCTGCTGCCGCTCGGACGCCTTGTTCGTCAGCGCGAAGGCGAAGTCGGTGATGCCCTGCTGCACGCCGGTCAGCTGCACGCCTCCCGGTCCCTTGAGCGGCGGCACGGCGACCCAATGCTGATGGCGCGTGATGCCGTCGTCCCACACATTGACGAGATAGCTGAGCAGCGCCGTCGTCATCGAGCCGACGATCTCGTCTCCCTCGCGATTGCCGAGCTGGCTGATCGCCTGGTCGTTCTGCGTGAACGCGGCCGGATCGATGAGCCCTTCCTTGTACAGCTTGCGCATATAGGCGAGGCCCTCCCTCCACTCCGGCTTGTCGGCCGCGAAGCCGACCTGGCCGTCCTGAAGCGTCAGGTACTTGTCGTTGTCGTTATAGATGAAGGCATTCATCAAATAAGCGTCGAAATTGCCGTTCCAGACGTTTTTGTTCGGAGCCCCCGTAAGCGGGATCTCGTCGGCCTTGCCGTTGCCGTTCGGATCCTTCGTCTTGAAGGCCCGGAGCACCTCGTACAGCTCGTCGGTCGTCGTCGGCACCTGCAGCCCGAGCTTGTCGAGCCAGTCCTTGTTCATCCAGTACTTCTCGGAATAAGTGCAGTGGTAGCACTCGTTGAAGCGCGGGATGCCGTAAATGTTGCCGTCGGGAGCCGTCATCGACTCCTTCAAGTACGGCTTCTTCTCCATGAGCGCCTTCAGGTTGGGCGCGTACTGGTCGATCAAGCCGTTGAGCGGAATCAGCACCCCCTGCTTGCTGTACGTCAGCAGGTCGGTGTTGGAGAACTTGCCCTCGAGGAACACCTCCGGGTAGTCGCCGCTGGCCAGCAGCAGCTGCCGCCGGTCCTTGAGCGCGTCCTGCGGAGCGAGATCCCACTTGATCTTGACGCCGAACTTCTCCTCCACCCGCTTCGTATACTCGTTCTCTTCCAGCGGAGCCTTGCCCTGGACGGCAAAAAACGTCATCTCGACCGGCTTTCCGTCCTCCGCCGCTCCCGCTGCCTCGCCCCCGGCCGCTCCGTTCTCGCTGCCGCTCGAGCAAGCTCCCAGCAGCAGGCCCGTCGCCGCCAGCAGCACGGCCAGCCGCTTCCCCTCGCGCTTCCATCCCATACGCTCAGCCCCCTTCGATATGGTCCAATCCAATCATGCGCAGCCTTGCTCCGGCCCGTCCGGCTTTTCGCGGACGAGCCGGCCGTGCTGTCTCCCGCGCCTCCTCCCAGGGAAGAGGCGCGCAGACGGAAAGCCTCACCTCCTTGAAGCCGCGCGCCGGTCAACCCTTCAGCGAGCCGACCATGACGCCCTTGGCGAAATGCTTCTGCACGAACGGATACAGAACCAGCACCGGCACGCTGGCGACGACGATGAGCGCATACTTCAGCGCCTGCTCAAAGCCCTGGTCGCGCATCCCCTTGGTCGTATTGGCCAGCATTTCCGGATCCGACGCGTTCAGGATGAGCAGGTTGCGCAGCACGTACTGCAGCGGGAACAGATGCTCCGACCGCAGGTAGATGAGCGCGTCGAAATAGGCGTTCCAGTGGCCGACCGCATACATGAGCGTGAGCACGGCGAGGATCGGCTTGGACAGCGGCAGCACGACGCTCCACAGGTAGCGGATATCGCGGCAGCCGTCGATCTCGGCGGCTTCCTGCAGCTCGGCCGGAATCGACGTCTGGAAGAAGGTGCGGGCGACGATGACCTGGAATACCGAGAACACGCCCGGCAGCCACATCGCCCAGCGGGTATCGAGCAGATGCAGCTCCTTCACGAGCAGATAGGTGGGAATGAGGCCGCCGCTGAAAAACATCGTCGTCATCATCAGCACCATGAAGAAGCCTCTTCCGGCCAGGCGCCGCTGCGACAGCGGAAAGGCCATGAGCACCGTGAACGCCACGTTCAGGAACGTGCCGACGACGGTGTAGACGATGCTGTTCCAGTAGCCGAGCATGAGCTGCGAGCTCTGGAAGATCGAGGCATAGGCCCGCAGCGAAAAGTCGACCGGCAGCAGCCACACCTGTCCGGAGACGACCGCTCGCGGAGAGCTGAAGGACGAGCTTACGATGTAGAGCAGCGGATAGGCGACGGCGACGGCGACAAGAGCGAGAGCCGCGTAGATGGCGGCGACGAGCATGCGGTCGCCGATCGGCTCCTTGATGCGCCGGGAGCGGAGCATGGGCATCCTCCCTTCTTTTACCACAGGCTGTTCTGCGACACCCTGCGGGAGATCGTGTTGACCGCGACGAGCAGGATGAGGTTGATGACGGAATTGAACAGGCCGACGGCGGACGAGAAGCTGAAGTTCGCCCCGAGCAGGCCGACCTTGTACACATAGGTCGCGATGACTTCGGAGGTGGCGACGTTGAGCGGGTTCTGCATGAGGTAGATCTTCTCGAAGCCGACGCCCATGATGTTGCCGAGGCTCAGGATGAGCAGGATGACGGTGATCGGCACGAGCGCGGGCAGGTCGATGTGGAGCATCTTGCGCAGCCTCGACGCGCCGTCCATCCTCGCCGCCTCGTACAGCGACGGATCGACGCCGGCCAGCGCCGCCATATAGATGATCGAGGCGTAGCCCATCTCCTGCCAGACGCCGGACCAGACGTAGATGGACTTGAAGAAGCCCGGCTCGCCCATGAAGTTGGGCGCGGTCCAGCCGAACAGGCCGTACAGCCGGTCGGCGATGCCCACATGCGGCGAGAGCATCAGGATGAGGATCGAGACCATGACGACGGTGGAGATGAAATGCGGCGCGTAGGTGACGAGCTGCACCGATCGCTTGAACAGTCCGGTCCGCACCTCGTTCAGCGCCAGCGCCAGCAGGATCGGCACCGGGAAGCCCGCTGCGAGCGAGTACAGGCTGATGAGCAGCGTGTTCTGGATGAGGATCGGAAAGTTCGGCGAGCGGAACAGCGCCTCGAAATGCTTGAGGCCGACCCATGGGCTCCCGAGGATGCCCTGGACGATGTTGAAATCCTTGAAGGCGATCAGGACGCCGAACATCGGAACGTACTTGAAGACGATCAGATACAGGACAGGCAGCAGCAGCAGCACGTACAGCTCCCAGCTGCGCTTGACCCTTGTCCATGCATGAGCCATAGGCATCTCCTTTCGCAACCGCTTGGATGGGACCGGCTCGGCCCGGGCGGCCGGCGTCGCTGATTCGATGGTAGCCCGCCCGCCGCCGCAGCCGCAATGCGTAAGATTCGTTGACTTCACGATTTTCTCCGCGCCGTTTCAGGCCGAAACGGCCGCCATTCCGATCCGGTCGCAGCCGTCTCTGTGACGTCCGCGTCACATTATCTGACCCGATCGGCGAGCGGAATAGAAAAAAGCCTTGCCTGCGCCAAATGGCGTAGGCAAGGCCGGAAGGCCGGAAGGCGGCGGATCACCCCGCGCTCGGTCGCGGCGCCCGCTTGCGGAAATCGCTCGGCGACATGCCGGTATGGTTCTTGAACGCGCGGTTGAAGGAATTGTAGTTGTAATACCCGATGTGCCGGCTGATCTCCTGCAGCGACAGCGACGGCTCGCCGAGCATGCGCTTCGCCTGCTCCATCCGTAGCCCCATCAGGAAGTCGATGAAGTTTTCGCCGAACTGCTCCTTGAACAGCTTGCTGATCGTCTTGGGATGGATGGAGAAGCGATCGCCGAAATAGTCCAGCGACAGCTCCGGGCTGCCGAAGTTCTCCTCCATGTAGGCCCGGATCTCCGCGATCTCGCTGCGGGCCGACTGCGAGTCGCGCAGCTCGCTCATCCGCGCGTCCATCCGCTCCAGCGCGCCGAGGCAGCCTGCCTCCAGCTCGTCCAGCGCCTCCCACTCCCGGTCGAGGGCGAGCAGCTCCGCCTCCGTTTCCTTCCACGCCGTCCAGTACTCCTTGGCCAGCTCCAGGAACATCCGATCCATCTGCTGGTACAGCACCTGCTGCAGGCTCTCGATCTCCTGACGCGAGAAGCAGGACTGGCGGATCTGCGCGTACAGGCTGCGCAGCCGCTCCCTCCAGCCGGGGTCGCCCGTGCGGAACGCCTGGGCGAGCTGCTGGATCGTGCCGAAATGATCATGCAGCGGACTGCCGCCGCTGCCGAGACGATCCGGCGTGATGACCTTGCCCGTGCCGAGCGCGGCCTTGTAGGCCAGCAGGCTGGCGGCGATGTCCGCCGAGCGGCGGATCTCCTCGAGCGGTCCGGCCGGACCGTGCAGCGCCATCGTGGCGCCGAACGCCAGATTGTCGCGGATCCAGTCCGACGCCTCGGCGGCCAGCCGCCTCGCCTCGTCCAGCCCCGCCTCCGGCGGCAGCCAGACGATCGCGCTCATGCGCCGGTCTCCCGTCCATTCCGCCCAAGCCGCTCCGCCGCCGCCCTGCACCGTCTCCGTTACGACGCTTGCGAGCACGAACTTGAGCATCGCCTGGTCGTGGGCGCTGTAGGCTCGGGAAAAAGCGGCATGGCGGTCGATCTCCAGCGTCCACGCAAACGCCGTCCGCCCGCGGGGCTCGAAGCCAAGACGCTCCAGATCGGACTCCCACTCGGCCTGGGAGATCGGAGCGCCGCCCGCCAGCGCCTCCAGAAAGCGATGCCGCTTGCGCAGCAGCCGGTTCTCCGTATCCTGCTGCTTGGAGCGCTTCATCTCCTCCATCAGCTGCTCCAGCGACAGGCGGATGAAGCCGAGCTCGTTGCGATCGGCTCCCGGGCCGTCCTGCGGTACGAGCGAGCTGGATCGGATCAGCGAGACGAGCTGGCTGATCGGCCGGTAATTGCGGCGGGTGACATGCACGACCCAGGCGATGCCGAGCAGGACGGCGCCCAGCGCCAGCACGAGCCAGACGCTGTACAGGTCGAGCGTCAGCTTCAGCCCTTTGCCCGTCGGGCCGCTGGAAACCGTCCAGCCTGTGTACGGCGAGACATACTGGGCCAGAACGAGCTCGCCGCCGTCCAGCCTCGGCCCGATCGCAGACTGGCCGCTGCGGTCGGACATGGCGATGAACGTCTGGCCGGGGTCGTACATGGAAGCCAGCTCCTGCCCCAGCTTGGACAAGCTGACGTTTACGACGACGTAGCCCGTCTTGGCGCTGGAAAAGCCCGGGTAGGCCCGCACGATCGTCATCACCTCCGCCGGCTTGGACATGGCATACGGCTGGAACGAGCGCTTGTCGCTCCATTGGCCGATCGGCCGCTCCCCGTCGAGATAGGATCGGAGGAAGGCGGCGTCGCGGAACGGCTCGGTCTTGAGCGAGCCGTCGCCGAAGACAAAGCCGTCGCGGGGGCGGTACAAATAAATGGAGTCGATGGCGGGATTGCCGAACGCCCATGAGTCCATCAGCCGGTCCGCCTGCAGGTTGACGAAGACGTCCTCCGCCTCCGCCCGGTAGAAATCCTTGAGCACGGCGGAGCCGAGGATGTCCTGCAGGATGCGGTAGTCGATGGCGCGCAACGAGTTGTCGGCATGGCGGATCGCCTGCTGCACGAGGAAGTCGTTCGCCTTGGCCGCTTCCTTGCGGCTCTGCTCGTTCAGAGCTTGAAAAAAGACGACGAACAGGATCGACACGACGATGAAAAAAGCGGGAAGGTACGAGAGCAGAAGCTTGCGGAACCAGCTGCTTTTCATGAAGATCCTCCCTTCAGCCATGGTAGACGAAGCCCGAAGCGGCCCTACGGCGCGGCGCTTGCGCGATTGGCGGCCGTTATTCAGACGCGAAGCCGCAGTATAGGCGCGATCGGAGCGGGACGGTCCGCGGCGGCTTCGGTTGCGGGGGGCGCGGATGCGGCGGCGGACTCGGGTGCGACGGATTCGGTTGCGGGGGGCGCCGAGACGGCGGTGGCTTCGGCTGCGGCCGCTCCGGCTGCGGGGGTCGCCGAGGCGGCGGATTCGGTTGCGGCGGATTCGATTGCGGGGGTCGCCGATGCGGCGGTGGCTTCGGCTGCGGCCGCTCCGGTTGCGGGAGGCGCCGAGGCGGCGGCGGACTCGGCTGCGACGGCTTCGGTTTTGGGGGGGCGCCAATGCGACGTCGGCTTTGGTTGCGTCGGCTTCGGCTGCGGCAGGACGAGGCCCGCCGGGGCTTTCTAGGCTTCGCTTTGCTTTTTTCTCCATGCTAACCTATCCTCCTCTCTCAGGTTACCATACGCAGGAAGACGAGCTTTGCCAATTCTCAACATTCGCCGACTTCACGATTTTCCCCGCCGCTGATCCGGCCTCCGCCGCAGCCCGCTTTTTCGCCGGTGATGCGGCATGCTCCCCCGCTTCGCCCCCTCTCCCTTGCGCCGCGCCGCCTCCCACGCGCTCACGCCGTTTTCCGTCCTGACGCGCGGCTTCCTTGAATCCGGCAGCCCGCAGGAGTATCGTTAGAGGAAGCAGCCGAACCTGCCCCGGCCTCGCCGCGCCTATGCGGCCCGAGGACCGGCAGGCGGCACATCCGAGGAAAGAGGTCCATTCCGAATGAAAAAACGTATCCTGCCCGACCCGCCCGCCTATGTCCTGATCGTCGCCGCCGTCGAAGCGGAGCGGGATGCCGTCGTGCGGGGCCTGATGAAGGCGTGCCCCGAAGAAAGCTGCGGCGAGGCGGAGGGCCCCCTGCGCCGGGTCGGGCGCTACATCGTCGTCGCCGGCGGCGTCGGCCCGGCCGCTGCGGCAGCCAGCACGGCGCTGGCGATCGCCGGCGGGCCGCCGCTGCGCTATGTCGTCAGCGCCGGCATCGGCGGCGGCTTCCCCGGAGCCGCGCCGGTCGGCTCCGTCGTCGTCGCGACCGAGATCGTATGCGCCGATCTCGGAGCGGAGACCGCGCAGGGCTTCGCCAGCGTGGACGAGCTCGGCTTCGGCTCGTGGCGCGTGAAGACGGACCGCGAAGTCGCCGAGGCGCTGGCCGAGGCGCTGCGGCAGGCCGGCATGGCCGCGACAGCGGCGCCGGTGCTGACGCTGTCCACGGTGACGGGCAGCGGAGAGACGGCCGCCGAGCTGCTGCGCCGGGTGCCCGGCGCGGCGGCGGAGGCGATGGAAGGCTACGGCGCGGCGCTCGCCGCCTCGATGCACGGCATCGAGGCGATGGAGGTCCGCGCCCTCTCGAACGCGGTCGGTCCGCGCGACCGCGACGCCTGGCGCATCGGCGACGCGCTGGCGGCGCTGGAGCGGACGGCCGCGATTTTGCCGGAGGTGCTGAACATCCGATGAAGATGAAAATCGCTTATTCTCCATGTCCCAACGATACCTTCGTGTTCCACGCCTGGGCGCACGGCCTGATCGCGGGCGCGCCCGAGCTCGACGTGACGTACGCCGACATCGACGTCACCAACGGCTGGGCCGCTCGCGGCGAAGGACCCGAGGTCATGAAGATCTCGTATGCCGCTCTCCCCTACGTGCTGGACCGCTACGCCCTCATCCCATGCGGCGGCGCGCTCGGCCGCGGCTGCGGCCCGCTCGTGCTGACGGCCGGCGGCGGCCGGATCGCTGCGGAGCGGGCGGAAGTTGGCGGCGCGGCGGAGCCGACCGCAGGAACGGATCGGCGAGAAGCCGGAGATGCTGCGGCGAGCTCGCAAGGCGGCAGCGGCGCAGCGGCACGCCCGTCGGCCGACGCGTCAGCCGGAGCGGCTCGCTCCCATGTCGGCGCTGCTGCGCCGGGCATGGACCCGTCCTGGCTGAGCGGCCGGACGGTCGCCGTGCCGAGCGACCGCTCCACGGCGTACCTGCTGTTCCGGCTGTGGACGGCGCAGCAGATCACCGGCGAGCCGCCGCGCATCGTCGTCCTGCCTTTTCACGAAATCATGCCCGCCGTCCGGGACGGCCGCGTCGATGCGGGCCTCGTCATCCACGAGGCGCGCTTCACCTATCCCGACTACGGCCTGACGCTCATGGCCGACATGGGCGTCTGGTGGGAGGCCGACACCGGCCTGCCGATCCCGCTCGGCGCGATCATCGCCCGCCGCGGCATGGACGTCGAGTCGCTGGCCCGTTGGACGCGCGCCTCGGTCGAATACGCTTGGGCGCATCCGGACGAATCGGCGGGCTATGTACGCGAGCACGCCCAAGAGATGTCGCCGGACGTCGCGCGTTCCCACATCGCGCTTTACGTCAACGAGTTCACCCGGTCGCTCGGCGAGGACGGGCTGGCCGCCGTCGAGTCGCTGCTCGGCCGCGCCGCCCGCGAGGGCCTTGTCCCCGACTTCGACCCGGCGCTGCTGCGGAGCTAAGCGCTGCGCGAATGTCCCGGTGCGGAGCCTTTGCGGGGATGGCGCCGCGGTCCTCCTGGCCATAAGAGCAATTAGCCTCGAACAGCTGCGATCCGCCCTGATTCGCAGCTTGGATCGGGGCTTTTTTGCAGCTATTCGAGCGATAAACCATGCCGGCCTCTTCGTCGCGCTTCGTCCCGATCGCGTGCATCGCACCTTCGCTCCAGCGGAAGGCGCTCCGTTTTGCAAGCGGCTTCTCCGGTCGATACATGACGGCTGCTGACGACGAATCAGATCGTTAGCAGCCCTAAATGGGACAGCTTCAAAATCTAACGACGCGCGAGGAGCTTAGCCATGCCAAAACGCCGGAAAAACATGCGGAAAGAGGCGAATTGCTAGTCTAAGCGTCTGAGGAGTCGTTCGATTTTTGGAGACGCGAAAAAAGGGCGGCTAAGCGTCTGAGGAGTCGTTGGCATCGAATGGGAAGCGCATGGTTCTCCAGGCGAGCGCCGTTCTCAACTCTCTATTCAGCCTCCCTCACGGCTTGACATGACGAGGCGGCTCAAGTAAACTCAATACATGAACAAGTGCTCATGTATTATTGAGGGATAAGGAGGCTCATGATGAGTCATGAACCGGATCTAAGGCGCAGAGTTGGAAAGGACACGCCTCCATTCGAAAGCACGCGCAGCCTTGGGCAGGCAGAGCCAGGGCAAACCCACAACCATGACCACCTCAGCCGCTCCCACGACGGACACAGCCACGCCCGCTCTGCCCATAGCCGCTCCCACGACGGACACAGCCATTCCCACTCAGGCCATAGCCACTCCGGCAACGGACACAGCCACTCCCACGCGGGCCATAGCCACTCCCACAATCACGGCCACTCCCACGCCGGGCACGGTCATTTCCACGGAGGCGGGAGCGGCAACAAGCGCGGACTGCTCATCGCCCTCCTCATTACGACCGGCATCATGGTGCTGGAGTTCGTCGGCGGCCTGGCGACGGGCAGCCTGGCGCTGCTGTCCGACAGCGGCCATATGCTCAGCGACGCCGGCGCGCTGCTGCTGAGCCTCGTCGCCGTCGGCTTCGCCGCCCGCCCTTCCTCGCCGAAGCGCACGTTCGGCTTCCGCCGGTTCGAGATTCTGGCCGCCTTGTTCAACGGCGCGACGCTGATCGCCATCGCGATCTTCATTGTCGTCGAGGCTTGGGGCCGATTCTGGGAGCCGCCGACGGTCGCCAGCCGCTCGATGCTGCTAATCGCCGCGGTCGGGCTGCTCGCCAATCTCGCCAGCGCCTGGTTCCTGATGCGCCAGGGCGACGTGAAGGGCAACGTCAACCTGAAGAGCGCCTATCTGCATGTGCTCGGCGACGCTCTCGGCTCGGTCGGCGCGATCGCGGCCGGGGCGCTGATGTGGGCGTTCGGCTGGTACTGGGCCGATCCGGCGATCTCCGTGCTCGTGTCGCTGCTGATCGTAAAAAGCGCCTGGGGCATGCTCCGAAGCACCGTCCATATCCTCATGGAAGGCGCTCCCGAGACGGTGGACACGCAGCGGGTGCAGCTCGAGCTGGAGTCGCTGCCCGGCGTCATCGACGTGCATGATCTCCATATCTGGACGATCACCTCCGGCTTCGACGCCATGACCTGCCATCTGCTCGTCGAGGACGACGCCGACAGCCGCCGCGTCCTGCAGCAGGCGATCGCCCTCCTGCGGGACGGGCACGGCATCCGCCACTGCACGATCCAGATCGAGGATTCCAGCGTCCGGCACGAAGAGCTCGGCTGCTGATCGCTCCGGCATTCGCCCCGAGTCCAGCCGCGAGGCCCATTGCCTTGCCGTTCCGCGTCAAAAGCCCACCCAAACGGGTTTCCCCGCCGGATGGGCTTTTGGACTTTTCTTTCCTCAAACGCGGATGAACTGAATGACGCCTATCGTAAATAGAAGTAGAACCAGCACGGCCGCGCCGATGCCGATGCCGATTAAAAACTTACCCCCGAGCCCGGTGTCCCTGCGCCCGACCGGCCCATATCCCCGCTCCGACGTCGCCAGCTCCCGCTCCTCCAACTCCTCGACCCGCCGCTTCAAGTCCTGCACTTCCCGCTCCAGATCCATAGATGCATCCCTCCTCGCCCTACCCTATCACAGTTCATCCGGATTTTGGAAGATCACAGAAACCTTTCCATTCCCTTTACGTCTAAAGGAAAGGAAAATAAGAGCCCCGCTCCTCAGGCTCCACTACAGCGCCAAGGAGAGAGAATTCATGCTGCATCACATCGAACTATATGTCTCCGATCTGCAAAAGTCCGCTTCCTTTTGGGGCTGGTTCCTCGGCGAGCTCGGGTACGAGCCCTTTCAGGAATGGCCGGAGGGCCGCAGCTGGAAGCACGGCTCGACCTACCTCGTGTTCGTGCAAGCGAAAGAGAAATACTTGGACGTGCCGTACCACCGTGCCCGGGTCGGACTGAACCATCTCGCTTTCCACGCCGCCTCGCGCGAGCAGGTGGACCGGCTGACCGACGAAGTCCGCGCCAGAGGAATGAACCTGCTCTATGAAGACCGCCATCCCCATGCGGGCGGGGCGGGGACGTACATCCTCTTTTTCGAGGATCCGGACCGGATCAAGGTCGAGCTCGTCGCGCCGGCCGAGGAGCAGAGACTGCCCGAATGACCGATCAAAGGAGATGAGCTTATGAAGCCTGTCCGCCATGCTCATGCAAAAGCCCCCCTCGGAACGAGGCGCGCCGGCCGCAGCGCGCTCGGAATGCTGCTCGCCGTGCTCCTGCTGTCCGGCTCGGCTACGACGCCCGCAGCGGCTGCCGAGCCGGCAGGGTCCCAAGCGCCCGCAGCGGCCGTCAAGCCGACTGCTTCTCCCACGCCAGCGACCTCCTTTAAGGAGCTGGCCGCGTCCTGCGGTCCGAGCACGCTGAAGTCGGTGCTAATCGGCGGGGCAAGCGGCGTCGACGACCAGTTGTACGGAGCCCGCAAGGAGGATGCCGCGCGGATCAAGAAGGTTTGCGGGATGGTGCAAGCCTTTGCGAAGAAAGGCAAGCCCGTCAAGGCTTTCGATTCTACGCCTTACAGCTTCTTCTATGGACTCAGCCTGACCTTCTCCAATAAGGGCGATGCCTCCATCTTCGGCTCGACCGGCGGCCTGTACCTGGAATCCGGCTCCACCTTCCTGCAGCTTGACGACATCAGCGTGTCGAAAGACTACAGCTCGCTGTTCGTCAGGAATGAGGAAATCGCCGAGATTCCCGCGACCGCTCGCTTCGGAGAGAAGATTCGGCTGAAAGGACATGATCCGCTCCTTTTCTCCCCGGAGCTCTTTGTGTATTGGACGCCAAATGCCGAAACCTATTCCTCCTCCTCGGATTCATCCGGTTATCCCTATGACCACTCCCTGCTGATCGGCACAGGCACGCAGCAATTCGGCTACTACGACTTCTCCATCACGCTGCCCGCCTATGGCAAAGCAAAGGATGGAACGATGAAATTCCTTGAATCAAAAGGTTCTCTCAGCCTATACGTCGCCTATGGAGGCAATGGCAGCCGAACGTTAGGGGAGATGTCGCTGCTCCCCGCCGCCGAGCCGTTCCTGTCCGTGGACGGCAAGCCCGCGCTGGACGCGGCGCTGCGGCCCATCCTGCGGGAAGGGCGCGCCCTGCTGCCGCTGCGCTCCATCGCCAAGCTCGCCGGCAAGTCCGTCGTCTGGGACAAGGCGTCGTGGAGCGCGCTCATCCGCTCCGAGCCGCCCGCTCCGCGCAAGGGCGCCTACTCCTTCCCGCAGCTGTGGATCGACGGCAAGCTCGCCGCTCCGGAGCTGCAGCCGATTCTGCGCGACGGGCTGACCTACGTGCCGATCCGCGCGCTGACCGCGGCGTTCGGCATCTCCGTCTCCTGGAATGCGGCCAGCCGCAGCGTCGATATCGAGCTGCCCTGAGCTATGGTATAATGGCCGGAGCCAAGCCCGATCCGGGCCATCCCCCTTTGCAAAGGAGCGCCGCCGCCATGGCCTATATCCGACCTCTCCATACCGATGCCGACTTCCAGGAAGCGCTCGACGAGCGCATCCCGGTCCGCGTCTTCCGCGACGACCATATGGTCGAGTCCGGCAGCTGCATCGTGCGCTTCGACGAGCGCACCGTCGTGCTGCAGTCGGGCGTCGCCGATCTCGCCTACCACGCGCGGGCGCAATGCGAGTTTTTCGAGCTGCGCAAAAAAAGCTGAACCTGCTCGGCTCACGCGCGCGGCGGAACTCCCGCATGCGCGGTCCAGATTTAAATCAAGCAAAAAAAGCCTGCCGCTTCGGCAGGCTTTTTTGCACTATTTAAACCATATACTCCAAGCCTACATCTGAAGCTGCTTGAGGTTGTAGAATTCGCCCTTGCGCGCGATCAGCTCGTCGAACGTGCCGACCTCGGCGATGCGTCCGCGCTTCATGACGACGATGCGGTCCGCATGGCGGATCGTCGAAAGGCGATGGGCGACGATGAACGTCGTGCGCCCCTGGATGAGCTGCTGCATCGCCTGCTGCACATGATGCTCGGAGGCGTTGTCGAGCGCGGACGTCGCCTCGTCGAGCAGGATGACGCTCGGATCGCGCACGAGCGCGCGGGCGATCGCGATCCGCTGGCGCTGGCCGCCGGACAGCTTGCCGCCATGCTCGCCGACCATCGTGTCGATGCCCTTCGGCAGGCGCGAGACCATCTCGGTCAGATGCGCCCGCTCCACCGCCTCCATCACCTGCTCCTCCGTGATGCCCTGCAGGCCGTAGGTGATGTTGTCGCGGATCGAGCCGGAAAACAGGATGTTCGTCTGCGGCACAACGGCCAGATGGCGGCGGTACTCGGACAGATCAAGCGCGGACAGCGGCACGCCGTCGACGAGCACCCGTCCGGAGGTCGGGTTCAAGAACCCGATGACGAGGTTGAGGATCGTCGACTTGCCCGCGCCGGACTCCCCGACGAACGCGATGCACTCGCCCGCGCGCACGTCGAGCGATACTTCCTCGAGCACATGCTGGTCGCCGTCCGGGAACTTCAGCTGCACGTCCTCGAAGCGGTACTCCCCGCTCAGCCGGGTCAGCTTGAGCTTGCCGGCGTTGTCCTCGATGTCGGTCGAGCGCAGGATCTCCGTGATCGAGGAGATCGACTCCGTGCCCTTGGCGATCATCGGGTAGACGTTGATGAGCGCCGTGATCGAGCCGAGGATCATGCCGAAGTAGCCCTGGTACATGACGATGTTGCCGACCGGGATGCTGCCCGTATAGGCGAGATAGGCGGTGAACAGCAGGCAGACGACCTGCACGATCTGGAACGTCACCCAGCCGGAGGCGCCGAAGTACGCCTCGACGAGGTCCATCCGGTACCCCTTGCCCTGCAGGCGCCGCAGCGTCGTGTCGATGCGGTCGATCTCGACCTGCTCGAGCCCGTGCGCCTTGGTGACGGGGATCATCTCCACCATCTCGGAGACGTGGCTGCTCATCGTCTCGATCTCCTTGCGGAACTCGCGATTGCTCTGCCGGATGCGCCGCTTGAACATCTGCATGACGCCGATCGCCGCCGGCACCGTCAGCACGTAGAAGAGCGAGACGAGCCAGTTGGAGTAGAGCGTCAGCCCGAAGGCGATGACGACGTTGAAGATGGCCGGGATGAACGCCAGCATGAGCTGCTTGCTCATGCCCTCGACGGCCTCGACGTCGCGCAGCACCTTGGACTGCAGCCGGCCGGCGGCGAGCTCGCGATGCGAGTTGATCGACAGCTGCTGCAGCTTGCGCACCATCGCGCCGCGCAGGCCCGCCTCGACCGAGCGGATCGCGCGGCTGAGGAAGCTGACGTAGGCGGCGTGGGTCGGGATGTTCTGCAGGACGACGGCGATCAGCACGGCGAAGTTGATCCACAGCTCCCGCAGGCTGTGCTGGTCCGGCTGCGCGACGATGTTGATCATGTTGGCCGTCACGATCGGCAGCACGTAGACGGGCAGGCTTTTGACGAGGAAAAAGACGATCGAGATCGTCAGGTTGAGGAAGTTCCCCTTGTACAGCGACATCAGATACTGGAATGCCGTCCGGTTCTCCGTCGTCGCCGCCTGCTGGAAGGCGCTCTCGAAGGAAGCGCTGGAAATCGGGGCCGGCGCGGTCCGGTTCATCATGTTGGATCATCCTCTTCCGTTAGGCTAACACCCGTTCGACAGGTCAAAGGAAGAATAAGAGATGGCCGGGCTCGGTGTCAATGGCCTGCATGCGGATGAGAGGGGACGAAGAAAGGAGGTCGAATTAGAAATGGAATAGTACTGGAAGGGGACGACATCGCCCCCGCAGCCGAACGATCTCGACCGAAAAAGGGACCTCTCCGCGCCTGATGGGCGGGGAAGGTCCCTTTCTCAAGTTGATCTTAATCAAAATCAAGGGTCACCGTAAGCGTGCTCTTGTCAAAGCCGACAATTCCGCCAAATGCTTCGGCGATGAATCGCACATTGACATACATCAAGTCATCATCGTCTGACAATGACGGACCTTGAATGAGCTTGATTTCCTTGCCGTTGATCGTCCCGGTCATTTTGCCGGCGGTCAAAGTAACGGTTGTCGTTTCGTTCTTGGCGGTCACCGTTTTGGTCTTGTTGTCGAATTCAGCATTCAGGTCCAGAGCTTCAAAAAAGGAACGAAACGGAACCATCGCCGACCCGCTTGGCGGGATCACGGCCTTCAGCTCGGCAACCTTGCCGTTGATGACAATCGCAGGGCGATGAATTCCGTCGTTATTCGATGGAGCTTTAGCAGCCCCTGCCAACCCGGCCCCAAAAACAGACAGTCCGACGATCAATGCCAGAAAGAGTACTTGGATTCGACGAGACAATTTTCTCAGCCCTTTCAAGATAAGGATCATATTCTCAAATGAGTAGACGCGATTTCCTCGAAAAGGTTGCTTTGTCAATCACAAGCAATTTCCACTGTATTGTTCGCATCCCGAGTAACGTCGCATGATCCACCAGAGGTGCGGAGAAGTTAGCCGATGTCCTTCCATCGACAGCCTTGATAGCCGATTCAGAAGGAGTATTTGCAATTTATTTTACAGATCCATTTATCAATCGGCTCGACTTATCCCGGCAGGAAAGCGTCAGCTCTTGATCGCGCCCGCGGCGATGTCGGAGATGAACTGCTTGCTGACGAACAGGAACAGGACGATGAGCGGGATGACGGCCAGCAGCGTGCCGGCGATCACCATCGAGTAGTCGGACAGATAGATGCCGTTCAGCGAGGCGAGCGCCACCTGCAGCGTGTACTTGCTCTCGTCGGTGAGGATGATGAGCGGCCACAGGTAGTCGTTCCACGCTCCGATGAACGTGAAGGCGCCGAGGAACGACAGCGCCGGCCGCAGGATCGGCAGCGCCACGTTCCAATAGAGGCGGAAGAAGCCGCAGCCGTCGATGCGGCCCGCGTCCAGCAGCTCGCTCGGCACCGACTCCTGGGCGTACTGCCGGATCCAGAAGATGCCGAACGCGTTGGCCATGCCGGGGATGATGAGCGCCTTGAACGAGCCGACCCAGCCGAGCTTGGCCATGATGACGAACGACGGCACGAGCGACAGCTGGGCCGGGGCCATCATCGTGGCGAGCAGCAGCACGAACAGGATTTTTTTGCCGGGAAACTCGAACTTCGCGAACGTGAACCCCGCCAGCGAGTCGAAGAACAGCACGAGCGCCGCGCAGGCCGTCGCGACGAACAGCGTGTTCCAAAACGCGCCGAAGAAGTCGATGTTCTCGAACACGCGGGAGACGTTGTCCCCGAGCTTCGTGCCGAACCACAGCTTCGGCGGGAAGCTGTAGATGTCCGCTGTCGTGCGGGTCGCCATGACGAGCAGCCAGTAGAACGGGAACACGGAGAGCAGCAGTCCGGCCGTCAGGCCGACATGCAGCAGGATCGATCGGGCTTTCATCTCACTTCACCCCCTGGTCATGGGACGGCCGGCCTTGGACGAACAGCCAGTTGACGATGGAGAAGAGGGCGATCAGGATGAACATCCCCCACCCGACAGCCGCGCCGTAGCCGAAATAGTTGTGCACGAAGGCTTCCCGGTACAGATAAAGGACGATCGTAAGGCCGCCGCCCCCGGCGCCGCCGTCGTTGCCGACGAGCACCTGGGGCTCGGTGAACACCTGCATCCCGCCGATGGTCGAGGTGATGAGCGTGAACAGGATGATCGGCCGCAGGTTCGGAACGGTGATGCGGAAAAACGCCTGCACGCCCGAAGCCCCGTCGATCTTGGCCGCTTCGTAGAGCACGGTCGGGATGCTCTGCAGCCCGGCCAGGTAGATGATCGCGTTGTAGCCCGCCCAGCGCCAGATGACCATGACGGAGATCGCGAGCTGGATGCCCCAGGTGCGGTTCAGCCACTCGATGGAATTCAGGCCGAGCAGGTTCAGCGTGTAGTTCAGCAAGCCGTAGTTGTTGGAAAAGATCGTGCCGAAGACGATCGCCACCGCGACGAGCGAGGTGACGTTGGGCAGGAAGTAGCCGACGCGGTACAGCGTCCGCATCCGCACGAACGAGGAGTGGAGCAGAAAGGCGACGACGAGCGCGAGGAACAGCATCGGGATCGTCGAGTAGATCCAGATCAGCAGCGTGTTGCCGACGGCTCTCCAGAATTCCGGATCGGTCAGCATGAAGCGGTAGTTGTTCAAGCCGTTGTAGCTCATCCGTCCGATTCCGTCCCATTTCTGGAAGGAGAGGTACATGGAGAAGGCGATCGGGAACAAGCCGAATACCGCGAACAGAATGTAGAACGGCGATATGGCCAGGTATTCCTTGCGATGCTTCCAGATGCGGGCGGC
Organism: Paenibacillus pasadenensis; assembly: GCF_002864175.1. NCBI lineage: Bacteria > Bacillati > Bacillota > Bacilli > Caryophanales > Paenibacillaceae > Paenibacillus > Paenibacillus pasadenensis. The sequence continues at coordinate 485,387 of NZ_NFEZ01000004.1, read as the reverse complement.
CAGGCCGCCCTCGGTCCGTCTGGACGAGGGGACGCGGGCGGGCTCCGGGTTCAGCATAGGTTTTCCCATCGGATGACCTCCTGTCAGCCATTGGTCTGTGGATGCGGCGGCCGGCGGACCGCGCCCGTCAGCGCAGCAGCTCCTTGCGGATCCGGCTCAGCGCGTCGCGCCACGCCTTGTCGGGGTCCTTGCCCTGCAGGGCGACCGAGTTCAGCTCGCGCAGGGCGATGCCGTTCACATTGGTGAATTTGTCTCCAAAATAAGCGGGCTTGACGCCCCGAGCGGATTCCGCGAAGATTTGCCCAGTCGCCTGATCGCCGAAAAACGGCTCCTTCTCCTGCAGGATGGGATCGTCCAGCGCTTTCGCCGCGGACGGGAACAGGTTGATGTTCTTGTACGTCCGGATCTGGTTGTCGGGGCTCTGCAGGTAGCGGATGACGTCGAACGCTTCCTTCGGATAGCGACTCGACTTCATGATGGCGAGGAACGATCCGCCGTTGTTGCCGTCTCCCCCAGGCGCCCGGGCGACGCGCCATTTGCCGGCCGTATCCGGTGCGCCCTGCTCCAGGATCTCCTTCATCCAGACGGCGCCGACAAAGGAGGCGATGCTGCCGTTGTTCATGGCGGCGTTCCACTCGCTCGTGAAGGCGTCCGCGTTGCCGGCCAGCTTCATCCGCGCGGCCTGGACGGCGAGATCCCACGCCTTTTTCACCGACGATTCCGGCTTGTCGCCGATGAACTCGCCGTCCGTGGAGAAGTAGATGCGGTCCGACTGGGCGTTGAACTGCGTGTAGATGTTCTTGACATTGTCGAGCAGCTTGACCTTGCCGCCAAAATGGTCCTGGAGCTGCCGGCCCGCCTGGAGGTAGCTCTCCCAGGTGCCGAGCTCCCGCTGGACGTCGGCCGGCTCGGACGGCAGGCCGGCCTCGGCGAACAGATCCGCCCGGTAGAACAGCGCGGTCGGGCCGGTATCGATCGGCAGCGCGATCATCGTCCCTTCCGCGGTGACGCCGAAGTTCCATTTCCAGTCGAGAAAGTCCGGCTCGATCTCCTTGGCGCCGAGCTCATACAGATCGTAGAAGCGGTCCGAGCTGACGAACAGCTCGGAGACCCAGTCGTTGAAGGCGACGATGTCCGGTCCGTCCGTGCCGGCGGCGAGCGTCGTCTTCAGCTTCGACTTGAAGTCGCCTCCGATCTTCTGGGCGTTGATCTTGATGCCGGGAAACTTCTGTTCGACCGATTGGATGAGTCCGTCGTCGAGGCTGCGGTTCCAGTACCAGAGCGTAAGCGTCTTCGTATTCTCGGCTGGAGCCGGGCCGCCGCAGCCGGCGGCGACCAGGGCGAGCGACAGCAACGGCAAGCCGATCCTTCGGAATTTGACCACTCCGCCATTCCTCCTGACATGCTGGACTTCGCCCGGACCAGGGACAGGCCTCTGCCGGTCCCGGAGCCGGGCGCCTGATTGATGTATCCGCTTTCAGTTTATTCCGCTTTTCACCTGAACTTGCTCGTCCGGCATGAATTTAGGCCCTCGGACCGAGGTCGGCGAAGAGCCGAAAAAGCCCGGCGAGGTCGTCTCGCCGAGCTTTTTGCTGCGATATTCCTTTAACCGGCGGCACGGTTGGCCGCATTCGAAAACCGCTAGCGCCGCTTCTTCTTGCGCAGGTCCTCCATCAGCTTTTTGCCAGTCGGCGTCTGGGCCAGTCCGCCGCCGGCGGTCTCGCGATGCTTCTCCGGCATCGCCGCGCCGACCTCGAGCATGACCTGCACGACCTCGTCGCTCGGGATGACGCTGCGCACGCCGGCCAGCGCCATGTCGGCCGCGGCGAGCGCGGTGACCGCGCCGAAGCCGTTGCGCACGATGCACGGGATCTCCACGAGCCCGCCGACCGGATCGCAGATGAGGCCGAGCGTGTTCTTGAGCGCGAGTCCGACGGCATGCACCGCCTGCTCCGGCGTGCCGCCGCGCAGCTCGGCGAGCGCGCCCGCCGCCATGCCGATGGCCGAGCCGACCTCGGCCTGGCAGCCTCCCTCCGCGCCGGAGACGAAGGAGTTGTTGGCGATGACGTAGCCGATCGCGCCCGCGGCGAACAGCGCCTCGGTCATGATGTCGTCGTCCCAGCCGAACCGCTCCTGCGAGCTGACGAACACGCCGGGGATGATGCCGCAGGAGCCCGCCGTCGGCGTCGCCACGATGCGGCCCATCGAGGCGTTCACCTCGGAGACGGCGAGCGCGTACGCCATCGCCCGTCCGGCGTCGCCGCCGAGGCTCGGCTCGGAGCTCTCGTTGTAGGCGGCGACCCGCTGAGCGTCGAGGCCGGTCAGTCCGCTGCGCGACGTCGTGTCGCGGGTCAGGCCGTTATGCACGGCGTCTTTCATGATGCCGTAGTATTCCTTCATCGTCGCGAATTCCGCCGCTTCCTCGCGTCCCGACTCCTTGGCCTGCTGCTGCAGCATGAGGCGTCCGATCGACAGGCCGCTCTCGCGGCAGCGCTCACTGAGCTCCTTCAGCGTCCGAAAGTTCATCCGCCATCTCCTCCTCTTCTCCGTTCAGATCGACGTAATCGGTGCCGAGCACATGCGGCAGCCGCCGCACCCGCTCCAGCAGCGTCACCGCCGCCTCGCCGTCCAGCTCGACGACCGCCAGCGCCTCGCCCTGCCGTTCCATCCGGCTCAGCGACAAGCCGGCGATGTTGAGCCCCGCCTCCTCCAAGGCGGCGGTCAGCCCGGCGATGACGCCCGGCTGGTCGCGATGGCGCACGAGCAGCGCCGGGCAGGAGCAGCCGAACTTGACGGCGAAGCCGTTCACCTCGACGATCTCCACGTTGCCGCCGCCGATCGAGGTGCCGAGCAGCGACAGCTTGCGCCCGTCCGCCGCCTGCAGGTCGAGCCGCACGGTGTTGGGATGGGGGAACAGCCCCTTGCCCTCGCGGAAGGTCAGGTCCATGCCCGCCTCCTCGGCGAGCTCGACCGCATCCGGCAGGCGCGGATCGTCGGTGCGCATGCCGAGCAGCCCGCCGGCGACGGCCGTGTCCGTGCCGTGGCCTTGGTAGGTCGCGGCGAACGAGCCGAAGAAGGAGACGCGAGCCGTCTCCGGCATCGCGCCGAGCAGCCTGCGGGCGGCCAGCCCGATGCGCGCCGCTCCGGCGGTATGCGAGCTGGACGGGCCGACCATGGACGGCCCGATGATCGAGAAGACATCCTTGAAGCGCATGCGCTTCCTCCTTTTTAGTGGCTGAAATGAAAAGGAACAGGGCGGCGGAATGCGTCGAAACAAAGGCTCGTGCGAGCCCTTTGCTTCCCCGTATTCCACCGCTCTGTCCCTTGTACCTGAGAGTTGCCCCCGACAGCGCCGCGATGCCGGCGCCATGAAGTTTCCCCTTGGGTGATTCCGACGCGCCGCCCTGCGGCCGGACCGGGCTTGGATGCCCGCTCGGCCGTCCGCAAGGCGGCGCGGAATGCTCTCCAGAGCTGCGTCCGGCAAAGGTCCTTTTGCCTGAGAGATTCCCCTGCGTGCAGGTTGCTCCTTCGGCGCTGCCTCGATCATGCAGGCAATCTCTCCCGCTGCCATCATCCGCTGTGCCTTCTCATTATATGCAGGAGGACAGCCGGCTTCAACCCGGGCGGGCAAGTTCGGCCTCAACCGCTCGGCAGCCCAGGCGATGGCACTAGGAGGGCAAGTTCGGCCTCAGCCGCTCGGCAGCCTGGACGATGCCAGCCGGGAGGGCAAGTTCGGCTTTAGCCGTTCGGCAGCCTGGACGATGCCAGCCGGGAGGGCAAGTTCGACTTCAGCCATTCGGCAGCCTGGACGATGCCAGCCGGGAGGGCAAGTTCGGCTTTAGCCGTTCGCCCCCCTACTCTCCGACGCCTCTGGGGCTTATGCTGGTTGCAGAAGGAGGAGATGCGCATGACGTTGAAAGGAAGGGCGGCTCTCGTCACCGGCGTCAGCCGGGAGGCGGGCATCGGCACAGCGATCTGCCGCGCGCTGGCGGAGGGCGGCGCCGATCTGTTCTATACGCATTGGCGCGCTTACGACGCGGAGGAGGGCTGCGGCCTGCAGGAAGGCTGGCCGGACCGGCTGCAGCAGGAGCTGGAGGGCATCGGCGTGCGGGCCGGGCAGATGGAGGCCGACTTCATGGACCCGGACGTGCCCTTGCAGGTGCTGGACGAAGCCGAGCGCGCGCTCGGACGGCTGCCCTCGATCATCATCCACAACGCGTGCTACTGCGCGCCGACCAGCTACCGGACGCTGACGCAGGAGTCGCTGGATCGGCATTATATCGTCAACAATCGGGCTCCGGCCCTGCTTAGCATGGAGTTCGCGCGCCGCTTCGAGCAGGCGCATCAGGCCGGCGGGGCGGGACGCATCCTGTTCCTGCTGTCCAAAGGGCCGGACGCCGACAACCTCGCCTACCTCGCGACCAAGCAGCTGCTGGCGGGCCTGATCGAGCCGCTGGCCGCCGGACTCGCTCCGCTCGGCATCACGGTCAACGGCCTCGATCCGGGCCCGACCGACTCCGGCTGGATGTCGGACGAGCTCAAGCGGCAGCTGCTGCCGCTGTTCCCGATGGGCCGCATCGGACAGCCGGAGGACGCGGCCCGCGCGCTCGCCTTCCTGGCGAGCGACGAGGCCCAGTGGATCACCGGCCAGTCGATCCGCTCGGAGGGCGGGTTCCTCGGGCGCTAGCGAAGGGGCGCTGGGGGACCGCCAGCCAAGGCACTCTGGACCCCCTGTTGTGCTGGTGCGCCGGGGTTCTGCGGGCCAAGGCACTCTCGACTCCCTGGTTGATTCAATGCGCCGGGGTTCCGCCAACCAAGGCACTCTCGACTCCCTCGTTGAGTCAATGCGCCGGAGTTCCGCCATCCAAGGCACTCTCGACTCCCTGGTTGAGTCAATGCGCCGGAGTTCCGCCATCCGAGGCACTCTCGACTCCCTGGTTGAGTCGATGCGCCGGAGTTCCGCCATCCGAGGCACTTTCGACTCCCTGGTTGAGTCGATTCGCCGGGGCTCTGCCGACCAAGGGACTCTAGACTCCCTCGTTGAGACAATGCGCCGGAGTTCCGCCATCCAAGGCATTCTCGACTCCCTGGTTGAGTCGACGCGCCGAAGTTCCGCCATCCAAGGCACTTTCGACTCCCTGGTTGAGTCGATTCGCCGGGGCTCTGCCGACCAAGGGACTCTAGACTCCCTCGTTGAGACAATGCGCCGGGGGGCTACCATTCAAGGCACTTTCGACTCCCTGGTTGAGTCAATGCGCCGGGGGACCGCCATCCAAGGCACTTTCGACTCCCTGGTTGAGTCGACGCGCCGGAGTTCCGCCATCCAAGGCATTCTCGACTCCCTGGTTGTGTCGACGCGCCGGAGTTCCGCCATCCAAGGCATTCTCGACTCCCTGGTTGTGTCGACGCGCCGGAGTTCCGCCATCCAAGGCATTCTCGACTCCCTGGTTGTGTCGACGCGCCGGAGTTCCGCCAACCGAGGCACTCTCGACTCCCTGGTTGTGTTGACGCGCCGGGGGACCGCCAGCCAAGGTACTTTCCACTCCCTGGTGCTGCCACTCCGGACGAACCGACGACGCATCACGTTGTTGTCGACCTCCGAGAAACGGTTGGCGAACCGGCTTGCTATTCCCTCGAGAGCGCGATGCGAAAAAGACCGTCCGCCGACCGCGATGCCGCCGCGCGCAGCAAAAAAGCCTTCCCGCCTCGATCCGAGGCTCGGGAAGGCTTTTATGCTTGGGCCGTGCTTAACCGGCCAAGCCCCAGATGGCGCAGCCGGCCAGACCGGCGGGATAGCCGGCTGCGGAAGCTCCGCTCCAGGTGGCACCAACGCCGCTCCAGGCGGCAAGCGCCTGCGGCGCGACCGCATCGGAAACGGCGTTCCAGCCGGCTTGCGCCTGCGGCGCGCCATCGCACGCGCCGCGGCCCTCCGCCGGCACGGCGGCTGCGCCGGCCGCGGCACGCGCCTGCACGCGCCCCGCCAGCGCGGCGGCGGCTACGGCCGGCTCCAGCGCTTCCTGCTCGGCGAGCGCCGCGATCGCGGCGGCGTCGCCCGTGCGCAGGCCCTCCTAGGCCGCGCACGCGCGCGAGCAGCGACTCGTCACGCTCGCGCACCCCGCCGGCTCAGGTCGCGGGCTAAATGCGCCGAGCGCGGCCTCGGGTGCAGCCCGCCTTCGACACGCCCTCGTCGGTATGCCGAGGCGGAGCGCCGTCTCGGCGATGCTGCTGCCGTGCATTTCACGCAGCAGCCACACCGCCAGCTGCAGCGGCGTCAGCCGCCGGCCAAGGGAGTGGAGCATCGTCTCCAGCTCCCACCCGCCGGCGGCCTCGCCGCTTGCTTCCCGGTTCGGCTCGGCTGCGGCAAGCTCCGGCAAGGAGCGTTGGTGCAGCGCCTTTTTCCTCTGCTGGTCGGTCCACAGATTGCGCGCGATGCGCAGCAGCAGCGCCTCGCGGTTGGCATGCGCCTCCCAGCCGGGGTAGGCCAGCGCGCGGCACCAGGCGGACTGCTCCAGGTCCTCGGCGTCCCAGCGCGAACCGGCCAGGGCGAGGCAGTAGCGGCGAAGGGCGCTGCGCTCCTCCTCGGCGGCCATGCGAATTGCGTCCATGCGGGCAGCTCCTTTCCAACGTGCGGATCTCGGTATTCGGTAAACGAACGGCCGCCTCGAAAGGATACGCGAACCGGCGAAATTTATTTCTCCCGCAGCCCCGTATCCTCGACTGGCGCCGGTTCGTTTACCGGGGGCAAAAAGCAAACCAGCGGCCGACCGCCCCTGAAGCGGCCCGGCTTACGAGGAGGAACCCCGATGAACCACGTGCCGTACGTCGTCGAGCAGACCGCCAAGGGCGAGCGCTCCTACGACATCTATTCCCGCCTGCTCAAGGAACGCATCATCCTGGTCGGCTCGGCCATCGACGACGCCGTCGCCAACTCGGTCATCGCGCAGCTGCTGTTCCTGGCGGCGGACGATGCGGAGAAGGACATCACCATGTACATCAACAGCCCCGGCGGCTCGACGACAGCCGGGCTGGCGATCTACGACGCGATGCAGCTCGTGAAGCCGGATGTCCAGACGATCTGCACCGGCGCGGCGTACTCGTTCGGCGCGATCCTGCTGCTCGCGGGGGCAAAAGGCAAGCGCAGCGCCCTTCCCCACAGCGAGGTCATGATCCACCAGCCGCACGGCGGCGCGCAAGGGCAGGCGAGCGACATCGCGATCTCCGCCCGCCGCATCCTGAAGACGCGCGAGACGCTCAACCGCATCGCGGCGGACCGGACCGGCCAGCCGCTCGAGCGGATCGAGCGGGATATGGACCGCGACTATTTCATGTCGGCGGAGGAGGCGCTGGAGTACGGGATCATAGACCGTATACAAATCTAGCGGCAGCGCGCTTGTTCCAAGCTCGATCATAGACCGCATACAGATTTAGCGGCAGCGCGCCTTTTCACCCATTCTATTCCCTGATAGGGTAAGATGGAAGCAAGACCTATTCCGCTCAAGCGAGGTGAACCGTTCATGCTGGATAAGCTCATTGGAAAAAAGGTTCTGATCCACTTCATCGACGGCACGCTGGCCGAAAACGGCGTCCTCGAGCAAGCCGACGACAAGTTCGTGAAGTACGTCACCGACTACCAGGAGCTGTACATCCCCATCACGTCCATCCGCACGATCAACCTGCCTCTGAAGGAGAGGGAAAAGCCGAAGGTCGGCTTCGCCTGACCTCGATGATTGCCGTTCCGCTCCGCCGCCTCGGCTGCTGCCGGGGCTTTTTCTTTGCCTCCGCGCCCCTCGCCCGCCTCCATCTCCGGATGAACCTTCATTGCCTCGCAGCTATGAAAAATAGCCCTGATGCTGCATCAGCAAGCCTAAGGGCCTCTCTCGACCCGCCAGCCGCCCCAGCAGCAGGTTCGCCCCCGCATACAGCAGCCCCGCCAGCCCGAACATCCACCACGACGTCCACGGGCTGAGGCCGTAGCCCTCCCGGAAGTCCAGCGGGTAATCCCGGTACTGCAGCTGCCCCGCCCATAGGAACAGCCCGGTGAACAAAGCCGTCTGCAGCAGCGGGTGGCGCAGCCAGCGGTTTGCCGCGAGCGTGATCGGCAGCATCACAACGGCATAAAGCGCGACCGCGAGGAGCAGCGTCAACGCGATGAAGATGCCTCCAATATTCATTAATCCGTAATACTCCGTCGTCGCGATCTTATACCCCTCGATCCGCTCCACGCCGAGCACCGCCCCCATGAACAGCGCGATGAAAATGAAATTCAGCAGCAGCAAATAAGTCACGATGGCGCTGCCGTTTTTTCGACCGTTTTGGGAGCCGCCGCCGGCTAGTTGTCCGGACCTTCCCGAAACCGCCGCTCGCTCCCTTGTCGTCGACCTGTTCTTCTCCATCATCGCCCGCCTCCTTCTCTGCGGAATCCCGGCGCAAGCGCCAACCAAGCCCTCGCCAACGCCAAAGCCAGCGCTCCGCCGCTGAACAGCAGCACGCCCCACAAGCCTGCCTGAGCAAGCGGCGATTCGTGGTCCCAAGGCGTATCGTCCGCATGGGTCAGTCCGTACCGCAGCAGCGCGAGGCTGCATCCCGCGAGCAGCAGAGAGCCGCCAAGCGCGGCGCTGACGAGGCGCTTCGCCCTCTTGTCCGCCCCGCCGGCCGGTCCGATCCGACCTTTGTGCCCACCCTGGCGCCCGCCCCGATCTTGGCCGCTGCCGGATTCGGCATGGCCGCCCGTCCCTTCGCCCCGCTCCTGCCGCCTCTTGTCCGAACCGCCGCCTCGCCTCATCCGGTCCCGCTCCTCTCCATAGCTCGCTGTTATCCGGTTAGACGCCTCTCCCTGCAAGAAAGTTCCAGATGCTGCCCTTGCCATCTGTCGCCCCGGTTGCTATAATGTCGGGAATCAGTTGCCTAGGGTTCCGCGGCGCAGCGCGCCGGACTGGTCCGAGAGGGAACGGCACGGCCGCATGGCCGCGCAGACACGGAGGGATAAAAGCCCGGGAGATGACCGCGTATTCAGCGTCGGGCATCTCCTGCGCGGGATGGGGCATACTGGAAACGGCGGTCGCACGGAGCGCGTCCAGCGAGCCGCAGCAAGTGCGGCATCAGAAAGGGGACTTCATCATGAATCGTTACTGGCTTCAAATCGTCGGCGCCTGCGTGTTCGAGGTAGGCTGGGTCATCGGTCTCAAGCATGCCGACACGGCGCTCGAATGGGCGCTGACCGCCGTCTGCATCCTGATCAGCTTCTATGTGCTGCTGAACGCGGCGCGCCACTTGCCCGTCGGCACCGTCTATGCGGTATTCGTCGGACTCGGCACGGCCGGCACCGTCCTGGCCGACATGATCCTGTTCGGCGACCCGGTCAAGCCGATCAAGCTCGCGCTCATCGGCGTGCTGCTGATCGGAGTCGTCGGCCTCAAGCTGCTCGGCCACGAGCCGGCGGCGGACAAGTCCGGAAAGGAGGCGGTCTGACATGGCCTGGGTGTATCTGATCGGCGCAGGGCTGTGCGAGGTGTTCGGCGTGACGATGATGAACCGGCTCAACGAACGCCGCAGCTTCGCGAACTTCGCCCTGCTGGCCGCCGGCTTCATCCTCAGCTTCCTGCTGCTCAGCCTGGCGATGCGCGATCTGCCGATGGGCACCGCGTATGCGGTGTGGACCGGCATCGGAGCGGCGGGCGGCGCGGTCGTCGGCATGCTGTTCTTCGGCGAGTCGCGCAGCGTCCTGCGCATCCTCTGCATCACGCTCGTGCTCGGCGCGGCCGTCGGCCTGAAGGCGCTCGGCTGAGCAGGATGAGCGAGAGAGCAGGATGAGCGAGGGAGCAGGATGAGCGAGGGAGCAGGGCCAGATGCAGCATGAAGGACAATTCAGGCAAGCGGCGGCATCCCTTTCGGCGAATCAGGATCGGCGAGCTCGGGCATCATTTATAAAAAAGCGTCCCGCCCCATTCATCAAGAATGGGCGGGACGCTTCTTTAATTGGGACCGAGCCGCGCTCCGGCTCATCCAAGGCACTTTTCTGCCTTGGATCCATCGCTACGGCCGGGCTCCGGCTCATCCAAGGCACTTTTCTGCCTTGGATCCATCGCTACGGCCGGGCTCCGGCTCATCCAAGGCACTTTTCTGCCTTGGATCCATCGCTACGGCCGGGCTCCGGCTCATCCAAGGCCCTTTTCTGCCTTGGATCCATCGCTCCGGCCGGGCTCCGGCCCATCCAAGGCACTTTTCTGCCTTGGATCCATCGCTACGGCCGGGCTCCGGCCCATCCAAGGCACTTTTCTGCCTTGGATCCATCGCTACGGCCGGGCCCTGGCCCATCCAAGGCACTTTTCTGCCTTGGATCCATCGCTCCGGCCGGGCTCCGGCCCATCCAAGGCACTTTTCTGCCTTGGATCCATCGCTCCGGCCGGCCGCCGGCTCATCCAAGGCACTTTTCTGCCTTGGATCCAGCGCCCCGGCCGGACTCCGGCTCATCCAAGGCACTTTTCTGCCTTGGATCCATCGCTCCGGCCGGAACCCAGCCCATCCAAGGCACTTTTCTGCCTTGGATGAGCCGCGCCTTTTCCACCGGATGCCGCTCGCCCCCTCGCCCTACTCCCGGACCGCCGGCTGCCGCTCCGCGCCCGTCTCCTGATAGAAGCGGTTCAGATCCGCCTCGCGCACCTCGAGCTTGAGGCGCGTGCCGGCCTCTTCGTACTCCGTCTCCTGCACATGAGCATGCTCGTTGAAAAACGACACCCAGGCGCCCTGGTGGAAAGGCACGACGACCTCGGCGGCGATATAGTCGCGGAAGATCTGCTTGCGGATCTGCGCGACGAGCTCGTCGACGCCCTCGCGCCTGGAGGCGGACAGATACACCCGGTCCTGCTCTACGCGCGGGTAGCTTCGGCCGGCGAGGTCGGATTTGTTGAACGCATACAGCATCGGGATGCCGTCCGCGCCGAGCTCCTTGAGCGTCTGCTCGGTGACCTCGATCTGCTGCTTGAACTCCGGGTTGGAGGCGTCGACGACATGCACGAGCAGGTCGGCCTCGGCGACCTCCTCCAGCGTCGAGCGGAACGCCTTGATGAGATGATGGGGCAGCCCGCTGACGAAGCCGACCGTGTCGGTCAGCAGGAACGACTTGCGGTCCGGCAGCTCGATGCTGCGCACCGACGTCTCCAGCGTGGCGAACAGCATGTCTTTGGCGAGCACGTTCTTGCCGGAATCGGGGTGGAACGTATCGACGAGCGCGTTCAGCAGCGTCGACTTGCCGGCGTTGGTGTAGCCGACGAGCGCGAGCACGGGGATCTCGTTCTTCTTGCGGCGCTTGCGCTGCACCTGGCGCTGGTGGACGAGCTTCTCGAGCTCCGTCTCCAGCAGGTGGATGCGCTCCTCGATCCGCCGGCGGTCGAGCTCCAGCTTGGTCTCGCCCGCGCCGCGGTTGCGCAGTCCGGCTCCGCCTCCGCCGCCTTGGCGGCCGAGCGACTCGCGCAAGCCGACGAGGCGCGGCAGCATGTAGTTCAGGCGGGCGACCTCGACCTGCAGCTGCGCCTCCTTCGTCTGCGCCCGCTCGGCGAAGATGTCGAGGATGACGATCGTGCGGTCGATGACCTTCGTCTTGACGGCGGCCTCGAGGTTGCGGATCTGCGAAGGCGACAGCTCGTCGTTGCAGATGACGGTCGGGGAATCGTACGCCTCCATGAGAGCCGCCAGCTCCTCGAGCTTGCCGGAGCCGAGGTAGTGCGTGCTGTGGATGCGCTCCGCCTTTTGCGTCAGCTCGGCCACGACCTCGATGTTGCAGGCTTCGGCCAGCCCTTGCAGCTCCTGCATCGAGTAGGCGAACTGGTGGTTGTTCTGTTCGTGCACGCCGACGAGAATCGCGCGCTCGCGGGGGTGTTGGTTGGAATGTGTTGTCATATGGGAAATCATCCTCTCTTGGGGCGGGTATGAAAAAACACGGGCCTGGCGGCCCGTGTTCGCAGTTATGCAGGATGGATCGGCTTCGTCCCTGTCCGCCTCGCCGCATGGCAGCGGCGCCCGGAGGGACGCGGACGGCAGCATGCCGCCGCGCCGCTCTCCGGCCGGACAGAAAGGCTCCTCCGCGGACGGAAGAGGCGGCCTCGCCGACATCTCCGCCTAAGGGGCCGAAGCCGCCGGGAGACGGGAGATGCGAAAGAGGCGCGTCAAAGCGATGAACGTGGATTCATCCACGATTCGAGATCCCTGCACAAAGGCAGAACATGGGCGTTATTCCATTAGCGACGCACCGTGCGGATCCGAATCGAATGAATCACACGCAACCCTCCGTTCGATCGCGAGCCGCCCGGCTGGAGCCTGACGGCCCGCGGACGGCTTTCGCGTTTGATTGCTACGAGTGTAGCATAGCCGCTTTCCGTCCCGCAAGCGCTCCACATCACTATAGGAGAACTTTACCACTCTAGTCTGGTCGCCAAGCGGGGGCGTTATCCGTTCATCGACTCTCGCTCCTTCAAGCGCGATGGATAAGAAAAACCCACCTCTACATGAGGTGGGTTTAAGTATTAGTGGGAGATTAACGCCGCAGCCATCTCAATCTTGGTAAGAGGATCTATGCCAGAGTCGGACTTGCTTTGCTTTGACACTTTGCGGATGTTGGCTGCGGAGCGGGCGGGGGAAATGTTTTTCTCCACGCACTTAGCAATGGCCTCAGCGTGCTCGTAAGGCGGGTCATAGCTACCAATAAGATGGATAGGAGTCCGGTAACGGATGACCAATTCTTCACCCTGCTCTTCGGAAAAGCCGAAGTGATGGTGCAATTCCCTGGCAATTGCCGTTTCATACGGAGTCAGCTTTTCGCTCTTCATGGTTCCACGCTCCTTCCTCGCTATAAACATAATACCCGGTGAGTGCCAGCCGCGAATCCCACACGTCGGAGCAAAATGCAATCTGCGTTCCTAATCTAGGGAGACTGAGCTTTTGATTTTGTCGGGAATGAATAATCCTGTCGTAGAACCAGTCGAACCCGTACTGGTATTGTATCTCTTGTTGAACAATAGCGCCAGTGTCGTTGTCGGCCATAGGCCCGATTACAACAGCGGGGTGTTTTTTACAAGGGTCTCCGGATTGGCTAGAAGCTAACCGGTGTTGATAAATAAAATACGCCCACGAGCGCGAGACACCACTGAAAATAGTCGTCTCGTTCTCCACGCCACCATCATCATCTATGTAGGGTTGAGGGAGAAAATCAACCTCCAGAACGCAGGGTCGGACAAACTCACCCACACGCGCTCGTTTCTCCGCCGCTTTGTGCGCCCATTCACGTGCTTGGTCAATGTCGGGCGTTGCGTAAAAGCCCGGTCCGAAATCTCGTCCCGGCCTCCAGTATTCGGAGTTGATCAGCTGACGGGAAAACCCAGCTAAGCTGTCATCTGTCGTTCCGTGGTAGAGCTTTTCAATCACGAGCTGCAAATAGGATCCTCCTAAGATCAGTCTATGCTCCCTATGTTATCATGTCGGTTGACTTAGAGGGAGTATCTTCCACTTGAACAGGAAAAGGTTCCCTGCCGACATTTACAAAAATATGACGGACATGCCCCTCACATCCCTCTATCCGAACTCCCTCCTCTCGCCTTATAGTAGTCTCAGCCGGAATGGAAGAAGATTCCGCGCCCATCGAAAGGGGACGAGTTATGAAACCAGCTTTGTCATGGAAGAAACGCCTGCTCGGCGCGGCCGTCGCCGCAGCCCTCCTGCTCCCTGCCCCGCTGGCGCAGCCCGGAGGCTACCGCGCCTATGCGGAGGGGCCGTCGGACCCTGCGCCGTCCATCGCCGCCAAGGTCGTGAACGGCAACGCCGGCAAGAAGATCCTTTTCGACAACACCCATGCCCAGACGGCCGGCGCCGCGGACTGGGTCATCGACGGCGGCTTCTCGGACTTCGGCAACGCGCTTGCGTCCGCCGGGTTCTACGTCAAGGAGCTGCGCAAGACGACTCCGATCACCCTCTCCGACCTGACGCCGTACAACGTGTTCATCACGGCCGAGCCGAACGTGCCGTACAAGGCGACGGAGCAGGCGGCGATGGCGCAGTACGTGCAGAACGGCGGCAGCATCTTCTTCATCGGCGACCATTACAACGCGGACCGCAACAAGAACCGCTGGGACGGCAGCGAGGCGATCAACGGCTACCGCCGCGGCGCCTGGACGAACCCGGCCAAAGGCATGAGCGCCGAAGAAGCCGCCTCCCCCGCCATGCAGGGCGTCGTCAGCTCGGACTGGCTCGCGACGAACTTCGGCGTGCGCTTCCGCTACAACGCGCTCGGCGACGTGAACGCGACGCAGATCGTCGCGCCGAGCCAGGCGTTCGGCATTACGCAGGGCGTGTCGTCCGTGGCGATGCATGCCGGCTCGACGCTCGCGATCATTGATCCGGCCAAAGCCAAGGGCATCGTCTACCTGCCGCAGACATCCGCCAAGTGGGGCAGCGCCGTCGATCAGGGCGTCTATGCCGGAGGCGGCGTCGCCGAGGGGCCGTATGTCGCGGTCGCGAAGAAAGGCGCAGGCAAAGCGGCGTTCATCGGCGACTCCTCCCCTGTCGAGGACGCCTCGCCGAAGTACAAGCGCGAGGACACCGGAGCGAGCAAGACGACGTACGACGGCTTCAAGGAAGTCGACGACGACACGCTGCTCGTCAACCTCGTGAACTGGCTGGCCGTGCCGGAAAGCTACACGAGCCTGTCGCAGGTGAGCGGCCTGACGCTCGACAGCCCGACGCCGCTGCTCGCCTTTGAGAATCCGGCCTCCTCGACCGAGCCGCAGGCGGAGCCGTGGGCCGCGCCTGCGGCCGGCTACAAGTGGTACGATTCCTCCACGTTCAAAACGGGCTCCTACGGCTACGGCGCCGCGTCTCCGACGCCGACGCCTACCGTGACGCCGACCCCTACGCCGACCGCTTCGCCGACGGCAACGCCGACTCCGACGCCGGGCGTGCTCAGCTACAGCTTCGTGACGCCGGCGACGCTGCCGAGCAACGGCACGTCGTTCCAGATCACGGTCAAGGCAACCGGCTTGACGCCGAACGGCACGACAAGCGGGTACAACGTCGGCATCTACCTCACCTCCGGCGGCACGCAGATCGCCCAGGTGCAAAACGCCGACGGCAGCTGGCCGACCGCATACGGCTACAGCTCTTCGTTCAGCCTGACGGCCGACAGCAGCGGCAACGCCTCCAAGCAGCTCACCGTCCGCATCAAGTCGGGCTCGAGCGGAGCCGCCAGCCTGCGCCTGCGGCAGAACAGCACGAACCTGACGACGGTGTCCGTCACGCTCGGCAGCTAGGCGCTTGAAGGAGCGGCCAGGCCAGCGCTCCGGCGCAAGGGCTTGGCGCGAGCTCCAGATCGGATCCGGAGCGTCGGCTTGCATCCCGTCAAATCGCATAGCAGCGAGTAGACCGCCTAACCTTTTACGAGGTTCGGGGCGGTCTGCTTTTTTTTTCGAGCGGCTCCGGCGGCTGGCGGCCGGGCTCCTCAGTGCCATATTTACCACTGATGAAGGCCTTTCCTCGGCAGCCGGGCCTCTCAGTGCCATTTTTACCACTGGTGAGAGCCGTGCCCCACGCTCCTTCCGCCCCGCATCGTTGAAAGTGTATCTCTTTTTGTTGACCCGCTGAATGGGTGCGCTTTCACCTGTTCCCTACAATAGGAGAGACAACGGTACAAGGGGGAATCATCATCGTGCATACCAAGCTGCTGCGCCGACTCGGCGCCGCCATGCTGGCGCTCGTCATCGGGCTCGCCGGACTCGGCCTACCGGCAGGAGGAGCGGTCGCCGACGCGGCCGCTTCGTCCGACCCGGACGGCTTCATCAAGGGCGTAGACATCTCCACGCTGCAGGCGCTCGAGGACAAGGGCGTCGCCTTCTACGACGACGGAACCGAGCGCGACCTGCTCGCGATCCTCAAGGAGCATGGCGTCAACTACGTGCGCCTGCGCCTGTGGAACGATCCCGTCCAGGCGGACGGCTACAACGACAAGGCCCATCTCATCGAGATGGCCAAGCGGGTGAAGGCCGCCGGCATGGGGCTGCTCGTCGACTTCCATTACAGCGACTTCTGGGCCGATCCCGGCCAGCAGGTCAAGCCCGCCGCCTGGGCTTCGCTCGGCTTCGACGAGCTGAAGGCGGCGCTCTACGGCTACACCCGCGAGGTGATGGACGAGCTGCTCGCCGAGGGCGCATACCCGGACATGGTGCAGATCGGCAACGAGATCAACTCCGGCATGCTGCTGCCGGACGGCTCGACGAGCCGCTTCGCGCAGCTGGCCCAGCTGCTGTCCGAGGGCGTGCGCGCGGTGCGCGAGACGACGCCCGCCGGGCACGAGACCAAGATCATGCTGCATCTGGCCGAAGGCGGCAGCAACGCGAAGTTCCGGACGTTTTTCGACCAGGCGCGGCTGCAGGGCATCGATTATGACGTGATCGGACTGTCCTACTATCCGTACTGGCACGGCACGTTCCAAGAGCTCAAGAGCAACATGGACGATCTGGCGGCCCGCTACGGCAAAGAAGTCGTCGTCGCGGAGACGGCCTACCCGTACACGCTCGAGGATGCGGACGGCCACGGCAACATCGCCGGCGAGGCGCAGACGAAGCTGACCGGCTTCGAGGCGAGCGTGGCGAGCCAGAAGCTCGTCACCGAGCTCATCCTGAACACCGTCGCGCATGTGCAGGGCGGCAAGGGGCTCGGCGTCTTTTACTGGGAGCCGGCCTGGCTGGCGGGCGTCGGCTGGAAGGCCGGCGAAGGCAACGCGTGGGAGAACCAGGCGATGTTCGACTTCGACGGCAACGCGCTGGAGTCGCTGGATGCGTTCCGGTTCGTGCCGGGCGATCTGGACGACATCAAGCCGCTGCTCGTCTACCCCTCCCTGGACGTGACCGCGAGCGCCGGCTCCGCGCCGGAGCTGCCGGCCGAGGCCGAGGTGCTGCTCAGCGAGGGCAGCATCGAGAAGCGGGCGGTCGTCTGGGACGAGCCGGCCGATCCGGAGCAGTGGAAAGTGCCGGGGACGTACGCGCTGCAAGGCTCCGTGCAAGGCGTGGACGCCGCGATGCGGGCCGCCGTGACCGTCAAGGTCGTGGACAATCCGAACCTCGTCCGCAACCCGGGCTTCGAGCAGGACGGCCTGGCCGGCTGGACGCTGAGCGGCACGGAAGGCGCGGCCAAGCTGTCCAAGGAGGCGGGCAACGCGCATAGCGGCGGGCATTCGGTCAACTATTATTACGGAACGGAGTACGGCTACCGCATCAGCCAGACGGTGACGGGGCTGGAAAACGGCACGTACCGCCTCAGCGCCTGGGCGTCGGGCGGCGGCGGCGAGACGAAGCTGCGGCTGTTCGCCGAAGGGTACGGCGGCGATCCGCTCGGCGCGGATGCCGTCAATGCGGGCTGGAACGTCTGGAAGCCGTATGCCGTCGAGGAGATCGAGGTGACGAACGGACAGGTGACGATCGGCTTCGACGTCGAGGCTCCGGGCGGCACATGGGGGTATTTGGACGATTTCGAGCTGGTGAAGGCGCCGGAGAAAAATCCCGTGCAGAACCCCGGCTTCGAAAGCGGCGACCTGACCGGCTGGACGCTCGGCGGCACCGCCGGCGCGGGCAAGGTCGAGAACAATGCGGCCAATGTCCACGCGGGCACGCATGCGTTCAACTATTGGTATGTGGATCCGTACCGCTTCACGCTGACGCAGATCGTGAGCCAGCTGCCGAAAGGCGTCTATGAGCTCACGGCCGCCGCATCGGGCGGCGGCGGCGAGACGAAGCTGCAGCTGTACGCCGAGACGGGCATCGGCTCGCGCTGGAACGCGGACATCGTCAACACCGGCTGGAATGTATGGAAGGAATACAAGGTCAGCGGCATCGAAGTGGCCAACGGCCAGGTGACGATCGGCTTCGACGTCGAAGCGCCCGGCGCGGCATGGGGCTGGTTCGACGACATTCGGCTGACGCGGACCGGCGACCTGCCGGGCACTGGCGAGCCTCCGGCGACCGGCGAGCCTCCGGCGACCGGCGAGCCTCCGGCGACGGGCGAGCCTCCGGCGACCGGCCAGCCTCCGGCGACCGGCCAGCCTCCGGCAACGGGCGAGCCTCCAGCAACGGGCGAGCCTCCGGCAACGGGCGAGCCTCCGGCGACCGGCGAGCCTCCGGCGACGGGTGAGCCTCCGGCGACCGGCGAGCCTCCGGCAACGGGTGAGCCTCCGGCGACCGGCGAGCCTCCGGCGACGGGCGAGCCTCCGGCAACACCGACGCCGACGCCGGAGCGGACTCCGGCGCCAACCGCTACGCCGGCGCCAAGCGCGGCCGCCTCGCCGACGCCGAGCGCCGGCAGCGGCATCGTCGCCGTGCAGGCCGGCCAGCTGTCCGGCGATGCCGGAGCCGCCGCCGTCCTCAAGCTGGACGGAGCGGCGACCGTGCGCCTGGGCGCCGAGCTGAAGCCGCGGCTGGCGGACGGCCTCCGCCTCGAGCTGCCCGGCCTGAGCGCCGAGCTGTCCGGCGACGAGCTGCGCCAGCTTTGGCAGCAGGCCGGCGATGCGCCGCTGTCGATCCGCCTGAGCGCGGCGGCCGGCGTAGGAGAGCAGCTGGCTCCGCTGCAGCAGCCGGGCAGCCGCGCGTATGCCGCCGCAGGCGGCAGCGTGGAGCTCGCCATCGGCTCGATCGCCGCGGACGGCCGGGAGCTGCCGCTTGAAGCGGCTTCGATCCGGCTGAAGCTGAGCGCGGCAGCCGGCTTCGATCCGGAGCGCTCCGGCATCTTCCGCCTGGACGCGAACGGCGCGCCGGCCTACCAGCTCGGCTCCCGGCTCGCAGGCGGCGATTGGACCGCCGACGTCCGCTCCGCCGGACGCTACGCCGTGCTGGAGCTGAGCGTCGCGTATGCCGACGTGCCGGCCGGCCACTGGGCGCAGGCGGGCATCGCCAGCCTGTCGGCCAAAGGCATCGTGCAAGGCGCAGGCGCGGCAGGCTTCCTGCCCGCCAAGTCCGTCAGCCGCGCGGAGCTGGCGGCCATGCTCGTCCGGGCGCTCGGCCTGAGCGCCTCCGGCAGCGCCGCGGCAGGCTTCGCCGACGTCTCGGCGGACGCCTGGTATGCCGGAGCGGTCTCGGCCGCTCTGGACGCGGGCATCCTTCGCGGCCAGGCGGACGGCATCGCCGCTCCGCAAGCTTTGCTGAGCCGCGAGCAGATGGCGGCGATGCTCGTGCGCGCCGCCGCCGCAGCGGGCAAGCCGCTCGTGGCTGCCGCCGGCGAACGGCCGGCTGCCGCCGACGCGGGAGCGATCGGTGCCTGGGCGGCGCCGTCCGTCGCGGCCGCCTACGAGGCCGGCCTGCTGCAAGGCGACGCGAACGGCGCGTTCCGGCCGCAGGCGGAGCTCACCCGCGCGGAAGCCGCCGCCGCGGTGCAGCGCCTGCTGAAGCTGCTGCAGGCGTAGGTTCATTCGCCCGCAGCGGTCCGTTCTGACGCAAGCACCCTCATTAAAGAGGCTAACGACGAATCCGCTCATTAGACGGCCGAATTCAGCCCTCGCCGAACTTTAATGACTCGTGAGAAGCTTAGCGTCGGGAAAACAGCGTCCAACGAGTAGAAATACCGCCATGCGAACGTTTAAGCGTCTGAGGAGTCGTTAACGCAGAGGAAAGCGGAAAAACAGGCGTCTAAGCTTCTGACCCGTCGTTAGAACACAAACCCGCATCGAAGCAAAGCGGCTCCGAAAGGCTGCTGCCTATATCCTCAAGCCCGCCACCGGCCTCGGCCGGTGGCGGGCTTTTTTATCGCGCTGCACGGGGCGAACCGCTTCCCGATCCGCCGCGAAGCGCTCACCCGGCCGCGGCCAGCGCCGGCCGATCGAGCTCCCTGCCGATGGCGGCAGCGCTCGTCAGGCAGGCTCATCCTTCGGCTTGCGGGCGGGCAGACGCTTGAGCTGCCGGGCCAGCCTTTTCAAATACAGCGCCTGGAGCAGGAAAACCAGTCCATATAGACCCGGCAGCAGGATGATCTCGAACGGATAGCCGCCCAGGCGGGCGATGTAGACGACCACAAGCGCGAGGCCCAGCCCCGAACCGATCAGCGAAACCCAGAAGCGGCGAAGCCTGCGGGCGAGATCGCCTCCGTACAGCGTCAGCGCCGCCGCCGTGATCAGCACGCAGAGATTGTAAAAAAGCTGGCGGTTGATCGGGAAAAGGAGCCTCTTCGAAGAGGCATAGCTGATCGTCCACTCCTCCAGGGGCAGGCGGTCGAGCTTCACCCGGCAGACGCCGTCCTCGCAGCGCAGCGGCACGTTGCTATGCAGCCTCCAGCCCCAGCTATCCGGCAGCCGGGCCTCCAGCTCGACTTCAGGCTGCCCTTTCCAATAGGCGGCCGGCGAAAGATAGTACCGATTCGCCCCGACCGCAGTCGCCACCGAGATCGTCTCCATCCCGCCCTGGTCGCGGTAGCGGATGGACAGGCGCTTCGTTTCGCCGGGAGCGAACGTCAGCGAGTAGCGCGAGCCCGCAAGCGTGAGCAGCTCGGAGGGAGGCGGGAAGGCGCGTCCGTCGATCGGGTCGATAATCGTCTCATCGTTGCGCCGGCTGTTCATCATCCCCTTCAGCGAAGCCGGATCGACCGCCTGCGCGGGCAAAAGGCCGCCGTCCGCCTCGCGAACGTCCACGCTCTGCTGCCCCGGTCGGACGAACAGCATTTCGACGCTCTGCCTCGCTTCGCTCTCGTTCTGGAGCTCGTACTCGACGGACACCTCGGCTTCTTCGTGCGCCTCGATGCCGGCCGGCAGCTCGAGCACGACCTTCTCGCGCACGAGCCGGATCGTCTCGGAGGGTTCGAATGTCAGCGGTCCGAAGCCTGGGGCAGCTTCCCGGACCGGCCCTCCGTTGGCGGCGGCAGGCTCAGGCGCAAGCGCGGCGCTTGCCGCGAGCAGCAGGATCAGCGCAAGCGGCGCCCGCCGCAAGGCCGCGAGAATGCGCCAAGCCTTCGACAAGCCTCCCGATGCGCCGCCATCCGCAAAGCCGCGCAAGCCTCTCCCCACGCCTCGGCGCGGAGCCTCCTCCGCAAGCCCGCGCGCCGCGCCGACCTGCGCCCGAGACGGCAAGCCTTGCGCCGCGTCCGCCCCTTTTGCCGCAATCGCCATCCGCGCCCTTTGCTGCATCCACCGTCCGCCCCTTTTGCTGCATCTGCCATGCCCCTTTTGCCGCATCCGGCCGTCCTCCTGTCCCTTACTCCTCATCCCGGCGCTCCCGCTTCGGCAGCCGCTTCTCCAAAAAGACGAGCGTCAGCCGTTCGTCGACGAGCCTTTCCTTGAAGGGCTCGTAGCCGAGCTTGCGGTAGAACGCCAGATTTTTCATGCTGCGATGGCCCATGAACAGCTCTGCGCGCGCCGCATCCGGCCAAAGCCGCTCCGCCTCCAGCAGCAGCCGCTTGCCGAGGCCTCGGTTCTGGGCGGACGGATGCACGATCAGCTTGCCGATGCGCACGCTGTCCCCGTCGCGCTTGGCGCGGACGGAGCCCACGATGTCGCCGCCTTCCACGACGATCAGCACGACGCCCTCCCGATGATCCTGCTCCAGCTCCTCCAGCGTCTGCGTCAGCGGGGGGATCGCCATGCCGTCATACAGCTCGGCCTCGCTCAGATAAGCGAGCCTCTGCAGCGAAAGGATGGCCGGCAGGTCCTCCCGTTTCGCTCGTTCGATCATCCGTTCTCCTCCTCCTGGATCGATTGCGGCCATCCCGGCCGGCGGATGGTCCGGATGCCGCTTCCATCTCTTCCAGTATATCGAGGATTTCCCGCTTGCCTAGAGCGCTTTGCGCTGGAATCTCCCGCTGCGAGGAGTGCGGCGCCCATGCCGATCGCACGTCAAAAAGCCGGCCCCCGAGGGCAATGCCATCAAGTCAAGCTGATCTTGATGGCATTGCCCCTGAGGGACCGGCTTGGCGACAAGCTTGAAGCCGCTCGCAGACGCCTGCGAGCGGCTCCTGCATCGGCGCTGCCCTGGCGGCGGCGAGGCCGGCTCGCCTCAGCGGCAGGCGAGGCCGCCGCTGGCGCTCAGCGCCAGCCGCCGCCGGGCGCCTGCTGCGGCGCATACGCCGCTGGCGAGCCGTAGCTCCGCTGCGCGTACGCCGCGGACGCTCCGTAGCCCTGCGGCGCGTAGGCCGCCCAGCCCTGCTGCGGCTGCCCGTAGCCGGCGTAGTAGGCCGCCTGCGGCGCATACGCCCGGGCGGCGGCCGCCTGATGAGCCGCGTAGCCGGCCGCATACGGCTGGCCGGCCTGCGCGTAGGGCTGGCCGTACGGCGGCTGCGCCTGGAAAGGCGACTGGCCGTACACATAGGCCGGCTGGCCCGACACGCCGGTGCCGGCCCAGGAAGGCGCGGTCCGGTAGGCGGAGATCGCGCCGACCGTCGGCGCGTCCTCCAGCTCCTCCGCTCCCTGCGGCCCTCGAGCTCCTTGAGCTCGCGTCTCCCTCGCCCCCTGCGGGCCTTGAGCTCCTTGAGCTCGCGTCTCCCCCGCTCCCTGCGGCCCTCGAGCTCCTTGAGCCCGCGCCTCCGCAGCCTGCCCTTCCTCCCCGCTCTCGCGCGCCTGCTTGCAGCTGTCGAGCGGACCGATCGCGACGGTCTGCTTGATCGGCGCGATCGCTTCCTTCCATTTCGCCTCGTCGAGGCAGTACGTCTGGGCGATCGCCTTGGCCGGCGTCAGCCGCAGGATGTCGGAGCCGAGGATGACCTGCGGCGTCGGCGCGTCGAAGATCGCCAGAATATGCGTGTCGTCCGAAGTCGCCTCCTCGAAGTGCCACCAGCCCTGCGGCACGATGACGACCTCCTGCGGCACGATCGGGATGGAGATGAGCTTGTTCGTGAACGGATTGATCATGCTGACGGTCGCGCTGCCCGAGATCAGATAGACGAGCTCCGAGGCGTTCTGATGATAGTGCGGCTCGACATAATGCCCCCGGCTCAGGAAGATGTCCAGCAGCGAGGCCGAGCCGAGCGTCGGCAGCTGCTTGTAGCCGAGGATGTTGATGTAGTTGCTCGCGTTCGTCTTGAACGCCGTGCTCTTCTTCATGTCGAACGAGAACTTGAGATCGGGATCCGTATAGTCCATGTACGAGACGGTCATGTTCCCCATCCTTCCCCCTGCGTGATGCCTACTGAAAAGGATATGAAGCTCGGAGTCCGTCCCATTCCCGCCACCCGTCCATTCGGCTGCAGCCGGACCGGCTTTGCTCTGCCTAAGGCAGCAGCTCGCGCACGGCGACGTCGTCGATGCGGATCGCATGCGGAGCGTCCGGCGTCGCGGCCGCGCCGTCGACGACGTTGCCGAGCAGGAACTTGAGCTCTACCGTGCCGTCTGCCGCGGGCGTGACGACGACGCGGTGCACGCGCGCGCTGTCTCCCGTCAGGCGGACCGCCGACTTGCCGACGCCGGCCGCGCCCGTCCATTCAAGCTCGATCGGACGGTCGGCGTCGCTCCATGCGCGGAACGTCAGCTCGTAGCTGACCCCGCCTTTGAGCTTGAGGCCGCCTTGGATGAGCTGGCTCGACCAGCTCACCGGCACGTTCCACTGCGGATGGATGCCCCCGTGGTAGAAAATGTCGATCTTCGCCGCCCCGTCCTCCACGGCGAAGGCGGAATCTCCGCCTTCGCCTTTCCAGTACGTCCAGCCGGCCTCGCCGCTTGCGAACGAGCCGTTCGCGAGCAGATTGCCGTCCGCCTCCATGACCGGCTGCCGGACGGAGGCGTCGGCATAGCCTTCCGCCTGCACCGTCACCGTCGCCGTGCCGGCCGAAAGCCCGGCTGCCGGCAGCAGCCGCAGCACGCCCGGCTCCAGGACGTAGGCGTCCGGCGCCAGCGTCCTTCCGTCCGCCGCCACCGAGCGGACCGCCGCCCGCCAGTCGGCATCGTCGGCGAACGTCAGCTGCAGCTCCGAGCCGGCATAGTTGCCGTCCAGGTCCTCGTTCAGCCGCACCGGCCGCTTGAACGGAGCGTCGGCGACCTCCAGCACGACGTTGCCGATCCAGACCTGATGGCTTCCCGCCGGCGTGCCGGGCAGCCTGCCGAGCAGGAACTTGAGCGCGAGCGTCTCGTCGGCGGTCGGCCGGAACGTGTAGGCGAAGCGCTGCCAGTCGCCGGTCAGCGCCTTCTCTCCGGAGTCGAAGCGCCGCGCGTAGGAGGCGTTCTCCAGCGTCGCCTGCAGCGGCCGCGCCTCGCTCGCCTTGGCGTCGAACTCCAGCTTGTAGGCGAAGCCTTTCTTGAGGCTCAGGCTGCCTTGGTTCAGCATGACGTTCCAGCTCTCGCTCCCGGCATTCGAGATGTCGATGCGTGCCGCGCCGCCATCCGCCGCGAAGGTCGCTCCGGCTCCTTGGACGAACGGCTCCCACGAAGCCAGGCCGCCGCTGAAATCGCCGTTCTGCAGCGGGAACAGATCCACGCCGGAGTAGTCGACGTTGCGGTCCGACAGGCGGAGCAGGCGAACCTCGTCCAGTACGATTTCGCCCGCGGCGCCTCCGAACAGGAAGGACAGTCGTCCCAGCGGATCGCTTTCGCCCGCCGGCATCGTGAAGGCGAGCTTATGCTCGGCCATCGCCGTCCCGGCCGCCATCTCCTGCGAGGCGTACGTCCGGCTGCCGCCCTGGCTGCCGAGCTGCACGCCGACCGTCCGCCCCGCCGTGGAAGCCCGGGCGCGGAACGTCAGCTCATAGTCGTCGCTTTGCAGCAGCTGCAAGCCGTCCTGGCGCAGCGCCGCGTCCTGCGGCGCGCCTGCCGCTGCGGTCGTCAGCCGGACCTCGCGGGCGGACGGATCGACCGATGCGGACGCGCCGGCGGTCGGCGCCGCATCCAGCGTCCAGTAGGTCAGCCGGTCCATCTTGCCCAGCTCGAAGCTGCCGTTGTAGATATGGTTGCCGTTCTCGAGCGGCTCCTTGGCCGCCAGCGGGTCGCGCAGCTGCTCGACCTCCTCCAGGCGGACGTTGCCGATCCAGACGTCGCCGGCCGCGAGGCCGACGTTGAACTCCAGCCGCGCCGTGGAGTCGGTCGCGTTGCCCATCGCGAAGCGGTATTCGAACGGCTTGACCTCCGTGCCGAGCTGCGGCGCGAACTGGTCCGTGTAAGCGGCCCAGCCGTTGTCGGCGTCGCCGCCCAGCTTGACGGCGATCGCGCGCGGAGCCGAGGCTTTGGCGTCGAAGGCCAGCCTGTAGTTGCGGCCCTTGACGAGCGTCCCGTGC
Organism: Paenibacillus pasadenensis; assembly: GCF_002864175.1. Taxonomy (NCBI): domain Bacteria; kingdom Bacillati; phylum Bacillota; class Bacilli; order Caryophanales; family Paenibacillaceae; genus Paenibacillus; species Paenibacillus pasadenensis. The sequence continues at coordinate 460,181 of NZ_NFEZ01000004.1, read as the reverse complement.
TGGATCAGCTGCAGCGAATAGTTCTGTTGGCCGCCGTCCGTCGCCGTGATGCGGGCCATCGGCGTGCCGCCGACCGTCTCGATCTTGGCCGTGCCGGCCCCGCCGAATTCGCCGGTGTGCAGGAAGTTCCAGTAAAGCGGATCGAGCGTCGCCCCCGGAGCCGCGACGTCGGTCAGGCCGCGCGCGAATTCCCGGTCATGGATCCAGCTTCCGTCCACCGGCTGCTTGGCGTCTGCCGGGATCGGCTCCTTGACCCCGCTCGGCTCCTGCGGCGTACGGTAATCGCGGCCCGTCAGCTCGTACGCGCGGACGTAGTCGACCTCGACGCGGCCCGGAAGGTCGGAGTCCTGGGGCGTCCGGCCGCCGTCGTAGTTGCCGCCGACCGCCAGGTTGACGATGAGGTGGAACGGCTGGTCGAACGGCGCCGGGAACGCGTACTTGTCCGGCTGCCCGACGCCTTGGCTGCTCCACTCGTTCTGCGTCTGGTACAGCTTGCCGTCTACGTACCAGCGGATCTCGCCGGGCTCCCACTCCACGCCGTACGTGTGGAATCCAGTGATGTCCTCGCCTTCGGGGAAATGGTACTCCTTGCCGGTGTAGCGGTTGTCCGGCCAGGTCTTGCCGTGGTGGAGCGTGCCGCCCACCTCGCCGAGCAGCCGGCCGCGCGCCTCCATGATGTCGATCTCGCCGGAGGACGCCCAGACGCCGTAGACGCTGTCCTGCGGCATCATCCAGAAGGCCGGCCACAGTCCCTCCCCGGCCGGCAGCTTCATGCGCGCCTCGAACTTGCCGTACGTCTGGCTGAACGTCGGCGACGTCCACATCCGGCCGGACGTGTACGGCTTGCCGCCGACGCTCTCCTTGCGCGCCTCGATGACGAGCTTGCCGTCCTCGACCTTGATGTTCTCCTTGCGATAGAACTGCTGCTCGTTGTTGCCCCAGCCGTCGACGCCGTACTCCGCGCCGTTGCCGAGCTGGTAGCCCCACTTGCTGAGGTCGACGCCGTTCGTATCCGGCTGCGCCGCATTGCCGTCGAACTCATCCGACCAGGTCAGCGTCCAGTCGCTTTCCGTCGGCGTCGAAGTCGGAGCCGGCGTCGGGGATGCGGTCGAGGTGGACGTCGGCGTCGGCGTTGGGGTCGGCGTCGGAGACGCAGACGACGTCGGCGTTGGGGATGCGGTCGGTGCCTGCGTCGGCCAAACGATCGGCGGCGCGGCGCTTGGCGTTGGCGAAAGGCTCGGCGAAGGGCTCGCGGCCTTGCCGCCGCTCACGGCGCCGGAAGCGACCGTACGGCTCTCGCCCGCCGGCAGCGGCTCGCCGTTCAGCGTCACGCCGGTTCCCGCAGCCGTGACGCGCCCTGCGCTGCCCCGGATCGACAGCTCGGAGCCCGCTCCGCCTTGCCCGACCTCCATCTCGCCGACCTCGGCCTGCGGCCCGATCTCGATCGTGGCGCGGCTTTGCGCCTGCAGCCGGCCGACCTCGCTGGAGCCCTCGAGCACGACCCGCACCGGTCCGGACGGCTTGTCCACGACGACTTCGCCCGCCGTGCTGTCCTCGAGATGGATGCTGCTGGCGCCGCCGCCTTGCACGAGGATGCGGCCCTTGACGCGGACGCCCTTCAGCGTCACCTCGCCTTCGCCGATGCCCGGCGCCAGGTACAGGTCGCCCGCCACCGCCGTGCCCTGCACGACGACGCCGCCCGTCTTGACGACGAGATTGCCGGCCTCCGCCTTGGCATGCGTGCCCGGCGCGGCGACGATGTCGCCCGACAATCGGTCCAGCAAAGCGATTGCCTCCTCCCTCGTCACCGGCGCGCCCGGCTTCAGGCTGCCGTCGCCGTAGCCCGACAGGTAGCCGCCGGCGAGCAGCGCCTCCAGCGCCGGCCGGGCGTAAGCCGCAGCCTTGGCTCCATCGGAGAACGCGCCGAGCTTGTTCGCCGTCGGGCCCGCATCCGCCAGTCGGAACAGCTTGGCGGCCAGCACGGCGGCCTCCTGCCGCGTGACGGCAGACGAAGGACGGAAGCTGCCGTCCGGATAGCCGCTGGCCAGGCCCGCGGCGCGCAGCGCCTCGATCGCTCCCGCGTGCCAGGCGCCCGGCTTCACGTCGGCGAAGGCCGCCGACGCCCGTTCAGGCGTCGGCAGGCCGAACAGGCGGACCATCAGCTGCGCCAGCTCGGCGCGCGTCACGGCCGCCTGCGGACGCGCCGCGCCGTCCGGATCGCCCGCCGCCAGTCCGAGCTGCGCCCATTTCGCCATGACCGCATCCGACCAGCGGCCGGCCGCTGCTGGGGCTGGCGAGGCTGACGGAGCAGCTCCGGCTGTCGATTCGGCCGCCGGTACAGATCCGGTCGCTGCCAGTGCCGCCGCTGGGGCCGTCGAGGCCGCGTTCGCGCCTTGCGCTTGTCGTGTTGCAGCTCCATTCGCAGCTTTCGCCCCGATCGTCTGCGCAGCCTGGCCGCTGCTTGGCGCAGCTTGTCCTCCGCCTGCCGGCGCTCCATAGGCCGGCATCGCTCCTGCCGCGACGAGCAGCGCGCACAGCGCTGCAGCGGCCGCTTTCCCTTTTCTCATTCCAATGCCCCCTTCTGATGTTAACGCTTTCATAATGAGATGCTACTTACTATAGAGGAATCCAATGTTGGATTATATCCCCATATTTCAGGTAAGGTGACGGGAGTTCGGATCGCCGCCGACTTTATTCCTGCGCTGTTGAAACGTCCCTCCGAATGTACTCCTTGCTGCCGAACGTCCGTCTTGCCATCTCTCTTCTCACACCCGCCTCGCCTCGTCGCTCCAGCCTCGTTCATCTCGTCCAATCGTCCACCTCGCCCGCCCCACTGATCTCGTTCATCTGTCCACCTTGCCCGCTCCGTCCATCCCGTCCATCCCGTTCATTCGTCCATTCGCCCGCCTCGTCCAACTCGTTCATTCGTCATTCGCACGCTCCGTCCATCTCGTCCATCTCGTTCAATTCGTTCATTCGTCCACCCGCCCCTCGCTCAACTCGTTCCTTCGTCCATTTCACCGGTCTCGCCCACCAAGCTCTTGGTTCCATTCGTCGCTCGTCTCGTTCCTCATGCCATCCCTCCAGCCGCCTGCTGCCTCGTCCGCCTCGCCTGCTCGTCAGCCGTGCCGCTAACGATACGGAGAAGCGCTATTTTGCCCAAAACGAACAGCTGGAAATTCTAACGATACTGAGGCGCGCTATTCGACTAAAATCGGCCAAAATCATCGTTCTGGACTCGAATAGCGCTCGCCAGTATCGTTAGCTGACAAAAAGGCTCGAAAATCAGCAAATAGCGTCTCTGAGTATCATTAGCATTCGCAGGCAGCCCTGGATGCGGCACATCCGAGGCTAGACTCACTGCGCTGCGAAAGAAAAACCTCGGCTTGGCAACCAACAAACAGACGCCCCCCTGCAAGAGGCCGCCCATCATCTGAGCAGGTGCCCGCAGGGCACGGCTCCAGCCCTTAGCGGCGCCACCGGCCAGGCGCCCGCAGCGCGACGTCTCCAGCCCCCAGCGACGCCTTCGGCCAGGCGCCCGAAGCGGTGCGACGGCTCAAACCCCTAGCGGCGCCTCCAGTCAGGCGCCCGCAGCGGTGTGGCGCCTCCAGCCCTCAGCGACGCCTCCGGACAGGCGGCCGCAGCGGCGCGACCGGCTCCGCGGGCGGCGATCGCCACCTCCGCGAACGACAAAAAGACGGCTCCCCTTGCGGGAAGCCGCCCCTCTACGCGCGCATGCATTACGGTCCGTCGATTCGTCATTCCGACGATCCATCGTTCCGTCGATTCGTCATTCCGCCGATCCAACGATCCGCCGGTCCGTCATTCCGCCGATCCAACGATCCGCCGGCCCGTCATTCCGCCGATCCATCATTCCGACGTTCCATCGTTCCGACGATCCGCCGGTCCACCGACCCGTCATTCGGCCGCCCGCCGATCCGTCAGCCCTGCAGCTCGACCGTCCAGCCGAACGGGTCTTCCTTCTCGCCGCGCTGCAGGCCGGTGAGCTCGTCGTACAGCCGCTGCGACAGGTCGCCGGTGCGGCCCTCGTTCACCTTCATCGCCTCGCCCTGCCAGTACAGCTCGCCGATCGGCGAGATGACCGCCGCCGTGCCCGTGCCGAACGCCTCGACGAGCGTGCCGGCCCGATGCGCGTCGGCGACCTCCTGCATGGACAGCTGGCGCTCCTCGACCTCGTAGCCCCAGTGGCGGAGCATCGTGATGACCGAGTCGCGCGTGATGCCGTGCAGGATGCTGCCGTTCAGCGCGGGCGTAACGACCTTGTCGCCGAGCACGAAGAACACGTTCATGCTGCCGACCTCTTCGATGTACTTGCGGTGCACGCCGTCCAGCCACAGCACCTGCGAGTAGCCCTTGGCCGTCGCTTCCTCCTGCGCCTGCAGGCCGGCCGCATAGTTGCCCGCCGTCTTGGCCTCGCCGACGCCGCCCGGCACCGCGCGCACGTAGCCGGACTCGACGTAGATGGAGACCGGATTGACGCCCTCGGAGTAATACGCGCCGACCGGGGACAGGATGATCATGAACTTGTACTGGTGGGAAGGAGCCACGCCCAGCGTCGCCTGCGTCGCGATGACGAACGGACGGACGTACAGCGACGTGCCTTCCTCGGACGGCACCCAGTCGCGCTCGACGACGAGCAGCTGGCGCAGCGCCTCGAGGAACAGCTCCTCGTCGATCGTCGGGATGCTCATGCGCGCGTTGGACAGGTTCATGCGCTTGATGTTGCTCCGCGGACGGAACAGCAGCACGCGGCCGTCCTCGGTCAGGTACGCCTTGAGCCCCTCGAAGATCGTCTGGCCGTAGTGGAACACCTTGGCGGCCGGATCCAGCGTGATCGGCTGGTAGGGCACGATGCGGCCGTCATGCCAGCCCTGCCCCTTGTCGTAATCCAGGATGAACATATGATCCGTGAAGCGGGTGCCGAATACGGAGCCTTGAAGCGACTCCTTGGCCTTCGGCTCCTTGGTGCGCTCGATCTTGAACTCGTAAGCCATCTGCGATCCTTCCTTCCGTCGTCCGCCTCGTGCGGCGTCCGAGCATTCTTCTACTAGTCATCCTACCACTTGATCCCCTATAGTGAAAGGATCGGTTTCATTCAGTTCTCCATACCTTCCGGGTATGGCATTCCGGACGATCGCCCGCAGCCGCCAGGCTTTTCCATTGTTGCCGAAAGGAGTCTTCCGTATGGATATGCGCCAGCTGAATTACTTCGTGACGATTGCCCGCGAAGGCCAGATTACGCGCGCGGCGCGCGCGCTGCACATGGAGCAGCCGCCGCTCAGCCGCCAGCTGCGGCAGATGGAGGAGGAGCTCGGCGTCGTGCTGTTCGACCGCACGGGACGCAGCCTGCGGCTGACCGCCGCCGGCAAGCTGCTGCTCGAGCGCGCGGAGCGGCTCATGCGCGAGTTTTCCGACACGCTGCAGGAGGTGCGGGAGCAGGGCGAGGGCATCCGCGGCGTGCTGTCCGTCGGGGCGGTCGTCTCGTGCATCTCGCTGCTGCCGGATCCGATCCGCAAGTTCCACCGCCAGTATCCCGACGTGACGTTCAAGGTGCATGAAGGGGATCATTTCTCGCTCGGCCAGGAGCTGGACGCGGGCGAGATCGAGCTGATCGTGACGCGCCTGCCGTTCGAGTTCGACTCGGAGCCGTCGGCCTACAAGATCGCTCCGCTGCCTTCGGACCCTTTCGCCGCCATCCTGCCTGCGGGCTGGGCGCCCGAGAGAGGGGGGCCGATCTCGCTCGGCGAGCTGGCGGAGCATCCTTTCCTCACGCTCAAGACCGAGCGCACGACCGCCATGCACGAGAAGCTGCTCCAGCAGTTCCGGCTGGCCGGCTGCGAGCCGCATATCCTGTGCGAATGCTCCAGCGTCGCCGTCATCCTCGCGCTCGTCTCCGAAGGCATCGGGGCGACCGTGCTGCCGCGCTCCGTGCTGGCCTCGTTCCAGATGTCCGGCATCGAGCTGCGCGAGCTCGGCGGCGAGCGCTTCCACTCCGAGGTCGGCATCGTCTGGCGCAAGGACCGGTACCTGTCCAAGAGCGCGGAGCGGTTCATCGCGACGCTGCTTTCGCGGAATGAAAAGGAGAGAGATTGAATGACGAATGCAAGACAGGCTTTGCCCGTCGGAAGAAATGATCGCTGCCTATGCGGGAGCGGAAAGAAATTCAAGAGCTGCTGCCTGCCCCGAACAGAGGAGGAGCGGAAGCGGCTGTTCGAAGACATGGATGTCCCGAGGCTAAATGACGGATTTTTTCACTTCCATCCGTTCCGACAGCTCTCGAGCGCAATGCTTCTTCACTCCAGCCTAGCCACTCCCACGTTGGAGCAGCTGGCCATGCAGATAGCCGGGAGAATCCGGCCGGATGAAGCAGAGCTTATCCGCTCCGAGCCGGATCCGTTGAAGCTGCTCGATCTGCTTGAAGAAGGCCGCATTACAAATTCCAACCATCCCTATCTTCTCCGAAAGCTCCTGCCGCATGAAGCGGTCGTTATCCCGGCTCTGCTCAGCAAGCTGAGCGAATCGGATCAGGATGCGCTGATCGAGCAAGGAATCCGGTTTCTAAACAAGACGACTGGATTCCCGCTTCCTCAGCTGGAAGAACTGGCCCTAAGCGCATCTTCCCCTTATGTCCGCTCCTGCGTCTGCCTTCTGCTGGGCGTAAGAGGGCCTGAGACCGTCTTGCCGCTCCTTTGGAGGCAGTTCCACTTGTTGCGGACGGCGCATCCGGAGGAAAGCCTCTCCGAAGGCCCGCTCTACGGCTTGTACGAGCTTGCCGTACGTTTCGGTCGGATCAGCTTGAAATTTCCTGAACATCTGTAACGAGGAGGGGCGACGGAAACGTGGCCTGAAGCTCCTCTCATTCAACAAACAAGACCGCTCCATCAGGAGCGGTCTTGTTGTCTGGAATAAACCATCCCATCCTCGACGACAAACGGCGCTTCGTTTCGCTCCAGCTTCATGGCCGTCTCGTACATGAAGCGACCTTCCTTGGAATACTTCAGTTCCGCAAGCCTGTGCTGGAATGCTGCCGCATCCACCTTTCCGCCGAACTCCGTCTCCAGGAGCATCGCCAGCCAATCCGTCTCGCCGGCGATCCGGGGATGGCCCCGCCTGACAACGATATGATCATAAGAGCCGACCAGCAGGAACGATTCGCTTTTGTGCAAGCAGTCGGACAGCAGATCCTCCGTCCAGGGCAGGCCGGCTCCCAGCTCGCCCAGGGGCAGCTCCCGCATCAGCTCCCCAATCGTCGCGTAGGGACGGCCGCCGCGCTCCTTGCTCTCCAACGCACGCTCCACATCGCGGACCAGCTCCTGCTCCCGCTCGGCCGTCCAACCAAGCCTTATCCGATGAATGTATTCGCCGAACTGACCGGCGCGGTAGTAGAAAATATTTTTGCTCGATGCCAAGGCGTTGTCGAGCGTCGCCGCGCTGGCGCCCACATCATCCGTCACCCATTCGTACACTTCCTCGCGAGGCACCTGGGCTTCCTGATCCTCCATGTACTGCTCGACCATCGCGAGCAGCGTCATCCCCTCCGCCGGATGGCTCGACAAGGTGATGAGAGGATAGCGGAACATGCGGAATCGCTCATCATCCAGCCCCGTCAGCAAGTCATAAAGAAGATAGGACGAGCCAATCCCCATCGCTTGCATGCGGCTTCTCTCCAGCTCATAAAGGCGGCTGACATGCAAAATGTCCGTTTCCTGCAGCATCGCCCACAAGCGATCGAGCACGCCGTGAAAATCCTCGGGAGCAAAAGGGTAGAACTCCCGCAATCCGACGATTCCGTAGTCCGCGCTGACAAAGTCCGGATCTTTGGAGATGGAGAATTCCAGAGTGAATCTCTTCCATCCCCGTTTCTGCACGAACTCCTCCCGCAGCCGCTCCACCGGAAGGGGCTCGTACTGCTCGCGGATGAACATCTTGATCTGCTCCGCGTTGCTCAGTTGCAGCCCGCCGTCGTCCACATGCCAGATATGAGGGAACTTGTTCGGCGCAAGCTGGTCCGAGCCGAGCTTGCGCAGCATCGTATAGAGCGCATATTCCGTCGGGATGCCGTTGTCTTGCAGCCGTTCCCGATACGATCCGAACAGGCGGTGGACGGAAATCGGACTGCGCTTTTCAAGAAGCTGCAGCGCATGATCCGAAATTCCCCTGACCAGCGCTTCGTCTATCTGGACCTTGTCGCGGTGAATGTAGACGCCTCTGCCCCATAAATAAGCCGTGTCGCTGAACTCTTCCCGGCTGAACACGGCCGTGAGCTCGCGCTCCTTTTCAAATTCGCCCGGCCGGATTCGATTGCCGATCTCCATCAGTTCTTCGGCCCGCTTGTATACCTCGACGCCTTGCGGAAACTGACGGAGCACCATCTCGGCGATATCCGCCTTCGTGGAAGACGAGAGGAAGCTGGCTCCATCGAGCGTTCGAGACATCCCCGTCCGCGCCATCTCCAGAACGAGGCCGAGAGGGAATCCGAGCTCGTCCGCCAGCGGCTTGACCTGCTTGCGGAGCTGTTCCTCCGTCCACAGCCGGCCGCCCAGAGGTTCTTTCAGCCGTTTGCGCAGTTGCGCTTCCTTGGTTTCCACTTCTTCCAGCGGAACCGTCGTCCACCACCCGTACCGCTCCAGATAAAACAGGCCTTCGTATTCCTCCAGCGCCTGCTCGATGATGCCATGGATAAAATTCGCTTGCAACGGAAAACAGAAAAATCCTTGTTGCTGCGCGCAGGCTTTTTCAAGCTCCTGCTCCAGATCCAGCAGGTCGCCATGGAACTCGCGCAGCGTCTTGCGGATGACCTGCCTCACTCGCTCCCGCGTCAAGCCGAACTGCTGGCCAAGCCATTCCAGCGTCGCGCGGCGGCCTTCCGCGCGTTCCTGCCAGCGGATCCGCACCATCTGCAGGTTGCGGCTCGATCGGATCGCCTCGTCGCTCAGCTTCGGAGCGAGCTTGGCCGAAGCATGCCGCAGCCGAAAGCCGATCCGCTCGCCCGGACTCATCGCCTCGAGCGTCGCCGCCGTCTCGCGCAGGGCTCTCGCTTCCTCCAGCAGCTCCACCAGCCGTACCACAAAAGCTTCCATTGAGATCTGCCCGATGCCCGTTCCCTTGATGAGCGAAGCCAATACGGTCGGCAGCTCGCCGACTCGAGTGATGCCGCGTCTCGCCAGCCGCACGGGCACACGGTTCCCGGAGGGGAATTCAGTGGGGCGTATCGGCAACTGAAGATCCTCATCGCTCAGGTCCAGAACAATCTGCTGCCAAATCAGCCGCCTGGATATGTCCGCGGGCTGATCTCTGTCTGGCGCAAGCTTCGGTTCCGGAGGCGCCTGCTTCGATCGGGCAGGGAGCGCTGGCGCTTCGCCGCTGCCTTCCTTCTCGACGAACGACTTCAGCTGATGCATCAACTTGAGCATCGCGCCTTGACCAGCGCTTTTGATGTAGGGCAGCAGGCTGCCCATATCTTCCGGCAGGTCCGCCAGCCTCGTCACCTGACAATTGTGGATCAGTCCCCGCATGAGGGCATTGCAGCCTTTGATCGGAAGATCTTCCAGCAGCGTCTCCTGCCGTTCAGCGGGAATCGTGACGGACACATCGGCAAAGTAGAGCGTGCGGCTCGTTCGGGCCGTATTGCTTTCGGGTTCGTCCTGCATCAGCTGGTCTTCCTCCTGCGGCAGCGGCTCGTCGCGCCGCGCCTCCAAAGCAAACAGCTCCGACTCCACGCCCTCATAGCGGTCGCGGAACAGCCACTTCAGCCCGTACGTCGGAAGCCCGCTGAGCTGTCCCGTCTCGGTGATGCCGAACCGCTCCAGCTGCCTCGCGATATCGAGCGGGAACCGCTCGCCCAGCGCGAGGCCGGGCATCAGGTCAGGGACGAACGTCGCCTCGCCCGGCCGCTCCAGCTTGACGAACCGGCTCAGCTCGCCCGCGAAAGCAACGCCGTAGAACCACAGTTGGACGAGCACTTCATGCAGCAGCTTCGGCTGCAGCCGATAGAGCTGCTTGAGCCGCTCTTCAGTCCAGTCCTCGAATGTGACGACACCGAGCGTTTCCGCGATCTCGCTCATCCGGCTCGGGCGATACTCCGCTACGGCACGCTTCTGCAAGTACGAAGGCACGAGCACTTTCGGATCCTCCTGCGCCGGCGCGTCCGGCCGTGCGGATGAACGCTGCAAGTCGGCAGATGCCGGTTGCGCTGCGGGTACAGCTGCTGCGGGTGCCGCCGGCGCTGCGGCATTTGCCGTTGCTGCAGGTTGCACCCTCGCTGCAGGTTGCGCCGGTGCTGCGATTTCCGCCGTCGCTGCAGGTGCCGCTTCTGCAAAGAAGTCCAGCTCGACCTGCACCGCCCCGCTCCGCACCGCCTTGCTGCCTGCCGGCACCTGCACATAGCGCTTGGCCGTCTGGTTGTTGCCGATCAGGAACCAGGCGGGCTTGCGTTTCGTCGAGAGGCTGCCGCCTTTGGCATAGCGGAAATAAAACCGCTGCTCCTTGAGTGCAAGCAACTCGTCCTTGATCTCCCAGCCGCCGACGATCCATAAAGCGCCGCCGCTCTCGCGCTTGTCGACGACAGTCAGTCCTTGGCCGATCAGGTAAGGGGCTATCTCGACGCTTTGAGACCCGATGGAAGGTTCCGGCTGCGACGCTTCCGCCTGAGATGCCGCAGCCTGCGGCGGCTCCGGTTCAAATCCATGCTTCGCTGCCTGCGTCAGGGCCGTCTCGATCGATCCCGCCTCTGATGAAGGGGCATCTGCCTGCTCGGCCCTGTCCTGAACCGCAGGCCGCTCCTCCGCCCACTGATTCATCTGCTGCGAGAACTTCGCCAGCAGCTCGCTCATCTGGCCGAGCCGCTCGTCGATCGACGGCAGCAGCTTGTCCGCCACCTGATTGCGGAGCGCCTCCTCCAGACGGTGCTGGAGCTCCGCTTGCGCCAGCCCGACTTGACCGGCATCGGCGCGGATGTCCGCGCCAGGACTCGATGTCCGCAGCGGCATCTCGTAATCGGGCACCGCCAGCTCGGGAGAGCCATATGCCTCGACATACCAGGCCGCCAGCTCGTACAGCCGGCGATGGGCCGTCAGCGCCAGATCGACCGGCACTTCCCGCGCGTCATGCGCTGCGGCGTTGCCGTTCATCCGCAGCCATTCGAAGGCGCTGCGGATGTCTTCGGAGATGATGTCCTTGCGGGCGAGCAGATGGATCCGGTCGATCTGCTTGATCGCATAGACTGGCTCGACCTTCTCCGTCTGAGCGACGAGCGAAGCCAGCTGCTCGCCGAACAGCCGGCCTTGCAGCAGCGTCGTCCGCGGACTGATCCAGACCGTCTGCTCGACTTCATCTGCCAGCTGAGACAGGCCGGGATGCGCCGGCTGCAGGAACGCGAATAAAGTCATCTTGACCGTCTCCTTGTCTGCGTTTATTCGTAGCTTTTCTTTCCATCCGCAGCTTGGGAGTGGCTCCAGCCTGGAAGCGGATAGCGGTCTTCTACGGCGACAGCCGCTTTTTCTGCCGCGCGGGACCGCAGCGATTCATACAGACGGCCTGGACCGAGCAGGATCTCTTTCAATCCTTGCCGGGTCTTTTCCGAATCGAGCGCCTGCTTGCTCATCGCGTTGTGCGCCTTGAATGCATCGATGATCGCATTCATAATTTCCTGATTCAGATCCGGAGAGTTGTCGAACTGCGCCTTCGTGTTGTTGGCCGCCTGCTGCATGAGGATATCCGACTCCAGCAGCTTGCCCTTGATGACCTGATTGGCATAGACGAGCTTGTCCTCGTCGGTCAGCTCTCCGCTGAACAGCTTGTTGACGCCTTCGATGATCTCCGCCAGCAGCGCTTTTTCCGGATCCCGCAGCTCGCCTTCTCCAACGTCCGTCAGCGGCTTGAGCTTGTCGCCCTCTCCGTCGCCGAGCCGCATGTCGCGCTTGCCCTTGTTCCTCAGCTTGTGGTGGGTCAGCTCCAGGCTCGACACGTCGATCGTCTCGCGTTCCCGGCCGAATTCCAGCAGCGGCAGCAGCCGCTTGAAGAAGATCGCCCGCTTCTCGATGTCCGTATTGCCGTAGTCGAAGATCTGCGACAGGAAGTTGTAGACACGCAGATAGGCGCCCAGGTTCCGCTTGAACAACACCAGCACGTTCATCGCGTCCCGCGCTTCCTTCTCCCTCTTCTCGTCCTTCGCCGCAGCCGCCAGCCGCCGTTCTTCCTGGGCAGCCTTGTACCGCTTAAGCAGCCGATCGGCCACCGGCTCGATCGCCGCGACCAGCTCCGACTGCGATGCCGCCGGATTCATCTCGACCGCCACGACGCGCTCGACTTCATGCTGATCGTAATGGCCGGCGGCGTCAAGCTTGGCTCGCAGATCGTACACGAGATTCGGATCCGTCACGTCCAGCAGCTCGGCTGTGTCGTGATACGTCTTGAACGCAGCCAGAATCTCCTCCGGATCGTTGACGAAGTCGAGGATGTAGGTCGCGTCCTTTTTGCCGTAGGGGCCGTTGTAAGCCCGGTTCAGCCGCGACAGCGTCTGCACGGCCTGGATGCCCGCGAGCCGCTTATCGACATACATGCCGCACAGCAGCGGCTGGTCGAAGCCCGTCTGGAACTTGTTGGCCACGAGCAGCACCTGGTACTCGTCGGTCGCGAACGCCTCGCGGATGTCCCGTCCTCTCAGGTTCGGATTGAGCAGCGAACTGTTCTCCGTCACCGGGTCGGGGCTCGACTCCGGATCGCTCACTTCCTGGGAAAAGGCGACCAGCGTCCCCATCCGGTAGCCCTGGCTCTTGATATAGTTCTCGATGGCCAGCTGCCAGCGGACCGCTTCGAGGCGGCTGCCGACGACGACCATCGCTTTCGCATGGCCGCTCAGGAGCGGACCGACGTTCTCGCGGAAATGCTCGACGACCACCTGCACCTTCTGCGAGATGTTGTACGGATGCAGGCGGACCCAGCGCATGATGCCCTTCATCGCCTCGCTGCGCGCCACTTGCTGCTCGTCCCACTCCTGTCCGGCCGCCGCTAGCTTGAACGCCATGCTGTAAGGCGTATAATTGCGCAGCACGTCCAGGATGAAGCGCTCCTCGATCGCCTGGCGCATCGAGTACACATGGAACGGCGCCGGCAGATTGTCCGGACCCGCCGGGGCTGCCGGATCGGGGCGGCGGCCGAACAGCTCCATCGTCTTGGCCTTGGGCGTCGCGGTGAAGGCGATGTACGTGATGCCCGACTCGCGCGCGCGAGCCGCCATCTGGGCGGCCAGCAGGTCCTCGACGCTGACCTCTCCGCCGTCCTGCAGCTCGCGGACCTCTTCCGCCGACAGCAGCTGCTTGAGCTTGGATGCGGCCTCGCCGGTCTGCGAGCTGTGGGCCTCGTCGGCGATGACGGCGAACCGCTTGCCTTCCGCAGCGGCCAGCTGCTGCACCGCCTTCAGCGCGAACGGGAACGTCTGGATCGTGCAGACGACGATCTTCTTGCCGCCGCTCAGCGCCTTGGCCAGCTCCCCGCTCTTGCTCTGCGACTCGCCCTTAATCGTCGCGACGACGCCCGTCGTGCGCTGGAAGTCGAAGATCGCCTCCTGCAGCTGGTCGTCCAGCACCGTGCGGTCGCTGACGACGAGCACGGAGTCGAACAGCTTGCGCTGCCCGGCATCATGCAGGTCGGCGAGGAAATGCGCCGTCCAGGCGATCGAGTTCGTCTTGCCCGATCCGGCCGAGTGCTGGATCAGATACTTCTGTCCCGGGCCGTGCGCGAGCACGTCCTGCACCAGCTTGCGCGTCGCATCGAGCTGATGGTAGCGGGGGAACAGCACGGCCGCGATCTGCTTCTTGCTGTCGCGCTTCGTGACGAGATAGCGGCCGAGAATCTCCAGCCAGCTGTCCCGCTCCCACACCTCCTCCCACAGGTAGGCCGTCCGATGCCCGGATTCGTTCACTGGATTGCCCGCGCCCCCGCCGTCCCCCTTGTTGAAAGGCAGGAAGGACGTCGCCGCGCCTTGCAGCTTCGTCGTCATGCGGACCTCGCGGTTGCTGACCGCGAAGTGCACGAGCGCTCCGCTCGGGAAGCTCAGGAGCGGCTCCGCCTCCCGCCCTTTCGGCTGCGGCTCGCGGTCGAAGCGGTACTGGTCGACGGCATCCTCGACCGATTGGGTGAACTGGCTCTTCAGCTCCGCCGTCGCCACGGCGATGCCGTTCAGGAACAGCACGAGATCCAGCGCGTTCTCGTTATGCTTCGAGTAGCGCACCTGCCGCACGACGCGCAGCCGGTTCGCGGCGTACTTCGCCTGCAGCTCCGGGTTCATCCCGAGCGCCGGCTTGAACTGCGCGAGCTGCAGCGGCTGCCGCAGTCCGATCAGCTCGATGCCGCTTCGCAGCACGTCGAGCGTGCCGCGGTCGTCGAGCTGCTTGCGCAGCCGGTCCAGCAGCGCGGAGCGGCCCGCCGCTCCGTTCGTCTTCTCCAGCGCCTCCCACGCCTGCGGCTGGGTCTGCTGGATCCAGGCGACGAGGTCGTCGGGATAGAGCGCGCGCTCGCGATCGTAGCGCTGCGCGTCGCCGTCGGCATAGAGCCATCCGTTCGCCGCGAGATGGGCGCAGATCTCGTTCTCGAACTCGATCTCCTTGTGCAGGCTCATGCCTCCACCGCCTCTTGCTGCGGCACGAGGCCGCGCACGTCGATCTTGCCGGTGACGGCGGCGGAGATGAGCGCGGAGCGGCGCTCCTGGAGGAGAGCGATGGATTTTTGGGCTTGGTGGATGAGCGCGTTGTATTTTTCCAATTCAATGTTCAGGTGAGATACAATTTTATCTTGATCTTCAGTCGATGGTACTGAAAGCACAAAAGAGCGGAAATCGTTTTGAGATAAATTTTGCATACTTGAGCTTGTTCCAGAACAAGAGACTTTAACTTGATTTCTGTAATATTGAGTCATTGTCCAAAAGTGAATGAACGCTGGTAATACACCCTTAAAGTGAACTTGCCACAATCTGTCCGGAAGATAAAGATTTTCTTCACTTTTCAAAGCGAGTCCTGCGAATCCAACTAAATCAGGTGTGTTCATCCGGCTAACTATTAGTGTGTTTTCAATTACTGGACAAGAAACAAGATGAAGTTCAGAAGGGACAACAATTTTATTTTCTCCCCTATTAAATTGTCCACTATATACACAACTTGTTTTAAGGACCCCAATCTCCCCATTAAGAGCTGGGGAATCAATAGAGTTGACACTCTTCCCGGATTCCATTTTCAAAATGAATGACTTCAGTTTGACTACTTCCCATCCTTCGGGCACCTCTCCAAGCCACTCAATTCCCGAATCCTTCATCGGCACCGTAGGGTCAAGCCCCTTGGTGACGGCATGGGAGATTACGGCCTGGCGCTTTTCTTTCAGGAGATCGATGAGTTTTTGGGCTTGGCCAATCAATGAATTAATTTCCCTGACTTCAGCTTCCAAATAAGCTACAATTAATTTTTGCTCTTCTATTGGAGGCAAAGGAATGCGAGTGTGTAACAGCAGATTCGTTTCAAGACTTTCTACCGTTGCCCCTTGCTTTCCCCATTCTAAAAGCAATTCTTTATTATATCCTTGCACAAATCGCATGAAGTATAAGGGAGCCCAAGCCTTTTGAACGTCTAATGCTTTAATGTCTTGATTAATTGCTGTTTCCACATCATTTATTCCAACCGGGAGAGTATGCTTAAGTATGCCTGAACGCATTACTAGAAGAACCTGGTTGGTTTTTAAAATGGAGGCAGAGCTGTTTTGAAGACCACGCTCAGTTATTCGTTCCTCAGAATCTACAAGAATATCAGCTTTCATGTCTTTAGGCGTAATCCATGGAATCTCACCGTTCCAGTATTCCAACTTCTCTCTATCAGGTGTCCCGCCACCATTCAACCTGCAATGATGACCAATTTTAACAAACCCCCAATGACTCGGAATCTCCCCCAGCCACTCCACTCCACTGTCTTTATACTCCTCATACCGCGGAAAGCTCATGCCCGCAATCCCTCCAGCATCGCCTTGATCCGGTCCGTGACCTCCATTAATTCCGCGTCGATCTCTTCCAGCGGGCGCGGCGGCTGGAACACATAGAAATGCCGGTTGAACGGAATCTCATATCCAACCTTCGTCTTGTCGTGGTCGATCCACGCGTCCGGCACATGCGGCAGCACTTCCCGCTGGAAGTACGTCTCCACGTCTTCCTTCAGCGGCACGCTCTCCGTGTCTCGCAGGCTGCTGTCCGGCTGCGGCTTGCCTTTCAGCTTGCCTTTCTGACCGAGCACGATCCGGCCCTGCTCATCCCGCAGCGGGCGCTCCACCGTAATCGTCCGATAGCCGAAGTCGCTGTTGCGGAAAATGCGGCTGACCGGCTTGCCATCCCGCTCCGCCTCCGCGAAGCTGCCGAACAGGCGCGTAATCTCGGCGATATGCTCGTCCGAAAATTCCTTGCGCTTGCTGCCGAGCGACTTGCGCATCTTTTGCCACATGCCGCTGGCATCGATCAGCTGCACCTGCCCCCGGCGATGCTCCGGCTTGCGGTTGGACACGATCCAGACGTACGTCGCGATGCCGGTGTTGTAGAACATGTCCGTCGGCAAGGCGATGATCGCCTCGAGCAGATCGTTCTCCAGCACATAGCGCCGGATCTCGCTCTCTCCGCTGCCGGCGCCGCCGGTGAACAGCGGGGAACCGTTGAGGACGATGCCGAACCGGCTGCCGCCCTCATTCGCCGGACGCATCTTGGAGAGCAGATGGAGCAGGAACAGCATCGAGCCGTCGGACACGCGCGGCAGCCCCGGTCCGAACCGGCCGTTGTAGCCGAGCTGCTCATGCTCCTGGCGCACTTCCTTCTCGACCTTCTTCCACTCCACGCCGAACGGCGGATTGGAGAGCATGTAGTCGAACTTCTTGTGCGCGTGGCCGTCGTCGGACAGCGTATTGCCGAACGTGATGTTGGAAATATCCTGCCCCTTGATGAGCATGTCGGCCTTGCAAATCGCGTACGACTCCGGGTTCAGCTCCTGGCCGAACATTGTCAAGCGAGCGCCCGGATTGTGCTCGTCGATATAATCTCCCGCCACCGACAGCATCCCGCCCGTGCCGGCCGTCGGGTCGTAGATCGTCCGTACGATGCCGGGCCGGCCCACCACTTCGTCATCTTCGATGAACAGCAGATGGACCATAAGCCGGATGACTTCGCGCGGAGTGAAGTGCTCCCCCGCCGTCTCGTTGGAGATCTCGGCGAACTTGCGGATGAGCTCCTCGAAGACGAGTCCCATCTGATGGTTGTCCACCCGCTCGGGATGCAGGTCGGTATTGGCGAATTTCTCGGCCACCTGGTACAGCAGACCAGCTTTATGCAGCCGCTCGATCTGGATATGTAATTCGAAGCGGTCGAAGATATCTCGCACCGCCGGCGAGAATGCCTGGATGTAGCTGTACAGGTTGTCGCGGATATGATCCGGGTCGCCCATCAGCTTCTTCATATCGAGCGGGCTTGTATTGTAAAAGCTCTGACGCGATTCGCGCAGCAGGAACGGCTCCGGATTGACGCCCATGGCAGCCATCTCCTGATTCGTCTTGAGAACGGCCCCCTTGGTCTCCTCTAGCAGGCAGTCCAGCCGCCGCAGCACGGTGAACGGCAGGATCACCTTGCCGTAGTCGGACTGCTTATAGTCTCCGCGCAGCAGATCGGCGACGGACCAGATGAATGCGGATAAGTTCGGTTGGTTCATGGTAGTATGTTTCCCCTCTAAGTGCTTGGAATTAGAAATGAAGCTATTCATAGCTATAGGAAAATTATATCTTGATTAGCGTTGGATTGGGAGACGATCTCTCTGAGCTCTCTTGCCAGCTCATCCGTACAGCGGCTTCCCATCGTCAGGTTCACGAGCTCGACCCGCACGACAACGCCATCTCCACTTTCATACACGAGGGGCTCCCTCGCATCCTGCACATTCGGCACCCAGGGATAAAGCAGCACCACCTGTCGGGCATCATACTTTTTTGCATACGCATAGGCCTGATACATATCCGATTGTGCAATTCCGTAATTGCCGCCGACCGAAAGCAGCTTCCACTTCGTGTCCACAATGACAGTTCCCGAGCGTCCTTCTAGTACAATGTCAGGTCGCAGCTGGAACTTGGCCGGGGATTGGAACAAGTGATGCTTGCCATCTTGCAGACGGATGCGGATGTCCAGTCCTGCTAGATTCTTTTGAAGTAGGCGAGCCATGTAGCGTTCGTACAGCTTCTCCATAGGAAACAGCAGCGCATATGCAACACCGCCGCCCTTGAAAGGCGTAAAGCTCCGATCGGAAAGGAAAAGCCGGCACCAGCTTAGAATGGGTTCATATTCTTGCATGCCCCTGTCAAGAGAGACCCTCTCCCAGTCCAGATCAAGATCAACGGGTGTGTCGATGAGGTCGAATGCTTCCAGCAGCACGGACAGTTTCTTCTGGACCTCTGCATTTGTTGCGATCTTACGCAGCCGTTCGATCGTCGCCTTGATCAGCCGATTTTCAGGACGATCGATCGTAAGCTCGTCATACGCAATGAAGAAGCGCTCTCGATACGCGACGTTATGCTTGATCTGCTGCGAGACATCAAGCTTGCCTTTATAGTAATGTTCGTTGCTCTGATGTTGCCGATAGTCCGACTTCAATCCCCTTTTCACTAGCAGTGCCGCTTCATCGATGAACATCCGCATGAACAGCTCGAGAATAGGAAACTTCCTGGAATCGAGCCCTGTCGAAGAAAAACGCTTGCTCGGAATGTCTCGTACCATCTGCAGCATCTGCAGGAAAATGTCCTTTACGACCGTTTCCGATGCCGTCACGCTTTGGCCATATAATTTAGGCAGAATCTCGATCTGCGTACCGTCCTGCAGCATCAGGACCCCGACGTAATTTTTCGCCGTGATGACCTTTCCGATCCCTCTGCGGCTCGACAGGCCCGCTACATCCAGCGCTTCCTTCAGAACCCAGCGCTCCAATGGATCGAACTGTTCTTCCGTGAGCACGGTATAGCCGTATTCCGCTCCGTCCGGATGCTTGCATAAGCGGCCATGCTCCTGGATGGTGAACACCTTGCCCGCACCTGATCTCTTTCTCATCGCGAGTAAATCTGAACATAAGCGCTCAGCCGTGCGAACGCCGATCGATTTATTCTATAGCGGACGAACTCTCCCAAGTCCTCCTCTTCCAGGTCTCCGAAGAGCGCGCCGGCATTCACCTTTTCCTCCACGACAAATTGCTCCGCTGCAGGCTTTCTGTTGTCTCCAAGCACAAGCCTGACCTTCGAATCATCGTCATAGAAATATTCCTGCAGCAGCGGAATGATCGCATGCTCAAATACATGCCCCAGCTTCTCCAGGCTCCGCTCCTTCAGCACGGGGATCAAATACGCATGGCCAATTGTATGCTCCCGGTCATACAGCACCTCGATCCGCTCATTCATCGCTGCCAGCATCGCCGATAGGTTCAGCTGCTCCCCGTTGATTTCTACTGCACCGAGGCAATTCGGATCCGGCATCACCTCGGAAAAAGCAAATCTTCGCCGTAGAGCTGTATCCAGTCGGGAGATCGAACGATCAGCGGTATTCATTGTGCCGAGCAGGTAGACATTGGCCGGAACGCCGAACGGCTCCTGCGAGTAGGGGAGGGTCAGTTCCCGCGCTTCCTGCATCCCAAGCCGTTTTGAAGGCTCGATCAGCGTAATCAGCTCGCCGAATAGTTTAGAGATGTTGCCCCGGTTGATTTCGTCGATGATGAAGACATAATTGCGATCGTTCCGATGGATGGCCTTTTCCGCTTGACCAGCATGATGGCGCTGCAGCATGCCTTGCACATCGGCCAGCGTAATTCGGTTCAGACGATAAACAGATCCTAGCGTCATTACCTTGTTGCCATTGAGCTCATAGATATTTTCTCGAATATCTTTAACCAGCCAGCGCACGGGGCGGGATCTTTTGTACTCCTCCATCTGGCTGAGCCACGCGTATTCACCGGTAACGACGCCGATGGCATCTATCGTCTCTTCATCATGCAGAGTGAGGACGATATCGCCCCGCCGCATTTCGTTGATGAACCGCTTGATGATCATCTCTCCGCCATTTGTCTTGTAGTCGGTCTCTTCGTCTACGTGCTCGCCGTACATGTCCCACCCGATGCGAATACGGTTGTTTGCAAAACCGTCGCGCTTTACCGGATTGTCTTTCGAACCCCCGAGAGATACCTTCCATATCGTAGGATTCTGTCGGATTCCGTAGTCGTTGCTTGCCTCGATGACCGGCTGACCGGCTTTATCGCAGAACCGCTTGAATACCCCAGGCACAATCTCGTATCCCACTTCACCGTTCGATGGAGTGGATTGCTCTTCACTCAGCAGCCGCGGCTTGATTCCTTCGATGAATTCCTCATACCCATACGATGGATGAAAAGTCGTCAAGGCGATCTGTCCTTCTTCCTTGTACTCTTCATACCGGGCTTTGATTCCATCAAATCCATCCGTCTTGAGTTCCTGGATGACAACATCGAGCGGCTTGTTTTCAATGATTGCAACCGCATATAGAACCGTATGGTACGTCTTGCCCGTTCCCGGCGGGCCATGCAGGATGATGTTTTTGTCCATTCGGCAATTCCTCCTATGCTTCGAACGCTCTCGCCATGACTTCCGCATCCACGTTCGCGTTTCGGCTCGAGACGATGACGGATGAAGCCAGCGACTGCTTATCCGCGAGCAGAGCGTGCACGATCTCTTCGACCGTTCCGCTGCGGAGCGTCTTGTCCTCGTCCGCGACGATCGGATAGTAGACGAACACAGGCTTCGTCTGTCCGATGCGGTAGACGCGATCTGTCGCCTGGCTTTCTACCGCAGGATTCCACCAGCGGGTGTAGTGGATGACATGATTGGCCGAAGTGATGGTCAATCCCGTGCCCGCCGCGCGCGGAGACAAGATCATCACATTGAAGCCGGCGCTTTGGTTGAACTGGTCGACGATCGCCTGCCGGCGCTCGGTCATGCCGTTGATGATCGGAGGATTGATGCCATGCTTCTCGCGGATGAAGCGGCGCAGCAGCTCTTGCACGCGCTGCAGCTCGGTGAAGACGAGCACCTTTTCCCCCTTCTCCCGGATGCGCTCGATCAGGTCGAGCGTCTTTTGCAGCTTCGGCAGCCGTTCCGGCCCGATGTCTTCATATCGCGGATCATGCAGGCCAGGATGAGCGCAGATCGCTTTCAGTTGCTGGATGGCAGGCAGAGCCGGAAGGCTCTTCTGCTTGACCTGACTCAGCACGCTGCGGTACAGATCCGATTGTTCCGGACTCAGCCGTACCCTTTCTTCGATGATCGTCTTGGAAGGAATCTGGCCGCTCAGCTCCTCGGATTTCGTTCGCCGCTTGTACACCATGGACAACCGTGCGACCAGCTTCTGCTCGGCAGCAGCTTCGGCATGCGTCGAAGTCGCATCCTTCTTCGCAACGAACTCCTCCTTGAACGCATGGAGGCTGCCGAGCAGTCCAGGCTGCACGTAATCCATGATCGACCACAGATCCATCAAGCTGTTTTCGACCGGCGTGCCGGTCATCGCCAGTCGGAATCGGGCCGGCATCGCCTTTACCGCCTTGCTCGCTGCCGTCGAGCTGTTCTTAATCGCCTGCGCTTCATCGCAGACGACGGCTTGCCATTGCACTTGGCCGAGCAGCAGCTGATCGCGCGTCAAGGTGTTGTACGTCACCAGCACGATGTTGGCCCGGCGCAGCACGTCGGGAGACTTGGTCCGATCGTTGCTATTGTGGACCAGCACGCCGTAGCGGAGCGCAGGAGCAAACCGTTCGATTTCTCCGACCCAGTTCTGGACCAGCGACTTCGGCACGACGATCAGCGACGGCTGCAGCATCTGCTGCTCATGCAGGTAAGCGAGCATGGAGATGACCTGGATCGTTTTGCCGAGACCCATGTCGTCCGCGAGCAGTCCGCCCATATTGCGGAGGTAGAGCGACTTCATCCATATGTATCCATCCAATTGGAACGGCTTCAATTGCGCCTGGAATGAAGGCGGGAGCGTGCGGTCGAGCGCTCCTTGATCCGCCAGCATCGCCTGCGCATCAAGAATCGGCTTGTTGAATTCCAGCGAGCTGATGTTTTCGAAGATCTCCAGAATATAAGGGAGCTTTGTGACGTCGATGCGTGGATGCTGCTGTATCGCCTGCTCCAACTGATCTACGGCATGGACGAATTGCTCCGCATCCTTCGGCACGCGCACCCAGCTGCCGTTCCAGTCGACGAACTCTTCGCCCGATTCCCTGGCCTCCTCAACCAGCTCGCTGAACTGCTGCGATGTCATGTCCTCCAGAGCCTCGCCAGCCTCATCGAAGATCGAGGCCCCTGCCGCGAAGTCGAACCAGCCGCGCTCCTGGCCCTCTGCATGGACATAAGGCTGCGCGCGGTAGACCCGAATGCCGAGAGCCTTCACCCGCTCGCCGAACAGCGACAGATCAAGCTGGTCCAGCTCCGGCAGGAATGCCTCCGAATTGTCCGCGAAGCGAGGGATGTCCGCGCCTCGGATCGGAGCAAGCTGGCGGATCCGTTCCGCATTTGCTGCCGTCCCAGGGAGCACGAACACTTTCTGCCCGTGGCCATCCGACGCATACGCCTTTCCGGAATCATTCAATTTGTCCAGAAGCTCCTGCTTCGTCTCGTCATCGCCCCGGAGCATCGGAAGAAGTTTAATGCGGCTGCCGTCATAGTCCGCCTCCAGCTCCAGTCGATCGACGATCCGCAAATCCTGCGACTCAATGTAGCTGCTCATGGCAATGCCGAGACGCTTCGCTTCTCGCCGAACTTCGGCGACGTAGCGGAAGATCGCCTCGGCATCCATGGCATCCGGAGGATGGTCGATCAAATTCAGGAAAGCGGTCTGCTGTGGCTCGATCAGCAGCGTCTGTCCATCGGGCAGAGTCAGCCACGGACCGCTCCGTTTTCCTGTTCGGTGGAGGTTTTTCCAGCTTTTATAATCCATGTGCGGCTGAAATTTGAAATGCGGCATGCCGACAGCGCCATCGTTGTCCAGCGATAACGAGAGCTTGACCGGCTCCGGAATGCCGAGAATTCGTCTCGCTTCTTTTGGCGCGGAAACGAGCGCTTCGTGCGGCAGCAAATAGCTGTTCTCGGCGCGCGGCTCAAGAATCTCGTCATACCACAGGGCATCGACCAATTCGAGCCTCTCCAGCTCCGGCTGCTTCAATAATTCGGCCAGAGGCAACGACAACGGGAGGGTCACGGCCTCTCCCGTCGCCTCTTGTTTCAAGTGAATGACGAGGCCTTCCGCCGTCGGCGTCAGTACGTGCTTCAGATGCACGGCTTTCAATTGTTCAACGGGCTTGTCCCGATTCCAGCGACTCAGCCAACCCATGTTCATTACTCCTTATAAGAATATTCCCCACGCAGATAGGCATGGATATGCCTGTTGAACTTGGCTGTCCAGGATTCATAATAACCGCCATGGCCCAACCTCTCGATAAACAAAGGCTCTCCATGCATCATTTCGGACATTTCTTTGAGCATGAACGTCTTGGCCTGACTGCCCGCAAAGCGATAGTTCGGCGTGCTGGTCAAAATTTGAATCCACTTTTCAAACCCTTCTCGATGGTAGAAATATGCCCGTCCTACCTCGCCAAACTCTAGAACGACAAAATTTTCAAAGTAGATGAAGGCAGCCATAGGCTCGTTCCGGTTTTTCAAACGAACGACAAGCTCAATATACTTCATGTAAGTTCGCCAGTACTCCGCCCTTCGTTTTCCATCATGCTCAAAGATGATGTCCAGTTCTTGAGCGCTGAGCCATTTTTCTACCTGCCGCATCGCTTGTTCATCCAAAAACGCCCACTCCGCTTGGCGTTCTCTTGGATCATGCAGCCGCTGAACAGCTTGATCAAGGAGAATCTTGTCAAACTCCTGATACTCCCTTGCCTCCAGATACCCTTTCATCAACAACTGATAATCCGACAATATATACCGTTCTAGCTTGCTCCGCAGAAAAGCTGCTCCTTCGCGCTTGACAAAAGATTTGATGGATAACCCTGTCTGAAGCACGTCAAAGTTCAAGCAACGATCCAGCTCGGATCCTTCTTTGACCTTCAGGGCTTTCAGCATCTCTTGAAGGGTGGCGTGGGAATGAATAAGTCCGGAAACGAGTCCAGGCAGCAGCCCATTCGGGTGCCGGAAAGCCTCGTTGAAAACCGACTGCTCCTCATGCTCCAACGACCCGTGGCTGCTGAACATGCGGTCATTCGGATAGATGAGGACAAGCAGATCCTGCACGAATCTATGGCTGGGCTGCTCCTGGAACCGGCTCCAGGCTTCAATTCCGAAGATCGGCTGAAACCGTGAAGACAAGATCAGATTTATCTTATGCTGGACTTGCTCTGACTCCTCGTCATAAGGCCATTGGCGAATCAGCAGCCTGACATACCGATCCGGCCAATCTTGGATGAGCTGTCCGATGGCATCGACCGGAGCAAGACGAATCTCTGCGAGCAATTCAGGCAGCCGATTCATGAGGCTTGCTGCCACTGTCCCTGTGCCCTTATATTTTTTTTCGATCCTGCGCGTCACTTGAATGAGCTGATGAGGGACGAAGTTAAACACATAGTTCTGCGGGAGCTTATCCATGGGGATCCATCAGCCCCTGCAGACGGTCGAGCAGCTGCTCGTCCTTCAGGCGGAATTTGAATTCGACCCTTCTGGACTTGTCTAGATTGATCGAACCATCCTCATTTCGAATCGGCACACTGAAGGAACGGCCGTTTGCCGTGATGACGTTCTTAAGAGAATCCTGATACTTGAATGTTGGAAAATCCGGCGCGAATACTTGCTGAACGACAGATAGCGCCCGATCCTGCGATAGCTGGAGATTGTATAAATAACCTCCATCTGTATCCGTATGTCCTTCCACGATGATTTGCGAGATTTGATCCCGGAAGCGGTCCGACAACAAGATCGCATTGTATTTCGGAATGAATTGCTCCAAATACTGTCTCCCGCTCTCGCTGACCGCGCTGCTTTTCCGATCAAAGAAAACGCCTCCCGAGAAGCGGATCGCCCCGGTCTGCTTATCGACTTCCAGGTTGAGATCGGAATCCTGAAAGGCTTGAAGCAGTTCTTGAATGATTTTAGATTTTACACCGACTATCTCTTCAATCAGTTGATTCTTCTCCTCTATTGCCGCTTCTTGCTTGCTCAACTCCGCTGTCTGCTGCTCGTATGAGGATTGGTTGTCATACATAGTGATCATGAGAACGAGCGCGAGAACAATCAGGAGAGCAGACATAAGATCCGTAAACGAAATCCAGTATCCCTCTCCCTCCTCTTCCGTCCGTGACGCATGTCGCAATGATCCGCGGTACCCTCTAGCCACGCGTCATCCCCCTTGCTGCGCAGCAGCTACGCGATTCATCTGCTTGCTGATTTCGGCAACGGACTGCTTCAACAACTGAATCGTATCCGGCATCTCTTCCAGTCCATCCTTCATGGAATCGACGCCTCTGACAAGGTGATCGACAGCGCGCGCAAGCTCTTCATCAAACTGCTTGAACGTATGGCTGATGCCAGCGTGCATATTCTGAGAAAATTCGTGAATGGACTTCGTCAGCTGCGTACTCGATTTGTTCATGGATTCGCTCATGGATCCCCATGATGTCGAGAGCGTCTCCATGCGCTCGTCCATTTGAGAGAGCTGATCCGTCAGCTGCTGCTCGATTTCTTGTACGAGCTGGTCCAGCCGTTTCCTTTCCTCGGATGTTTCACCGAGCAATTGTGTCGCACCGTCCGTGACTTCCGTTAGAATCGTCGTGACTTTTTGGAATTGCTCGACAAGCTCGACCATCTGCTGGCTGGAGGTTGAACTTAAATCCGCCTGCTCCTTGAGCGTTTCGGCAAGATGCTGATGGCTCTCCGCCGTGCTCGCGATATGCTCCAGATTGCCGTTCAGCCGCTGCTGGACGTCCAGCTGCACCGCAGTCTGCTCCGTCAGCCTCTCGACATTGCTCTGGAACTGCTCTCGTTCGCCTGCCATCTGCTCCAGCAGCGCAGCCGTGCCTTGGTTCAGCTCGGCGTTTTTGCCAGTGGTTTCGGCCAATACGGCAGTGACGTCCCGGAACTGAACGACGAGTTCTCCCATCTGTTCGCTGCTTGCTGAGCTCAGCTCGGAGTAGACTTTGAGCGTTTCGGCCAGATGCTGATGACTCTCCGCCGTGCTCGCGATATGCTCCAGATTGCCTTTAAGCCGCTGCTGGACATCCAGCTGCATCGCAGTCTGTTCCGTCAGCCTCTCGACATTGCTCTGGAACTGATCTCGTTCGCCTGCCATCTGCTCCAGCAGCGCAGCCGTGCCCTGGTTCAGCTCGGCGTTTTTTTCTGTGGTTTCGGTGAGTTTATGTACGGTTGCAACCAATACGTTTTGATGTTCGGTAAAGGTATCTGTATATCCATGCAAGACATCAGAAAGCCCCGTTGTCTTGTCCGCCATTTGCGACTGGACACCTGCAGCATGCTGCACGGTGGCGACGAGTCCAACCATTTCTTGCTGGACAAGCTTCTGCCATTCCATCGTCTTCTCTAGCACTTCACTTAAATGCTGCATCTGATCTACGGTAGACTTACTGATCGAGCTGGATAGATTTGCAGCCAAATCTTGTCCAACTGTCTTACTCAACGCCTTGGACATTCCTTCAACTAGGTCAGGAATCAATCGTTCCGACATGAATGTTTGGAAATCCTTCATATGCTTTTCTTGATTCTCTAGCATGTTTTTAAAAACGATGCTTTCCGGTTCAACGGATAGGTCGCGTCAATGGATTCTCTTACCGTTCTAAAACTAGTGGTAAGAAGCTTGTGCAGTATGCCCTTATCGAATAACTGCCATAAAACAGAAATAGCGATCCCTGCGATCGAGGAAATGAATTTGACTTCCATCCCACTTAAAAGCAAACCAATACCATGTTTCATTGCAGTGGAGTCTCCGCTAGGATCAAGTCCCCCAACACCTGCAGCAATACCCACAAATGTCCCAATGATTCCCATCGCCAATATCGTGTTCGGTACGAATTCCGCCAGCTTCCTCTTTCCAAAATGATGGACAAAAAGATCTTCATGAAAATAATCATAAACATCCGGAAGAACAGGGTTGCCTTGCTTCGTAGACTCGTTGTACTGCGTTTCGTAACGCTGCCAAGCCGGATAGACGCACTCCTTGATGTAGGGTTGTTTTTCTTCCCCCGCCAGCCACTGGCTTAAAAGTTTCACTCTTTCTTCGGTGGAGTCTACTTTTCTAAGTTCCTCAAGTTTGAGCTCGATGCTCTTTGAAGTTTTTTTAGCATTGCAGTAACGGCCCCAATAAATCCGATAGGCAAATCCAAGAGCCAAGCAAAACATCACCCCGATATAAGCGTAATACGTTTCCGGCTTAATCCAAAACTCCATCTTCTATCTCCTCGTTTCTCAAGATACGACAGATTTCAAAGAACCCGAGTCTATAGACATAGTTCTTTTTATCTACAAAGTTCGCTTTTTAGCTCCTAAATTCCTCCAGTCAATCGTATTGGAATTTCAAAGATTAAACAGATAGCAGAAAGCACCCTGCTCCAGGGTGCTTTCTGCTGCTGCTTTGTCTCCATTACGTTAAGACGTGTAATTTATAGGTGAACCCGAATCTGGATTTCAAGGCGTTTAAAGGGGGAGCCAGCGCAATGCATGGCCTAGGCCGCTTGCTGCGCGCTCAGCCGCACCAGCAGCGCGGCGGCTTGCGCCCGCGTCACCGGAGCCGTCGGAGCGAAGCGGTCGCCGCCGATGCCGCCCATGAGGCCGGCCTGCTGCAGGGCGGCCACGGACGGGCGCGCCCACGCCGGGATGCTCGCCAGGTCGGCGTAGTCCGGCCGAGCGCCGGCGGCCGGGCTCAGGCCGGCCGCCTTGGCGGCCAGCACGGCCAGCTCCGCGCGCGTGACCGCGCGGTCCGGACGGAAGCTGCCGTCCTCGTAGCCGCCGATCAGGCCGGCTTCGGCTGCGCCGGCGATGGAGCCGCGCGCCCAGGCCGGAATCTGCGCGGCGTCCTTGAACGCCGCTTGTCCGCCGGCCGACGGAAGCTGCAGCGCCCGCGCCAGCAGCACCGCCAGCTCCGCGCGGCTGACCGAGGCGTCCGGACGGAAGCTGCCGTCCTCATAGCCTTGGGCGATGCCGAGCTGGATCGCCTGCCGGATGCTTGCGGACGCCCAGTGCGTCGCCGGCACGTCCTTGATCGGCGCCGGGGCCGGCGTGGCCGACGGCAGCGCCGATGGCGCCGGGGTCGGGCTGCTCGTCGGCGCCGGGGTCGGACTTGCCGTCGGGCTTGCGCTCGGCAATGGCGTCGGCGTTGGCGTCGGCGTGACGACCGGAGTCGGCGCCGGGGTTCCGCTCGGCGACGTCGTCGGGCTTGCGCTTGGCGATGTCGTCGGGCTTGCGCTCGGCGATGCCGTCGGACTTGCGCTCGGCGTCGGGCTCGTGCTTGACGTCGGCGTTGGCGACGTCGTCGGGCTTGCGCTTGGCGTCGCCGTCGGGCTTGCGCTCGCCGTCGGCGTTGGCGTCGGAGTCGCGCTCGCCGTCTCCGCGTTCGTCTTAACGAACGCCGCGGCAGAGTTGCCGCGTCCCGCCGTGGCGCGGACGGCAAGCTCGTACTTGCCTTTCGGATCGGCTCCTTCGAGCACGTAAGCGTAGGCCGTCTTTCCATCGACATGCGGCACTGTGACCGTCCAGTTCGCGCCCAGCGCGTCGCTGCGCTCATAGAGGCGGTAGGCGGTCGGAGCGGCGCCGGCCGGAGCCTTCCATTCCACCTGCAGCTTGCCGTCCGCGTTCACCGACCAGCGGGCGTCCCGCACCGCCGCCGGAGCGGCGTCCGTGCGCTTGATGCGGTAGGCGTCGTAAGCATCGGTCGTGCCCGCCTCCGTCGTCGTGTACGCCTGGAAGCCGATCGAATCGTCGCTCACCTGCACGCCGGTGAACATCTCCTTGCCCGGCTGCTCGTACTTGGCCGCGTAAGGGAACTCCATGCCGGTCTTGACGTTGTAGCGCTTGTCGCCGGCCGCGTTGGTGATGAGGTACAGCGTGCCCTTCGGATCGACGACCTGTCCGTCCGCATCCGGCAGCTTGTCCTTCTGCGCCTCGCCCCCGAGCATCTGGAAGCTGCGCGTATACGTATGGTCGTGGCCGCCGAGCACGAGGTCGACGCCCATCTCGTCGAACACCTTGGTCAGCTCCGAGCGGAAGCTCACGACGTCGCTGTCCGACACATGGCTCGCGACGGAGTACATCGACTTGTGCAGCAGCACGACCTTCCACTTCTTGTCCGTGCGGGCCGCCTCGGCGCGCAGCCATTCCACCTGGTTGCGGTAGATCTGCTGGTACTCCGCGCTGCTCGCGGCAAGCGAATATTCCGTGTTGATGACCATGAAGTGCGCCGGGCCGTAGTCGAACGAGTACACCGAGCCGTCCGGCTTGGCGCCCGTCTGCGACAGGTTCGGCAGGTTGAAGTGCTGCGTGAAGTTGCCGTAGCTCTTGGACTCGTGGTTGCCGACGAGCGGCACGAGCGGCCGGCTCATGAGCAGCTCCTTGGGCTTGTCGAAGAACCAGGACCACTGCTCCTCGAGGTCGCCGTTGTCCACCAGGTCGCCCGTATTGGCGACGAACGCCGACTGCGGGAACCGGTCCAGCCCTTCCTGAAGCGTATGCGCCCAGGTGACGAAGTCCGCGTCGGTCGTGCCTTGCGAATCCGTCGTATACAGGAACGTGAACGCCTCCGGCTGCGCCGCCTCCGTCCGGAACGAGCCGGTGCCGCTCCAATGGCCGTCTTCCCCGTCGCCGACGCGGAACACATAGTCCGTGCCCGGCTTCAGGCCGACCGCCTTCGCCTTGTGGCTCTGGTAGACCGTCTTCTTGCCGGCGGCTTTGTCCGCCTTGGTCTGGTACGTCTCGACGCGCTCCGCGGAGCCTTCGAACGTCAGCGCCTTGTCCGCCGGGAAGCCGCCTCCCGCCGGAGCGCCGCTCTTCTCGGCGACCTGCAGCTTCGTGCCCGGGTAGTCCTCATAGGTATACCAGGCGACGCCCAGCTCGGTGCGCGGATCTCCATGGAACGTCAGCGCCACCGACTGCGGCAGCGGCGACTGCGGCGGATCGACCGGCGTCTGCCCCGCCGTCTTGTACGCCAGCAGTTCCATGTCGAAGTACAGGTCGGAGCTGCTTTTGCTCTGCTGATGCACCTCGACGGCGATCTCGTTGGCGCCTTCCTTGACGACGCCGGCCAGCTTGTCCGTCAGGTCGACGTCGTAGAACGACAGCGGCGCCGATTTGCCTTCGACCGACAGGGTCGAGTAGCTGATCGGGCCTTCCGGCATGTTGTAGCGGGCGATTTCCGTCCCGTTGACATACAGCACCATGCCGTCGTCGACGCCGAAGCTGCCGACGAAGCGCTTGTAGTCGGCAGCGCCGCTCAGCTGCACCGTCTTGCGGAAATATGTCGTCAGGTACTTGTTGCTGCTGCTGCCCCCGTAGCCGATCGTCGTGGCGATGCCGCCGAACCTCGACGTCGCCGTCTCCGCCCGTACCGGGTAGCCGAGCGGAGCCGTCCCCGCGTCCCATGACGAGTCGTCGTAGACCGCCCTCCAGACGCTGCCCTGATCGGCCGGCGTCACCAGCACCTTCCAGTTGCCGCCCCCTTCGACCAGCTTGAGCGGCGTCTCCTCCGCGGCTTGCGCCGGCTGTGCCCCCGGCCATGCGATGCCGGCCGCCAGCGCGGCGCTCAGCATGATGCCGAGCCCTTTCCGTACCCACTGTCTCATGCGCTTCCTCCTGCCTGTCCGTTGTGGTTGCATCGCCCATTAGCGTACGGGACTTCATTCAGCGGAGGATCAGCGTTTCATGATGCTTTAGTAAAGAAATAAAAAAACGGCCCCCCGTCCTCCGGCCTTAGGGCATGTTGGAAGCACGCCCTAAGCCAGGGTCAGGATGAACCGTTCCAGCTCGTTGGCCATGCCGTACAGGCTGGCCCTCGTCTCGAACTCCTCGCGCGTCTCGGGCAGCGGAAGCTCCTTGTGGTAGTCGCGGATCGAGCGCAGCCGCTCGTGGTAGTCGCGGCCGCCGGGAATCGTGTTCCAGTGGTCGGCCAGATCGTCCAGGAACTCGCCGATGCGGCGGCCCTGCTCCAGCCTCGCGTCGACCTGGGAGACGAGCGGCATCATCGTCTTGAGGATGTCGGCCTGGCGCCTTCGCGTCTCGTAGTAGGTGTAGAACAGGCTGCGCCGGCCGCTGAAGTCGTTCTCCGTCGCCTGCACGCCGAGCGCCCGCGCCTGCTCCAGCAGCTTGTCGAGCTCCAGCAGCTCGCGGCCGTCCCACAGGCTGCTGCCGTCCTTGAGATAGATCGCCAGCTCGCGCAGGATGCGCTCGATGTTGTCCTCGATGCGCCGCCGCAGGGTCATCACCTGACGCTCGATGCCCGGCATGTACAGGTTGACGACGAGCGACAGGCCGAGGCCGATCGCGATCAGCGCCAGCTCGTTGCCGATGAACGAGAGCGTCAGGTCGCCGTGGATGTACACATGCATCATGATGACCGAGCTGCTGGCGATGCCGCCGGTGCAGCGCAGCCCGACGCACAGCGGGATCAGCACCAGGTAGATGGGCACGAACAGCAGCGCGTAGTAGCCGGCCAGCTCGAAGGCCAGCCCCGAGACCGCGATGCCGACGAGGCAGGCGAGCAGCCGCTCCCAGATCGCGTTGAACGACTGGCGCCTCGTCTTCTGGATGCAGAGCAGCGTGAGGATGCCGGCGGAGGCGAAGTTGAGCAGTCCGAGCTGCTGGGCGGTCAGCACCGACAGGCTGACGCCGACGGCGGTTTTGAGCGTACGGAATCCGATCCTCATGATTCGCTCCTTGTCTCGTCAAAAATGTCACCCCGATTATAGCATCCGCGAAGTTCCGTGACGAACCGGCGTCTTTCTTCAAAAAATCTGCCCCTGATTCTCGGAATATTCTCCCTTATCTGAAATCTATTTCAGTGGTCCAATAGAGTAGAAGATTCCGCAAGGAAATTCCGAAAGGGGATGGATTGATGAAACGCAAAAGTCTTGCCCTTACCCTGATCCTCATGCTGCTGGTGGCGATCGTGCCGGCAACGGTGTTCGGCGCCGCGGCCTGGACGCCCGGCACCGCCTACAAGGCGGGCGACGTCGTGACGTACGCCGGCAAGGACTACCGCTGCGTGCAGTCCCATACGGCGCTGACCGGCTGGGAGCCGCCGAACGTGCCCGCGCTGTGGACGCCGACGGGCGGCACGACGCCGACTCCGACGCCTTCCGCCACGCCGACGGCCACTCCGACTCCGACCGCCACGCCGACGCCCAAGCCGACCGTGACGCCGACGCCTACCGCGACGGTGACGCCGACTCCGACCAAGACGCCGGTTCCCACCGCTACTCCGACGCCTACGGTCGCGCCGACCGCCACGCCGATTCCTTCGGCCACGCCTTCGACCGGCAAGGTCGTCGTCGGCTACTGGCATAACTTCGACAACGGCTCCGGCGTCATCCCGCTGCGCGACGTGTCGCCGAACTTCAACGTCATCAACGTCAGCTTCGCCGAGACGCTGAGCGACCATGCGACGCTCACGTTCGTGCCGTTCCAGACGACCCCGGCCCAGTTCAAGGCCGACGTCGCCTACCTGCAAAGCCAGGGACGCCGCGTGCACATCTCCATCGGCGGCGCCAACGCCACCGTCGAGCTGAACACGGCGGCAGCCAAGGCCAGCTTCGTCAGCTCGCTGAAGAACATCATCAATACGTACGGCTTCGACGGCATCGACATCGACCTCGAAGGAAGCTCGCTGTCGCTGAACGGCGGCGACACCGACTTCAAGAACCCGACGACGCCCAAGGTCGTCAACCTGATCAGCGCCATCAAGGAGATCATGGCGACGTACGGCTCCGGCTTCGATCTGACGATGGCGCCGGAAACGGCGTACGTGCAGGGCGGCCAGATCGCCTACGGCGGCCCGTGGGGCGCCTACCTACCGGTCATCCACGCCGTGCGCGACCAGCTCGACTACATCCACGTCCAGCATTACAACAGCGGCTCCATGCAAGGACTCGACGGCAAGTCCTACGCCCAGGGCACGGCCGACTTCCAGGTCGCGATGGCCGAGGTGCTGCTCAAAGGCTTCCCGATCGCCGGCAACGCCAGCAACCTGTTCCCGGCGCTGCGCGCCGACCAGGTCGCGATCGGCCTGCCGTCGTCTCCGGCCGCGGCGGGCGGCGGCTACACGCAGCCGGCCGACATCGTCAAGGCGCTGAACTACCTCACCAAGGGCCAATCGTTCGGCGGCCAGTACACGCTGCAGACTCCGGGCGGCTACTCCGGCTTCCGCGGCGTCATGACCTGGTCGATCAACTGGGACAAAACGACGAGCTACGTCTGGTCCAACGCAATGAAGGGCTACTTCGGCTAAAGCGGTTGTTCCCGCCGCTGCGCGAAGCCGCATGTCCATTGCCCGGCCTCTTCCGAGAGGCCGGGCTTTCGCATGATTGCAGCGTCGCCCGGCCATGCCTGGCATAGCCCGACTTGGCTGGCATGGCCCGTCTTGGCTGGCCTTCCCGTTCTTGCGCCGGATGCCGGCCACGCATAAAAAACGGCTCAAGCCGTTCTCTGCCGGTTGCGCTGCGGTCGGGCGAGGTAAAATAAGAGAAAAGGGGGCTTGCACGATGAAGGAAAACAAATACGACGATCCGGAGTTTTTTGACCGCTACAGCCGGATGCCCCGTTCGCAGGGCGGGCTGGACGCCGCCGGCGAATGGCCGGCGCTACGCGCCATGCTGCCGCCGCTTGACGGCAAGCGCGTGCTCGATCTCGGCTGCGGCTACGGCTGGCATGCCCGCTACGCGCGGGAGCAAGGGGCGGCGTCCGTGCTCGCCATCGACCTGTCGGAAAAGATGCTGGAACGCGCCCGCGAGCTGACCGACGATCCCGCGATCGACTTTCGGCGCGGCGCGATCGAAGACATCGCTTTCCTTCCGGGGGAATTCGACGTCGTGCTGAGCTCGCTCGCGTTCCACTATGTCGGCGACTTCGCCGCGGCTGCGGTCAAGGTGCATGACGCGCTCGCGGACGGGGGCAGCTTCGTCTTCTCGGTCGAGCATCCGATCTTCACCGCCCTACCTGCGCAGGACTGGCAGTACGGGACGAACGGCGAGAAGCTGCACTGGCCCGTCGACCGCTATCACGACCAGGGCCTGCGCTCCGCCCGCTTCCTCGGCAGCGACGTCATCAAGTATCATCGCACCGTCTCCACGTATCTGAACGCGCTGCTCGCCGCCGGCTTCTCGATCCGCCAGCTGTCGGAGCTCGCTCCGACGGCGGAGATGCTCGAGCGCAATCCCGCCTGGGCGGAGGAGGCCCGACGGCCGATGTTCTTCCTGATCGCGGCCGACAAGACCGGCAGACGGTAGCCGGAGCCGTCGGGGGCTGGGGCGGTCGGTTGCTAGGGCGGTCGGTGGCTAGGGCGGTCGGTTGCTGGAGCTAGTCGGGGGCTAACTCGGCCATTGCTGGAAACCTGAAAAGCGTCCGTGCCACCTTAAGGTGACTCGGACGCTTTATTCAATCTTGAGACTCCGGCCATTCGGCCGATTCTCGGGAATCCAAGGCACTCCTCTGCCTTGGATTCGGCCCTTTGGCCGAGATCCGGCCCATCCAAGGCACTTTTCTGCCTTGGTTCCGGCCCCTTCGACCGAGATCCGCCCATCCAAGGCACTTTTCTGCCTTGGTTCCGGCCCCTTCGGCCGAGATCCGCCCATCCAAGGCACTTTTCTGCCTTGGATTCGGCCATCCAGGGTGACGTACAATAAGTTGTGTACCAACATTTGGAGCCTAGCTAGGCACAAAAAAAGTAGGGTATTCTCGGGGTTACGACGCCACCAAGAAAGGACCCTACTTCATGACTAGTATAACCGAAAACCACCTGAACCATCTCTTTGAAAATTCTGTCATCCCCTTCGTAAAGGAGCGGATCGAGTTCCTCATTCGCACGGAGATTCAGCACCACATGGCCGAGGCTGCGGCAGCAGGTATCCGCAACAGCCGAAACGGCTACTACTACCGGGATCTGCACACCCGCTACGGCCTGATCGAGGATCTGGAGATGCCCCGGGACCGAAACGGCGACTTCCAGACGCAGCTGTTCGAGCCCTATCAGCGGCGCGACGGCTGGCTGGAGGAGGCCGTCATTCAGATGTACAAAGGCGGCATGCCGACCCGCGACATCGCTCGGTTCATTGAAGGCATGTTCGGTCAAGCATACTCGCCGACCACGATCAGCAACATTACCTCGACGGTTCTGGAAGACGTGGAACGCTGGCAGACCAGGCCGCTCGGCAAGCGCTACTCCGTCATTTACCTCGACGGCATGTACGTCAAGCTCAAGCGCAGCACGGTCAGCGGCGAAGTCGTTTGTTTTGCGATGGGCATCGACGAAGACGGGTACCGATCCATCCTCGGCTTCTACGTCGGGGGAAAAGAGAGTGCCAACGTATGGCGCGACGTGCTGAAAGACTTGCAGCAGCGCGGCGTGGAGGAAGTTTTGCTTGGCGTATTCGATGGGCTGCCTGGGCTGGATACGGCCTTCCGGGAAGCCTTTCCCAAAGCCGACGTCCAGCACTGTGTCGTCCACAAAGTGCGCTCGACCTTTCCCAAGATCCGCATGCAGGACAAGACGGACTTCGTTGCCGATCTCAAAACCGTCTACAACGCTCTAGACCGGGACTTGGCTTTGGCTGCTTTTGACCGGCTTAAGGACAAATGGCAGAAGCGCTATCCCAAAGAAATTCAGTCCTGGGAAAACCAGCTCGACACGCTGCTCACGTTCTACTCGTATCCCGCCGAAATGAAGCTGGCCATCTACACGTCCAATCCGATTGAACGCATGAACAAGGAATTCCGCAAACGACTTAAGCCCATGAACAGCCTGACCAACATGGAGGCGGTCGAGAAAATCCTTTACCTGACGGCTAGCGAGTACAACGAGTATTATGGCAAAAAAGTCATTCGCGGCTTCGGCGACCCGTCGGTAAAACGTAGGTTGAAGCAGATGTTTGAGAAACGCTACCCCCACCACCAAGAGTGACGTCAACCCATTTTGACTGGGAATATCTTGCTGCTTACACATACTTCTTGACGCTACCCCATCCAGCCGAGATCCGCCCATCCAAGGCACTTTTCTGCCTTGGATTCGGCCATCCAGCCGGGATCCGCCCATCCAAGGCACTTTTCTGCCTTGGTTCCGGCCCCTTCGGCCGAGATCCGCCCATCCAAGGCACTTTTCTGCCTTGGATCCGGCCCCTTCGGCCGAGATCCGGCCCATCCAAGGCACTTTTCTGCCTTGGATTAGGCCTCGGGCCGCTGCGCCCCCCGGTCGTGTCGGCCGCCGCGCCCCCAGCCGACCCGGCCCGCTACACCGCCCGCCGGCGGAAATGCAGCCAGCCGGCGGCAAGGAACAAGGCGAAGCTGCCGCCGATGACGAGGAACAGCGACTCGGCGGGGACGTTGAATGCGCCGAAGCCTTCCTCCGATCGCGGCATCATCGCGAGCAGCGGCTGTGCCCACGGGTACCAGGGGGCGAACCGCTCGGAGTTTACGACGAGCATGTTGGGCAGCGTGAACACGGTGCCCAGCACGAGCGGAGCCGCGAAGCTGGACCACGCGAACGAAGCCCACAGCTGCAGCGCTGCTAGCGGCAGGCAGGCGACCCAGCCGCCGAGCAGCGCCCGGCCGAGCTCGGCCCACGGCACGCCGCCGTCCATGCCTCGCAGCAGGCCGCCGGCGAGCAGCGCCGCTCCGAGCAGCTGCTGCAGCAAGGCGACAAGCCCGGCCAGCGCGGCCAGCTTGGACAAATAGACCGCGCCTGGGCGAACCGGCAGCGCGAGCAGCTGCTTCCAGCCGCCCGAGGCATGCTCGAAGCGGCACAGCAGCGCCGCAAAGATGCCAACGAGCAGCGGCAGGAACATCAGTCCGTGCACATTGGCGCTGATGATGTACGCCTCCATCCAGCCCGCTCCGCCGATCGCCTCCAGCGGGGCTTTCCAGGCGACGGCGAAGGCGATCAGCGGGCTGACCGGCAGCAGCAGCCAGACGATGGAGCGGCGCAGCTTGAGCCATTCGGCCGACAGCAGTCTCCTCATGACGGCTCACGCCCCTCTCCCGTCCATTCGGCCGACAGCAGTCTCCTCATGACGGCTCACGCCCCTCTCCCGTCCATTCGGCCGACAGCAGTCTCCTCATGACGGCTCACGCCCCTCTCCCGTCCATTCGGCCGACAGCAATCTCCTCATGACGGCACGCCCCTCTCCCGTCCATTCGGCCGACAGCAGTCTTCTCATGCCGACACACGCCCCTCTCGCATCCAGTCGGCCGACAGCGGCCTTCTCCTGCCCCAACGCTGCTTTCTTCCCGACAGCAGCAGCCTCATGTCAGCTCACATCCTTCCGCGTAAAATGCATGCAGCCGACCGCGAGCAGCAGCAAGCCTCCGCCCAGCCCCGCCGCTGCCGCACGCAGCGCGGTCTCCGCCTTCAGCGCGAGCCACGGCCAGTTGTACGGAACCCAGTCCGGCAGCAGCATGCCGAACAGGCTGACGACCATGCCGAGCACCCCGATCGTCATCGGCACCGCCTGGTTGCCGATGGCGAGCGACAGCCCGATCTGCAGCGCGACGAACGGCATCGCCGCCGCATACGGCGCATACGACTGCCGCAGCAGATCGGGCCAAGGCAGCTCCTGCAGGCTGAATCCAAGCACGGCGCCAAACGCCAGCGTAAAGACGGCCAGCAGCGTGCATGACAGCAGCAGGAGCAGCAGCGTGAGCAGCGTCTTGGCCGCGAACACCTGCAGCCGCGTCAGCGGCAGCGCCAGCAGCTGCTTCCAGCCGCCTGCCGCATGCTCGACGCCCGCGGACAGCGAGGCGACGAGCGCCAACCCGATGAACAGCGCCGGCAGCATCAGGCCGGTCGTCGCTTGGAGCAGCCCGCCCCACGGATCGTCCGCGTTCTGCTTCATCAAGTAGTCATAGCGAAGCCCATAGTTGACGGCCTGCAGCAGGACGACGCCGAGCGGGCCGATGACCGCCAGCGCCAGGATCCATTTCCGCTTCAGCTTGAGCCATTCGGCCGCTATCGCCCGCGCCAGCATCAGAGGCTCCCCCCTGTGCCCGTCATCTCCAGAAACACGCTCTCCAGCGACGAGCGCTCCTCCTCGACGCGGTAGACGGCATGCCGCTCCCGCACGAGCTCCGCCACGATCGCCGCGATGTCGCGGTCGTCGCCGCCCGGCACGGTCAAGCCGCGCTCGTCGCGCCGCGCCTCCCAGCCTTGCTCGAGCAGCCGCTTCCAGGCGGCCTCCGGCTCGCTGACGGCAAGGCGGATGCGGCCGGCCGTGCGCCGCTTCAGCTGCTCGATGCGATCCTGGTACACCAGGCTGCCGCTCGTGATGATGCCGACGCGGGTCGCCATCTGCTCGACCTCGGACAGCAGGTGGCTCGACAGCAGGATCGTGACTCCGCGCTGCTGCGGCAGGCTTTTGATCAGCTCGCGGATTTCCTGGATGCCGGCCGGATCGAGGCCGTTCGTCGGCTCGTCCAGAACGAGCAGCCGCGGATGCCCGAGCAGAGCGGCGGCGATGCCGAGCCTTTGCTTCATGCCGAGCGAGTAGCCCTTCACG
This sequence comes from Paenibacillus pasadenensis, assembly GCF_002864175.1. Classification (NCBI taxonomy): domain Bacteria; kingdom Bacillati; phylum Bacillota; class Bacilli; order Caryophanales; family Paenibacillaceae; genus Paenibacillus; species Paenibacillus pasadenensis. Next base: position 421,398 of record NZ_NFEZ01000004.1, on the reverse strand, counting down.
AGGCGGTTCGCATCCTTTTCCAGCCGCACGATGCCGAGCGCCTCCGCGATCCGCTCCTGCGGCGCGTCCAGCAGCCGGCGTACGACCTCCAGATTTTCCCGGCCCGTCAGATGGCCGTAGTACGACGGGTATTCGACGAGCGAGCCCACCTGGCGCAAAATGTCGAGCCGGTTCTTCGCCAAATCCTTGCCGAATACGGTCACGCGGCCGCGCGTCGGCTTGGCGAGGCCGAGCAGCATGCGGATGGTCGTCGTCTTGCCCGCGCCGTTCGGCCCGAGAAAGCCGTAAATGTCTCCTTCGCCGATTCGGAGCTCCACATCCCGCACGACGGCCTTGCCGCCAAGCTTCTTCGTCAGGCCGCTCGTCTCGAGCAGCCAGGGCTGGCGCCCCTCTTGGCCGAGGGGCTGGCCGATGCCATGATTCATGTCCATCACCTCTGACCTCATCGTAACGGACCGAGGTTAAATCCCGGGGAGGAAGCCGGTTAAAATACGGTTAAAACGCGAAGCCGCTACCCGAGATTGATTTCGCGGATCTTCTCCAGCGGCACCTTGGGCCGGCGGTCCTCGGTCAGCAGCCCGTTGACCTCCTGCTGCACGTCGGTGATCTGCGTATAGCAGTAGCCGACGATGTAGTCCGTCGCGCGGATCGCCTCGTGGATGCTGCGGAAGCGCTCGAGGAAGCTTTCCTCGCTGCCCGCCTGGCTGCCGTAGCCCCAGCCCTTCTCGGAGCGGAAGGCGATGCCGCCGAACTCGCTGACGATGACCGGCTGGCCCCGGTACGCATAGCCGTCCGCGAAGGCGTATTTCGACTTGTTGAAGCTGATGCCGTTGCCGACGATATCGTCCTTGGCCGCGTAGCGGCGAAGGAACTCCTCCCCGCGCTCGACGTAGTCGTGCAGCGTCAGAATATCCGATACGGTGTGCTCCCAGCCGTCGTTGGCGACGACCGGACGATGCGGATCGAACGCCTTGGTCAAGTGGTAGATCGCCTCGGTGAACTTCTGCTGGCGCTCGTCCTTGAGGATGTTCGGGACGCCCCACGACTCGTTGAACGGCACCCAGGCGACGATCGACGGGTGGTTGTACTGCTGCCGGACGACCTCCATCCACTCGCGCGTGAACCACTCCACCGCCTGGTCGCTGAACTCGAACGTGGCCGCCATCTCCGACCAGACGAGCACGCCCTTCACGTCGCACCAGTAGAGGAAGCGCGCATCCTCCACCTTCATATGCTTGCGCACGCCGTTGTAGCCCATCTCGAGCAGCTTGCCGATATCCTCGAGGATCGCCTCCTCCGACGGTGGCGTCAGATGGGTGTCCGGCCAGTAGCCCTGATCGAGGACGAGGCGCTGGTAGAGCGGCACGTTGTTGAGCAGCACCTGCCCCTTTTCGATCGAGATCTTGCGCATGCCGAAATAGGAAAGCGTGCGGTCCGCCTCGCGGCCGTCCTCGTACAGGATGAACTCTACGTCGTACAGGCTCGGATGCGCCGGCGACCAATGGCTCTGCATCCACGGGCCGCTCGCCTCGTGGACGAGATCGAGCTCCAGCTGCAGCCGCGGCCGGTCGAGGACGAGGCTCGCCTTTTTGACCGTCTGCCCCCGCAGCGTGACGATCGTCTCCAGCCGCAGCTCGCTTCCCGCACGCAGCCCCGCCACCTCGTACTCGAAGCGGACGGTGCGGGCGTCGAGATCGGGCGTCGTCTTGACCGCAGCCAGATGGGCCGGCTCGACGAACTCCATCCATACCGTCTGCCAGATGCCCGTCGTCTGCACATAGAAGCATTCGAAGCTGTCCTGCACCCAGCGCTGCTTGCCGCGCGGCTGCGTCGCGTCGAGGCTGTCCTCGACCTTGACGGTCAGCGTATTCTCCTCCCCGAAGGCGAGCCAAGGCGTGATGTCGAACTTGAACGCCGCATAGCCGCCTTCATGCTGGCCGACATAATGGCCGTTGACCCACAGCTTCGCCCGGTAGTCGACCGCCTGGAAGTGCAGCAGAGCGCGCTTGCCCTCCGCATCCGCAGGGATGTCCACCGTGCGGCTGTACCACACCTGGGCGTGATGCTCCTCGCTCCCGATGCCGCTCGCCTTGGTCTCGTAGGTGAAAGGAACCTGGATGCCGAGCTGGCCTCCAAACTGCTGCGGCCACCCGAGCCGCTCCCCCTCGTCGGCGTCGTCGAAGCCGAACCGCCATTCGCCGTTCAGGCTGATCCAGCCGTCCCGGACCAGCTGCGGCCGGGGGTAGTCCTTGATGTAGCTTTTTGTCGTCATGATCGTTTCTCGCTCTCCTTTGCCGTCCCGATGCGGAAGTGAAGAATACAACGGTTATTATGTTTTATTCCATTTTATTTGTTTCCTTTGTGACTATAGCCTCTTTATCTTCTTCATGTCAACGCTTTCTTTCGCCTCTATCGGATCGATTCACGATGGGGGCAGGCTTTCCGAGGGAGCGTCCGTCGGAAGACGGCAGGATCCAATTCCCCTGCCCGCTGCCGATTATTCCCTATAAATAGCGGCTTCAAGCACCTATCTTCCCGCTATACGGGAACGATCATCATTTATTCTATAAAATCGAAAATAGTTCTTTCGATTTTCCAGCGAATTTGCTATACTCCGGAATTGCAAGCGCTATCAAGCGGCTCTGCCGGAGGGGAGGAGATGCCGGGCGACAGGCCCGATGTCCTTGAGAAAGCAAGCTTTTGCTTTTATTCGCTCAAAGGAGATGATCGTTCATGAAATGGAAGCCTCTGCTGCTCGCCGCCGCTGCCTTCGTGCTGCTCCCTTCCGCTGCGGGAGCCTACAGCAATCCCTTCTCGCTGCCCTCCTCCTGGCATTGGGCCAACGGGGACTTCTACGGCGAGGGCGATCCGTACATCCTGAAGTTCAACGGCGTCTATTACCTCTACGTCAGCACGGTCGACGACCAGACCGGCGTAAAGGTATGGTCCTCGACCAACCTGGTCGACTGGACCTACCGCGGCCTGTGCGCGACCGACCCGCTCACGAAGGGCGCCTACGCGCCGGAGGTCGTCTACTGGAACGGCCAGTTCTACATGTACACGTCCCCGGCCGGCCACGGCCACTACGTGCTGTCGAGCCCGAGCCCGCTCGGACCGTTCACCGTGCAGACGGGCAATCTCGGCATGGGCATCGACGGCCACGTCTTCATCGACGACGACGGCCGCTGGTATTTCTACTCGACGGGAGCCGACCGGATCGACGTCCGGCCGATGAGTTCGCCGCTCTCCTTCGGCGCGCCGGTGTCCGCCGGGTTCTCGATGGCCGGCTGGACGGAGGGACCGACGACGTTCAAGCGGGGCGGAACCTACTACATGACCTATACCGGCAACCACGTCTGGAGCACCGCCTACCGCGTCGACTATGCGGCCGGCTCGAGCCCGACGACCGGCTTCGTCCCTGCCGCAGGCCAAAATCCCGTGCTCATCCGCACGGAAGGAAGCAACGTCGGCCTCGGCCACAGCTCCATGGTGAAAGGTCCCGATCTCGACTCCGACTACATGGTGTACCACAGCCACGCCTCGCAGGGCAACGCCACGTATCCCGGCCGCAAGATGAACCTCGACCGCGTCGCCTGGAACGGCGGCCGGATGACCGTGCTCGGCCCGACGGCCGGCGCCCAGCCGAATCCGGCCGGACCGACGTTCGAGGACCGGTTCGCGCGGACGGCGATCGGCTCCGGCTGGACCAACGTCGGCGGCGGGACCTGGGGCATCTACAACCAGGAGCTGATGTGGCAGGACACGATCGGCACCTCCGTCTGGCATCGCCAGGTGACGGCCGCCTCGACCGAGTCCGACTATACGGCCGAATTCCATGCCAAGCAGATGAAGATGGGCACGAGCGCCAATCCGCTGTATGGAGCGGTGTTCTCCTATACGGACGAGAACAGCTACGGCACCGCCGTGCTGAACCGCAAGCTGAACCGGCTCGAGACGAATTTCGTCGTCGGCGGCGTCTCGCAGGGCTGGCAATACTCGGCATTGCCCGCTGGATACGACTATACGAAGTGGCATCAGATCCGCGTGGAGAAGCGCGGCTCGGCCTTTTCCATCTATGTGGACGGCATGAAAAAGCAGACGCGCGCTGTCGGCGGGCTCGGCGGCGGCCGGATCGGCTACTCGACGCTCGACGCCCACGCCGACTTCGGATACACGGCGTTCAGCAACGACGTCGAGGGCAGCAGCGTCTGGAACGCCTACAAGCCGCTGCCGGGCACGATCGAGGCGGTCCATTACCGCAAGGGCGGAGAGGGCGTCGGCTACCATGACCTGACGGCCGGCAATACCGGCGGCGCCTATCGGAGCGACGGCGTCGACATCCGTTCCTCCGCGGCCGAGGGCAAGGAGGTCGTCGGCTGGAACCAGCCGGGAGAATGGCTCACGTACCGGGTCAACGTCGCCGAGACCGGCCTGTACGACGTGAGCGCCCGCATCGCCACGACATTCCCTTCCGTTGGCTTTCGCATCTGGGACGGCGCGGCCGACCTGACCGGCGTCGTGCAGTCGAGCGGCAGCGGCGACTGGGAGAAGTGGATCAACGTCGCCAAGAAGGGGCTTTACCTGACGGCGGGCTACCATGAGCTGAGGGTCGAGACGGTGCAGGGCGAGTTCGACTTCAGCAGCCTGACGTTCGAGCGGGGGCAGGCTCCGAGCGTATTTACGGACGACTTTGGCGACGGCAACGACAACGGCTGGACGCGCTTCGAGGGCGGCTGGTCGGTCGCAGGCGGGGAGCTGGCTGCGGCGGGAAGCGGCTTTGCCAAGACGGTCGTCGGCTCCTCGCTGTGGTCGGACTACTCCGTCGAGGCGGACATCAAGCTGGTCGGCACGACCGGCGACGCCGGCATCCTGACGCGGGTGAACAACCCGTCGAACGGCACCGTTCTGGCGAACAACCCGGACTATGTGCAAGGGTACTACGCCTTCCTGAAGCCGGACGGAGTCTATCTCTGCAAAATGAACTACGGCTGGCAGCAGCTCGCTTACGCGCCGCTGCCGATCGCCTCGGGAGCCTGGCAGAAGATGAAGGTGTCTGTCAGCGGGCCTGTCATCCGCGTCTACGTCGGCGACATGAACGCGCCGAAGCTGACCTACGCGGACAACAGCCCGTCCCCTTTCCTGCACGGCAAAGCCGGGCTGCGCTCGATGTACAACGAGACCCGCTTCGACAACGTCAAGGTGACGCCGTAGGGGCGAGTCCGCGCCGGTTGCCGGCGAAGGCTCGGAGCAATCCTTCTCCGTAGAAAAAAGCCCGACCGGGATTGCGTCATCCCGGTCGGGCTGTTCAGGTTTTGGAGCGCTTGAGCGTCAGCGTTGCTAGGCGCATGTCCGCAGGTTCGGCGTGGGGATGCGAAGGCCGTCTCTCTTGCGGACAGAGCCGGGCCGAGGCTCCTCCCGCCTCAGGGCTGATCTGCGCCTCGATCCGCCGAGCCGCCGGCGGCCGAGTCCGCGCCAGCCCGCTCCGCCGGCCGGATCTCCACGACCGTCCCCTCCTTCGAAGACCGGACCGTGCGGCTGAGCCCCTGCTCGCGCAGCATCAGCTCCGCGATCGCCAGCCCGAGGCCGCTGCCCTTGGCCGCGGACGGAGCGTCCATGCCGGGGCCGCGATCCTCGACGCGGAGCGTGCCGCCCGCCTCCGGCGACAGGCGCACGGCGCACCAGCCCCCGGCGGCGGCGTGGCGCAGCACGTTGAGCAGCAGGTTGTCGAGCACGCGCTCCAGCCAGCGCGGATCGGCAGTCCACCAGAGCGGCTCCTCGGGCAGATCCGACTCCAGCTCGAGGCCGGCCTGCTCGAACGCCGGGTACCAGGCGGCCAGCTGCGTGCGGACGAGCCGGGCGGCGTCGAGCCGCTCGGGACGGTACGGATATTTGCCCGCGGACAGCAGGTTGTAGGAAAAGAGGTTCTCCATCATCTCCGAGAGATAATCGAGCTTGCCCGTCATGAGCGCCAGCGACTCGCGGCCGGAAGGTCCGAGCGGCTCCTTGGCCAGCGTATGCGCATGGGCCCGCAGCACGGTGAGCGGCGTGCGCAGGTCATGGGAGAGGCGGGCGATGAGATCCCGCCGCAGCTCCTCCTCCTGCCGCTCGCGGCGGCGGGCGTCCTCGAGCTGGCGCACCATGCCGTTGAAGCTGCCCTCGAGCCGTCCGATCTCGTCGGCGCCCGACAGCTCGACCGGCTCCGGCAGGCCGCCGGCCGACGGGCGCTCCATCGCGGCCTGCAGCCGCACGAGGCGGCGGCGGATGCGCAGGAAGAACAGCATCGACACGAGCAGGAACAGGCCGAGCATGAGCAGCACGCCGCCCGCGTACACGCCGCCGCTCACGCGGTCCATCCGCTGCGAGTAGGGCAGCGTCAAATAACGCGGCACCTCCATCGCGATGAAGCCCTCCGTGCGCGAGGAGCCGACGAAGCTGACGACCGTGAAGCGGTCGCCGCTCACCGCATCCTTCATATATTCGACCGTATAGGCCGCGGACCAGACGGACGGCAAGTCCTTGCGCGCCGGCATGACGTCCCGCAGCCGGCCCTCCGCATCGACGCGAAAAATATAGGTGCGGGGGTAGCGCTCCTTCCAGGCCGCCATGCGGGCGGCCGCTTCAGCGGGACTTTCCCCGCCCATCGCGGCCGCCTCCGCCTCCCACGCAAGGCGCAGCTTCGTCGTGTCCGAATAGATCGACGGCTCGTCCCGCGGCCATAGCCAGCCGAGCGACGTCATCGTCACGACGCCGACGAGCATGAGCAGCAGCGGCAGCAGGATGATTGCCGACAGCACGATGCCGCCGTAGCGCAGGAGCAGCGACGGCCGGCGGAGTCGGCGGAGCAGGCGGCGGGGCGACGGCAGGCGGCTCACGACGGCCTCGCCCGGTAGCCGATGCCGCGCACCGTCTCGATCAGCGACGGGTTGGCGGGATCCTTTTCAATGCGCTCGCGCAAGTACCGGATATGCACCATGACCGTCTTGTCCCCCTCGAGGTAGGGCTCGCCCCATACCGACTCGTAGATCTGCTCCTTCGTCAGGATGCGTCCGGGGTGGCGCAGCAGGAAAAGCAGAATCTGCAGCTGCTTCGGCGTCAGCGCGATCTCCTCCCCGCTCTCTCCGTCGGTGACGGTCAGCTCGCGCGGGCGCACGAGCAGATGGCCGAGCCGCACCGGCTGGTCCTCGCCCTTGCCGAAGCGCCGCAGCAGCACCTCGATGCGGGCGGCCAGCTCCTCCGGATGGAACGGCTTCGTCATGTAATCGTCGGCGAAGCGCAGTCCCTGCAGCTTGTCCTCGACGGCCGAGCGGGCGGACAGCATGAGGATCGGCAGGCCGGGGCAGCCTCGCTTGAGCTTCTGTCCGACCGTGAAGCCGTCCAGTCCCGGCAGCATCACGTCGAGGATCGCCATGTCGGCCGTCTCCGCGAGCGCCTCCGCTCCTTCGCCGCTCTGCCGCCACTCCACCTCGTAGCCGCGCTCCCGCAGATCGCGCGACAGCCAGCCGCCGATTTCCGGATCGTCCTCGATGTACAGCAGCCTCGCTTTTCCGTTCATGCGCCGCCTCCTCCGCTTCTCTGTGTTCGAGCCGCTCGATGATCCTTTCATCATAGTCTTTCCCGATGGCGGCGCGGTAGTTAAATTTCGTTTAAAAGGAACAACAAAAAAACCACGGCCGCTGTCGCGTTCACCATGGTTTCGAGGGTCAAGAGGATGGGATCGGATTGTTCCAGATCAATGTGAAGCTCATGCTAGTGACAGAAATACGGCCTCCCCTGGTTAAAGGGAGGCCGTAACGGAATATCACCTTTTAGCCGCGGTTCGCCCGCAGGTCGATCAGCCCGATCAGCGCCGCGGCCGCCTGGGCGCGCGTCACCGGCTGGGCCGGAGCGAACTGGCCGCCGCCGATGCCGTTCATGAGGCCGGCGTCTTGCACGGCCGCCACGTACGGCTTCGCCCAGGCCGGAATCTTCGCCGCATCGGCGAAGTCCGGCTTGGCGCCGGCCGGCGCCTGCAGCCCGGCGGCGCGGGACAGGACGGCGGCGAGCTCGGCGCGCGTCAGCGCGCGCTGCGGCCCGAACGTGCCGTCCGCGTAGCCGCCGATGATGCCGGCCGCTGCCGCTTGGGCGGCATAGCCGCGGGCATACGCCGGAATTTTCGCCGCATCGGCGAAGCTGTCCGCGCGGCCGCCGTCCGGCCAGCCGAGGGCGCGGCCGAGCATCGTCGCCAGCTCGGCGCGGCTCACGCCGGCGTCCGGGCGGAAGCGGCCGTCCGCGTCGCCCGTCACGATGCCGAGCGCTGCCGCGCGGCCGATCGCGCCGACCGCCCAGTGGCCCGGCTCGACGTCGCTGAACTTCGGCGCAGGACTTGCGCTTGGAGCCGGGCTGGCGCTCGGCGTCGGCGACGGAGCCGCGCTCGGCGAAGGACTCGCCGTCGGGCTCGCGCTTGGCGTCGGCGTCGCGATCGGTCCCGGCCCGGTGCCCGTACCCGGCGTCGGCTCGGCGCTCGGCGTCGGTGTCGGGCTTGTCGTCGGCGTCGGGCTTGTCGTCGGCTTCGGCGTCGGCGTTGCGCCGCCCTTCGCCGCGAAGCTCCAGATGTCGGAGCGCGCATAGCCGCTATGCTCGTCGCGGGCGACGGCATACCATTGATGCAGCCCGTCCGTCAGGCCGGTCCATGCCGCGCGCGCGACAGCGCCGCTCGCGGCCTTTTGCACGGAGCCGATCGGCGTCTGCGTGTACACGCTCGCGGTCATCGAGTCGGTCGCGACCCGCTTGACCATCGGGGCCAGGTTCAGTTCGAGGCTGAACTCGTCCTTGCCAGGATGCACGTCGGCATCGTAGTAGTTGTAGTCGTCGAGATACGGCGAGTACGTCTTGATGTCCACGCGGTTCGCCGCGAGGTTGAACTGCATCAGCCGGATGTAGCCGAGGCCGCCCATCTCCGCGCCCTGGTAGTCCGCGAGCATCTGGTACACCTTGCGGTCCGGCACGCCGTCGCCGTTGTCGTCGATCTCGTCGATCTTCGTCTCGGCGTCATGGTAGTGGCCCGACAGCACGGCGAACACGTTCTTGTTCTTCGTCACGACATGCTCGTAGATCTCGTCGGCGATCGGAGCGCGGTTGCCGGAGACGAGCAGGTACTCGTGGAAGGCGAGAATCGCCTTGCGTTCCGGATATTGCTTCAGCACGCCGTCGATCCACTGGATCTGCTCCTCGCCGATGCCCCAGCCCATGTAGACGATGATGAAGTCCTGGCCGCCGGCGGAGATCAGGTCGTAGTGGCCGCGGTTGTTCTCGTAGGAGCCGCCGTAGTACGGCTTGTCCTTGAAGCGGTCCTCGCCGTAATGCTTCCCATACTCCGTATAGTCGCCGGTCTGGTGGCCGACGTCATGGTTGCCCGCCAGCACGCCGTACGGCATGCCCGCGTCGTCGAACGGCTTCATCGCCCGCTGGGCGTTGTCCCACTGCTCGGGCTTGTACGACTTGTCCACGATGTCGCCGGTATGGATGACGTACTGGATGTCCATCGCATCGCGGTTGTCCAGCACCCACTTCGTATTGCCCTCATAGATGAAAGGCCAGCTCTCGGAATAATACTGCGTATCCGACATCCAGACGAAGGAGAAGTCATAGCCCCGCCCCGAGGCGGCGGTGGCGGCAGCTCCGCCCTCCTGCCCGTCGCCGCCTGCGGCTGCCGGAGCGGCAGCGATCTCGTCCTGCACGAGCGCGTGCACGACTCCGTCCACGGCGTAGGCGCCTGCCTCCACCGAGGCGCTCAGCTCGAACGGCCCCTCGTCCGCCGGCACGTTCTGCGCCAGCCGCTCCCACTTGGCTGCGGCCGCGCTCCAGGCGTACAGCGTCACCTTGCGGCCCGCGAGCGAGCTGCCCTTCCACTCCAGACGGACCTCGTCCCGCGGCTTCACCGCCGCGTCCAGCTTGATCTCGAAGCGGTGGTACGGGAAAGCGTCCGTGGCGTCGTTCACCAGCTTGTCCCCGTCTGCCGACGCGATGCTGGCGTATTCGGCCGCCGTCAGCTCGCGCTCGCCTTCCGGCCGCAGCACCGGCGGCGGCTCGACGGCCGCCTGGCCGGCGTACGCCCGGAACGATTCCTTCCGCTCCGCGCTATGCTTGAAGCCCTCGTAGAAGCCGACGCTCAGCTCGTCGCCCGTCGGGTCGGCGACCCGCACGGCCAGCTCCGCCGAGGAGCCGGAGACGTCCGCGCCTTGCAGCGGAGCGACGAGCTCCGGCGCCAGCGGGTTCTCGTCCGGCACGAGGAAGCGGACCGTCCGCTCCGTCCGGTTGCCGGCGTTATCCTCGGCCGCGATGACGAGGACATGCTTGCCGCCGCCCAGCGCGGAGCTGGTCGCCGCATAAGGCAGCTTCACCGGCTTGCCGTCCAGCGTCGCCGCGACCGAAGCGGCCTTCACGCCGGAGAGCGCATCCGTAATCGTCGCGTCGATCGCGAATTCGCCGCGGTACGTCCGGCCTTCCTCCACGGTCGGCGCGATGACCGGAGCCGCGTTGTCCACGACGACGCTGCGGGCGAGCGACAAGCCCCCCGGACCCGTCAGGACGATCTCATGCCTGCCGTCCGCCTCCGCCGTCGTATCCCAGGCGTACGTGCGGGAGCGCAGCTGCTCGGCGAGCAGCGGGAACTTGAACTCGATCCCTTCGATCTTGCCTTTGTCGCCCATCTCCAGCACCTTGCTCCGGTCCGCATAAGCCGGATCGTAGATGATCGTGCCGTCCGCCAGGATGAGGCGCACGTTGCGCATTTGGAAGTCGTCCTTGTTTTCCTCCGTGCGGTCGTCGAACGGACCGGACTTGGATCCGACCCGGATCCAGATGCCGTTGTCGCCGGCCTTCAGCCGCTCTTGGCCGATCGGATAGAGCAGCGTGCGCCACGACGGGATCGGATCCATGAACGTATACAGAATCTCTTTGCCGATCGTCACCGCGTTCTTGAAATAGTAGTCGACGCCGCTGACGTCGAACGCCAGATAGGCGTCCTGCTCGAGCGAGGCGTACACGCCCTCCGTCACCGTCTTGCCGTCCAGCGCCAGCTGCAGCTCGCCCGGCGCATGCTGCTCCGCCGTGCCCTTGAGCGTCTGCACGCCCCGGACGAACTGGCCTTCGGCCACGTTCAGGCGCAGCGGCGACTTGTCGCGGCCATCCTTCACCGGCACGCGCACGGCCGGCAGCTCCGTCCGGTTCTGGCCGTCGGAGGCGACCGCCTTGTACTCGACGTAGCTTTTGCCGATCAGATCGGCCGCCGGGATGAGGTAGTGATAGTACGTGTCGTTGTAGTCCTGCGTCAGGTAAAAGCTCGCCCAATCGCTCTTGTCGGTGCGGTACTGGAGCCGGACGGACTTGATGCCGTTCTCGTCCTCCGCCTCGAGCCGGATGTCGAGGTCCTTGGACGCGTCCGCCTCGGCGACGCCGGTGCGGTCGAGCAGCGCCGGCGCAGCCGCGTCGTCGGCCGCATGGACCGGACGGGCGGGCAGCTGCCACGGCTCTACGCTGCCGGGGGTCGACTTGGCCGCGGCCGGGCCGAGATTCAGCATGTCCTTGCCGCCGAGCGTCGGGTAGCGGTATTGGATGCCCTTGTCCGCCTTGACGTCCGCCGCCTCATAGGAAGCGGATGCGATGTCGACATGCGCGTTCGTGCCGACGACGAGCGCGCGCGGCGAGCCGTTGGCCATGCCGGCGCTGTGCACGCGGAACAGGTTCTGCCCTTCGACGAGCGAGCTGCCGAAGTTCGCGTTGAACTGGGCGGCCGTCGCCGAGCCGTTGGCCGCATTGATGACCCACAGCACGATGGCGCTCTGCGCCGGGATCGTGACCTGCTCCGGATCGCTCGCCCAGACAACGTCGGCTTCCGGCCCTTTTTCCGGATAGCGGTAGTAGAGCTTGTAATCGCCAAAATCGAGCTCGCGATCCGTATTGTTGTAGATCTCGATGAACTCGTAGCCGTCGGAGCCGCCGATGTTCGCCGTATCCGGCGTCACCTCGGTGACGAGCAGCGGCGGCACGCGGTCGGGATCGGCCTGCGGAAGCTCGACCTGGACCGCGGCGGCAGGAGTCGTGCCCTTGACCCCGCCGTTGTCCGCCTGGATGTAGTAGTACAGCGTCTCCTCGGCGACGGCCGCCGCCGGGATGCTGCCTGCAAACGCGGTGCCGCCGCCGTCCGCGGGGCGCAGCGCCGCGCTCTTGTACACGGACTGGTTGACCGTGCGGTAATAGACGGCCGCTGTCGCCGTCTGGAGCGGCTGGCCGTCGCCGTCCGCCACCTGCGCGACGATCGGCAGCGCTTGTCCGCCCTTGGCGGACGCAGCCGGCTCATGCGCGAGGACCGGCTGGCCCGGCACGACGGGCGGCGGCGGCGCGATCAGCTGGCCCGCCTCGACCGAGCCCGGCGTCGGCACGGCCAGCACGGCGTATTTGCCCTGCTCGGCCGTGCGGGAGGCTTGGTAGTGGACGCCGAGAGTCGGGTTAGCCTTCACCTCAGTCCCCTGATAAGCCGCGATGGCCTTGTCTTCGCCGTTCGTCTTCAGGACAACAGCCCTGTTCCCTCCGTTGGCAAAGCCCGAAAAGCCGCCAGTCGGCTGCTTTGGAATAGATACGACCTGGCTTGGAGCGAGTTCGGTCCGGTAATAGGCATTGAACAGGGAAAGATCCAAGGAGCTGACGTTGTACCAGAAAACCTTCGTCTCGCCAGGGGCAAGCACCGTGCCGGCGGGGAGGGCAAACTTCAGATCCGGCGAGCTGCTGGTTGTATAGCGGTAATACAGCGCGTCCGTCACGTCCTGCGGCACCGTGCCGAGGTTATGCAACTCGAAGAACTCGTATACATCCGTTCCGGTCGTCACATCATCAGGCACGATCTCCGTCACGATGACCGGCGACAGCGAGCCGCCGTTCGGAGCCGGCGCTGCCGCCGCTTGCGGCAGCGGGCCTGCGACGGGCAGCAGGCCCGCGATCAAGCTCGCGGCGAGTCCGCCGGCGAGCCATTTGCGCCACGGCATGCGCCGCAGGCGGCGCTGCAGACCGCGCAGGCTGAGCGTCCTGTGCGGCTCAGCCTGCACGGAACGCTGTCCGTCCTGCCGGCGGCGGCCGTCGCGCATGAAGCTCTGCCCGTCCTGATGACGGCGGCCGTCCCGCATGGAGCAAGCGGCGACTGCCGCCGCCTTTTCGCCAGAAGCCTCGCCGATTCGGGAGCCGGTACCTCCGGCGGAAGCCTCCCTATTCCCTGTCATCCATCCCTGCGCCTGGAGCCCTTGGCGCCGCTCTTCCTTCGGCACGTTCCTGTTCCTCCTCTTGTCGCAGCAGGCTTGTCCATCCCGCCCGTCCGCGATCCGATGTCTCTCCATCTCGAACCCAATCTTTACTAGGCTAAAGAACTTTTGTTAGCCGGGCGTCAGAAGCAGATGGAGAAACGGTAAAAGGACGCCGCCCGTTTTTTTCGGGCTGTGGCGTCGGATTCTGGCCTCCCGGTTCCTGCAGTCCGATTTTTTCGGGTTACGGCGTCGGATTTCGGCCTCCCGGCTCCTGCAGCCCGATTTTTTCGGGTTTTGGCGTCGGATTTCGGCCTCCCGGCTCCTGCAGCCCGATTTTTTCGGGTTACGGCCTCGGATTCTGGCCTCCCGGCTCCTGCAGCCCGTTTTTTTCGGGTTACGGCGTCGGATTCTGGCCTCCCGGCTCCTGCAGCCCGTTTTTTTCGGGTTACGGCCTCGGATTTCGGCCTCCCGGCTCCTGCAGCCCGTTTTTTTCGGGCTACCGCGTTGGAACTCCCTCCGCAACCGGGACTTTTGGAGCAATTAGATCCACTCCGCACGACCTCGGCCTGTCCCGCGCGTCCAATGGACATCCATTCCCGCATCCAGAAAGGAAGATCAGATTTGATGAACCTCTTCAGCAACCTCTTCGGCCCATCCGCCACCCTCGCGGGCTCCCCGCAGAGCCAGCATCCTGTCCGCGTCGCGGCAGCCGCCCTGCTCGCCGCCTCCCTGGTCGCCGGCAGCGTCGCCGCTCCTTCGTCCGCCTCCGCGCAAGGAGCCGGCTTCGCCGATGTCCCCGCCAAGCATTGGGCCGCCGGCGACATCGCCTGGGCCGTCGCCGCCGGCTTCGCCCAAGGCGACGGCAACGGCCGCTTCCGGCCCTCGGCTGCGCTCAGCGAGCCGGAGTTCCTCGCCCTGGCGGCGCGCGCCTACGGCGCCCCGCCTGCCGCGGGCGCAGCCTCCGGCGCGGCCTGGCACGCGCCGTATTATGCCGCTGCCGCCGCCGAAGGCTGGGCAGCGTTCCATGCCGCGCAGCCGGCCGCCCGCTATACGCGGGGCGAGGCCGCGCGGCTGCTGGCCTCCGTCGCCGGGCGCTCCGGAGGCGAAGCCGACGCCGTGGCCTGGCTGCTCGCGGAAGGCATCGCGAGCGGGCGCACGGCGTCGACGGCTGCCGGCTACGAGAGCGGCAGCACGCTGACCCGCGCGGAGGCGGTCGCCCTCCTCCGCCGCATGCTCCAGGCTTACCCGGCGCAGCCGTCCGCCTCTCCGGCCCCATACGCTGCGCCTTCGGCTTCGCCTGCTCCTTCGGCCTCGCCGAAGCCATCCGCATCGCCTGCTTCGTCCGCATCGCCGTCCGCATCGCCGTCCGCCTCGCCGTCGCCTTCGGCTACGCCGGCTCCGGCGACAGCCGCGGCCGGGCCGCAGCTGCGCGGCATCCAGCTTGGCGACAGCGAAGCGTCGCTGCTGCAAGCGCTCGGAGCTCCGGACCGCAAGGCCCCCGCGCTCGAAGGCTTCACCTGGTACGTCTACAACAAGGACTACAGCCGCTACATGCAGGCTGGCGTGGCCGGCGGCAAGGTCGTCGCCCTCTATTCCGGCTCCCCAGCGTCCTACGAGGACGGCGGCGGCCTGTGGAAGACGCTTCGTCCGGGCATGAGCGCCGCCGCGCTCCAGCAGGCTTCCGGTCAGAAGATCGAAGGATCCGCCAAGACGCATAGCTTTGCTTCCGGAGGCATCCGCACGACGTTTTATCTCGATACGCTCGACGAAGGCAAGCTCGACGCCGTGCTCGTCGTTGCCGGCGCCCCTTCCGGTCCCGAGCCGGCCGCCGAGGCGCTCGCTTCCGGTTATGAGCGGCAGGTGTTCGATCTGACCAACGCCTTGCGCGCCAAGCGCGGCCTCCATGCCTTGGCCTGGGACGACACGGCGGCCCTTGCGGCCCGCAAGCATAGCGCCGACATGGCCAAGCGCGATTATTTCAGCCATACCGATCCGGACGGGATCAGCCCGTTCGACCGGATGAAGGCCGAAGGCATCCGCTACGTCGCGGCCGCCGAGAACATCGCCTACGGCTACCGTTCCGCCATCGAGGCGCATAACGGCTGGCTCAACTCTTCCGGCCACCGCAAAGCGATGCTAGCGGAAAGCTACACGAATCTCGGCGTAGGCGTCTACGACTATCGCTATACGCAGAATTTCTACAAGCCGTAAGCCTTCCCGGCCCTGCCACAGACCTTTGCCTCACGCTTGCCGCAAGCCCTCCCAGGCATTCCGAAGACCCGCCGCCCCGATGGGCCGCGGGTCTTTCCGCTTTCTCCGCTCCTTCGTCCCTCCTTTTTCACTCCTTTTTCCCTCCTTTTTCACTCCTTCATCCCTCCCTCGTCCCTCCTTCATCCCTCCGTGTTCCCAGCAACGCGCTTCCGCCCGCTCCTCCCCTCCGTCCCGCAAGTCCGCCTCCTCATCCTCCTGCGCCCCGTCCGCCGCTGGCCTCCCCTCCCCCCGGCGAGGTACAATGAAGCATCGGCGGCGAAGCGCCCCGAACGACATACGCAAAGGAAACGCCTTCTATGAATCCGACCAAATCCCGTCCCGGCAAAGACTCTGCGCCCATCGCCGGCGACTTTCTCTACGTCTATGCCTGCCACGAATCCGAGGCCGAGCTGTGCGCGCTCGAGCTCGCCTGCCTGTTCCCCGGCTTCCTCATGACGCCGGACAGCCGCGCCTTCCGCCATGCCCGCCGCCTCGATCCGA
Source organism: Paenibacillus pasadenensis (assembly GCF_002864175.1). Lineage (NCBI taxonomy): Bacteria > Bacillati > Bacillota > Bacilli > Caryophanales > Paenibacillaceae > Paenibacillus > Paenibacillus pasadenensis. Next base: position 405,376 of record NZ_NFEZ01000004.1, on the reverse strand, counting down.
GCCGCAGCCCGTTCCTCAAGCAGCGCCTGGACATCCGCGCCGAAGCCGCCTCCGAGCCGGAGCTGCTGGAGGCGGCCGGAGCCGTCCTTTCGCCGGGAGAGCGATTGTTTCGAGCCCGCTATGTGAAAACGGGGGCGCCGGACCAGCATCCCGACCGCCGCCGCCTTGAGCTGGAACGAGCCCTCGGCCTCGCCGTCACCGGCGAGCCGGAGCTCAAGCGGCCGGATATCGTCTACGGACTCACCCGGCACGAAGGCCGCTGGCTGGCCGGCGAGCTGGCCGAGGCGGAGCCGCTCTGGCTGCGGCATCAGGACAAGCCGCGCCAATATTCCACCGCGCTGCCGACGCGCGCCGCGCGCGCCGCCGTCAACATCGCCGCTCCCGGCGAGCCGGCCGGCAGCTCGCTCGTCGATCCGTGCTGCGGCATCGGCACCGTGCTGCTGGAGGCGCTCTCGCTCGGCTTCTCCTGCCGCGGCAACGACCTCAACCCGCTCGCCGCCGTCGGAGCGCGGGAGAACCTGCGGCATTTCGGCCATGCCGAGGAGCTCGTCTCCATCGGCGACATGCGCGCGCTCGGCGGGGCCTTCGACGCCGCCGTGCTCGACATGCCGTACAATCTCTGCTCCGTCTCCCCGCCGGAGGAGCAGCTCGGCATGCTGCGCGCGCTGCGCCGGCTGTCCGGCCGCGCCGTCGTCGTCACGACCGAGCCGATCGAGGCGATCGTCCGGGAGGCCGGCTTCCGCATCGAGGCGACCGCGCGGCTGACCAAAGGGCATTTCGTCCGGCTGTTCCATCTTTGCCTCGAAGACGGTTGACAGCCTCCGCCGGCCTTGGTATAGTGATTTCACGAACATACGTACGCTCCAAGCATGCGGAAGCACCGCAGCATTGGGCTCGACTCGAGCCTTTTTGCTGCGGTGCTTTTTGCGTTGACAGACAGGCTCAGCCGCTTGCCGAGCTTGTCTTTCTCGCCAGCGAAGCTGCATCGCCGTCAGAGGACGGCGAATGCCGATTCGCCTTGCAAGGGGCGATTCCAGAGGAGGTTCTTGCCCATGCCGTTGTTTTCTGCCGTCCGTCCGAGGCGCGTCCCCGCCCGTCCGAAGCGCGTCCGCCGTCCCGTCCCGATTGCGCCCGAGCCGTCTCCGCTTCCGCTCCATGGCCCGCTTTTCTCTGCGCTTGCCGCCGGCTCTCCGCCGTCCTCTGTCGCCGCCTCGCCCGCTTCTCTTGCCGATGTCCCGGCGTCCCCGTCCGCCAAGCGCGACCCGGCCCGTACGGGCCGTCTTCGCCCGCTCCTTTCCGTTCCGCTCCTGCTGCTTCTGCTGCTCGTGCTCCCTGCCGCGCCGGCAGCCGCCTCCTCGATCGAGATCAGCCCAAGCGCGCAGGCCGCCTTCGAAAAGACCGCCGCCAAGGCTTCGCCGGAAGCGGCCAAGCGGATGAACGACCGCAGGCGGCAGTACGCCGCCCAGCTGCAGGAGCTTGACGCCGCTCGCAAGCAGGCGCAGGACGCGCATGCGGCTGCGGCCAAGCTGGCGACGGCGGTGCGCCAAGCCGCGACCGCCATCGACGACGAGGCGATCCGCGTCCAGCAGGCGCGCATCGCCAAGGCCAAGAGCGTCTATGAGCCGCTCTACGCCGGCTATACGGCGCTCGGCCAGCGCAGCCGCAGCGCCGGCAGCAAAGAGATGGCCAAGGCGCTGCGGCTGCAGGCCGATCTGATGAAAAGCGGCGTGCAGCTCGCCCGCCAGGCCGTGCGCCTGCAGGAGGATCAGCTCAAGGAGCTGCGCCGCGCCCGCTCGGCCAAAATCGCCGACGTCCGCAAGACGCTTGCCGGCCTGGAGCCGTTGAACGATACGCTGCGCGTCCGCAAGGCTTCCGCCCGCATTCCCGAGGCGGCGCTCCGGGACGCGATCAAGGACTTCTCCGCCGCCGCCCGCAAAGGCGACGCCGCGCTCGTCGAACGCGCGCTCGGCTCGATGCTCGGCAGCGGCTCGCAGCTGCTCGCTCAGTGGCGGGCGATTGTCGAGCTCGAGCGGCAGTATTCCGGCATCGCCGAGCAGGCCCGCCGCCAGCTGGCCGGCTACGGCGTCAAGGCCGGGTGAGCGGCTCGGCGGCCGCTCCGTTTGCCGCGTCCCTATCCGGCAGCCGCCTGGGCCTCGGCGGCGGCCTCCGCAGCGTCCGCTTCCCGGGCGGCAGCATCAATCCGATGCCGGAACAGCGCCGTTAGAATCGCGGTCGTCAGGTAGAACAGGCCGGCCATCGCATAGACGGCTCCGACTCCCCAGCGATCCGCCATCCAGGACAGCAGCACGACCGACAGGCCGAACAATGAATAGACAAGCGTGTTCTCGGCGCTCATGACCTTGGGCAGCTGCTCCGGCGGACAGACCTTTTGGAATACGGTCCGTCTCGTCACCTCGCGCAGCTGCTGCGGAGGCCCCATCAGCACGACGAGCGCCAGCGCCAGCAGCGGAGCCGTCGTCCAGGCGAAAGCAAGCGTGAACAGTCCCATCAAGCCCGCGCCCGCCGCGATCGACAGCGCCGGCTGGCGGGACAGCCGCCGCGTGAAGGCGACGACGAGCAGTCCGCCCGCGATGCAGCCGGCGAAGTAGCCGGCGTTGATGAAGCCGTACCATTGCGTGCCGGAGCCGAGCTGCTCCGTCGCATACACGAGCAGCAGCGCTCCGATCCACGTCGCGCTAACCGTGCCTTCGATCGTCTCGATGAAAAAGATGAGCCGCAGCACCGGATTGCGCCAGATGTTCCGCCAGCCCTCTTGGATCGAGGCCCATGCGCCGTTCTCCAGCTTCGTCCCAGAGCCGCCGCGGCGCTGAGCCTGCGCGCTCTCGCTCCATTCGGCTCCAGCATCGCTCCTCGCGTCTGCTTCCTTGCGAACGCCTGCGTCCGCTTTCGTGCCGCTAGCCGCCGCTCCGTCCACATCTGCTTTCATTCCGCTAGCCGCTGCTACGCCCGCTTCCGCTTTTGCGCCGCTAGCCACAGCTCCGTCCACGTCTGCTTTCGCGCCATTAGCCGCCGCTCCGTCCACGTCCGCTTTCGTGCCGCTAGCCGCCGCTACGCCTCCGTCCGCTTTCGCGCCCTCTCCCGTTCCTGCGCCTTCCGGTTCGCGCAGGCGCAGCGTCATGAACAGCGCGGCAGCATAGATGCCGAGCGTCGCGTTCAGGACCGGCGAGGCTCCGAGCCAAGCGACGATGATTCCCCCGGCCGCCCAGCCGGCCATCATGACGATCTGGTCGGTCGTCGACATGAGGCCGTTCGCGCGCAGCAGCTGCTTCTTGCCGGCATACCGGGGCACGAGCGCATTGCGCACCGGCGTCGTGATTCCGTCGGTGAAGCTCAGCAGCCCGATCAGGACGAGCACGTAGCCGATGCCGTCCTCGGTCAGCCCCCGCACGGCGAGCAGCAGCATGAGGAACAGCAGCACCTGCAGCAGCTGAGAGAGCTTGATGAGCCTCGTCAGCGGCCAGCGGTCCATCACGATCGGCGCGGCTGCGCCGCAGGCCAGCTGGCCTGCCACTCGCGCGAGCGGCACGAGCGAGGAGAACAGCGCCGAGCCGGTCAGCTTGTAGACGATCGTCACGATCGCCAGCAGGTAGAGCGCGTCGCCCAGATTGGAGATGCTCTGGCCCGCCCAAAGCCAGCGGAATTGTCGCGGTTGATTCATAGGTGACCTGCTCCTTTTCGGCTGAACCGACTGCTTGATCCACGCCTTAACTTTATAAATATTTTTCTTTATAAAGTCATCATACGGAAGGCAGGCTTTGCGTGTCAATGCCGTTTTGATTCGACACGCATGATCCCGAGCTTCTTCTTCCCGTGGATTCATGCCATCCGAGAACAAAAAAGCGCGCCCCGCGGGGGCGCGCCATGCGGCCATGCTCAATTCTTCGTCGACCGCGTTCGCATTCTCGGCACGGGCCGCCGCCTTTTCGTCTTCCTTCGCCGGCCCTTCCGCTCAAGCCTCCAGCCAGACGGTTCCGGTCCGGCTCACGTCGCAGCCCGTAATGGCGCCCAGCTCCTTGCGAAAAGCCGGCAGCTCCAGGACGCGGCGCAGCTCCGCGAGCAGCCGTTCGTTCGCTTTCGTCCGGAGGACGACGAGATCGTACCGCTCCTGGATGAGCGGCAGAAAATCAAGTCCGCCGACAAGCTCCGCCGCCTTCGCCATGCCGACTCCGGCATCCGCTTCCCCGGAAGCGACGGCCGCCGCAATCTCCAGATGGCTGTTCACGCATCGGTCATACCCGGCAATGCCGTCGGCCGCCAGGCCGTGCAGCCGCAGCTGCTCGTCCAGCAGCACCCGCGCTCCGGCGCCGCGCTCCCGATTGACGATGCGCAAGCCCTTCCGGCCGAGATCGCCCCAGCCCGTCAGGCCGAGCGGATTGCCTTGGGCGACGTACAGCCCGGCCGGCCGGACGAGCAGATTGACGACGATCAATGGCGCTCCGACAAGCAGCCTGCGGATATAAGGCAGATTGTACGTATCCGTATCTCCGTCCCACAGATGGGTGCTGACGACGTCGGAGGCTCCCTGGTACAGGTCGATCAGGCTGTCGAGGCTTCCCTTATGGGAACGGAGCGGCCGAAAGCCCGCCCGGGACAAATAAGCGGCAAGCAAGTCCATGCCGGGATCCTGTCCGGTCAGGACGACCGTATGCGCAGGCTCGAATGCCGCCAGCGGACGTGCGGCCTCGAAGCTGCCGATTTCTCCCCGGGGCGTCCCGATCGACGCGGCCGGATTTGTCGGGTCCAACGACGTGCCCAGCCCTGTCCGGTCCGGGTACGCCAATCCGGGCCTGTCCGAGTGCACGCCCGGACCTGTCCGGTCCGAGTAAACTCCCTGCCCGATCCTGTCCGAGTGCATGTCCAGCCCTGTCCGGTCCGGGTACGCCAATCCGGCCCTGTCCGAGTGCACGCCCGTCCCTGTCCGGTCCCGCTGCGCGCCTGGCCCAGGCTTGTCCGAACGCGCGCCATACGCCGATGCGCCGGCTTCCCGTTCCTTGGCTTTTTGCTTGTAGGCTTCCAGGTCGGAAGCGTCCACTCGCATCTGCTTGCCGACCCGGTAGGCGGACAGCGCCCCCTTTTTGATGAGATCATAGACGGTCAGCTTCGATATTTTCAGCAGGCGGGCGATGTCTTCGGTCGTATAGGATTCATCCGGCATGGCGGTATCTCCCCGGCTTTCAGCGATAGTGTCGATCTCCAGTTTACCATAGATCGAATCGGCTCATTTACAACGGCTCTCCCCCTCTATATAATCATACTAATTATATCTAGATATAACAAAACCATATGGATTAGAGGGAGTAAGAGAGATGAACCGATACCGCCGTTTTGCCTTCCCGTTCCAAAGCGCCTTCTTCCTGGCGCTCGCATTCGCGCTGCTGCTCGCCGGCTGCGGACAAGCCTCCGACTCGAACCGCACGGACAGCGGGGCCGCCGCCGCCGCCTCCCCGGCTCCGTCCGCCGCCGCCAGCACGGAGCCGTCGCCGCAGGCTTCTCCGGCGGACGCCGAACCCGTCCAGCTGACCGTCTCCGCCGCCGCCAGCCTGACCGGGGCGCTCGGCCAGATCGAGACCGCGTTCGAAGCCGCGAACCCGAACATCGAGCTGAATTTCAATTTCGGCGCTTCCGGCACGCTGCAGAAGCAGATCGAGCAAGGCGCTCCCGCCGATCTTTTCCTGTCCGCCTCCACCAAGAACATGAAGGCTCTCTCCGACGCCGGGCTCGTGGACGCCGCCCATTCGGCCGATCTGCTGGCCAACAAGCTCGTGCTTGCCGTCTCCAAGGACAGCACGCTGGCGCCGAGCGGCCTGGATGCTCTCCAGGACGCGGCATACTCCCGCATCGCCGTCGGCATCCCGGAGAGCGTCCCGGCCGGCCAATACGCCAAGCAGGCGCTTGACGGCGCCGGACTGTGGGATGCCCTCAAGGACAAGCTCGTGCAGGCCAAGGACGTCAAGGCCGTGCTGCAGATGGTCGAGACGGGCAACGCCGATGCCGGCTTCGTTTATGAGACCGATGCGCTCGGCTCGGACAAGGCGAAAATCGCCCTTGAGGTCGATCCCGCCGCGTACTCGCCGATCCTGTACCCGGCGGCCGTGCTCGCCGAGAGCGAGCATCCCGAGCAAGCCGCGGCCTTCTTCGACTATCTCCGCTCTGCGGAGGCGCTGGACGTGTTCCGCAGCTTCGGCTTCTCCGAAGCGCCATGAGTTTATCTGCCATCGACTGGGAGGCCTTCTGGCCTCCCGTTCTGCTTTCGCTGCGAGTCGCGCTGCTCGCCTCGATCGCCGCCCTCTTCGCCGGCACGGCTGCCGCGCGCTGGATGTCCCGGACGCGGCTGCGCGGCAAGCTGCTCGTCGAGACGGCGTTCCTGCTGCCGCTCGTGCTGCCGCCGACCGTCGTCGGCTTCGTGCTGCTCGTCGGACTCGGCCGCCGTAGCTGGGCGGGGCGGCTGATCGAGGCCGTCTTCTCGTCGCCGCTCGTCTTCACCTGGTGGGCCGCGGTCATCGCCTCGGTCGTCGTATCGTTTCCGCTCGTCTACCAGACGATGAAAACCGGCTTCGCCTCCATCGATGCCGACCTGGAGCAGGCTGCCCGGTCCGCCGGGGCCAGCGAGCTCCAGGTGCTGCGCTACGTCGCCCTACCGCTCGCATACCGCTCGCTGCTCGCCGCCTTCGTGCTCGGCTTCGCCCGCAGCCTCGGGGAGTTCGGAGCGACGCTCATGATCGCCGGCAACATCCCGGGCGTGACGCAGACGGTGCCGACGGCCATCTATGTCGCCGTCGACAGCGGACAGACCGGCATGGCCTGGGCGTGGACTGCCGCCATCGTGGCCTTCTCCTTCGTCCTGCTGCTCTGCACAGGAGGCATCCGCCCCGGCTCGCCGTCCGACCGCCGCTCCCGCTGATCGGCGTCTCTGCCGACATGCCTTCCTCCGCAAGAAGCCAAAAAAGACGGGCCATGCAGAGAGCTTTCCGCTCTGCATGGCCCGTCCTATTGATCTTGGCTTCGCTTTACTTGCCGGTCGGCTGAGCCAGCTCAGCCTGTTTCTGCTTGTATACTTCCTGCCATTCTTCCTGGTAGCGGCGGTAAAACGCCGGGTAGCGGAAGCGCAGCTGCAGGATGCCGTGCATGAGCTTTTCCGGATCGGCATCCAGGCGGCTCAGCACTTCGGCCGGCAGCTGGGCGCGAAGGCCGGCGGCGGCTTCCTCGTTGAACTCGCCATAGTACCATTCCATGTTGCGGATGACGATGGCCGGGTGGACGGCCGTGTCCTTCTGAAGCTTTTCGAGCTCCTTGCTGAGCGCGTGCATCTCTTGCATCTGCTTGCGCAGCTCGCGGATCTCCTCGCTCTTGCTGTCCATGCCGTAGACGAGCTCTGCGAACAGCTCGGCCTCGCGGAAGCGTCCCGCCTGCATGTAGGACTGGCACTCGAGCAGCAGCACGATGCGGGCGCGGACGAGATCGTCGCCCTGCTCCAGCGACTTCAGGAAGCGGCGGACGCGCGGCTGGATTTTGGACCAGCGGTCCCATTTTTTAAGGTCGATGACGCGGTTGATCTGAGCGACGAGCAGCGGCAGATGCTCCGGCTTTTCCTCGCCCTCGGCCGGCAGCGCTTCTTCGACGACGCTCCAGGCATCCGCTTCGCGGCCCGTCCGGATGTACGCTGCGGACAGCAGGGCGGCAAAGCCCGACTTGCGCTCTGGATGCTCGGCGACGAGCGCCTCGAGGCGCTCCACGACGCGGCCGTAATGGCCGAGCTCTCCGAGCAGGTTGGCGACCATCGCCTGGATGTCCGCCTGCTCGTCGGCGTTGGAGGCCGTCTGCAGCAGCGCCTTCTCCCGCTCCTCGAACGCCTCCCACTTCTCTTGGGCAATGAGCGCGTACAGCACGGCCGCTTGGGCCGCGCCCAGCTCGGGCTCGCGCTCGACGATGCCGCCCAGATGCGTCTCGGCGGCGGCGTAGTCTTCGCCGGCGATCGCTTGGCGAGCTTCCTCGAGCAGGCCGTTCAGGGCATCGCCCTGTTCGCCGGCAAGCTCCGTCCGCTTCTCGATCTCGCCGGATATGATGGAGAATAAGTTCTCGATTCCTGGTTTCAATGTCCCTGCTTCTTGCGGGGAAGTTTGATTTTGCATGTCGAATTCCTTCCTCTCTGCTTCCCCAGTCGCAGCGCTCCATGCTGGCGCAAGCCAGGCTTCCGGGCCGCTGCCGGGACAATATCCCGTCTATTATACCATAGCCGGGGATGAATGCGGATACTGGGAGATTCCACTAAGTAGACGTACGGAAAATACCGTTTGTTGCAGCCGGCTCCGGCCCTCCGCCCCAGCAGCTGTTCCAGCCGCGTTTTGCGGAGCGAACGGCAAAAAGCCGGACCCGGATGATCCGGTCCGGCCGCAGCCGATGCAACGTTCCGCCGGCCTATGGCGGCGGCCGTCCGTTGCCATCCGCTCGCCTTCAGGCGAGCAGGTCGGCGTAGTCCTTGCGCCGCTTGAACTGAGCGGCCGCATACGAGCAGGCCGGCTCGATCTTGACGCCTTCGCGGCGCGCCTCGTCCACGACGGCCTGCAGCAGGCTCGCCGCCAGGCTCCGTCCCCGATGCGAGGGCGATACGTACGTGTGGTCGACGATCCATACTTTGCCGCTTGCCGCAGGGGCGTAGGTGATCTCTCCGATCGGCTCTCCGCCCTCGCGGATGACGTAGCCGTTGCCCGATTTTTCCGGCGCTGGTTCAGCCATGGACGATTCCTCCTTTGGGCGGCGCCGGTGCGGCTCCCGCCTTCCCTTATGTCATACCCCGAGAAGGCCGGTCTTAGTCAGGATCGCTCAGCCGAACCGATGGCCCGCCGCTTCCGGCAGCAGGTAGCGCTCGGCAAGCGCGCTGCGGGCAAGCATGCCCGCCGGGCGCTTTCCCGCCCGCCGCAGCTCCTTCGTGTATTCGCCGATCGTCATGCCGTAGCTTTCCTTGAAAAGGCGCATCAGGTGGCGGGGACTGATGCGGGACATCTCCGCCAGCCGTTTCACGGTAACTTCCTTTTCGTAATGCTGCTCGATGTAGGTCCGGACCGTCTCCAGCGCCGCGTCGAGCTGCTGCTCCGACCCGCTCAGCGCTTCCTTGAACAGCCGATGCAGCAGATCCTCGAAGACGGTCTGCCCGCGGAACCGCTCCAGCGGATCCAGGCTGCTCCTGCATGCGCAGACGGTCTTGCACAGCGACACGAGCGCCGTCGCCGGGTACGGAAGAGGCTCGCCCGACAGCGGAATCTCCGGAGCATGGCGCGGCAGCGGCACGGCTCCGCTGTCCGTCTCGTCCGGCGTCAGCGCCTGGAACCGGAACACGTACATCTCCAGCCGATAGGCGGAAGCGACATCCGCGCGGAGGTTCTCTCCGGGCGGACTGATGTAGACGACGCCGCTCCGCAGCGGCACGGCACGGTCTCCGGCCGCCAGCATGCCTTGGCCGCCCGTCACGGCGACGAGCCGAAAGTCCGACTGCCATTCCGGCCGTACCGGAGTCAGCCCCGCGGCCCCGAACGGCGCCGCATCCCGCAGCTTGAACCAGATCTCGTCCAGCCCTCGCGGCATCGGCAACTCCTGCGGTCCGGCCTGTTTCTCTCCTGCGCCCATTCGCATCCACCGTCCTTGTCTGAAGAATGTCCTGCATCGCGCGATCGACAACCTGTTGTTTCTCCATCTTAGTGAAAATGATTCTCATTGTCAATTAAAGGCGTTTTGCCGGCAGCATCCATCTCCCTCCCCGTCTCCTCCTTCGGCGCCGCCTCTCGCGATCCGGCAGGAATGGAAAAAGCCGCTGCTCCAAAGACGAGCAGCGGCACGAAAAAGCTTTGGACCGTCAGACTGCGGGACGGGAGCTGCGGGCAAGAGCGGGTCCGTAACACGGAACCTCGCCGTCCCTTTTGGACTCGCGCACGAGCCCCATCCGCTCGAAGACGCGGAGCTGGCTGTAGACGGCAGTCGCTCCCGCTCCGCGGCCATGCCCGGAGACATGGAGCTCGCGGACGAGCTGCTCGACGGTGGAAAGGCGGTCGGCGGTGTAGATATATTCAAGCAGCGCATAGCGCTGGGGATTGAGGCGGATGCCTCTCGCCTCGATCTGATCGACGGCATCCTGCAAGCGGCAGGCAGAGGACGGAGCGGCAGGAGACAAGGGCGACGGGGCAGCATTGCGTCCATTCGGCGCGATCGCCATAGCGAACCTACTCCCTTCACGAATTAATTCTATTTGATAATAATTATAATTAACTCAAGGGAGCTTTGCAACGTCTGTCTTCGGCGCTCCGCTCCATTTCAATCCGCCAGCGTCTCCTTCCCCTGCTCGGATCCTGCCGCTACTGGCTCACGCCTTCCCCGTAGGGACTGCGGATGACGGCCGATGCCGGGATGCCCTCCCAGGGCTTGATCATGGCATTGTAGTCCAAGACGGCCTTCTCGATGGAGGCGCGCAGCACCTCGGAGCCCGGTCGGATGCCGAGACGCTGCGCCTGCTCCTGCGCATACTTCATCGCCATGGCCAGCTTCTGCGGCCCGCCGCCGTTCGGATAGGCGGACTCGGCGAGCGCCGCGGCCTCTTCGGCGATGCGGTGCAGCAGCACCCGCTGCTGCTCGCCGACTCTCGCCGTCAAGTACGCGACGCCGCGCCGGCACAGAATCGGCACCATGACAATGACGGCAAGCGCCAGCAGCGCCGTCAGCACATCCTCCGCAAAAGACGCCCAGAGGGGCCAATCTTCGTTTTCCATCATGAACCGTTCTCCTTTGTTCCTCAAGGTGTCTGCCCACAGCAGGGCTCGCTTCTGCCTCTCCGGCTTTGGCCGGGTCGCGGCATCGCCTCCTCTCATCCGTCCGCGGCGCAGGGTAGATACCCTTGACATAACCGCGATCGGCATGTTCGGAAGCAGCCGCCTGCGGCTCGCCAGCCGCCAATCGTCTCGCGGACTCGTACCTAGAATTAGGCTTTCGCCTCGCGTTTCCCTTCTTTGTTCGCCATTTTAAAAGAGCGCTTCCCCTATTGCGATAAAACGGGACAAAAGGGAACAAATGTTCTTACCCCTACCATAAAGGATTCTTCCATCTGCCGTCAATCCTCGCCGCCGGAAGCGGTTCCGTCCGGTTTTGAAAAAAATTTTTTCCATGCGGAATCCGCTTTATTTCCGCTGCCGTGCTCCCGGCATGGAACGCTGTTCTCTCCGGTCTTCCGCAGCCCGTTGAAGGCGGTTTCGGCAAAGGCAATCCGGCAGCGCTTCCATTGCCGCAGCGGCCGGCATTCCATGCCGTTCGGCGGCTCGTCCCGGCCGGGACTGCGGGCTGCGGTCCGGCCGCTCCGATTCCGCCGTCCGCAGCAGCTCCCGGACAGCGCTTACACCCTGCGGGCGGACGCCATTCCTGGGCCGATGCCTCCCTTTACAATCTTTTTCAAGCCAGGTACGATTGTTCTGTGCTTAGTTCCCGGCAGCCATTTTCCGGGAAGCGGGGAAACCACTTTTCAGGGGCGAATCGTCCGCCGCGGCCACCGGGCCGCAGCGAGCGTAGGGTACCATCCACCCGAGTCCGTCAGCTAACCTCGTCAGCCTGAGATGGGTCACTCATCAGCGTATGCTTCCATGGCCCGCTTGCCTTGCAACGGGTCTGTTTGCGTTATCCTCATCTCCGGGCAGAGCTCCTTCCGAGCTTTGTTCCTGGCCCCCGCTTCTGCCGGACTGCCGCCCCCATCCTACCGACGAAAGGGAGCAGATCCATTTGAACCAAACGACTAAAGCCGTCATTTTCGATTTCGACGGGACGATCATCGACACCGAGACCGCTTGGTATACCGCTTTCCGCGACGCCTACAAGGAGCATGGAGTCGACCTGTCGCTCGACATGTACTCCGGCTGCATCGGCACGAGCCTCCACCGCTTCAATCCGTACGAATATCTCATGACCGATCTCGGCCTGCCAATCGACAAAGCCGAATTCCGCGACGCGGTCCATCTCCGCCACGCCCGCCTCATGGAGCGGGAGGCGATCCGCCCGGGCGTCCAGTCCTACCTCGACGAAGCGCGCCGCCAAGGCATGCGCATCGGACTCGCTTCGAGCTCCAAGCGCGAATGGGTCGTCAAGTTTCTCGCTCAGCTCGGCCTGCTGGATTATTTCGAGGTCATCCGCACCGCCGACGATGTGGAGCAGGTGAAGCCCCATCCCGCCTTGTACCTGCAGACGATGGAGGCGCTCGGCGTACAGCCGGAGGAGACGGTCGCGATCGAGGATTCGCCCAACGGCGCCAAAGCCGCCCATGCGGCCGGCATCCGCTGCGTCGTCGCGCCGAATGCGATTACGCGCGGCCTGGAGTTCGGCCCCTGCACCCATCTGGCCGACTCGCTGGAGCAGATCGACTTCAACCGCCATGTGCTGATTTGACCGAATATTCCGTAAAATCGACAGAGAGAAGCATCGACGATTCGAAAGGGGAGAGTCTATCTTGAGTGCAGCCATACCGAATCCGGCCATCCGGGAGACGGCAGCCGGACGGATCGGCGCCGAGCCGGCGGGCTTGTCGGCTTCGCGCCGCGAGGAAGCGGCCGCGCGGCCCAAGGCGGTCCATTTTGGAGCCGGCAACATCGGGCGCGGCTTCATCGGCGTGACGCTGGCGAAGTCCGGCTACGAGGTCGTATTCGTCGCCCGCAATCCGGAGCAGATCCGGCTGCTGCGGGAGCAGAAGGAATACGCCGTCGAGTACGCCAGCGAAAGCGGCGAGCGGGAGACGGTCGGCCCGGTGGACGCCGTGCCGATCGGCAGCGACAAGGAGCTGGCCCGCCAAATCGGCGAGGCCGAGCTGATCACGACCGCCGTCGGCCTCTCCGCCCTGCCCTCCATCGCCAAGGCGCTGGCCAAGGCGCTGGAGAAGCGGCTGGACAAAAGCGGCGGGCGGCCGCTGCCGATCATCGCCTGCGAGAACGGCATTCGCGCGAGCAGCCAGCTGAGACGGCTCGTCTTCCGGCATCTTCCGGAGGCGCTGCATGAGCAGGCCCAGCGGCAGCTGACGTTCCCCGACGCGATGATCGACCGCATCGTGCCGGCGCAAAAAAACCGCGATCCGCTGTTGATCCGCGTCGAGCCGTTCCACGAGTGGGTCGTGGAGACGGGCGGAGCCGAGCCGATGCAGCGCATCCGCGGCGTCAAGTACGTGCGCGATCTCGGCCCGTGGACGGAGCGCAAGCTGTTCACCGTCAACACCGGCCACTGCGCCGCCGCCTACTTCGGCTACCTGGCCGGCTTCCGCACCGTCCAGGAGGCGCTCGCCAGCGAGCCGGTGCGGGCCAAGGCGCGCGCCGTCCTTGAGGAGACGGGCGCGCTGCTGCTCGCCCGCCACGGCTTCGACGCGGCCGAGCATGATGCCTACGTCGACAAGACGCTGGAGCGCTTCGCCAATCCGGCGCTCTCCGACAAGATCAGCCGGATCGCCCGCTCGCCGCGCCGCAAGCTGGACCGCAGCGACCGGCTCGTCCGCCCCCTGCTGCTCGGCCACGAGCTCGGCCTGGAGATGCCGACGCTGCAGGAAGCGATCGCGGCCGCGCTCGCCTACCGCAATCCGCTCGACGAGGAGTCGGTCGAGCTGGAGCGCATCCTCCGCCGTGAAGGGCTGGACGGAGCGCTCAGCCGCAAGCTCGGCCTGCCGCGCTCGCATCGCCTCGTGCGGTCGGTCGCGGACGCCTACGACCGGCTCGGGCGGTGACCGCGCCAAGGCGACGTGAGCCGCCGCTATGCAAAGCTAATAATGGAATTTATAAATTCTGATGTTATTCCCACGATTACTCGATTTCTCGTCATTTTCGAATATCGTCCCGATCAATGTGCTTAGCCCGACATAAACTCTCTTTAGGTAATGGTTAAACCATTCAATAAGCAATTACGCGCTCGTTAAATTCGAGCCAGTTCCTTAGTACCGAAGGGCTACTCTAAGGAGCGGCCTTTTTTAAATTTATCAAAGAAATTTCAACATAAACGTATACAAAACCCTTGTCTTGTGTAAAATGAAGGTATGGGTGTTTACATTAGTAACACCCATTAAACCGGCCTCTTAAAGAACATACGTTCTATTGAGAGGTAGGAACTGGAGGATCTTCTCTATGAATACTACAGGGGCTCTTTTTGAAGTTGATACCGTCGCAAATTACCTTTATGGCAAAAAGCCTGATATTTCACCTTTAAAGCTTCAAAAAAGTCTATATTTCTTATTTGCTTATCATGGTGCGTATTATACTGAAGAAGCTGAGGAAGGCGTTTTAGAAGGCTCTATAGCTAGCCAAAATAAATATCTTTTTAATGCAGAGTTTCAGGCATGGAAATTTGGTCCAGTTATTCGTGAGGTTTATTTCCGGGATCGAGACGGTCTGTACGGATCACCAGAAGAAATTGCCGAGGCAAATATCGTTATTGGGCAAAACCCCGAAGCCAAAAAGTTTATTGATGAGCTTTTTGAACAAATAGATGCAGTCAGTGATTTTACTCTTGTTGATCGGAGTCACGAGGATTGGGTATGGAAAAAGGCATTCGCAAAGAATCAATCCACTCCAATGAATAGTGATGAGATTATAAAGGAATACTCCGACAGATATGTCACCCTCTAGAAGAAAGTCAAAGAATCTCTTTAGTAGCTCAATCAAGCCCAAAGAGAATATTAGCTTTCTCAAAAAAATGGGTGTAGATAAACTAAAAAGTAGCGGATTTACTGAATCTACTGCACATATACTTCATGTTTTTGAATTGCACAACGAAAACGTTAAACATTCTAAGCGAATTGATGAATTACAGTTTACAAATTACCTTAGCAATACAACAGAATCTGCAAAGCGCGATAAAATTGCCGAATTAGGATATGATTTAAGCTATATCGACAATGATAAAGGCGATCAAGTACGATTAAATGATCGTATAAAGAGTTGTCTCGCTCTCTATATTGACCAAATTGAAATTGACGAGAATATTTTTAAAATCGACCTATCCTCATTTTATAGTGGTCAAACTGGAGTCCGTATATTCGTTAAGTGTGAAGTAAGCAGAAATGACGAAGGACAATTCAAAGCAGCTTACAAGATAATTATGATTGATCCTTTTCATCTAGTCATTCCGAGCCAATTTAACGGCTTCACTAAAGAATATGTGATGAATAAAACTTTTCGAGAAAACATTGGTAATAATTTATGCATTAGCACTTATTTTGACAAATAGAAGTAAGACGTTTACTCGACTCTTAGTTTATTTCATTTACATCTACGATTTCCGAAATGGAGTTACCGTAGCAACAAATAATCATAAAAAAGCTTCTCCATGCAGCCTGAGCGGGCTGCATGGAGAAGCTTTTTGGCATGGGCCCTATTGCCCCCGGCTGCCCCGCGCTCACGGCGTAATGCGGTACACGCAGCGGCGGCCTCCGCTCAGCATATGCTCGGTCCGCTCCACCCCGACGCCGTCGCCAAGCACGCCGCGGATCATGCCGGTCTCATACCGGCACAGGCTCGCGCAGGCTTGCGCGGCGTCGCAGATCGGGCAATGCTTCTCGGTGAAGACATACGTGCCGTCCGGCTCGCGCTCGTACTCGGCCATATAGCCCTCCGCCGTGCGGAACTCCGCGAGCCGCCGCAGCTTCTCCTCCAGCAGCGAGCCGCCGTCCCGCGCCTGCTCCGCCTCGCCCTCCGACAAGGAATAGTGGGCGATCTGCTTGCCGTTGCGGACGGAGAGCAGCTTCTCCAGCCCCTCCTCGCCGAACGTCTCGCGCACCGAGTCCATGAGGCCGATCGTCAGCTCCGCATAGCCGGCCGGGAACAGCCGGTTGGCCTCGGACGTCAGTCCCCACAGCTTGGCCGGACGGCCCATCGCGCGCGGCTCCTCGCGGTGGTCGATCATCCCTTCCTTTTCGAGTCCGTACAGATGCTGCCGCACCGCCATGCCGGAGACGCCGAGGCGTCCGGCCAGCGCGGCGGCGTCGAGCGGGCCGTGCTGCTTCAGGAGATCCACGATCTGCCTGCGGGTCCGGGTCGCGCTGGCGCTGTCCGGCTGCTTGTCTTTCGTCGACATCCGTATCCTCCCCCTCGCTCTTCGCCGCCTGCGCGGCTCCTTTCCTAGATTGTAAAGATAAGCGTTGACAAAGTCAAAGGAAACCGGATACGATGCTCCTTGACTGTTCTCTTATCGATAAAGGATTCCGTAAAGGAAGTGCCCGAATGAAGCTCCGCCACTGGGATGCCAACCTCAAGCTGCGTCTCGGCGGGGAGTTTGTCACGAACGTCATCTTCTGGACGTTCTTTCCTTTCCTCGCCATTTACTTCGCGCGCGCCTTCGGCAAAGGCGCGGCAGGGCTGCTGCTCGTGCTGTCGCAGCTCGCCGCCGTATTCGTCAATCTGATCGGAGGCTACTTCACCGACCGCTACGGCCGCAAGCGCATCATGGTGCTCGCCGCCTGCGGCCAGTCGCTCGGCTACGGCCTGCTGGCGGCAGGCGGGTTGGCGGGCCTGCCGGCGCTCTCGTTCGCCGGCTTCGCGCTCGCGAGCGGCTCCATCAGCCTGTACCAGCCGGCCAGCCAGGCGATGGTCGCCGACGTCGTGCCGGTCAAGGACCGCGCCTCCGTCTTCGCCGTGTTCTACACGTCGGTGAACATCGCGGTCGTCGTCGGACCGCTGCTCGGCTCGCTGCTGTATGCCGCCCAGAGCACGATCCTGCCGGCGGCGGGCGCGATCGCTTGCGGCCTGCTGGCCGCGCTGCTCTCGCGGCGGCTGCGCGAGACGATGCCTGCCGCCGGCCCGCCCGCAGGCGGGCCGGCCACCCTTCAGCCGGCATCCTGGAAGGAAGCGCTGGCCGCGCAGATCCGGGGCTACCGCATCATCGGCTCGGACCGGGTGTTCCTGCTGTTCATCCTGGCCGGCGTGCTGCTGTCGCAGACGTTCATGCAGCTCGACCTGCTGCTGCCGGTCTATTTGGAGGAGGCCTACCCGTCGACGCCGCTCTGGAGCGGCTCGGCCGTCGAGCTTGCCGGCGCGCAGACGTTCGGCCTGCTCGTCGCCGAAAACGGGCTGCTCGTCGCGCTGTTCACCGTCGCCGTAACCCGCTGGGCCTCGCGCAAGAAGGACCGCTGGATCTTCATCGGCGGCGCGGTCTGCTATGCGGCAGCGATGGCTCTGTTCAGCCAGCCGCTCGGCTTCGCGGGACTCGTCGCGATCGTCGCCTTGTTCTCGTTCGGCGAGCTGCTGTGCGCTGGTCCCCAGCAGCAGTTCGTCAGCCGGCTCGCGCCGGAGCGCATGCGCGGGCAATACTTCGCCGCCTCGAGCCTGCGCTTCACGATCGGGCGCGCCGTCGCGCCGCTTTCCATTCCGCTGAGCGGATGGATCGGCTTCCCCTGGACGTTCGGCGCGCTCGCCCTGCTGGCTCTCGCGGCCGCGGTCATCTACAAGATCATGTTCGATCTGCACGAGCATGACGGCCCCTCGCCTGCCCGGACGCTGCAGGAGGGCGAGGCGCTCTGAGCGGGTTCGCGCGCGGCGCCCGGACGGGCAGACAGGAGCCGCCGGCTGCCGCTTCGCTCTCGGCATGCTCCCCTCCCCTTCCCATTGCAAAGAGCCTTTCGATTCGACTCGAAAGGCTCTTTTTGCCGCTCCCGCCAGACTCGCCGGTCAGGCGGCTCCGTCCGTTCCGCCTTCGCCGCCGCCCGCTACCGCCTGTCCGGCGTCGACGCGGCCACAGCTCCAGCACAGTCCGCCGTCTCCGGACCGGTCGGCCGTCTCCAGCAGCCGGGCGCGGATCTGCTCGCCGGTGAGGCCGAGGCTCGCCAGCAGCGCGGCCGTGCCGGCCACATGCGGAGCGGCCATCGAGGTGCCGCTGAAGTACGTGTACCGGCCGCCGGCATACGTGGACGCGATCCGTTCGCCGGGCGCCGCAAGCTCCACCCAGGGCCCGTACGCGGAAAACGCCGACGGCAGATCCTGCGGATCGACCGAGCCGACGGCGATCACCTCGTCGTAGGCGCCGGGATAGACCGGATCGGACGAGCCCGTGTTGCCCGCCGCGGCGACGACGACGGCGCCCTTGGCGACCGCGTAGCGGATCGCCGCCCGCAGCGCCGACGATCTCGCCGGACCGCCGAGGCTCAGGTTGATGACATGCGCGCCTTGATCCGCGGCATAGCGGATGCCGGCGGCGATGCGCCGCAGCGTCCCGTTGCCGGCGGCGTCCAGCACGCGCACCGGCAGCAGCGAGACGCCCGGCGCGATGCCGGCGATGCCGATGCCGTTGTCCGCCTCCGCCGCGGCGATGCCGGCCACATGCGTGCCGTGGCCGTTGCCGTCCTCGCCCGTACCGGCCGGATCGACGAAATCCTTTCCCGGCAGCACTTTATCCGCCAGATCCGGATGCGACGAGTCGATGCCGGTGTCGAGCACGGCGATGATGATCCTGCGGTCGCCCCGCGTCTTCTCCCAGGCCCGCTCCGCGCCGATCTGCTTCGGCCCGTGCTGCAGGCTGTAGTAGGGATCGCCAGGCACGAGGCATGTCCGGTACACGTAGTTCGGCTCCGCGAACTCCACGCCGGGATGCCGCTCGTACAGCGCCTTGAGCTTGCGCGCGCTCGCTCGGCCGCGGACGGAGCGGACGACATGCAAGCCTGTCCGTCCAAGCTCCTCGACCGCCTCGCAGCCGCAGCGGCGGTGGATGCGGTGCCTGCCCTCCGCAGCAAGCCCTTCGGCGAACTTCACCAGCATCTCGCCCGGCTCATGCTCCGGCATGCTCCGCTCCGCCAGCCAAGCCCCGGCCTGTCCGGCCATCCACCAGACGCCGGCCGCGGCAGGCAGCAGCAGCACGGCGGGCAGCCATTGCCAATCCATCATGCGAACCGCCCCCTTGTCGCTCGCAGCTTGTCGCTGCTCTACTACTCTATGGGGGGGTCTCGCAGATGGCTTGGACGGGCGAGGCGGACGATCGGAAAAGGGCTCCTTTTCTTACAGAGATAATATTTTTTCTATGCAGCCGTCGCAGATTTGAATTGATTTCGGCTTCTTCGCAACCACTTCAACATATCCTTCTTGAACAAGGCAATCCATCGCCTGATTCACTTTATGCCTGGACTTGCCGGTGTAGCCCATCAACTCTTTCAACGATAAAACGGTGTTTTCGGCGATAAAGACATTGATCGTCAGCATGAAAGACAAAATCTGTCTTGCATCTCCGTCTTTTGACCATTTTTCTTTTTTCATATATTCGTTGATTCTTTCGAGCTTGATCAGGCTAAGCTCCAAGTCTTCGATGATGCTTTTTTGACCCGTCGACAGCAGCTCCAGCATGTCGATCAGATAGAAGGTCAGGTCGCCTTGATTCAAAGGGAATGCGATTTCCTCCAGCGCTCGATAATACTTGGCTTTATTCTTGTTGATCGCATAGGAGAATGTAATCGCGGAGTACTTCTCCAGATAGCGCGACAAGTAACTGCCTACAAGCAGACGTCCCGTACGCCCGTTGCCGTCATAAAAGGGGTGGATATACTCGTAATAATAATGGGCCACCATATAACGATATAAGGGAGGATGGGCGTCATCCTTTAAATAATGAATTAGCGCCCCGAGCGACGCGATAATGTTTTTTTCCGTGCTCACGCCTATATGAGTTGTGACCTGGCCATCGCTGACCTCGACAGGGCCTTGCCGGAACAGATCGCCATCCGGTCTGTCCTCGGCTTTAATTTCATCGGCTACCAGCTCATCGTACAAGCTTCTAAAGTCTTGAACTTTTTCGAACGCGTCGATCTGATCGATATAAAGATAGGTCTTCATCAAACCATTAAATCTTTTGTGTTTAGGCTCCACATTTTTGACTTCACGGAGAGCCTCCTGCAGTTCCTTCTTCGTACTGCGTACGCCTTCAATTTCATTATTGCTCTGCGCCTCGTTAACAATGAGCTTTTGGAAATAAGGCTCTACGATAAAATCAGGCAGCTTGCTGATGAGAGAAGAAATCTTCGAGCTGTTCAACAACACTTCGTTGTTAAGACTCATTAATTCATGCGTATTTACATAAAACAACTCGAATGAGTCTGCCGTCGTTTGTCCTTTTCTAAATCCCTTAATGAATAATGAGCTCAAATAGCTGCCGTAACCGTTTTTTCTATGATCTAATTCCTTGGCCAACGTTTCCCGATCCACTTTATAAAAAAGCTTAGTTAACCTTTCGTATCTCAACCCACTCGCCCCCCTATTTTCAAGAATGGGACTTTTTTTAAATTATAGTTCCAATATACCCTCATTTCAAACCTATTATTCGCTTTTTCCCACAGGATGATCGCCGCGCAGAGAGTTGTCATCAATGGCCATCGCCAAAAAGGAGCCTGTCCTTCCATCTTCTTTTCCTCTTTTACCTGCGGGCCTAAAAAGAAAAAGCGCCGCATCAGCGGCGCATTGCCAGCAGCGAGGCGATCGCGGCAAGCGCTCGGCCGAGCCGGGAGCGTCCCGATCGGCCAGCCGGCGCTTCGTCCTTTTCCAGCTCCAGACGCCATCGTCCCTGCCGCTCCATCCTCCTGTACTTCTCCTGCCGGAACTGCTCCAGCTTCTCAGCCAAGTATTGATCCTCCATCATGCTCCTCATCTCCCGTCCGATTGATCCGGCTCCATCGTCTGAACGCCCTCGCGCCGAGCTTGCCAAGCAGCGCTCCCTTGCCGCTGACGTTCCGGCGCTCCTCCTGGCGGAACTGTTCCAGCTTCTCCGACACATATTGATCCTCCAACATGCCCTCATCTCCCGTTCGTTTCGTTCTGAACCAAGTATGCGCTAGGCAAAAGGGGCTAAAAAGCGTATAATCGCTTCGACTCTTTTCCTCTTTTGCCATTTTCCAGCCAGAAGGAGGCCAACCCCAATGTATGCAGCCGAACGCTACTTGTCCCTGCTGGAGCGGTTTTCGGGCGTTGCGGCAGAAGGCTCGCCCGTCGAGGCGACGCTGGACGGCATCGCCGCCGCGCTGTTCTGCACGCCGCGCAACGCCAAGCTCATCCTCCGCCGGATGCAGGAGGAGGGACTGATCGAGTGGCTGCCGGGACGCGGACGCGGCCATCGCTCGCGGATCGTCTTTCTCCGCCCGAAGGAGCCGTACCTGATGGAGCTTCTCCAGGCGGAAGCCGAGGCGGGCAATTACCCGGCCGCCTTCGAGCTGATCGGCCGGCATGCCGGAGGCACCTCCGCGAAGGAGCGGTTTCTCGAATGGCTCGACGGGCGGTTCGGCTACCGCAAGGAGCAGCAGCAAGGCCAGCCGTCTCGCGACACGCTGCGCTTCCCGCTGCTGTACGGCGTGCGCACCTTCGATCCTTCCCAGCTCAACTATGCGCTGGACGCGCATGTGATGCGCCAGCTGTACGACCGGCTGCTCCAGTACAGCGAGGAGAACGAGCGAATCGTCCCCGCCGCCGCGCATCATTGGAGCGTGAACGGCGAAGGAACCGTATGGACCTTCTTCCTGCGCAAGGGCGTGCTGTTCCACGACGGCGCCGATCTGACCTCGCGCGATGTCGCCTTCACCTTCGAGCGGCTGCGCCACGGCCCCAATCGCTGGCTCATGCGCAGCGTCCGGAGCGTAGAGGCGGTCGGCACCCATGTCGTACGCTTCCATCTGCATCAGCCGAACTTCATCTTCGATCGCTTCGTCTGCGCCGGCGCCGCCTCGCTGCTGCCGGAAGGGCTGCGCGGCCTGCCCGAGGAGGAATTCTGGCGCCGGCCGATCGGCACCGGTCCGTTCCGGCTGCTCAAGCACACCTCCTGCGGCCTGGAGCTCGGCGCCCATGAGCCGTATTATGGCGGCCGCCCCTATCTGGACGCCGTCGATATGGTCGTCCTGCCCGAGGGCTGCCAGCCGGTCCAGGTCGCGCCGAGCGTTCCCGGACTGCTGCGCATCCGCGACGGCTTCTTCAACGAGCCCGAGACGGCTCCCCCGTCGGAGGGATGGTCGTCCATCCACAACGTCAACCATGGCTGCGCCATGCTCGGCTGGAACATGAACAAGCCCGGTCCGCATCAGTCCGAGGCGTTCCGGCGGGCCGTGCGCATGATCCTCGATCCGTCCGAGCTGCTCGACGAGCTCAAGGACAAGAGCGTCTTGCCCGCCTACGGCTTCCTGCCGGAAACGAGCGCGCTGCGCTCCCCCGAGCCGCCGCGGCCAGACAGGCTGCGCGCGGCGCTGCGCGAAGCGGAATACGACGGCACGCCGATCCGCTTGACGACCGTAGCCAAGTACAAGGACGAAGTCGACTGGGCCGCGCGCAAGCTCGCCGAGTGGGGCATCCGGGTGGAGACGAAGCTGGAGGCGATCGCATCCAAACACGGCTTTCGCGAGGCCGATCTGACGGTCTGGTGCATCGTCATCGCCGAGGACGAGGTATGCGAGATCGAGGCTTACGAGCATGGCGACTGCATCCTCGGGAACTATCTGACCGACGATACCCGAAGCTGGATCCGGGGACGGATCGATGCCGCCCTGGCGACGCCGGACGCGGTAGGCCGCCGCCAGATCATGAGGCAGGTCGAGGAGCAGCTGCGCGACGACGGCTCGCTCATTTTCCTCCACCATCAGCAGCTCAGCACCTACCTCCATCCGTCCGTGCATGGCGTCCGCCTCAACCGGCTCGGCTGGGTCGACTTCAAGAACGTCTGGCTGGAGAACGGCCTCGCCGCGCCCGAGCTGACCGCTTCGGAGCTGCGCCCTTAGAGCTGCCGACGCTCCGCCCTCGCCGCCCCGGCCACGACGCCGGAGCGGCTTTTTTTGCTGCGCCGGCGTCGTGGCCGGGGAAGATCGGCTTCAGCCGTTCTTGACCGCCTCCGGCCCGCCTTGGGCAGGTATACTTAGGGATGGACGAAATGACCGCCAAGGAGGATCTTTCCATGCTGCCCTATCCCGCCGCCACGACCCGCGAGCAGAAGCTCGCCTACGCCCATCGCGTCAAGGACCGGCTGCTCGCCGAGCATCCCGGCCGCATCCTCGCGATCGGCCTGTACGGCTCCGTCGCCCGCGGCACCGACCAGCCCTGCTCCGATCTCGAGCTGCATGTCGTCGCGCCGGACGGAGCGGAGCCGTTGCCCGGCGACGAATTCGTGGAGCTGCCGTTCAAGCTCGAGCTGAGCTGCCGGACCCGCGCCGGCTATCTGGCCCGCGCCGCGCGCGTCGACGACGGCTGGCCGATCTGGGCGGGCAGCTTCACGCATGTGATGCCGCTCCACGATCCGAAAGGGCTGTTCGCGCTCGGCGCGCAGGCGGCGCTGGACGGGAGCGAGGAGGCTTTTCGCGGCGTCATGCGCGAGTTCATGGTGTGGGAGCCGTACGAGACGATGGGCAAGATCCGCAACCTCCGGGCAAGCGGCGAGAACGGCCATCTGCCGCGGGCGGCGATGGACCTGACGTGGCAGGCGGCCAAGCTGATCGGGCTGGCGAACCGCCGGCCGTTCACGACGCGCGTCCGCACGCTGCGGGAGGCGGCCGCCCTGCCCTCGCAGCCGGACGGCTTCGCGGAGCTGGCGGCGCTGAGCGAGTCCGGCCGGCTGCAGCATGCGGACGAGCTGCACGCTGCGTGCGAGCGGCTGTGGTCCGGCCTGAACCGCTGGTTCGAGGAGCTGGGGCTGGAGTATAGGCGGGATGCGGCGGCAGAGATGGACGGGAGCGATGACGAGCAGGCGGGCGGGTGCGGCGGCGAGCAGGCTGACGAGAGCGACGGCGAGCGGGCTGACGAGAGCGGCGGCGACAAGCGCGAATCGAGTGCGGGCGAGTTTGCCGGTCCGATCGACGAGATGGACGGCGCCGGCTGGTCTTGGACTCCGGTCGGCACGTCGGCGGAGGAGCGCGAAGCGCTCGCCGCGCTGCTGACGGGCGAGCCCTGGCCTTATCACGGCATCGTGCGGCCGGAGGCCGAGACGATTCGCAAGGCTTTCGACGACGGGGCTTATCACGGGGATGAAACGAGGACGTTCTGGATCGAGGACGCCGCCGGCGCCAAAGCCGGCCTCCTCAAGATCATGGACACGCAGGACCCGACCCTGCTGTTCGACCTGCGCATCCGCCAGGCGTATCGCCGCCAGGGAGCGGCTCGCTCCACGCTGCGCTGGATGGCGGACTATGTGTTCCGGGAATTCCCGTCTGCGATCCGCATCGAAGGCCACACGCGGACCGACAATGCCGGGATGCAGGCGGCGTTTCGCGGCACGCTGTTCGTGCTGGAGAGCTGTCACCGCCAAAGCTGGCCGCAGGAGGGCCGGCTATACGATTCGTTCGGCTACGGCCTGCTGCGAGGCGACTGGGAGCGCGGCGCAGCGACGCCCGTTCCGGCGATGCCGCGCTGAACCGCAAAAAAACTTGCCTGACACGGACAGAGGGTCCGGTCAGGCAAGTTTTTTTAGAGTGGACTTGATTAACTGGGCGGGCGTTTCCCCGACTCCGGCGTGCATCAGTGGCATATTTACCACATATGCGGGCGTTACTCCGACTGCGGAGCGGATCGCACAGCGGCAGGCGATCCGCTCCCGCGCCCCGGCCGCCAGCTCAGCTGGCGCAGCAGCCGCTCCACCGCCGCGGCCGGGGCATGGCGCAGCTGGAACGAGCGGGCGCCCTTGCCGGTCGCGATGCTGACCGACAAGCTCGCTCGGCCTCGGCGCCTCTGCATAGGGGAAAGGCTCATCCGATGCCACTGGATGCGCCTGCCCGGCAGCAGCAGCTCGGAGCGGATGAGCGCGCCGCGGCGCAGCGACAGCTGGCCCGCCTCCAGCGCCCAAGCCGCGTGGCGGTGCTCCAGCAGGCCGTACGCGAGCACGGCAGCTGGAAGCAGCGCGGCCAGCCAGCGGTACGGCTCCGGGATCCAGATCCACCCGGCCGCTGCCGGCAGCAGGCTGGCGAGCGCCGGCCAGCCCGCGTAGGCCGTCCAGGCGGAGCGCTCGAGCCGGCTCCAGTCCGCCGGGAGGACGAACGCCGGAGCAAACTCCCGCAAGAACGCCTCCGCCTCCGCACGCTTCAGCAGCGGAAAGAGCAGCAGATGGCGCTCTTTCTCCTCGGCGTTGCCGGCGATGAAGGCACGCACCGCCACCCAGCCGAGCGGCCGATGCAGCAGCGGCTGGGCGAGCTCCAGCGCCTGGATGCGGGCGATGTCGATCGTCTGCCGCTTCTTCTCCAGCAGGCCGCGCTCGACATGCAGCTTGCGCCCGCGGCGCTCGAGCCGGAAGCCCCAGTTCGCATTAAGGAGCTGCAGCGCGGTCAGCAGCCAGGCGGCGAGCAGCAGCAGCAGGCTCGCGGCCGCGAGAACATAATCCCCGAACAGCTGCTCCAGCTCGGCCTGCATGTCCAGCCTCCGCAGCCAGCCGCTGTCCGCCGCACGCGAGAGCAGGCCGGCCAGCAACAGAAAGACGAGGCCGGTCCGGTACGAGGTGAGCGCGTAGCCGAGCAGGTCGCCCGGCCGGATCTTTCGCTGGCCGACCGCCAGCTCGGTCCGCCGGCCTGCCGCCGAAGCTGCCGCGTCCAACGTCGGCTCCGGTTGCCGCGCCGCGTCAGACGCAGCCAGGACAGCGCCGGCTTCGCGCTCGAGCCCATCGGGGCCTATGTCTCTCCCCGCTTCGGACGCGGCGGCCCGCCGCACGGCTTCAGCCCCCGCGCCCACGCCGGCGGCAGGCTCCTCCGGCTCGGCCGCTCCGGCCTCCGCGAAGCCGAGCAGCCGCTGCAGCCGTGCCGCCTCGGCGGCGGATAACGACGGCAGCACAGCTTCGGCCTTCTCGCCGCCCCCAGCCGTCTCGATGCGGAGCTGGACGAGGCCGAGCGCGCGCTCGGCGAGATTTTGCCTCGTGTCGACGGACTGGATGCGCTCGCGCTGGATCCAGATCGTACGGCGGCTCCATACGCCCTGCTCGATGCGGATCGCACCCGCCTCCGCGGCGTAGCCGAAGCCCCTCCAGCGCAGCCAGGCGGCGGCGAGCAGCGCGGACAGCCCGACGCCCCCGAGCAGCGCTCCCAGGCCGATCCGGCTCACATCCAGCCCCGTCGCTCTCGGCACCCACAGCACAAAAAGCGGCAGCAGCGGCAGCATGCCGTACATTTCCTTGACTCCCTTCGCCAGGAAAAACAGCATGGAGGCGGGATGCACGCGCCGCAGCTCTGCGGAGGCGGCCTCAGATCTCATCGTCGGCCCTCCTCGTCAGCTCCGCCAGCCGGCTCCGCATCGCCTCGGCCTGCTCCTCCGGCAAGCCGGGGATGGCGTGGCTGCCGGCCGCCGTCGCCATCGTCAGCGTCGCGATGCCGCAGCGCTTCTGGATCGGGCCTTGCTTCGTGTCGATATGCTGGATGCGCGCGACCGGGACAAGCGTGCGCTTGCGGACGATGAAGCCATGGGCCAGCTCGATCTCATGCTCTCGCACGAGGTAGCCCCAGCTGCGATGCAGCAGCCTCGGCAGCCACAGCAGCTCCAGCGCCGCCCCGGCCAGCGCGAGCGCTCCGGCGCCGGCCGCGATCCACCACGGCCAGCCGAACCGGGCGCTCAGGAGAGCCAGCGCCAGCACGACGGCGGCATACACGCCGCTCGTGACCGCCCCCTCCAGCCGGCGGGCGCGGATGACCCGCAGATCGAGCGGACGCAGCGGCTCGCTGGAGGACGGTTCCCCGTCCGTCGCGAATGGCCGCTCCACCTGCCGCCCTCCACCGGCTCCCGCCTCGCCGTCCGGGCGCTCTTGCGCTTGTCCGGCAGCGGCGCTCGTCGGCTCCGGCGCCGGTGCCGCTCCGCCCGTGACGATCGAGCGCTCCGGCTGTCGTTGATCCTGCTCCATGTCCGCACCCCTCCTGATTGATGTCCGTCCTCGCTTCACCCGCTTCATACGCGCCGGACAGCCGCAGCGTTGCCGCGATCGGAAGGAGCGTCCGCTATTTCGACGGAGCGTCGTGAGGCTCGATCTTCTGAAGCACCGCATGGCGGAATCGGTTCCGGTCGACGACGATGCGATATTCCCGTCCGACCTCCAGCAGCGGCAGCAGCAGCTGCGGCGCCTCGGCTCGCAGGTCCTCGCCGTCCTCCGATGCGAACACCAGCTCTTCTCCTTCAATCGCCTTCAGGACCGTGACGGCTTCCTGGCGTCCATCCCGATGCACATGATCCATCCACAGCGCGGCAAGCGCAAGCCCGAGCAGCACCAGCACGACGGCCGATACGGCGTTGAGGCGGGACTTCTGCTTCCGTTCGATATCGCTCTCCCTCTTTCTGCTTGATTATTCTTGGCGCCCGAGGCGCAACTCCCCCCAGCATACCACAGACGAAGGCGCTTTCGGCAGCCGCTCCGGCCGCAAGCGAAAAAGCCGGAGGAGCGGGGCCCTCGCCCCTCCCATCCGGCTTGCCGCGGAGCGGGCCGCGCCCGTTTCCTTCACGCTCCGCCTCACTCCCGGCCCTGCGCGCCGCCTTCCGGCAGCGTCACACGGAACGCCGCTCCCTGGCCCGGCTCCGACAGCGCCTCGATGTCCCCGCCGTGCAGGCGGGCGATGCGCTGCGCGATCGACAAGCCGAGCCCGCTGCCCGCGCCCGACGGCGGCGATGCCTGCCCGCCTCCCGTAGACAGCGGCCGGGGATCTCGCCGAGGCGCGCCGCCGCCTTCCGCGAGGACGCCTGCGGACGAGTCCTCCGGCGCGAAGCCCTCCCGATGCGGGCCGGCGGATGAATGCTCCGTCATGCCGCCGGCCTGCCAGGTGCGCGCCCGGTCGGCCTTGTGGAACCGCTCGAAGATGTGCGGCAGCTCCTCCGGCGGGATGCCCGGCCCTTCGTCCGCGATGACGACCTCGAGCCAGCGGCCGGCGGTCGCCTTCCGGTTGTCCCGGCGCTCCTGCGAGCGTCCTGCCGGCCGCCCCGTCCCCTCCGCGAGCGGATGATCCATGTCGGCGCTTCCGTCCCGCCCGTTCTCCAGGACGCGCAGCGAGACGCCGATGACGCCGCCCTGCGGACTGAACTTGATCGCATTGCCGAGCAGGTTCAGCCAGATTTCGTAGAGCAGCCCTTCGTCCGCGAAAACTGTCCGCTCCGGCAGCTCCAAATCGAGCTCCAGCTCCTTGAAGGTCCACTGCCATTCGAGCAGCAGGAGCGCCTGGCGCAGCTGCTCGTCCAGCCGGAACGAGCGCCTGTCGAGCGCCCGGTCCGGCCGGTCCACGTCGGCGAGCAGCAGCAGCTGGCGGCTCATCGAGCTGAGACGGCGGCTCTCCTCGTCGATGATCGTCAGATAGCGGCGCGCCTCCTCGTCCCGCGCGGCCGCCCCGCCGTCCAGCAGCGTGCGGATGAAGCCGCGGATCGACGTCAGCGGCGACTGGAACTCATGCGAGACGTTGGCGACGAACTCCTGGCGCATCCGGTCGAGCTGGCGCACCGCGCCGGCCATCGCGGTGAACCGCCGCCCGAGCTCGCCGATCTCGTCGCGGCGGGCGGTGTCGACGCGCACGTCATAGTCGCCGGCCGCCATCCGCTGGACCGCGCGGGTGAGCCGCTTCACCGGCGCGACGATCAGCCGGCTCAGCGCCGCGATGAGCAGCAGGCTGAGGCCGAACGTGCTGGCGAGCAGCACGGCGAGGATGATCCGCACCTCGCCGATCTGGCTTTCTAGATCCGGACGAATGAAGACGGCATCGATGCCGCCGTCCGGGCGGGGCAGCGGGAAGCCGTATGTGTTCCGGGGGCTGTTTTCAAAATAGGCCAGCAGCTTGAATCGCCGGTCCTCCTCGGTCATGCCGGGGTAGATGCCGCCGGACCGCACCTCGCGCACAGCCTTCTCCGGGGGGAGGAAGCCGTGCCGAAAAGCCGCTCCGTACGTCTGCGCCGAGCCGTCCGGCCGCACGACGTAAAGCTGGTAGCTGAGGCCGGACACCGCCTGCAGCGTCTGCTCCCTGCGCTCCGCTCCGGCAAGCGCGTCGAGCTCGCGCACCTGCCGTGACGCCTCCTCCATCGCGTGCTCGCTGCCCGACTTGAGCTTCGCTTCATAATAGAAGCTCGTCACGGCGAGGCCGCCGAGGCCGCTCGCGAGCGCGATCAGCACGAAGATGAACACGATGCGGAAGTAGAGCGTCCTCATCCGCGGCGTCCTCCCGGCTCGAGCTTGTAG
The DNA here is from genome assembly GCF_002864175.1 of Paenibacillus pasadenensis. Lineage (NCBI taxonomy): Bacteria > Bacillati > Bacillota > Bacilli > Caryophanales > Paenibacillaceae > Paenibacillus > Paenibacillus pasadenensis. Next base: position 376,249 of record NZ_NFEZ01000004.1, on the reverse strand, counting down.
CCGAGCCCGCGGATCGTGACGATCGTAAAATCGTCGCGGTACGCCTCGAAGCGCTCCCGCAGCCGCTTGATATGGACGTCGACCGTGCGGCTGTCGCCTTCGTAGTCGGCGCCCCAGATGAGCGAAATCAGCTGCTCCCGCGTATGGATGCGCCCCGGCTGGCTCGCCAGCTGCGAGAGCAGCTGGAATTCGCGGAGCGGCAGCGTGAGCGTCTCGCGGCCCGCCGTCACCTCGTAGCTCTGGCGGTCGATGACGACCCGCCCGAGCGCGATCGTCTCGGAGCTGGCGATCCGGTAGCGGCGCAGCAGCGCCCGGATGCGGAACAGCAGCTCCTGCGGCTCGAACGGCTTGACGAGATAGTCGTCGGTGCCGGCCGAGTAGCCCTTTTCCTTGTCGGCCATCTCGCCCTTCGCCGTCAGCAGGATGACCGGCAGGTCGTAGTGCCGGCGGATCTCCTCCGTCAGCTGCAGCCCGTCCTTATGGGGCATCATGACGTCGACGACGGCCAGATGAACCTGCTCCCGCTCCAGCACGGCAGCCGCCTGCTCGCCGTCCGCCGCCTCGGCGACCGCGTAGCCCTCCCTCGTCAGCACGAGCCTCAGCAGCTCGCGGATATGGGGATCGTCGTCGGCTACGAGCACATGGATCCGCATGTTGTCCTCTCCTTCGTCCCCTGCCGCTGCGGGCCGGGCTTCTCTGTCCGTATCATGCCTCATGCCGGGGGGCGAAAGCAAACGGATCGGCAGGGATGAGGCCGCCGGCAGCGCCGATGGGGCCGCCGGCAGGATAAAAAGCCGGAGACGGGGTTCGTCTCCGGCAAGATGGCTTCCCGACTGCCGCAAGAACGGCAGCCGTGGACATCTATCTCGGGCCTTAGAAAACCCGGATAAGCGTAAGCGAAGCTCCCTGGCCGCCATCCAGATCGACCGAGCCCGCGATGGAGCCGAACAGCTGCAGGGAAACGACATCTCCGGCATTCAGCCGGATGAGCCCGGATGCTTGCCAGCGGCTCTGGCTCGACTGGTTCAGGTTCGAGAATTCCGGTATTTCCAATTGGTTGACAAGGATTCGAGAATTGGCGGCTCTCGTCTGATTGCTGCGAATGCTGTAAGACAGATAGTAATAGCCGCTGCTGTCGATGGTGAATCGGCCGCTCGATATATCCGCAGCAATGGAGCTGTTGGGCGTTGAGGTGAGCTGAGTGAAGCGAATGTTGTTTCCATTCGAATCGAGTATAATCCTGTCTTCGGGAATCGTATTGTACGCCGACATGCTCGGCAGGTAGCCCGTTCCGGCCGGCCCCGGATCGCCTTGCGCGCCCTGCGGGCCTACCGGTCCCATAGCTCCCTGCGGGCCTGCAGCTCCCTGTGGACCTGTGGCTCCCGCGGGACCTGTCGCGCCGATGTCGCCCTGGTCGCCTTTCGGGCCTGCCGGACCCGCTGGTCCTTGCGCGCCGGTGTCGCCCTTGTCCCCTTTGGCTCCTGCCGGACCTGCCGGGCCTTGCGCGCCGGTGTCGCCTTTGTCTCCTTTGGCTCCGACCGGACCCGCCGGGCCTTGCGCGCCGGTGTCGCCCTTGTCCCCCTTGGCTCCTGCCGGACCTGCCGGGCCTTGCGCGCCGGCGTCGCCTTTGTCGCCCTTCGACCCTTGAGCGCCGGTCGCGCCGCTCGATCCCGCAGCGCCGGAGTCGCCCTTATCGCCCTTATCGCCTTTGTCGCCTTTGTCGCCTTTGTCGCCCTTGTCGCCTTTGACAGGAACGACAGCGGTCGAGCCGGACTCGTCGCCGGCTTTTCCGAGCGTCAGCTGCTTCTCCTTGGCGTTCCAGGACGCCGTCAGGCCGAGCGCATCGGCCAGCGCCCGCATCGGCAGGAACAGCGTGTCCTGCTGGAACAGCGGCTGCACGGCTTTGCCGTCCGCATCGACGAGAGCGGTCAGCTTGCCGTCGAGGTAAAATGCGATGTCCAGCCGCTTGAGCTCCAGCTGCTGGGCCGGCGCGATCCGGTCCACCGCTTTCGCCGTCTGGCCGCTCGCCAGCGTATCCAGCCGCACCTCCTTCTTCGCGCTGTCCCACTCCGTCTTGTAGCCGGTCGCGGCCGCCACGGAGCGGATCGGCACGTACAGCACGCCGTCCGCGATGATCGCATCGGTCGTCGTTTTCGAGCCGGATACTTCCACCGATGTCTTGAGCGTCGTGCCGCTCTTCGCCTCGTTCGCGGCGAACGCCGTTCCGCCGAGCGCGGAAGCCAGCAGCATGGCTGCCAGGAATGCGCTTGCTTTTTTCATTTCACCTTACCTCCTGATAAAAAGTATCCTTCTATAAAAATGCACAGTGAGAGTATCGTCATTATGGGAATGAAAACGGATAGATCCATCCTAAAGCGGCCGGAACGATGGAACCGCCCAAAGCCGATCTCCGCGTGCAGCGGGCATGCTGGAGATCGCCCGCCCGTACGTCGCCGAGGGACTCGCGTTCTCCCGGCCGAAGGAAGCGGCGGTCCACGAAGACAAGCCGGAGAAAGGGCTCGTCTCCGGCTGAAAAGAAGCCTTCTGCAATGACGCCGGCTGGACGCGGCCCGGGCCGCATCCGGTCAGATCGTGCTGTCGAGGGCGATCCGGATCAGGGACAGGGATGCCCCTTGTCCGCCATCCAGTTGAACGCTTCCCATATAGTCGTACAGCTGCAGCGATACCACGTCGCCCGCTTGCAGATGAATGAGTCCGGCCGCCTGCCAGCGGGACTGGCTCAAGCCCAGGTTGTCGTTCGACAGCTCTGTTTTCTCCACGTCGTTGACCACAATGCGCGAGCTCGCCGGCGCGGCCGACGTGCTGCGGATGCTGTAGCTCAAGTAATACCAGCCGGACTGAAGGACGGTGAAGCGGGTGTGGTCGCCGCTCCTGGAAAATGCGCTGTCCGAGGCGACAAATGTCGGCAAGGGAATGCTCGTGCCTTGCAGCAGAGTCGAAACCACGCCGTTCGAAGTGTACGCCGACATGGCGGGCAGCGATCCCGTTCCTGCCGGTCCCGGATCGCCTTTTGGACCTTGCAGGCCTTGCGGACCTTGCGGACCAGGGATTCCTTCGGGACCGACGGCTCCTGCCGGGCCTACCGGACCTTGCGGGCCGGTGTCGCCCTTGTCGCCTTTCGGGCCCGCCGGACCCGTTGCGCCCGTGTCGCCCTTGTCGCCTTTAGCTCCTGCCGGACCCGCCGGGCCTTGCGCTCCGGTGTCGCCCTTGTCGCCTTTTTCGCCCTGCGGACCCGCCGGACCGGTGTCGCCTTTGTCCCCTTTGTCCCCTTTGTCGCCTTTCGGACCCGCCGGACCTTGCGCGCCGGCGTCGCCTTTTTCACCTTTGTCGCCTTGAGCGCCGGTCGCGCCAGGCGCTCCTGCAGGGCCGGGCGAGCCGGTGTCGCCTTTATCGCCCTTGTCCCCTTTGTCCCCTTTGTCGCCCTTGTCCCCTTTGACAGGAACGACAACGGTCGAGCCGGACTCGTCGGCTTTTCCGAGCGTCAGCTTCTTCTCCTTGGCGTTCCAGGACGCCGTCAGGCCGAGCGCATCGGCCAGCGCCCGCATCGGCAGGAACAGCGTGTCCTGCTGGAACAGCGGCTGCATGGCTTTGCCGTCCGCACCGACGAGAGCGGTCAGCTTGTCGTCGAGGTAAAAAGCGATATCCAGCCGCTTGAGCTCCACCTGCTGGGCGGGCGCGATCCGGTTCACCGCTTTCGCCGTCTGGCCGCTCGCCAGCGTGTACAGCCGCACCTCCTTCTTCGCGCTGTTCCACTCCGTCTTGTAGCCGGTCGCGGCCGCCACGGAGCGGATCGGCACGTACAGCACGCCGTCCGCGATGATCGCATCGGTCGTCGTTTTCGAGCCGGATACTTCCACCGATGTCTTGAGCGTCGTGCCGCTCTTCGCCTCATTCGCGGCGAACGCCGTTCCGCCGAGCGCGGAAGCCAGCAGCATGGCTGCCAGGAATGCGCTTGCTTTTTTCATTTCACCTTACCTCCTGATGAAAGATTTTTTGCTATAAAATAGAAAGATTTTCGGAACTTACTATAAGAAAAAAGGGAGGATTAATCAATAAGAACTTTGCGCTTCGGGAGCCGCGCGCTGCAGGCATCCGCAAAGGCTTCCTGAGCCGTTTTCCCGCCTTGGAGCCCTTCTGGCGCTTCCAGGCAGGTTGGAGCTTCCTCTTTTCTTTTCTGGCGGCTATACTAGCGGAACAAGGAGATGGACAGCGAAGAGGAGGCCGAAACGATGAAACCAGCCAAAGTCGATCCCCGCGTGCAGCGGACGCGCCGGCTGCTGCGGGAAGCGCTCGTGCAGCTGACCGAGGAGCGCGGCCTGGACGGCTTCTCCGTGCAGGAGCTGGCCGACCGGGCGACGGTCAAGCGGGCCACCTTCTACCTTCATTACGAGGACAAGCAGGCGCTGCTCGCCGACTACATCGCGGAGCTGCTGGAGGAGCTGCGCGTCGCCGTGTTCGATCCGGGCGGCCAGCCGCCGGACTACGACTATGCGAGCGGCGAGCCTCATCCGAGCTTCGTGCGGCTGTTCCGGCACCTGGCGGAGCGCTACGACGTCTATCACGCGCTGCTCGTCCGCAGGCGCGTGCCCGAGCTTGCCGCGGGCATGCTGGAAGTCGTCCGCCAGTTCGTGGCCGAGGGACTTGCCTTCGCCCAGCCGGACGACCGGCTGCTGACCGCCCGCCGCGACGTGACGCTCAAGTATACCGAAGCCGCCTATGTCGAGGTCATCATCTGGTGGATCGAGCAGCAGATGCCCTATGCCGAAAAGGAGATCGCCGCGCAGCTCATGGACCTGTCGATCTTCGGTCCGTATCGGGAGCTTCCTGCCTGGGCAGGCTCCGGGCGCGGAAAGACGAGCGGTTAAATCGGCCGGCTCGCACGGTGGACAGGTCATTTTCCGCTCAGAAGCGAGAAGGAACGAGAAAAAGCAGAGATGGAAGTTAAACGGTTATTTGGCATGTAATGAATGAGCAGATTACAGGATGAAAAGGAGACTTTGCTGATGCTTCAGAGAAGAGAAGAAACTGCAAGCCATCCTGGACCGGGCTGCCGATCAAGCGAGGACGGAAGCCAAACGAGCTGGGGCATCCATTTATTATATTAGAGAAAAGAAAAGAATCCGCGAGTCCGCGGACGGGAAGAAGTTTGAAATCATGATTGACGAATCGGGCAACCGAGTCGAACGGGTACTGCATGAGCCGTAAAGCTGTCATGACGGTCTTTGCCGGAACGGAGCGGGGGAAAGCACCTTGAGCCGGCTGATGAGCCAGATTGTCGCAAATGTCCAAGGATCAAGGATATCAGATTGTTCTCTATTACATCGGCTAATGGATGTGCACATGCATATTGACCGGGTGGCATCCAGAGTGGAGCAGGGAGGGCATTGGATTTCCGAAACGGATATTCGGTGGAGGTATGGGCAATCTCTTCAGAATCTTGGCCCCGCCCTCGGAATAGCGGACGAAGTCATTCTTATTGATAATTATTGCTGAGATCGCCTCGGATCAGCTATTAAGTTGTATTAAAGAACCTCCGGAATGGGCGATGAAGGTATTGGTCAGGTACGGCACTTCGACAAGTTAAACGGCCTCTGTGGAAGCTGCTGATCGTCACAAGCCTCCCGCTCGCAAGACGGACAGGTCCGCACCGCGCTGCGCGCAGAAAAAGCCGTTTCTTTCCGTCCACACGGAAAGAAACGGCTTTTTAGACCCGCACGGGGCGAATGAAGCGGGCGCGCCCCGCGTCTGGCTCGGGCCGTCTTTCCCGTCAAAAGCTTACAGAGCCGTCCAGCCCCCGTCGATGACGAGCTCGGAGCCGGTCATGAAGCGGGACTCGTCCGAAGCGAGGAACAGCACGCCGTACGCGACATCCTCCGGCTTGCCGAAGTACGGCAGCTGGGTGAACGTCTGGTAATACGGCATGGCGTCCTTCATCGACGGCTCGGTCATCGGCGTGACGATGATGCCGGGATGGACGGAGTTGACCCGGATGCTCTGCTTGGCGTATTCGACGGCAGCCGCTTTCGTGAGCGTGCGCAGGCCGCCCTTGGCCGCCGTATAGGCGCTCGAGCCGGCCATGCCGACGATGCCCCCGATCGAGGAGATGTTGATGATCGAGCCGGCGCCGGCCTTTTGCATTTCCGGAATGACCGCCTTCATGCCGACGACGCAGCCGGTCAGGTTAATGTCCAGCACGCGCTGCCACTCCGCCAGGTCGAGATTGCCGATCGTCGTGCGCGCCGCGATGCCGGCGTTGTTGACGAGGATGTCGACTTTGCCAAAGCGGGCGACCGTCTCCTCGACGACCTTCGTCCACTCCTCTACGGAAGCGACATTATGCCGGAGCGCCAGCGCCTCGCCGCCTGCCGCCTTGATCTCCTCCGCGACTTGATTCATCGCCTCGAGGTTCACATCGGTCAGCACGACCTGCGCTCCCTCGCGGGCGAACAGACGCGCCTCCTCCGCTCCCATGCCCGTAGCCGCTCCCGTAATGATCGCCGTCTTGCCTGTCAGACGTCCCATCGTTGTCGTTCCCCTTTCGATCTGGTTTAAGCGCCGCGCGAAGCGAGGCATCGGCCTGCGGCGAGCCGCAGCGCCTTCAGCTTGCCCCCAAGTCCTGCAAGCGCTTTAATCTCTGCCGCTTAAGTATACGCCATGACGTCCATTTTGTGAAGTTATGTACATAATGTATATTAAGTTTTCAGAGGAAACAACTGGAGGAGGAACGGAGATGAAATACATCGAAGCCGGCATCGGCAACCGGTGGTGGCTGCGGACGGAAATCGAGCATGCCGACGGCACGGAGGAGGAGCGGCGCGGCGCGGTCGGACCGATTCGGATCCGGTCGCTGTATGTCCGTCTGTGGATCGGGCGCCGCGTGTACATTTTGGATACGCGGGACGGCTGGAAGTCGGGCCGCAAGCGGCAGAAGCGCTTCAAGCTGGTGCTCGGCCTGTGCAGCTTCTAGGAGTAGATGCGCGGCTGCGCAAACGAAAAACAGGGATTGTCCAGCTGCCGCGGCCAGAGAATCCCTGTTGGAACAACGCGTTCAAATAAAAAAGCAGCCGCAAAATGCGGCTGCCTGCAGGACAGGACGATCCTGGCCGTTCGCAGCTCCAACGATACTCACACGCTATTTACGCCAAAAGAGGCTCGCAAAAAACGTAACGATACGGAGCGGGCTTATAGCTCCAGGATGAGCTTTTCCCCCGCCAAAAAGGCTGAATAGCGCTCGTCGGTATCGTTAGATCGCAAAAACCATCCGATTCGGGCTAGTCGCGGATTTCCGCGATCAGCTCGATCTCGACCGGCGTGTGGAACGGCAGATCGCTCGTGCCGATGGCAGAGCGGGCATGGCGGCCGTTTTCGCCGAACACCTCGATCAGCAGATCGGACGCCGCGTTCATGACGTAAGGCTGGTCGCCGAAGCCCGGCGCGCTGTTGACGAAGCCGAGCAGCTTGACGATTTTGACGACGCGGTCGAGATCGCCGAGGTACGCCTTCATGGCGGCGAGCAGGTTGACAACGACCTGGCGGGCCGCTTCCTGGCCCTGCTCGATCGTCAGGTCGGAGCCGACCTTGCCTTCGTACAGGAGCACGCCGTCGATGCGGCAGTCAAAGCCGGACGTGTAGATCAGATTGCCCGTCCGGTTGACCGGGATGTAGGAGAATTTCGGGGCCGGCAGCTCCGGCAGCGTGATGCCGAGCTCGGCGAGACGTTTTTCGATGATGGACATGAGTTCGTTCCTCTCTTCTTGGGAAATGGGGGCCGGCGAAATCCCGGCAAATCCGCCGGCGACAGCCTGGAGCCGCTTGCTCCGAGCCGACTTGGCCCAGAGGCGATGCCGCATCGGCCGGCCTCGGCCTCAGCGGCCGGCGCCGCCATGCGCGTACCCGTGGCCGCAAGCGCAAGACGAGGCGCGCAGGAAGCCGCCGCCGCGCGCGCCGGTATGCGCGCCGTCCTGCATGGCGATGCGGCCGGCGACGACGACGGTCGAGATGCCTTCCGGCTGCTGCTTCGGTTCGGAGTAGGTGGCCGTGTCGCGGATCGTATCCGGGTCGAAGACGACGAGGTCGGCCGCGTAGTCCGGCACGATCAGGCCGCGCTTGCCGAGGCGGAACCGCTGCACCGGGAAGCTCGTCAGCTTGCGCACGGCGTCCTCGAGCGTCAGCACGCGCTCCTCTCGCACATATTTTGCGAACACGCGCGGGAACGTGCCGTAGAGGCGCGGATGCGGCATGCCGGTCTCGCAGGTGAGGCTGTCGGAGGCGATGAGCGAGCGGCTGTAGCCGATGACCTGGCGCACGTCGTCGTCCGACATGTGGAAGTAGACGATCGGCACCTGGCCGTCCTCCTCCAGCAGCAGGTCCATCATGCAGTCGGCCGGGTGGACGCCGCGCGCCTCGGCGATCTCGGCGATGTGCTTGCCCTCGAGCCCGGCGTTCGCTCCGCTCGCGGAGGCGACGAAGACGCTCTGCCAGCCGGTCGAGCAGACGAGGTTGTCCCAGTCGTCCTGCTCGCGGCCGAGCTCCTCGCGGATGCGGCGGCGCAGCGCCGGGTCGCGGAACGCCTCGAGCGCCCCCGGGATGCCGCCCTCCAGCACCCACGGCGGCAGGATCGTCGTGAGCGACGTGGAGCCGGCGTTGTACGGATAGACGTCGACGGTCACGTCCATCCCGCGGGCGCGGGCGTCCTCGACGAGCTCCATCGCCTCGAGCGCCTTGCCCCAGTTGGCTTTGCCGGCGGCCTTGAGATGGCTCACATGCAGCGGGATGCCCGCCTGCTCGGCGATCCAGATGACCTCCCGCACGGACGGCAGCAGGTTGTTGCCCTCGCCGCGGATATGCGTGCTGAGCAGGCCGTCGTAGCGCGGCAGCACCGAGCACAGCTCGGCCAGCTCCTCCTTGGACGTGTAGCTGCCGGGCGAGTAGAGGAGGCCGATCGACAGGCCGATCGCGCCGGCTCGCAGTCCTTCCTCGAGCAGCTCCTTCATGCGCTGCAGCTCCGCCGGCGTCGCCGGACGGTTGTCGAAGCCCATGACGGCGATGCGCAGCGCGCCATGCGCGACATAGGTCGCCATATGCTCGGCTGGAGCGGAGCGGCCGACGTAGTTCATGTATTCCCCGACGGTATTCCACTGCCAGTCCTGCTTCGTGCTGCCGATGACCGGCGAGATGTAGCTGCGCAGCAGCTCCTCGCGGTCCGGGAACACCGGCGCCGGCGCGAGGCCGCAGTTGCCGACGACCTCGGCGGTGACGCCCTGGCTGAGCTTGATCTCGCTGAGCGGATGGTCGAGGATCATCAGGTCGGAGTGGCAATGGCCGTCGATGAAGCCCGGCGCGATGACCTGGCCTCGGACGTCGACCGTCGCGGCCGCCTCCTCGTCGATGCGGCCGACGGCGGCGATGCGTCCGTCCTTGACGCCGACGTCGCCCCGGTACCACGGATTGCCGCTGCCGTCGACGATGCGGCCGTTTTTGAGCACTAGATCCAGCATGGGTTGGTCATCTCCCTCATTGAATGCAGCCGCGCGCGGCGACCGGCACCCGGCGCAGGCCGGACTTGCCGCTCACGTACACGCTGCCGTGCAGGTTGACGGTGCTGCAGATATGGTTCGGCACGATGCGCAGCATGTCGCCGGGCTCGCAGGTGTCGTCCGGCGAGATGCGGATGACGCCGTGCTCCTCGTTCATGCGCTCGAACACCGCATGCGGCAGTCCGATGACGCGGCCGAAGCCCTGCAGATGAAGCGGCGGCTTATCCGGCTGCACGTCGGTGGCGAACGTCTTGCTGCCGCCGTCGATGACGATGCGGTCCGGGGCGGGACGGCTGACGACGGTCGCCCACACCTCGGCGGCGCAGTCCTCCGGACGGCAGACGCCGAACGCCGTCTGCATCCGATCCTGAAACACGTACGTGCCGGGCCGGATCTCCGTGACGCCGTCGATCTCGGCGGCGTAGATCGCCGTCGGCGTCGACCCGACGCTCACATCGCGGATCGCGATGCCGCCCCGGCGCAGCGTCTCGGCGACGCCGGCCATGAGGCGGCCTTCCTCGTGGCCGGCCGCCCGCAGGTCGAGCGTCGGCGCTCCGCCGAGCATCGCGCCGCGGTAGGTGAAGATGCCGGTCAGCGACAGCCCCGGCATCGCCGCGATCTCCCGCGCGAGCGCAAGCGCCGCCTCGGGCGGCACGCCCGTGCGCTGCAGGCCGCTCTCGATCTCGAGGCGGACCTCCAGCGCCAGCCCGGCGGCCTCGGCGGCCGCCGACAGCTGCCGCGCGCCGGCGAGGCTGTCCACGCCGACGAGCAGCCGGACGCGCCGCGCCAGCTCGGCGGCGCGCCGCGCCTTGACGGCGCCGACGACGGGATAGGCGACGAAGATGTCGCCGATCCCGCCGTCCGCCATCGCCTCCGCCTCCGACAGCTTGGCGGCGGTGATGCCGCAGGCGCCTGCGGCGACCTGCCGATGCGCCAGCTCCGGCAGCTTGTGCGTCTTGACATGCGGCCGCAGCCGCACGCCGCGCCGCGCCGCCTCCGCGGCCATCGCCGCGATGTTGGCGTCGACCGCCTCGCTGCGGATGACGACGCAGGGCGTGTCGATGCCGTCCGCGAGCCTTTCCCCCGCTCCAACCGCTGCTTCGTTACGCTCCATCTCCATCGCTCCCCTTCGCTTCCTCCAGATCGCTGTACAGCGTGTACTTCGAGATGCCGAGGTAGGCGCATACCTTCTCGCCCGCCTTCTTGATCAGAAACGCGCCCTTGCGGTCGAGCAGCGCGATGAACCGGATCCGGTCCTCGCGCCCCATGAGCGCCGGCGGGCAGCCGACGGCGTCCTCCGCCTCCTGGATGAGCGAGTCGAGCAGGTCGCTCACGTTGCTCGCGAACGACTCCCGGACCGGCGGCAGCTCCTGCAGGCCGATCAGCCCTTGAAGCGCTTTCTCCGCGGCCATCAGCTCGGAGATGTCCAGGTTGATGCAGAGCGCGCCGATGCCCTGGCCCTCGTCGTCCTTGAGGTAAATCGAGGTGGAGCGCAGCAGCCGCCCGTCCTTCGTGCGCGTGACGTAGTTTTGCCGGTGGCCGCCCTCGGACGTGCCGCGCATCACCTCGAGGCCGAGGTTCGTGCCGGGATCGCCGACCTTGCGGCCGGTCACCTGCCCGTTGGCGATGAACACGATCGTGCTGTCGTACGGCCGCGACCAGTCGTGGATGACGACCTCGCAGCGCTCGCCGAACTGCGCCGCGATGCCTTGCGCCAGCTCCGTCAGCATCGGCAGCATGGCGGATACGGTTTGCATCGGCTTGGCTCCTTTCGCTTCGAATTGACGAATTCCGTCATCCGAATGCGGCTTTCATTCATTTCGATTGGTTCTATCCTACACCCGCACAGGCAGAATCGGCAAACTTTTTTTCTGATTCCTGACGTTTCGTCATGGACGGAGAGGGAAAGCGATCGCAGGCCGGCAGGAGGGGACAACTTTTCCGCACCTTGCCGCGTTCAAGAATGAGAGCCGTAGACTTGCGGACACACAGACAAAGCTTGCGACGGGAAAGAGGAGAGTCGGCATGCAGAAAAAAACGACGAAGACGGACGGGCCGCAGAAGAGCTTGATCGAAGGGCTGTACGAAGCCCATCTGCCCGTATCGAATCTGGAGCGAAGCCGGGCGTTTTACGCGGGTCTCGGCCTTCGCCAGGCTTGGGAGGACGAGGACACCGTCTTTTTCTGGATCGAGGAGGGCAAAAGCTGGATCGGCCTGTGGCTCGCTCCGGAGCTGGCGGCTCTGCCCTATCATCCGGCCATCCGGCATGCGGCGTTCCGCGTCGATTGGGAAGGGCTGCTGCGCAGCGCGGCCTGGCTGAAGGCGCGGGGAATCGAGCCGGCGCCGTTCGGGCGGCAGCCGGACGCCGCCCCGTTCGTAAGGCCTCATCAGGCCAACGCGTCCATCTACTTCGACGACCCCGACGGCAACAGCCTCGAGCTCATGTGCTCCGTGGAGGTGCCGGCGGACTGGCGGGAGCACGCGGGCAAAATCCCGGCCGCCGACTGGCCGCCGGGCAACGGAGGGACAGCTTGAAGCGGGCGGCCGCCTGGCTGCTGCCGCTTCTGATCTTTGCCGCCGGATCCGCCGCCGCAGCCTGGCTGCTGATCGGGCCGCCCGCCTCCGGAGACGGCTGGGCGGCCATCGGCAAGGCCGCTCCGGACGAAGCCGCCTCGGCGCGGAAGAGGGTGGTGCTGGCCGCATATGCCGGCCTGACGCCGGAGGAGAGCCGGCTGCTGCCGGCCAGCCCGAAGGATTCCGCCGTCTCGGCAATGACGGCAGGCCCGGAGCTGGCGCAGCGGATCGGCGCGGAGCATGAAGGCCGGACCGTGCATGCGGTCCGCTTCCGCGTCATAGGGCCGGGCGATGCGGGCACGCTGACCGTGTACTTGTCGCAGGACGGCAAGACCGTACTCGGCAAAGAGCGGGCCCGCTAGCGGATTTTTTCCGGCTGCAGCTCCATCTGGCGCGTCCGGGCAGCCGGCAGCCCGACTTTTTCCGGCTGCAGCTCCGGCTGGCGCGTCCGCGCGGCCGGCAGCACGACTTTTTCCGGCTGCAGCTCCGTCTGGCGCGTCCGGGCGGCCGGCAGCACGACTTTTTCCGGCTGCAGCTCCGGCTGGCGCATCCGCGCAGCCGGCAGCCCGACTTTTTCCGGCTGCAGCTCCGGCTGGCGCGTCCGCGCGGCCGGCAGCACGACTTTTTCCGGCTGCAGCTCCGGCTGGCGCATCCGCGCAGCCTGCAGCACGACTTTTTCCGGCTGCAGCTCCGGCTGGCGCATCCGCGCAGCCTGCAGCACGACTTTTTCCGGCTGCAGCTCCGGCTGGCGCGTCCGCGCGGCCTGCAGCACGACTTTTTCCGGCTGCAGCCTCTACTCGCGTTGCTCCAGCCTTCCTCCCTGCTTGCCCGCGCGATCCAACCTCGAAAACGAAAGGAGCCTTCATCCACGGTGTGGATGAAGGCTCCTTGTCGACGCGCTGACGATTCTAAAGGGGGCTGAACCTGCCCTTCGCGAGCCGCCGGCCCTGGGCATCGGCGGCCCTGGCAGGCTTGACGCTCGCCTGCGCCTCGCCGGCGCTTAGGCGCGGGCCGCGCCGCCTACGCTCGCTCCGCGCCTACGCCCGCCCCTGCGTCCGCACGCTGCCGTCCCCCGCCTTACGCCCGCGCCGGAGCCGGGACATCCTGCGGATGCGGCTCCGTCACCAGCGCGACGGCATCGGCGTTGCTCTGCACCTGCTGCGGATTTTTGCAGCCGGGGATGACCGACGTCACCGCCGGATGGCGCAGGCACCAGGCGAGCGCCCATGCCGCCATGTCGACGCCCTCCGGCACTTCTTCCGCAGCGATGCGCTCCACTTCCTCGAGGCGGCGGCGCACCTGCTCCGCATCCTGGCGGTGGCGCACGTCGGTCGCGCCGAACTCCGTGCCCGGCTTGTACTTGCCGCTCAGGAAGCCGCTCGCTAGCGGCACCCGCGCCAGCACGCCGAGATCCTGCGCCTCGCAGGCCGGGAAGACGCGCTCCTCCGGCTTGCGGTCGAGCCGATTGTAGACGACCTGGATCGCCTGCGAGCCGACCCGCGTCGAGGCCTCGGTCTGGTGGAGGTTGTCGTTGCTGCCGATGGAGGTGCCCAGATGGCGGATCTTGCCTGCCTGCACCTGCTTGTCCAGCGCCGTCCACAGGTCGTCGTTGTCGAACGCCGCGTCCGGACCCGAGTGGAACTGGTACAGGTCCACGTAGTCGGTGCGCAGCGCTTTGAGCGAGGCGTCGAGCTGCCGCACGACATCCTCCGCGTCGTACACGTCGGTCCGCTTGAACCGCTCGTGGAAATGATGGCCGAACTTCGTGGCGACGATCCAGTCCTCGCGCCTGCGGCGGCTGAGGTACCCTCCGATGAGCTGCTCCGACAGATGGTCTCCGTAGCATTCCGCCGTGTCGATGAGGTTGATGCCGAGCTCCGCGCCCTTGTCGAGAATCGCGTCCGCCTCGTCCTGCGAGAAGTCCATGCCCCACTCCCCGCCGAATTGCCAGGTGCCGATGCCGACGACCGACACGTTCAGCTCCGTTTTGCCCAAGCGACGATATTTCATTGGCCAATCCCTCCTTTTCTTCCAGCTTACCCGCCTTTGAAAACGGATGCAACCGCCGACGCCCTCAACTCCGTCCGCAATGCCCGTCCTGCCGCCCGCCGGCACTCCCTATTGCCGAACCGGATTTTCCAAGGTATAGTAAGAGCACTTTCATAGCATGCATGGGGGCTCGATGAAGTCGGGCTGAGACTGCGGCCGCATGCCGCTGACCATTGATCTGATCTGGGTAATGCCAGCGTAGAGAGAATGCATCGCGCCAACTTGGGAAAGGCCCTGTCCGCTTAGGGACTTCCGTCCGCCGCTCCGTCCGGGCGGGCGGAGCCTTTCCTGTCCGGCCTGCCGCGTGCAGGCCGGCCGAGTCCTGCGTTCCGCCGCCATAGGGGGACGCGAGGCGCGCCTGTCCGATTCCATCTGCCCGCCGGCTGTCCGGCGGGCTTTTTTTCGCATCCGCCGACAGCAGCCGCTCCGGGATCATGCCGCTGTGAGAGACCGATTCCCCATCCGAAAGGAAGCTGATCCCATGTCCACCGCACCAGCCTCCGGCCGCGCGACGCGCGCCGGCAATCGCCTCACCCTCGCCGACATCCTCGTCACGATCGTCGTCTCGGTCGTCTTCGGCCTCGTCTACAAGATCTGGGGGCCGATGTACGACGTCCTCAAGCCGCTCGGCCTGCACGCCGAGCAGCTCAGCTACGGCATGTGGTTCATGGCCGGCACGTTCGCGTTCCTGCTCATCCGCAAGCCCGGCGTCGCCATCCTCGCGGAAGTCGCCGCCGCCGCGATCGAGGCGTTCCTCGGCGGATCGTGGGGCATCTCGACGCTCTGGTACGGCCTGTTCCAGGGCCTCGGCGCCGAGCTGTTCTTCGCGCTGTTCCTGTACCGCAAGGCCGGTCCGATCGTCGCCGTGCTCGCCTCCGTCGGCGCCGCCGTCGCCTCGATCTTCATCGACCGCTACTACGGCTACATCGACCAGCTCGCGTTCTGGAACTACGCGCTGTTCGTCTCCATGCGGCTGCTCGGCAGCGTCGTCATCGCCGGGCTGTTCGCCTGGGCGCTCGCCCGCGCGCTGGAGCGCACCGGCGTGACGAGCCTGCTGCGTCCGGCTTCGGCCAAGGACTACGACGCGCTGGATGGCTGAGCGGATGAGCGGCCTCAACCGGGGCGCGGCAGCGCCGGGTAACGAGGCGGAGTCGGGGAACGCGGAGGAGTCGGGAAAAGCGGCCAGTCAGGACGCGGAGCGCGCGGCTGCCGGCTCGCTGCGGACGGAAGCCGCCGGAGCGCCTGCCCGGAGCGGCGCTGCGGCCGTGCCGGTCGCGGCCGAGGCGATCGGCCTGCGGCTCAAGTACCCCGGCGAAGAAGCGCCGCTGCTGTTCCGCGACCTCGACGTGACGATCCGGCGCGGAGAGAAGGTGCTGCTGCTCGGACCGAGCGGCTGCGGCAAGTCGACGCTGCTGCAGGTGCTCGGCGGCCTCGTGCCGTCAGCGATCCCGATTCCGCTGAAGGCGGAGCGGCTCGTCGTGCCGGAGCGGCCCGGCTACGTGTTCCAGGATCCCGAAGCGCAGTTCTGCATGCCTTATGCGGACGAAGAGATCGCTTTTGCGCTGGAGAACCAAGCCGTCCCCCGCGAACAGATGCCGGAGCGGATCGCGGCCTGCCTCGAGCAGGCCGGGCTAGAGCTGCCCGACCCGCACACGGCCGTCTCGGAGCTGTCCCAAGGCATGAAGCAGCGGCTCGCCGTCGCCTCGATGCTGGCCGTCGATCCTGACGCGCTGCTGCTCGACGAGCCGACCGCGCTGCTCGACCCGGAAGGCACAGCTCAGGTATGGGACGCGCTGCGCCGCATCTGGGACGGCCGGACCGTGCTCATCGTCGAGCACAAGATCGACCTCATCGCCGGGGATATGGACCGCATCCTGCTGTTCTCGCCGGACGGACGGCTGGAGGCGGACGGCCCGCCGGAGGAGATCTTTCGCGACTGCCGCGCGCAGCTGCGTCGCTACGGCGTCTGGTACCCGGGCTTCTGGGACGATGAGGCAGCGGCAAAGGCAGGCCGCTTCGGCTCCACGGACGGCGGAGCGCATGCGGGAGCGGCGGCTCCGCTCGATGCGGCCGACGAGACTCATGTCTTGCCGCATGCGCCCGTTCCGGCCGGCGGCGGGACGCTTCTCGCAGCGGCAGCGGCAGCGCCAGGCGCGGACGCTTCTGCCGCGGCTGCACCCGCTGCAGGCACGCCGCCGCTTCCCGCCCCGCTGCTGGAGCTGGACGGCTTCGCCGGGATGCGGGGCCGCGAGGTCAAGGTGCGCGCCGACCGGCTGTCCGTCTGCGCCGGCGACTGGATCGCCGTCACCGGAGCCAACGGCGCCGGCAAAAGCACGCTGCTGCTCGCCATCATGCGGCTCGTCCGCAGCGAAGGGCGGATGCGCCTTTTGGGCGCGCCGGAGGCCCGGCTGCGCAAGCCCCGGCAGGCGGCGGAGCTGGCGGCGTACTGCTTTCAGAACCCCGAGTTCCAGCTCGTCACGGACAGCGTCGCCGAGGAGCTGGCGTTCTCGATGCCGGAGCGGCTGTCACCGCCCGAGCGGGACGGCCGGGTCCGGACGCTGCTGGAGCGGTTCGCGCTCGCCGGGCTGGAGCGGCGCCATCCGTACCAGCTGTCGATGGGGCAGAAGCGCCGGCTGAGCGTCGCCTCCGCGATGGCTTGCGGCCAGCGGCTGCTGCTGCTCGACGAGCCGACGTTCGGCCTCGACGCCGCCGGCACCGTTTCGATGATGGAGCAGCTCGAGGAGCTGCGCCGCAGCGGCTGCGCCATCCTCATGGTGACGCATGACGACGAGCTTGTCCGCCGCTTCGCCACCCGCCGCTGGCAGGTGGAGCAGGGCGTCGTGCGGGAGCTTCCCGCTCCGGCGCGGCCTGCTCCCTCCTCGCCGCCCGATGACGGAGCGAGTCGTCGACCGGGCCGCGGAGCGGCCCCCGCATCGGATCACAAACCGGATTACGAACCGGATCACGGAGCGGATCCCGCTGCAGAAGCCTCGCCGACAGGCTCTCCCGAGGCGGCCTTGGCCCGTTCCGTCTTGCCGAAAGGAGCGCCGACCCGATGAACCTTTCCTTTCCGTACCGCGAAACGTGGCTGCACCGTGTCAATCCGACGCATAAGCTGGCGGTGTCGGCGCTGCTGTTCCTGCTCGTGCTGCTGACGCATGACCCGAACGTCATGCTGCTGCTCGCCGTCGCCGCGCTGCTGCCGCTGGCGCTGTTCTCCGGGCATCCGCCGCTGCGGCTGCTGCTGTACGCCTCGCCGTTCCTGCTGCTGTTCGTCAGCTCCGCGTCCGGCATGATGATGTTCGGCAGCGGCGAGACCGTCTGGTTCCAGTACGGCCTGATCCGCATCACCGAGGAAAGCTTCTACCGCGGCCTGCATCTCGGCTTCCGCTCGCTGCAGGTGGCGGCCGTCGGCCTCGCGTTCGCGCTGACGACGCGGCCGGTCGCGCTGTTCTACTCGCTCATGCAGCAGCTGCGGCTGCCGGCGCGCTACGCCTACAGCTTCCTCGCGGCGTTCAACATGCTGCCGCTGCTCGCGGAGGAGTTCGTCACGCTGCGTCAGGCGCTGCAGATCCGCGGCGGCCGCAGGCCGCGCGGCCTGCGCGGCTTGTACGAGCGGCTGCGCATGTACGCGATTCCGCTGCTGGCGCAGTGCATCCGGCGCGCCCATCGGACGGCAGCGGCGATGGAGGCCAAGCGCTTCGCCAGCGGCGCGGGCGCGCGCACCTTCTATTACCGCTATCGCCTGTCCGCCGCCGACGCCGGCTATGCGCTCTATGTGCTCGCCTCGACGCTGCTCGCTTGGCAGCTTGGCCAGCATTGGCCGCTGCTGCCGGTCAAGAGCGTTGTCTGACAGGGACGCTCGAGCGGAGTTTTTCCGCGCAACTCCGGCGTCAGGGCGTCTGCTCGAGCAGAGTTGCTCGGTTTTTCCGCGCAATTCCGGCCTCAGGGCGCCTGCTTGAGCAGAGTTGCTCGGTTTTTCCGCGCAACTCCGGCGTCAGGGCGACCGCCCGAGCAGAGTTGCTCGGTTTTTCCGCGCAACTCCCGTCAACATCGTTCCCTCCGCCTACCTCCCTTCACCCGCCCGCTGACTCGATTTTAGAATCGCCTTCCTTCACGGTAAGCGGCACTACGAAACTCTGCACCCGCCCAACGCAAAAAAAGGCTGCCCGCTCATCTCGAGGATGAGCAGGCAGCCTTTTTGGCGCTTGCCGAATCGGAAGCTTACAGCTTCACGACGTTTTCGGCTTGCGGTCCGCGGCTTCCGTCAACAACGTTGAACTCGACCGCTTGGCCTTCGTCCAGCGTCTTGAAGCCTTCGCCCGTGATGGCGGAGTAGTGTACGAATACGTCGCTACCGCCTTCAACTTCGATAAAGCCGTAGCCTTTCTCAGCGTTGAACCATTTTACTGTACCTCTTTGCATGTGTTACACCTCCTGCCGTACTGAGATCTAACCTTTGTATCTGAGATGCAACATATTCAGGGTTATTGAGCAATAACGCAACCAATATGAAGATTCAGCCGAGTGGTTATTACGGTTATGGTAGCATATCCATGAAAGCAATTGCAACCGGACTTCCAGCAAAAAGGGAAAATTTTCTGACTTCGGCCGCCCTGTTCCTTCCTCTACGTCCAAGCCCAGAAAAAGCCGTCCCGGTCCCAGGCGATCCGCCCGCGATGGAGCTTGCGGAACGCCTTCTTGACCTCCTTCTCCAGCGAGACGTTGCCCGCCTCGTTGACGAACACGTACGCCTCGCCGTAGACGCCGCGCACATGCTCGATCGCTTCCTCCTGGCGCAGCATCCCCCTGTCGCGGATCGTCTCGACCATCCACTGCGCGATCTCGGCTTCCTTGCTCAGGCTTTTCTCAGCGGAGCCTTCCGTTCCTTCGCCCTGTCCCTCTGCAGTCGTGCCTTCCTCGACCTCAGCCGCAGCGCCGCCGCTGCCGGCGGCTTGCTCGTCCACAATCTCGCCTGCTTCAACCTTCTTGCTCTCGCTCATGCCGCATCCTCCCGCAGCGCGCTTGTCCGCTCCGCCTTTGCCGGGCAGCGGGACGCGCGCCGATTTCTTTCCTCCATCCTACACGAAATCGGCGCGGCTTGCTCGCATCGGAACCAAGCGCCGCCTACTCCAGCGTCACGTCGTCGATGTACACCGTGCCGCCGCCGGCCGCGTCGTACACCTGCAGGCCGATCGCCTGCAGGAACGACTTGTCGATCGGCTTGCCGTAGCTGTCCGGGCCGTCCAGGTCGATCTCGTACCACTGGTACTCGCTCGTCAGCGGCTTGCCGCCCGCCGCCGCCCACGACCAGCCGCCGCCATGCTTGAGGAACAGCTGCGCCGAAGCGCTGCCGCCCTCGATGCGGGCCCGCAGCCGCAGCTTGGAGCCGCTGCTCAGATCGAGCGCGCCGACGCGGGCGATCTCGCCGTTTTTGCCGGCGGCCGGACTGGCGCCGATCGTCACGGCCAGCGCCTGGCCGCCGCCATCGGCAGCGAGCGCCGCCGCGCCGAGGCCGATGTCGTTGCCGCCGATGGCCCAGCCGCCGAGCGACTGCTCGAAGTCCTGCAGCACGCCTTTCGGCAGGCCGGCTCCGCCTTCGCCGCTCGGCACCGTGCCGGCAGCCGGATCGTTCAGCGCCCGGATGTCGTCGAAGTACATCGAGCTCGTCAGCCGGTTGCCGTCCGGCACCGCGTTCGTATAGATCGAGAAGGCGTTCACGCTCTTCAGGTTCAGCCTCGTCAGCGTGCCGGTCGCGCCGTTGGCCGGCTGAAAGTCGCGGAACGGAGCGACGATCAGCTGCGGCTCGGTGCCGGTCGTGTCCGGGTAGTACTCGTACGTCTTGCCGGAGGCGTTGATCTGCATGACGAGCTTCTGCCCCTTGCCGTCCGGCTCGTACCAGAACTGGAGCGCGTTGTAGTCGGACCAGTCGGCGCCGCCCATCGACTTGGTGATGCCCGCGTACCCGCTCGAGCCGAGCGTGTACGTGTACTTCAGGCCGTAGCCGCCGCCATGCTTGCGCGAGCTGTCCAGCGCCGCCGAGGCGCTGTCGCCGCCGGCATGGACGAACTTCGTCTGGAGCGCGGCATCCTGTCCCATGTAGCCCTCGAAGTCATCGACCGACGCCGGATCGAGCGAAGCGTCGACGAACGTGCTGTACAGCCCGATGCGGTCGATGTACACGCTGCCCGCGCCGGACAGGCCGCTGCCTGCCAGCGAGACGAACAGCTCCTGCGAGGCTTGCAGCTTGGCGAGATCGGTCAGGTCGAACTCCGGCGCGTAATGCGCGTAGACCTGCTGCCCGACCGTCACCGTCGGCAGCTCGCTCAAGCGGACCTGCGTCGTGCCCATGCCGTATTTCGCCTCGAAGTCGGGCGGCAGCATGCCGAACGCCTGGATCTTCGCCTCGTCGCCGCTCGCCGCCGCAAAATCCAGCGGGATGTACGCGTCCAGCTTGACGCGCCGCACCTGGCTCATGTCGGCCAAGCCGAGCTTGGCCGCGGCTCCGTTCAGCTGCAGCTTGATCTCCTGCCACGTCTCAGCCGGATCGAGCCCGCCGACGTCGAGCTTGAGCGCGCCTCCGCCGTTCCACTGCACCTGCTGCGCCTCGCCGACGTCGGCCTTCCAGCCGCCGCCGCTCGACGCTCCTTCCAGCCCTTCGTCGAACATGTACTCCCCGAGCGGCGCCTCCGGAATCTTGACGGCCACCGTCTTGGTCTCCTCCTGCAGCAATTCGCCGTCCGCGGCATACGCCCGCACCGTCACGGCCGCCGCCGTGCCGTTCAGCCGGCCGTCCAGCTGCCAGTCCGCCTCATAGAAGCCGGTCGCCGGATTGAGTACCAGCGGCTGCTCCTGCGTCATGCCGTCCGCCGTCATGACGACGCGGGCTCCCTCGGCGTTTTGCACGCGCACCCGCACCTTGAAGCTCGGCGTGCGGACGGACGCTTGGTTGGTCGGCGAAGCGACATGCACGAACGGCTTTTCCTCCGCCGCCTCGGTCTGACGCTCGTACGCCTGCCGCACCTCCCGCGCGAACAGCGTGTACGGCTCCTCGTAGAAGCGGATGAAGTCCGGCAGCATCTCGTTCGGCTCGCCCTCGGCGCGCGGATACGGGACGTAGGTCGACGTGTCGCCGAAGTTGGCCCAGGTGAGCATGTAGGCCATCCGCTTCGCATCGGGATCGGACTGCAGGGCGGCGGTCAGGCGGGTATAGAAGTCCGGCGTCGCGTTGCCCGAAGTCTTCATCTTCTGGTAGCCGAACTCGGTCAGCGCCGCGATCTTGCCCTTCGCGTCCGCGACGCGGGAGACGGTCGCCGCCTCGACGGCCACGCCGTCGAACCACGACTGGCCCTCGCCGTTGTAGTAGCTGTCGAAGCCGAGCAGATCGACGTAGTCGTCGCCCGGATACGTCTCCAGGTAGCGCGCCTCGTCCGTGCCGAAGCCGCCGCCCGGCGAGTAGGCGTACAGGAAGTTGCGCACGCCCTTGAGGTCGCGCAGGTACTCGACCGTGTAGCGGTAGATCTCCTTGTACTCCACCTTGGTCGTGAACGCCGCGCCCCACCAGAACCAGCTGCCGCTCTGCTCGTGGAACGGACGGAAGACGACCGGAATCGGCTTGCCGCCGTCATCCTTCAGATGCAGCGCGAAGTCCGCGATGAGGTCGAGGAACTCGTTGTAGGCGCCATGGTTGCTGCCGCCCGGCAGGATCGTCGAGACGACGTTGCCGCGCAGGTCGTAGAAGTCGCCGCCGGTGACGAAGTTCGGCATATGCGAGCTCAGCGTCAGCACGCCTCCGCTTTCGTAGGCTTTTTTCATGACGGCAACGAGATTGTCGCGGCTCTGGATCGGATCGCCTTGGACGCCCGGCTTCTCATGGCCTTCCAGGCTGAGCGTGTCCCAGCCGAACACGGCCGGGTAGTCGCCGACGGCGTTTTTGGCGTCCGACTGCGTGCCGTCGCGCTCCGTGATGCTGAGGCCCTCGGTCGTCGCATGCTGCTGGCCGAACAGGATGCCCGTGCCGCGGATTTCGTTCAGATAGCTGAAAAGCGAGCGGGTCTCCGCCGTCGCCTGGCGGTCGACGAAGTCGATCGTCTGCGGCGATGCCGTCGGCGTCGCGGTCGGCGATGCCGTCGGGGTTGGCGTCGCGGTCTGCGCCGGCGTCGGCGTTGGCGTCGCGGTCGGCACGAAGGTCGGCGCGGCGGTCGGCCCCGGCGTCGCGCTCGGCGCCGCCGACGGCGCAGGCGAAGCGGCGCCGAGCGGCGCTAGCGCTCCGTCGGCCCAGCGGTACTCGCCGGCGGAGACGGCTTGGCCGTTCACCAGCGCTCCGCCCTGCGGCACGACGAGCCTGCCGATGCGGGCTTGGCCGCCGACAGTCAGCTCGGCTTGGCCGCTCAGCTCCAGCATCTCCACGCGCGCGTCGCCGGCCAGCTCGATGAGCGCCGAGCCCTGCACGGACAGCCGCTGGACCGTGCCGCCCGTCAGCACGAGCCGCACCTTGCCCTGCTTGCGCTCGACGACCGTCTCGCCCAGCGCCGAGTCCGTCACGCGGATGGAATGCTCGCCGCCGCCCGCGATCCGGGTCGTGCCCGCCACCTGCACGCGCTCGAGGCTGGCGTCGCCGTCCCCGATGCCCGGCGCGAGGTACAGGTTGCCGTCGATGGCCATATCCTTCAGCTTCACGCCGTCCGCGTTCACGATGGCATGGCCGTCCGCATCGGCGGCGCGCTCCGTGCCCGGCTTGCCCTCATAGGCCGCGACCAGACGGTCGAGCAGCTGAGCCGCCTCGGCCCGCGTCAGCGGCCCGGCAGGACGGAACGTGCCGTCCGGATAGCCGCCGAGCGCCGGCCGCAGCGCCTCGACCGCGTCCCGGGCATAGGCGCGGATGCTCGCGCTGTCCGAGAAGCCTGCCGTCTCGGCTCCATCCGCCGCCTGCAGCCCGAAGGCGCGCGCCAGCAGCACCGCCGCGTCCTGGCGGCTGACGGCAGTTTCCGGCAGCGCCTTGTTCGCGCCGTCGCCCTGGTAATACCCGGCCTCACGCGCAGCGGCAAGCGCCTCGGCGTACCAGGCGGACGCCGGCACGTCGCTGAAGGCAGCGGCGGAGCCGTCTGCCGTCAATCCGAACAAACGGTTGACGACCGCCGCGAGCTCGGCCCGGGTGATCGTCCTGGACGGCCGGAATTGTCCGTCCGGGTAGCCGCTCAGGATGCCCGCGTCCGCCCAGCGGGCGATCGCTTCCCGAGCCCAGTGTCCCTGCGTGTCCGCGGACGGGGCCGTTGCGGCTTGTCCGGCCGCCGTTGCCGCTGCGGACGGCGCCTCCCGCCGCTTCGGCAGCGGCGGCTCTTTCTCCCTGTCCGCCTGCGGCGGCAGCGGCGACAGGCGCGACGGCCAGGGCAGCGGCAAGCGCTCCGGCAAGCCAAGTCGTCTTCTTTTTCATCTCATCCCTCCTGATTCTGACACCGCCCGAGAACAGACTGGAAGCGGTTACATATAAGAAAAGAATAAAGCACCGCTGCAGGAAGAAACAGGGCGCTCTTTGCGATTTATGGGATTGTATTGTCGCGTTTGTTAGCTTTCCGTTAGATCGCCGCCCGCTCAGACCGCAGCCCTTTTCGGCAGCCGCAAAGGAAGGCTCTCCCCCTCGGCCGATCCGGCGCGACGGCCGTCCCGGTCGAGCAGCGGGTAGTCGGAGAGCAAGCCCTCGTACACGACCTGCAGCTCGGGATGCTCCAGGAAATGATGCGGAGCGGTCAGCGCCGGCGGCTGGTCGAACAAGGCGATTCCGCTCCGCTCGAGCGCATCGGCGACGAACTGCGAGCAGAAGTAACGATCCTGCGGCTCGAAGCGCAGGTTCAGCACGAAGCCGAGCAGTCCGAGCAGGTTGTAGCCGTACCGGTCCACGGTCTGTTCGAAATAGCGGATGACGCCGCAAGCTCGCCGGAACTGCTCCTCCGTCGCTTCGAGCCGGAGCAGCACGCAAGCCATCCCCGGGTACTCCCGGCACATGCCTGCCGCTTCCTCCCGGACGAATCCGGCCGCCAGAGGATGGGATTGATCCTTCCGTCCGAAGCTGTACATATGCCGCAGACTCGGATCCAGCGCCAAGGAGGCGTGATTGCAGGGCGCTCCCGTATAGGCTTTGATCAGCCGCGTGAACAGCGTGCCGGTATCCGTGAGAAGGATGTACAGCCTTCTCCCTTGCTGCTCCTCGGGAATGCCCATGCCCATGCCTCTTCGCCTCCTTGGCTCGATGGAAACAGATTACCATCGCGGACGGCGGCCCCGGAAGCGGCTGCAGCCGCAAGCCGGTCTGGACCCGGGACCAGTCTGCCATGCGGCCAGGGACTTGGGCATTCGAAGGCGTCCCGCTCTGCAGGCAGAAGAAAGGAGGAACGAATCAAGTCGCTCCTCCTTTTTTCCCTCTTCGAGTAGAAGCTCGAAGCGGCCATGTATGTTGTTCTTCGTGAAATCGTATAAGATCCTTCTTGCTGATTTTCCGATACTGTTTATAACGCGAATGAGCGATTTTGAACGCCATATCGCGAGTGCGCCTTTCAATAGTCAGGATATACACGATTCGGAGCACATGCACGATCTCGTCCGTCACTCGATAGATGATTCGTATTCCAGCGTCGCGAAGCTTGATCTCTCTGCAGCCCGCAAGTTTCGTATGGATAGAATTGCTCAGAACTTTGCCTACTTCATCGGCCCGATAAACAAGCTCGTCGATCGCAGCGTTGACAATAGCTAGAACAGAACCGTCCAGTCGGCCATATTCCTTTTCCGCATCCACATCCAGCCGAACATCGAAGCGATCTTCCAACGTCACGGAACGCTACCTCTCCCGCCTGACGTTTTTCCAGGACTTCGCGGACTCTGGATCCCGCTCTATGCGCTCCAGACGATGAAGGAGAGTACGCTCTTCCTCCTCCGCCTCCAACCGGCTCAAGCGATCATAAATATCCTCGAACAAAGAATAGCTGAGCAAGACCGTATCGACCGTTCCATTTTCCGTAATATACTGTGGAACTTGCTTCGCTTTCTTCCGCAGCTCACCGAATTTTTTGGAAGCTTCCGAAGAGGAGGTTAACTGATCCACCGTAAACGTCGGTTTCGCCAAAACCTTCACCACCATTCTCATCTTCTCCTTTGTCATAGTATTCCGTCAGATGCATCCAGTATACTATAAGTTCACCCAATAAGTTACGTAAAATCATACGGAGGCAAGCTTCATCTATCGGTGAAGCATGGCCTAGTCCCGCTCACCCCGCACCAAAAACGCCGGAATCCCGCTTGCGGAATTCCGGCGCCTGCCGCCTTTTATTGATCCTTGAAGCGAACGATCGTCGTCTTGAACTCGATGCCCTGGCCGCCGTAGGAGGACGTCGTCATCATCAGCTGCTTGCC
The DNA here is from genome assembly GCF_002864175.1 of Paenibacillus pasadenensis. Lineage (NCBI taxonomy): Bacteria > Bacillati > Bacillota > Bacilli > Caryophanales > Paenibacillaceae > Paenibacillus > Paenibacillus pasadenensis. The sequence goes on along the minus strand of NZ_NFEZ01000004.1, from coordinate 350,666 downwards.
GGAAGGGCTCCAGCGGACGGCATCGCCCGCGAGGTCCCGCGTGCTGACGAGACTCGTCTGCTTGCCGGTCTCGGCCTCGGACATGAACAGCCCCTGATCCTCGACGCCCTCCGCGCTGAGCGAGTAGGCGAGCGTCTGGCCGTCCGGGGACCAGCTCGTGCCGAAGATCTGCGTGCCGGAGGCGAGCTCCTTCTGCTCGGCGCCGCCGGCATCGGACAGGACGAGCTTGACGCCGGCCTGTCCGGACCGCTTCACGAGGGCGAGGCGGCTGCCGTCCGGAGACGGAACGACCCAATCGATGCCCTCGGCCACGGCTTTTTTCTCCTTGGTCTCTTTGTCATAGGCAAACAGCGTCTGGTTCTCGCCCGCGATGTAATACCAGGTAGCACCCGATACGGCCAAGCCGCGGATGAACTTGTCCTTCTCCTTCACTACGACCGTCGCCTTGCCCTGGAGATCGACCTGCATGAGCTCTCCTTCGAGCGTCGGGAAAATCACGGTGCTGTCATCGGCCCATGCGCCTTCGGTGGCGGGGATGTGGATGTTGTCGAGCTCCGTCACCGTTCCCGTCTCGAGGTTCAGGATCCGGCCGAAGCCGGTCGCCTCCTCGGTCTTCTTGAAGAACAGATGCTTCTTGTCCGGCGACAGCGCGGCGAAGCCGGTATCCGACGGAGAAGCCTGCAGCGTCTCGAGCTCGCTTCCTTCCGCCACCGCGCGAATATACAGGTTGAAAGGCTGGCGCTGCTCGCCCTCCGTCGCGGTCGGCGGCTGCTCGGCGTTCGGAGCCATCGCGACGATGCGCTCCTCGTCCAGCCATTCCTGGCCCCGCACGCCCTCGAGCGTGCTGACCTTGTCGATCTCCAGTCCGGTATCGTACACCGACTCCTGCTTGTTCTCGACGACGGTCACCTTGGAGCCCGGCTTCTCGACCGTCTCGCGGTCGGGAGCGTTGCCGGAGGCGCAAGCGACGGCGGACAGCAGAGCGGCGGTCGTCAGGACGGCGAGCGCCGAGCGGCGCATCTTGTTCGGGTTGGCTTTCATCATGTTCGGTTCCCCCTTGCGGTTGTTGCTTTCAGCTTAACCGTAGGATGCGTCGGCGCGATGTCGAGGATGTTTCCGAGTTGTAAACAAATGCCTCACTCCCCGCTCCGCCCGTCTGCAAGCGGCAGCCGCAGCGTGAACCGCATGCCTCCGCCTGCGCGCCGGCCCGCCTCCACGGAGCCGCCCTCCTTGGCGGCCAACTCGCGCACGAGCGGCAGGCCGAGGCCGGTGCCGCCCGTCTCGCGGCTGCGGTCGCGGCTCACCGTATAGAACGGCTCGAACACCCGCTCCAGCAGCTCCTCGGGGATGCCGATGCCTCCGTCTTCGACGTCGAGCACCGCCCAGCCGTCCTCGGCGCGGCTGCCGAGCCGGACGAAGCCGCCCGGCCGGTTGTACTTGATCGCGTTGTCGATCAGATTGACGAGCATATGCATGAGGCTCTCGCGGTCGCACCATGCCTGCGCGTCCCGCAGCTCAAGCTCCAGCCGCAGGCCGAACTTCTCCGCCTTGCCGCGCATGCGGCCGGCCACATCCTCCAGCAGCTCGCGGGCGTCGAGCCGCTCGGCCCGGGACTCGAACTCGTAGCGCTCGAGCGAGGACAGCTGGAGCGCCTTTTCGACCATGTCGTACAGACGGTCGGTCTCCTTGCCGATGCTGCGATGCGCCTCGCCCAGCAGCTCCGGGTCGTCCTTGTACATGCCGACGAGCTCGACATACGCCTTGATTGAGGTGAGCGGCGTCTTGAACTCATGGCTGATGCTGCCGATGAACTGCTTCTGCTGGCGCTCCAGCGCCTGCAGCTTGTCGACGGCGAGCTGCAGGTTGCGCCGCTCGCGCTCCATCGCGCCGATGCCGCTCTCGAGCTCCCGGCTCATGAAGGCGATGCCTTCGCCGAGCTCGCCCAGCTCGTCCCGCCGCCGCACCGGCGACGCCGCGATGAAGTCCTGGCGGCGGATGCGGTCCGCCGCGCCCTTCAAGCGGACGACCGCGGACGCGATGCGGCTGAAGTACAGGTAGCCGAGCGCGAACGCCGCCGCCAGCACGCCGCCGCCGATGACGAGGAACAGCCGCCGGATCTCCTGGCGGAACTGCTCCGATCCGCGCAGCGAATACTGCAGCTGCACCGCGCCGAGCTGTCCGTCCGGCCCTTCGAGCGGAGCGAGGTAGATCAGCGTCCCGTCCGATTCGGTGAAGGCAACTTTATTGTCCAGCGCGTAGCCGAGCAGCTCGCTCGCGGGCGAGCCGGCGGGCGGAGCGGCTCCCGTCCCGTCCTGCAGCGAGCTGCCTGCGACCGTGCCCCCCATGTCGTAAAGCGTCAGCGGCAAGCCGCCGTAAGCGTACAGCTCCTGCGCGAGCTGACGGCCGCTGCGCCGCAGGAATTCCTGCGGATCGCCTCCGGAGCCGGAGTAATACGCCTGGCGGATGCGCAGGTTCGCCATGCGGGTCTGCTGCGCCAGCTCCTGCTCCATGCGCGCCTGCTGGTTGTCCTGGATGCCGCGCTCGACGAGCAGGCTCAGCAGGCCGGCCGCGAGCAGCAGCAGCGCCGCGAGGAACAGCGTCAGCCGCAGCCTCAGGCCGAGCCGCATTAGTCCGAGCCTCCGGCCGCGGAGGGCGACGCCTTGTAGCCGATGCCGTAGACGGTCTGCAGCGCCGCCTGCCAGGGCTCGCCGAGCTTCTTGCGCAGCCGCTGGATATGGATGTCCACCGTGCGCGTGCCGCCGGCGTAATCCATGCCCCAGACGAGATCGAGCAGCTCCTCGCGCGTGTACACGCGCTCCGGATGATGCAGCAGCGCGGCGAGCAGATCGAACTCCTTGGGCGTCAGATCGAGCTGACGGCCGTCCGCATAGGCGGCGCGCCGCTCGGGCAGCACCCGCAGGCCGCCCTCCGCAGCGGCCTCCTGCGCCGCCTCGGGGATGCGCTCGAGCCGGCGCGCCAGCGCCTTGACGCGCGCGAGCAGCTCGCGGATCTCGAACGGCTTGGTCATGTAGTCGTCCGCGCCGAGCTCCAGGCCGACGACCTTGTCGACGATATCGTTCTTGACGGTCAGCAGGATGATGCCGATGTCCTCGCGTCCGTCCAGGCGGCGGCACACCTCGTAGCCGTTCAGCTTGGGCATCATCACGTCGAGCACGACGACGCGCGGACGGAAGCTCTCGACCTTGGCGAGCGCCTCTTCCCCGTCCTGCGCCGTCTGCACCTCGTAGCCCTCCCGCCCGAGGGCGTAGGCCACGGCGGAGGCGATGCTTTTCTCGTCGTCGACGACGAGCACGCGCGTCTGCATCGGGCATTCACGCTCCCTTCTGCTACAAGTATACCCGACTCGACCCGGTTGAAAAGGGACGCCCGGCGCCGAAAGGTGAAACCATCCGGCCCTGCGGGGAGTAAAGGAGAGGAACGACACCGCGAAAGGATGATGAACCGATGAAGCAAAACCACCGGCTCCGCCTTCCCGCGCGAGCCGTATCTCTCGGCCGCCGGCGGCTGCTGGCGCTGCTGCTCGCGCCCGCCCTGCTGGCCGGCTGCTCGCTGCCGGGCAGCGTCGACGAAGCGCTCGGCGGCGTGAACGATTCCCTGACGTATGTGAATGAAGCGACCACCTATATCAACGAAGCGAACCAGTTTTCCAACGAGCTGCCCGGCCTGGCCCAGCAGGCGCTGACCGATCCGGACGCGCTGGCGAGCCTGGAGACGGAGCTCGGCGCCATGAAGGCGGACATCGCCGCCTTCAACGGCTTGACCGCGCCGGAGTTCGCCTCCGCGATCGACGCCAAGCTCGAGCAGTACAACGGCGTGCTGAGCGGACAGATCGACGGCCTGCTGCAGGCGGTGAACAGCGGCCAGCTGACCGCGCAGGCGATCGAGCAGTCGCAGATCGGCCAGACGCTGTCGCAAATTACCGCCATCCTGGACCAGGTCCAGCGGCTGGGCGGCTGAATTCTGCTTAGATAAAAAACACCCTCTAGCAATTAAAAAATGCCAGAGGGTGTTTTTTTGAATTCTCAGGAGGGCGCGCTGCGCTTCCAGAACCGCCGCGCCGCCAGGCTTCAGGAATCGTTCGCATCGGATGAGGAGGGAGTCGGGCTCGTGGAACATTCGGAAACCGGCATCTGCAAGAGCAGTGAACCGATGCTTATGCCGGACCCATCCTCCGTTCCATCACGAATCGACCAGCTTCCGCATCAGCGTGGTTTCAGCCGCTCACATAATAAGGCGCCATGAACAGATACACGATGACGCCGGTGAAGCTGACGTACAGCCAGATCGGCATCGCCCAGCGCACGATGCGCTTATGCTTCTTTACCTGCATCGTCCAGCCCCAGACGAGCGAGAACAGCGCGAGCGGCACGATGACCGCAGCCAGGAAGCTGTGCGTGATGAGGATCGTGAAGTAGATCGGCCGCACGATGCCTTCGCCGCCGAACTTCGCCGTCTCGGGCGACAGGTAGTGGAACGTCAGGTACGTGACCAGGAACAGCAGCGTCGACGAGAACGCCGCCAGGATGAAGCCCTTGTGGAGCTTGATGTTCTTGCGCAGGATCGACACCAGCGCGGCCACGAGGAAGATGAACGTGAAGCTGTTCAGGATGGCGTTGATCCGCGGCAGGACGGTGATGTCCCAGCCGACGCTGCCTTTGTAGCCGATCGGCCCGAAGAACAGCGCCAGAATGATGACGTTCGCCACCAAGGAAATGCCGATGATCCAGGTCGTGAAATTGCGGCCGGATGTCGGCTGGATGGAATTCGGAGACTCGTTCAAGGCGGATGGTCCTCCTTCTCGCATTGCCTGTTGATACTCTTCATTATAGGCAACGGCATGTCCTTCATGTGTGACAACACGTTGAATCTTGCCTATCTCGGCCGCCGCGGCGTCTCGCCGAAGCCGTCCGAAGCTCAGCCGGCCGTCATCGCCCAGCTGTCCATCGATTCGAAGCTTGAGCCGGCGGAGGCGTATGCGGCCAGCAGGCCGAGCTGCGACTCCAGCAGCTGACGGCTCTTGCGGGGGAGGCCGTGCAGCCGCGGCAGCTCCTCGGCCTGCTCTCCCAGCGCCAGATCGACCTCCCACCCTCCGTCCTGAAGGCCGCCTGCCGGAAGCGTCGCCTCCTCGTCCACGCTCCAACCGGCGCTGTGCGCGATTCGCCGGATGTCCGCCGGCGCGAGCAGCGTGCGGACGTTGGCCTCGCTGTCCGTTTTGAAGCACTCGGCCTGCGCCTGCACGAGCACGGCGAGCAGATGCGGCAGCTGCCCGATCCGGCCGATGCGCGGGTCCCACTCGGCGAAGCAGAGCCGGCGGCCCCAGCGCCGCGCGCGGGCGAGCAGCCGCTCCAGCTGCTCCGGCGACTGCAGGTACCAGGAGCTGTGCGAGAAGACGATCTCGTCATAGGCATTTTCTCCGAAATCCACGCCGTCCTGCAGCACGTCGAGGCCGAACTCCATCCGCACCGGACCGCCGATCCGGGACTGCTGCAGCCTTGCCGCCGCTTCGCCGACGGTCATCGGCGCTCCGTAGCCGGGCGGCGCGATGTCGACCCCGCGCACGAGGCCGGACGGACCGACCCGGCAAGCGAGCACCGCGGTCGTGTCTCCTTGCCCGCATCCGATCTCCAGCACGCGAGCGCCTTGCCGGATGCCCCAGAACTCCGCCAGCCTCATGCGATGCGCGGTCTGGACCCGCTGCACCTCGGCCATCTTGCCCTCCAGCCCAAGGCTGTCCAAGATCGTTTCCAGCATGTCGTCCATTCCTTGTCCTCCTCGTCTCCGTTGCTGCCGCTGCATTTCCCCCAGCTTATCCTTTCCCGGTCCCCGACGCAATTCCCCGCGATTTCACCCCCTATTTCGTTGATTTCTCACCGTTCAGCGCCGAGCCGCCATCCGGTACAATGAAGGACAGGATCGAGGAGTCCGCGCCGACGGGGACAGCCGCGCGGCAGCGGAAGGCATAGGGGGCAACGACAATGAAGACGACATGGACATGGATCGGCGAGCTCGGCGAGGTGGAAGCCGGACTGCGCGAGCTGGCGGACGAGCTGAAGCTGAAGTTCGAGCTCGGCGGGGAAGGCAAGGCGGGAGGAGCCGAGGCGATCGGACGCGGGGAAGACAAGGCGGGAGCCGAGGCGATCGTCGGCAGCGAGGCCGCGGACGATCGAGCGGCACGGGAAGCCGGCGGCCACAGTCGCGGCGACGGAACGACGGAGGCCGAGCGGGCCGTGACGGTCCGCGTCGAGCGGGGCGGCGAAGGGCTGGCGGCCGGCTATGCGGACGGACGGGCGTGGATTCGCTATGAGCGCAAGCATCAGTTTTTCCGCGCGTTCTCGCTGCTGCTGGAAAAAGGCGTCGACGGTCCGGCCTGGGAGCTGGCCGAGCAGCAGCGGATCGGGACGGTCGGACCGATGTTCGACCTGTCGCGCAACGGCGTGCTTACGCTCGACGCCTGGCGCAGCCTGCTGCGCCGCATGGCGCTCATGGGGCTGAACAGCGTCATGCTGTACATGGAGGACACGTACGAGATTCCGGGCGAGCCGTACTTCGGCTACATGCGCGGGCGCTACAGCGCGGAGGAGCTGCGGGCGATCGACGATTACGCGGATCTGTTCGGCATCGAGGCGTTCCCGAGCATCCAGACGCTCGCCCATCTGGAGGAGTTCCTCAAGTGGGAGCCGGTCAAAGGCTACAAGGACACCAAGGGCGCGCTGCTCGCCCAGGACGATCGCGTCCTGGAGCTGGTCGAGCGGATGATCGAGCGGGCGACGGCGCCGTTCCGCAGCCGCAAGATCCACATCGGCATGGACGAGGCGGAGGAGGTCGGACGCGGCAAGCATCTGGACCTGCACGGCTTCAACGGCCGCTTCCCGATCATCGCGGGGCATCTGCAGGCCGTGCTGGACATCGTGCGCCGCCGCGGCCTGTCGCCGATGATGTGGAGCGACATGTTCCTCAAGCTCGCTTCCGCGAACGGGGCGGAGCATTTCGACCGGAACACGGTCATCCCGGAGGAGATGGCCCGCCAGATCCCGTCCGACGTCGACATGGTGTACTGGGACTACAACCACTTCGAGCCCGAGCACTACGAGGCGCAGCTCGGCAAGCACCGTCCGCTCGGCTGCCGCGTCGTGTTCGCGGGCGGCGTTTGGGTGTTCAACACGTTCGGCGTCAACTACGGCCTGTCGCTGGCGGCGACGGAAGCGGCGCTGCTCGCCTGCAAGGCCGAGGGAGTCGACGAGGTGTATGCGACGATGTGGGGCGACGACGGCATGGAGAGCAACCCGTTCATCGCGCTGCTAGGCCTGCAATACTACGCGGAGCAAGCGTACTGCGACGGCAAGCCGGAGTGGAGCCGAGTCGAGGCCCGGACGCTGGCCTGCACGGGCACCGAGGCGGCGGCGTTCCTACTGCTGAACGGCCTCGACGAGACGCCCGGCGCGGAGCCGGGCAACCGCAAGCAGACGAACCCGTCCAAGTTCCTGCTGTACCAGGACGTGCTGCTCGGCCTGTTCGACCGCCAGATCGCCGGCCTGGAGCTGGATGCGCATTATGCGGAGCTGGAAGCGGAGATCGCCGCGTCGCGGCGGCCGGGCGCGGCGCTCGATCCGCTGTTCGAGGTGCCGGAGCGGCTATGCGGGGTGCTGCGCTGGAAAAGCCAGGCCGGCCTCCGGCTCAAGGCCGCCTACGACGCGGACGACCGCGCGGAGCTGGAGCGGCTCGCGTCGGAGCTGCTGCCGCGCATCGCCGAGGCGGTGCGGGCGCTGCGCGAGGCGCATCGCCGCCAGTGGCTGTCGATGTTCAAGCCGTTCGGCTGGGAGGTGCTCGACATCCGCTACGGCGGCGTGCTGACGCGCCTCGACACGGCGGCGCTGCGCCTGCGCGACTACCTGGACGGCCGCGCGGCGCGGCTCGAGGAGCTGGAGCAGGAGCGGCTCCCGTACAGCACCGTGAACCTGGAGCAGGGCGGCAGCCTCGGCTGGTGCAGCTACTACTACCGCATGGCCAGCCCGAACGTGTTCTACCACGTGCAGAATCCTTTCTGACGCGCATGGCGGAGGCACGCTCGCCGCGCTGACGGCGGATGCCGCGCATGGCGGCGGACGCGTATGACGGCGGACGCTCACACGAATGTCGCGCATGGCGGCGGACGCGCGCACGAATGCCGCGCATGGCGAGACTTGCCCGCAGCGCGTTGGTCCGCCCTAACCGTTTGCGACGATGCAAAAGCCCGTTCCTGCCTCGACGGCGGGGAACGGGCTTTTGCATCGCACATCTCCTCGCTAACGACGGCTGAGATGCTTAGAAGCCCCTTTTCCACGCCTCCAGAAAGCTAACGACGCGTCAGACGCTTACAGCAGCCAACAGCCTCTTTTTTGTCGGCAGTTCCGTCCCTTTGGCACCGCTAAGCCCACCACGCGTCGTTAAAATTCCTGGCCGCCCGATTTCGGCCTTCTAACGATCTGATTCGTCGCCAGACCCTCGGCAAGGGAGCGTTCCGACAGTCCGTACAGCCGATAGCGCAGCTTTCCGCTGACGATGCTCAGATAGCCTCCGTCGACCATCTTCCCGAGCAGCTTCCGAGTATGGGATTCGGATGTCCTCAGATGGCTGGACAGCTCCATCGCAGAGAAAGGCACCATCTGCCGAAACGCGAACCTCAGAATCTCCGCTTCTTGCCAGTCCAGCTCCCGGGATACGCTCATCGCCACAAATCGGCCGACGAAGGCGAGCACCAGCTGCTGGCAGCGCTTCGGCTCCTCCAGAATCGACGGATAGGCGACCGGGAGGACCACCCAGCTGTCTATCGCGAGATAGCTATGTCTCCAGCTCAAGTCCTTGAAACGACGCACGTCCAGATCCCGGGCGTGAGGACCGTACCCCTGGATCTCGAACGCGCCTCTTCCGCCGGCCGGGGGCAAGTAAGCCAGATCGATGTAGCGGCAGCCTCCCCCCATGTCGCGGACTTCCCACTCCGGGTGCAGGTGCTGGAACCCTCCGATGGCCGGGAACCATGCTCTGCGCAGAAACTCTACCGTGCCGTGCCCCAGTCCTTCTGCCAGCCGCTCCCTGCGGCGGACATTCTCCTCCCGTTCCACCACCTCCTCCAGCCATGCCGTATACGCTTGCTTGAAGTCTGCCACGCTCGTCTCCTCCTCGCCAGGTGCCGTTAAAAAAAGCGAACGCCGCCCCGCGCGCTCCCGAAGACGGGAACGAGCAGAGGCGGCGTGTGCTTCACGGCCTGGTCTGTGCTATAGATTTATCATATAGCTAGATTATAACGGGGTGGCGCGCGGCTTGGCAAGCGGCTGCCGCATCATGCGGCAGCGTCCCCGCTTCGCTCGGCAACGTCCCCGCTTCGCTCGGCAGCGTCCCCGCTTCGCTCGGCAGCGTCCCCGCTTCGCTCGGCAGCGTCCCGCTTTGCTCGGCAGCGTCACCGCTTCGCTCGGCAGCGTCGGTTGGCGGCTTGGCGAGCCGTACGGCCAGCCCGATCACGCTCGCCATCCTTTTGAGCCCGCGGCCGGCCCGCTACCAGCGGATGCTGCGCACGGCGGCGGCGAGCTCGCGCCGGCGCTCCGGAGCTTCGCCGGTCCACCGCTCCAGCTCGTCCAGCAGCGCGGAGCGGTTGGCAAAGCCCTTGGCCAGCCCGTTCAGCCGGCAAGCCAGCCGGGAGCTTTCCGCCTCCGCTTCGGACGGGAACAGGCCGAGCAGCTTTGTCCAGGCATCGGGGTAGCGCTTGAGGGAATGCTTCTGATGGCGCTCCTCCGCGGGGAAGAACCGCCCCAGCTCCCTGACCTCCGTATCCGGCTCCGGCAGTCCCGCCAAGCGCCGCTCCTCCAGCCAGCCCTCGATCGCCGCGAGCTGCTCCGGCTCGCTCCAATGAACGATGGACTGGTACTGGCGGCCCTTGTAGCCGTTCGTATTGGCCGGATCGTGATGCTCCCGGAACAGCCGCAGCAGCTCCTCGTACGAAACGGCCGCCGCGTCATAACGGACGAGCACCGTCTCCGAATGGTCTCCCATCTCGCGGTACGTCGGCGCCTCCGAGGAGCCGCCGGCATAGCCGGTCTGCGTGGCGAGCACGCCTTCCTGCGCGCCGAACAGCGCCTCGGGACTCCAGAAGCATCCCATCGAGAACGCCGCCGTTCTTTCCTTTCGCCCTGCCGCTGCCTTCGCCTCGGTTCCATTCATGCGCCTATCCGCTCCTTCCGCGCGCCGCGTCGCTTCTTCTTCATTATGCCCCGCCCGGCGGCCGCCTCCAAACGGCGGCGGCGGCGCTACGCAAACGGATTATAAAAGCGCGAGCCGTCCTCGAACGTCAGCCAGAACGACGCCGCCGCGAGCAGGACGACGAAGGCGATCGCCGCGATATCGGCGGCGCGCAGCGGCCGCGCGCTGTACCAGGTGCGCTTCGGCCCTTGGCCGAAGCCGCGCAGCTCCATCGCGGCGCTGACCGTCTCGATCCGCTGCACGCTCGTCAGGATGAGCGGCAGCAGGATGCCGACCATATGGCGCACTCGTTTGACCAGCTTCTCCTTGCGGGAGATGTCGAGGCCGCGCGCCTGCGCCGCGAAGCGGATGTTCTGGAAATCGCGCTGGATGTCGGGGATGTAGCGCATCGCGATCGACACCGAGCAGGCGATCCGGTAGCTGACGCCGACCCGGTTCAGCGACGAGGCGAACTCGCCGGGATCGGTCGTCAGGATGAACAGCAGCGCCATCGGGATGACGGCCAGGTACTTGAGCGCCACGTTGAGCTGGTAGAACAGCTGCTCCTCCGTCACCCACCAGCGGCCGACCAGGTGCAGCAGGTCGTGCCGGGTCCCGTAGATGCGGACGCCCTCCAGCGGCGAGAACAGGAAGATCGCGACATGGTTCATCAGGAAGAAGACGAGGATGAGCGCAAGCACGAACGAGAAGTCCCGGAAGCGGACGCGCGAGACGCGGAAGGCGATCAGGCCGAGCGCGAGCAGCACGAGCAGCACCCGGGTGTCGTAGGTGATCATGGCGGTGACGGACCAGACGGCGAAAACGACCAGCTTGGCCGCGCCCGTCAGCCGGTGGATCGGCGAGTCTTGTCCCGTATAGGCGATCAGCTTGGCCTTCATCGTCCTCTCCCCTCCCGGTCGCGGCGGATGAACCGCCCGACGAATTCCGCCGGCGCCCCGATGCCCGCGCGCTCGGCGAGCCGCTGCAGCGACGTCTCGCGCAGGCTCGCCCGGCGCACGAGCTCCGCATCAGTCAGGATCGTCGCGGGAGGCGCGTCCGCCAGCACCCGGCCGTCTCCGATGACGACGGTGCGCTCGGCGTACTCCATCATCAGATGCATGTCATGCGTGATGACGAGGATGCTTTTCCCCCGTTCCTTGAGCTGCAGCACGAACTCCATCATCTCGTTGTAATGGCGGTAGTCCTGCCCGGCCGTCGGCTCGTCCAGCAGCAGGATGTCGGGATCCAGCACGAGGATGGAGGCGATCGTCACCCGCTTCTTCTGGCCGTAGCTGAGCGCCGAGACCGGCCAGCTGCGGAAGGGATGGAGGCCGCAGATGCGCAGCGTCTCCAGCACCCGCTCCCGCGCCTCGTCCTCGGGCACGCCGCGCAGCCGCAGGCCGAGCGCGACCTCGTCGTAGAGCAGCGTCTTGGACAGCATGTGGTTCGGGTTCTGCATGACGAATCCGATCCGCTCCGAGCGTTCCTTGATCGTGTCGCCCGCCAGGTCGCGCCCCCGGTGGAGGATGCGCCCGGACGTCGGCCGGTAAAAGCCGCAGATGAGCCGCGCCAGCGTCGACTTGCCCGCTCCGTTATGCCCCGCGACGGCCAGCAGCTCGCCCTCGCCGAGCTGCAGCGACAGCCCGCTCAGCACCGCCGGTCCCTCGTCGTCATAGGCGAACTGCACGTCCTCCAGCTCCAGCACGGGCGAGCGGCGAGGCGGAGGCGGGTCGGACGGCGCCGCCTCATGCCAGTCGCGCAGCGGCTCGCGGATGCTGGCGAGCTCCAGCCGCTCGAGGCTCTCCGGATGCAGCTCCGGCGAGATCGCGCAGCCCGCATGCCGCAGCGCGGTCACATACAGCGGCTCGCGCAAGCCCGTCTCGGCCAGCAGCGGCGAGCTGAGCAGCTCCGCCGGCGGCAGGTCGGCCACGATCCGGCCGTCGGCGAAAACGACGATGCGGTCGACCGGGCGATGGAGCACCTCCTCCAGCCGATGCTCGACGATGACGATCGTCTTGCCCGTCTCGCGGTGGATGGCGTCGATCCGCTCCACCGCCTGCCGTCCGGCCTCGGGATCGAGGCTGGCCAGCGGCTCGTCGAACAGCAGCACCGGCGTGTCGCTGACGAGCACGCCCGCCATCGAGACGCGCTGCTTCTGGCCGCCCGACAGCGTCTGCGGCGAAGCGCCCAGATGCGCCTCCATGCCGACGGCGCGCGCGGCCCGCTCCACGCGCTCCCGCATCTCCGTCTGCGGCACGGCGCGGTTTTCCAGCTCGAAGGCGATGTCCTCGCCGACCGTCATGCCGACGAACTGCCCGTCGGAATCCTGCAGCACCGTGCCGATCAGCCTCGACAGCTCGAGGATGCCGAGTCCGGCCAGCTCCCGGCCGCAGACGCGCGCCCGGCCCGTCATCTCGCCGGAATGCACATGCGGCGCGAGGCCGTTCAGGCAGTGGGCGAGCGTGCTTTTGCCCGAGCCGGACGGACCGACGATGAGCACCTTCTCGCCGGCGGCGATCGTCAGGGTGATGTCATGCAGCGTCGGCTCCTGCTGGCTGCGGTACTGGAAGCCGAAGCCGTCCAGCTCGATGACCGGCGGCCCGTTGTCGGCGCGGGCTCCGGCAGCGCGGCCCGCCGCTGCCGGCGGCGCGGCCAGGCCGATGCCGCCCGCATGCGGAGCCGTCTCGTCCATGCGTTCGTTCATGATGATGTCCTCCTCTGAAAAAGCAGCGGAGCCGGCGCAGCGCGCCGGCCCCAAGCTTGTCTCGATTGATCTCGTGCCTGCAGGGCAATTACAGCTCGCGCGTCAGGCTGCCTTTTTTGGTGCGGGTCTTGGCGTAGGCCGCCAGCAGCAGCGAGCCGAGGACCGCGACCGTCACGATGTTGGACAGGCCGGCGACGAGCCCTTGCGTGAACACCTTGTTCACCGGTTCGGCGTAGATGACGATGTCCAGCACCGGCGCTACGACGAACCAGGCGGCCGCGTTCGCGATGATCTGGTACAGGTTGAAGCGGATCAGGTCTTTTTTGCCGAACTCCCCGTCCCGCACGTCGATCTTGCGCGCCGCCAGGCCGATGATCAGGCCGACCACCGCCGAGGCGATGATCCAGCTGAACCACGGGCCGAATGAAATCGCGTCCTTGATCGTGTGGCCGATGAGGCCGATCAGCAGGCCCGCGAGCGGTCCGTACAGCACCGCGAACAGCGCCAGCAGGGCGTAGGTCGTCTCGATGTTCGTGTCCGGTATGCCGGACGGAATCGAGCCGAACCTTCCCAGCACGACGAACAGCGCCGCGCCGATGCCGATGGCGACGACCTGCTCCACCGGCGAAGCTTTTCTTGCCATGATTGAATTCCTCCCCCGAATGATCCCCATGTAGCGTTGATGTAAGCAGATTATATATCGGAATAGTCGGGTATACAACGGGCAGTTGAAAATATCGCTTTATTTCGTCACCGCCACCGCTTGAACCGCGCTTCCGTCCGCCGGTACGACGATGGAAGCGACCTTTCTCTCGTTCCCGCTGTAGGGACCGGCCGAGCCGGAGACGACGAGATCATAGCGGCCCGGCGGAAGATGCAGCCGGCACTTCCCGTAGTGGACGGACAGCGAGAGCAGCAGGCTGCCCTGCGCGTCATAGAGCCCGCCGTAGCCGGACCAGAGGTCGGCGCGCTCTGCTTCCACGGAGACCGACACGTTGAACGCAGGCAGCCGCAGCTGGGATGGCACGGCCTTGCCCGCTGAAAGAGCGATCGTCTGATCGCTCAGCAGCCACGCTGCCGGACCGCTCGTGACGTTGCGCAGCCGATAAGCCCCGTCCGCCCGATCCACATATGCAGCAGGGCCGTTCCAATACAGCGGGAACTCCGGCTGCGCGTCCAGGCCGAGCAGATAGCTTCCATAAATCAGCGCGTTTCCTTGGTCGTCCAGGAAGGACAGCTCGGGAATCGCTGGCTTGGCTTGACTTGGGCGGAGCCACTTCGACAGGCCCTGCATGCGAGCCGTGCCTGCGGCGCTTCCCCGGTTCCCGACGGAGCGCTCGGGATCGGCTCCGCTCGCCAGCAGCAGCTGCGTCGCTTCGAAGCTTCCGCCAAACACCGCTTGGGCAAGCGGCGAGCCTACGTTCGGGTCGGCGCCATGCTGCAGCAGCAGCCGGACGAGCTCCGGGTCGATCTCGAAGAAGACGTCCTTGCCGTCGACGGTATAAGCGCCGCCCGAGCTCGCGATTTCCAGGAGGGAGCGTCCTGACACCGGCTCGATCGTGTTCGGATCCAGGCCATGCTCCAGCAGCAGCCGCAGCAGGCCGCTCTTGCCCGCTCTCTGAGACGGCTCGAGGAAGTCGGCGGCAAGCTGCGGATCGAACGTCGACCCGGCGGCGAGCAGAGCTTCGACCGCATCCATCCGAGCGAGGCGGATCGCCACATCCAGAGCCGTCGAGTCGCCGTAGCCATGTCCGCGCGCCAGCGGATCGGCTCCGCGCCGCAGCATCTCCTTGACCGTGGCCGCCTCTCCATCTCTGGCCGCATGAAACATCCGTTCCTCGAATTCCATCGCCTGGTAAGGGCTGTAGGAAAACGTCAGCTTTCCTGTCGCTTTCTCATAGGCGCTTTGATCCATTCCCAGCGTCTTCGCGGCCATGAGGACCGGAATATAGAGCGCGCCTTGGATCAGCTTCGGCGAATAGGGCAGTCGGACCGACTGGCCGTTCGCGACCGCTTTAGGCGATCCGACCGCTCCGTTTACCTGGATCGCCCCTTTTTTCAGCGTGATGGCGCCTTTCGAGAAGACCAGGCTGGCGCCGGCTCCTTTGGCGAACGCTTTGGCGGGCAGCATCATCTGGCCCGACAGCCAGATCGGCTCGATCTTGAGCTCGAAGCCGAGGGACGGCTTCGAACCATCGGCATGAGCCTGGGCTGCGGAAGCGGCCGGCAGCGAAGGATGGAGCGGGCATGCGGCTGCCAGCAGCAGCGCCGCGGCGCCCGCAAGCAGCAGCTTGCGGGCAGGAGGCAAGCAAAGGCGGGGCATCTTAGGCATGGACGGGACTCCTCGTCTGGTTCGATCTACCCATGGTTGTATCATGGCTGTCCGGCGTCTGTCTACGGCGGAATCGACTTTCGCGAATACGCGAAAAAGAAGCGGGGCTTGGCCCCGCTCCAGTCTGCCGCTCGGCGCAGGCGCATCCGCCCGCCGATCGTCGCTGCCGCCTCCGCAGACCTGCTTCCTCAGCCCTGCTTCCTCAGCCCTGCGCCTGATCCGGCCGCTTTCGCAGCCTATGCCTCCGCCGGCGTCCTCGCATCCACCGCTGCCCCCGCATTCGTCCGCACTTCCGCACGTCGGGCGGCGGCGTAACGGGTTTCCGGAACCGGCAAGCCGAGGTTGCCGCGAAGCGTATCCGCCTCATACTCGTGGCGGAACAGGCCGCGCGCCTGCAGGATCGGCACGACATGGTCGATGAAGTCCTCCAACGCCCGCGGCACGCTCGCGCCGATCATGAAGCCATCCGCCGCGTCCGCCTCAAACCACGCCTGTACGCGGTCCGCGACCTGCTCCGGCGTGCCGATGAACGGCGTCCGCGGCGTCGCCACCTGCAGCGCCGCCTCGCGCAGCGTCAGTCCCTGCTCGCGGGCCGTCGCCTTGATGCGGTCGGTCGTGCTGCGGAAGCTGTTCTGCCCGAGCTCCCCGAGATCCGGGAACGGAGCGTCAAGCTCGTACTGCGAGAAGTCATGATGCTCGAAGAAGCGGCCCAGATAAAGCAGCGCGTCCTCGGCCGAGACGAGCTCCGCCGTCTCGCGGTACTTGCGCTCGGCCTCCTCCTCCGTAGAGCCGACGATCGGCCCGATGCCCGGAAAGACGAGCAGGTCGTCCGGATTCCGGCCGAACGAGGCCGCGCGCCTTTTGACGTCCGCATAAAAAGCAGCCGCCTCCTCCAACGTATCGTGGCCGGCGAAAATCGCATCCGCCTCCCGAGCCGCGTAGTCCCGCCCGACCTCCGAGGCTCCCGCCTGGAACAGCACGGGATGCCCCTGCGGCGAGCGCGAGATGTTCAGCGGCCCCTTGACGGAGAAGAACTCGCCCTCGTGGTTCAGCTCATGCAGCCGGCTGCGGTCGAAGTAGATGCCCCGCTCCTTGTCTCGCGGAAACGCATCGTCCTCCCACGAGTCCCACAACCCGCGCACGACGTCCAGATGCTCCTTAGCGATGCGGTACCGCTCGTCATGCTGCGGATGCCGCTTCGGCCCGAAGTTGAGCGCCGAGCCCTCGAGCGGCGAGGTGACGATGTTCCAGCCGGCGCGGCCGCCGCTGATCTTGTCGAGCGAGCCGAACTGCCGGGCGACCGTGAACGGCTCGCTGTACGACGTCGAGAGCGTGCCGACGAGGCCGATCCGCTCGCTGGCGGCGGCGAGCGCGCTCAAAATCGTGATCGGCTCGAAGCGGTCGAGGAAGTGCGGAATCGACTTTTCGTTGATGTACAGACCGTCGGCGACGAACACGAGGTCGAACCGGCCCTCCTCCGCCTTGCGCGTCCACTCCCGGTACAGCTTGAAGTTCGTGCTCGCATCCGCCTGGATATCAGGATGCCTCCATAGCGACGTGCTGCTGCCGACGCCGTGGAGCATCGCTCCCAGGCGCAGCTGTTTGCGCTTGCCCATCTCGAATTCCCCCTTGTTTTCCGCGTTCAGCGCACGGCTTCCACGGCCCGCCTTATGCGGGCGATCTGCGCCAGATGCGTGCCGACATGCCGGACGAAGCCGTCCACGATGCCTCGCAGGTCGATCGGGTCGCCTTTGAACGTAATGCCCCGCTTGGCCAGCTCCCCCGCATCCAGCCGCTCCAGCAGCCGGGCGTTCGCCCGCAGCAGCGCCGCGAACGCCGCCAGATGCTCCGCTGCCTCCTCCTCGTTGCCATGCTGGCCCGACACCCAGCGGTCCTGATCGAAGCGCGGCAGCCCGGCCTCCGTATCGGCGAGGATGTCGCGGATGCGGAACGACACGACGATGCTGTGGTCGGCCAGATGGGCCAGAACCTCCGTCACGCTCCACTTGCCGGGAGCCTCCTTTTCCTTCAGCTGCCGCTCGTCCAGTCCCTCGATGGCCTGCGCCAGCTGCTCATGCGTCTGGCGAAAGGCTTGCAGATCGATCGCGCTCATGCGCTTCTCCTCCTCCATGCTTCGACTCTCCGCTTTCTTCGGTCCCCGTCCCATCCCCCTCTGCCGCGAACCGCCGCAGCGCCCGCTCGGCCAGCTCGGCCAGCAGCCGCGCCGCCGGCAGCAGCGCCCGCTCGTCGACGTCGAAGCGGGGATGATGCCACTCCTGCGGCCCGTTCGTCCCCAGGAACACGAACAGGCCCGGGACCTCGCGCTGGTAGAACGCGAAGTCCTCGCCCGCCAGCGATGGCGAGGGCTCGACCGGCTCCAGGCCGGCCGCCGCGGCCGCCTCGCGTCCCAGCTCCGCCAGCGACGGATCGTTCAGCACCGGCGGCGGACCTTGCACCCAGCGCAGCGTCGCCTCCGTTCCGAGCGCCGAGGCGACGCCGACGACGATCGCCTCGAAGCGCTCCAGCACGCGCCGGCGCACCGCCTCGTCGAACGTGCGGATCGTGCCCTCCAGCACCGCCAGGTCGGGAATGATGTTCCATGACGTGCCGCTATGGAGCTTCGTCACGCTGACGACGACGCTGTCCAGCGGACCGACGCTGCGGCTCGCGATCGTCTGCAGCGCCGTCACGACATGCGCCGCCGCCGCGATCGGATCGAGGCCCGCTTCCGGCACGGCCGCATGCGCGGCGCGGCCCCTCACCTCGACGACGAAGCCGTCGGCGGCGGCCATGAGCGGGCCGGCCTTGATGCCGGCAGCGCCGACCGGCAAGTCGGGCTTGTTGTGCAGCCCGAACACGGCGCGCGCGCCGTCGAGAGCGCCGGCGGCGATCAGCTCGCGGGCGCCGCTCGCCTTTTCCTCCGCCGGCTGGAACAGCAGCCGCACCGTGCCGGGAAGCTCGCCCGCCCGGCGCTGCAACAGAAGCGCGGCTCCGACGAGGGCCGCCGCGTGGAAGTCATGCCCGCATGCATGCATGACGCCCGGCGCCAGCGAGGCGAACGGCAGCCCTGTCTCCTCCTGGATCGGCAGCGCGTCGATATCCGCGCGCAGCGCCACGACCGGACCCGGCCCGCCGATCTCGGCGATCAGGCCAGTGCGGAGCCCGTAGCGGCCGAGCGGGCGAATGCCCGCCTCCTCCAGCCAGGCCTGCAGGCGGCGCGTCGTCTCCCGCTCCTCGCGGGACAGCTCCGGATGGCGGTGCAGCTCCCGCCGGACGGCGACGAGCCGCGCCTCCAGCTCCTGGTCCGTCCCGCTCACGCCGGCTCTCCGGCGGCCGCCCCGGCTTCCAGCCCCGCTGCCGCTTCGACCCCCAATCCTGCATCCGCCCCGGCTTCCAGCCCCGCCGCCGGCTCCGCAACCAGCTCCGCCAGCAGCTCGAACGAGCGCAGCCGCGCGGAGAAGTCCGGCACGTTCGTGACCACGATGAACTCCGCCGCCCCGGTCGCTGCCTGCAGCGACCGCAGCTTGCGTCCCACCGTCTCCTTGGAGCCGGCGTAGACGATCGCTTCCTTCTCCTCGATCCGGTACTCGAGGCCGGACTGGCGGCCGAACTCCTCGGCCTGCTCCCGCGTCCCGAGCGTCACCGTGCGCCCGTCCTGCAGATGCGTCTTGACGACCTTCTGCGGCGTCAGCTGCGCCTCGGCCGCCGCGTCCGTATCGGCAGCGACCGCCGCGACGGCGACGATCAGCTCCGGCTGCCGCCCGGAGGAGGCGTCGAAGCTTTCGCGGTACGCCTGCGCCGCTCGTATTGCCAATTCCTCGTCTGCGCCGATGAACAGCGAGAATACATAAGGCAAGCCGAGCTTCCCGGCCGAGCGGGCGCTTTCCTCGCTCGCCCCGAGCACATGCAGCAGCGGCGGCTGCGCCGGTGCCGGCGCGGCGCGCAGGCCCGCCAGCGGATGCGGCTCGGCGAGCGGACGGCCGCCGAGGTAGCCGCTCAGCTCCTCAAGCTTGCCTTCGAGCGGCCCGCCCGCGCTGCCCGCTCCCTGCCGCAGCGCCTGCGTGCTGCGGGGCAGCCCGCCGGGCGCGCGGCCGACGCCGAGATCGACGCGGCCCGGCGCCAGCGCCGCCAGCACGTGGAACGTCTCCGCTACCTTGTACGGACTGTAATGCTGCAGCATGACGCCGCCCGAGCCGATGCGGATGCGCTCCGTGCGGGCCAGCAGGTAGCCGATGAGCGCTTCCGGCGACGAGCCGGCGAGCTGCTCGCTGTCATGATGCTCGGCGACCCAGAAGCGCCGCAGCCCGAGCTCCTCGGCGCGGCGCGCCAGCCGCACGGTATGGGCCAGCGCCTGCTCCGGCGTCTCGCCGGGATGGATCGGACTCTGGTCAAGCACGCTGATGGACAACGAAGACATGGCGGAACCTCCCTATTTCAGATTGAATACGTCGCCTCCGGCGTGATGCGCCGCAGGAACTGCCGCGTGCGCTCCTCCTTGGGCCTGCGGAACAGCTCCTCCGGCGGCCCCTCCTCGACGACGGCCCCGTCGTCCATGAACACGACGCGGCTCGCGACATCCTGCGCGAAGCCCATCTCGTGGGTGACGACGATCATCGTGATGCCCTCGCGGGCGATGCGGCGGAGCACCGCCAGCACCTCGCCGACGAGCTCGGGATCGAGCGCCGACGTCGGCTCGTCGAACAGGATGACCTCCGGCTCGAGCGCCAGCGCCCGGGCGATGCCGACCCGCTGCTGCTGCCCGCCCGACAGCTGGCTCGGATAGGCGTCCAGCCGCTCGCCGAGCCCGACCTTCTCCAGCAGCTCGACGCTGCGCCGGCGCGCTTCCTCCCGGGGCATCCGGCGGGCGACGACCAGCCCCTCCATCACGTTCTCGAGCGCCGTCTTGTGGCGGAACAGGTTGTACTGCTGGAACACCATCGCCGTGCGGCGGCGCAGCTCGTGGATGTCCCGGCGGCGGATCGAGCGGCAGTCGGCGGAGAAGCCGCCGATATGGATGCTGCCCTCCGACGGCCGCTCCAAAAAGTTCAGGCAGCGCAGCAGCGTTGTCTTGCCCGAACCGCTCGGGCCGAGGATCGCGAGCACCTCTCCTTTTTCCACGCTCAGGTCAATGCCCTTGAGCACCTCCGTCCGTCCGAACGACTTGCGGATTCCCTTCAGCCGAATCATGCGACTCCCCCCCGATGGTAACGACTGACGCGCTTCTCCAATACCGCCCCGATCCGCTCCAGCACGAGCGTCATCGCCCAGAACAGCACCGCCGCGGCCAGGAACGCCTCAAAGTACTTCCAGTTCGTCGAAGCGACGATCTCGGCCTGCGCGTTGATGTCGACGACCGACACGACAAAGGCGAGCGTCGAGGCGTGCAGCATGCCGATGACGAAGTTCGTCAGGTTCGGCACGCTCGCCGCCAGCGCCTGCGGAAAGACGATGCGCCGCAGCGCCTGCGGCACGGTCATGCCGACCGAAAGCGCCGCCTCCATCTGCCCGCGGCTGACGGCGAGCAGGCCGGAGCGGATCACCTCCGAGCCGTACGCGGATGCCGTGATCGAGAACGACAGCATCGCGAACGCGATCATCGGAATGCGCGCCGACGTCCACGACGAGCCGAGCTGACCGGCCACGCTGTCGATCAGCAGCGGCAGCCCGACGTAGAGCAGCAGCAGATGCGTCAGCATCGGCGTGCCCCGGATGACCGTCACCCAGCCGGCGGCGAGCCGGCCCAGCACCGGCACCGAGAAAAATCGCAGCAGCGCCAGCACGCTGCCTGCCGCAAGGCCGCAGAAGGCCGACACCGCCGTCAGCAGCAGCGTCGTCGGCACGGCGGGCAGCAGCTTCAGCAGCGCCTCCGCGATGAACGCCAGGTCCAGATTCATGGCGCGTTCCCTCCTTTCAGCTCCTGGATCGGAGATGGCCGCACGGACGGCCTCAGGCCCGCGAAGCGGCGGGGGCTCCCCGGCTCATCTCCGCTCCGCTCATGCCGCAGCAGCCGGCGCTCGCCGAGCTTCATCAGCTTTTCCAGCACGAACGCGACGACGAAGTACACGAGCGCCAGCGCCAAATACGCTTCGGCGAAATGCTGCGTGAGCGAGGCCAGCGTCTGCGACTTGCCGGTCATCTCCATGACGCCGAGCGTGAAGGCGAGCGAGGTGTCCTTGAGCAGCGCCAGCGTCAGGTTGGACAGCACCGGCACCGCGATCGCCAGCGCCTGCGGCGCGACGATGCGGCGGAATGCCTGCACGCCGGTCATGCCGACCGTGTAGGCGGCCTCCACCTGCCCGCGGTCGACCGCCTGGATCGACGCGCGGATCGTCTCGGAAACGTACGCCCCGGTATGAAGCCCGTACGTCAGGATGACAAAAACGAGCACCGGCGTCTTGCTCACGTCCACATGCGCCAGCTTCAGCAGCTCCGGCAGCCCGTAGTAGAACAGGAACAGCTGGATGAGGATCGGCGTCCCCCGGAAAAACGACGCGTACAGCTGCGAAAGCTGCGCCAGCACGGGGATCCGGTACAGCCGCGGCAACGCCGCCAGCAGGCCGGCCAGCAGGCCGAGCAGCAAGGAGCCGGCGACGATCCGCAGCGTCAGCCCGAGCGTGCCGAGCAGCTTGGGGATGAAGTCGATCACATAGGCAAAGTCAAACGGCAATCCGCCCATCGGCAGGTCCTCCTCGTTCCCGAAGCCGGCTCGGGCTGTTAGTCCTCTTCGGAGGTGAAGTCCGCTCCGAGCCACTGCTCGCTCAGCTTCGCCAGCGTGCCGTCAGCCTTCACTTCCTTGAGCGCGGCGTCAATGTCGTCAGCGAGCTTTTGCGACTCGGGCTCGTTCTTACGGAAGACAAACAAGATGTCCGCCTCCGACAACGCCTTGCCGACCCGCTTCAGCTTGCCCTGGGGATCGATCAGCGACAGCGAGAAGTCGGCTGCGAGCGCCGCGTCCACGCGGCCGCTCGTGATCTGATTCACCGTATCGTTGGCCACTCCGCTGGAGTAGACGATTTTCAGCGGATCGCCGTGCTCCTTGTTGTAGTTTTCCAGAATCTGCGCCTGCGCGCTCGTCGGCGAGGTCAGGAACTTCTTGCCGTGCAGGTCGGCCAGCGACTCGATCGGATCGTTATTGTCCTTGGCGACGACGATCTTGTTGCGCCAATGGGCGTAAGGCTCCTTGTTGAACAGGTACTTCTCCGTCCGCTCCGGATTTTTCTCGAACTCATGCGCGGCGAAGTCGATCTTGCCCGTCTCGAGGCTGAGCAGCAGGCTCTTGAACTCCAGCGTCTGAAACTCGAACTCGTAGGCGGGCAAACGCTTGTCGAGCTCCCGCACCAGCTCCACGTCGAACCCGGTCAGCTTGCCGTTGGCGTCGATGAAGCACACCTGAGGGAACTGCGTGCCCGTGCCGACGATGATCTTTTTCGCCGGCTGCGCCGAGCCTTCCGCTCCGGGCGCCGCACTGGCCTTCGAAGCGCCGGTATCGGCGATTCCGCCATTGGCATCGGCATTGGTTCCGGCTCCGCAGCCGGCCAGCGCCAGCCCCGCGAGCAGCGCGGCGGACAGCAGCAGCGGCCGTGCCGAATAAGTCCAGGATGGTGAAAGTCGTCTGTTCATCGGAATCTCCCCTTTTTCAATCGTTCGCTTAGTCTTGCAGCTGCGGCTGCAGCCGTTTGCGCAGCAGATGCATCGTCCCGTCGCCGTTGCCGAAGTCGATCGCTCGATACCGCTCGTAGCCTTTGCGCTCGTACATCGAGAGCAGCCACGGATGCCGCTCCGCAGTCGCCAGCGTGACCGCCTCTGCGCCCAAGCGGCGCGCCAGCACCTCCTGCTCGACCCAAGACAGCAGCTTGGAGCCGACGCCGCGGCTCTGCAGCTCCGGGGCGACCGCGAACCATTTCAGGAAGGGCAGGTCGGTAATCGCCTTCGCCTCCTCGCCCTTCGACAGCGTGATCGTCGCGGCCAACTCCCCGTCCAGCTCCAGCACGTAGCATTCATGTTCGCGGATGTTGCTTCGGATCAATTCCTCATCCGCATGGGCGGCAGGCCAGCTCAGTTTCAGCTCGCGGATCTGCTCGTAGGCGCCGTAGACGATCTGCTGCAGGCGCGGCGCATCCTTTTCGACGGCGATCCGGTACAGCTCCCCCATCCTGATTCCTCCTCAGCCATTAATTTCATAACAATTCCTATGCAATTAGTATGAATTAAGCCCTGTGTCTACTGTAGCACCGTCTGCCGCCGCCCGGCCAATAGACTTGTTCTATTCGATCATAGAAAAGGCTTGGAAGCTCCGGATCGCTTCCACCAGCTCGGCATATTCGCCGCTGCGCACGCTGAGGCTCGTCTGCAGGGAGATGCCGGCCGTCTCCGCGATCTCGACGGGCACGAGCCGTCCTTTCGCCGCTTCCTCCCGAATGCAGACGCCAGGCAGGAAAGCGATGCCCGCGCGGCCAAGCACGAGCTTTTTGGCCGTCTCGGATTGATCGGCATGGCAGACGATATCCGGCGGCTGCTCCAAGCTCTCGAACACCCGATGCAGCCGCAGCCAGTCAAGCGACCCGCATTCGAAGAACACCAGCTTCTCCCCCGCAAGCTCGGACAGCTCGATCCGGCCGCGAGCGGCAAACGGATGGCTGTCGTAGACATAGAGCCGGATCGGATCGTCGTAGAGCGGATAGGAGCGGAGGGAGGGATGAGTCAGCTTGCGCACGAACGCGATGTCGATCTCCTGCTCGAGCAGCCGCGCGCCCAGCTCGTCGGTCGTAGCCGTCATCAGCTTGAACGTCAGCTCGGGGAAGAGGCCCTTGAGGAAGGGCAGAAGCTCCGGAATGATGTAGGTGGAGACGGAGACGGTGCTTCCGATGCGCAGCTCCTGAGGTACGGACGGCTTCTTCTGCAGATGAAGCTTGCCCTTGCGATACGTCTGGAGGATCTGCTGCGCGTAGGGAAGGAACGTCTTGCCCGTGTCCGTCAGCTGCACTCCCTTGGCCTGGCGCTCGAACAGCTTGGCGTCCAGGTCCCGTTCCAGCGTTTGTATGCGTGAGGTCACGGACGGCTGGGAAAGATATAGCGCATCGGCCGCCTTGTTGAAGCTCCCGTAATGGTTGACGTAGACGAATGCCTCGATATTGTCGATATTCATGGGCCGCCCCCCAAAGTATATTTCTCACATCTACATAGTGGGTTTAATTTGTATGACTATAGCTTACCCCTCCCGGGCTGTCAACGGGCCGTTTGCAGCAGCAGGACGGCCAATCGAAAAAAGCGCCTCGGCCCGCATGGAATGCGGATCCGGGCGCTTCTTGCCGCTTTAGAGCACTTGACGGCGGCGCTTCGGCCCGTCGCTGCCGCCAGTTGGTCGCGGAGCGCTCCCTCCGAGCCGCACCGGGCTGATGAACCAGTAGGACGCGCCGATGATCAGGCCGCCGCCGACGATGTTGCCGAGCGTGACGGGAATCAGGTTATGCAGCCATCCGGCGAGCGTGACCGTGCCGGGATGCGGCAGCAGCAGCGACAGGCTGAGCAGCGTCATGTTGGCGACGCTGTGCTCGTAGCCGCTCGCGATGAAGGCCAGCAGCATCCACCAGATGAGGATGAGCTTCGCCGTCTCCGACTTGGCGCGGGCTCCGCACCAGAGCGCCAGGCAGACGAGCATGTTGCAGAGGATGCCGCGGAAGAACAGCTCGGCATAGCCCAGATGCATCTTTTTCGCCGCGATCGCGAACAGGATATGATCCGGACCGATGCCGTGGAAGACGCCGGCCCCGACGACGAGTCCGCACAGCGCGAGCGCGCCGAGCAGGTTGCCGGCGAACACGAACGCCCAGTTGCGAAGCGCGTCCCCCCAGGTGACCGTTCCCGAGAGGCGGCCGATCGTGAAATACATGTTGTTGCCGGTGAACAGCTCCGCTCCGGCGAATACGACAAGCGTGAGCGCGATGCCGAAAAACGCGCCCATGACGAGCGAGACGACCGGCGAGTGCGCCGCCAGCAGCGGCGCGCCGATCAGGAAGATCAGCACGATTCCCAGGCCGACATACGCTCCGGCCAGCATGCAGTGCACGAGATAACGCAGCGGCCGCTCGCGCTGCATCCGGCTTTTGTCCGCAGCCAGCCTCGCCAGCTTCTCCAGCGGTTGTTCGTACATGAGGGCTCCTCCTTTGGTGGCGCGCTAGCCTTTGCCTCCATTGTAGAGGCGGGAGGCAGGAGAGACTGTGATCGTCCTCACGTTTTCGCCTGGAAAAACATGCACGAATGCGGCATAAAAAAAGACAGCCCGCTCGGGGCTGTCTTCGGGTCTGGCTTATTCGTCGCCGGAAGCCTGCTTTTTCAGCGCGGAAGCGCTGTTGTCATGCAGCACCGGCAGCTCGCGGGTCGCGTGCTCCATCGGAGACTGGCATAAGAAGCATGTCGGCACTTCGTCCAGAGCGAAATTTTTGCGCATCCATCCATTGCAGTCCTCGCTTACGCAGGACCAGATCTCGGTGATCTCGGTCGGCAGCTCCGCCTGAGGTTTCTTGCGGGAGTAATACATTCGAGCTTCGCCTCCTGTTCAAAGTAGCCCGCCTCCTGGCGCCGGCAATTCGAGAAAAAAAGCCCTGCTGATGCAGGGCGCGGCAATTAGTAGATTTTAACGACGTTCTCGGCTTGCGGGCCGCGGTTGCCGGCAACGACGTTGAACTCAACGCGTTGGCCTTCATCCAGCGTGCGGAAGCCTTCGGATTGGATGGCGCTGAAGTGTACGAATACGTCTTCGCCGCCCTCTACCTCGATGAAGCCGTAGCCTTTTTCTGCGTTGAACCATTTTACAGTACCTTGTTGCATGGAACATTCCTCCTTGATGGGATTTACGTAAACAAAAGAAAAAGCCGCCGTTCGGAAAAGGGCAGCATCGCCGGCCCTCTTCGCCTAGGCGACTGGTGTCTCCTATACGATTCCCCTATTGTAGCACGTTCCGGTACCCAAAAGCAAAGAATCCGCTGGAAAAAGTTCCACTTTTCACCGGAACTCGCTCGCCGACAAGATGCCGAGCCGCTTGGCCTCGACGATCGCCTCGGAACGGGAGCGCACGCCGAGCTTCTCGAAGATGCGCGTCAAATTGTATTCCACCGTGCGCTGGCTCATGAGCAGCTTGCTCGCGATATCGCGATTGCTGCTGCCGCTGGCGACCTCCTGCAGGATCTCGGTCTCGCGCTCGTTGATGCTGACCTCCTCCAGCACGCGCTCGCCATGCTCCTGCGGCAGCCGGATGTCGCGGCGCCGCAGCTGGCGCAGCAGCTGCACGGGCACGATCGCTTCGCCCCGCAGGACGCAGCGGATCGAGGTGAGCAGCTGCTCGCGCGAGGCGGTCTTGCTCACGAAGCCGCTGACGCCGGACTCGATCAGCAGATTGAAGTTGGGACTGATCTCGTAGCCGGTGTAGATCAGGATCCGGTGCTCCGGATTGGACGCCATCAGGCGCTTGGTCAGCTCCAGGCCGCTGATGACCGGCATGTTGAGATCGAACAGCATGACGTCGAAGGCCTCCGCCTTGACGATCTCCAGCGCTTCCATGGCGGAATGCAGAACCGTAACCTTCATGTCCGGGTCTTGTTCGATCATCGTCTTGGTTCCTTCGCCTACGGAAGGGTGATCGTCAACCAGCAAGATTCGAATCGCGCTCATCTATCCCATCTTCTCCTTCATGAGCCGCCGATTCGATCGGCAGCCAAAGATCGACTTCCAGTCCTTCGCCCGGCTCCGACAGGAACCGGATCCGGCCTGCATGGCTCCGCACCCTTTCCTTGATGCCGGAGAGGCCCATATGCTGATACGAATCCTGCAGCTTCTCGAGCGCCAGCCCGACGCCGTCGTCCCGGTAGCGCAGCCGCACGCCGCCCTCGTCCTCGCGCAGCTCGATGCGGATGAGCGTCGCGCGGGCATGCTTGCTCGCGTTGACGAGCAGCTCCTGCACGATGCGGAACAGCGTCAGCGTCTCCTCGTCGCCGAGCGACTCCGGCGGCTCGCCGGCGTTGAACTCGATCGCGTAGTTCGCGCGGATCTGCTGCTGCTCGAACAGGCTGCGCAGCGATTCGACGAGCCCCATCTCCTTGAGCAGCGGCGGCCGCAGCTCGTTGCACGTCTCGCGGATCTGATGGATGACGTCCAGCAGCCCCTCGCGGATGTCCGTCAGCTGGCCGCGCATTTCCGGCGGCATGTCGTGGTCGAGCATCGCCGCCTCCAGCTTGCGGTACCAGACGAGCTGGTCCTGGAGCGCCGTGTCGTGCAGATCCGAAGCCAGCTTGCGCCGCTCGCTCTCGGCCAGCTGGAAAATCATGCGCAGCACCCACGAGGGCGTTCCTTGGCGCTTGGACATCTCGGCCTCCAGATCTCCGATCAGATTCTCGATCAGATGCAGGTTTTCGAATACGATGGCGCTGTAGTTGGCCAGCGTCTTGAGCCACCCGAGCTCGTCGGGATTGAACTTGGTGCGGTTCGTCTTGTCTCCGATCCAGAGGATCTGGTAGGAGGAGCGCTTCTGCCCGATGACGACGGCCAGGCCCGTCGACAGGACGACGGCGGCGCCGACGCCGAGCCGGCGGCCGCTCGCGGCGAGCTCGCGGGCGGCGATCGCCTGGGGCGTCTCGGCCGCGTCTTGCGCCTGCGGCGCCGATTCCGGCTCATACCGGAAAAAAGCGACCTCGCGCACAGGCAGGATGGACCGCACCTCCTGCTCGAGCACCCGCTCGAGATCGGCCTGCTTCATGACGCGCGAGATGCGCGAGGAGAAGCGGTCGAGGCTGCCCTGGAAGTTGTTCAGGTCCTTGTTCCATTTCGGCCGCAGCCGGTAGTCGAGGAATTCCTTGCCGAACAGGAAGGCCGTGATGAGCAGGTACACGACGAGGAACAGCTGCACCCAGCCGACCCAGGCGAGCTGGCGGTGGTTCGTGAGCACGACCGCCAGTCCCGTGATGAGCAGCGTCGGGAAGAAGGCGATGATCGTGTAGTACGAGAACCGGCTCAGGAAAAAGTCGATGTCGAACAGCCGCTGCGTCGTGAACATGTACAGGTAGACGATCGGCAGTCCAAGCAGGAACGCCGCCGCCACCTGCCCCGGGATGATCGGCACGCCGAACAGCAGCGGCACGCCGAACAGCAGCAGAAACGGCAGAAACCCGACCAGATGGCCGAGCAGCGTCAGCTTGAACAGCGACTTCAAGTCATCCTGCCGATGAGCGAGGTACGAGCGGACCAGCTTGTAGATGATGTATGCGTTGCCGAGCACGAAGTAGGCCATCAGGAAGATCGACTTGAATGGTACCGCCCCAGTCATCTCGATCGCCTGAACGGCAAGCTGCGCGATGAAGCCCGCTTGCATCAGGAGCAGAGCCGCCTTCGAGGCGAACCGCTTGCCGAAGCGCTGCAAGTAGCGGTCCAGGAAGAGCAGGAAGGTCAGCGGCACTCCGGCAAAGGAAGCCGTAAGCACGACTCTGCCGACCAGATCCCCTCTCCCGGAAACCATGGCGCTGAGGTAAGCGAACCCGATGCACAGGAAAAATAAAATCAGGCGGAGGGCAGCAGGGTCTTCTTTTTTTCGCTTGTAGACAAAGGATGAAAAAGAGATAAAGATGAGCAAAGCAATCGAAGGCAGAATGAGATAAAAGATCAACTGATTTCCTACAAGCCTTTGAGGCACGACAAAGGTCAGGTTTTCCTCTCCAGCGTCTGTCTGTCTGACTAAATTTATTGTAGATACCATTTCCAAATAGCCAAAGGTCCGAAGATTGAATAAATGGTCCGGATCTTGCCCGTCTGTCGAAACAAGCCGGTCTCCAACCTGAATTTTTCCATGACCCCAGAACTCCGGCTCGATGCTTTCGACGGTGTATGTGCCGTCTTCGCTTCGTTGTACGTTTACTCCGAGGAGTGGATGAATGGCGATGGTCTGTACGAGATAAAAGGCGAGCAGTAAGACTGTCAGGATGAATCCGACTGGCTTGAGCTTGAAAGACAGCTTAACTCACCTACCCTTGGATGGTTTAAGTCCAGATACCCGATTGCAGCAAGCTGGTTCCCTTGCCTTGCTCCCGGCGCTCCACTACGTCTACGAACGCTCTTTGCTCCGCATCGCTGAGGCCTGCCAGTTGAAGCTGTCCCATTTGAATTCGCATCACAGAGCCGGATTCCTTCACGATAGATTGGATCATTTCTTTCAACATGGTACATCCCTCCGAATTGGGTTTTAAGAGCGTCGCATCTCTTAACTCCACTATAGCAAGGCGCCAGGATGTCGGAAACGAAAAGCAGCTAGGGGAAAGCCGCAAACGTTGTTGCGCGCCCCGCATGCGGCTGCTTGCGGAGATGGCGGGCTGCGGGATGGCGGAGCCGCTGATATGCCGGATGGCGGGATTCAGCCCCTCGGCCGGCGGCGTTGCCCTCTCTTGCACCGAAGAGTCCGCCCGACTCGGTCTGGCTCGCCCCCGCGCCGAAGCATTCGCCCGCACTTGGCCGAGCCGGCTCCCGCACGGAAAGTCCGCCCTTTACTCCGCCAGAGCGAGCATCTGGTCGCGCCAGCCTTCCTCCAGCTCCAGCTGCTCCAGCAGCTCCAGGAAACGGTAGTAATGCGTGCGCATGCGGACCGACGAGTAGAGCATCGTGCCGGTCTTCTCCAGAATCGCCTCCAGCTCCTCGCGCCGGTGGCGGACCTCCTCCATCGAGAGCCGGCCCTCGTAGTAGTCGATTACCCAGCGGTCCTCGTCCGTGACGGCCTGCAGCAGGAACAGCGTCGGCAGCGTAAGCTTGCGGTTCAAAAAGTCGTTCTTGTCCGTCCAGTTGGCCAGATCGCGGATGTCGTTCTTGATCTGGGCGGCGATGCCGAGCTGCTCGGCGTAGCCGCGCACCTGCTCCTTCCACTCGCCGGTGGCGAGCACGGTGCCGATCATGCAGCCGCAGACGAGCAGCGCCGCCGATTTCTGGCTGACCATCGCCAGATAGGCGTCCTCGTCGGGGATGTCGTTGAGCAGGTCGAGCGTCTGCCCGTGCACGGCGGTCAGCACCTGCATGCTGAGCAGCCGCGCGGCCTGCTGCGCCCGCTCCGGCTCGAAGCCGCTCTCGAGCAGCAGCCGCTGCGCGATCATCAGCATGCCGAGCGCCAGGTTCAGCGCAATCTCCGGCCGGTACGCGCTCCACGGGACCGCCGGATTGTCCTGGTCCTGCACGTCGTCAATCATGTCGAGGCTCAGGATCATCAGCTCCACCGCCGCCGCGGCCCGGTAGATCCGCTCGTCGTCCTCGCCCTTGTACATGCGGTAATGCAGCATCGTCATCTTGCCGAACAGCATCGATTCGCTCAGCTTCTGCTCCAGGCAGGCGAGCGCCATCTCGCGCAGCTGCGGCAGCACGAAGTGCGCCTCGACGCTTTCCTTCATCGCCTGCTCCATCCGTCTGATCGTCTGCTCCATCAAATCCCCCCCGATCTGATCCCTATGCCCCAGGTGTGAGCGACTACGGCGTGTGCATGAGGTCCCATGACTTATTCCACAGAAAATTATCCATATCCTTCAATCCCTGGGAGCGGACAGCCGAAAAAAGCCGTTTCCTTGCCTGCAGGCAAGGAAACGGCTGGATAGGACCGCAAGGCCATTCCACGCGGCCTCCGAAAAGTCCCGCCTGCGCCGGCGCGGGAACCGCTTTCTGCATCCGGGACGCTTACGGACCGCCGCTCGGCTCGCCGTCGCGGGGACGCGGGCCGAGCGGGCGCTCGTCACGCGGCTGGCCTCCGCCCGAGCCGCCCGCAGGTCCCGGATCCGGCGCAGGTCCCGAGGCGCATCTCTCGAGCTGCTCCTCGAGCAGCAGCCGCATCTCGTCCGGCTTCAGGCCATACTTCGAGCCGGTCGCGACCGCGCTGCGGAACGACTCCTGCACGAGCGCCCGCGACCATGACCGCCGCGCGGAGCGCTCCGAGCCGCTGCGGCAGACGAAGGTGCCGATGCCTTTGGAGATCGTCAGCAGCCCTTCCCGCTCCAGATCCAGGTAGACGCGGCGAACAGTGATGAGGCTGCAGCCCAATTTCGAGGCGAGATCCCGCAAGCTGGGCAGCTGCATATCCTCCGGCAGCGCCCCGCTGTGGATCAGCTCGCGCAGCTGAGCCTCCAGCTGGGCGTATAGCGGCTGCGCGCTATCCGGCGAGACGCGCAGCGGCAGCTCCCCCGGGAGAAGGGGGAGCGGCTCGGTGCGGTCTGTCATCGGGAAGCCTCCGGCTCGGCCTGCAGCAGCAGGCAGCTCAGCGCGACCTCGTACTGGCCGTCAAGCCCGAGCAGCTGATGCACGCGGCTGTCGTAAAAGCCGAGCACCGGCTGCAGCCTGAGCCCGCTGCCGGCCGAGCAGGCGGCCAGCCTTTCCGTGATGCGGCCCCCTTCGAGCAGGCTCAGCCGGTAGCCGCGCTCGCCGAACAGCTGCAGCGACCGATGCAGGTTGGCGGCGACGAAAATCGCGCCCTGCAGCGGACCGGCATTCACCGCCGGATCGAACAGCGCGGAGCAGCGCTCCTCGTCCGGAGCGCCGAGCTCCTGCAGGCAGTCGCCGTGCGGATGAAAGTAGAACAGCTCCAGCCGCTTCGTCGCCAAGCTGCGCGAGAGGATGTACAGCTCCGGCGAGTCGAGCGCCGCCCCGCCGAGCTCCTCGAGCGGACCGAAGTCCGCGAACGGAGCCGTCTGCGGCTGCTGGCGGCGCAGGCGGACCAGCAGCCGGCGCAGCGCGGGATGGTCGTTCAGGCCGCCCTCTGCCTCCGCCTCCGGATCGTCCGCCAGCCGGGAATGCGGCGCGGAGAAATACCGCTTGGCGGGCGTGGCGGGAGCGTTCATCTGCGCGAACAGCTTGCGCAGCATTTTCATCCGGGAGCGGGTGAGCACCTCGAGCTGGGGATAATGGCTGGAGTTGAGGTGATACGTCAGGGACAGAGAATCTTCGCCGGCGAGCGCGTCGGCGCGCCAGTCGATGAACTTGGATTGCATGGAATCACGCCCTTATGGGTTGATGGTGCGGCCGAGGCGCGGGAGGCGCGAGGCCGCCGGTCGAGGCCAATCAAGGAAAAGGATGCGGGCTGACGTTCAGCTCGGAAGGAGCGATCGGCGAGCTGCGCCAGCCGAGCTCCACCGGCACGTCGTAGATGCGGCGGCTGGCGATCAGCCGCTCGCGCTCGCTGCGCGGCAGCTGGATCGTGCCGGGCACGATCATCTTGACGACATGCAGCCCGAGCTCGCGCACGTCGTCGGTCGTGACGTCGACGCAGAGCGGCTCCAGGCCGCGCGCCTGCAGGGCTTCGACGAGATAGGCGAGCCGCTCCGCCTCGGAGGCGGAAGCGACGGCCGGAGCCGGCGGCACCGGACGCAGCAGCGGCGAGGCCGCCGTGAAGGCCAGCTCCTCATGGGCGAACGGCTGCTCGTAATACGGAAGCCGCAGGCCGTAGTCGGTAATTTGATGCGGCAGCAGCGACGGCAGTCCCTCGGCGTAGATCTGCGCCTTGTTGCCGATGAACAGCTGGCTGATCTCCATCAGCGTCTTGACGACTGCCTCCTCCATGGACAGACGCGCCGAGCCGCCGAAGCTGACGCGGCCGTCGTTCGTCCGGAGCAGGCCGAACGACGACGGAATGCCGGTGTCGCCGGTCGTGTCCACGATCGACAGCTCGAAGCGGCTCTCGTCGAGCAGCTCGCGGAACGGCCGCGCCAGCGGATGATCCCGGATGTCGAGCCGCGGCAGCGAGGCCATGTTGTACCACATCATCATGAACGCGTCGCGCTCGACGATTTCCAGCAGCCCGCCGATCATCGCCTGCTCGAGCGTCGAGCCGGCGGCCGATCCGGTCATCAGGCCGAAGCAGATCGCCGCTTCGTCGTCGCTCTGCGGCACATAGGAGTCCCACGCGATCGCGGCGGGCACAAGCTTCTCGCGGCCGGTCGCGAGCGATACGGCCGGCACCCAGCGGATGCGCGCCTGTTCCGTGAACGGCTGGTAGGGGAACTGCCAGGCCGCGTGCTGCTCCGGCGTGTACAGCGGCAGCTCGCGCGGATGCAGCGCCTCCGCCCGCAGCTCGCTCCACGAGGCGAACACGGTGCGGTCCGGCATGACGTAAGCGGCGCAGTAGCGCTCGACCGCTTCGGCGACCGCCGAGACGTTCGCTTCCTGCAGCGTGAAGCCCATGCCGCTGGCGAACCGGTCGATCAGCCCGTGCTGGCGGCCGCCGAACGCCTTCGGATCGGCCGGAGCGGCGAGGCTGAGGAACAGCGCCGGATCGCCGGGATCGGTGCTGAGGCTCATCAGCCTGCGCACCATGCCGCCCTGCGGGCTGATCGCCCGCGCCAGCGGCTCCGTCAGGCCGAGGGCAAGGCCGAGCGGCCGGCTGGCGACGCTTGGGGACGCCGCCGCCGCGCCGCTCCAGCGGCGGATCAGCTGGCGGCTCATGGCCGATGCACCAGCCCGGCCTCGGTCCACGGCTGGGCCGCGAGCCGCGCCTGATGGCGCAGCCCGCAGGACGGGCAGGTGGGCAGCCGGTACACCGGGTTCACCTCGCCCTGCAGGTGAAAGGCGTCGAACTCGACCTGATGGCCGAGCGACAGCGGCGCGAAGCTGTTCGTGGAGCGGGACAGCCATTTGACCGTCTCCATGACGGCCAGCGACGCCACCATCGACCAGCTCGGATCGAACCGGCTCGGCTTCGGCGCAAGCGGCGGCACGCCGTTCGCGCGTCCGCGCAGCTCCAGGCATTCGTAGCAGGCCGTCTCGCCGGGGACGACGATCGGTCCGAGCCGGCCGACCGTATGCGAGAACGCGACCGGCAGCCACGTCAGCCCATGCTCCAGGGCGTAGGCGTTGAACGCGGCGCCCTGGCGCTCCGCCTGGAGCACGAGCACGAGGTCGCTGCCGGGATCGATCTCGCCGAACGCCGACGCGGCGCGCGCTTCGACGCCGAGGCCGCGCAGGGCGGCGGCGATCGGCTCGGCCTCGCCGCTCTCTCCCCAGCCGCCCAGAAGGGTGACGAAGGCGTTCATCGGGCGCCCTCCTTCTCCAGAATCAGGCAGCGCACATTGCCGTCGCCCTCGACGCTGTACGTGCGGGTGTCCACGATGCGCAGGCCGGAAGCGGCGATGCTGGCGTAGATGTCCGGCTCGGGAAAGAATTTTTTGAACGTGGAGCCGAAATAGCGCTTCGTCTGGCCCCCCTGGATGACCTCGGCGTAAAAATTCATGACCGCGCTCTGATCGTCCAGATTCTCCTCCTCGCCCATGAGCACGAACTGCTTGTGGTCGGGACCGAGATCGAGCGTGACGCCGTTGACGCGGCCGCCGCGCAGCTGGCTGTTGTGGATGTCGTTGGACAGCACGTAGTCGAAGACGAAACGTCCGCCGTCCGCCAGATGGCGCTCCACCGTCTGCAGCATGCGCTCCAGGTCGGCCTGCTGGCGCAGCAGGCTGATGCTCGTCGCCGACAGGATGATGAGCGGGAACTTCTCGCCGAGCTCGAAGCTCGTCATGTCGCCTTGGCGCACTTCGATGCGGTTCTTCAGGCGCGGCGGCAGCTGCTCGCTCTTGCGGCGGCACAGCTTGAGCATATCCTCCGACAGGTCGAGGCCGACCGTCTGGAAGCCGCGATTGGCCAGATGCATCAGAACGCGGCCCGAGCCGCAGGCCAGCTCCAGCACCTTGCCGTCGCCCGCAAGGGCCGCCGCCTGCTCCAGCAGCAGCGGGATGTCGTAGTCCGTGCGGCCCGCCACCGCCTCGTAGAACTCGGAATAGTACCCTTCATACAGGTCGAAATCCTGGCTGCCGGGCAGCCCCAAATTCCTCAGGTCCTTGAATACGCCGAAATACATCGCAACCGCCTCCTCGCGTCGAATGGATAGGGATAAGTGCCGCTTTGAAGCGCCGTCCGCCCTCGCGGAAGCCGCCGGGCGCCAAGGCCCGGGAACCGGCTCCGCTGCGGACGATGCTTGATCGGGCCGGGTATCCGGCCGGGCGCTGCGCCGCCGTCTGGCCGCCGGGTATCCGGCTCTCGGCGCTGCTTATGGATGCTCTTCGCCGGGTATCCGGCTCGGGTGCTGCTTATGGATGCGCTTCGCCGGGTATCCGGCTTGCGGTGCTGCTTATGCGTGGCGGACCCTCGAAACGGAGCTCCCGGTCGGGCAGCCGCCTCAGGCGCTGCCGCCGTCAGATGGCGGTCCAGCCGCCGTCGACGACGAGATTGTGCCCGGTGATCATGCCGGCCGCGTCCGTCGCCAGGAACAGCGCCGAGCGGGCGATGTCCTCCGGCGTCGCGAACTTGCGCAGCGGCAGCTTGGGCAGGTTGGCCCGCAGGAACTGCGGGTCGGTCAGATGCGGCTCGCTCGCCTCGGTCAGCACGAACGTCGGCGACACCGTGTTGACGCGGATGCCGTATTTGGCCCATTCGACCGCGAGCGCCTTGGACAGATGGATGAGTCCGGCCTTGCTGGCGCAGTAGGGAGCGCGGTTCTCGTTGGCGACGACGCCGTGCTGCGAGGCGATCATGACGATCGAGCCGCGCTTCTTGCGGACCATCGCCTTGGCCACCTCGCGGGTCAGGAAAAACGTGCCCTTGAGGTTGATGTCCACGACAAAGTCCCATTCCTCCTGCGTGAGCGACAGCGCCGGCTGCAGCAGGTTGACGCCGGCGTTGTTGACGAGGTAGTCCACGCCCGCTTCAACCTCGCCGCCGATGCGCGCCGCCGCCGCCTCGATCTGCTCGAATCGGCGCAGGTCGAGCGGCAGGCAGCTCGCCTGCACGCCATGCTCCCGCCGCAGCGCGGCGGCGCTCTCCTCCAGCAGCGGCAAGCGATCCGGCAGCTCGGTCAGGACGAGCGACGCGCCGGAGGCGGCGAACTGCCGCGCGATCTCCTCGCCGATGCCGCGCCCGGCTCCGGTCACCATCGCCCACTGGCCGAGCAGCGGCCGGGCCGCCGCCTCCTCCCCCCGGACGGCCGGGGGCGGAATCGGGACGGGGCGGACGGACGGCGTCTCCTTGGTGATGTCTATCGCCATGTGCGCCCCTCCTTACATCGTCGACCGAAGCGCTTTGTAGATCAGCTTCGGCGTCGGCTTTTGCCCGTAGAGCAGCACGCCGACCTGATAGACCTTGGCGGAAATCCAGCAGGCGAGGACGGAGGAGGCAAGCAGGATGAGCGTCGGCACGAGAATCTCCGTCCAGGACGGGTCGGACATGCCGATCCGGACGAACATCGCGAACGGCGTCGCGAACGGGATGTAGGAGCTGAC
Organism: Paenibacillus pasadenensis; assembly: GCF_002864175.1. Taxonomy (NCBI): domain Bacteria; kingdom Bacillati; phylum Bacillota; class Bacilli; order Caryophanales; family Paenibacillaceae; genus Paenibacillus; species Paenibacillus pasadenensis. The sequence continues at coordinate 314,131 of NZ_NFEZ01000004.1, read as the reverse complement.
GACGGCGAGGCTGCCTTCCGGGGAGCCGAGCGAGAGCAGCGCGACCACGAAGCCGCCCATCATGAGGAGCGAGACCGGCAAGGTCACGGCGTTGACCTCCTCGCTGCGGCTGACGAGCGAGCCGCAGGCGGCGAACAGCGCCGCGTAGAAGAAGTAGCCGAGGATGAAGAACATCACGAGCAGGACCATCGTCTTGGCATCCAGCATCGAGAAGTCGACCGTGAAGCCGAACAGGCTGAGCCCGCTGCCCGAGCCGGAGGCGAGGATCATGCCGTAGCCGATGCCGAGGATCAGGACGAACTGCAGCAGGCCGGCGAGGCCGACGCCGAGCACCTTGCCGAACAGCAGCTGCTCCGGCTTCACCTTGGTGATGAGGATCTCTTTGACGCGCGAGCTCTTCTCGACCGAGACGGAGGTAGCCACGCTGCCTCCGCACATGTAGAGCAGCAGATAGAGCATGAAGCTGATCAAGTAAATCGGCATGTACATGGAGAACATGGACTTGCTGCCCGCCTTCAGCTCCTGCACGTCGAGCTGCAGGGCCGCGGTCACGCGCTCCTTCTGCGCCGGGTCCAGCGTCAGCTTGGCGAGCTCGCTCGCCGTGTACGCCCCTTGCAGGTAGGTGCCGAGCGCTTCGGCGTAAGGCGCGTCGTCGAGCTTGTTGACCGTAAGCGAGAGCACCGGCTTGCCGTTCTTCTCCTCGATCGCCGCCAAGCCGAGCAGGCTGTCGTCGTCCTTGGCCAGCTGCGCCAGGGCTTCGGCTTCTCCGGACGGCTCGATCAGCTTCCAGGCGTAGGAGGGCGATACGCCCTGCTGGAGGCTTTCCGACGTGACCGCCAGGTCCGTCTTGTTGACGACGGCGATCGTGCCGTCCACCGATTCGCTGTCCGATTGCAGCAGCTTGGGGAGGAAGATGAGCGCCGCCAGCAGCACCGCTGCGATGTAGATCGTCAGCGTGAACGCTTTGGAGCGGAGACGCTCCCGGAACGAGTACTGGAATACGAGGCCGAACTGCTTCATGCTCCTTCGCCTACCTTTTCAATGAAGATTTCATGGAGCGTCGGCTCCTTGATCTCGAACTTGAGCAGCTTCACGCCCGCGCCCGCCATCGACTGCATGAGGCCGTGGGCCTGCTCCTCGCTGTCGACCTTGACCTGCCACTCGTGGAGCGACTCCTCGACCGGCCGCACGCCGAACGTCGCCAGATGCGGGGTCAGGTCCTGCTCGCTGCGCAGCAGCAGGCTCGTGCGCCCGTAGGAGCGCTTGATGTCGGCGAGCTTGCCGGAGACCGTCATCTCGCCGCGCTTCAGGATGCACACCTGGTCGCAGAACCGCTCGACCTGGCCCATCTGGTGGCTGGAGAAGATCATCGTCTTGCCGAGCTTCAGCTGGTCCTGCACGACGGCGGCCAGCATGTCGGAGTTGACCGGGTCGAGGCCGCTGAACGGCTCGTCGAGGATGACCAGCTCGGGATCGTGGATGAGCGACGAGATGATCTGCACCTTTTGCTGATTGCCCTTGGACAGCTGCTCGACGCGCTTGCCCTCATGCTCGGCGATGCCGAGCCGCTCCAGCCAGCCGCGCATCGCCTTGACCGCCGCCGGCCGGGACAGCCCTTCCAGCATGGCGAAGTAGACGAGCTGCTCGCTGACCTTCTCCTTCGGATACAGGCCGCGCTCCTCCGGCAAATAGCCGATGCTCGGGCGGTTGTCCTTGATCGGCTTGCCGTCCCACGTGATGGAGCCGGACTCGTACTCGACCAGGCCGAGGACGGAGCGGATCGTCGTCGTCTTGCCCGCCCCGTTGCCGCCGAGCAGGCCGAACGCCTGGCCGGTGCGAGCCTCGAGCGAGATGCCGTGCAGCACCGTCTTCCCTCCGTAGCGCTTGATCAGATGATTGATTTCCAGTCCCATCTCATATCCCACCTTGTCTTGGTTTGGAGCCGGTCAGGCCGGCTGTCTCATCGTCCGGAAAAACTTGCCCATATGATAGAGCATGACGACCGCGATGCAGGCGGTCACGAGGAAGCTGAAGGCGCCGATCCAGGCTTGCAGCCGCTGCTGCACCTGCAGGATGCCCCACAGCCAGAAGCAAGGAGTGAACGCCGTCGCCGCCGCGCCGTAGGCGAGCAGGATCGCGCGCTCCCGGCGGCTGGCGCCGCTTTGGGCAGCCTCCCCGCGGAATTTCGTCAGCCGCAGCAGGCTCCACAGGGAGCGGAACGCCTTGGCGCGCAGGTTGGCGATGCCGAGGCCGTGGCTCAGCATCCAGTAGCCGTCGAGCTTGACGAGCGGCAGCAGGTTGAGCACGCTCATGCCGAGGTTGGCGAAGGCGTAGTACAGCAGCAGCTCCGACGGCTGCGCTCCGGCCGCTTGGAGCGCGCCGTAGGCGAGGATGGCGAGCGAGGAGAGCAGCCACTGGCTGAACACGCCCGCCGCCAGCACGGCCAGCTTATGCCGCCGGCGCCGGAACGTATACGTGTCGCTCACGTCGCAGAACATCGCCGGGCTGAAGTAGAACAGCATCGCGCCCATCTGCTTCACGCGCCCGCCGTAATATTTGCACGTCATGCCGTGGCCGAGCTCGTGGATGACCGTCGTCAGGACGATCATCGCGTAGATCGCCGCGTACTGGCCCCAGCCGAGGCCGTACGGGTCGAGGCCGACGGTCAGCTGCGGCTGCGACAGCAGCAGCGCGAACGCGCCGAGCATGACGAGCCCGTAGGCGGCGATTGCCGCCGGGTGGAGCAGCAGGCGGATGAGCGGCAGCCGCCGGTCCAGCCAGGCGTCGGGATCGACGGAGAAAAACTTGATCGTCGTCAGGTCGTCGATGCGCCAGTTGAAGCGCCACTTGCGGGCTCCGGCCGCCTCCTCCTCCGGCAAGGCCGGGTCGAGGAAGCCCCATTCGCCGAATTTGGCGGCGAGATAGGCCCGCTCCTCCTCCGTCAGGCTGCCGGCGTAGGCCGGGGCGGCTTGGGCGGCCGCTTCGCCCTGCGGCGGGTCCGCGGCGGCGGCGGGGACGGCGGCGAGGAACTGCAGGTACTCCGTCTCGCGCGGCCCCATGCGGATGAACTTGCGGCTCGATTTATGTTGAACCAGGAATAGGTTGTTTTCGATCTCATGGATATCGAAGGCTAATGATGCGGTCGACATCTCGTTCACCTCGAATCGTGGATAATGTCCGGGTCAGGCTTCATCGTTAATCCAGGAAAAAAATAATGCGGCGATGCTCGTCATGGGGAGGACTCCCCCGCCCGGCTCCATCGTCCGGGCGGGGAGAGAGTCTCCCATCTGAAGCGGCTGAGAGGCTCAGCCGGGTCTTGCGGGCGATTGTTCGTCCGAAGCGGTTCTTAGGTGAAGGCGATGATGGCCGTGACGGCTGCGACGGCGCCCAGGCCGACCGCTACGCCTTCGACGAAATCTTTGCCGCTGCCCGGAGCGGATACGTCCTCCAGCAGCTCCATGTGCAGGTTCAGCGATTGGTTCATGGATGATTCCTCCTTGGATAGGGTTAAGTAAAGCTTCGATTACGTGAAGGCGATGATGCCGATGCCGATCGCGACGCCTACCGCTACGCCGGCGATGTACGCGCCGTCGCCCGGTGCTGCGATGCTTTCCATTTCCTCCAGTTGGAGGGACAGAGCTTGGTTCATGGTTTTGGCCTCCTTTCCGAAAAGGTACGGGGTCGCTCTTACGTGAAGGCGATGATCGCCGTGACAGCCGCGACGGCGCCCAGGCCGACCGCTACGCCTTCGACAAAGTCCTTGCCGCTGCCCGGAGCGGATACGTCCTCGAGCAGTTCCATATGCAGGTTCAGGGATGGATTCATGGATCATTCCTCCTTGGATGAAAGTGGATGGGATAAATGGATTACGTGAAGGCGATCGCGCCGATGCCGATGCCGATACCGATGCCGACGGCAACGTCTTTCCAGTCCGGAGCGGAAACAGCTTCCAGCTCCTCGAGCTGCAGGGACAGGTTTTTCATGGATTTCACCTCCTTGGCGTAATGTCGGATGCAGGGAAACGCGGATTACGTGAAGGCGATGGCGCCGATGCCGATGCCGATGCCGATGCCGATCGCGACATCGCCCCAATCGACCGGAGCGGCGACCGCCTCGAGCTCTTCGAGCTGCAGGGACAGGTTTTTCATGGATTTCACCTCCTCTCAAGGAATATCGCTATGCGGGAATCGGAACTAGGTGAGGGCCGCGATGCCGAGTCCGATGGCGATGATGACGACAGTATCTTGCCAGCCTGGAGCCGCGACGGCTTCCAGCTCTTCGAGCTGCAGGGAGATTTCGTTCATGGATCTCACCTCCTGAAAGGGAATGGGCGGAGCGGGAGCGATTAGAACAGGATGATCGGGTCGATCGGGAACGGAAGCGGGATCGGAAGCTTCGGGAACGGAAGCGGCCAGATTGCCATCACGGTCATCACCTCCTGAGCGGAATGTCGCCGTTGCGAAAAGGGTCAGCGGAAGGAAAGGAAGCTGCCGATGCGGTGCAGGCAGGCCCGCAGCCGGGAGATGACGGCGGCCTCCGGCTCCGGCTCGGCCGGAGTCAGCTCCAGCGGCGAGGCCAGGTCATGCTTGGCCGGACTCATGCTCGCTCTCACCTCCCTCCCAGCGAGCGGGCGACGATCTGGACGATCTTGCGGATCTCGCCGTCCTCGATGATCAGCGGAGGGAACAGGTGGAAGCCGGTCGTCACGCCGGGCGTGTGGATCGGGTAGACGAGCAGGCCGCGCTGCCTCAGCCGGGCGACGACCTCCCGCAAGCGGTCCGGATCGAGCAGCGCCCGGGCCGAGCGGTCCGAGGTCAGGGCGACGCCGATCATGAGCCCTTTGCCCCGCGTCTCGAGGAACATCGGATTCGCGGCCAGCGCTTCCTCCAGCAGGCGGCGGAGCAGCTCGCCCTTGCGGGTCACCTCCGCCAGCAGGCCGGGCCGCTCCAGCGCCTCAACAGTCGCGAGGCCGGCGGCGCAGGCGATCGGATTGCCGTTCTGCGTCGACAGATGCTCGATATGCGATCCGGCCCGGGCGAACGCCTGGTAGATCGCGTCGCTGAACAGCGTCGCGCCGAGCGGCAGATAGCCGCTGTTGATGCCCTTCGACAGGCAGAGGATGTCCGGCGCCGCGCCGCTGTGCTCGAAGGCGAACATGCGTCCCGTGCGTCCCATGCCCGTCGCCACCTCGTCGAAGGCGAGCAGCGCGCCGGAGCGGTCGCACAGCTCGCGGACCCGCCGCAGGTAGCGGTCCGGCAGCGGCAGGATGCCGCCCGAGCCGATGATCGGCTCGAGGATGATGCCGCCGAGGCGGCCCTCCTCTTCCTCGAACAGCCGCTCCAGCTCCGCCAGCCGGCGCTCCAGCAGCTCGCCCTCCAGCACGGCGGGCTTGCCGTCGTCGCCGAGCGGCACCGGATGGAACCGGAAGCCGGGCACTCGGGGGCCGTAGCTCTCCGAGATCTCCTGGTCGATGCCGCTCGCGCTCATCGAGCCGTAGTACGTGCCGTGATAGGACTTGTCGAGCACCGCGATGAGCGTGCGTTCCGGACGGCCCGACAGCTGATGGAACTTGCGGATGAGCTTGATTGCCAGCTCCACCGACTCCGAGCCGGTGCAGGTGTACGCGACCTTGGCCAGCGCCGGCGGCGTCAGGCGCAGCAGCGTCTCGGCAAAGGCGAGCGTCGTCGGGTTCGCTCCGTCGACAGGGTTGACATAAGGCAGCCGGTCGAGCTGGTCGACGATCGCCTGGCGGATGCCGGGATGCCGATAGCCGAGCGAGACGTTCCAGAGCCCGCTGATGCCGTCGATGTACGTCTTGCCGTTCGTGTCCTGGACGTAGATGCCCTCGCCGGCCGCGAAGGAGGGGAAGGCTTCGCCCAGACGGACATCCTTGAGCGGATGGACGATCGGGTAGCCGGGCGGCGGCAGCGGAGCCGCCGGAGCGGCGGCGCTTCCCGGCGCAGGGACGGATGCAGGCGCCGGCGCAGACTCGGGCGCAGATGCAGGTGCAGGTGCAGGTGTCAGCATAGCGGATCTCCTTTCGTTCACGATGCCCGTGCGGGCAGATTGAGGCAGCCTTGGCGGCTGAACAGCTCGATCGCCTGGCTGACGGCGGCCGCCGCGTAGGACGGCTCCGTGCCGTACGCCGCTTGCAGCGCGCCGGCCAGCTCGGCTTCGGTCGCGCCGACCATGAGCCCTTCGAGCAGCAGCGCCATCGGCTCGCTCAGCTTGAGCACCTTTTGGCTGACAGCCTGGTAGAGCACCGGCGTGCCGTCCGTCGTCAGGAGAAAGACCGCCTCGCTGACGAGCGAGGGACGCTCGGCGCCTCCGGCCAGCGGGTAGTAATGCGTGCAGGTCGGCAGCGAGACGAGCAGCGTCTCGGCGTCCAGCGCGGACAGCGCCTGCGTATGGCGGCGGAGTCCCTTGACGAGCTGGACCACCTGCATGTAGCGATGCAGCATGACATGCTTGCGGCGGATGGAGCAGTACTGCGCCGCCGTCATGTAGGACGGCAGGAACGCGCACTGGGAGCAGGTCGATCGAATCTCGCAGGAAGCGCATCCGCGCAGCAGCTGCTCCTGATCGGACAGCACCGCGGCCTGCATGAGCAGCTGGTCGGGCGTATCGTCCAGATGGCCGATCGGCGCGCAGCCCCGGCAGGCGGCGACATCGCCCTCCCCGTCCGCGAACAGCCTCGGCAGCTTGCGGGCCGAGCAGGCGCCCGCCGCCGACCAGCGGCAGCTGTCCGTTACGTACGACTGGACCTCGTAGCCATGCGCGAAGCGTCCCGTGCGGCTGAACGCGTCGACGTCCTCCAGGAACCGGTCGAGGTCGCGCTCGCTGCGGATGTCCAGCAGCCGGAAGTCCGCAGAAGCATCGGCGCCTTCCTCGGCTGCGGCTTCCTCGTAGCGCTGGCGCAGCAGCGAGATCGGCTCGGCCAGCAGGAAGTCGTTCAGCTGAAGCTGCCAGCGGCCGCCGCCCAAGCGTTCCAGCCGGTTGGCGTTGGAGAGATAGGTTCCCTCGCGCTCCGCCTCGCTGCTCGCCTGATCGAAGCGGCGGTCGAGCCGCTTCCACTTGCCGTCCTGGTCATAGAAGATCGGGGGCTCGACAGAATTCGAGTTTTCTTCCCCGCATGCTTGGTTTTGTTCGAAGAAGACGGCGCTGTTGAGGGCGGAGTGCTCGCCTATGCGTCGAATCGTCTCGGGCCTCCAGCCGTCCTCGCCGACGCCGATATGCTTCGCGCCGCCCCCGAGGACATGGGCCGGATAGTGCCCGGTCATGAAGGCGAGAAAGCCGTTCACAAGCGCCGTCTCCGGGCTGGAGCCGAATCGCTCGCGCGCCAGCTCCTCCAGCGGAGACGGCAGCAGCGTGCGGGCTTGCGCGCCGGCGGCAGCCGGGACGGCAGCAGCGATCGCATCCCGGGCGAGCAGTCCTTCGTCCAGGCACTGTCTGAGCTGCCCGGCGACCCGCCGCGCCCCCGACTCCGTGCTGCCAGGCGCTGTCTCCAGCACGATGCGCAGCCGCAGGTCCGGGTAGGCGATCCTCAGCTCCCGCAGCATGTCGGCCAGAAAAGGCTCCGCCTCGGCCAAGCTGTCCGGCAGCCGCAGCGTCAGCGTGCTGGCGCCCAGCTCCGCGAGGCGGGCGGCGCCGCCTCTCCGCCAGCGCTCCAGCGTCAGCTCCGCCGACCAGGTCGCGCTTGCTCGGCACGCCTCCAGCGCTTCGGCGACAGCGGCCTCCCGCGCCTCGTCGGCAGTCGCCGCCTCGTAGCCGAGCAGCTGCAGCTCCGGCCGCATCTGGCGGGAAGCGGCGGCCGCGAGCCGAATGTCGCGGAGCAGCCGCTCCGGCGAATGCAGCCGGATGCCGCCCGGGGCCGCATCGCCTCCGAGGCGATCCGCCGCCTTGACCGCCAGCAGCGGAGCCTGCCGCATGGACGCCGCATCCTCCCATACCCCGGCGATGGCGTCGAGCGCGTCGGCCTCGTCCGCTTCCTCGCTCGGCGCGTCCGGCTCCAGCAGCCGGTGCAGGACGCGTTCGGGCTCCGAGCGGACGAGCCGCTCCACCGCGTCCGGCAGCGAGCCGTCCGGCAGCTCGGCCGCCCATTCGCCGAACCAGAAGATCCGGAGCGAGCCGTCCAGGGCTCCGAGCGTCCCGCTCAGCTCCCGGCAGAGACGGTAGGAGGCCGGAGTGACGTGGAAGGCGACGGCATCGTTGCCGAGCGAGAGCAGATCCTCGGCCGTCTCGTACAATCCGGCCAGGCTGGCCTGGATGTACTGCGCCGTCGGCGTGCCCTGCTGCCTGAAGTAGGCCCTCACGTACCGGCAGTCCAGCTGGTCCGTCGCTGCGAACAGCCTCGGCGAGCTCGCCTCCAGATGGACCAGCGTCAATCCGCTTCCGAATGAAAATCCCTGCATGCCGTCTCCTCCTCGCCCTCGTCGTCTCTTCGTTCCGTTGCCCGCTTCCGGTTCGTGCTGTCGTTGTTTCCCTTGATTTCACTATAAGCGATCTTTTTCCATTTCACACCGAAAACGAGGCTTCGTCATTCCACAAACGGCTTGCGGAAAAGAACCGAAAAAAAGCCGCAAACCCGCGCCATGGCGCGGGTTTGCGGCTTTGCGGAGGCGGCGCTGCCGCCGCTGCGGGAATTGCGGCGGCGCGAGCCTGGATCAGCGGCTGCCCTGCAGCCGCTCGTACAGCTCCCGCGTCCGCGCGGGATCCTCTTCATTGTAGTACACATAGCGGCCATCCAGCCGAAAGCGGATGTACGGCGGGCGGTCGCGATAGACGAACAGCTGCGCCTTGCCGAGCTCCCTCAGCCGGAAGCTGCCTCTCAGCACCTTGCCCGTCGCTTCCCCGCTGAGCTTGGCTCCTCGCGGAATCTCGTCCGTCAGGCTCAGCTCGGCGACCTCGCCGAGGTCAAAGGAGGCGGAGTGCAGCGGATAGTCGATGCGCACCTGCTTCTCCGCCAGCTCCAGCTTCGGCGAGACGAGCTCGGACACGAGCAGCAGGGCGCAGGCGAGGCCGAGCACCGCCGCTGCGAGCCCCAGCGTCACGCCGAGGAACCACTTGCCGCCGCGCGACGCCGAGTTCACCGTCATCCCGATGCCGACCCGCTTGGCGACGAATACGGCCGAATCATGCGGATTATGATAGGTGAACCCGTTCGCCCACCATTCGTCCTCTTCCTCCGGCTTGCCGGGCCTTGCCGTCGGAGCGGACCAGCCTTCGCGGCGCTTGAGCGCCAACGTCGTCCGGAACGCGCGGCGGAACGGCCGGACGAGCAGCAGGACGAAGGCGAGCAGCCAAGCCACGAAGTAGAGGGACTGGAAGGCAATCCAGTCATAGAGCGCGTAGAGCGGGATCAGCGCCAGCGCCATGCCGAGCGCGGCGGTCTTCATCTCGCGCCGGAAGCGGGCGCTCGCCGCCTCCAGCTCGGGATGCGACGCCGCTTCCGGAGGAAGCGCCACCGCGAACCGCATGCCATGGCGATAGGCGGCCTGCGGGAGATAGGTGCCCAGCATCGAGGCGTACACGATGACGACAACGACCGACAGGATGATCAGAAAGGCGACGATAGACCCTCTCTCCTTTCATTGTCATGCATTCGGGTTGAATGCCTCCATCCAATCCGAGACGAGCAGATCGAGCAGCTCTTCCTGAAACAGCTTCCTCTTCGATTGCAGCAGCCTGGCGGTCAGATCCGGCTGCCACTCTGCCCGCAATTTGGAAAGCTGCCGGCACTCTTCCGGCGAAAAATGGAGGCCGCGGGCAGCCAGCTTCCCTTGCGCAAGCGAATCCGCATACGTCTCGCGATCGAAACGCCAGGGCCGGAAGCGCTCCCGATACCGTCGGCAGAGCACATTGGCCATGACGATTCCTTTCCCATCATAATCGCCGGAGTAGCGGATCATGCCGCTCAGCCTGCCGGACTCCACGAGCCGGTCCATCAGCCGCAGCGCGGCAGCGCTTGCCGGCCCGCTCGTACAGAGCAGCAGCGGACTGCCGCTCCTCGCCCCTGCGTTCCCGATGACGGCTCCGTTCCTACGCTCATCGATCAAGGCGGCATAAACGGCCGGATTCTCCACCACGAACAGCTCCGAGACGAGCGGAAGGATTCTCGCTTCTTCTACATGAGCCAGCGTCCAAACGGCATGATGGCCCGACTGGGCTGACGGATCTGATCCTTGCCTATACAGATGGACGTAGGACGAGAAGTCGTCGTCGAGCACTCCCCAGCTTCGGTAGACTTCGCGCGCGGCCAGCGTATCCAACCCTTTGGCGGCCTCGCGAACCATCCGCTCGAGCGGGGGTTCTTCCTGCCTATCCGCAGCTTCCAGAGTCGAGTCCTCCGCCCCTTCCCTAACGACAAGTGAAGCCTGATCCGCCTCGCGAGCTGCCCTCTCTGAATGGCCGCTTGGAGCCGGCATCGACAGCAGGGCCTGGAAAAACAGGCGGCCGGCCGGCTGATCCCGATCGAGCGCATGCGGGTTGCCCGACACTTCCGCCGCCAGCACGGGCTTTCGGATCGGCCGCCTCGCCCCTCGCTCCTCCTCGCCGCTTAATCGGCACCATGCCAGCGTGGCGTGCAGCAGCGCTTCCGAAGCCTCCGCTTCTCCCCGGTCCCACAGTTCTTTCAACGTTCGATAGCCCATCCCTTTCCCGCTTCTCAGCATGAGCCACCATTCCTCGACGAAAGGCGGGGGCAGCAAGCCTTCTGCATACAGCCGGCGCTCAGCCGCGGTGAACAGAGCCTGCCAATTTTGCTGGCTCATCCGTTTCCTATCTGAACGGCTAAGCAAAGGCTCTCCGTAAAGACGCTGATAAAGCTCTTCCAGGCCGCATTCAAACACGGAGCGGCGAAGCTCGAGCTCCATCTCACTCAGGCTGATTTCGGCTTTTTCCCCCGGCCTGTAATACGTTCCGAAGAATCCATTCAGCGCTTCGCACTCTTCCGGCCTCAGCTTCGGCACGACCGCCTTGCCGCCGATCCGCCCCAGGCCCTCGTACCGCTTCCAGATCGCCTGCAGCAATCGATTCATGCCGGGCCGCAGGAAATACGCCCTCGCCTCTTGTTCGGCCTGTCCTTGCGTCACGACGGCTCATCCGCCTCGACATACGTCCTGCGCTTGCCGTTCCATCGATAGTGGAACAACGTGACGAAGTCGACATCCTTCGGACGGGAAATCTCATAGATCGCCAGCTGCGGAACCGTATCGTAGCAGCCCCACAGCACCTGCGAGGTCATCATGAAGTCGAAGCCCATATCCGTCAGCAGCTTGAACATGTCGCGCATGTTCTCCTCGTCGACGCCGGCGAAAGCCTCGTCCAGTGAAATGAGCCTCGGCGCATCCTCACGGGCATCCGAATAGCGCGACCAGGCTGCCGCAAACAGCGGGATGTACATCGCCATCGCTTTTTCTCCGCCGCTCAGGACGTTGAATCGGGCATCGGTCAGCGGGCGATAGGCGGCTTGGGTTCCTTTTTTGGACTTCAGTCCGAACTCGAACCAGTTCCGGTAATCGAGGATGCGGTAAAGATGCAGCCGCAGCGATTCCTGCTCGTTCTGAGCCGTTTCCTTGGCCAGGCGGATCTGCTCCCGGAAGTGGCGGATCATCGCTTCGATCTCATCCTCCCGCAGCCGCTGCGAATCGCGCTTGAGCAGCTCGACCAGATCATGGACGTCGAGCTGCTCCTCCGTAGCGGCGCTTTTCGGCCCCCATTCCAGGCGCAGCCTGAGGCCGCTGGAAGTCTCGCGCGCTTCCATGAGGCGGTTCATCTCGCGCACCCATTGCTCGGCCCGATGGATGCGCTGGCGGATCGCCTTGCCGACGCTGGACAGGATGATGTCCTCGAACAGCACGCGATCCTTCTCGCTGAGCAGCGCGTCCTGCTCCGCCTCCAGCTCCTCCAGCTCCTGCAGCAGACGCTGCGGAGCGAGCGGCTGCTGCGGGTTGCGCATCGACCAGACCATGAATCGGCCGCTTCGCTCGTCGACAGCCAGCTCCAGCACATAATCGGTCAGCTGCGTCCGCGCCGCCGACATCTCTTCCAGCAGGCGATTCGTAATGTTGTCGACGTTGCGGTTCTCGAACAGCCCGGCGTACTCGCTCCTCACCTCCGCCGCCAGCCGTCCGAGCGCAGGCTTGCCGGCAGCGCGCGCCTGATGCAGCTGCGATTTCCAGTCTCCGGCGAGCCCGAGCTCCATCTCCTGCTCCAGCTGCCCGCTCGTCTGCCTAGCCGCATGCTCGCGCTCCTGCTGCTGCTCCCGCAGCAGGACCAGCCGGGCATCCGCGCGCGCCGCTTCGCCCTTGGCCCGATCCACGGCCGCCTCCTCGTCGCGTACGGACCGGAACAGCGCTTGCAGCTGCTGGCGCAGCTCCTCCAGCCGCCTGGACACATCGGCCAGCCCCAGCTCCTCGATCAGCCTCTTCAGCGCATCGGTCTGCGCCTGCTGGTCGCGGCGGCGGAGATCGAGCTCGTCTTCGAGCTGCAGCAGATCCTCCCGTTCCTGTCCAGCGGAGGCGATCTCCTCGGACAGGCGTTCCAACGCGCGCGCCGTTCCCTCATGCTCTTTCCAGAGCGAGGCAAGCTCGGACAGCTGCGCCTCGTAGTCCGCTGCCGAGCGCAGCGCCGCGGCTAGCTCGGGCTCCCGCTTCAGCCGGCTCCAGTCTGCCGTCGCTTCGGCGAGCTCCCGCTGCAGCCGATGCCACTCCTCCGCCTTGGCCTTGAACCGCTCGAGCGCCCGCTGCTCCTGATGCAGCGCTGCCGCCAGCCGATGCCCCGCTGCCTCCAGCTCCTTGCGCGCCGCTTCCATCATGGATGGAGACGGGTAGGCGTCGCGCTCCTGCGCCAGCCTGCTCTCGGCCTCCGCCGCGGCTGCCAGCCTTGCCGCCGCAGCCGCAAGCTGTCCGTCCAGCTCCGAGATCTCCTGCTGGAGGCGGGCGATCTCCAGCAGCCTCGTCCGCTTGCGCGTCTCCCGGCCGATATATTCGGCCCGCTCCTTCACGGCGGACCGCCCGGACAACGGACCGAGACGATACGAGCCGTCGGCTCCGATCGCGCCTCCCCAATCGCCGTCGCCCGCCGCGCCGCTCTCGTCCCACAGGAAGCTGCGCAGCACCTGCCGAATCCGCTCGGCGCTCAGACCGCTGCCCTCCGGCGGATCCGCGACCAGCACATCGGCCAGCGTATAGCCGAACTCGTACGGAACCGGAGCCAGCCAGCTCTCTTCCTCGCCGGCAGCCGCCGCTTCGATCCGCCCGTCCGGCGCGATCCAGGCATCGAGCAGCCCGCTTTTTTCCAGCGCTTCCTCGATGCGTGCCCGCGCCTCTTCCGTCAGGCCCGAGGCAAAGTCGCAAGCTGCATAAAGCGGAGCTCCGGCGATCTCGCCCGCCAGCCGGGACCTAAAGCGGCTGCGCGCCTCGCTGCGAGGCGGCTCCGGCTCCCGGCTCTGCTCCCAGCGCCGCTTCTCCATGACCAGCTGCTCGCGATCTGCGGCCAGCTGGCGGCTTTCCCTCTCCAGCTCCAGCCGCGCCGAGACGAGACGCTCGCGCTCCCCGTCATAGGCGGCGGCCAGCGGCGCGCGCAGCGGCTCCAGCGAGCTGCTTTCCTCGCTGTACTCGCTGACGGCTTCCAGCGCCGCCCGCAGCGACGCCTCGTCGAACGGGAGAACCTGCAGCCGGCCGGCCCAGATCGCCAGCTCATTTCTCAGCTCTTCTCTGGCCTCGTCGAGCTTCCGTCCGCGATCTCCCCGAATCCGCTCCGCTTCGTCGCGACTGCGGCTCGCTTCGCCCAGCTCGATCTCCCGGTCCCTGGCGGCCGCTCCCGCTTCCCGCTCCTGGATCGCCCGGGCAAGCGCCTGCTCGATGCGCTGACGATGCTGCCTCAGATCCCGGCGCCAGGGCTCGCGCCATGCATCCCCGGCCGGAACATCCGGCATCCAATAGCGGTGATAGACCGCATGCTCCTGGAACTCCAACTCGCCGGCCAGCGCCTCGAGCTCATCCAGCAGCTCGAGCTGCCCTCCGCCGAGCCGCTGCAGATCCGCTTGCCGCGCCTCCTGCTCGCGCCGCAGCTGGTCCTCCCGGGCTCCTGCCTTGCGCAGCGACTCCCTGGCCCGAGCCAGCTGGCGCTCCAGATCCTCCAGCATCTCCTGCGCCTTCTCGTACTCCTGCTGCTTGCCGATCGCTTCATGCCGGCCCAGCAGCTCGCGCTCCGCGTTCAGCGTGCGGACCTGATCCTGCAGCGCGGCCAGCCTCGACTCCGCCGCCTCCCGATCCTGCCCGGCGGCGTCCAGCTCCTGCTGACATGTCCGCACCTTGGCCAGCGCCTGCTCCAGCTCCGCCGCCGCGGCGCGATAGCGGTCTGACCGCTCCAGCAGCTGATGCTTGTTGTAGAAATCATACCGCTGCTGCAGCTTGTCCACGCTCGCCCGGTGCCGGCGCAGCTCGTCCAGCCGATCCGTGATCTGGTCCATGTCCTCCAGCACTTCGGACAGCGGGCGCAGATCGTCCTCGAGCAGAGGCGGCAGCGCCTGATGCAGGATCTGGTAGATGGCGGACGGCTTGAAGTCCTTGGACAGCTTCGGACTGCGCAGCTGGATCATCAGCTGCAGCAAATCCTGGAACGCGTCGCTGTCCGGAAAGCCGAACAGCTGCTTGTTGACGAGATCCTGATAGGCTTTCTGGTCGTGGACGACCTGCCCGCCTGCGCCGATGAGCTTCTCCAGCTCCTTGCGGTCGAGCGGCGTCTTGATCTTGTCCTCCAGCCAGGCCGGACGGTCATACAGCCAGAGATCGCGTCCGATCCGCCTGCCGTCGGTGATCGCGAACCCCCAGAACTGCACCTGCGCTCCGCCGCGCCGCGCTCTCAGCCCGATGCCGATCGTGCGATGCAAGCCGGTCTCGCCATGCTTGAACTCCATCCACAAGTATCCGGTCGAGTCGGTCTTGACCGACCCGCTCTCTTCTTCGCCGAGCAAATAATACTCGATCCGGCGGTCCCTCGATCCGAACGGATCGAGACGATGAGCCCGCTTGTCGCCGTCCAGCACGAGCGGCAGGAAGCTTTGCATCGTGACCGACTTGCCGGAGCCGTTCGCTCCGCGCAAGATGATGCGGCCATTTTCCAGCTGGAACTCTTCCTCGTCGTAATACCAGAAGTTCAGGATGCCGACCCGGTTCATCTGCCAGCGGGCCGAGGACGGCGCCGCCGCGGCCTCCGCCGCTCGAAAACTGCTTTCTCTTCCGTCGTCCTCCTGCTCATCTACACTTTCTTTCTGACGCGTTTCGATGCTCATTCCCGCTCCTCCTCCCCATATTCGGCCTGCCATCGCCCAAGGATGGCCGATATTCGGACCTCTCCTGCCGCCGTGCGCTCCGCCAGCCCCCAAGACTTCAGATGGTCCAGGCACAGGGCGGCCAGCTCGCTGCTGGACAGATCCTCCCTCCATTCCTTGCTCCAGTACTTTCCATGCTGCTTGCGCAGGCGAAGCAGCATCGTCTCCAGCTCGGACATCGTCAAGCGGATCGCCCCATCCGGCTGCGGCTCGAGGCTTCCTTCGTCCTTCAGGCGCCGCAGCTCTCCGGACACGAGCAGCGCGAGATCGGAGACGGCGGCTTGCGTCGGGAACAGCTCGCTTTCCGAGGTGAGGCCAGGGTGGAAAAAGGCCATGCCTTCGCGATAGCGCCGTCCGTTCCAGCCGAGCGTCTTCTCAAGCTGGTCCAAAATCGCGCGTCGCTGACCTTGCACGTACTTCAGCTCCTCCTCGCTCCAGTCCCGATCCTCGACCAGCGGCTCCATCAGCAGCCGGCGGAACACCCGGTGCCGGATGCGTCCGTTCTGTCCATCGGCCGTATCCGCGTACGCGACCGGATCCTCGAGCTGCCGCAGCTCCCGGGCATCCGTCAGGTCCCAAGGGAACCGGCGCAGCACATACCGGGCGGCAGGGGAGCATTCATACAGCACGTTGCGCTCCTCGTTCTGCGCCCATAGCGATTCGTCGCCGTCTACGCCGAGCAGCACGCCGAGCACGCGCAGCTTTTTGAGCGCGCGCGCCATCGAGAGCCGATGCGAGTAGACTCGCCAGTCCGCATCCATGCCTCCGGCGATCATCTGCTCGCGGATCTGCTCCACCATCTCGGACAGCAGGAACTGGTCGAGCTCCGTCTTGGACTCCAGGTACCAGAGGCCGTAGGTGAAAAAGACATAGTCCTGCGGCTCGCGGAACTCCTCGAATCCCATCCAGGGCTGCGCGCCGACCGGAGCCTTATCCAGCTTGGCCATCGTCCGCGTCAGCAGCAGCGGCAAGCCCGCCTTGTCCATGAACCAGCCTCTCAGCTCCTCGTAATGATCCTTGACCGCATAATAAAGCTCGGCGTCCTCTTCCTTGGACACCCACGGCCGGTTGAGCAGAGCCTGCGCGCATTCCTGCTTGCGCTCGGCCAGCTGCTCCGCGCTGCGCTCTCGCTTGGCTGCGCGGCGTGCCGCTCCGCGATTCATCGCCTCGCCTCCTCTTCTTCTCTCTCGGCCAGCTCCAGCTCACTTGAAGCGGCCTCGGTCAGCTGGAAGCTCAGCCGATAATCCGCCATTTCGAGCTCTCCATCCTCCGCCTGCAGCAGCGCCCGCTCACCATGCTCCGGCTTCTGGAGCGTGATGCGCACCCCTTCCGCCGTGACGAAGCTGCGCCTCGTTCCTGCCGTCATGCAGCGGCCGATCCATTGCAGCAAGCGGATCCGCTCCTGGGCCGTCACCGGCCCCAGCTCGGAGATCGACAGCTCTTTCAGCCGCAGCATCCGTTCGATGCCGCGCCTCTCTTCCGCCTGCCTCGCCTGATAAGCTTCCCGCTCCCGCTGCTTGCGCGCCCCATGATCCGTTACCGAATCCGACACGGAGCGCTCGGAGCGCTTGCGGCTGCGGGAACGCAGCCGGCGCAGCATCGGCTGCTCCTCCCAGGAAGATTGATCGGAGCGGTCCGTCGTGCGGAGATCCTCGCCCTGCAGATGGCGCGTGCGGAACAAGCCGAACGCATGCGCGCCGAGCCGATGGGCGTCCTCGATGGACTCCAGGCGGGCGAACCAGCTCGCGAGATGCTCCAGCTCCTTTTTGCGGCTCATCCCGGAGCGCTTGCGCTCCTGGATGCGGATGGCGCTGCGCACGATGCGGGCGATGGCATCCTTCGTCGCCCGTTCCAGCATCGTCAGCTCGCTCGCCGCGGAGCCGCTGCCAAGGAACCAGCGCCGGATATTGCCCCAGCCCTGGCGCAGCTCCTCCAGCAGCTCCTCCTTGTCTGGCCCGTCCTCCAGCCGGGGACGGTTCAGCTCGCCTGCGGCGACACGCTCCAGGAACAGCTCCATGACCGGCTCGCGGATCTGGAGCAGATGTCCTTCAATCGAGTAGGAGCTGCGCTGCAGCGCCTGTACGAAATGCTGGAGATAGTCGGTCAGCTTCTCCTTGAACAGCAGGAAGGCGTCCGTCACCATCATTTCCTCGGCTTTTGCGGTGTGCAGGCTGGCCATGTAGTCGGCGGCATTTTCATGCAGCTTGACGAACGATTCGTACAGCGACTTCCATAGCTGCAAAGCGGCCTCCGGCTCCAGCTCGACCGCATCGAGGCGGATCGCGAACAGCTTTTCGGCAATCGTGTCGAACAGGCTCGCCTCCAGCGATCCGCCGTAGCCGGTCACCTTCTCCAGCGATTCGAGCATGCGCTCGATCTCGATGGAGTACGGCCGCAAGCAATACTGCAGCTTTTTCTTCAAGTATTCCTCCAACGTCGACGAACGGCCGCCTTCATGCCGCGACGTCAGGTTCTGCCACTGCGCCAGCTGCTCCAGATCCTGCTGGCACATCTCCAGCGTATAGCCAGGCCAAAGGCTCGCGGCGGACATGGCGTCGAAAATCTCTTCCGGCCTCAGCCAGTAGCGCAGCCGCTTGTATTCCAAATAAAAAAAGCGCATGATCGCGCGATAACGCACGACATTGTCGGCGTTCACGTACTTCAGCTCCGGTATGCCCCGCAGCGTTTGCGCGCTTAGCGAACCCTCTTTCACGGACATTTCCTCCGTTCTTCCATGCTTCTTCAATCATAGGAGATAGATGGAAGCTCTGACAAGCCGGAAACGTTGGAGAAGAAAGGAAAGAGGCCATCTGAGCGTCTTGTGTCGGTTGGATATCCTAGCAAAAACAGCACTCGGCTCCTCCCAGAGCCGAGTGCTGCAATACAATCCATTTCGCCGTAGCCTACTCCGCCTTCAACTCGCTCTCCGTCACCCACCTATGGTTCTTGACGGGCTCGCCGCCGTCCACAGGGACATAGTCCACGGCGTACACCGTTGTCTGCTCCGCCGTATCGATCGTCGCCACGGCGCCGTCCATGCCGGCCATATGCTCGGCATCCAGCACGACCTCGTCGCCGGGCTTGTACGGCTCGGAACCGGCGCCGTCGATTTCCTCATGCACGACCCACTCGTGGTTCGTCACCCGTTCCCCGCCGGTCGTCGGCGTGTAGGACACGGAATAAACCGTCGTCGCATAGGCGCCTGCGATCGTCGCCTCCGCGCCTTCCATGCCCGGCATATGGCCGGCCTGCAGCTTGGCTCGGCTGCCGACCGGGAATGCCGGGTTTTGCGCCGCCACCATGTCGTCCGGGAGCTCGTCCGAGCCATGGTGCATGCCTTCATGGGCGGAATTCGCCGCTTCCCCGCCCGGCGCCGCCGTGTTTCCCTCCGCATTGCTCGCCGCTCCGTGGTTTTCCACGTTCATGGCCTCATGTCCTCCGTTCTTGGCTCCGCAGCCGGCCAATACGACCGCCAGCACTGCGGCCGCAGCCAGTCCTTTTCCGATCCGTCTCATGCTTCTGCCGCCTCCTTCGCTTCTTGTCTAGGCTCTTCTAGAGGCAAGTATCTCCTTTTCCTTGCCGTTCCAGTACTCGATCCGCTCTAGTCTCGATACGGACGACTGCCCCGCCGGCCATCCAAGGCACATTTGTGCCTTGGTTGGCCAAATCCGTCGCTACCCAACCCCATCCAAGGCACATTTGTGCCTTGGATGGCCAATTCCGTCGCTGCCCAACCCCATCCAAGGCACATTTGTGCCTTGGTTGGCCAAATCCATCGCTGCCCAACCCCATCCAAGGCACATTTGTGCCTTGGTTGGCCAACTCCGTCGCTGCCCAACCCCGTCCAAGACACATTTGTGCCTTGGATGGCCATTTTCGCCGACGCCTCGCCCTGCCTCTACTGTACCGAGAGGTTGTGAAGATGCCGTGTAGATTTCCATTTATCCATTTTTAACTATTTCTGAAACTTCACTCCTGCTCGTTGCGTCTCACCTAGAAGCAATCATCCCAAAGGAGGCGCTGCAGATGGAAATGAGCTTTGGCCCCGAGTTCGGACCGGACTCCCGCATCAGCTTCGAGCCCGACAGCGGCTTCTCGCCGGAGATCGACTTCGGCTCCCCAGCCAGCTTCGGTTCGCATGGAGGCTTCGGCCCCGTCGCCGGTCCCGGCTCCGGCTTCAACTTCATGTTCACGCTCGTGCCGGTGCTGATCGGCATCGTGTTCGTCATCGTCATCGTCACGATGATCGCGCGCGGCGTCCGCTACGCGCAGAACGCCAGCTCGCCGCGCGAATCCGTCCACGCCCGCATCGTCTCCAAGCGGATGGAAGTACATCATAGCTCCGGCCATTCCCACGGCCCGGACAATCAGTTCCATACGTCGGGCTCCTCGCGCACGGACTACTACATCACGTTGGAGTTCGAGAACGGCGAGCGCAAGGAATTCCTCGACGTCAAAAAGCTGTACGGCCTTGTCGCCGAGGGCGATGTCGGCTACGCGCAGACGCAAGGCGAATGGATCGTCGCCTTCGAGCGCAGCTGACCAGGCAGACCCCTTGCGATCGGCCATTCCAACGCAAAAAGACAGCCTGCCCCTCTCATCGGGGCAGGCTGTCTTTCTCTTTCTTCCGATCGGCTTCGTTCGCGTCAGCTTGCCGCCCGCTCCTCGATGGCGGCCGCCGTCGCTGCGGTCAGCTGCTCGACCGCGCGCGGCACGAACTCCTTCATGACGCTGTTCATCATCATCGCCATGAGCCCCTTGCCGCTGATGTCGAGGCTGCCGACGAGGCTCGCCGCCGCGCCTGCGGCCGCAGCCTCGAAGCTGCCGCTGCCCTCGACGGGATCGGAGAGGCCGGTCAGGCGGAAGGCGACCCGGCTCGGGTCCGCTTCCTCCTCCAGCTCGAGCTTCAGCTCGACGGCTTTTTTCGTGAAGCCCAGATCGGCCTTGAACGTCCAGACCGACTCCCGCGCGCTGACGATCTCGTGCTTGATGTAGCCCGGCATGAGCGGCTCCCATCGGTCGGGATCGCGGATGAAGGCTTGGACCTGCTCCAGACTGGCCTTGACCTCGCTGCGATGCGTTCCGCTTGGCATGGTGAATCCATCCTTCCGTCGGCATGTTGGTTCCCGGCTTCCCTCGCCTCTGCAGCTGTTGCATGACAGATGGAAAGCGCTATCATCTGTTTAACACAGCGCTGCCGCCCGCGTCAAGCTGCCGCACTGACTCAGAATTCCTCGTATTCCGCCGGGCCTTGGCCCCACAGCCATCCGTCCGGCCGATGGAGAGTACCGATCGCCTCCATCTGCTGCGCCGACAGCTCGAAGTCGAAGATCGCCAGATTTTCCCGCTGATGCTCGGCCGAGCCGGCTTTGGGAATCGGCAGCGCTCCGAGCTGCACATGCCAGCGCAGCACGACCTGCGTCGGCGTCTTGCCGACCTGCTCCGCGATGCTGCGGATCGGCTCCAGCCCGGCGAGGTCATGGTCGCGGCCGAGCGGGCTCCACGACTCCGTCACGATGCCGAGCTCGGCATCCTTGGCCCGCTGCTCCGGCTGTTGGAAGAGCGGATGCAGCTCCACCTGATTCAGGCTCGGGGCGACGCCCGTCTCGGCGACGAGCCGATCGAGATGCTCCGGCAGGAAGTTGCACACGCCGATGGAGCGGACATGCCCTCTTTTCTTCGCCTCGATCAGCGCCTGCCAAGCCTCGACGTAGCGGTCCCGCTTCGGATTCGGCCAGTGGATCAGATAAAGGTCGTAATAGTCGAGGCCGGATCGATAGAGCGACTCCTCGACCGTCAGCAGCGCCTCCTTGTAGGCATGGCGGCGGCCCGGCAGCTTGGAGCAGAGGCGCAGCTCCTCCCGCGGCACGGAGCTTAGGCGCACCGCCTGGCCAAGCGCCCCCTCGTTCTCGTAGTTGAACGCCGAATCGAGCAGCCGGTAGCCGATGTCGATCGCCCCGGCGATCGCCTTCGCGCCTTCGGCTCCCCGCAGGCTGTACGTGCCAAGCCCGATGGCAGGTACCTTGAGGCCGTCGTTGAGTTCTCGCTGCGGAATCGTCTCTTGCATGTCTATCGCCTCCCTTTTTCCGTTTCTGAATCTAGTATATACCCGAAAAGCCATGGACCGGAACCGGTCCATGGCTTTGGCATGCTCGTGCAGCCGGCTTCCGTCACGAAGAAGGAACCAGCTTCATGTAGTACAGGTTGGCGACCGCGTTTTTCGAGATGCTGTGCGCGCCCGCGGACAGGGCGACGCTGACGGTCCCGTTCGTCATCGCATGCGCCGCGCCGTCGATATTGACCTTCGTCCCGTCGGGCGAATTGAAGACGAGCGTCAGCGTCGAAGCCGTCGCGGCCGTGAACGAGATCGAGGTCGAGCTTTCCATCTTCAAGCAGCTCGTCAGCGTCAGGCCGTCGTAGATCACCGTGCCCTTCGTCGACGACAGGCTGCCCTGAATCGCGAAGAAGGAGCTGGTCAGGCCGTCGGCCGTAAAGTTATGCACGCGGACTCCTGCACCAGGAGTCGCGGTCGGTCCGGACGTCGGCGTCGGCGTGGCCGTTGGCGTAGCCGTTGGAGCCGCCGTCGGACTCGCGGTCGGAGATGGGGTCGGGGTGGCCGGGCTCGCGTTCCCTCCGACCGAGACGAGCTGCGTCCGATACGAGACGATCTTGGCCATCAGCGGCGCAAGGACCGCATAGGACGTATCATCCGCCGCATCGTTGAACGTCCACGCGAAGTCGCCGCCGCCGAGGCGTCCGGCCTCTGCCGTCACGATCGCCTCGACCTGGCCGGCGGGATCGACGTCGGAGGCGTCGGCTCCGGTCGCGATCCGGGTATCGAAGTTGTTGTACGGCGTGCCGCCCTTGAGCGCCTTGTAGGCTGCCGGAACCGCCTCGCTCCGCGCCGATGCGAGATAAGCGTCGAACGAGGAGGCATGGGCCGGAGCCGTGCCCGCGTCGGAGTTGGCGTAGATCAAGCTCTCGGCGTCGACGACGATGTTGCCGTACGCCTTGATCATGCCGCCGTTCTCGCCCGAGAACGTGCCTTCTCCAAGCGCGTCGGTGCCTTGCAGCGAGCTCAGCATCGGATGCTTGGCGTGCCGGAAATAGTTCGCTTCGACGAAGGCCGAAGCCCCCGTCGTCACGCCTACGCCGTACTTGGAGATTCCGTCGAAGAAGTTGTTGTAGATATGGACGGAGGCGACGCGGATGCGCGGATGGCGGGAGTCGGAATGATCGAACCAGTTGTGGTGGAAGGTGGCGAAGAATTCCGCCGTCTCGCTCAAGCCGACGAGGGAGGCTTTCCCGGAGTCCCAATAGTGGTTGTACGAGATTGTAATGTGCGTCGAGCCC
Organism: Paenibacillus pasadenensis; assembly: GCF_002864175.1. NCBI lineage: Bacteria > Bacillati > Bacillota > Bacilli > Caryophanales > Paenibacillaceae > Paenibacillus > Paenibacillus pasadenensis. Next base: position 291,444 of record NZ_NFEZ01000004.1, on the reverse strand, counting down.
TTCTTGAGATCGGTCGAGCCGTCGCCCTTGGCCTGATCGGCATCGCTGCCGGCCTTGCCGTAGAACAGATCGTTATGATGCACCCACACGTTCGCGTTGCCGGTGTCGAGCGAGATGCCGTCGTCGGGGAACAGCATCCAGCCGATGTTGCGGACCTCGACGTTGCCGACGGAACGCAGCAGCAGTCCCCAGCCGTAGGCAGAGGCGTCTTTCCCGATGCCTTCGATCGTCAGGTTCAGCTCGGCGTAGTCGGCTTTCCCCTTGACCTGCAGGTAGCCGCTGCCGTTCAGCTGCCCGCTCATGTCGCCCTCCGTAATTTGTCCGACGATCCGGACCGCCAGCGGCGTCTTGTCGTAGCCTTTTTGCCTCAGCTCCATGATCTGGGCGATGCCGATGCCCTTCTGCACCGCTCCGGAGCTGCTCGTGACGACATCGAGCTCGACCGTCCGCGCCGTCGCAGAGGTGACATACAGCACCTTCGCTCCTGCCCGGAGCGTGCCGTCCTCGTTGTAGGCGCCCGATCCGGTGCCATAGGCCGAGCCCGGGGCAAAAGCGAATCCGGAGCGGTCGTGGGCCGCTACCGGCAGCGCGCCGGTGACGACGCTGGTCCTTCCGCCGCCGGACAGCAGCGCTTCGACCTTCAGGACATACGATCCCGCGGCCAGCCCTACGGCGTCGGCCCGCCAATAGGACGGGTAGCGGCGGATCAGCTCGTTGTCGAGCTGGCGGTACTGGGCGTCGGCGGCGCCGGCCGGCTTGACGTAGACCTGGTAGCCCGTCGCCCCGCTCTCCGGCGTCCATTCCACATAGGCCGTCTCGTTCCAGCCCCCTGCGCTCGAGATCGCCAGGCCGGCAGCATGGATCGTGGCGGCCCTTCCGCCGGACAGGATCGTCAGCAGCAGCGCTGCCGCCAGAGCCACGCAGGCCAAGCGGATGATTCTTTTCTTCAATGGAATCCCTCCTGAATTCATGCAGGATTTCGGCCGATGCCGCTTCGCTGCCGTTCTCGAATGCATGCAACCGCTTTCAATAAATCGCTTCGCTTGTCCTCCTCTCCCCTCCGGATGCGGACTCTAGAATCGGCTCCCGACAGAAGCTCTCGAAAGCTCCTTCACCTTACCTTCCCGACTCCAGGTTGCGAAACAATCATTTGCTGGGATTTGCCGCTTCCTATCGCAGAACTGAGTCGATGATTATCGGAATAACCGCAAAAGCCATGAACCGGAAGTTCCGGTTCATGGCTTCGCATCAGATTTCCGTCCCGACCTTGAACCTCGCGGCATGCTCCGCATGCCACTGGTCATAATGGACGCCCAGCTCATGCGCATCGTCCAGCAGCTTCTCCATGTACGCTTGATCGGAGCTGAGCGTATCGTACAGGATCTCTAGCCTGGACTCGGCTATGCCGGAGTAATGGGCCAGACCGACATTGAGCTGGTGGCCGAGCATCTCGTCAAAGCCCCTCTTCCGGAGCTGCTCCTGCGTGGCCGCCGCCAGACCGATCCACAGCACGCGCTGATGCGGAAGCTTGGAGTCGCCGTAAGCGAAGCCGTAGTTCCAGACGCGGTCGATATATCCCTTCAGCATGGCCGGCAGGCCGTACCACCAGATGGGGAAGATGTAGGCGAGCGCATCATGCCGCCTCATCCGCTCCATCTCCGCTTCCGCCTCGGCGGAGTATTTCTTGCTCCCGTTCGACCAGTCGGGCTCATCCTCCTCCCGCAGCACCGGATCGAAGCCGCTGCGAAGCGGCATTCTGGACCAGCTATGCGAATGGGGAGAGAAGTTCATTCGGGGCGACTTTCAAACGAAAAGAAAGGAGTAGGACCGAGTCCTACTCCTTCACCGCTCCGAGCATGATGCCCGACACGAAATATTTCTGCAGGAACGGATAGACGATCAGCATCGGCACCATCGCGATGAACACCTTGGCCGAGTTCAGCGTCCGGTTGGACAGCTCCGACAGCTTCTTGTACTGGTCGGGCGTCAGGTTCGTCCCGGTCGGGATGTTGACGACCAGCTGCTGGATGTACGTCTGCAGCGGGTACTTGTCGGAGGTGTTCATCAGCACGAGCCCGTTGAAAAACTCGTTCCAATGGTACACGCCGATGAACAGCGCCACGGCCGCCAGCACGGGAATCGAGCACGGCAGATAGACGCGGAACAGGATCGCCCACGGGCCGGCGCCGTCGACGACGGCGGCTTCGTTCAGCTCCTTGGGCAGGTTGCGGAAAAAGTTCATGATGAGGATGACGTTGAACACCGGCAAGCCTCCGGCCAGCACGAGCGCCCAGATCGAGTTGATCAGGCCGTAGCTCTGGACGGTCAGATACCATGGGATCAGTCCGCCGCTGAACAGCATGCAGAACACGAGGATCCACATGAACACGTTGCGCAGCCGGAATTCCCGGGAGGGCCTGGCTAGCGGGTAAGCCATCAGCACCGATACGAACAGCGACAGCCCCGTGCCGAGCACGGTGCGCTGGATGGAGATCCAGAACGAGTTGAAGAACAGCGCGTCGCCTAGAATTTCCTTGTAGGACGCCAAGGAGAAGCCGATCGGATAGATCGTCACGAGGCCCGCGTTGGCGGCGGCCTTGTCGGAGATCGATACGCAGAACGTATACCAGAGCGGATACAGGCAGCTGAACAGCAGAAGGGCGAGCAGCACGTAATTGGCGCCGTCGAACGCCCTCGAGCCGAATGTCTTGCTTTGGACCATGCCGTCTCCCTCCCTTAGAACACCGTGTAATCCGCATAGCGGTAGGCCAGCCGGTACGAGACGACGATCAGCACGAAGCTGATGGCCGACTTGAACAGTCCCGCCGCCGTCGCCAGCGAGAATTGCAGGTTCTGCAGGCCGAGGCGGTATACCCACGTGTCGAGGATGTCCCCGGTCGAGTAGACGAGCGGATTGTACAGGTTGTACACCTGGTCGAACCCGGCGTTGAGCACGTTGCCGAGGCTGAGCACGCCGAGCAGGACGACCGTCGTCGTCATCGCGGGCAGCGTCACGTTCCGGATCAGCTGCCAGCGGCTGGCGCCGTCGATCGCGGCCGCCTCATATAGGTTGAGGTTGATGCCGGTCAGCGCCGCCAGATAGATGATGGCGTTGTAGCCGAACTCCTTCCACACGTCGGTGCCGACGAGCAGCTGGCGGAAGATGCCGGCATCCGCCATGAACAGCTGCGGACTCACGCCGAACATGCCGAGCACCGTGTTGACGACGCCGTAATAGCCGAAGATGCCGATGACGATCGTCGCCATGATGACCCAGGACAGGAAGTGCGGCAGGTAGGCGACCGTCTGCACGAGCTTTTTGAAGCGCAGATGCCGAAGCTCGTTCAGCAGGATCGCGAAGACGAGCGGAATGATCAGATTGAGCACGATTTTTCCGATGGCGATGATGAACGTATTGACGATGACCGTCCGGCTGTCGCTCAGCTGGAACATGTACCGGAAGTTGTCCAGTCCGACCCACGGCGACTTCAGCAGGCCCGCCCCCGGATTGTAGTTCTGGAACGCCATCACGATGCCGGCCATCGGCACGATGCTGAACAGGACGAGCCAGACCATCCCCGGCAGCAGCATCAGATAGTAATGCTTCTCGACGTTCATTCTTCTCATGGCCGCCGATCCCCCCTTCACGGACTCGCCGGCTTGCCGCAGGCTCCGGCCGCCTTTTCGCAGGCAGCCGGAGCCGCTGACCGGCAACTCGTTATTTTTTCAGCAGCTCGGCGACTTCGGCCGTGATCTCGTCTCCGCCTTGAGCTTTCCAGTCCTTCACGAACTTGTCGAAGGAATCGATCGGCGCCTGGCCCAGAATGATTTTCAGCACCGTCTCGTCCTCCAGCTTCTTGAGGTTGGCCCACTTCGTCTCCATCGTCGGCGTCTGGTTGTAGGTGACGCTGAACACCTTTTTGTCGATCGGCACGGTCGAGAACGGACGATCGCCGATCAGCAGCGAGTAGAGGCGCTGGAAGTCGCCGAAGTTCGCCGTATTGAAGTTGCTGACGTTCAGCTCGTCATAAGGCGGCTTGATGACGTCCTTCACTTTTTTGGCGTCGGCGTACATCAGCTTGTACAGGCTGTTCGGCACGTTGTAGTCCTCGGCCTGCGTCTCGCCCTTGAGCACCTTGAGCAGCTCGGCGTATTCGTACTCCGTCTCGTTGGCCGCGGCCATGACGTTGCGCAGCGGATACCAGCCGACCGCTACCGACAGGTCGAACGTCGCCTCGTCGCGGACGAGCGCGTTGTTCATGATGAGGATCGCCTTGACGACATCGGGCTTGGCGTTTTTGCTGATGAGCGTATAGGTGCTGCCGGTCGTCTTCATATGCGCGTTCCACTTGCCGTCGTCGGTGTAGACGGGATAGGCCTGCCAGTTGGCCGTCGGATCGTTCTTGAACGAATCGCCGTTGCCGTAGCCGCCGCTCCACCAAGGGCCGAAGAAGATGCCCGTCTGGTTCGCGTTGATCGGATCGCCGACGTTGTCGCGGGTGCCGGCCTCGGGATCGATCAGCCCTTTTTTGTACCAGTCGGCCAGCGTCGCCAGCGTTTCCTTGGTCTGCTCCGTCAAGGTTCCGTACGTCACCGAGCCGTCGCCGTTGTCGAGCCAGTACCCCGGGTAGGCGTCCTTCGCGCCGAACAGCGGATCGAATCCTCCCAGGTTGTTGGACGAGGTGAGGAAGGTAGCGTAAGGGAACGTGTTTTTCGACGGTCCGGCGATGCCGATCGTGTTCGCGCCGCCGAGCTTGCCGTCCTTGAACGCCTGGGCGGTCTTCTCGATGTCGGCCAGCGTTTTCGGCACCGGCAGCCCGAGCTTGTCGAGCCAGTCCTTGCGGATCCAGAGCAGGTGGACGCCGTCGGTGTCGACGGTAATGTTGGGCAGCGAGACCATCCGGCCCTTGTAGCTGGCGTTATCCATGGCGCGGCCGCCGGTGCTCTCCATGATGTCCTTCACCTGAGTCGACTGGTATTGCTGGAACAGGTCGGTGATGTCGTAGAGCAAGCCGGAGCTGGCCGCCTTCGTCATGAACGAGCGGTCGTCGACGACCATGCCGTCCGGCAGCTTGCCGGAGGCGATCGTCAGGCTCACCTTCTGCTTGAAGTCGTTGCCGGTCGCCGCCGTCCAGTCCACGATGACGTTGATGTTGTACTTTTCCTTCAGGTAGCGCGTGTACTGGTTGTTGCTGACGCTGTCGCCCGCCGGCAGCGTCTTGTCGGTCGGATCGACCGGCATGCCGATATGGACGTCGACCGGCTCCGGGAATCGGTAGAACGCCAGATCGTCTCCCGACAGCGCCGGGCCGGACGATTCCGCGGGCGCCTGCGCGTCCGTATTCGTCGAGTTGGAAGATGAGCAGGCGGTCAGGCTTAGCCCCAGCATGAAGGCGGCCAGCATCGTGGCCATCGTTCGTTTCATAAGATCCCTCCCCTTGAATCGGTGCTTTCCCATTGTAATATGAAAGCGCTTCACAAAAGTCGGGGAGCTGTGCCGCCTTTTTCGGCGGCCTCTGCGGCAGGGGCGGTCAGATGTTTCGTCCGCAGCGATCATTCCTCCCCCTTGTGGTGCTGGGCGCGGAATTCCGACGGCAGCAGCGACGTCTGTTCGTGAAAAAGCTGGGAGAAATATTTGGAATCGCTGTAGCCGACCGCATTGGCGATCCAGCCGATGGAGCGGTTCGTCTCGCACAGCAGCCGCTCGGCGGCGCGGATCCGCTCCTGCCGCAAGTACTCGTTGAACGTCGAGCCGGTCCATTTCTTGAAGCATTGGCAAAAGTAGCTGCGGCTCATATGCACATGCTCGGCCGCGTCTTCGGCATGCAGCGCGCCGGTAGCCCGCTCCCGGATGAACAGGACGGCCTTCAGCATGCTCTCCATCGTCGTGGCGCCGTCGGAGGCCGCCGCGACCTGAGCGTAGATCACCGAGCGGCAGTCGCGCATCCACTGCAGGGCGGCGGCGACGTCGCCCGCTTCCGCCAGCCGCCCGAAGTCCGGCGCATGGACGTTCTCCAGCGGCGCGAGGATGCGGGGAAACAGCCCGGCCAGCCGGTGCACGGACACGCCTGCCTCCGCCGTCCGCTGGCAGAGGCGCTGGAACAGCGCCTCGCTGTACAGCCAGTGCAGCGAGCGCCACTGAGCCTCGAGCGCGCTCCAGTCCTCCTCCGCGGGAGGAGGGACGCTGCCGGGAGCGGCCGCGGCAGGAGCAGAGCGCGGCGTCTCGCTTGCGAGCCGCTCGCCGATCCGCTGCAGGATCTGCTCGTCGTCCTCGGATTCCAGCCGGACCTTCGACAGATAGTCCAGCACGCCCAGCCGGTACGCCGTCTGCACGCTTTCGAACTCCTCGTGAAAAGACAGCACGACCGACCGCACGTCCGGGAAGCGGCTCTGGACGATGCGCAGCAGCTCCAGGCCGGACATGACCGGCATGGAGAGGTCGACGAACAGCAGATCCACCTCCTGCCGTTCCATGAACTCCAGCGCCTTCGCGCCGTTCGCCGCCTCTCCCACTACGGTCATGCCATGCCGGGACCAGGGCAGGATGGAGATCAAGCCCTTGCGCGCCAGCTTGTCGTCGTCGACGATCAGCACCCGGATCATATCGCTCGCTCCTTTGCTTGGGGAAGGGAATAGGGCAGCAGCAGCGTCACCGTCGTGCCCTCGTTCGGGCCGCCCTCGATCGTCAGGCGCGCCTTGAAGCCGTAGAACGATTCCAGCATCGAGCGGACATAGCGCAAGCCAATGCCCCATCCTGCCTGCCGCTCGTCCGGCGTCTCGCGCTGCAGCAGCTCCAGCGTCTCGCGGCTCAGCCCCTTGCCGTCGTCGCGGATGACGATGGCGACCGTCTCCGTCGACGGATCGGGACGAACGACGATGTCCAGCCTCCCGTTGTCGTCGATGCCGTGGCAGACGGCGTTCTCCACGATCGGCTGCAGGATGAAGCGGGCGACGGGGCAGTCCAGGTAGCCGCCTTCGGCGACGTCCAGCCTCACCTCGAAGTCGTAGCGCATCTGCTGCAGCTCCAGGTACGTCGCCATGACCTGCAGCTCCGATCGCAGCGTAGCCGCTTCATTCGACTTGCCCAGGTTGTAGCTGAGCAGCGCGATCAGCGCCGCCGCGAACTTCTCGATCTCCTCCTGCTTGTGCAGCGCCGCCAGCCAGCGCATGGAGTTCAGCGTATTCATCAGAAAATGCGGGTTGATCTGGCTGGCGAGCTTCTCCAGCTCCAGCTGATGCCGGCGCTTTTCCTTCTGCTCCGCCTCCATCATCAGCTGCTGGATCTGCCGCTTCATGACGTTGAACTGGTCGAAGATGCGGTCGAACTCCAGCATGCCCGTATGGACCGTCCGGGTGCCCATGTAGCCTTTGCCGAACGTCTTCATTTCCTTCTCGATCAAGCGGAACGGCCGATTGATCAGCCGGCGCAGCAGCAGCATGAGCAGGAGCATCGTCAGCAGGGCGGCGCAGACGATCCAGAGCATGTGGTTTTTCCAGGCATACAGCTCGCGGTTGTAGCTCGATACGGGAAGCAGCAGCGCCAGGTCATAGCCGTACTCGCCCTGTACCCGGTTCCAGACGTAGCCGTCCGTCATGCCGGATTCTCCGTTCAGCTGCAGGCTCGCTCCGGCGGCGTAGGCATTCGGAGCGCTGCTGTAGGTCACCTTGCCCGCGGCATCGGCGACGAGCAGGATGTACGGCAGGTCCAAGTTGTCTGTAAGCGTTTTCATGTCGGTGATGATTTCGGCTCTGGCTTCGACATAGACGACGCGCTCCGTCCCGTCGGAGAATCGGATTTCCCGCGTCACCGATACGACTTGATCGTCGCTGAACCGGCACATCGAGAGATGGGGAGATTGATAGGCGATCCCTGCCGAGGCGGCCGCATCGGGCAGCGCGCTCAGATGGAAGCTTTCGCGAAGCGGGAGGTTGGAGTAGGAGGCCTGGCCTTTCGCCTCGTCGTAGTACATGACCAGCTCCATGGACGGGTTGGAGAAGGTGATCAGGCCGATATTGTAGGCGATGTCCCGCGAGAGGAGCAGCTGCCGGTAGGAGTCGGGCGCGGCGAGGTACGCCTCCGTCAGGTTGCCGACCGTGCCTTCCGGCGCCATCTGCTGCGTGACCTGGAGCAGATGGCTGTAGAGCTGGTTCAGCTTGCTGCTTTGCTGATACAGATTGAACGCCATGGACGTCTTGATCTTGTCGCGCTGCATCGTATAGATCGCATTGTAGGACACCGCGGCCATCAGCATGGCGAAGCATGCGAAGCCGACGATCAGAAACAGCATGATCCGCTTGCGCAGGGAGGAGAACCTGAACCACCGGCTCATCCTGCTGTCTTCCTCGACGAACATCCGGCGCAGATCGAGCATGGCGTCACCTCGCGAAAAGGATACCCTTGAATTCGCGGTTCGCGCGGCAACTCCTGCCTGGCGGACGGCAGGGAGAGCTCAGGGAGATACTGGGGACGTTGTCATTGAACATCTATTCCATTGTTGTATAATTGTTATAACAGTTGAATATACTCCTAAGGAGAGATTTCCATGAACAGGGTGGTTGAAATGGAACGAAAAGTGACCCGAATCGGCAACAGCCTTGGCTTGACGCTGACTGAAGCGCTGAAGCAGATCGGAGCGGAGCAGGGCGATCTGGTCAGCATTGAAGTGAGTCCCGCTACAGGTGAAATCAAGATTAGGAAATCAACCAAAGTCTCTCTGCCTGAGGGAATCAGCGCAGACTTCATGGATACTCTATCCGAAGTTATGGAGCAGTACGACAAGACGCTTCACGGACTTAAGGACAGATGACTCCGATTCGCTATCTTTCAGTCGCGGAAGCGATCGCCATTAATGTAGCGATGATTCGGGTTTACAGTCCGGGCGAACAAGTGGGCGTCAAAGAAGCTGGATTGCTCGAGTCAGCCTTTCATCGTCCTCAAACATCTGTTTTGGGCCAAGATGCTTATCCAACGATTTTCGAAAAAGCAGCAGCCTTGTTCGAGTCGCTTGGACAAAACCATCCCTTTCATAATGCGAATAAACGTACGGCATTTACGGCCATGGTGATTTCTCTTCGTTACAACCAACAGCAATTTATAATGGACGCAAAAGAAGCCGAGGATTTTACGGTGGATATGGTCAATCATCGATTCGACCGTCACCATGCAGCTGCAATCATCGAGGCGCATTGCGTCCCAATGACTGAATGATCTTACTCATCGTTCTTTAGAGCCCTCGGCGAAGGGCTCTTCCGAATGCTACAGAGGGCGCCTCAAAGCCTTCGCTTTGAAGCACCCTCTGTATTGTTTTTGCCTATGCCAATCCAGGTGAAGGCCGAGACAAAAAGGAGCCTTCCCGGAAGGCACCTCTACGCTTGGGGACATGTCCTCAAGCAGGCAGCTCCTGGGAAGCATGGGCGAGCAGCGCCTGAACGACGGATTCGTGCCCGCAGTCCTTGGCGAAGCTGAGCGCCGTATTGCCGTGCTTGTCCCGAACCTCCGGGTCCGCTCCCGCGGCCAGCAGAAAGAAACTATTCAAAAATGTATGAGTTAGCTGAAGAGTTCTACTATAAACTGAGGGGTAGAAAGTAAGGAATAACAAAAAAGCATGACTATCAACAACTTAGTCATGCTTTTTATGTTTCTATCCAACCGAAACTTTCAAACTTGGGTCCGTCTCTACTTCACTTACTATCTCATTATACTTTTCTATTAAGCGTTCAACTGTAACTCGTCTTTCTGACGTTAGAAATCCACTCAATTCGTATATATTTGTAGCAATAAACTGCTCTGCTTCCAAGATATCGACACGTCCCTCGATCTCTTGTATTTTGGCTAAGCTTTCAGCCGCTGGCATATTTTCATATACAGTTACGATTAAGGGTCTCGTGCCTGCCTCCAAATTTCTTTTGCATTTCCTGATTAATGCTTCACTAGGAGCTGTGGTAACATGGATTATTACTTCATCTATTACAAAGTCACCACTACGTCCAGTCCCTGCATCGGCCACAGAAAAGCCATGTCTGCTAACACGATCATCAGAAAGCAAGAGAGATAGCTTCGCTCCAACTAGATGCTGTAACACTGCGCCTGCATACATGGTCCCAGGATTGTCTTTCTGCCTTTTTACCGCTTGGGCCAGTAAATCTCTCACTATAGCCCTTAACGATTTACTAGCATCGTATCTAAGTACAAAGGGTTGTCCTGCGAAAAAATCTCTCACACGATCGACCCACCAAGATTCGATGTACTCCATATCCGCAATCCCTTGTTCATGAAGATCATTTAAGAACTCGGCATAACCTTCGACGTAACCGATACTTCCTCTACTAGTTCTCCCAGCCTCTTCTGCAAGAACTCTTTCAACTCCGTACTCTCTTAAGATGGCTTGTACATTGGCTTTACTAAGCCCTTTAATTTGACCCTTATTCTCTGTAAGCATCTCAGAAAAATCGAGCGGCAGTCCGTTCTTTTTGGCATTTCGGGTTGTTATTAAAATCGCAGCAAGCTTACCCTTCGTGCTCAATTTATGTTGCTCTTTAAATTGCTGTAACAACACGTGGAGTTCGTTCGACATCCAGTTCAGTTCCTCCTTGCGAATTACGAGAAGCCACCAAAGCCAATTTTGAAAGTAAATGCTTAGCTAAATATTCTGCTACTGGTACTGCTACTGCATCACCCATAGCCTTATAGCCATCATTGTAAGACCCAGGTAGTTTGTACGATTCAGGGGCTCCCATTAAGCGAGCAGTCTCACGAATCGTTAGTAACCTAGTCTTTAATTCACCATCACAATTTAGCACTAGATATTGTCTGCTGCTTCCTCCCTTAGGAGTTCGTAAGCACCCAGCAATTCCATCAAAACGCAGCTCAAGAACTTGTTTTCCATTCCTAGTCCTTTTATAGCCAGGAGCCGCTGAGACTCTATCACTGATAAACCGTTCCAAATGGTTTGGAGCTATTAAAGATATATTACGCTGACGTGCAACTTCATCATCACAAGGAGCATCCCACTCAACAATGTCTGAAAGTGTCTCCTGTCTTACAGCTGGTTCGGGCATATTCCACCAAACCCAATCCTGAACACTGTCAGCTACTTTTGCAATTGATTTTGTATGCATCCAAGTCGGTCCATTAGAAACTAGCTCAGTTGGTAACTCCATGTCATTTTTAATAGCAATAACAAAAATTCTCGGACGAGATTGTGGAATCCAATAAGCAGCATCAAGCATAACCGCACCTATCTTATAACCTCTGCTTCTCAATGCTTCATGCAAAACTCTATAGTGATTACCGCCTTCTGCTGAAACGAGTCCCTCCACATTTTCTGCCACTAAGAGCGGAGGCATTACAGACATTTCATCTAATATCCGCAACCACTCCCAGACCATTCCACTTCTCGCTCCATTAATCCCAGCGGTTTGTCCAGCCAAAGAAAGATCCTGACAAGGGAATGAAGCCCACGAGAGATCAGCTGTAGGCAAATCCACACCACTGATGGTCTGAATGTCTGCCGTGAGAAAGTGGCTATTCCCATGATTGGCTATGTACACGGCAGCCTTTTTTTCATCAATGTCATTGGCCCAAACAGTCCTAAAATACTTCTTCAAAGCATAAGCCACTAATCCACTTCCAGCAAAAAATTCTAGAAGAGTGAAGGCGGAGTCACTGCGTTTTCCAGTTCTTATCATTCGCTGCCACCTCCATGGTTAATACAATTCCACCGTAAATTTAGTTCTTATATGATACAACAAATCATTGTTATTGTCTCTTGGCAAGATTAACGAACTGGATCAACTTCTGCACTGTGCCAAGAAAATCTTCCTTTAGATCGTGCTCCCAGACCCTCATTACGTTCCAGCCAATAGAGTTGTAGTAACGATTAACAGATAAATCTCTCTCGATATTCCTCCGTATTTTGGTCACCCAGTATTCTTCGTTTGACTTTGGTATTCTACAATGTAATGAACATCCATGAAAAAAGCATGAGTCGATAAAGATTACTATTTTATATTTTTTTATCGCAATATCTGGCTTACCCAATAGATCATGAATATTTACCCTAAACCTCAATCCATGCTTCCAAAGTTCTTTTGTTACTTTGGACTCTAGGGAGGTCTTTTTGCTTTTTACAGCTCGCATAATCTTGCTTCGTTCCTCTTTTGTGAATGTATCCGTCATCTTGCCCCCCTCACACTGGAGAAACTTAGAGTAAACTACTCCCCTTCATACACTTATTAATTTTTCCCACTATCATTAAAACATTCATTCTTAAGTAATAAATCCATTTACTTTTACTGACCCCTCACTCCTTGGAACCATACTTCCACCTCTCTCCCAGAATATATACAGTTTTAAAGATCAGCATCAGTCCAAATCAGCTTGCACTCCATTTCCAGCACCTCTTTTCTCCAAATAAAAAGCACCACCAAACAGGCAGGGGTGTTCCCTGCAGCTTGGCGGTGCTTCCGCTTCATATTATATTTCCATTGTACACAACAATTTAGGTAGTATCAACAAATGAAGCAACTGCCCTGTTCTTCGGGCTAGATAAGCAAGCATTTCGAGAAGGTACTCAATGCAAAATTAACTCTTACGACTGCCTTCGTCCTTCAACGTTTATTTTTCACACGCTATTTATTTTCGACCCAAAATCATACGGTGGTGAAGAATATATCTTTTTACAATCGACGCATTGGACGTCGCATACTCGATTGTACAGCAGCTTTTCTTGCTTAGAAAGTTGTGATGGAATTTCCTCGACACCAGTAACAAGCAATAACCCACCATATTCCTTACACTCAAACAAAGCTATTACCCCCAAAAACTATTCGTGCATTACTGCCGTCATTAGTAAGTTGCCAGTTTAAACGAGTTCGATTGTTGGGTCATTTGAAAAATATCAATTTTCTTTTCTTTGGCTATTCTAATAAGTTCATTTTTGGCTTCTTGGTCCATTTTCAAACCTAGGTATAAAACTTTTGGCTCGCAGTGTTTTAAAATGTACTTTTTTGCTGCCAACAATTCCAAGTTGCCCTGCGCAGCATAGCCGTTCCAAACATAGAGTTTATCTGCTTCTACTTCATATTCTTCTCTTGGGTTCAAGTGTGTTACATCAGCATCCGTTATTGTATGTATCGCTCGCCATTCTTCCTCGTAGCTCCACTCTTTTGACTTGACATAGAGTAAAGTTTCCACCTTGTCCATGTCTAATTGATTCACATCAACCAAGTGAGGATGCTCAGCATACTCTACGTCATCAAATTTATCACTAATTTTTTTTATATTTTCTTCATCGTAACCAACACAAAAACCCGTATGTGAACCAGCATAATGTGCCCAAATAAGAGGATGGTCATATTTTTCCGTAACACAAAATACTCTGTGTTTAAAACTCAGAAGCTCTTTACTGTTAGCGGCTGTGCCCTCACTAAGATAATTTAGCGCATTAGAATCTATTGAATTAAAGTACTCCTGCATCTCAGGAGTTGCTTCATACTTAAAGTGACCAACTCCTTCAAAAGGATCATTGAAACCCAGAATGTCACTAAAGCAAACAACACTATTGCTTATGTTCTTCAATGAATGTTCACTTACTGAATAATACTTATATAACATCTTCATAAGTTTCAACTCCATGATTATTTGCACTATAGACATTATTGCTCAGACAACTTCACCTATACTAATCAATCCACGTAAATCAAACGAGGCAAACAACGAGATAATATAGTCTCATGGAACTATTAAGTGTCTTAAACATCATACACTCAACTCAGCAAACTAACAGCCGCTATGGAGAAACTAACTTGATACCTGTAAAGAGGTACACCTTCCACCATATTAGCTGCATACTTGAGTCTATCATCAATTTCTGGCACCACAATCTCGCCTTTTACAGTATTACCTGAACAAAGCTTGGATTTAACCCATCCCATGTACCGCAGTAGCTGGCCCAATGCATAATCGGCCCCTTTGCCTACTTTCAGTTCCAAGACAACGAAATTATCGTCTTCGTCAACAGCAAGCAAGTCGATTCTGCCTACTCCAGTTTGATACTCTATTCCCACATTATTATTGTTGTCCATGTATAGTCTAAGCGTCTTTCCATCCACACAAATGGAGATTGGGAAGTGGATAGTCTTGTTAATCCTTGAATTCTTATTTACGCTGCATATAAGAATAGCACAGTTTATAGTAGTCTCGTTTACGTTTCCGTACTCGCCTTTTATGTATTTTTTTATTTCACTATTGGAGGCTTTTCCCCTAGGTTCGTCACCACTTCCTTTACCATCTGCCAGACAAAAGGGCTAGTCATATGGTTATTAATTCCCCCTTCTAAACTGAACCACGCAGTATCGGGTGATTGATTCTAACTACTTCATAATTTTCTTCGGAACCCACTCCTGCTCTGCTCTTCAACCCAATGATTAAAGAGTAAATATCGTTGGTCGTTAATAGTATAGAGATCGCTGTAGTAACGTGGATAACCGTTAATATTGCGTTGTTCTAAAATATGGCTGTTTTCATCGTAAAGCTTCAAGATAGGATAATTAATATTAAAAGCTCTCTTCGAGTAATCAGCCTTTTGCAGGCGTCCAATTTCCTCGGTTGGTAATAAATCATTACCTACCAATCTCACCAAAGAGCTCTTTATCAATAAGCTGATCTTTATTTCCTTTTCTTCTATTTGCCTCGTTCCATCATTGCCTGCTGTTCTTTGCTTAGTTACAACTTCTCCTGACTTAGGTGCATCGTTAGCAAACAAATTGGACATCTGTATTGACCTCATAAACAATTCTGATGTGTCAGCAACGCTGCCGAATAAGGCTGTAACGACATTATAAATTTTTTCTTTAAACTCTTCATTGCATATTAACGAAATACGGAAGTTCAATCCAAATTGAAATAGTATCTGTTTCAACTCTTCAAAATGTGCATACAACGGGTCACTCTGATAACCTCCGAACATTGGCAAGAATCCAGTCATATCAAGGCTTCAGAAACCACCATGTATTCATAAAAACAAAAAAAGCACCTAGCACGGTGCTTCTTCTGATAAGTTTGGTGGAGGCGAGGGGATTTGAACCCCTGTCCGAAGGCAACGGCACACAGGCATCTACGGGTGTAGTCACGGATTTGATGTCACTTGCAAGAGCGCCCCGTAACCGGCTATCTCACAAGTCAGCCTGATTGTCTTCTTCTGCCGACCCCAGGCGGAGACCGAACAGCGTAGCCTACTAAGGGTGAGCCCCTACATCCGGCACATAGGCGATGCTGGAGAGGAGCTTAGCATACAGTTTCTTAGGCTGCTGCTAAAGTTGTACGTTGGTTGCCATTTAATAGGCTTTAGCGTTGATGAAGCGGACGCGTCCCCACTACCCGCAACCCATGCTCGAACTACCCCCGTCGAATCCATAAACGCCCCCGGACAGATCCGTCCTGCCGGCGCATGCACCTAAGCTGCAGCAGCCGCGCGGCGGTCCGAAGCGCAAGGACTGAGCGAGACACTCGCACAGCATTGCAAATTCAAAGCCAACGTAACTTGATACTCCTAGTATACCACAGGTGAATCGGAAAAAGCGAAGCGAAACGCTGGAAGCAGATAGGCAGCAGCAACTCTTGCGCCTGCTTCGGCAGCGCGAGACTTTGAGCAGCGCGAGGCCCGGCCCGGAATCGACGATTCGCCTCCTCCCGGTTTAGCGAGCCACCTTCTGCTTCTCCCGCAGCGCCCGCTGAATGTCGCGCTGGGCATCCCGCTTGGCGGCGGACTCGCGCTTGTCGTACTGCTTCTTGCCCTTGCCGAGTCCGATCAGGATTTTGGCGTAGCCGTTGCGCACGTAGATCTTGAGCGGGACGATCGAGTAGCCATCCTGCTTGGACTGGCCGTACAGCTTGGCGATCTGCGCCTTGTGCAGCAGCAGCTTGCGCGCGCGCGTCGGATCGGTCGGATTATGCCGGTTGCCTTGCTCGAACGGGCTGATATGCAGGTTGTTAAGGAATATCTCGCCGTTCCGCACGGTCGCGAACGCATCGTTCAAGTTCGCCCGCCCGGTCCGCAGCGACTTGATCTCCGTCCCCATCAGCACGATGCCGGCCTCGTACGTCTCTTCGATAAAGTA
Source organism: Paenibacillus pasadenensis (assembly GCF_002864175.1). Lineage (NCBI taxonomy): Bacteria > Bacillati > Bacillota > Bacilli > Caryophanales > Paenibacillaceae > Paenibacillus > Paenibacillus pasadenensis. The sequence continues at coordinate 275,325 of NZ_NFEZ01000004.1, read as the reverse complement.
GTCATGCGAGGCCTTCTTGTTCTGAGCGAGCGGCTTCTGCGACTGATCTTTGTTTTTGGCCATGCCTCGATCTCCTCCTTTCGTTGAAAACAGGGATTGCCGGTTCGGCAACCCCTGTCCATGTCTGCTTACTCGGCGGAGTCCGATCCGCCCTGAGGCGCGGAGCTCGGATTCGTTCCCGCATCGCCGCCGCTCACCGGCGGAGCGCCTGCGGCGCCTTTGTTCTTCTTGCGGCGCGAACGGCTGCGCTTGGAGCCGCCCTCGGCCGGAACCGCGTCCGGCGTGACGGAAGCGCGCGATTCCGGATCCATGTCCCGGAACAGATCGGCGATGTCCGCCCGCGTCACTTCGCGGATGGACGGCGCCGTGCTGCTGCCTTTGCGGCGCTTGCGCTTCGCCTTGGCTCCGCTGGAGGCCTGCTCCTGCGGCACGCCTGCGGCCGTCTGGCCCTCTGCAGCGGAAGCCCCGCTGATCGTCGGACCGCGTCCGCCCTTAGGGCGTCCGCCGCGCGGCGCGCCGTCCGGAGACGGCCCGCGTCCGCGGCTGCGGTCCGCTGCCGGGCCTGCGCCCGGACGTCCGCCGCGGTTGCCGAGGCTGGCCGGCGGCACCGGCAAGCCCCACATGTCCGTGCGCTTCGTGCTCTCGATCTTGCCGCCCTCGCGCACGCTCCAAGGATTGTCATCCCGCACGTTCGGGATATCCTCCGGCATGCTGCCCCGCCAGCCGTTGGGGCCGAACCCGCTGTCGCGGCGGCCTCTGCCGCCGCCGCCCCCGCGAGGACCGCGCCCGGCTCCGCCCGGGCCGCGGCCGCCGGCTTCGCCGGCTCCGCGTCCGCGCTGCGCGCTCGGACGCGCGCCGCTCGCCGGCGCTGCCGGCGACCCGCCGCCCTGCGCGGCGGGCCTGCCGCCTGCGCCGGCGCGCCCGGCGGCTGCGCCGCCTTGCTGGCCGCCTGCACGGCCGGCGGCTTCCTTGCCGCGGCGCCCTTTGGCTCCGCGGCCCTTCCCGCGCGCTCCGCCTCCTTGAGCGGCTCCGCGCGAACCACCTTCGACCATCGCGAAGTCAATCTGATGATCATCCATATCTACCCGCTCCACGCGCACTTTCACCTCGTCTCCGATGCGATACATGTTGGAGGTGCGCTCACCGATGAGGATCATCTGCTGATCGTCAAAGTGGTAGTAATCGTCGTTCAGGCTGCTCAGCCTTATGAGACCTTCTACCGTGTTCGGCAGCTCCACGAAAATTCCGAAGCCGGTCACGCTGCTGATGAGGCCCGTGAACTCTTCTCCTACTTTATCGAGCATAAACTCGCATTTCTTGAGCTGATCCGTATCCCGCTCGGCGTCGACCGCCACGCGCTCGCGCTCCGACGACTGCTGGGCGATGTCCGGCATGCGGGCGGCAAGCGCCTCGATGCGGGCTTCGGACAGCGTGCCGCCGTTTTCCAGCACCTCGCGGATGATCCGGTGGATCACCAGGTCCGGATAGCGCCGGATCGGCGACGTGAAGTGGCTGTAGTACTCCGCCGCCAGGCCGTAGTGGCCGAGGCTCTGGGCATCGTAGCGCGCCTGCTTCATCGAGCGCAGCATCATCGTCGAAAGCACCGTTGCTTCCTTGGTGCCCTTGATCTCCTCGAGCAGCGACTGCAGCGCCTTGGGATGGACCGTGTTGTTCTTGCCGCGCACCGAGTAGCCGAAGTTCGAGGCGATCTGGATGAACGTCATCAGCTTCTCGCCCTCCGGATTCTCGTGCACCCGGTAGAGGAACGGCACCTTGAGCCAGAAGAAATGCTCGGACACCGTCTCGTTCGCCGCCAGCATGAACTCCTCGATGATCATCTCGGCGATCGTGCGATCGCGCTTGATGATGTCGGTCGGCTTGCCTTCGTCGTCCACGAGAATCTTCGATTCCGAAAAATCGAAGTCGATCGCGCCGCGGTTCATGCGCTGGCGGCGGAGCTTCATCGCGAGCTCCTCCATCAGCTGGAACGTCGGCACGAGCTCGGCATAGCGCTCCAGCAGCTGCTCGCGCTCCGCGCGCCGCTCGGCGCGGTCCTGGCGCTCGGCGGCGAGCCGCGCTTCGCGCTCGGCATCCGTCTCGGCCGGCTGAGAAGCCGGAGCCTGTCCGCCGGCAAAGGCGTCCAGCTGGTCGAAGTCCTCCTGCCGCGTGCGCACCTTCTCCGCCTTGCGGATCGGCTTGTTGTTGATGACCGGCTGCGCTTCCTGCGCCATCCAAGGATTGTCCGACTCGCGGGAGCGCGTCGGTCCGCCGGCTCCGGCTCCGCGCAGCGGATACGGCTCGCCGTCGTCCGCCTGCGCGGCCGGCGCATCCGACTCGTCATCGGCAGCGAATTCCTCGTCGGCATTTTCGCCCGGACTGCCGGCATCGCCTCCAGGAATGATGAGGCCCATGTCCGACGGACGGCTCAGCCGCTCCGGCTGACGGACGCCTTCATCCTCGTCCTCGTCGCTCGAGGCCTCGACGAACGGCTCCTCTTCCTCCTCCGCTTGGCGCGGCACGCCGCCGTCATCGTCGGCGACGATCGTGCCCATGCCGCCCGGAGGCAGCTTTTCGGCCGGCGCGCTCAGGCTCGGGTCGAACTCTGCCTCGTCGGACGCGAAGTCCGCCTGAGACGCATGCAGCGGCTCCAGAGGCTCGTCCGATACGATCGCTTCCGCCGTCTCTTCCTCCACCGGAGTCAGAATCTTGCGCACGTTCGTATACGACATGCGTTCCTTGGAACGGATGACGCTCGTGAAGATGTCGTGGCGCACGCGCTTCAGCGTCGAGGCGTCGAACTCCATCTCGCAGCTCATCGTCAGCCGGTCGACCTGCGGATGCAGCGAGCAGATGCCGTTGGACAGCCGATGCGGCAGCATCGGGATGACGCGGTCGGTCAAGTAGACGCTCGTGCCGCGGCGGTACGCTTCCTGGTCGAGCGCGCCGCGCTCGCGGACATAGTAGCTGACGTCGGCGATATGGACGCCGAGCAGGTAGTTGCCGTTCGGCAGCCGCTCGATGTTGACCGCGTCGTCGAGGTCCTTGGCGTCCTCGCCGTCGATCGTGACGATCGTCTTGGCGCGCAGGTCGCGCCGGCCCTGGCTGACGATCTCCTCCTCCGTGATGGAGTCGGGAGCCGCCTCGGCCTCCGCCATCACGTCGTCCGGAAAGCTCTCCGGCAGCTGATGCTTGCGGATGATCGACAGGATGTCGACGCCGGGATCGTTCTTGTGTCCGAGCACCTCGACGACCTCGCCTTGAGCCGCGGCGCGGCCCTGCGGGTAGTGCGTGATGTCGACGACGACCTTCATGCCGGTCACCGCTCCGCCGAACGAGCCTTGCGGGATGAAGATGTCGCGGCCGAGGCGCTTGTCGTCCGGCGAGACGAAGCCGAAGCTCTCATGGCTCTCGAACGTGCCGACGAACTGCTTGACGGCCCGCTCGGCGACGCGCACGACTTCCCCTTCCATGCGTCCGCCGCCCGGTCCGCGCGTCTGGACGCGGGCGAGCACGGTGTCGCCGTTCATGCCGGTGTTCAGATCGTTCGCCCCGATATAGACGTCGGGGTGGGTCTTGTCCTCGGGCAGCAGGAACGCGAAGCCTTTGGCATGCACCTGAAGGCGGCCCTTGAGCAGGTCCATGTGCTGCGGCAGGCCGTATGCGCCTGCGTCGTTGCGGAAGATCGCTCCTTGATCCTCCAGCTCATTGAGCAGCTTCAGGAACGCCTTGAAATCGGAGGCGTTGTCGATGCCGAGCTGCCGTTCCAGTTCTTGATACGTCATCGGCTTGTAAGCCGGCTGGTTCATCAAGTCGAGCAATGTTTGATGTTCGATGGTCATGTTCTCCTTCTCACCTCGTGCCGTAAGGACCCGTCCTGCTATCCTGGCAGATCCAGCCACTTCTATCTCCTTGATAGTATACACGAATTCGGGCCTCATCAACCGCCAACGTTCCGGAATATAAAGAAAAAGCGGGGATTCCCCCGCTTCCTCAAGGCTGTATTCCGTGCTATTTCAGGTAGGCGACCAGCAGCGCGACGATGAAGAATCCGGCGGCGAGCCCGATCGTCAGGCGCTGCAGGAACAGGTCCAGGCCGCGCGCCTTCTGCTTGCCGAACAGATGCTCCGCTCCGCCGGAAATCGCTCCGGAGAGGCCAGCGCTCTTACCTTTTTGCAGCAGAACTACCGCAATCAGTCCGAGGGAAAAAATCACGAGCAGAATCTTCAGGAAAATATCCATGCGTACGTTACCTCCCAGCCTTCGTACAGCCTCCCGGCTGCCTGCCGCTATGAGTTTTGCACATGCAGGCCGTCTCCTGCGGCCAGCAAGCGGCTTGCATGGGCAAAACCAAATCATAAACAGCGGTTTCATTGTACCATAGCCAGGCCTGTGGAAACAAGCGCGTCCTTTGCGCTCCGAAAAAGCCCGTCCGAACCGTGCCGGTCCGAACGGGCTTCCTGCGGAAGGGCTGCGTCCGCGGGCCTAGTAGCCTTTGCCGCGCAAATAGTCGAGGCTCAGCTTGGCGCTCTCGAGCGAGGAGCTGGCGAACTCCTCCTGCTCCACGATGAAATATTCGATGCCGGCTTCCTCGGCGATCGCGAATACCGGGTCGAACTCGACCGAGCCGCTGCCGACCTCGGTGTCGCGGCGTCCGACGCCGAAGTCCTTCAGATGCGCGATCGGGGTGCGTCCTGCGTAGCGCTGCACGTATTCGACCGGAGATTGGCCGCCCATATGCACCCAGCCGAGGTCGAACTCCATGATCATGAGGTCGGCCGGAATTTTTTGCAGCAGCAGGTCGATGACCGGAGTTCCGTCGACTTGCTTGAACTCGAAGTCATGGTTGTGATAGCCGTAGATCAGGCCGGCCTCCTTCACCTGGCGGGCCGCCTTCTCAAGCGTCGAGGCCAGGCTGTCCACGTCCTCCAGCTGCGGGTTTTCCGGCAGCGGAGCCCACGGCGTAATCAGATACTTGAGGCCGATCGCCTTGGCGTACTCGATCTGCTCCGCCAGGTCCGCCTCCATCTTGTTCGGATCGTTGAAGTTCAGGCCGACATGCGCGGACACCGCTTGGATGCCCGTCTCCTCCAGCACCTTGTTCAGATCCGCCGGGCTCGTGTTGAAGTAGCCCGCGAATTCCACGTACTTATAGCCCATATCAGCGACCTTGCGGATCGTGCCGAGGAAGTCTTTTTCCGTCTGGTCGCGCAGCGTATACAGCTGCAGTCCGACTTGAGGTTTTGCCATCGCTTAACACCGCCTGTTCGATAGGTTCGTCTAGCCTAGCCTCAGTATAGCGTTTTCAGGGAACGGCGGGCTATGCCGGTTTTTGCGCCGTTTGTTTGTGATTTTGGCCTAACGAACCTAAAAAAATCCTGTCCGCACAGGGCGGACAGGATAAGAGAGCTCTATTTCTTGAAGCTTTTGAGGTTGTAGAACGCGCTGCGGCCGGCGTACTGGGCCGTGGAGCCGAGCTGGTCCTCGATGCGGAGCAGCTGGTTGTACTTGGCGACGCGGTCCGTGCGGGACGGAGCGCCCGTCTTGATCTGGCCGGCGTTCGTCGCCACGGCGATGTCGGCGATCGTGCTGTCCTCGCTCTCGCCGGAGCGGTGCGAGATGACCGCCGTGTAGCCGGCGCGCTTCGCCATTTCGATCGCGTCGAACGTCTCGGTCAGCGAGCCGATCTGGTTGACCTTGACGAGGATCGAGTTGCCCACGCCTTTGTCGATGCCGTCCGCCAGGCGCTCGGTGTTCGTGACGAACAGGTCGTCGCCGACGAGCTGCACTTTGCCGCCCAGCTTGTCGGTGAGCAGCTTCCAGCCCTCCCAGTCGTCCTCGGAGCAGCCGTCCTCGATCGTGAGGATCGGGTACTTGTCCGCCCACTCGGCGAGCAGGTCCACGAATTCAGCCGACGTGTAGGACTTGCCTTCGCCCTCGAGGTGGTATTTGCCGTCCTTGTAGAACTCCGTGGAGGCGACGTCCATGCCGAGGAAGACGTCCTCGCCCGGCTTGTAGCCCGCGCGCTCGATGGCGGAGATGATCGTCGTGATCGCCTCTTCGTTGGAGCCGAGGTTAGGCGCGAAGCCGCCTTCGTCGCCGACAGCCGTGTTCAGGCCTTTGTCCTTGAGGACGGACTTCAGGCTGTGGAAGATCTCGGCGCCGATGCGCAGCGCTTCCTTGAAGCTTTCCGCGCCGACCGGCAGCACCATGAACTCCTGCACGTCGACGTTGTTGTCGGCATGCTCGCCGCCGTTGATGATGTTCATCATCGGCACCGGCAGCACCTTGGCGTTGAAGCCGCCCAGGTACGTGTAGAGAGGCACGTCCAGCGCGTCCGCAGCCGCGCGCGCCACCGCCATCGACACGGCCAGGATCGCGTTCGCGCCCAGCTTGCCTTTGTTGTGCGTGCCGTCCAGCTCGATCATCTTGCGGTCGATCAGCACTTGGTCGAGCGCGTCGAGGCCGATGATTTCCGGAGCGATCAGCGTGTTCACGTTCTCGACGGCTTTCAGGACGCCTTTGCCGAGGTAGCGGCCTTTGTCTCCGTCACGAAGCTCGACAGCTTCGTAAGCGCCGGTGGAGGCGCCGGACGGAACGATCGCGCGGCCTTTGCCGCCGGATTCGAGGGATACTTCGACTTCGACGGTCGGGTTGCCGCGGGAGTCGAGCACTTCGCGTGCGTATACGTCAACGATGATAGACATAGTTTGAACACTCCTTCAAGGAATTGAGTTGGTTGTAGCAGGCTGTAACCAGTATAACCGATTGCCAGCCGCGGAACGAGTGCGGGCGAAGGCGCGGGCCGAAAGGCCCGCGCCTTTCGGCCGCAACCGCCGTCAGCTCGGGCGGATGAGGCTCAGGCCGGTCATCTCGGCCGGCTTGGGCAGCTCCATCAGGTCGAGCAGCGTCGGCGCGATGTCGGCGAGGATGCCGCCCTCGCGCAGCTGCACGCCTTTTTGCGTGACGATCAGCGGCACCGGATTCGTCGTATGCGCCGTGAACGGGCGTCCGTCCGGTCCGATGACCATGTCCGCGTTGCCGTGGTCGGCCGTGATGAGCACGACGCCGCCCTTGGCCAGCACCGCGTCGACGACGCGTCCCATGCATTCGTCCGTCGCCTCGACCGCCTTGATCGTCGGCTCCAGCATGCCGGAGTGGCCGACCATGTCGGGGTTGGCGAAGTTCAGGATGATCGCGTCATGCTTGTCCGAGTTGATCTCGCGCACGGCGGCGTCGGCCACCTCGTAGGCGCTCATCTCCGGCTTGAGGTCGTACGTGGCGACCTTCGGCGAGTTGATGAGCACGCGCGTCTCGCCCGGCAGCTCCTGGTCGCGGCCGCCGCTGAAGAAGAACGTCACATGCGGATACTTCTCCGTCTCGGCGATGCGCAGCTGCGTCTTGCCGTTCTGCACGAGCACCTCGCCGAACGTGTTGTCGAGGTTTTTGGGCTTGTAGGCGACGAAGCCGCCGACCGTCTCGCTGAACAGCGTCAGGCAGACGAAGTACAGGTTGGCCGGAGCCTTGTCCCCGCGGTCGAAGCCGCGGAAGTCTTCGTTGGTGAACACCTGCGACAGCTGGATCGCGCGGTCCGGACGGAAGTTGAAGAACACGATCGCGTCTTCGGACTCGACCAGCGCGACCGGCTGTCCGTCCGCCTCGACGATGACCGTCGGCATGACGAACTCGTCGAAGACGGATTTCTCGTACGACTCGCGCACCGCCAGGATCGGGTCCGTGTACTGCGGGCCGTCTCCGTACACCATCGCGCGGTACGATTTCTCGACGCGCTCCCAGCGCTTGTCGCGGTCCATCGCGTAGTAGCGGCCCTGCACGGTCGCGATGCGGCCGATGCCGAGCTCCTCGATCTTGCCCTGCAGCTCGGTCAGGTAGCCGACCGCGCTGTCCGGCGCGACGTCGCGGCCGTCAAGGAAGGCATGGATGTACACCTGCTCCAGCCCTTCCTTTTTGGCCAGCTCCAGCAGCGCGAACAGATGCGCGATATGGCTATGGACGCCGCCGTCGCTGACGAGGCCGTACAGATGCAGCTTTTTGCCGTTCAGCTTGGCGTGGCGCACGGCGCCGATCAGCGTGTCGTTGTCGTAGAACTCTCCGTCGCGGATCGACTTGGTGATGCGGGTCAGATCCTGGTAGACGATGCGGCCGGCGCCGATGTTGAGATGGCCGACCTCGGAGTTGCCCATCTGGCCCTCCGGCAAGCCGACCGCCTCGCCGCAAGCGGTCAGCGTCGTGTTCGGATATTCCGCGAGGAAGCGGTCATAGTTCGGCTTGTTCGCCTGCGCGACGGCATTGCCGACGATGTCGCTGCGAAGGCCGAATCCGTCCATGATGATGAGCGCAACCGGTTTGGGAGCCATCTTACTTCGCCCCCTCGACGAGGGCGATGTAGGAAGCCGGCTCCAGGCTGGCGCCGCCGACGAGCGCGCCGTCGATGTTCGCTTGGCCCAGGTATTCCTTGACGTTGGCCGGCTTCACGCTGCCGCCGTACTGGATGCGGACCGCATCCGCCGTCGCTTGGTCGTACAGCCCTGCGACGACCTGGCGGATATAGGCGATGACGTCCTCAGCATCCTCGGCCGTGGACGACTTGCCCGTGCCGATCGCCCAGATCGGCTCGTAGGCGATGACGGTCTCGGCCGCCTGCTCCGCCGTCAGGCCTTTCAGGCCGCCCTCCGTCTGCACTTTGCAGACGTCCTTCGTCTCGCCGGCCTCGCGCTCCTCGAGCTTCTCGCCGACGCACAGGATCGGAGTCAGGCCGTGCTTGAACGCCGCGACGACCTTCTTGTTCACGATCTCGTCCGTCTCTCCGAAGTACGCGCGGCGCTCGGAGTGGCCGACGATGACGTACTTCACGCCGAGATCGGCCAGCATGACGCCGGAAATTTCGCCGGTGTACGCGCCGTTGTCCTCGAAGTGCAGGTTTTGCGCGCCGATGGCGATGGAAGTGCCTTTGGCCGCTTCGACGAGAGCCGGAAGGGTCGTGAACGGAGCGCAGATGACGCTCTCGACGCCATCGACCTCAGCGCCGCCTTTCGCTTCGTTGAAGAAGGAGACCGCCTCGGAGACGGTCTTGAACATTTTCCAGTTGCCTGCGATGATCGGGGTTCTTGCCATAGGTTGTTCTCCTCTCTACTTGTCGTTAAGGGCGACAACGCCCGGGAGGGCTTTGCCTTCCATGAATTCGAGGGATGCTCCGCCGCCGGTGGAGATGTGGTCCATCTTGTCCGCGAGGCCGAACTTCTCGGCCGCCGCCGCGGAGTCGCCGCCGCCGATGACCGTGTAGCCCGCCGTTTCGGCGCAAGCCTGAGCGACGGCGCGCGTGCCGTGGGAGAACGGCTCGATCTCGAACACGCCCATCGGTCCATTCCAGACGACCAGCTTGGAGTCCTTGATCACGTTCGCGTACAGCTCGCGCGTCTTCGGTCCGATGTCGATGCCTTCCCAGTCGGAAGGGATGCCGTCGACGCCGACGATGTTCGTGTTGGCGTCCTTGCTGAACTCGTCGGTGACGACGATGTCGACCGGCAGCAGGAAGTTCTTGCCGAGCTTCTTGGCCTTCTCGATGAACTCGAGCGCCAGGTCCAGCTTGGAGTTGTCGACGAGCGACTGGCCGATCTCATGGCCTTGCGCCTTGAAGAAGGTGTAGCTCAGGCCGCCGCCGATGAGGATGTTGTCGGCGATCTCGATCATCTTGTTGATGACGTCGATCTTGTCCTTCACCTTGGAGCCGCCGACGATCGCGGTGAACGGACGCTCCGGATTGTTCAGGGCTTTGCCGAGCACGTCCAGCTCCTTCTCCATCAGCAGGCCGGATACGGCCGGGAGCAGATGAGCGATGCCTTCCGTGGAAGCATGCGCGCGGTGCGCGGCGCCGAACGCGTCGTTGACGTACAGGTCGGCCAGGGAAGCCAGCTGCTTGGCGAACTCCGGATCGTTGCTCTCCTCGCCGGCGTTGAAGCGCGTGTTCTCCAGCAGCAGCACGTCGCCGTCCTGGAGCGCCGCGGCTTTAGCCTGGGCGTCCGGACCGGCGGTGTCGTCCGCCTTGGCGACCGGCTTGCCGATCAGCTCGGACAGGCGCGCCGCGACCGGGGTCAGGCGCAGCTCTTCCTTGACTTCTCCGCCCGGACGGCCGAAGTGGGCCGCCAGGATGACGCGCGCGCCGCCTTCGATGAGGTGCTGGATCGTCGGCAGCGTCTCGCGGATCCGGGTATCGTCGGTGATCGCGCCGTCTTCCATCGGCACGTTGAAATCGACGCGCACGAAGACGCGCTTTCCTGCTACTTCCACATCACGAACACTTTTTTTGCTCACAGCTGCTCGCCCTCCCGATATATAGGTTTCTATGGGTTAAACATCGTTAAAGAGGAGAACGAAACGCTCGCCTCTCCTCTTTAACCTTACCGCTGTCTATGCAGTTAAGCGCCGCTTCTTACAGCCCTTTGGAGGCGATGTAAGCCGCCAGGTCGATAACACGGTTGGAGTAGCCCCACTCGTTGTCGTACCAGGACACGACTTTGACCATGTTGCCTTCAACGACCATCGTGGACAGGCCGTCGATCGTGGAGGAAGCCGGGTTGCCGTTGTAGTCGCTCGATACGAGCGGCTCGTCGGAGAAGTACAGGATGCCTTTCAGCGGGCCTTCAGCCGCTTCTTTGAGGGCCGCGTTGACTTCTTCGACCGTGACGTTGCTTTTCACTTCGGCGACGAGATCCGTTACGGACACGTTTTTCGTCGGCACGCGCATCGCCATGCCGTTCAGCTTGCCTTTCAGCTCAGGCAGAACGAGGGAGACGGCTTTGGCAGCGCCCGTCGAGGAAGGAATGATGTTCTCTGCGGCAGCGCGGGCGCGGCGCAGGTCCTTGTGCGGCACGTCCAGCACGGACTGGTCGTTCGTGTAGGAGTGGACCGTCGTCATCATGCCTTTGACGATGCCGAACTTGTCGTTCAGGACTTTGGCGAAAGGCGCCAGGCAGTTCGTCGTGCAGGAAGCGTTGGAGATGACCGTGTGAGAAGCCGCGTCGTATTTCTCTTCGTTGACGCCCATGACGATCGTGATGTCTTCGTTCGTAGCCGGAGCGGAGATGATGACTTTTTTCGCGCCGCCTTTCAGGTGAAGCTCGGCTTTTTCCTTCGCCGTGAAGATGCCCGTCGACTCGACGACGATCTCAGCGCCGACGGAGGACCAAGGCAGGTTTTCCGGATTGCGCTCGGCGAACACTTTGATTTCGCGGCCGTTGACGATCAGCGCGCCTTCTTTGGCTTCGACGGTCGCGTCCAGCACGCCGTGCGTCGTGTCGTATTTGAGCAGGTGAGCCAGCGTTTTCGTGTCGGTCAGGTCGTTGACGGCGACGATTTGAACTTCGCTGCTGTTCAGAGCGGCGCGGAATACGTTGCGTCCGATACGTCCGAATCCGTTAATACCAACTTTTACCATGGTTGAAAACCTCCTGAAATTAGGTGATGGTCCTGCATGATCCTTCAACGCGAAGCGCTCGGCCCTGCCCCTGTCAGGCGCAGAGCCCGCTTCGCCTTCATTCACGGTCGCGGTTGCGACGCGGATCGCCGGTCTAGTCCGCCATCGCGGCGATCTCCAGCGCGGCCGCCTCGTCGGTCACGAGCACATCCTCGTGGCCGAAGCGCAGCACCGCCGCGATCGCTTCGGCCTTGGACCTGCCGCCGGCGACGGCGATGACGACCTCGGTCGTCATGATATCCTCGAGCCGGATGCCGGCGGTCGGCATCTTGTGCACGACGGACCCGGCCCGGTCGAAGTAGTAGCCCCACGCCTCGGCGAGCGCCCCCTCCTGGCGGAGCTCCTCGACGACATCCGATTCCACTCGCCGTCGCCGCGCCATCGTCATCGCATCGCCGATGCCGTGGATGACGATGCGGGCTCCGCGGATGACGCCGACGACCTCTTTGACGCCGGGCTCGTGCATGAGGCTCGTATAGGCCTCCTCGCTCAGATGGTCCGGCACATGCAGCATCCGGTACTGGGCGCCGGTGCGCTTGGCCATCGCCGAGACGATCGTGCTCGCCTGGTACTCCAGGCTCTCTCCGAGCCCGCCCCTGGCCGGTACGAACAGATTGCTCGGATGCGGGACGGGGGCGTTCAGATGGCTCGCCACCTGTGCGAGCGTGGAGCCGCCGGTGACGGCGACGACGTCGCCCTCCCGCAGCTGTCCCAGCAGGGCGGACGCCCCGGCGCGTCCGAGCTCCCGCTTCGTGCTAGCGGAGTGGTCGGAGTCGCCCGGCACGATGACGACCTTGCTCAGGCCGAAGCGCGTCCGCAGCTGCTCCTCCAGGTTGGACAGGCCGAGCAGTCCGCTCAGCACCGGCTCCATCTCCTCGAGCAGGCGCCGGCCGCTCTGGCTGACGCGCATGCCGGAGGCGTTGATCTCCAGGAAGCCCTGCTCCTTGAGGAAGTCGGTCTCGGCCCGAAGCACCCGCTCGGTCATGCCGAGCGCCGAAGCGAGCGAGCGGCGGCCGATCATGTCCGCCACGAGCACCTGATGGAGAATCCCATAGCGGAGACGGACCGTCTCCAGCAGATCGGGCACCAGCTGACGCTGCAAATCAATAAGGCTGCGCATGAGCGCTCCAACTCCACTCGTTAGCTATCCGTACGGGACAATTAATGTCCCAGCTATTCAATAAACGTCCCACAACCTCATTGTACTCCTTCTGCCGAGGACCCGCAAGGGACCTTTACCCGATGAAAACGGTTGCCGACACGCCTTTCGGCCTAAATGTTTTCCAGCAGTTGCAGGGAAACGGAGCCCTCCGGAAGCCGGACAGGTTAGTGTTGCTTTTTCTGGCAGGCTGTTATACAATCTTAGACGTTACGCTTTTCAAGCATACATGCGCCCGTGGTCCAATGGATATGACGTAGGCCTCCGGAGCCTGAGATCTAGGTTCGATTCCTAGCGGGCGCGCCAATCATTTACATCATGCTTTTCCGATACATGGGATCGCGCCCCTCCAGGGCGCGATCCTTTTTTGTTTTTGCAAGCCTCGTTTAAGAGGCGCCCGAGCCGGTTAAAATGGGCTATTGAACCGGCTTGGCGAAGCCGTCTCCGACCTCTTTGACCAAATTTGACTTTAACAATCGATTCTCGTAGAATGAAAAAAGCACCTGCAGTGACAACCTTAATGAGGATATAAGGAGGGACTTGCACATGAACATGAACTACGTGCCTATGGTCATCGAGCAGAGCAACCGCGGCGAGCGCGCCTACGACATCTACTCGAGGCTGCTCAAGGACCGCATCATCTTCCTCGGTACCGGCATCAACGACATGGTCGCCAACTCCGTCATCGCCCAGCTGCTGTTCCTCGCCGCCGACGATCCGGAGAAGGACATCTCCATCTACATCAACAGCCCCGGCGGCTCCATCACGTCCGGCATGGCGATTTACGACACGATGCAGTTCATCAAGCCTGACGTCTCGACGATCTGCGTCGGCATGGCCGCCTCGATGGGCGCGTTCCTGCTGGCCGCGGGCGCCAAGGGCAAGCGCTACGCGCTGCCGAACAGCGAGGTCATGATCCATCAGCCGCTCGGCGGAGCCGAAGGCCAGGCCAGCGACATCGAGATCCGCGCGCGCCGCATCCTCCAGATGCGCGACAAGCTCAACCATATTCTCGCCGAGCGTTCCGGTCAGCCGCTGGAGCGCATTGAGAAGGACACCGACCGCGACTACTTCATGAGCGCGGACGCCGCCCGCGAGTACGGCCTCGTCGACAAGGTCATCGAGAAGCTGTAAGCCAGGCTGCGACAGGCAAAAAGCGCCGCCCCTTCCGAATCGGAAGGGGCGGCGCTTTGCGTTTCGACGCTCTCGCGGCCGTCGCGGGCACGCGCGCAGGCCATCCTGCGCGGCGCCGCGGCTGCCGCGGCAGACCGGGGCTGGCCGAGAGCTATGCTACTTCAGCTGGTACACGACGGTCAGCTGGCCTTGCACGTCGACCTGGCCCGGCTCGACGGAGGTCGAAGCGCTGTCGCTGGCAGCCATGGCCTTCATCTGCGCCATCTCGCGGTACACCGGCACGGCCTGCGCGCCGTTCTCGGTGATGTTCACGACCGGACCGAGCGAGCGGCCCGCAGCGGCGGCAAGCGCCTCCGCCTTGACGCGCGCGTTGTCGAGCGCTTTTTTGAGCGCGTCGTTCGTATACGCGTCCGTCTTTTCCGTGCCGAAGGAGACGCCGCTGATCTGGTTCGCGCCCGCGCTTCCGAGGCTGTCGAGCAGCTCCCCGGTCTTGTCGATGCTGCGCCAGGAGATGCTCAGCTCATGCGTCGCCGTATAGCCGGTCAGCACCTGGCCTTCCTTTTCGGTGTAGCGGTACTGCGGCTGCACGTAGTAGGACGTCGTCTTCAGATCCTTGTCCGCCAGACTGTAGGTTCCTTTAAGCATTTTGACGACCGCGTCGTACCGCTTGGCCGCTCCGGCCTGAGCCTCCTTCGCCGTCTTGGCCGTCACGTTCACGCCCGCTGTGACATACGCGATGTCCGGCGCCACCGACAGCTTGCCTACGCCTTGCACTGCGATCGTGTTCTCCATCGCCGCTCCTTGCTCCGCCGCATAGACGGGCTTTGATCCCGAGTCCAGCACGCCGGCTCCGTTCAGAGCCAGCAGCGATCCTGCCGTCAGCGAGGCCGCCAGCAGCAGCACCTTGCCTTGACTTGCCAGCTTGCCGAATCCTTGTTTGCTTCCCATATCTGTTCGCCTCCGTTTCGGTTTGTCCTTTGAAACGCTCGCCCGCCTGAAAATGTTGCACATACAGGTCAGGATTCCCAACGGGGGCTTCAGCCAATGGCCAAAACGCAAAAAAAGCCCCCGGATCGGGAGCCTCGGGAGCCGCAGCGAATCAAGCTTGGGGACCGGCAGGCCGAGACCTACTGGTTCTCCAGCTCTTCCTTGCTGACGAGCGATACTAAAGCGTTTACAGCCTGCTCGGCGTCCGAACCTTCGGCACTGATGTGAACTTCGGTGCCGGAGCTGATGGCAAGGCTCATGATGCCCATGATGGACTTGGCGTTCACTTTTTTCTCGTCCTTCTCGACAAAGATCTCGGAGGAGAATTTATTCGCTTCCTGGACGAAGAGCGCGGCCGGTCTTGCGTGAAGACCCGTCTTCAGTCTCACGACTACGGGTTGTCTTGTCATGAACTCTATACCCCCTAATCCTAATTCATTGCTGCATGGCCGCCGGAAGGCGAACGTGAGGCATGCTCTTGCAAAGGGCCGCCGGGTGGAACGGACCTTACCTTGCGTGACAATTGCTTTCATTATACCATCGGCCGGCGCAACATGAAAGTTCAGCTTCCCCGGATTTTTTCGGCGAGCTCGTCGATCTTGCGCAATCGGTGGTTGACCCCGGACTTGCTGACGGAGCCCTTGAGCATCTCGCCGACTTCCTTGAGGTTCATGTCAGGATGCTGCAGCCGGATCTCCGCCACCTCCCGCAGCTTCTCGGGCAGGTTCTCGAGGCCGAGCTCCTTTTGCAGCAGCCGGATGTTGTCGATCTGGCGCACGGCCGCGCCGATCGTCTTGTTGAGATTGGCCGTCTCGCAGTTGACGATCCGGTTCACCGAGTTGCGCATGTCGCGCATGATGCGGACATCCTCGAACTTGAACAGCGCCTGATGCGCGCCGATGATATTCAGCAGCTCGATGATCTTCTCGCCTTCCTTGATGTAAAAGACGAAGCCCTTCTTGCGCTCGATGCAGCGGGCGTTGAGGCCGAACTTGTTGGCGAGCGTGACGAGCGCGGAGCAATGCTCCTCGTACATGCAGGCGATCTCCAGATGGTAGGACGAGCCCTCCGGATTGTTGACCGAGCCGCCGGCGAGGAACGCGCCGCGCATGTAGGCTCGCTTGCAGCATGGCTTGCGGATCATGTCCTTGTCGATGCCCTGGTTGAACATGAAGCCCTCGGAGACGATGTTCAGCTCCTTGAGGATCTCCTGCACCCGCGCCGGGATGCGCACGATGTAGACGTTGTTCTTCTTGAGCCGCATCTTCTTGCGCACCAGCAGCTCCGTATGCACGTCGAACAGCTTCTTGATGAGGCTGTAGATTCTGCGGGCGATGGCTGCATTCTCGGTGGAGATGTCCAGAATGACCTTGCGGCTGGACAGATGCACCGAGCCGTTCATGCGGATGAGCGCGGAAAGCTCCGCCTGCTCGCAGCAGGCATCCTGGTTCTCGACGAGCGTCAGCTCTTTTTTGGTTTGAGCGGCGAAGGACATCCCTCTCTCACCCCTTTCGGTCCATCCAGCTGTCGACGAGCTGGTAGATATGATGGCTCAGCCGCACGGCGTCATGCCGCAGGTAGGTGCGGAACAGCACGAGCCGGTCGGCGATGACTTTGTAGCCTTGACGCGTCACCTCGTCCAGATCGAGCTGGACCGCCTGGGCGCCCATCTCGGCATAGCGGTCCTGCACCTGCGGCGGAATCTCGCCGTCGTTGACGATGATGTAGTCGAACAACTGGTGGCCGACGTGGCGCTCGATCGCCTCCAGATGATCGCTCACCGAGTAGCCGTCCGTCTCCCCCGGCTGGGTCATAACGTTGCAGATGAAAATTTTGATCGCGCTCGACTGCACGATGCAGTCGGCGAGCTTGGGCACGAGCAGGTTCGGAATGATGCTCGTGTACAGGCTGCCCGGTCCGATCAGGATGGCGTCGGCCTCCTGGATCGCCAGGCACGCCTCCTCGAGCGGCTCCACGTCCGCCGGCTCGATGAATACCCGCTTGATCGGCTGGCCCGCCAGCGGAATGCTCGACTCGCCTTCGACGATCGAGCCGTCCGCGAGCTCCGCCTTGAGCACGATCGACTGGTCGGACGCCGGCAACACCGTGCCGCGCACGGCAAGCACGCGGCTCAGCTCGCGGATGCCGGTGACGAAGTCGCCGGAGATGTCCGTCATCGCCGCCAGCATCAGGTTGCCCAGGCTATGTCCGGCCAGGCCGGTGCCATTGGAGAAGCGGTACTGGAGCATCTCGGAAAGCAGCGGCTCCACGTCCGCGAGCGCGATCAGCACATTGCGGATGTCGCCCGGAGGCGGCATCTGCAGCTCGCTGCGCAGCACGCCGGAGCTGCCGCCGTCGTCGGCGACCGTGACGATCGCCGTAATGTCGAGGGGCTTCTCCTTCAGGCCGCGCAGCATGACCGACAGGCCGGTCCCGCCTCCGATGACGACGATCTTGGGGTTTTTCGGGTCCGCAGACCTTTTTCTTGCCATTGCACTCCCGCCTTAGGGGCGATCGCGGTCAGCATCGCGATGGCTGACCCGGACCGACTCCGTCTCGCTGCTGCCGAGCATCCGCCCGAGATATTCCGCTATGGCCACGGAGCGGTGCTTGCCTCCCGTGCAGCCGATGCCGATGACGACCTGGCTCTTGCCTTCCTTGCGGTATAAAGGAATGAGGAATTGAAGCATATCCAGCAGCTTGGTCAGAAACGTCTGGGTATCGGGCCATTTCATAACATATTCATATACATCAGGCTCCCGTCCGGTGCGTGGACGAAGGTGATCCACATAATGCGGGTTCGGCAGGAAGCGCACGTCATAGATCAGGTCGGCGTCGATCGGGATGCCGTACTTGAAGCCGAACGAGGTCACATTGACGGAGAAGCGGGACTGCTTGAGGTTCGTGAAGCGCGAGATGATCGCTTCCTTGAGCTGGGCGGGCTTGAGATTGCTCGTATCGATGATCTGGGTCGCCGAGTCCTTGAGCTCCTCCAGCAGGCGGCGCTCCATCGCGATGCCGTCGAGCGGCAGCCCCTCCGGGGCGAGCGGATGGCGGCGGCGGCTCTCCTTGTAGCGGCGCACCAGCACGTTGTCGGTGGCGTCGAGGAACAGGATCTCGTACGGGATCGTGAAATGAGTGCGGATATGCTCCAGCGAATCCGCCAGCGCCGTGAAGAATTCCCGGCCGCGCAGGTCGATGACGAGCGCGACCTTGGCGATCTTGCCGCTCGAGCCGTCGATCAGCTCCGCGAATTTGGGAATGAGGACGGGCGGCAGGTTGTCGACGCAAAAGAAGCCGAGATCCTCGAGGCTTTGCACCGCGATCGTTTTGCCTGCGCCGGACATGCCGGTAATGATGACGAGCTGGGGTGAGTTGGTTTCCATCGGGATTCCCCTTCCTGCGGCTGGATCAAGCCGAAAAGCCGCCGCGCGAGGCGGCGGCGGGCCGAACTAGGAGCGAAGGATGAGGCCGGCCGCTCCGACGACGCCGGCATTGTTGCCGAGCGTGGCCGCGACGATCTCGACGCCTTCCTTGGCTTCCGGCTGCGTATACTTGGCGAACACCTCGCGGATCTGGTCGAACAGGAAATCTCCGGCCTTGGCGACGCCGCCGCCGACGATGAAGCGCTGCGGGTTGAGCGTGACCGCCGTCGCGGCCATCGAGCGGCCGAGGTAGTACGCCGCGCGGTTGACGATGCGGGCCGCCACCTCGTCGCCTTCCTTGGCGGCGTCGATGACTTCCTTGGCCATGAGGTTCGGCACGAGCGACAGGCTCGTCTTGTCCCCGCGGGCGACGGCGTCCTTGGCCATGCGGATGATGCCGGTCGCCGAGGAGACCGTCTCCAGGCAGCCCGTCATGCCGCAGGTGCATTGGATCGCTTCGAGATCCGGCACGATCGACATATGGCCAAGCTCGCCGGCCATGCCGTTGTAGCCTTCATAGATGCGGCCGCCGATGATGACGCCGCCGCCGACGCCCGTGCCGAGCGTGTAGCAGACGCAGTTCGGCACGCCGCGGCCGGCTCCGCCCCACGCCTCGCCAAGCGCGGCCACGTTGGCGTCGTTGTTCACCTTGACGATGACGCCGAGCTGATCCTCGAGCATCTGCTTCAGCGGAACGTTGCGTATGTTCAAATTGTTGGAGAACTTCACGATGCCGTTCGGAATGTCGAGGAATCCGGCGATTCCGACGCCGACGCCGCCTACCTGCTCCCAGGAATGTCCGGTCGCATCGACGATATGGCGAACGTACTTGACGATATTGTCGACGATGCGGTCCGCCCCATGGCTCGCCTCGGTCGGTCCCTCGTACGTCTGGAGCAATTCGCCCGCCGCGCTGCATACTCCAACTTTAATGGCGGTGCCGCCGATATCTGCTCCAACGTAGATCGTCTCTGACATGTGATAGCCACCTCAACGAATTAGTTTAACTTCTTTAGCTACTATAAGCGAAGGCATGGGTTAGGTCAAGGTAACAACGCCCCCCGGCGAACCGCGCCGAAGCTGGCCTCTCGCGGCTTTTCGGGAGCGCCGGGAAGGGCTTTTGAATCGTTTTTGGATTGCTCTCGGATTGCTTTTGGATGGCTTTCTGATGGCTTTCGAATGGCTTTCAGACCGCTCTCGAAGCGTCTTCGGGGCGCTGCCCAAACTGCCGCATGACCAGGCAATACCGGGTCCGCCCCGTCTCTCGCCGACCTTCGCGCCTGACGTTGCAGATCGACGTTAGCCGCAGGGCGATCCGCTTTTCCCCGTAAAAAGAAACGTCCGCCATCCGGAAGGATGGGGACGCCCGAAGCAAGCTTATAGGGACTGGCTCCAGTCATGGACCATCGAGCCTTCAAGGAACTTCTCGCAGTCCAGAGCGGCCTGGCAGCCGCTGCCCGCGGCGGTGACCGCCTGGCGATACTTCGTGTCCTGCACGTCGCCGCAAGCGAACACGCCCGGCACGTTCGTCTCGGTCGTGCCCGGCTTCACGACGATGTAGCCGTGATCGTCCGTGTCGACCTGCCCGCCGAGGAACTTCGTATTCGGCGTGTGGCCGATCGCGACGAAGATGCCGTCGGTCTCGATGAGCTCTTCCTGGCTCGTCTCGTTGTTGCGCACCTTGAGGCCGGTGACGCCGAGCGGGCCGGCGACGACCTCCAGCGGCGTGCGGTTGAGCGCGAAGCTGATCTTCTCGTTGTCGCGAGCGCGGTCCTGCATGATCTTGGAGGCTCGCATCTCGTCGCGGCGATGAACCAGGTCGACGCCGGTCGCGAAGCGCGTCAGGAAGTTCGCCTCCTCCATCGCGGAGTCGCCGCCGCCGACAACGACAATTTTCTTGCCGCGGAAGAAGAAGCCGTCGCAGGTCGCGCAGGTGCTGACGCCGCGGCCGACGTTTTCTTTTTCCCCCGGGATGCCCAGGTAGCGCGCGGACGCGCCGGTGGAGATGATGAGCGACTCGGCGACGAGCTCGCCCTGGCCCTCGACCTGGAGCTTGAACGGACGCTGCGAGAGGTCGACGCTGTTGACCCAGCCCGTGCGGAATTCGGCGCCGAACCGTTCCGCCTGCTTGCGCATGTTGGCCATGAGGTCAGGGCCAAGGATGCCGTCAGGGAAACCAGGGAAGTTCTCGACCTCGGTCGTCGTCGTCAGCTGTCCGCCCGGCTCCGGTCCCTCGATGACGAGCGGATTCAGGTTGGCGCGGGCAAGATAGATGGCGGCGGTGAGCCCGGAAGGTCCGGTACCGATAATGATGGATTTGTACACGATGAAACTCCTCCTTGTTGCCTGCTTGATTATAATTATTCTAATCCAAAGCGAGGCGATCCGTCAAAAGCGGCGGCGTATTCTTCATAAAACGTTCATCCGTTACTTTTCCCAATGGCCGCAAATCTCATCAATGCGCTTGGCATGCTTGCTCACGGTCGCCGCGGACGCGCCGTAGCGCTCCGCTACCTCCTGATAAGAAACCGTCCGGCGATGCTGCTTGGCGGTCAAATATTCAAGCGCGGCCGACCAGCTCTCCGGCTTGGCCATGCGCGGCACGTCCGGATACACCCGGACGAGGTAGTCGAGCCAGAGCTTCATCAGATCGTACTGCTGCAGCAGGCCGTACTCTTTCCCCATATGGCGGAAAGCGGTATCGAGCACGATCTGCCAGCTCGGCTCCCAATCCGGCAGCGGGCTGCCGTCCTCGAACGCCGTCTCGGCCACCGAGCCGAGCATCCGGCGGCGTCCCGACAAGACGGCGGGCACCGGCTCCTCGACACCGAGCTTGCGCAGGACGAACAGCGCGATGCGTTTCAGATCGTCCTCCTCGTCGGGCTCCAGCAGAAACGCCCGCAGCGCTTCCTGCACCTCTCCGTCGCCGATCGCGGCGAAGGCCTGGATGACCTGCAGCTTCGTCTTGCTGTCGCCGTGGCGCAGCGCCCAGAAAAACGAGGAGCGCACGAGCGGATTGCTGCTCATCCCTTCGGGCATCGCTTCCGGCGTCCGTTCCCACGTCTGGAACTGCTCCTCGAAGGGCAGGTGGTAATGGTAGCTCGCCGTCATCCGCTCTTCCTGCCCGCGCAGCATCGGCAGCTGCTCGAGGTAATACCGGGCCACATCGGACTCGGGATCGAGGCGCGCCGCCTGCTGCCAGAACCGCCGCGCCTCTTCCAGCCGACCGGAATGCACGGCCGCTACCGCCGCATAATGGTAGAGCGAAGCCTCATGCTCTCCCGATTCCCCCTTCAGCAGCCGGCGGAAATGGCGCAAGGCGCATTCATGCTCGCCGAGAATGCCCATCGTCGTCGCCAGCTTGAACACATGCTCCTGATGGAAGGGCACGGTCCGGCGCAGCCGATCGGTCAGCGGCTCCAGCGGCTCCCGATCGTCCGCATGCTGATAGAAGATCGCCAGGTTGCACAAGGCGTGAAGGTTGCCCTCCTCCTGCTCCAGCGCCTCCCGGATCGTCTCCATCGCGCGGTCGAGACGGCCCATATAATAGTAGGCCAAGGCGAGATTGTTGCGCGCCGCCATGAAATCCGGCGTCCGCTCCAAAATCGACTCCAGCAGCTTGGCCGCTTGGGCGAATCGGCCCTCTTCCAGCAGAGAGCGGGCGCGGTCATGCTCCGCCGTTCCCTGGCGAGCCTTGATCGTTACGGCCGGCGCAGGGCGCTTCAGCTCGTACTGAAGCAGCTCCATCATCTCCTCGGCGTCGTCGAGGTAATGCCCTTCCTCGTCCTCCTCGAGATAACGCAGCAGGGCGTGCTCGGCCTTGTCATACTGCTCCATGTTGGCGTAATTGTTGGCCATATAAAAGAAGCATTCCGTCATAGACGGATCCAGCGTCTCCAAAATCTCGATCAGGATCCGATTGGATTCCTCGTACTGGCCCGTCTCCGACAGGATTCCGGCCAGATTGCAATGGTTGACCGGATTGTCCGGCTCGTATTCCACGGCCTTGCGGAAATATTTCAGCGCCTTGTCGTAATGATAGCGGTCCATCGAGCGCACTGCGCGCTCGAAGAAGAACGTCGCGTCCCATTGGATCGGTATAATCTTCGCTGCCTGGTCCGCAGCCGCCCTGTTGTCCTCTTTCACCCGCCAAGGCACCTCCTCTGATTCCGTTAAAATCGAATGCACATGATTATACCATAACGTGTAACGCTTAACACGGTAGAAAATAAGGAACGAAAACGTCAAAAAACGGAAGGCCGCGAGTGGCCTTCCGTTCTTCGGAAGAGCAGGTTGGCCGGTCAGATGCCGGCATTTTTGAACAGGGTGCTGATCGAGCCGCCCTGCATGATGATCTTGGTGGCGTCCGCCAGCATCGGAGCGACGGAGAGCACCTTGAAGCGGTCCGAACGAATGTCCGGCAGCGCGATGGAGTCGGTCACGACGACTTCCTTGATGAGCGGATGGTCCAGCTTCTGCAAGGCGTTGCCCGAGAACAGCGGATGCGTCGCGCAGACGTAGACGTCTTCGGCGCCGCGCTCCTTCAGTCCTTCGACAACGTTGACGATCGTCGTGCCGGTGTCGATCAGATCCTCGATGATGATCGGGGTCTGGCCCTCGACGTCGCCGATGACGTGGGTGATGACGGACTCGTTGTGGGCCGGGCGTTTCTTGATCATGATAGCGAAAGGCGAATCCAGGTAGTTGGCCAGCTTCTCCGCCGTGGAAGCTCGTCCGGCATCAGGGGAAACGACAACGGGATTCTTGATGTTTTTGCTCTTGAGATGATCGCTGATGAGGTCCAGCGCCGTCAGATGGTCCACCGGGATGTTGAAGAAGCCTTGGATAGCCGGAGCGTGAAGGTCGATCGTGATGATGCGGGTCGCCCCGACGGTCGTCAGAATGTCCGCCAGCATCTTGGCCGAGATCGGTTCGCGCGGCGCGGATTTGCGTTCCTGGCGCGCATAGCCGTAGTACGGCATGATGATGTTGATCGTCTTGGCCGACGCGCGCTTGGCGGCATCGATCATGACGAGCAGCTCCACGAGGTTCTCGTTGATCGGATGGGAGAACGACTGCACCAGGAATACGTGGCAGTTCCGGATCGTCTCCTCATAGTGGCAGTAGACTTCTCCGCTCTTGAACCGGGAGATCGTGATCGCCCCAAGCGGCAGCCCCAGCTCCGCGCTGATCTTCCTCGCCAGCTCCGGGTTCGAGGAACCCGAAAAAATTCGCAACTTGTCGCTAAACATGATACCCTCCTGAGCGTTCCAACCAAAAATTTGACATCATCCTGCTAAAGCTCTGCGTGTTCGACACATCTATTATACATCCTGAGCCGCAGATTTCAAAAAGGAATCGGGAAGCGCTTGCGCTCCTTGAACGTGAGCAGCTGCGTGTAGCCGGCCTGGCGCAGCGCCTCGCGCGCTTCGGGCAGGTACTGCTCGAGCCGCTCCGGCTGGTGGCAGTCGGAGCCGATCGTGACCGGGATGCCGAGCTCATGCGCGCGCCTCAGCATGCGCGGTCCCGGGAACATCTCCGCGCACGGCATGCGCAGCCCGGAGGCGTTGAGCTCGATCGCCATGCCGGCGTCCGCGACCGCTTGCAGCGCGGCGTCCTCCAGATGCGTCACGTCCTGCTCCGGCGCGTAGCCGAAGCGCTTGATGACGTCGATATGACCGATGTAGTCGTAAAAGCCGGTGCGCGCCGCCTTGATGACGGCGTCGTAGTACGTCTCGTACACCTGCAGCCGGTCGCGGCCTTCCCAGCCGGCCGTCTGCCGGAAGTCGGTGATGTCCCATGTCCCGAGGAAATGGACCGATCCGATGACGTAATCCCACGGATACGCTTCGATGATCGCTTGGATCTGCTCCTCGCAGCCCTCGATGTAGTCCCCCTCGAGTCCGAGGCGGATGTCGATCTGGCCGCGGTATTTCTCCCGCAGCTCGAGCACCTCCTCGACGTAGCGGGGAAGCTCCTCCATCGGCATGGCCATCTCGGGGAAATAGTCCTCCGGCCTGACATGCAGCAGCGGCATGTGGTCGGACAGGCCGATCTGCGCGAGGCCGCTGCGGATGCCTTGGCGCACATAGTCCTCCAGCGTGCCGACGGCATGGCCGCAGCGCTCGTGATGGGTATGGTAGTCGATGCGGATCGTCATGGATGGGCTCCTTTCGCCGCTAGGCGCTTCTCGCTATGGGATAGCTCGCTGCTCAGCGCTCTCGTTCCGGCATCTCCCGGAACTCGCTACCTATTCATCCTGTTCGTCGTCGGCTGGCCGTGGCGCTCGCGAAGCACGGCCATGACGTCGTCCAGCGGCAAGCCGCGCTCGCGAAGCAGCACCATGAGGTGGAACAGCAGGTCGCCCGCCTCCGCGCGAAGCTCCTCGTTGTCGCCGTTCTTGGCGGCGACGACGACCTCGATGCTCTCCTCGCCGAACTTCTTGAGGATCTTGTCGAGCCCCTTTTCGAACAGGTACGTCGTATACGCGCCGTCCGGCCGCTCCGCGTACCGCTGGGCGATCGTGCCCTCCAGCTCGCCGAGCATCGCGAAGCGGTCGCCGGCCGCCGCCTCCGCGGCCGCCTCTCCGCCCGCGACCGGCAGCGGGTTGTGGAAGCAGCTGTACGCGCCGGTATGGCAGGCCGGTCCCTGCTGCTCGACGCGCACGAGCAGCGTGTCGCCGTCGCAGTCGTAGCGGATCGAGCGGATGCGCTGCGTATGTCCGCTCGTCGCGCCTTTATGCCACAGCTCCTGGCGGGAGCGGCTCCAGTACCACGTCTCGCCGCTCTCCAGCGAGAGGCGCAGCGATTCCTCGCTCATGTAGGCAAGCATGAGCACTTCCTTGGTGAGCGCGTCCTGCACGACGGCCGGCACAAGACCGGCCGCGTCGTACCTGATACGGCTCAGGTCGAGCTCGAGCCCGCCTGACGCCTGAAGATCCTTGCTCATCGCACCGCCACTCCTTCCCGCCGCAGCTCGTCCTTGACCTCGGCGATCGTCATTTCCTTGTAGTGGAAAATCGTCGCCGCCAGTCCCGCGTCCGCGCCTGCTTCCCGGAACACCTCGCCGAAATGCTCCTTGCGTCCCGCGCCGCCCGAGGCGATGACCGGAATGCCGACCGACTGCGACACCGCGCGCGTCAGCGCAAGGTCGAAGCCGTCCTTGGTGCCGTCCGCGTCCATGCTCGTCAGCAGCAGCTCGCCGGCGCCGAGCTGCTCGGCGTGGCGCACCCATTCCAGCGCCCGCTGCCCCGTCGGCTTGCGTCCGCCATGCGTGTAGACCTCCCACTCGCCCCATTCCGGGTTGAAGCGGGCGTCCACCGCGACGACGATGCACTGCGAGCCGAAGCGGCGCGCGCCGTCGGAGATGAGCTGCGGATTCAGCACCGCCGCCGTGTTGATGCCGATCTTGTCCGCGCCCGCGCGCAGGATGCGCTTCATGTCGTCGGTCTGCGAGATGCCGCCGCCGACCGTGAACGGGATCGTGATCTCGCCCGCCGTGCGGCGCACGACCTCAATCATCGTCGCCCGCCCTTCGACCGAGGCGGAGATGTCGAGGAACACGAGCTCGTCGGCCCCCTCGCGGTCATAGAGCGAGGCGAGCTCGACCGGATCGCCGGCGTCCCGCAGATTGACGAAATTGACGCCTTTGACGACGCGTCCGTCCTTCACGTCCAGGCAAGGGATGATTCGTTTAGCCAGCATAGGCTCGACCTTCTTTCGCTAGATTCCCTGACGCCGGCCTTGCGGCTCCAGCTCCCGCACCGCTTCCGCGAGCGAGATCGCGCCGGTGTACAGCGCCTTGCCGACGATCGCGCCGCGGATGCCTTCTCCCGCATGCTCGACCAGCGTGCGCAGATCCTCGATCCGGCTGACGCCGCCCGATGCGATGACGTCCGCTCCCGAATACGCGGCCAGCGAGCGGATCGCCTCCACGTTCGGCCCCTGCATCATGCCGTCGCGGGAAATGTCGGTGAAGATGAACGTCTCCGCGCCTTTGGCCGCCAGCTCCCGGGCCAGCTCCTCGGCCTTGACCTCGCTCGTCTCCAGCCAGCCGCGCGTCGCCACATACCCGTCCTTGGCGTCGATGCCGATCGCCACGCGGCCGCCATGCCGCGCCAGCACGCGCTCGACGAACGCGCGGTCCTCGATCGCCGCCGTGCCGAGGATGACGCGCGAGACGCCGAGCGACAGCAGGCGCTCGACGTCCTCCTCCGTGCGCAGGCCGCCGCCGAGCTGCACCGGCACGGACACCGAGCGCGCGATCTCGCCGATCAGCTCGGCGTTCACGGGATGGCCGGCCTTGGCGCCGTCGAGATCGACGAGATGGATCCAGGACGCGCCTTGCGCCTCCCAGTCGCGGGCCGCCTGCACCGGACTGTCGTTGTAGACGGTCTCCTGGGCGTAGTCGCCCTGCACGAGCCGGACCGCCTTGCCGCCGCGGATGTCGATCGCGGGATAGATCGTGAATGTGGTCATGTCTTTTCCTCCAAGCGGGCCTCTCGCCCTATCGGTTGTCGCTTGCCGCCGGCGCGCCGGCCAGCCTTAGGAAGTTGCGCAGCAGGCTCATGCCGAGCTCGCCGCTCTTCTCGGGGTGGAACTGCATCCCCGTCACGTTGCCGCGGCCGACGATCGCCGTCACCGGCTGATGATAGTCCGTCACCGCGATCAGATCCGACGGCTCCGCCGGCAGCGCGTGGTAGGAATGCACGAAGTACACATGCCCCTCCTCCAGCCCCTCCAGCAGCGGGCTCTCCTGCCGGAACTTCAGCCGGTTCCAGCCCATGTGCGGAATCTTGTACTCGCCCCGGAAGCGCACGACGCGGCCCGGCAGCAGCCCCAGTCCTTGATGCGGACCGTGCTCCTCGCCCTCGTCGAACAGCAGCTGCATGCCGAGGCAGATGCCGAGCAGCGGCTTGCCGGATGCGGCGAACGCGCGCGTCGCCTCGTCCATGCCGGTCTCGCGCAGGAATGCCATCGCGTCGCCGAACGCGCCGACGCCGGGCAGGATCGCCCCGTCCGCGCTCAGAATCTCCGCCAGGTCCGACGTCACAAGCGCCTCGCAGCCGAGCCGCTCCACCGCCTTGCTGACGCTGTGCAGATTGCCGAGCCCGTAGTCGATGACCGCGATCGCGCTCATGCTAGAGCACTCCCTTGGTCGACGGCACGCCCTGCACGCGAGGGTCGATCGAGGTCGCCTCGTCGAGCGCGCGACCGAGCGCCTTGAACACCGCTTCGATCATGTGATGCGTATTTTTGCCGTAGTGCACGATGACATGCAGCGTGAAGCGCCCCTCGAGCGCCAGCTTCCAGAGGAACTCGTGGACGAGCTCCGTGGAGAAGCTGCCGACCTGCTGGGACGGATACTCGGCCCGATATTCGAAATGCGGCCGGTTGCTCAGGTCGATGACGACCTGCGCGAGCGCCTCGTCCATCGGCACGAACACGCTGGCGTACCGCTTGATGCCGCGCTTGTCGCCGAGCGCCTCCGCCAGCGTCTGGCCGAGGCAGATGCCGATGTCCTCCACCGTATGGTGGTCGTCGATGTCCACGTCGCCGCGGGCGTCGACCTTGAGGTCGAACTGGCCGTGCTTCGTGAACAGGTCCAGCATATGGTTCAGGAACGGCACATCCGTCTCGATCTCCGATACGCCCGTGCCGTCCACGGCGAACGCCAGCTTGATGTCCGTCTCGTTCGTCTTGCGCGCCACCTCGGCGCGGCGGAGCTCCCGCCCGTTGTCCCCAGTCGCCATCTCTATGCCCTCTTTCCTTCTGTCGATTGAAGTCCGGCCGCGCCTGCGGCCGCTTCCTTGTCCAGCCGCGCCCCGATCGCGCGGGCATGGCCCTCCAGCCCCTCGTGGCGGGCGAGCGTCATGATCTGCGCTCCGTCCCGCAGCAGCGCCTCGCGGCTGTACGAGATGAGGCTCGACTTCTTGATGAAGTCGTCCACGTTCACCGGCGAGCTGAAGCGCGCCGTGCCGTTGGTCGGGATGATGTGGTTCGGACCGGCGAAGTAGTCGCCGACCGGCTCCGAGCTGTACGGCCCGAGGAAAATCGCGCCGGCGTTCTCGATCGAGCCGAGCAGCCCCATCGGATCGTCCGTCATGATCTCCAAATGCTCCGGCGCCAGCCGGTTGACGACGTCGACGCCCGCCTGCAGCGAGTCGACAAGCAACGCGGCGCCGTGCCGGTCGATCGACTCGCGCGCGATCGCCGCCCGCGGCAGCAGCGGGAGCTGGCGCTCCACCTCGGCCGCGACCGCTTCGGCCAGCGCGGCCGAAGGCGTGATCAACAGGCTCGACGCCATCTCGTCATGCTCCGCCTGCGACAGCAGGTCCGCCGCCACATAAGCCGGATCGGCCGTCTCGTCGGCCAGCACCGCGATCTCGCTCGGCCCGGCCAGGCTGTCGATGTCGACCGCCCCGTAGACGGCGCGCTTGGCCAGCGCCACATAGATGTTGCCCGGTCCCGTAATCTTGTCGACCGGCGGGATCGTCTCCGTGCCGTAGGCCAGCGCCGCCACCGCCTGCGCGCCGCCGATGCGGTACATCTCCTTGACGCCGGCCTCGGCCGCCGCGACGAGGATGTACGGGTCGATGCCCGGCTTGCCCCCGGTCGCCGGCGGCGTGACCATGACGATCTCCGGCACGCCCGCCACCTGGGCGGGGATGACGTTCATCAGCACCGACGACGGATACGCCGCCTTGCCTCCCGGCACGTAGACCCCGACGCGCTTCAGCGGCCGGATCACCTGCCCGAGCATCGTGCCGTCCGGCTGCACGTCCATCCACGACTGGCGCTTCTGCCGCTCGTGATAGGCGCGGATGTTGGCCGCCGCCTGGCGCAGCGCCTCCAGAAAGTCCGGCTCGACCTGGCTGTACGCCGCCTGGATCTCCGCCTCGCCGACGCGCAGCTGCGCCGCGCTCAGCCGCACGCCGTCGAAGCGCTCCGTCAGCTCCAGCAGCGCCTCGTCCCCGCGCGTCCGCAGCGCCTCGACCGTCTGCCGCACTGACTCGTTCTGCTCCGGCGTGCCGTATTCGACCTCCCGGCTCAGCTTGAACTGCTCCGCTCGCATGATCCGCATCGTCCGTCTCCCCTTTCCTTCCTCGACTCTAGACCCGCGCCGACAGCGTCGCCTGCAGCCGGTCGCACAGCGACTGGATGCGGTCGTTCTTCATCCGGTAGCTGACGCGGTTGGCGATCAGGCGGCTCGTCACGCCGAACATCGGCTCCATCTCCACGAGCCCGTTGTCGCGCAGCGTCTGTCCGGTCTCGACCATGTCGACGATCCGGTCGGCGAGGCCGATCAGCGGCGCCAGCTCGATCGAGCCGTTCAGCTTGATGACCTCCACCTGCTGGCCGCGCTCGCGGAAGTACTGCGAAGCGACGTTCGGATACTTGGTCGCCACGCGCGGGTTCATGACCGGCTTCCAGTCCGGCAGTCCGATGACCGACATGCGGCACGGCGCGATGCCGAGGTCGAGCAGCTCGTAGACGTCCTTGTTTTCCTCCATCAGCACGTCCTTGCCGACGACTCCGATATCCGCCACGCCGTACTCCACATAGGTCGGCACGTCGACCGGCTTGGCCATGATGAACTCCATCCGCGCGTCCGGCACCTCGATGATCAGCTTGCGCGTATCCTCCAGGTCCTCCTGGATCAGCAAGCCCGCCTCGCGGAAGAGGCGGGACGCCTGCTTGTAGATGCGGCCCTTGGGCATCGCCACCTTGAGAATGTCCTTCGTCGGCTCTCCGCTCATCGTCCCGCCCCCTCTCCTGCCTCTTCATCGTTGAAAAAAGGAACAAAAACCCCGTAGGTCTGCCCGCCATAACGGACCGACTCTCCATCCGGCAGCCGCCGCGCCTTGCGCTCCAGCCGCTCTCCTGCGGCTGCGCCGGCTGCTCGCGCCTGCGCGCCATGGGCCACGCCTGGCGCCTCCAGCAGCGCCGTCACGACGACGGCGCCCTCGCCGCGCAGGCGGCCCGCCTCGGCCAGCGCCCGCTCGCGCGAGGCGGCGTCGTAGCCGATCAGAATGCGCCGCTGCGGCTCGCTCTCCTCTCCGACCAGCTCGAGCACGCGCGTCGTCTTGATCGCGAAGCCCGTCGCCGGCGCGGGCCGGCCGAACTGCTGCAGCAGATTGTCGTACCGTCCGCCCGCCACGACCGGGAACCCGAGATCCGAAGCATAGCCCTCGAACGTCATGCCCGTATAATAGGAGAAGTCGCCGATCATCGTCAGATCGATCAGCACATGCTCGCTCACGCCGTACGCCTCCAGCGCGTCCCACACTCCGCACAGATGGCCGATCGCGCTGCGCGCCGTCTCGTTGGCGCTCAGCTCCAGCGCCTGCTCGCATGCCGCGCGTCCGCCGCGCAGGCGCAGCAGCCCTTCGAGCTCCCGGCGCACGCTCTCGGAGAGGCCGAGCCGGCGCAGCTCGTCGCGATAGCCGACATGGTCGCGATTCAGCAGATAGTCCTTGAGCCGGCCCTGATCGCTCTCCCGGCCCGGCAGCAGCTCCTCCAGCAGCCCGTTGAGGAAGCCGACATGGCCGACCGCCATCCGGAACCGCTGCACGCCCGCCGCCTGCAGCGAGGCGATCGCCAGCGCGATCACCTCCGCATCGGCCTCGGCGGAAGCGTCTCCGACCAGCTCCACGCCCGTCTGGAAAAACTCCGCGTCCCGCCCCGCCTCGTTCTCGAACGCGCGAAAGACGCTCGCATGGTACGACAGCCGCAGCGGGAACTCGTGCTCCCGCAGCAAGGAGGAGACGACGCGCGCGATCGGCGCCGTCATGTCCGAGCGCAGCACGAGCGTCGTGCCGCGGTTGTTGAGCAGCTTGAACAGCCGCTGATCCGACGTCGAGCTCGCGACGCCGACCGTATCGTAATACTCCAGCGTCGGCGTCATGATCTGCTCGTAGCCCCAGCCGGCCATGCAGTTGAGCACGCTGCGCTCGATCTGGCGCAGCTTCGACACGGCCAGCGGCAAGTAGTCCTTGACGCCGACCGGCTTTTCAAACACCTTCGGTTTCGACATGATCCAATCTCCTATAAAGACGCGCATCACTTTAACGCGTTAATGTACTACCATGTTACCATACTGCCAAAGTAAAGGTATGGGTTATACTATCACGAACGCTCCGCATCCGTCAACCTGCGTTAAGCCGCCTCCGTCCGGCGGTTGCCGGCAGAGGCGGCTCGTGCCGACTTCCGCTCCTTCTTGCTACATCGGGTCTCGCCGCATCCGCGATCGCAGCCGCAGCTCTACGGCCAGCTCCCACGCGCTGCGCAGCCACAGGGCGCCGAGCAGCAGGCAGACGAGCGGCAGCAGCAGCAGCATATAGATCAAGCTCGGCCGCTCGTACCGGACATGGCCGAGCCGCTCCTCCGCATGCTTCATGAGCGCGATCTGCAGCGCCGGATCATTGTCGGCTCCGCCGGCGTTGAGCCGGTAGCCGTTGTGCTGGCCGGGACCGTTGAGTCCCGGCTTGACGGTCAGCGTCACGTCGATCCCTTCCTTGCGGCACGCGCGCAGCAGCGGCTGGGAGAAGGCCCCGTAAGGAAAAGCCAGCACGTCGTTGCGGACGCCGAGCTTCTCGCGCAGCACCGCATTGGCCTGGCGCACATCGCTTGCGATCCTGCGCTCGTACTCGCGCTCGGTCTCCCGTCTTCCCAGCCTCGGGACGAAAACGCGGCCGGCCAGCAGCGCGGTCTGTCCGCCGCCCAGCGCCGCCTCCGGCGCGTAAGCGTGGGAGTTGAAGGAATGGCTGTAGAACTCCATTCCGCCCCGCTTCATCTCCCGCACCTGCTCCCAGCTCAGCTTGGCGACGCCGTCGCGCCTCGCATCGCCGATCGTGCTCGCGATCAGGAAGTTCGTCGCCGTGACGCCATGCTTGAGCAGCAGCGGATACGCATAGCGGTAGAACGACTCGTAGCCGTCGTCGAACGTCAGCAGCACGGCATTGTCGGGCACCGGCCCTTTGCGGCGGATGAAGCGCTTGTATTCGTCCATCGAGATGACATGAAAGTTGTTCGCCCGGAGCAGCGTCAGCTGCCGGTCCAGCTTGTCCAGCGCGAGCGCCTTGTCGTCGGCCGGAGCGGGCGCGACATCGTGGATCATCAGCACGAGCACCTTGTTCCGATAGTAGCGGCCGTCCGGCGTATCCGGCTCCGACTTCAATCCTTGATACAAGACGGGCTCGCCTTGCGGCCCGAGCAGCTTTCCGAGCATCGGAATTCTGTCTTTATACGAAAAGGCCGCTCCCGCCAAGCCCGTGGCGAGAACAGCGGCGGCAAGCAGCGCGGTCAGCAGCGCGAAGCGGCCGGTCCGATCCATATTGATTGTCCTCCTCTTGCCTCAGCGAATCCATCTCCCTGACGATCCGCTTTCGCAAAAGGTTTCTCCCTGGTTGAAACGATTCCCTTATACATCCCTTTTATTCCGTTCGATCGGACGCGCCGGGTTGCCCCCGACGAACGCTCCTGCAGGCACGTCCCGGTGCACGACCGAACCGGCTGCGACGACCGCTCCGTCCCCGATCGTTACGCCCGGCAGGATCGTCGTGTTGGCTCCGATCATGACGTCGTTGCCGATGACGACATCGCCGAGCCGGTATTCCCGGATGAGGTATTCATGCGTCAGGATTGTCGTGTTGTAGCCGATGATGCAGTTGTCTCCGACGGTGATCCGCTCCGGGAAAAAGACATCGACCATGACCATGAGCGCGAACGAAGTCGTCCGCCCGACCTTCATGCCGAGCACGTTCCGGTAGATCCAGTTCTTGACCGGAAGCGACGGACAGTATCGGGAAACCTGGATCGCCGCGAAATTGCGCACGGCCTTGAAGCGGCTGACGGTCCGATACACCTGCCACAGCGCGTTCGGCCCCTCGGTCGGATATCGCTCCACCCGCCTCACGCGGGGCTCGGCTCCAGTCCGACCAGCGCATACAGGTCCCTCATATCCTGCAGCACATGCTGCGCCCCGTATTCGCGGAGCAGCTGCTCGCCCTTGAGCGACCAGGCGACGCCGATCGGCACCGCGCCGGCTTCAATGGCGGACTGCATGTCGACCGCGCTGTCGCCGACCATGAACGTCGCGGCCGGATCCGCGCCGAGCTGCTCCATCGCCAGCCGTACCGGCTCCGGATCCGGCTTCGGCCGCGTCACGTCATCCATCGTGACGATGGCGTCCATCAGGTCGAACAGCCCCGTCAGCTTGAGGCCCTTGTCGGTCGTCAGGCGGATCTTCGTCGTGACGACGCCGAGCTGGAAGCCCTCTTGCTTGAGGCGCTGCAGCACCTCGAGCGTATGGGGGAACGGCTTCACGAGATCATCGTGCAGCCGCAGGTTCATTTCGCGGTAGATCGGGATCAGATGCGAGGCATCGGCCAGTCCGGAAAAGAAGTTCATCTGGTCGAGCAGCGGCAGTCCCATATGCGGAATCATCTGCTCCCGCCCGAAGCCTTCCGGCGCGACGCCTTGCAGCGCGTGCAGGAAGCTGCGGATGATAAGCTCGTTCGTATCCAGGATCGTGCCGTCGAGGTCAAACAGTAGGGTTTTGATTTTGCGGGTCATCTTGATTCTCCTTGCCTTTGGCAGAGACGGCAGGCGCCGTCTCGGATTCCGCTCCGGCCGGCAGGCCGGTCTTGCGGTTGAGGATCGGGTCGCTGTAGCGCTCCGAGGACCAGCCCGCCTTGCGCCGCACCGCGATCAGGATCGCGCAGGCGAGCACGGTCAGCACCGCGATCAGCTGCGAGCTGCGGACGTTTCCGTAGTTCGGGTCGAGGAATCCGGCCTGGAACATCGCCGTCATCGGCGACCAGAGCGCATCCATCAGCGAGGCGAGCCAAGCCGGTCCCTGGAACGCCAGGCTGTCCGTGCGCAGCCCCTCGACGAAGAAGCGGCCGATCGAATACCAGATCAGATAGGTGAAGAACATCTCGCCGGCGCGCACCCATGGACGGCGGCGCAGCACGAAGATCAGCACGATGCCGAGCACGTTCCACAGCGACTCGTACAGGAACGTCGGATGATGGAACAGGCCGTCCTTCTCGACATACATCTGGTTTACGATCCAGTCCGGCAGATGCAGCTCTCCGGTGAGGAAGCGCTTGGTCACCGGCCCGCCGTAGGCTTCCTGATTGACGAAGTTGCCCCAGCGCCCGATGATCTGCCCGATCAGCAGCGACGGCGCGCAAATGTCGGCGATTCTCCAGAAGCTGTAGCCTTTGACGCGGCAGTAGATGACCGCGCTGATGACGGCGCCGATCAGCGCGCCGTAGATGGCGATGCCGCCGTTCCAGATGGCGAGGATCTCGCCGGGGTGCTCGCGATAGTAGTCCCACTTGAACAGGACGAAGTACGCCCTCGCCGCGAGGATCGCCGACGGCACTCCGAGCAGCAGGATGTCCATGAAGAAATCGGAGGAAAGCCCGAAGCGCTTGCCCTCCCGGATGGCCAGCACCAGGCCGGCGAGCGCGCCGAGCCCGAGAATGATGCCGTACCAATGGACCGTGATCGGTCCCAGCTTGAAAGCGATAGGGTCAATGAGCAGGCTGATAGGCGTCATCCAGACAGACCTCTTTCCGTTCTATTATTCGTAATCGTCCATATCGTCGGCGATCGTCTCGGTCAGCTTGTTCGTGAACTGCAGCGCCGCGTTGTAGCCCATGCGCTTGAGCCGGTAGTTCATCGCCGCCACCTCGATGATGACCGCCAGGTTGCGTCCCGGCCGGACCGGCACGGTGACGAGCGGCACGTCGGTCTCGATGATGCGCGTCGTCTCCTCGTCCAGTCCGAGCCGGTCGTACTGCTTGTCCGGCTGCCAGTTCTCGAGGCGGATGACGACGCTGATGCGCTTGTTGTTGCGGATCGCCCCTGCCCCGAACAGCGTCATCACGTTGATGATGCCGAGGCCGCGGATTTCCAGCAGATGGCGGATCAGCTCCGGCGCGGTGCCGTGCAGCTGGCCGTCCGACGTCTGGCGGATCTCCACCGCGTCGTCCGCGACGAGCCGATGGCCGCGCTTGACGAGCTCGAGCGCCGTCTCGCTCTTGCCGATGCCGCTGCCCCCGGTGATGAGGATGCCCATCCCGTAGACGTCGACGAGCACGCCGTGGATCGTCGTCGTCGGCGCGAGGCGGCGCTCCAGGAAGTTCGTCAGCCGGCTCGAGAAGATCGTCGTCGAAATCTGGCTGCGCAGCACCGGAATCTGCTTCTCCGTCGCCTGCTCCAGCAGCTCCGTCGGAGGCTCCAGCCCGCGCGTCAGCAAGATGCATGGCGTCTCGTCATGGCAGAGCCGCTCCAGCCGCTCGCGCCGCTCCTCGCTGCCCAGCGTCTCGATGAAGGCAAGCTCGGTCTTGCCGAGCAGTTGAACGCGCTCTTTCGGGTAATAATGAAAATAGCCGGCCATTTCAAGAGCGGGCCGGTACAGATCATCCGTCGTGATGAAGCGCTTCAGTCCGTCCTCGCCGGCCAGGATTTCCAGCTGGAACGGCTGGATCAATTCAGATACCTTTACTTTTTTAGGCATGGAAGCCTCCCTGTATCGATTCCTTCTGCAAGACTTATGTAGGAATAGTGGTGGTTCATTGCTCCTTGGCTGTTAGTTCCATCCTAATGGAAATCCGCTTTCGGCGCAACGTAGCGGCCCATGCGGCTTTTCCTGATTTCGGAAGGATTCCCGATCCTCGCCGGAGAAACCTTTTGGAAGCGCTTGTCGTCCATCTTTTCAAGCGGATCGTCCGGACCGTCCATTCCTTGTCCCTGCGGAGGTGCTGCCCCATGAGATCAAAACGAAAGTCGCCGTCCCGCTTGCGGCCGGGACGTCTTGCCGCTTGCCTGCTGCTTTCCGCTGCGGCGACGCTTCCCTTGGCCTACGCGTCATCCCGGCCGTCGGACTCGCCCGACGCGCTGACGGCAGCCGTCACCGCCCTCGCGCCGGCATCCGCCGCCGTCGCCGCCTTTACGGCTCCTGCCAAGCCCGCGCTGCCGTCCGCTGCCGGCGCTGCCTCTGCTTCGTCCGCCGAATCGATTCCCGCTCCCGTCGCCGATACGTCCGCTCCCGCTTCCTACGCCAATTCGGTTTCGCCCGCCGTTCCCGCGCATGTCTGGCCTCGCATCTCCGGCCTGTCCGAGCCGCAGCGAAAGCAGCTCGCGG
Organism: Paenibacillus pasadenensis; assembly: GCF_002864175.1. Taxonomy (NCBI): domain Bacteria; kingdom Bacillati; phylum Bacillota; class Bacilli; order Caryophanales; family Paenibacillaceae; genus Paenibacillus; species Paenibacillus pasadenensis. The sequence goes on along the minus strand of NZ_NFEZ01000004.1, from coordinate 238,970 downwards.
ATCAAGTGCTGCGGATGGCCCCGGAGGAAAAGATCGGACAGCTGCTCGTCGCCGGCATCGACGGCAGCGCGCCGGATCAAGCCGTCGCCCGCCTCATCGAACATCGCCAGGCCGGGGGCTTCATCCTGTTCCGGCGCAATATGGAGACGATCTCGAGCACCGTGTCGCTGCTGAACGAGCTTAAGAAGCTCAACCGCCAGGCCGGCGGGCAGCCGCTGTTCCTCGGCGTCGATGAGGAGGGCGGCCGCGTGACCCGCTTTCCCGCTTCCATGACGCGCTTGCCGGCAAGCGGAGCAGTCGGTCAAAGCGGTGACGTCGACTATGCTCGGGCGGTAGGCAAGCAGCTGGCCGAGCGGGTAAAGGCGTTCGGCTTCAACGTCAACTTCGCTCCCGTGCTGGACGTGAACAGCAATCCCGACAATCCGGTCATCGGCGACCGCTCGTTCGGCGGCAGCCCCGAGCTGGTCGCCAAGCTGGGCATCGCCGAGCTGAAAGCCCATCAGGAGGCGGGCATCCTCGGCGTCGTCAAGCATTTCCCGGGACATGGCGATACAGCCGTCGACTCGCATAAGCAGCTTCCTGTCTTGACCCATGATTTGAGCCGGCTGTCCAAAATCGAGCTGGCGCCGTTCGAAGCCGCCATCGAGAAGGGGACGGAAGCCGTCATGGTTGCCCATATTCTGCTGCCCAAGCTCGATCCCGACTGGCCGGCGTCTCTATCCAGCTCGATCATCGGCGGCTTGCTGCGCGGCAAGCTTGAATTCGACGGCCTCGTCGTCAGCGACGACATGACGATGGGCGCGATCACGGACAACTATGATCTCGGCGATGCCGCGGTGCGGTTCGTCGCTGCAGGCGGAGATCTCGTGCTCGTCTGCCACGATCCGCAGCAGGCGAAGCTCGTCTTCGCCGCTTTGCAAAAAGCCGTCCAGGACGGGACGGTTTCGACCCGAAGGCTGAACGACAGCGTATACCGCATCCTCGCGCTGAAGCTTCGTTACAAGCTCGATGATGCGCCAACCGCCGTCCCTTCGCTGAAACGGCTGAACGGGCAGGTCGAAGCGGCTCTCGCGCCGTTCGGCACGGCTCCCTGAAGCCCGGCGCGGGCCCATCCCATCCCGCATCGACAGCAGCTCCAAGCGTAAAAAAAAAGGCGATCCCGGATGGGATCGCCTTTGTCGTTCGTTGAATTAGTTCTCGAACAGGTTCAGCTCGGTCGCTTTGTCGAAGATGTGGACTTTGTTCATGTCCAGCGCCAGCTTGACCGTCGTGCCGTCGCGCATGCCGGAGCGTCCGTCTACGCGAGCGATGACCGTATCGTTGCCGATGCCGTTCAGGTACAGGTACATCTCATGGCCCAGGTTCTCGGCAACTTCGATGTTCGCCGTAACGATGCTGTTCGGGGATGCTTCCAGGAATACCGGCTCTTCATGCAGGTCTTCCGGACGCACGCCGAGAACAACCTCTTTGCCGGAGAAGCCCTTGTCGCGGAGCGCTTGAGCTTTGCCTTCCGGCAGGACGACGTCCACGCCTGGAGCTTTGAAGCGCAGGGCGCCGGCGACTTCGTTCAGCGTGCCCGTGATGAAGTTCATGGCAGGAGCGCCGATGAAGCCAGCGACGAAGATGTTCACCGGATGGTTGTACAGCTCCTCCGGAGTTGCGTTTTGCTGGATGATGCCGTCCTTCATGACGACGATGCGGTCGCCCATCGTCATGGCCTCGATCTGGTCATGGGTTACGTAGATCGTGGTCGTTTCCAGACGCTTCGTCAGCTTGCTGATCTCAGCGCGCATCTGGCCGCGCAGCTTGGCGTCAAGGTTGGAGAGCGGTTCGTCCATCAGGAACACTTGCGGTTCGCGGACGATGGCGCGGCCCAGGGCGACACGCTGGCGTTGACCGCCGGAGAGCGCCTTCGGCTTGCGATCGAGCAGATGCTCGATGTCGAGAATTTTCGCGGCTTCGCGCACGCGCTTATCGATATCCGCTTTTTTGAACTTGCGCAGCTTCAGGCCGAAGGCCATGTTCTGGTACACGTTCATGTGCGGGTACAGGGCATAGGATTGGAATACCATCGCGATGTCGCGGTCTTTCGGAGCGACGTCGTTCACGAGGCGGTCGCCGATGAACAGCTTGCCCTCGGAGATTTCTTCAAGGCCAGCGATCATACGAAGAGTCGTGGATTTGCCGCAGCCGGACGGACCGACCAGAACGAGGAATTCCTTGTCCTTGATGTCGAGGTTGATGTCCTTGACCGATGCGTTGTCGGATCCAGGGTATTTCTTGTAAACATGCTCTAAACGTACGCCTGCCATGTTCGTTTTCCCCCTATGTGAGTGATGGTGAGTTCCTGCTGTTCCTCTTGTAGATCCATCTTAACCGAAAATGTAAGCGTGTGACTATGCACAACTCCTACAAAAAAATCAGGGTCTTTTCGTAACTTTATACAATAGCAGAATGACCTTGACCATGACTGCGTCCCGGAACAGCCTCACATCGAGTCCGGTCTCCTGCTTGAGCTTGTCCAGCCGATACAGCAGCGTATTCCGGTGAATGTACAGCTTTTTTGCCGTCTCGCTCACGTTGCAGTCGAGCGAGAAGAACGTCTCCAGCGTCGTCATGATTTCCGGCTCCACATAGTAGTCGGAGCGGCTGAACGCCTGCTCCACGAACCGCGCGCGGTCTCCTTCGGGGATCGCGCTGAGCAGCCGCTCGAGGTGGAGCTCCCAGGGCAGGTGCACGCTCGACCCGATCTGGAAGCGGCGTCCGAGCTGCACCGTTTCCCGCAGCAGGGCGGTCGTCTCGACGATCGACTTGGACGGCTGGATCGGAAAAGCGATTGCGATATGGCATTCGCCGAGCCACTCGCTTGCCAGCATGTCATGCAGGCCAAGTCCGATCGAGCGCAGGCTCTCCTCTTCCGATTCCTCCTCTTCCCCCGAATCCAGCAAAGAGTCGCTCAAAGGCGCAGTCGGGCTCAGGATAAGCCACTCGTTGCGCTGCAGCGGCAGCAGGATGATCTCTTCCTCGAAGAAGGAGCGCAGCAGCTTCTCCAGCTCGGCGTACGGCTCGTCGACGAGTCCGTGATATTCTCGGATGAGCAGGAAAGGAATCATGTCGGCATACAGCCGGCCGCCCATCGTGAGCGCCTCCGGCAGCATCTCCGCTTGCGGCCTCTCCAGCTGCTCCATGATCCAGGCTCCGAGAGACGCCGCCTGCTTCTCGACTCCGGTCGGCGCCGCAGGCGCGGCTTTGCCGGCCTTCATCGCTCCTAGCATCCAGCCGATCAGGCGCAGCTCGGTATGGCCGAGCGGCCTTGCTCGCCGGATCTCCAGCACGTCCGCCCGTTGCGCGTCTGATGTCCCTTGCACCGCTACCGCACCATCCGGCAGCTGCCGGAACAGCTCCGGGTCTTCGTCCGCCAGCGTCTCCAGCTCCTGCCACTGCCCCGGCTTATAGGAGCGAAGCTGCAGATCCGCGTCCAGGATATGCCTCAGTTCTTCCAGCCAGTCTGCCGATGCCATGTGTCATCTCCTGTTCCTGTCTTTGGATGAGCTATGACCCAAGTGTACCATGAAGCAGAGCGCCTCTTCCAACGCGCATCGCCAGCCGCTTGCGGGAGAACGACAAAAAAAGCCCAGACAAGGTCTGGGCTTGGATCGATAAAACTGGTGAGCCATGAAGGACTCGAACCTTCGACACCCTGATTAAAAGTCAGGTGCTCTACCAACTGAGCTAATGGCTCTTGAAGATGAAGTGGTGGAGGGCGATGGATTCGAACCACCGAACTCGTCAGAGAACAGATTTACAGTCTGCTGCGTTTGGCCACTTCGCTAGCCCTCCACATTTGCTCTAAGATGCGCCATTGAAGCTCACTTAGAAAACCAATGGTGGCTCGGGACGGAATCGAACCGCCGACACAAGGATTTTCAGTCCTTTGCTCTACCAACTGAGCTACCGAGCCGTAAACGATTGAAAAAATGGCGGAGCTGACGGGATTCGAACCCGCGGTCTCCTGCGTGACAGGCAGGCATGTTAGGCCTCTACACCACAGCTCCAGGCGATAATGGTGGAAGCTGAGGGGATCGAACCCCCGACCCTCTGCTTGTAAGGCAGATGCTCTCCCAGCTGAGCTAAGCTTCCGTATAAATGGTAGCGGCAGAGGGGATCGAACCCCCGACCTCACGGGTATGAACCGTACGCTCTAGCCAGCTGAGCTATGCCGCCACATGTGTCAGGTCAGGCATCGCCAAATGCCTGCACAACTTGTCCTGCTCTCCGGCACTAGTCCGTGAAGCAAAACGAGCTTGCGCCCTGAAAACTGGATCGAACGAAATGCCGTGCTGACCGGCTGTTCTTGCTAAGTAGGATAAGCCCTCGACCGATTAGTACTCGTCAGCTGCACGCGTTGCCGCGCTTCCACCTCGAGCCTATCCACCTGGTCGTCTTCCAGGGGTCTTACATACTGGGAAATCTCATCTTGAGGGGGGCTTCGCGCTTAGATGCTTTCAGCGCTTATCCCGTCCGTACGTAGCTACCCAGCGGTGCTCCTGGCGGAACAACTGGTACACCAGCGGTACGTCCATCCCGGTCCTCTCGTACTAAGGACAGCTCCTCTCAAATTTCCTACGCCCACGACAGATAGGGACCGAACTGTCTCACGACGTTCTGAACCCAGCTCGCGTACCGCTTTAATGGGCGAACAGCCCAACCCTTGGGACCTACTTCAGCCCCAGGATGCGATGAGCCGACATCGAGGTGCCAAACCTCCCCGTCGATGTGGACTCTTGGGGGAGATAAGCCTGTTATCCCCAGGGTAGCTTTTATCCGTTGAGCGATGGCCCTTCCATTCGGTACCACCGGATCACTAAGCCCGACTTTCGTCCCTGCTCGACTTGTTGGTCTCGCAGTCAAGCTCCCTTATGCCTTTGCACGCTTCGAATGATTTCCAACCATTCTGAGGGAACCTTTGGGCGCCTCCGTTACATTTTAGGAGGCGACCGCCCCAGTCAAACTGCCCGCCTGACACGGTCCCTTCACCGGCTTCACGGTGACAGGTTAGAACTCCGATACGATCAGGGTGGTATCCCAACGGCGCCTCCACCGAAGCTGGCGCTCCGGCTTCCTAGGCTCCCACCTATCCTGTACAGATCGTACCAAAGTCCAATATCAAGCTGCAGTAAAGCTCCATGGGGTCTTTCCGTCTTGTCGCGGGTAACCTGCATCTTCACAGGTAGTAAAATTTCACCGGATCTCTCGTTGAGACAGCGCCCAAGTCGTTACGCCATTCGTGCGGGTCAGAATTTACCTGACAAGGAATTTCGCTACCTTAGGACCGTTATAGTTACGGCCGCCGTTTACTGGGGCTTCGGTTCACAGCTTCGGGTTGCCCCTAACCGCTCCCCTTAACCTTCCAGCACCGGGCAGGCGTCAGCCCGTATACTTCGCCTTACGGCTTCGCACAGACCTGTGTTTTTGCTAAACAGTCGCTTGGGCCTTTTCACTGCGGCCCCCTCGGGCTATTCACCCTACCGAGGCACCCCTTCTCCCGAAGTTACGGGGTCATGTTGCCGAGTTCCTTAACGAGAGTTACTCCGCGCGCCTTAGCATGCTCTGCTCGCCTACCTGTGTCGGTTTGCGGTACGGGCACCTTCGCCTGGCTAGAAGCTTTTCTTGGCAGCTGGAGATCATGACCTTCGGTACTGTAAGTTTCCCTCCCCATCACAGCCCAGCCTTACGGTTTGCGGATTTGCCAACAAACCAGCCTCACTGCTTGGACGGACACATCCATCGGTCCGCGTCACTACCCTTCTGCGTCACTCCATTGCTCATAACGGCTTACGGTGGTACAGGAATATCAACCTGTTGTCCTTCGACTACGCCTTTCGGCCTCGCCTTAGGTCCCGACTTACCCTGAGCGGACGAACCTTCCTCAGGAACCCTTAGGCTTACGGCGGATCAGATTCTCACTGATCTTTTCGTTACTCATACCGGCATTCTCACTTGTGTACCGTCCACCAGTCCTTGCGGTCTGACTTCAACCTATACACAACGCTCCCCTACCCAATGCTGCCAAGCTTGCGCTTGCAGCTTTGCCATAGCTTCGGTGGTGTGTTTAGCCCCGTTACATTTTCGGCGCAGAGTCACTCGACCAGTGAGCTATTACGCACTCTTTAAATGGTGGCTGCTTCTAAGCCAACATCCTGGTTGTCTGGGCAACTCCACATCCTTTCCCACTTAACACACACTTGGGGACCTTAGCTGATGATCTGGGCTGTTTCCCTCTTGACGATGGATCTTAGCACTCACCGTCTGACTCCCGGTTATACATGACTGGCATTCGGAGTTTGACTGGACTTGGTAACCCTTGGCGGGCCCCGCACCCAATCAGTGCTCTACCTCCAGCATGCTCAACACCGAGGCTAGCCCTAAAGCTATTTCGGGGAGAACCAGCTATTTCCGAGTTCGATTGG
>NZ_NFEZ01000004.1:70000-227500 GCF_002864175.1 Paenibacillus pasadenensis | reverse complement strand
GTCCTCGCCGAACATCTTGAACGCTTCCTCCACCCATTCCGGCCGTGCCGGAGGGGCGATCGGATCATCATGGGAGAGCTCGAACGGCTCGGCTCCGCTCTCCGCAGCCGGCTCCGAAGCCGCCTGCTGCCAATCCTTCTGCATGACGGTCGCCAGCTGCAGCGGCTTGCCGAACGCCTCCTGCAGCACGCGCTCGATCAGCTCGCGGTTGGCCTGCTTCTCCGTCGTCTCGCGGTGGATCGTATTTTTGAACGCGATGAGCGCCGTGTCGCCCGCCCAGGAGACCGGCTCGCCGTCGACGAGCCAAGCGTGGACGGTGACGCGCGCATCCTTGACGCGCGCGAGCACTTCCGCCCACTTGGCGCGCAGCTGGGCGGTGTCGGGGCTGCCCGCGGCGGAGACGAAGGGATCGAGCTTGACGGTCCGGAGGCTGCCTCCGGACCGCGGGCCGAACCCGCCGCCGCCGCGGGCGGGAGCGCCGCGCGGCGGCGCGGCGGCGGCCGGAGCCGCCGCGACTGCGGCGCCTCCGCTGCGCTGAAGCTGCTCGAGCTTGCGCTCGAGCTGGTCGATCCGCTGCTGCAGCGCGGCGACTTCATGGCCGGAGGGGCCGGGGGCCGCTGCCCCCCGCCGCTCCGCCGCAGGCTGCGCGCCCGCGGCGGGAGCTCCGCTCTCCGGCAGGGTGCAGATCTTGAGCAGCGCGACCTCGAACAGCGTCTGCGGGTGGGCGGCGTGGCGCATTTCGTTTTGATACCGGTTGAGCTCGTCGATCATGCGGAAGATGCGCTCCGCGCTGAACCCCTCCGCCATGTCGCGGAAGACGGCGGGATCGGCGAGCCGCCCCATGCCCTGGGCGCTGTCCGGTGCGAGCTTGAGCACGAGCAGGTCGCGGAAGTAGTAGATCAGGTTCTCGAGGCACTTGTCCGGGCTCTTGCCGGCCTGCATGAGGCCCTCGACGAGCGGCAGCACCGCCGCCGCGTCGGAGTCGCGCACCGCGACGGCGATGCCGGCGAACTGGCGGGCGGCGAGGCCGCCGGTGACGTCGACCGCGCCCTCGAGCGTGATCTTCTCCGCGCCGAAGGCGGCCGCCTGCTCCAGCAGGCTGATCGCGTCGCGCATGCCGCCGTCCGACAGGCGGGCGATGTAGTCGAGCGCCTCCGGCTCGGCCTCGATGCCCTCCTCCTGCGTGATCTCGCGCAGCCGCTCGATCTGCTCCTCCAGCGACACCTGGCGGAAGTCGAAGCGCTGGCAGCGCGAGACGATCGTCGCCGGCAGCTTGTGCGGCTCGGTCGTCGCGAGGATGAAGATGACATGGCTCGGCGGCTCCTCGAGCGTCTTCAGAAGCGCGTTGAACGCTTCCGTCGTGAGCATGTGGACCTCGTCGATGATGTAGACCTTGTAGCGCACCTCGGACGGCGCGTAGCGCACGCTGTCGCGGATCTCCCGAATCTCGTCGATGCCCCGGTTGGAGGCGGCGTCGATCTCCACGACGTCCATCACCGTGCCGGAGGTAATGCCTCGGCAGGCCGCGCATTCGTTGCAGGGCTCGGGCGCAGGTCCGCGCTCGCAGTTGACGGCTTTGGCGAAAACTTTGGCCGCCGTCGTCTTGCCCGTGCCCCTCGGCCCGTTGAACAAGTAAGCATGCGCGATGCGCTGCTCGCGGATCGCGTTCTGCAGCGTCTGCCGAATATGCTGTTGTCCCACCATGTCCTGGAACGTCTGCGGACGCCAGGCACGGTACAAGGCGATATGAGTCAAAGGTCGGCTTCCTTTCGCGCCGCCGGATGGCGGCCGTTATCGTTCTTCCATTATACATGACCGGGCGGCCGGGCAAAAGGGAAACGCTCTCTGCCGAAGGAATCCGCAAAAGGCGCGGCAAGGACGGAAGGCGGGCCGGCAGATGAGCGCGCGAGCAATGGAAAACAGGCTGCGGGGCTCGGCGCCCGGCTTGCGGTCTTACGACTCCATCGACAGCGCGATCTGTCCCTGGACGGCATGAAAAAACGCCGGGCGACGTCTGGAATCAGACAATCGCCCGGCGTGCGGGATTGATCGAGTAGAACCGTGCACCTGCCCTCGATCCATGCGTCCCAGCCGGCACTCCTGCTCCCAGCTCGGGCCAGGCGTCCCTCCGGCACATGAACGGACTTGCTTACGGCTGCTTCCTTCCGGACCTGACCGGGTTCACAAGCGTCCATTGCGGAGGACCCGTCCGTCAACACTGTTCCTAGGCGCCAAACGCTGCAACGCATAACCTACGGCAGGAATTCAACCTCGCTATAGCGGATTGCGAGTTACAGGGCACCGCTACCTCCCCGTCTAGCACGGCAGGGTTTCAGTATAGCCGATTTGCGGGGCTTGCGCAACCGGACGAGATGAGCCTGAAACGCGCGGCGCCGAGCCGAAAGAGCGAGCGGCCAGCCGCTGCGGAGCTTGCGCTGCGGCGAAGGGGCTTCTGCGGCGGCGGAGCCGCCGTTACGGCGCCAGCTCCGTCACGACATCGTAGCGAGGCATGTTGTAGGCGAGCTGGGACTGGACGCGGGCGCGCATCTCCTCGCGCTGAGCGGAGTTCATGCCGGGGCGCGGCTTCACATAGGCGCGCATCGTCGCGCCGTCGATGACGAGCCGGACGGAGCCGACGCCCTTGACCTCCTTCGCCTTCTGCTCGGCAAAGTTCGCGTCCTGCTGGATGTTCTGCGCATGCGGCGTATTGATGAGATGCGGATTCGTATTGGTCAGGCCGAGCTGGCCGTCGCGGCCGTAGCTCTTGCCTTTCATGGAGTTCGGGCTGCCTCCGCAGCCGGACAGCAAGGCGGCGCCAAGCAGAAGGGCGCCGGCGGACAGCGCGATGCGGCGGGCAAGCGGACGGATCGTAACCATGTGGTGCATGCAAAAAACCTCCCTTTGGCCATAGGATGGCGAAGGGAGGTTTTTCTATACTGCCAATGGCTGGCAGCTGAAGTCGATTAGATGCCGTATTTCTTTTTGAAACGGTCTACGCGGCCGCCGGCGTCCAGGAACTTCTGCTTGCCCGTGAAGAACGGGTGGCAAGCGGAGCAGATCTCCACGCGCAGGTTCGGTTTTACGGAACCGGTCTCGAACGTGTTGCCGCAAGCGCAAGTAGCCGTTGTCACGTGGTATTTCGGATGAATAGCCTCTTTCATCGTCTTTCACCTCTTTTGCCCTGAGCTTCATGCGAGCCCAGAGTTATCGCAATACTTGAATACTATATCATGCATGCCCGTACCGCGCAATGCCCTTCGGCAGCTCTCAGCGGCGGCGGGCCAGCTCGGCCGGAGGCACATGCGTGTACGAGCCGATGACGACATCCGGCAGCTCCTCGCGGAAGATTTCCAGCATCTGCTTCATGCCGTAAATCTCTCCGCGCGCCTTGGGGATGAGGTTCAGGTAGCTCTCCGGGTCGATGTTGAGGTTGCGCATCTGGATGAGCCGCAGGCCGGTCCGGCGCACGAACTCGATCATCGCCTCCATCTCCTCCTCGCGGTCGGTGACGCCCGGGAAGATGAGGTAGTTGATGGACGTGTAGACGCCTTGGTCGGCGGCGTAGCGGAGCGATCTCTCGACATTTTTCAGCGTGTAGGCCCGAGGCTTGTAGTAGGCGTTGTAATGGTCGTCGAGCGCGCTGATCGTGCTGACGCGCATCAGATCGAGGCCCGAGTCGACGATTGCCCGCATGAAGTCGGTCAGGCCGGCGTTGGTGTTGATGTTGATGTAGCCCATCGAGGTCTGCTCGCGCACGCGGCGGATCGCCTCGACGATGATCTTGACCTGCGTGGACGGCTCGCCCTCGCAGCCCTGTCCGAAGCTGATGATCGACTCCGGCGTGCGCAGCTGCTCCAGCATGATCTGCACGACCTCGTCGACGGTCGGCTTGAAGTTCATGCGCGTCTGCGGAGCCGGGAACGCGCTGTCCTCCGGCTGCTCGGAGATGCAGCCGAAGCAGCCGGCGTTGCAGGAATAGGAGACGGGAACCGCTCCTTCCCAGCGCTGCAGGAACGTATTGGAAGCGGTCAGGCATTCGTAGCCGAGCGCGCAATGGGACAGATGCTCGTACAGCCGGTTGTCCGGATACTTGGCCAGCAGCTCCTCCACCTTGACGTTCAGCTCGGTCCGGTCGCAGTTCAGCGGGTTCCATCGCTCGGGATCGTCGCACTGCTCGGCGGCGGCCCAGAAGCGGCCGTCCTTCCAGACGACGGCGGTATAGCCGAACAGCGGCAGCACGGCCGTCTTGTCCGACTTGGCGTAGCCCGGCAGCGCGAGGCGGGTGAAGCCCTGCGGCAGCAGCGCCCCGACCGCCTGATACGGCCCCGGCAGCAGCTCCATCTTGCCGCTCGGGCCGATGCCGATCGGACGCGTGCCCGGCAGCCCCACCAGCGTGGCGCCCTCCGGCAGAGGAATCAGCTCCTCCTCCATCAGCTCGATGACGATGTCCCCGCCGCGGCCGAGGCCGGTCCAGTCGGGATGGTCGAACAATTGGCCTTGTTCGTCGGCATATACAAGATTCATGATGTCCTCCTAAAGTCTGTACGAAGCGCCGGCGGTCATTCGGCCGGCGGCGTATCGGTCGGCCGCGTTGGCGCGTGCGTCGGCGGCCGGCGGCGCGGCCGGCTTGTCGCCGGCCGCCGGTGCGGCTGCGCGCGCGGCGGATGCGGCGCGCGTGCGCTTCGCCGGCGCGGCTTCGGCCGCCGGCGCATCGGAGCGACTAGGATGGGCTCGCCTGGAGTGCCCGGCGCAGCGGGAGCGCGGCGCTGGCCCAGGTGCACCCGCGTGCGCGCTGCGGCCTGCGGCCGGCGCTCGGGCCCCGGAGGCGGCGCTCGGCGCGGCCTGCTCGCGCCGCCGCTGCGCGCCGAGGCGGGGCAGGCCTGCGCGCTGCGGCGCCGGCGCGCCGCCTGGCGCCGGGCCTCCGCGCGCGCGCGCCCCTCCGCCAGGCTGCTGCGGCCGGCTGGCGCTCGCCCGCGGCAGGCTGCAGCCGGCTTCGGCGTTGCCGGCTCGGCCACGCGCGCGCGGCCACCCCTAGCGGCCCTGCTCGGCTGCGGAGCTGGCGCCCGCGACCGGATGCGCCGGGCTGTAGCGCCGAGGCGCGCTGTCGCGACGCGAGACGCTGCGCCGCGGGCGCGCCCGGACGCGATGCTGCGCCCGGACGAGCGCCCGTGCCGCTGCGGCCCGCGTAGGAGCCGCCGGCGGAAGCGCTCGGCCGCGATGCGCCGTAGCTGCCGGTCTCGCCCCGGCTGGCGTAGCCGCTCTCGGAGCGGGCCGAGCTGCCGGAGAAGCCGCCGGCGGAAGGGCTGGCCGCGCCATTGCCGCCGCCAGCAGCCGTTCCGCCGCTCCCGGAAGCGTAGCTGCGGTAGCCTTGTCCCGTCGCGCCATGGTTGCGGTAAGCGGACGTGTTGGAAACGATCGGGCTGCCGCCGGCCGGCGTGCCCGGAGCTTGTCCGCCGGAGCCGCTGCCGGAGCTGCTGCCGCCTGCGGAAGACTGGCTCGGCCGTTGGCCGTTCTTGGACTCCAGCGTCGTCAGGAATTCCGCGTTCGTCTTGGACTCGCCGAGCTTCTTGAGGAAGTTGTCGACGAACTCCATCGAGTCGTTCATGTTCTTGCGGATGACCCAGATCTTGTCCAGCTCCTCCTTGCTCAGCAGCAGATCCTCGCGGCGCGTGCCGGAGCGGCGGATGTCGAGAGCCGGGAAGATCCGGCGCTCGGCGAGCTTGCGGTCCAGGTGCAGCTCCATGTTGCCGGTCCCTTTGAACTCCTCGTAGATGATGTCGTCCATGCGCGAGCCGGTGTCGATCAGCGCCGTGGCGAGGATCGTCAGGCTGCCGCCCTCCTCGATGTTGCGCGCCGAGCCGAAGAAGCGCTTCGGCCGGTGGAACGCCGCCGGATCGATGCCGCCGCTGAGCGTCCGCCCGGACGGCGGAATGACGAGGTTGTAGGCGCGCGCCAGGCGGGTGATGCTGTCGAGCAGGATGACGACATCCTTTTTATGCTCGACCATGCGCAGCGCCCGCTCCAGCACGAGCTCGGCCACCTTGATATGGTTTTCCGGCAGCTCGTCGAACGTCGACGCCACGACCTCGCCCCGCACGGAGCGCTGCATGTCGGTCACTTCCTCCGGACGCTCGTCGATGAGCAGCACGAACAGCTCGATCTCCGGGTTGTTCTCGGAGATGCTGTTGGCGATCTCCTTGAGCAGCAGCGTCTTGCCCGCCTTCGGCGGCGCGACGATCAGCCCCCGCTGGCCGAGGCCGACGGGCGCGAGCAGATCCATGATGCGGGCCGACAAGCGATGCGGGGTCGTTTCCAGGACGAGCTTCTTTTGCGGGAAAAGGGGGGTCAGCGCCGGGAAATGCAGGCGGTCGGCTGCCGTTTCCGGACTCATGCCGTTGACGGCGTTCACTTGCAGCAAGCCGAAATAACGTTCGTTTTCTTTTGGAGGACGGCATTTGCCGGAGACGAGGTCGCCGCTGCGCAGGTCGAACCGGCGGATCTGGGACGACGAGATGTAGATGTCCTCGTTGCTCGGCAAATAGTTGATCGGACGGAGGAAGCCGAAGCCTTCCGGCAGGATGTCCAACACGCCCTGCATGAACAGCAGCCCTCCGCGCTCCGCCTGCGCCCGCAGGACGGCGAAGACCAGCTCTTTCTTCTTCATCTGGTTGAAGCTCGGCACCTCGAACTGCTTGGCGAGCTTGTACAGATCATTCAATGACATTGCTTCCAGATCGGCGATCTGAAATTCGCTCATGATCTCACCACTTTATTCAGTTTTCGCACCTTAATCTTTACCTCATGTCGGGACGATCCGAATCTATGACTTCGATTCTCTTATTGTGTCCGGGCGGGCTTCGCCCTAACCTTCGAATCAGGATGGCAGAGGAATCGCATTAGCTCTAGGAAGGTCTGGAAGAGGGCTTGAAGGCGGGTGCAGGGGAAAAGAAAGCGCCCTGGCCCGCGGGAGCGGGCCAGTCGACGTCTGGATAGAGATAGGCAAGCCGAAGGCAGGCGCGGCTCGCGGCCGCCGCCTCGGGCGGTTCAAGCAAAAGGCCTCATCCGCAGCCGGTGCCGGCGCGGATAGAGGGCAGGCGGCTTACTCCTGCTCCCGCCATACGTCGGCGCCGAGCCGCCGCAGGTTCTCGACCAAATTGTCGTAGCCGCGGTCGATATACTCGACGCCGGTAATTTCGGTGACGCCCTCGGGCACGGTCAGGCCGGCGACGACAAGCGCCGCTCCGGCGCGCAGATCGGCGGCGCGCACCTTGGCCGCGTTGAGCGGGCCGCCCTCGATGATCGCCGAGCGCCCCTCCACGCGGATGCCCGCGCCCATGCGCACGAGCTCCGGCACATGCTTGAACCGGTTGCTGTAGACGTAATCCGTCAGGATGCTGACGCCGGAAGCTTGCGTGAGCAGGCTCGTCATCGGCGACTGCAGGTCTGTCGCGAAGCCGGGATAGACGAGCGCCCGCACGTCGATCGGCTCATAGGCCGGCGCGCCGACGATGCGGATGGATTCGTCCATCTCGATCACCTGCACGCCCATCTCCACGAGCTTGGCGCTCATCGCTTCCATATGCTTGGGGATGACGCCGTCGATGACGACGTCGCCGCGGGTCGCGGCGGCCGCGATCATGTAGGTCCCAGCCTGGATGCGGTCCGGGATGATGGAGTGGCGGCAGCCGTGCATCGCCTCCACGCCCTCGATCCGGATCGTCTCCGTGCCGGCGCCCTTGATGCGGGCTCCCATGGCGTTGAGCAGCGTCGCTACATCTATGATTTCAGGCTCCTTGGCCGCGTTCTCGATCGTCGTGACGCCCTTGGCCCTGGAGGCGGCCAGCATGATGTTGATCGTCGCTCCGACGCTGACGACGTCCAGGTAGATCTTGGCGCCGCGCAGCTCGCGGGCGAAGATGCGGATCGAGCCGTGCTCGTTGGACACTTCCGCGCCGAGCGCCTCGAAGCCCTTGATATGCTGGTCGATCGGACGAGGCTCGAAGTTGCATCCGCCGGGCAGGCCGATGACCGCTTCGCCGAAGCGGCCGAGCAGCGCTCCCATCAGATAATAGGAAGCCCGCAGCAGCTTCACCTTGCCGTCCGGCATCGGCGCCGACCGCAGGCGGGAAGGATCGATCCGCATCGTGTCGCCGCTCCAGGACACGCCGGCCCCGAGCTGCTCCAGGATCTCCCCGTACACCGCCACGTCGCTCAGCTGCGGCAGGTTGTCCAGAACGACTTCAGATTCCGCCAGAATGGCGGCGGGCAGCAGCGCGACCGCGCTGTTCTTGGCACCGCTGATCTGCACCGTGCCTCGCAGCGGACGTCCGCCGCGAACCATTAGTTTCTCCATTAATGCTGTATCCTCCCCGGGAAGAAGCAGGCCGCGCCGCGCGGCTGGCGCGCGACGCCCTGCAGCTGAAAACAACGCAGCGCGCGCCGGCAATGCAGCTGCAAGGGCGCGCGCTCATCGTTTGTGGTTGGTTCAGTCCAATGAAGCGGGTCATTCTGGGCTATTATATCATACTTGTCCGGGCATAAAAACAGGCCCTGCTGCTCAGGACCCGATCGCGTATTTGCTGTTGTTCTCGTCGTCGCGGCGCAGCTGCATGTTGACCGCGAGCCTCATCTCGTCGATGTCGAACGGCTTGGTGAAGTGCATGACCGCGCCGAGATCGGTCGCTTCCTTGATCATGTCCAGCTCGCCGTAAGCCGTCATCATGATCACCTTGATGCTGCGGTCGATCGTCTTGACATGCTTGAGGATCTCCAGTCCGTCCATGCCGGGAATCTTCATGTCCAGCAGGACCAGATCCGGACTTTCGTTGCGGACGATCTCCAGGGCCAGCTTGCCGTTGGAAGCCTGAAAGGTCGTATATCCCTCGCTCGTAAATACCTCCATTAGCAGCACGCGGATTCCGTTCTGGTCATCCACGATGAGTACCTTCTTCTTGTCCAACTTCTCTACCTCCCGTTAGGTTCTCTCTTCGACAGATCTAGCTGCTCTATGTGTCGGATCGTTGGCGTCTGCGGCGATGAGACGGTAAGGCAACGGCTTTCGGATTTTGCCCACCCCCTATATTCGCCCTGCCCCTTCTATCTCCTTCTCTAAATTGGAAAAAAGCCGCCAGCATCGCGAAAGGCGATGCCAGACGGCCAAATAAGAGGGAGCCGGGCTCCTGCGCCGACTACTCGGACAGCTGGAGGGAGGCGTTGACGAAGCCGCGGAACAGCGCCTGCGGGCGGTTCGGGCGAGAGGTGAATTCCGGATGGAACTGGACGGCCAGGAACCACGGGTGCTCCGGCAGCTCGACCATTTCGACGAGGCGTCCGTCCGGCGAGGTGCCGGAGATGCGCAGGCCTGCCTGCTCCACTTGCTCGCGGTACTCGTTGTTGAACTCATACCGGTGACGATGGCGCTCGTAGACGAGCTCGTCGTCGTACTCGCGCGCGGCGAGCGAGCCTTCGGCCAGCTTGCACGGATAGAGGCCAAGGCGCATCGTGCCGCCGAGATCCTCGATATCCTTTTGCTCCGGCAGCAGGTCGATGACCGGATACGGCGTCGTCGGGTTGATCTCGGAGCTGTTGGCCCCGGTCAGGCCGAGCACGTTGCGCGCATACTCGATGACCGCTACCTGCATGCCGAGGCAAATGCCGAAGAACGGCGTGCGGCTCTCGCGGGCGTAGCGGATCGCCGCCACCTTGCCCTCGATGCCGCGGTCGCCGAAGCCGCCCGGCACGAGGATGCCGTTCACGCCGGCGAGCGTCTCGGCCGCGTTGGCGTCGGAGAGCTCCTCGGCGTCGACCCAGCGGATGCTCACTTCGGAGTCGGCCTCGATGCCCGCATGAGCGAGCGACTCGACGATGCTGAGGTAGGCGTCATGCAGCGCCACGTACTTGCCGACGATGGCGATCTCGGTCTTGCGCTTCAGGTTCTTGACGCGGTCGACCAGCTTCGTCCACTCGGCCATGTCGGCTTGCGGAGCCTGCAGCTTGAGATGGTCGACGACGTACTGGTCGAGGCCCTGCTCCTGGAGCATGAGCGGCACCTCGTACAGCGTGGACGCGTCGCGGCATTCGACGACGGCGTTCGGATCGATGTCGCAGAACAGCGCCAGCTTGTTTTTCAGGTCCTCGGAGATCGCTTTCTCGGTCCGGCAGACGATGACGTTCGGCTGGATGCCGATGCTGCGCAGCTCCTTGACGCTATGCTGGGTCGGCTTGGTCTTCACCTCGCCGGCGGCCTTGATGTACGGGATCAGCGTCACATGCACGTACATGACGTTGTCGCGGCCGATGTCGCTCTTGATCTGGCGGATCGCCTCGAGGAACGGCAGGCTCTCGATGTCGCCGACCGTGCCGCCGATCTCCGTGATGACGACGTCGGAGCCGGCTTCGCGGCCGGCGCGGAAGACGCGTTCCTTGATCTCGTTCGTAATATGCGGGATGACCTGGACCGTGCCGCCGAGGTATTCGCCGCGGCGCTCCTTGGTGATGACGGACGAATAGATCTTGCCGGTCGTCACATTGCTGTTTTTGGACAGGTTGATGTCGATGAAGCGCTCATAGTGGCCGAGGTCGAGATCCGTCTCCGCCCCGTCGTCCGTGACAAAAACTTCTCCGTGCTGGTACGGGCTCATCGTCCCCGGATCCACGTTGATGTACGGATCGAACTTCTGGATCGTAACCTTCAGGCCGCGGTTCTTGAGCAGCCTGCCGAGCGAAGCCGCGGTGATGCCTTTGCCGAGAGACGACACCACACCGCCCGTTACAAAGATATATTTCGTCACTGTTGAATACCCTCCATGCTCCTATGGTTAGTTAAAGGTTGCCCAGGCCGGCCCTGAAACATGGCGCGGACCCCATATAAAAACAAAAAAAGTGTCACCCATATAAAGGGGGCACTTTCTACGATCACCCATGCAAATATGCAGGCAGAACGCTCCGCTGCTTCCTGTCGGAATCGGCGCGAAGCAGCCTTGAGCTGATGATGGTTTCACTAAAAGCTTCAAAAAGCCCATGCAATAGTTTATCTCACCGCAATCCGCCCTGTCAAGGACAAGCCGGACCTTTGCGAAAGGCGCCTCGAATGGAAAAAGGCCCCGAAAACGGGGCCTCGAAGCGGCCCGCCGCCAGCCGGCGGGAGCCGAAGATACTTTACTTGCCGCCTTGCTCTTCGTCGGAGTCCTCGTCCTCGAAGTCTTCCTCGTCCTCGTCGTCGGATTCCTCGGCCTCGGCGTCGTCCTCGTCGATCGTCTCGTCGACCGCTTCGGCGTCGTCCTCTTCGCTCTCGTCGAACTCGCGGTCCTCGTCGAACAGGTCGAAGTCCTCCTCGCTCTCGGCGTAGGTGTCTTCCTCCTCCGCCTCGAACGGCTCCTCGTCCTCGAGATCGTCATCGTCGTTGATGATGCGCGGACGCTTGGCGTTCGTGATTGGATCCTCGTTCTTCTCGACCGGATACCAGCGCTTCAGGCCCCAGGTGTTGGAGCCGACGCAGGCGAAGCGGCCGTCGATGTTGATCTCCGTGTAGACCTGGGCGATGACGTTGTTGACTTCCTCTTCCGTCAGGCCGCGGTACTTGGCGATCTCTTTCATCAAGTCGCGATAATAGTAGGGCGTATTGGCCGCTTTCAGCACTTCGAAGGCCAGATCGACCATCGGCATCTCGCGCAGCCGCTCCGCATCGAATTTTTGGGACAGGTTCGTGCTCATCTAATCCAGACACATCCTCTCGGATAATCGTACGCAGCTCATTACGGTTCCATCTTGTCCACAGTCAACCTTTAGTAAAACCTATTTGCCTCAAAAAATCAAGGCGCTTCCTCGAGCGGCTTGTCCGCTTCCAAAAGGGACGCGCGGCCTCATAAAGGAAGAACGAAGGGCTCCCCCTTCGCTCCTGACTGTATCCTTCCGCCTGGAGCGCCTTTCCGAAAAGGAGCGGCGGATTCCCGGCTGCAAGAGTCCGACGACTCTTACTTGCATTGTATGAAGAGCGGAGGGCGATTGACACGAGCCGCGGCCCAAATTGCCGCAAAACGGGCCGATGGCTCTATCGGGCGGAGGGCGGCCCCTCATACACTATCCAAGCATTGTCCGTCAGGAGGGACTTCATCTTGGATCATCTGCTCCGCTGGCTGCGCGACCTCCCCGCCTCCGCCGGCTCTCCGGCAAAACGGCTCATGCTTACCTTCCGCCATCCCGACGACTACCGGGTCTTCCTGCATGCGTGCGGCGAAGCCCTTCTTCCGTCTGAACGGCTCGTTCCCTTGCCCCTCGTCCAGGCGGTCAGCGTGGCGCTGCCCGCCCGGCAGCCGCTTCCCCCTCCGACCGCCGGCGTCATGGCCGAGGAGGACCGCCGGATTACGATGAAAGCGTCCGGCCTGCCCAAGACGATGCCCGAAAAGGGCCTGCCCTGGGGCGTGCAGCAGATCCGCGCCCCGCTCGCCTGGAACCGGACGACGGGCCACCGGATCAAGATCGGCGTCATCGACACCGGCGTCGACCACAGCCATCCCGATCTCAAAGCCTCGCTCGGCCGCGGCATCAACCTGATCGACCGCGGCCAGCTGCCCCATGACGACAACGGGCACGGCACCCATATCGCGGGCACGATCGCCGCGGCCAACCAGCCGGGCGGCATGATCGGCGTCGCCCCGCGCTCCATCGTCTATCCCGTCAAGGCGTTCGACCAGAACGGCAGCGCCTATGTGTCGGACATCATCCTCGGCATCGAGTGGTGCGTCCGCAGCGGCATGAACATCATCAACATGAGCTTCGGCATGAAGTCGCGCAGCAAGTCGCTGCACAACGCCGTCATCAACGCGACGAACGCCGGCGTCGTCATCATCGCTTCCTCGGGCAACGACGGCCGCCGACGCTCGGTCGACTACCCGGCCCGCTATCCGCAGACGATCTCGGTCGGCGCGACGAACCGGCTGCGCCGCATCGCGGCGTTCAGCAACCGCGGCCCCTACATCGACATCTATGCCCCGGGCGACCGGATCCATTCGGCCTGGCTGAAGGGCAAATACCACGAGATGAGCGGCACGTCGATGGCCACCTCGCATGTGAGCGGCGCGGTGGCGCTGCTGCTGGCCCATCAGCCCGGGCTCGATCCGGGCGAGATCCGCGCGATCCTCAAGCGCTCGATGGTGCCGCTTCGCGGAGCGAAGGAAGGGCGCACCCCGGGCGAGCTCGACGTCCTGAAAATGATGAAAGCCGCCGAGGCCTGATGGCTTCGGCGGCTTTCCTTTTGGCGGGGAAGAAACGCTAGCGGCTACATGCGCTCCGGCGCGGATACGCCGATGAGGCGCAGCGCGCTGGCGATGACGGCGCGGACGGCGGCCAGCAGGGCGAGGCGCGCCTGCGTCTGCGCCGCATCCTCGGTGATGGCGCGCTCCGCGCGATAGTAGCTGTGCAGCTGCGAGGCCAGCTCGTACACATAGCGCACGAGGCGATGCGGCGCATGCTGCTCGGCCGCCTGGCGGATCTCCTGCGGATATTCGGCGAGCTTGAGCAGCAGGTCGTATTCATGCTCGCTCGTCAGGCGCGAGAGCTCGACCTGCTCCAGCGGCAGCCGGCTGACGCCCTGCTCCTCGGCCTGGCGCAGGATGCTGCAGATGCGCGCGTGGGCGTACTGCACGTAGTAGACCGGGTTCTCGTTGGAGGTGGAGACGGCCAGGTCCATGTCGAAGTCCAGATGCGAGTCCATGCTGCGCATCGTGAAGAAGTAGCGGATCGCATCGACGCCGACTTCGTCCATCAGATCCTCCATCGTGACGGCTTTGCCGGTGCGCTTGGACATCTTGACCTTCTCGCCGTTCTGGAACAGGCTGACCATCTGGGCGATCAGCACGACAAGCTTGTCCGGATCGTTGCCGAGCGCCTCCATGGCGGCCTTCATGCGCGGGATGTAGCCGTGATGGTCCGCGCCCCAGATGTTGATCATCGTATCGTAGCCGCGGCCGTACTTGTCGCGGTGATAGGCGATGTCCGGCGTCAGGTACGTATAGGAGCCGTCGTTCTTGATGAGGACGCGGTTCTTGTCGTCGCCGTAGGCGGTCGTGTTCAGCCACGTCGCGCCTTCTTCCTCGTACACCTGGCCCTTCTCGCGCAGCGCGTCGAGCGCCTGGACGACGAGTCCCTTTTCGTAAAGGGACGTCTCGCTGTACCACAGGTCGAACGGCACGCGGAAGCGCTCGAGGTCGCGCTTGATCTTGCCGAGCTCGCGCTCGAGGCCGTACGCCTTGAAGAACGCGAAGCGCTCTTCGTCCGTCAGCGAGAGCAGGCCGTCGCCTTTCTCCGCGGCCAGCTCCTTGGCGAAGCCGACGATGTCCTCGCCGTGGTAGCCGTCCTCCGGCAGCTCCGCCTGCTGGCCGAGCTGCTGGCGGTAGCGCGCCTCGATCGACCTCGCGAGGTTGTTCACCTGCGCGCCGGCGTCGTTGATGTAGTACTCGCGCGTCACTTCGTTGCCCGCGAAGTCGAGCACGTTGCACAGCGCGTCGCCGACGGCCGCGCCGCGGGCATGGCCCAGGTGCAGGCTGCCGGTCGGGTTGGCGCTGACGAACTCGACCTCCACGCGCTTGCCGGTGGCTGCGCCGCGTCCGTAATTCTCGCCGGCGGCCTCGACCTGGCCGACGACCGGATACAGATACGCGCGGTCCAGGCGGAAGTTGATGAAGCCCGGGCCGGCGATTTCCGCCGACAGGATGGACGCCTTGCCTTTGTCCAGATGCTCCAGGATCGCCTCGGCGATCTGGCGCGGGTTTTTGCGGGCGAGCTTGGTCAGCTGCATCGCGGCGTTCGTCGCGAGGTCGCCGTGCGACTTGTCGCGGGGCACCTCCAGCGCGAATACCGGCAGCTCCTCGCGGGGCGCCAGGCCGGCGGCGACGACGGCATCGGCGATGCCCTCGCGGATGGCGGTATAGACTTGCTCCAGCACGTTCTGACTCATGGTTGATTAGCCTCCTGTATCGTAAGCCGCAGTTGGAAGCGGCCGCTTGACTCGTCTTCGATGCGCAGCCGGTACGTCCACGACAGCGTCAGCGGCAGCAGCCCCTCGCCGGGGGAAGATGCCGCCAGCTCCTCGGTCTCGGTGACGAGCGGGAACGACAGATGCGGCGACGCATAGCGCCCGCCGCGAGACTGCCCGGCCGCGAACGTCTGGTCGGACTCCAGACCGCCGCGCCGCGTGAGCGTCAGCTCCTCGCCGTTCCAGCGAAGCGTCGTGCGCACGACGCCGTGCAGCTCGTCCCGCTCCTCGTACCGCAGGTAAAGGGAACGCCCCTTGGGGATGAGCTCGCCGCGATGGCGCGCGGCGGGCTCGCGCTTGCCGTCCTGCATGCTGCTGACGGCGATGTCGACGGCAAGCCTGGCGGGACTAGGCCGGGCGACCGGCCCCCCCTCGGCAGAGCCGCCGGCCCGGCCGGCCGATCCAGCGGGGCCGGCGCTGTCCGCGGGGCGATCCGGCTTGGCGGGGGCTCGATCGTTCCGTTCCATGGCGTTCTCCTCCTTTGGCGCTTCCTGTCGATTGTTCCTATTTACTATATACATGGCGGGCGAAAGTTTCAATGATTGTCCGCCGCGAAAGCTCCAGCGGGCCGGCCGCTCCTCGGGCAGCCGGCCAGCGGGCCGGCCGCTCGCCGCGCGCGGCGAAGCAGCAATTCTCGAAAGGGCGCCGCTAGGGGAGGAAACCCGGCAAGAGGCGACATGGCCAAGCCCGAATAACCGGCTCGACCAGGGAACTTTGAGTTCCCTCGTGCGTCCGATTCGCGCCTGTTGGCTCGACCAGGGAAGTTTGAGTTCCCTCATGCGTCTGAATCGCGCTCGTCGGCTCGATCAGGGAACTTTGAGTTCCCTCATGCGTCTGAATCGCGCTCGTCGGCTCGACCAGGGAACTTTGAGTTCCCTCATGCGTCCGATTCGCGCTCGTTGGCTCGACCAGGGAACTTTAAGTTCCCTCATTCGTCCGATTCGCGCTCGTTGGCTCGGCCAGGGAAGTTTGAGTTCCCTCGTGCGTCTGAATCGCGCTCGCTGGCTCGATCAGGGAACTTTGAGTCCCCTCATGTGTCCGTATCGCGCTCGTGGCCCGATCAGGGCGCGCCTGGCTCCCTCGTTCGTACTCCCCTCCCGGCAAGGCCATGCAGCGCCGTGCGCGACTTGACGAACGAATGCCAAAAAGCCGCCCTAGCTGCAAAGACAGCAAGGCGGCTTGGAGGGCAGCCTCCTGGGAGGCTGGCTGCCGGAGGGCAGCCTCCTCGGGAAGGCTAG
The DNA here is from genome assembly GCF_002864175.1 of Paenibacillus pasadenensis. Taxonomy (NCBI): domain Bacteria; kingdom Bacillati; phylum Bacillota; class Bacilli; order Caryophanales; family Paenibacillaceae; genus Paenibacillus; species Paenibacillus pasadenensis. Next base: position 211,231 of record NZ_NFEZ01000004.1, on the reverse strand, counting down.
CTCCCGGCGGGAATCCGCAAGTACGGCTTCAGCCCCTCCCACACCTGCAGCCGGTCCTCCAGCGTGCGCATCGCCGGAGTCGGCACGGGGCTCGTCGACGGCATCCGCAGCAGATCGAGGCCCGCCAGAGCCGGATGGTCCTTGAAATGCTTCACATAGATCGAATGCGACTTCGTGCCGTTGAAGGCGAGCGCCCGCAGCGTCGGATGCGCCTCGACCAGTCCCGGCAGATCGTTCGGCTCCGCGTCGCGGATGTTCATGTCGAGGCTGCCCGGCCGGACGCATGAGCCGATCATGTCCCACATGCCGACGCCGATGCGGGCGGCGTAGCGGACGCGCTCCTCGTACGTCTCGTCCGGCTCGCGGCCGGACAGGGCGTACAGGATGCGCCATAGAAAATTGCGGTCGTTCGCATAGTAGCGCTGCGCCTGCAGCGACTTGACGCCGGGCATGCTGCCCAGCACGAGCACGGTCGCCCCCGGCTCGATGAGCGGCGGGAACGAGTAGACTTTGGTCGGCTCCGACAAGCGGATCCCTCCTCGGGACGGCAAGTCGAGACGGGCCGGCGCCAGCTCTACATCTGGCCGTTCTTGCCCCGGAAGGCCGGCGGCGTGCCGTCGAGCTTCTCGATCTTGCCGCAGATTTCGTGATGCCACTCCGTATCGTCGGTCATCGACGCCAGCAGCGACATATTGTACAGATTGGCCAGACGCCGGCAATGCGAGGCGTTCACCGCCAGGCAATGCTCGAAGTCCGCTTGCTCCTCGTCCGTCAGCGCGCGGCGCTCGCGGATCGTCCACAGCTCCGCCAGATGCTCATGAATCGGCAGCAGTCCCATGTTTCAAGCACCTCCTTGGATTCTATCAGCCAGTATGGCCAAAGAAGAAGAGGTTCAAGCAGCCGGCGCCGCCGAAAGCGAAAAATCCCCGCCCTTCCAAAGGAAGCGGCGGGGAACGAAAAAGCCCTTTACTTGATGAAGCCGAGCAGCATCTCGCGAATGACCTTGGAAGCGACGATCTGCGTCTGCTCCGTCGGGTCGTAGGCCGGCGCGACCTCCACGAGGTCGCAGCCGACGACGTTCACGCCGGAGCGCGCGATCGCGTGCACCGCTTCGAGCAGCTCCTTGCTCGTAATGCCGCCCGCTTCGGCGGTGCCGGTGCCCGGCGCGGCCGACGGATCCAGCACGTCGATGTCGATCGTCAGGTAGACCGGACGTCCTTCCAGCTCCGGCAGCGCCTTCTTGAGCGGCTCGAGCACCTCGAACGGGTGGAAGTTGATGTTCTCGCGGGCGAACTGCCACTCCTCGCGGGAGCCGGAGCGGATGCCGAACTGGTAGACGTTCTGGCCGCCGATCAGGCCGGCCGCCTTGCGCAGCGGCGTCGAGTGGGACAGCGGCTCGCCTTCGTACGATTCGCGCAGGTCCGCGTGGGCGTCGAAGTGGATGATCGCGAGGTCCGGGTACTTCTTGTAGACCTCCTGGAAGATCGGCCAGCTGACGAGATGCTCGCCGCCGATGCCGACCGGCATCTTGCCGTCCGCCAGCACGCCGGCGACGAACTCGCCGATGATGTCGAGCGAGCGGGCCGCGTTGCCGAACGGCAGCAGCAGGTCGCCGGCGTCGAAGTACTCGATGTCCTCGAGGCTGCGGTCGAGGTACGGGCTGTACTCCTCGAGGCCGATCGACACCTCGCGGACGCGGGCCGGGCCGAAGCGGGAGCCGGGACGGAAGCTCACGGTGAAGTCCATCGGCATGCCGTAGATGACGGCGCGCGAAGCTTCATAGTTCTCGGAGCTCAGGATGAAGACGTTGCCGGAGTATTTCTGGTCGATTTTCATTTATTTCACCAGATCCTCGACGAACTTCGGCAGCACGAACGCGGCCTTGTGCAGGCGCGGCGTGTAGTACTTCGTCTCGCGCTCCGGAATCGCCGTCTCGTCGACCGCGAGCGGATCATGCTGCTTGGAGCCCATCGTGAACGTCCAGAGGCCGGACGGATACGTCGGCACGTTGGCCCAGAACACGCGCACGACCGGGAACACTTCCTTGACGTCGCGGTTGACGCTCTGGATGAGGTCGGCCTTGAACCAAGGGTTGTCCGTCTGCGCCACGAACAGGCCGTCTTCCTTGAGCGCCTCGTAGATGCCCTGGTAGAAGCCGCGCGTGAACAGGTTGGCCGCCGGGCCGACCGGCTCGGTGGAGTCGACCATGATGACGTCGTATTCGTTCTTGTGGTCGTGGATATGCATGAAGCCGTCGTTCACATGCACCTCGACGCGCGCGTCGTCCAGGCCGGATGCGATGTTCGGCAGATACTTCTTGGAGTATTCGATGACCTTGCCGTCGATGTCGACGAGCACGACGCGCTTGACCTTCTCATGCTTGAGGATCTCGCGCACGACGCCGCCGTCTCCGCCGCCGACGACGAGCACCTGCTCCGGGTTCGGATGCGTGTTGAGCGCCGGGTGGGCGACCATCTCATGGTAGACGAACTCGTCCTTGTCGGTCGTCATGACCATGCCGTCGAGCACGAGCATCGTGCCGAACTCCTCGGTCTCGATCATGGCGAGCTGCTGGAAGTCCGTCTGCTCGTGGACGTAGGTTTCCTTTACTTTGGCGGTGATGCCGTACGACTCGGTCTGTTTCTCGGTATACCACAATTCCATGGTAAGAGTCCCTTCTTTCTTCTTCAGGTTTGAATCTATCATCAAAAGGCGGCCCGGGCAAAAGCGGATCTTGCCGATTCCTCCCCCTTAAGGTCGACGGTTCAACCTGTATTATAGTCAAAAGCCCCCCTCAATACAAACCCTTTCCGCATGGCTTTACAGCGGTTTTAAAGAGCGGAACGGCCCTCTCGCCGGGCTCGTATATTCCCGCCTCCCGATATCCATACTATGGAAAACCATGCCGAATCCTCGGGAGGAACCGCTCGTGACCAAACGTCCCGCCTGGCGCCGGAAAAAGAAGGCCGAAAGCTCGCCAAAGGCCGCCCGGCCGCCTCTCGCCGAAGGCCGCTCCGGCCATCGCTCGCGCAGCCCGCTGCGCTGGCTGGCGCTGCTCGCCGGCACCGGCTTCTCGCTCGCGCTGCTGCTGCTCGCGGCCGTGCTGCTGACGCTGCGCCTGCAGTCGCTGCCCGTCTCGTCCGCGTCGGAGGTGACGCAGATCTACGACGCCTCCGGCAATCTGCTCGACTCCTTCCACGCCGGACAGACGCGAGAAAGCGTGCCCCTCTCCCGCATCTCTCCCGATCTGGTCGAGGCGACGATCGCCATCGAGGACCGCCGCTTCTACAGCCATGGCGGCTTCGACCTGCGCGGCATGGCCCGCGCCGCGCTCGTCAACCTCGAGAGCGGCCGCGCCCGCCAAGGGGCGAGCACGATCACGCAGCAGCTCGCCCGAAACCTCTATCTCACCCATGAGCGCACGTGGAAGCGCAAGCTCAAGGAGGCGGCGTACACCGCCCAGCTGGAGATGAACCTGTCCAAGGAGCAGATCCTCGGCCAGTATTTCAACCAGATCTACTACGGGCATGGCGCGTACGGCATCGAGCGGGCGTCCAAGATGTACTACGGCAAGCACGCTTCCGAGCTGACGCTGGCGGAGGCCGCGATGCTCGCCGGCGTGCCGAAGGGGCCGAAATACTACTCGCCCTATCTGAACGAAGCGAACGCCTATCGCCGGCAGAAGCTCGTGCTCGCCGCGATGGTCGAGACCGGCGCGATCACCGCCGAGCAGGCGGCTGCCGCCCGCGCGGAAAAGCTGGAGCTGAAGCCGCTGCAGCCGGCCGGCAGCGGGGGCGGCGCGCCGTACTTCCGCGACTATGTGCGGCAGACGGCAGTCGACCAGCTCGGCCTCGACGAAGGGCTGATCAGCGAGGGCGGCGCGCGCATCTATACGACGCTCGATCCGGCCATGCAGCAAGCGGCGGAAGCCGCCGTCAAGGAAGGGCTGCCCGCCAGCTCGCAGCAGCAGGCGGCGCTTGTCGCGATCGAGCCGTCGACCGGCTATATCCGCGCGATGGTCGGCGGCCGCGACTACCGCACCGGTCCGTTCAACCGGGCGCTGTCGCGCCGCCAGCCCGGCTCGTCGTTCAAGCCGATCCTGTACCTGGCCGCTCTCCAGAACGGGCTGACCCCGGTGACGCCGTTCACGAGCGCGCCGACGATCTTCAGCTACGACGGCGGCCGCAAGACGTACGCGCCGCACAACTACCACGACCGCTACGCCGGCGGCGACATCACGATGCGCGAGGCGATCGCGAGCTCCGACAACACGTACGCGGTCAACACGATCCTGCGCATCGGCGCCGACAAGGTCGTCTCCGTCGCCCGGCAGCTCGGGCTTGCCGGCGACATGCAGCCGCTGCCCTCGCTCGCGCTCGGCACGTACCCGGCGAGCCCGCTGGAGATGGCATCTGCGTTCGGCGCGCTTGCCGCGGGAGGCGTGCGCGCCGAGCCGACGGCGATCCTGCGCGTCGAGGACAGCAAGGGCGAGGTGCTGTACCGCGCCGAGCCGCGCTTGTCGAGGGTGTCCGACCCCGCTCATGCGTACGTGCTCACCAGCCTGATGGAGAGCGTATTCGAGACCGGCGGCACCGGCAGCCGCGTCTCCGCGATGATCCGCCGCCCTGTCGCCGGCAAGACCGGCACGACGGCCGACGACGCCTGGCTCGTCGGCTATACGCCCGACCTGGCCGCAGCCGTCTGGACCGGCTATGACAAGGGCCGCAGCCTGACGGCATCGGAAGCCCACCGCGCGGCGCCGATTTTCGCCTCCTTCACCGAGAACGCGCTGAGCGGCCGGCCCGCGCGGCCGTTCCAAGTGCCGGACGGCGTCGTCAGCGTCGCCGTCGATCCGGCGAGCGGCCTGCGCTACGGCCCCGGCTGCTCCGGCTGGCGGATGGAGCTGTTCGTCGCCGGCACGGAGCCGGTCGGCGCCTGCGACGGCAGCTCGGCCTCCGGCGCAGAGGCCGTCGCGAATCCCGCTGCCGCCGATCCGTCCGCCAAGCCGGCCCGGGCGGACCAGGAGCGCGGCTGGCTCGGCGGCCTCTCCCGCTGGTGGCGCAAGCGCTAGGGCGTGCTTGCAATCTCCGAAGGAAGCAGATAGGCCCGAATTTTTGATCCCTGGGAGGAACGTAGACGAAGGCGTACCGGGAGTACGTCGAGTCTGCGTGACGAAGCAGGGGGCAAAAAGGCGGCGATAGATGCCCCTGAGCGGGTTTGCAAACACGCCCTAGCTTCATCGGCCGGGCCTCGGGCCTGCCGCCTGGTGCCGAAGCGGGTGATTAACCCCGATGCGTCGAGTATAATGAAGAAGCAAGGATGGGAAATGTTGACGATAGACTCGAAAAGAAGGCAGGTGTCGATTCATGAAAGACCTCTTGAACAAAGCATTCTCGCTGGGGCTCGGCCTCGCCGCTTCGACGAAGGAGCAGGCGGAGAAGCTGGCGCAGGAGCTGTCGGCCCGAAGCGACATGAGCAAGGCCGACTCGCAGCAGTTTGTCAGCAGCATGATCTCGCGCGGACAGGAAGCCCGCAGCGGCTTGGAGACGTTCATCCGCGAGCGGGTCAAGGACGTCACGGATGAGCTGGAGCTCGTTCATCGCAGCGAGCTGGCGCGGCTCGAGGCTCGCGTCGCGGAGCTGGAAGCGCGGCTCGGCGCCGCCTCTGGCCATGCGCCGTCCGCGCCCGCGGGCGATGCGCCGGCGGCGCTTCCCCATGGAGCGGCCGGCGAAGACGGCGCCTATGAGGGGACCGGCAAGGCCGGCCCCGACGTGCCGCCGGCCGTCCAGCCGTCCGCAGACGCAGGCGCCGGCCCGGAGCCGGGCGGAGAGCCGGACGGCCACGGCCGATGACGGCCATCCGCCGGCTGCGCCATCTGCAGCGCTATCGCGAGATCGCGCTCGCCTTTGCCCGCAACGGCTTCGGCTATTTCGTCCGGGAGCTCGGCCTCACCCGGCTCATCCCGCATTGGCGCAGCGTCGAGAGCCAGCATCATCAGCCTACCCGCACGACCGGAGAACGCCTCCGGTCTTTTTTGCAGGAGCTCGGCCCGACGTTCGTCAAGATGGGCCAGATCGCCAGCACCCGGCATGACATGTTTCCGCCGGACATCATCGAGGAGCTGCAGCGGCTGCAGGACAAGGTGCCTCCGTTTCCGTTCGAGGAAGTCCGCCGCGTCGTCGAGGAGGAGCTCGGCTCGCCGCTGGATTCCGTCTATCGCAGCTTCGAGCCGGAGCCCGTAGCCGCCGCCTCGATCGGGCAGGTGCACCGCGCACGACTGCGCTCCGGCGAGGAGGTCGCCGTCAAGGTGCAGCGCCCCGGCATCCTTAAGACGGTCGAGACCGACCTCGACATCCTGCGCCATCTCGCGCGGATGGCCGAGCACCGGCTGCAGTGGGCGCGGCAGTACGGCGCCTCCGAGCTCGTCGAGGAGCTGGCCGCCTCGCTCGGCGCGGAGCTCGACTACACGCACGAAGGCCGCAGCTCCGAGCGGATCGCCGCGCACTTCGAGGGCCGCAAGGACATCCGCATCCCGCGCATCTGGTGGGATCTGAGCAGCCGCCGCGTGCTGACGATGGAATTCATCCCCGGCATCCAGCTCCATGACGCCGCCGCGCTCGAGCAGGCGGGCTTCGACCGCACCGAGATCGCCGAGGCGGTATGCCGCGTCATTCTGGAGCAGGTGTTCCTGTCCGGGCATTTCCACGCCGATCCGCATCCCGGCAACGTGCTCATCCTCCCGGCGGCGGAAGGCAAGCGGACCGGACCTCGGTCCGCCTCCGCCGCGGAGGGCGGAGCGGACGATTCGGACCCGAGACCGCGGCCGGTCATCGGGCTGCTCGACTTCGGCATGACCGGACGGCTGACCCCGGGCATGAAGGAGCATTTTGCCTCGCTCATCATCGCCCTGCGCCGCCAGAGCACCGACGGCGTCATCCAGGCGATCGAGGCGATGGGGCTCATCCCGGAGAGCGCCGACTGGCAGGAGCTGCGGCGCGACGTGGACCGGCTGCGGGAAAAGTATTACCTGATCTCCTTCGCCGACATCAGTCTCGGCGAAGCGGTCACCGACCTGTTCCAGGTGTCGTACCGCCACCGCATCCGCATGCCCGCCGACTTCATGCTGCTCGGCAAGACGCTGCTGACGCTCGAAGGCGTCATCTCCTCGCTCGATCCCGACTTCAGCGTCGTCACCGTAGCCGAGCCGTTCGGCAAAAAGCTGCTGCTCGACCGGCTGAAGCCGGCCCGCCTCGCCGAGGCGGCCGCCGGCTACGCCGCGGAATACGTCGACCTGCTGGGCGAGCTTCCCTCGCGCCTGCGCAGCCTCGGACGATTCGTCGCGCGCGGCAAGCTGCCGCTCGAGCTGTCGGTGAAGGACGTCGACCGCATGATGAAAAAGCTGGACCGCATCAGCGGACGGCTCAGCTTCAGCATCGTGCTGCTCAGCTTCAGCATCATCATGGCCGGACTCGTCGTCGGCTCCTCGATCGGCCGCCAGCCGGGCCTGCTCTCGCGCTTCCCGGTGCTGGAGATCGGCTTCACGATCGCCGCCGTCATGTTCCTTTATATGCTCGTCTCGATTTTCCGATCCGGTCGAAAATGAATCGGCCCGGCCTCCCCCACCGCGCGGGATGCCGGGCTTTTCCATGCTCCGCCCTGCCGGATCGCTCCGGCAGGATTTTTTTGCTTCCCGTCCGTCATCTCCGGGGCGACGCCGCCATCAGCTTCTTCAGCATGCCGCCGAACCGCTTGGCGTACGCCTCCTTGGAAAATGTCGCCCGGATATGCGCCTGGCCGCGCTCGCGCATCCGCTCCCGCCGCTGCCGGTCGTTCATCAGCTCCAGCGCCTTGCGGACCGCGATGTCGACCTGACCGACCGGGTACAGCATGCCGGTGGCCTCCGGCTGCACGAAGCGGCGGATGCCGTCCGAATCGCTGGACAGCACCGGGCAGCGGCACAGCATCGCCTCGGCGACCGCGTAGCCGAAGCCCTCGAGATGGGACGTCGAGCAGAGCAGGCCGCCCGAATCCCCGATCAGGCTCAAATAATCGGCCATCTGCCCGTGCGGCACGTTGGAATGGCGGATGAGCCGCTCCGCATAAGGCGAGGAGGCGAGCCAGAGCTCGAACGCCTCCTGCTCCAGCGGCTCGAACAGCGTCGCGTCGCCGAACATCCACAAATAAATCGACGGATTCGCCGCCAGCAGCCGCTCGCCGATGGCGATGAACTCCCGCCAGTTCTTGTTGGCGGTAATCCGTCCGATCCAGCCGACGATCGGGTACGGCTTGGGCGGATAGGCGACATAGCCGAAGCCGGACGTGTCGAGCGGATTGTCGAAGCAGAACTGCGGCACATCGGGCAGATGCTGCTTCATCAAGGCGACGAGATGATCCGTGCGGGGGAACAGCAGCCCGTCGGCATGGCGGCGGATGTGCCCGCTGAACTCCGCCATCACCGCCCGCGCCTCCTCGATCCGCCCGAGTCCCTGCACTTCGAAGACGATGCGGCCGCGGTACCCGGCCTCTCGAATATGCTCCATCGTCCAGATGTCCGTGCAGACGACGATGGCGTCGTAGCCTCCGGCGAGGACATGCTGCCCGATCGCCGCGGGATCGGACAGGATATGGACGGGCAGGTCGGTGATGTTCTTCCTCCCTTCCCCGCCGCTCGTATAGAGCAGATGCACCTCATGCCCCGCCTCCGTCAGCGCCTGGCCGCGAATCCGGTTCAACGTCTCCATGCCTCCGCTCGGGTTGAAAAACGTGAACAGCAGCTTCACGGCGGCCCCTCCGTTCCGAGAATCGCGCCGAGCAGGCGGACGAGGCCGTCCGTGCGGAACAGCTCGTGGAACAGGTTCGGCTTGCCCGGCGGCTCGGCCGCATCCGTGCCGCGCCGGATCGAGATCGGCGCCGGCGCAGGGCCGTCTCCGTAGAACCAGGACAGCTCGCCCGGCTTGCCGTTCGCATCCGCGTAGTCGATCAGCTGCTGGAGATCGACCACCTCGCGGAACCGGCCCGGACCGAGCACCAGCACATAAGGCGTCGTCACATGCTGCGCCGCGTACAGAATCGCGGGCGACACCCCCATGCCGGGACACCATTTGAAGCTCGTCGTCGGGTGGGAGATGGCGCCGAGCGCCGACGTCGGCTGCTGAGACTCGGACAGATCGAGCACGATGCAGCTGTAGTTGCTGAACGACTGCTCGTAAAGATCCTCCAGCACCTCGATCTCGTTGTCCAAAGCAAGCCCGAGCGGGAACAGCACGGTCAGCTGGGCCGGAATTCCCCGCCGCAGCCGGGCCTGGTGGCGGACGAGATGATAGGCATAGCGCCATCGCCGATGCTCCTGCGGGCCGCGCAGCTGGGCGGAGATGCTGTGCGCCGAGTCGACCCGGTAGTCCATCAGCTCCACCGGCAGATGCTTCATGCGGCAGGTCTCGCTCAGGCGGAGCCAGTAGTCGTAATCCTCGACTGGCTGCATGCCGTAGCCGGCGATCTGGCGGGCGTACTGCGCTTTGTACATGAACGAGACGCCGACCATGGAATAATCGAGCAGCCGCTCCTCCGGCTGGGCCTGATAGACGCGCAGCGCCGCCAGCTCGGCCTCCGAGCGCAGCTGCCGCCCCTCGTCGTCGATGCTGCGGAACGAGCTGAAGACGAGGCCGAGCTCCGGCGGGCCTTGGACGAGCGCCGAGCGCAGCACGCCGACATAGTCGGGGCCGTACACATTGTCCGTCGAGACCCAGGTCAGGTACAGGATCGCCGGATCGGCGAGCAGCGCCTCGAAGCCCGTATTCAATGCGGCTGCGACGCCTCTGTTGTCCGGATAGGCGATGATCTCCGCCCGCGGATCTCCCGCCGTCAGCTCCTGGACGAGCGGCTCCATCTCCGGCGCTCCGTCGATGACGAGCACGAAGCGGAAGCCGCGATGCGTCTGCGCGAGCACCGACTGTACGGCCGCCGTCAGGAACTCTCTTTTCTGCCTGTAGACCGGCATGACGATTCCAACATCGGTCAATGCTGTCCCTCCTCGCCCGAATTGCCTTCCCTTCTTGCCTCTCCTTCTTTCATCTATATGTAAGGCGCCTCTGCTTGATGAAGAGGCGCCCCGGCCTTTCAGCTGCTGTAGCCGGTAAAGTTGAAGCTTTCCGGTCCGACGCGCAGGATGCCCGCCACGCTGGAGGTGACGAAGACCGAATAGGGAGCGGACGATGCGTTCGGCGCTCCGGAATCGGAGCCGGTGAAGCTGATCGCGCGCGGACCGACCTCCGTCGCGAGCAGATCCTGATCCAGCGTGTAGACGACGGTGCCGACGAACGGAGTCAGCCCGCGAATGACGTAGAACGAGATGACCGCATCGGCGGCAGCGGTCGGCTGCTGGACCGTGACGGTGCCTGAAAACTCCACTACCGTACCGCCCGCCGTTCCAAGAGACAGATCGAGCGTCTGCTGGGCGACCAGCTGCAGGGAGCCTCCCGATGCAAGCGGAATCGAGATCGAGCTGCCGTAGCTCGCATTCTGCGAGGCTTTGGCATCAAGCCATTGAGACATGAGAATCCCTCCTCGTGCGGTTGATGCCGTAGTATATGCCGGACAAGCGGGGCGGCAACGGACAAGCGCCGAGGGACCGAGGGGCGCTCCGCCTCTGCCGTGAAGCGCCTCTCGGTCCGCACGGCATAGAAACGCACCTGATCCTCGTAGGAACGCATCTTCAAGGCTCGTCCATGGCTGGCTTAAAATGACAGCAGGACCGGCCGGAACGGTCCGGAGGGAGGCGAAGACAGACAAGGCGGGGCATGACCGGAAATGATGAAAGCGTTTTATATCATTGAAGCACTCCAATTGAACGAGGAGGTACATGATGTCCACGAACCTTCAAGCGAAACGAAAGGCTCCGGTTCGAAATCGCTATGTCTCCTGGCTGCTCGCGTGCATGGTGCTGCTCTCGCAGCTGTCGCTGGCGCCTGCGCCGGCGGATGCCGCGGGAGGCCCGAACCTTGCGCTCGGCAAGGCGGCGACCGCGAGCGGCTACGCCGACGTCTACGGCGCCGGCAACGTCAACGACGGCAATGCGGGCACGTACTGGGAGAGCGTCAACAACGCCTTTCCGCAATGGATCCAGATCGACCTCGGAGCGAGCGCCAGCATCGACCAGATCGTGCTGAAGCTGCCGTCCGGCTGGGAAACGCGCTCGCAGACGCTGTCCGTGCAGGGCAGCGCGAACGGCAGCACGTTCTCGACGCTCGTCGGCTCGGCGAGCTATACGTTCAATCCGACCGGCGGCAACGCCGTGACGATCGGATTCTCGGCCGCCTCGGCGCGTTATGTCCGCCTTAGCTTCACCGCCAATACGGGCTGGCCGGCGGGCCAGCTGTCGGAATTCGAGATCTACGGCGCTTCCGCGCCGACTCCGACTCCGACTCCGACCGCGACGCCGACGGCCACGCCAACCGTGACGCCGACTCCGACTCCAACCGCGACGCCGACTCCGACTCCGACGGCCACGCCGACGGCAACGCCTACCCCGACCCCGACGGCGCCTCCGACGGGGAGCAACGTCGCGCTGAACAAGCCGATCACGGCCTCGTCCGTCGTCCATACGTTCGTCGCGACGAACGCCAATGACGGCAGCGCGACGACGTACTGGGAAGGCGGCGGCAATCCAAGCCAGCTGACCGTCGATCTCGGCACGAACCACAGCCTGAGCTCGATCGTCCTGAAGCTTGACCCGTCGAGCGCGTGGGGCACGCGCACGCAGACGATTCAGGTGCTGGGCAATACGCAGGCCAGCTCCTCGTTCACGAGCCTCGTCTCCTCCCAGTCCTACACGTTCAACCCCGCCACCGGCAACAAGATCACGATTCCGGTGACGGCGACGGCCAAGCAGGTGCAGCTGAACATCACCGCCAACTCCGGCGCTCCGGCCGGCCAAGTGGCGGAGTTCGAAGTGTACGGCATGCCGGCGGCCAATCCCGACCTGAAGGTGACGGGCATGTCCTGGACGCCGTCCTCGCCGGTCGAGAACAACGCCATCACGCTGAGCGCCACGGTGCAGAACAGCGGCACGCTCGCCTCCGGCGCGACGACGGTCGCTTTCCTGCTCGGGACCGAGCAGGTCGGCACCGCCGCGGTCGGCGCGCTTGCAGCCGGCGCATCGACGACCGTCTCGCTGAACATCGGCGCCCGCAACGCCGGCACGTACGCGCCCGGCGCCAACGTCGATCCGAACAATACGGTCGTCGAGCAGAACGAGTCGAACAACAGCTACACGCACTCCTCCTCCCTCGTCGTCGCGCCGGTGACGAGCTCCGACCTGATCGCCACGACGTCGTGGACGCCGGGCAATCCGAGCGCGGGCAACACCGTCACCTTCTCCGTCAACCTGAAGAACCAGGGCAACGCGGCCTCCGCCGCAGGCGCCCATCCGATTACGGTCGTGCTGAAAAACGCCGCCGGAGCGACCGTGCAGACGTGGAACGCGTCCTACGCCGGCTCGCTCGCCGCCGGCGCTTCCGCGAACGTCACGGCCGGCACCTGGACCGCCGTCAACGGCAGCTACAGCGTCACGACGACCGTAGCGGCCGACGGCAACGAGGTCGCGGTCAAGCAGCAGAACAATACGAGCACCTCCAGCCTCTATTCCGGCCGCGGCGCCAACATGCCGTTCACGATCCTCGAGGCCGAGGCGGCGGGCAACGCCACGAACGGCACGCGCCTGGCGCCGAACTTCAAGCCCGGCGACTATGCCGGCGAAGCGTCGGGACGCTCTGCCGTCCAGCTGGATGCCAGCGGCGAATACGTCGAGTTCACGCTGACCTCGCCGGCCAACGCCTTCGTGCTGCGCAGCTCCGTCGCCGAAAGCACGAGCGGCACGATCACGCTGTACGCGAACGGCGTCTCCAAGGGCAAGTTCAACGTCACGTCCAAGTTCTCGCATGTGTACGCCACGCCGAGCACGCTCGGACGGCTCGGCTATGACAACGCGCCGGGCTCCGGCCTGACCGCCTACTGGCTGTACGAGGACGCGCAGCTGCTGCTCGACACCGTCTACCCGGCGGGAACGAAGATCAAGATCCAGAAGGATGCCGGCGACGTGCCGTGGATCTACGTGGACATGCTCGAGACGGAGCAGGTCGCTCCGGCCGCCTCCAACCCCGATCCGAGCAAGTACGTGCAGGTGTCCGCCTCCAGGTCGATCGAGCAGGCGCTGAACGAGTTCCGCCAGGACGCGACCAAGAAGGGCATCTTCATCCCGGCGGGCCAGTGGGAGCTCGGCAGCAAGATCTATCTGTACGGACGCGCGACGGAAATTATCGGCGCCGGCCCATGGCACACGAAGCTCGTCGCTCCGGCTTCCCAGACCAACACGGATATCGGCTTCAACATCAGCTCGACGGCCAACGGCTCGACGATCCGCGACCTGTCGGCATGGGGCAACTACGTCTACCGCACCGACGGCCCGGGCAAGTTCATCGACGGCAACGGCATGCAGAACGTGACCGTCCAGAACATCTGGGTCGAGCATTTCATCTGCCTGTACTGGGGCGTGAACTCCTCGAACAACACGTTCAAGGACAACCGGATCAAAAACACGTTCGCCGACGGCATCAACATGACGAACGGCTCGTCGTACAACGTCATCGACAACAACTACTCCCGCGGAGCGGGCGACGACGCGTTCGCGCTGTTCAGCGCCGTCGACGCCGGCGGCTCCTACAACGTCGGCAACAAGTACAGTAACCTGACCGCGACCTGCGTGCGCCGCGCCGCCGCGTTCGCCGTGTACGGCGGCTCGGACAACCTGTACCAGAACCTGTACGGCGCGGACACGCTCACCTATCCGGGCCTGACGATCAGCAGCCTGAGCTTCGGCTACAACACGCTCGGCTTCGGCGACAAGGATACGGTCATCGACGGCGTCACGCTCGACCGCACCGGCGGCGACTTCTGGACGAGCGTCGGCGCGGACGACAAGATCAACGACTACCAGAACTTCGGCGCCATCTGGTTCTTCGGCGGCGACCGCACGTTCAAGAACATCCTCGTGAAAAACGTCGACATCAACAACCCGGTCTACTTCGGCCTGATGTTCCAGTCCAAGTCTCCGGAAAATCTGCCGATGCAGAACGTTCGCGTCGAAAACGTCACGATCAACAACCCGTCCCGCTACGGCATCAAGCTCGTCGCCAGCGCGGAGCAGGGCCAAGGGCCGGTCTACGGCCAAGCCAGCTTCACCAACGTGAAGGTGAACAACCCGGGCGTGCAGGCCATCTACGGCGAGAGCAAGAGCCCGAGCTTCACCGTGACGCGCGTAAGCGGCAACAACTGGTAGGGTAGAACAAGAAGAGGCTGCCTCGACTCCCGCAAGCGGAGTCGAGGCAGCCCCTTTTTCATGTCGTGGTCCTATGCCGGGCGTACGGGCACGGCTGCTTCGACGTCGGCCGGCACAGGCAAACCATCCGCTGGCCTGCACCGGTCGTCAGCTCAGCCCCGGCGGCTTGCAGCCGCTCGCCTCACTGCGCTCCGGCGTAGTAGGAACGCAGCGCGTCGGCGATGCCGAGCGGGTTGCGCCGCAAATCCTTGGCGCTGAAGAACAGCTCGCCCGTCACGGAGCCGGCCAGCTGGTTGTAGTCGAGCTGGCGGACGATCTCCGACGACGACTGCCAGCCGGCCTCGGTCGTGCCGAGCTTGTACGGCGAGTGGCCGATGTACAGGTCGACGCCGGTGCCGCGCACCGTGCGCTGCCACCAGTCCGCCACCTTGCCGTACGGCACGGTCGGGTGGGCGAAGCTCCAGTAGATCTGCGGCGCGACGTAGTCGAGCCAGCCTTTCTGCACCCACAGGCGGACGTCGGCGTACATGCTGTCGTAGGCGGTCACGCCCGCCTTCGTCTCGGAGCCGGATGGATCGGTCGACTGGTTGCGCCAGACGCCGAACGGGCTGATGCCGAATCGGATCGAGGGCTTCGCCGCGTGGACCGCCCGGTCGAGCTGCTCGACAAAGGCGTTGATGTTGCCGCGCCGCCAGTCGCCCTTGGACAGGAGCGTACCGGCGCTGTACAGCTTGTACGTTCCTTCGTCGTCGAACGCCGAGCCGGACGGGTAGAAGTAGTCGTCCAGATGGATTCCGTCCACGTCATATCGCGCCGCCACCTCCACGATCGCGTCGATGACCGCCTGGCGCGCCGCCGGGATGCCCGGGTTGACGTACAGCTTGCCGCCGGAGTTCACGATCCACTCCGGATGCTGGCGCACGATGCTGCCCGCATCGAGCTGGGCCGGATCGGCCGTGCTGGCCGCGCGGAACGGATTGAACCAGGCATGCAGCTCCATCCCGCGCCGGTGCGCCTCGTCGATCATGAACGCCAGCGGATCGTAGTCCGCCTTGAGCCCCTGCTTGCCGGTGAGGAACGCGGACCACGGGCTGAGCAGCGTCGGATACAAGGCGTCGCCCGCCGGACGCACCTGCACGAACGCCGCGTTCATGCCCATCGCCTGCAGCTCGTCGAGCAGCGCCGTGAACTCAAGCTTCTGCTTGGCGCTGTCGTTGCTCTTGGCGGAGGCGGCGCTCGGCCAGTCGAGGTTGTAGACGGTCGACACCCATGTCCCGCGCAGCTTGGCCGGGGCGCCCGGGCCCGGCACGACCTGGCCGGGGGTCGGCGACGGCGTCGCGCTCGGGACGGGATTCGTTCCCGGCGTCGCGCTCGGCGCCGGCGTGGCGCTCGGATTCGGACTGGGGCTCGGCGTGGCGCCCGGGCCCGGCGTCGTGCCGGGGGTCGCTCCAGGCTCGCCGCCGGGCGAGGTCAGCTTGACGGTCCGGTCGGCGCTGCTCCAGGCGACGCCGAGCCCGAGCTGCTCGCCGACGAAGCGCAGCGGCACCATCGTGCGGCTCTGCTTCATCTGCACGGAAGCGTCCAGCTTCACGCGGGCTCCGTTCACGGTCGCGTAGCTTTGTCCCA
This sequence comes from Paenibacillus pasadenensis, assembly GCF_002864175.1. NCBI lineage: Bacteria > Bacillati > Bacillota > Bacilli > Caryophanales > Paenibacillaceae > Paenibacillus > Paenibacillus pasadenensis. The sequence continues at coordinate 195,273 of NZ_NFEZ01000004.1, read as the reverse complement.
TGACGAGCGAAATTTCGCTGCCGGACATCGCGATGTCCGCCCGGCGCTCCTTGGCCGACCAGCTTACGGATGCGCCGAGCCCTTCGCTGACGACGCGCAGCGGCACCATCGTCACGTCCGCCTTGGGTACGATATAAGGAGGCGCCTCCGAGACAAGCGCCTGCCCGTCCAGGTACAGCCGGATCTGCGCCGCCGCTTCGGCCTGGCCGGGCACGGCCGCCGCGCCCGTTCCGAGCAGAGCCGCCAGCGACAGCGCGAGCCGCCTGCGGGCGGCGCCGGACGTCCGGTCCGGTTTCCTTGCTTGCTTCACATTCTCATTCCTTCCCCGATAGCATGCTGAATCTTGCGTCATGGCAACGCTTAGTTAGACGCCGTCTCCGAAGAGGAAGTTGCTGGATAAGCCCCGATAGACGCGAGCGGAAGAGAAACCGCTTAATTTCGCAAGAAGATGCGGAAAGGCGGCGCCTGATGCCGAAGAAGGCGGAATCCGCCCGATTTCTGATCTTTTCATAATATTCTGATTATTTAATCAATTGTAAAGATGAGCTATAATGAAGGCACTCCTCACAGGAAGGGGATAGTCCATTGGAGACGGTAAGCGAAGCATGTCCCCGGCTGGAAGGCAACACATTCCGGTCGGTGAAGCTGGCTCCCCGTGCAGGGCCGAGCGGACATGCGGGTACAGAAGTTGAAATCTGTTGCGCACACGAACCTGTGGTACATTCTGTATGGAGGAAACGAAATCTGAGACGGAAGCAAGCGTTAGGCTACGCAAGCTGCTGGGAATGGAGTGTCAGTGTCTAATTGAATAGGAACCGGTTTTGCAGGAGATAGGGCTTCTGGTTGTCAGCCGACAAGCAGAGGCCCTATTAGCGTTTTCAGGGCCTTCCGGGAAGGGTATACTGAGGGCACGAAAAGGAGGCTCTCCGCATGCCGCTGCACATTCTCGACCGTCTCAACCATCCTCTCTGGCCCGCCGCGCGGGCCATCTACGAACGCTCCTTCCCGCCTCACGGGCGCAAGCCGGAGGCGCTGCTGCGCCGCATGCTGGAGCGCGGCCAGGCGTATGTGTTCGTGCTGGCAAACGAGGACTCGCAGGCGCGCCTTCACCCGGCAGCCGCGATGGCGCTAGCCGGCCCGGGCGGGAGCGGGCTTATCGTCGACTACCTCGCCGTCGACCCGGCGCTGCGCGGGCAGGGACTCGGCAGCCGTCTGCTGGACGAGCTGGAGCGCTGGGCGCTGGAGCGGACGACCGCGAGCGCGCTCGTCATCGAGACGGAGGCCGGAGCAGGCAAAGAGAACGAGGGTCGACGCGTATTTTGGGAGCGAGCCGGCTTTGTTGCCCCGGACGGGCATGTGCATCGCTACATCTGGGTGCCGGAGCCGTATGCGGCGATGTACCGGCCGCTGCCCGGACGCGAAGGCGGCCTGCTGCCTCCTCCCAGCGGCAGGCAGCTGTTCCGCTGGATCGAGGGATTTCATGCTCGGGCCTACCGCGGGTTCCGCGAGGAGGAGTAGACGGGGCTTTAGCCGGCGGGCTGGGCAAGTCGAGTCGGGGCCGTCGGGCTGGGACATTCCGGCTGGGGCAGTCCGGCTGGGGCCGTCGGGCTGGGACCGTCGGGCTGGGGCAGTCGGGCTGCTCAGAGGCCTCGGCAAAGAGCCGCTCTTTGGCCTGGAGCGGGACCTCGCCGGCAGGCTTGTCAGGCATCCGCTTCACCGTGAATTCTAACGACGCGTCATCTCGTTAGACGCCATAAAATAGACCTACGAAAAACGTAACGACTCCTCAACTTGTTAAAATCGAATTCGGGCCCAGAATCAGAGCGAAATAGACCTGACTTGGCGTCTAACGAGCTGATTCGTCGCAAGAAATCGCGAAACCCTCTCAAACCTCTTCTTACGATCTGATTCGTCGTTAGGCAAACTCATGCTTGACGCCGCCCCTACCCGGAATGAAAGCTAGCAGCCGTCTAATCTCGTTTCAGCTGACCTGCTCCAGCGAGCTTGCAGCCGCCAGCCGGATGGTCCTGACCACGCATGCCGTTGGCCAGGCGGTCCAGATTGGCCCTGAGCCCCTGTCGCCCGCCTTCTGGCACGACAACAAAAAGAGGCTGACCGGAGACATCCACCTCGGTGGACGTTCCGGCCAGCCTCTTTGCATGCGGTGCAGCAGCGCCATGCTCGACACTGGCGGGCAATCCGTCAGCTGCCAGCTGCTCAGGCAGCGCAAGCTGAGCCGCAGCTCCCGAGCTTGCGTTGCATCGGCGGCACTTGCGATACATCAGCAACGCCCGCGCTTGCGTGGCATCGGCAGCACTTGCGATACATCAGCAACGCCCGCGCTCCGCGCTTGCGTTGCATCCGCAGCGCCTGCCGCTTCCCCTGGCTTCGCCGCTCTACCCGTTATCCCGGCTCCCGCCGGTCATGCCGCTCCATCATCCGGCCGCCGGCCGGTCGCCCTGGTCCGTCAGCCGACGCGCCTCCGGCCGGTCCTGCTACTCCGCCAGATGATCCTTGAGCGCCTGCGGCGAATGCTCCCACCACTCGGCGTTGTGCGAGATCAGCAGCTCGCGCAGCACGGCCTTCTCCTCGGGAGACAGCTCGTCCAGCACGAAGCGGCGCTTGATTGCATAGTCGAGGTTGTTGACATGCTGGGCGAGAATCTTCCAGCCGCGGCGCGCCTCGGTGTCGACGAGCATCGGACAGGCGGTCGCTCCCGCATAGAAAGAGCCCTCCTCGTCGCGGTCGACCGCGACCCAGACGATCCACACCGGACGGCCGTTCGGCACGTTCGCCTTGTCGGGGCTGAACTTGATCCCCTTCTCCACCTTGCTCTTGGCGTGCATCGCGCCGTTGTCGATGTAAGCCTCTCCGCCGTCGATGATGACGGAGGAGACGCGGCTGAGGTCGATCGTGCCCGCGCCGAAGCCGCGATGCTCCTTGTTGCTGACGACGTTCAGCGACAGCGAGCGCTTGCCCTTGGCCGGCTGCGCGTCCGCGGCCGGCGTTCCTTGCGCGCCGTCCGGACGGCCTGCTCCGGCATCGCCCTCCGCAGACGCCGCTTCCGCCGCGCCCTCCGGACGCTTCGCTTCCTTATTCTCTTCCATGCCCCGCTCCCTTCCATGACTTTCCGTGTCCAAAGACAAGCCATCTATGGTCCGAGCCCCCGCCCGCACGCCGCTCCCGGCGTACAAGCAGGGGCTTGTATTCGATATTTTTCATTTTAGCTAATAATCCGGCAAAAGCAAACATATAGATGGCTTACAAGCTTGTCAACGGGAGGGAACCGGTTCATGACCTGTCGCCGATCATACAAACCTTTTCTGCATGCAGCCCTGCTGCTCGCCCTCTTGCCGCTGCCGTGGGCCGGAACGGGACTGGCCTACGCGGAGCCTGCCGCCGGACAGGCCGCCACGCCCGCAGTCGAAGCCTCCCCGGCTCCCGCCCCCGTGACGCAGCCGCTGTCCCAGCGCGTCACGGACTACCAGATCCAGGTCAAGCTGAGCGGCAAGACGCTGACCGGCACCGAGACCGTCACGTGGAAAAATCCCGGCAAGAAGACCGTGTCGGACATGTACCTTCATCTGTATCCGAACGCCTTTCTGTCGGACGAGACGACGTTCATGAAGGAGTCGGGCGGACGGCTCCGCGAGGACAAGGCGACCGAGGCGAGCCGCGGCTACATGCGGCTGGAGTCGCTCAAGACCGAGGACGGCGCGAGCCTGATGCCGCGCGTGCACTTCGTCCAGCCGGACGACGGCAACGAGAGCGACTACACGCTGGCCAAGCTCAAGCTCCCGCAGCCGGTCGCGCCCGGCGAGGAAGTGACGCTGCACATCGGCTTCAGCGTCGGCCTGCCGGAGGTGTTCGCGCGCATGGGCTACTCCGGCAGCTTCGTCATGGCCGGCCAGTGGTTCCCGAAGATCGCCGCCTACAACACCGCGTCCGGCTCGCGCCCCGAGGGCTGGAACGCCCATCAGTACCACGGCAACTCCGAGTTCTACAGCGACTTCGGCCTCTACTCGGTCAAGATCGACGTGCCGGCCGGCTACAAGGTGGCGGCGACCGGCGTGCAGACGAAGCCCGCCGAGGCGTCCAAGGACGGCCAGACGTTCACGTTCTACGCCGAGGACGTGCATGACTTCGCCTGGTCGGCCTCGCCGGACTTCCTCTACAGCGAGGAGGCGTTCTCCGCGCCGGGCGTGCCCGGCGTGCGCATCAAGCTTTACCTCGACCCGCTCCACAAGAAGCTGGCCGAGCGCTACATGCATGCGGCCAAGTCGGCTCTCGCCAAGTACTCGCAGTGGTACGGCGCCTATCCCTACAGCACGCTGTCGATCGTCGTCCCTCCCACGGCCGCGAACGGCGCCGGGGGCATGGAGTATCCGACGCTCGTGACCGCCTTCGGCGCCGATACGGACAATCCCGGCTACAGCCTCGAGCGCACCGTCGTGCATGAGATCGGGCATCAGTACTGGTACGGCATGGTCGCGTCCAATGAATTCGAGGAAGCCTGGCTCGACGAGGGCTTCACCTCCTACTCGGAGGACAAGATCATGGAAAGCGAGTACGGCGTCGAGCCGCGCACCGCGCTGGAGGCGAGCTACGTCACCGATCCCGCTCCGCTCAAGCTGCTGTCCTGGTCGTACGGCTCCCATGGCCGCTACGCCGACAACGTCTACAGCCGGGCGAAGCTCGTGCTGACCGGCATCGAGCAGCGGACGGGACCGACGATGATGAACAAGATCCTGCGGACGTATTTCAACCAGTACAAATTCAAGCATCCGACGACGGCCGACTTCAAGCGGGTCGTGGAGCAGGTGACCAAGGACAGCTGGGACGACTACTTCAGCCAGTTCGTCTATGGCGGCCAGACGGCCGACTACGCGGTCGACTCGATCCGCGTCTCCCCGCTGGAAAGCGGCGGCGGCAAGCCCGGCTACGAGTCGCAGGTCGTCATCCGCCGCCTCGACGGCGTATACGGCCCGGTGAACATCCGCTTCCGCTTCGCCGACGGACGGACGATCGAGCGCATGTGGGACGGCGTGGAGGCCGACACGAGCTTCAAGCTGACCTCCTCCTCCCCGCTGCTGTGGGCGGCGGTCGATCCGGATCGGCTCAACGTGCTGGACAACCGGCAGATCAACAACTTCCTGCGCGCCGAGGCGCCGGCGGACCAGCGGGTGCGGATCAGCCTCGGCATCGTCAAGGCGCTGGAATGGCTCGCAGGAGCGTTCGCCTGGTGAGGGCGGCGGAAGAAAGGAGCGTGATCCCGTGTCCACCTATCTCAAGCAAGGCTGGGGGCTGACTGTCAAGCATCTGCCGATCGCCGCCTTCCTGTTCCTGTACCGGCTGCTGTGGGGCTTCTTCCTGTACCGGCTCGTCGACTCCGTCGTGCGCCCGCTCGTGCAGCGCTATCCCGGGGCGGACGGAGCCGCCACCGGCGCAGACGCGATCTTCTGGGCGGAGTCGCAGTTCCGGCTGCTCAAGACGGATCTGGCCCATCCGTATCTGTGGCTGCTGGGCGGACTGCTGCTCGCCCGCCTGCTGCTCGGTCCGCTGCTGAGCGCCGGACTCGCCTACTCCGTGCGGCATGCCGCGGAATCCGGAGCCGAAGGAGGCACGCGCTTCCTCGAGGGCATCCGCGTCTGCTGGAAGCCGTTCATCCTGCTCGCTGCCGCCGAGCTGACGCTCGCGCTCGCTCCGGCCGTCTGGCTTGCGCGGGAGGGCTTCCAACGCTTCCAGCACTACAGCTCGCTGCCGCAGCTGGCCGCGGACGCGCTGCCCTGGGCCGGAGCGTGGCTGCTCTGGATCGGACTGCTCCATGTGCTGATCCTCAGCCTGCAGTTCGGCGCGGCAAGCGGCCTGGGCGCAGGGGCGAGCTTCCGCCAGGCGCTGCGCCGCCTGCTGCCGCTGGCAGGCGTCAGCCTCGTCCTGCTGCTGCTGTCGGGCCTGCTGCAAGCCGGCGTCAGCGCTGGGGCGATGGCCTGGGCCGGCCTTGCCGCCATCGTCATCCAGCAAGGGTATCATTTCGTCCGCACGCTGATCGACGTCTGGATCCTCTCCGCGCAGTACAGCTGCTGGTCCGACAAGCCAGATGCCGGAGGACGTCAGGTTAGTTGACAAATCCGAATGTCCATCCTATAATTGTGTAAATTCTCTGACAATTTTGTCTTGTTTTTCGGACCCGAATGCGGTGTATATAACATCCAGGCCGGCCGCGCAGCGCCGCCCCGGCACCGCCCCGCGAACACCAAACCTTCATCTGCCGATGATCGTACGATCATCATCCGCAGCTTTAATGGAGCATAGAAGCCATCGAATGCAGGACATGCTAGAGGAGAGTTTCATTTTAGAGAGAGAGGAAAGATTGACCATGACCGAAAAAATCTACGCCTACTACGAGCAGCTGCATCAAGCGACCGGCGATCTGCTGGACCGCGCCGGCGCCTACCGGAACGCGCAGGAGCTGGAAGCCCTGCAGAGCGAGCACGCCCGCCTGCGCCCGGAAGGGCTCGACCTCAGCGAGGCCGCGCTGACCCGCCTGATGGGCATGCGCACGAAGCTGCTCACGTTGATGGAAAACTCGCTGTACACGGCCTGATCCCCCGATTCGGATCGCTCCGGCGCGAACGACGCGCCGACCGCAAAAGCGCCCCTCGCGAGGGGCGCTTTTTTTCGATGCGGCAGAGCCGAAGCGGCCCGCCGGCAGAGGCGTCGATTCGACTCCAGCCCCCGAAGCAAGCGCTGTCATTTGTCTCTTTCAACATGAGAATTATGAGAAAATGTCGGGAAAGGGAGGAAAATAGCTTAAAGAAAAGAATACCACTTCCAGAAGCAGTTCAAACATGCCGAGTTCCATGACTATGGAAACGGGGGAACCATCTCAGGGTGAATTGATTTCGCCCTCCTCGCCGCAAGGCAGGAAGGCCGAGAAATCATAGGGAACCTTCAACCGAACCCCACAGCTAACCTCGTAGGCTCTGGAAGGAGCACTTCAGCTTTGAAGAAGAAAGCCGCAGCAATCGCACTCGGACTTGCCCTGCTGTTCTCGGCAGGCGCGCAAAGCGCATCGGCAGGATCCAAAATGGACGGCGTCATCAGCGACGTCATCGGCACGCCGTACAAGTCGGCGGGCACCACCTCGAAAGGCTTCGACTGCTCGGGCTTCACGTCCTACGTGTTCAAGCAGTTCAAGATCACGCTCCCCCACTCGTCCGCGGCTCAATCGGCCATGGGCAAGAAGGTCGCCAAAGACGACCTGAAGGCGGGAGATCTCGTGTTCTTCAATACGAGCGGCAAGGGCGTCTCCCATGTGGGCGTCTACGTCGGCGACGGCAAGTTCGCTCACGCTTCCTCAAGCCGAGGCGTGACGATCAGCGAGCTGAGCGAGTCCTACTACGCCAAGCGCTATATGTCCGCCCGCCGCGTCATGGACGAAAAGACGTTCGAGAAGTACGCGGACGACGCTGCCGACCAGCCGGACGGCGGTCCGGACGTCGATTAAAAGCCTTTCGAAGTCGGACGAGCAGACCGCAGCAAGCCTCCCCTCGGAGCGCCTGCTGCGGTTTGTTTGCATTCCGGCAGGGTAGTACGGAAAGAGCATGATCGGCCGCGGCCGATCCAAGGAGGCAAGGACATGTATCTGTTCATCCACCGCAAGGATCTCCGAGCGGGCGATCTGCGCGCGTTCGACTACGCCGCCAGCCTTGGCATGCCGGGCATCCATGCGCTGATCCTCGACCCGGCGCAGCTCGGGGACGGCCGCGCCGAGTCCCATCCCGGACGGCATTTCCTGCGGGCGGCCGGTCTGCTGCTGCGGGATTATGCGGCGCAAGGAGCCGAGCTGCAGCTGCTGCACGGCAATCCCGCCCTCGTGCTGGACGAGCTGCTCGAGCGGGAGCCGATCCGCGAGGTCGTCGTCACCGCCGACCATACGCCTTATGCGCGGCGGCGGGACGAGCGGCTCGCCGCCGTCTGCCGCAGCCGGGGCGTGCGCTGGACGGCGCTGGAGGACGTGCCGCTCGCCGATCTGGACGCGTTCCAGGAGCAGACGGGAAGAAAAGAGCCGTACCGCGTGTTCACGCCGTTCTACCGGGCGTGGAACGGTTATGTCCGCTCGCGGCTCGCGCCGCCTCCGGCCGTCGCTGCCGGCGGCCTGCCGATCGCCCGGCTCTCCGGCGGCGGCAGCTGGAGCGTGCCGGGCGAGCTGGCCGGCCTGCTCGCGGCCCCCGTGCCGGAGGACGAGCGGCCCGAGCGGCAGCTGGAGCGGTTCCTCGGCGGCAGCCTGCAGGCGTACGAGGAGCTGCGCGACCGCTACGCGCTGGATGCCGGGAGCGGCCTCTCGCGCTGGCTGAACGTCGGCGCGCTGTCGGCCCGGCGCGCCTACGGCCTCGCCCTGGATGCCGCCCGGACCGAGGACGGGCGCGAGCCGCTTGCCTTCGGCGGAGCGGCCGACTGGCGGGCGGACGCCGCGGGCCAGCTCGAGCTGGCGCTGCCGGGCAGCGGCGAAGGCCCGGGCTCCGCGCCGCGCGATCCGTCGGCCGCGGCGGCGCGCTCCGGCGCGGAGAGCTGGATCCGCCAGCTCGCCTGGCGGGAGTTCTACCTGTACCAGGCGCGGTTCGACGCGGACTTTTTCCGCTATGAGGAGCAGGTCGACCTGTCCGGCCTGACGGAGCGGCATGCGGAGGCATGGCGGCAAGGCCGCACCGGCATCCCGCTCATCGACGCGGCGATGACGCAGCTGCGGACGACCGGCGAGCTGCCGAACCGGCTGCGCATGATCGCGGCGATGTTCCTGTGCAAAAACCTGCTGGCGCCGTTCACGGCGGGAGAGCGATGGTTCCGCGAGCAGCTGCTCGACTACGACGCTACGCTGAACCGCGGCGGCTGGCTGTGGAGCAGCTCGCTCGGCTTCGACGCCGCTCCGTACTTCCGCATCATGAATCCGGTCGTCCAGTCCAAGCGCTGGGATCCGGACGGCGCCTACATCCGGCGCTGGCTGCCCGAGCGGGCCGGATGGTCCGCCGCCGCCGTGCACGAGCCTTCGCCGCAGGCGGTCGTCGACCTCAAGGCGTCGCGCGCCCGCGCCATCGAGACGTACAAGCGGCTGCTCGCGAAGCCTTCCCGCCCGCTCGATCGTCTTCATTAGAACACATAGACAAGGCGCAACCAAGACTACGCCAGCGAAGGAGACGCACATGGGAATGCCTCGACCGACACCAGCCCCCGCCCGGGCAGACGCCCGCGCCGCCGTCCGGCGCAAGCCGCGACGCAAGCGGAGCCCGCTGGGCGGGCTGCTCATCGTCGCCGGACTGGCCGCCGGGACGCTCGCCCTGCTCAAGCTGGAGCTGCCGCGGGCGTTCGACAAGATCGTGCCGCAAGGCCTGTACCGCGACGTGCCGCCCGTCGCCGGCCTGCATCCCGAGGTTCGGGCGGCGAGCGAGCGGCTCGCCGCCCAGGCGAAGGCCGCCGGCATCGCCGTCGTGTTCACTGACGGCTTCCGCAGCGAGGCCGAGCAGGACGAGATCTACGCCCAGGGACGGGATCGCGAGGGCCGCATCGTCACCCATGCCAAGGGCGGCGAGTCGTTCCACAACTACGGGCTCGCGATCGACTTCGCCCTGAAGGACCGCTCCGGCGACATCATCTGGGACATGGAGTACGACGGCAACAAGAACGGCCGGGCCGACTGGCTCGAGGTCGCCGACATGGCCAAGCGGCTCGGCTTCAGCTGGGGCGGCGACTGGGAAGGCTTCAAGGACAACCCTCATCTGCAGATGGATTTCGGCTACTCGATCCGCGAGCTGCAGCTCGGCAACCGTCCGGACGGCTCGCTGCTCGCGGACGGCACGGCGAGCGGCCCGCCAGAGAAGGCGGAATAATTTACAAATAAACTATTTGCCGATAAACAACCCCGCATAAAGCCCTCTTAAGATAACGGATGAGCACTCGTTCATACCTAATTCTCTTGGGAGGGTTTTTTGAGATGAGAAAATCAAGCAAGACGAGCCGCATCCTGCTCGGGGCGATGCTGGCCGCCGCGACGGCCGTCGGCGGAGCCGGACTCGCCGAGCTCGGCCCGCAGCCCGCCGCGGCCGCGGAAGCTGCGGAGACGGCGAATGCCGCCCCGTCCATCTACATCGCCCCGATCCACCAGGCCAAGTTCCTCGCTGGCGCGAAGTTCGATTTTCGCGTCGAGCTGAACGACTGGACGGGCGACGCCTCGACCGTCCGCATCACGATCAACGGCAAGAGCCCCGAAGCCGTCTTCGGCAAAAAGCTCGAGCTGACCTCCACCGCCAAGAGCCGCGAATTCACCGTCCGCGACGTCTCCTTCCCCAAGGCCGGCCCTGTCTCCGTCTCCGTCCAGGCCGGCAGCCTGAAGCGCACCGTGCAGTATGAAGTCGTGAATACGGAGCAGGCCGGCCGCAAGGCGAAAAACGTCATCCTGTTCGTCGGCGACGGCATGGCCCAGCCGAGCATCACGATCGCCCGCGTCATGTCCAAGGGACTGACCGAGGGCAAGTACAACGGCCTGCTTGAGCTGGACAAGCTGGAGCAGCGCGCCGTCGTGACGACGTCGGGCATGGACTCCCTCGTCACCGACTCCGCCAACAGCGCGAGCGCCTACAACACCGGCCATAAATCGGCGGTGAACGCGCTCGGCATCTACCCCGACAATACGGAGAACTCGCTCGACGATCCGAAGGTCGAGACGCTGGCCGAGATGCTCAAGCGCTCGCGCGGCATGTCCGTCGGCATCGTGACGACGTCCGAGATCGAGGACGCCACGCCGGCCGCGGTCGTCTCCCATACGCGCCGCCGCGCCGACAAGGCCGAGATCGCCGACATGATGCTGCAGCTGCAGCCGGAGGTCGTGATGGGCGGAGGCTCGGCGTACTTCCTGCCGAAGTCCGTGCCGGGCTCCAAGCGCAAGGACGAGAAGGACCTGATCGGCGGCTTTGAAAAGGCGGGCTATACGTTCGTCGAGAGCGCGGCCGGCCTGAAAAGCTCCGGCACGCCGGACAAGCTGCTCGGCCTGTTCCATACCGGCGACATGAATGTGTACTACGACCGCTCCACGGGCAACGCGGCGGCGCTCAAGTCGTTCACCGACCAGCCGACGCTCTGGGACATGACGAAAAAGGCGATCGACGTGCTGAAGAAGAACGACAACGGCTTCTTCCTCGTCGTCGAGGGCGCGAGCATCGACAAGCAGCTGCACACGATGGACTGGGAGCGCTCCGCCTACGACACGATCGAGATGGACAAGGCGATCGGCCTCGCCCGCGCTTATGCCGACGCCAGCGGCGACACGCTCGTCGTGGCGACGGCCGACCATGCCCACTCCACGAGCATCGCCGGCACGTACTGGGAAGGCGACGGCAAGACCGGCCGCGAGGCGGTGCGCACGTACGAGCAGTCGAAGTTCCCGACGTACGTCGATGCCGACAAGGACGGCTTCCCGGACTCGCCGGACGTGGACCGCAAGCTGGCCGTCGTCTTCGGCGCGACGCCGGACTACTATGAGGACTACAAGTTCAGCGCCGTGCCGCAGGCTCCGGCCGTGCTGTCGGGCGACGCCTACATCGCCAATCCCGGCACGCTCGCCGATCCGAAGGCCGAGGACAAGGACAAGTATCTGCACACCGGCACGCTGCCGAAGTCCGAGGGCACCGAGGTGCATTCGGCCGACGACGTTCCGCTGATGGCGCATGGTCCCGGAGCGGAGTACTTCAAGGGCACGCTCGACAATACCGACGTATTCTTCGGCATGGCCCAGGCGCTCGGGCTGCGCCTCGACGGCAGCAAGCTCGACGCCAAGCAGAACTGGATCGAGCTGGACGGGTTCCTGCGCTCGCTCGGCGGCAGCCGCACGTACGATGCCAAAACGGCCGTCTCGACCGTCAAGGCCGGCGGAACGACGCTCGTGCTCTATCACGGAAAAGGCATCGCCAAAAAGGGCAGCCAGACGGTTCCCCTGAAGTTCAAGACCGAGAACGGCAAATTGATCGTCTCCAGCGACTCGCTGCTGGCTTCCCTCAGCCGATGAGGAGCCGCAGCGCAGTGCTTGGCGCCTGCAGCCTCGTGCCGCGCCGCGCCTCCGCCATCGTGGCGGGGCTCGCGGCGGCCGGGCTGCTGCTGGGCGGCTGCGGAGCCCCGGCTCTCCCTCTAGAGGGAGAGCCGATGGCCGTTGCCGGGGCGCAGCCGGGCGCAGCCGGCGAGCCGCAGGCTGCGGCGGCGCAGAGCGGAGACGGCTCGCTCGCGGCGGGCGGCGAGGTGCGCGGCAGCGAGGCGCGCGGCGGCGCGAACGGCTCTGAGGCGGCAGCGGCGCCGGCAGCGGCCGGAGCGGCAGCGGCGAGCAGCGAAGCGGCTGGAGCGGGCGGCGAGGCGGCCGCGAGCGGCTCCTCCGCAGACGCTTCGCCGAATGGCGGAGCCTCGGCGCCGGGCGCCTCGGCGAAGCCGGCGGCCAGCGCTTCGCCGGACGCTCCGTCCGCCGCGAGCGCCGCTCCTGCGGGCACGGCGTCGAAGCCGTCGCCGCACGCCGCCGCGAGTGGCGCGCCGGCTGCCGCTCCCGCCTCGGCGGGAGCGGCTTCCGCTTCGCCCGCAGCCCCTTCCTCCGTCCCGTCTTTCGCTCCGTCGCAGGCTCCGGCCATGTCCGCCTCGCCGACTGCAAGCCCGCTGCGGACCGCTGCTCCTTCTCCTGCCGTCAAGCCAACGGTTCGGCAGAGCCTGGACGGCCCGGCGACGATCCGCTTCTCCGAGCTGTACGGCAAGGAGAGCGTGCGCGGCCTCGCCTTCTCCGACAAGCTCAAGGAGCTGGACGGCATGAAGGTGGAAATGACCGGCTACATGGCTCCTCCGCTGACGGCGACCGTCCGCTTTTTCGTCCTCACCCGCATCCCGCTGGCCGTCTGTCCGTTCTGCTCCTCGGATGCGGACTGGCCGTCGGACATCGTCGTCATCCAGCTGCCCGAGGGCAAGGAGCTGACTCCGACCGAGCATCAGGTGAAGGTGACCGGGACACTCAGCATCGGCTCGCAGACCGACGAGGAGACCGGCTTCGTCAGCCTAATCCGCATCGTCGCCGACAAGACGGAGGTGCTGTCATGACGCTGCTTCGCCTGGAGAATGTCGTCAAGCGCTACCGCGCTCCGGACGGAACGGAGCTGACCGTGCTGGAGGTGCCCTGGTGGGAGCTCGATCGAGGCGAGCGCGTGGCGCTCGTCGGTCCGAGCGGGTCCGGCAAGAGCACGCTGCTCCATCTGCTGTGCGGCATCGTCCGTCCGAGCTCCGGCTCGATCACGCTGCTCGGCGAGCGGCTGGAGACGATGAAGGAAAGCGCGCTCGACCGCCTGCGCGCCTCCCAGGTCGGCTATGTCCACCAAAGCTTTCAGCTGCTGCCCGGCTTCACCGCGCTGGAGAACGTGCTTGCCGCGGCCGCCTTCGGCAGCTCCCTGAGCAAGCGGCGGCAGCGCGAGCGCGCGGCCGAGCTGCTCGAGCGGGCCGGTCTCGGCGACCGCCTGGACCATCTGCCCCGCCAGCTCAGCCAGGGCCAGCAGCAGCGCGTCGCGATCGCCCGCGCGCTCGTCAACGAGCCGGCGCTGCTGCTGGCGGACGAGCCGACGGCGAGCCTCGATCCCGAGACGGCGGCCCGCGTCATGGAGCTGCTGATCGGCTCGGCCGCCGCTTCCGGAGCGGCGCTGCTGCTGTGCACGCACGATCCGGAGATGGCCGCGCGCATGGAGCGGTCCGTATCCATCAAGGAGCTGGCGGCGCGGCCCGCCGCCGTTCGGCTCGCCTGACGGACTCTGGTGCGCGGAGCCGCTGCAGACCGCGATCTGGCCCGCATGGAGCGTCTGGAGACCGCGCGCCGTTCGCTGCGCTCCGTCCTCGCCTGCGCGGTTCGCCGGAAGGACAGGACAGCGACATGCGGCCCCTTCCGGCCTCCACGCATCGCCTCATCCTTTCGACCGCATAAGGAGGTCCGATCGACATGTCCCTCTTCTCCATGGCCTGGCGCGGCCTGATGGCCCGCCGGGCGCAGACGCTGATTACCGCCGCCGTCGTCATGATCGGCCTGTCGGTGACGCTCGCCGTGCTCCTGCTCTCCAGCGGAGCGCGGCAAGGCATCGAGCGGGCGAGCGAGCCGTTCGGGCTGCTCATCGGCTCCAAGGGCAGCGCCAACCAGCTCGTATTCAATACGATTTTCCTCATGGACAAACCGCTGGCCAACCTGAGCTATGCCTACTACGAACGTCTCGCCGCCGATCCCGAGATTCGGACGGCCGTGCCGTTCGCGCTCGGCGACCAGTACCGGGGCCGCAGGCTCGTCGGCACGACGCCGGCCTTTTTCGGCCTGAGCGCCCGGCCGGCCGATCCGCCTTATTTCAAGCTGCGCGAGGGCCGGCTGTTCGACCAGCCGTTCGAGGCGGTCGTCGGCGCGGAAGTCGCCGCCCGCGACGGCTTGCGCATCGGCGACACGTTCGTGTCGGAGCATGGCGTCGCGGCATCGGCCGAACCGGACGAGCACGGCGAGCATCCGTATACGGTCGTCGGCATCCTGGAGCGGCTGCACGCCCCGTCCGATCAGGGCATCTACGTGAGCATGGAAAGCTATTGGCAAAGCCATGATCATGGCGCGGACGAGGCGGCGGCAGGCGGCGAGGCTCATGTGGTCGAGAATGCCGTTGGCGGCGGCGAGGCCCATGCGGACGAGTCGCCGGAAGACGAGGCGGCTCACGGCGTGACAGCGATCCTCGTCAAGCCGAACAGCTACATCGGCCTGATGAAGCTGTACCAGCAGACGAACGCCGGCGAGGAAGCGCAGGCCGTCCTGCCCGGCCAGACGCTCGCCATGCTGTTCGACATGATGGGCAGCGGGGAGCAGGCGCTGCGCGGCATCGGCTGGGTGCTGCTCGGCATGGCCGGCCTGACCGTATGCCTCTCGCTGTACAGCTCGGCGGTCGAGCGCAGGCGCAGCGTCGCTATCCTGCGCTCGCTCGGAGCCGGGCGGCGGCAGGTGATGGCCATCGTGCTGCTCGAATCCGCGCTCATGACCGGGCTCGGCTGCGCGCTCGGCGTGCTCGGCGCCTACGGGCTCGCTGCCGCGCTGGCCGGCTACGCCCGCTCTCACGTATCCATCGCTTTACCCTTGGGCTTCGACTGGTCCTCGATCGGCCTCGCGGCGCTCGTACTCGCCGCCGGCATCGTATCCGGCCTCGCTCCCGCCATCGGAGCTTACCGGACCGAGACGGCCCGCCACCTGAGTCCATCCTGACCGCCAAGCGAAAGCCCGCGAGCAAGGGCGTTTTTGTCCTTGCTCGCGGGCTTTCGCACGGGCTGGCGCTCCGGCCGCTGCCAGCTCGGACCTGCTGCTCCGCCAATGCCCGCCACCGTCGTCCTGGCGCGGGCTTTTCGGCCGCATTGCAGCGGCTTTTCGTCTCGGAGCCTTGCGGCCGCTTCCTTTCCCTTCCGCTGACAACGCTCGTCCCCCCGTGCTACACTGGACGGACGATCACGACAGCAGGGAGAGAAGCGAATTGAAGCTCGTATCATGGAACGTCAACGGCCTGCGAGCCTGCGTGAAAAAAGGCTTCGCCGACTACTTCGAGGCGATGGACGCCGACGTCTTCTGCGTGCAGGAGACGAAGCTGCAAGAGGGGCAGATCGAGCTGGAGCACGGCGAGGGCTACCATCTGTTCTGGAATTATGCCGCGCGCAAGGGCTACTCCGGCACGGCGGTCTGGACGCGCAAGCTGCCGCTGTCCGTGCGGTACGGGCTGGAGGACGACTTCGAGGAGGAAGGACGCATCCTGACGCTGGAGTTCGACGGCTGGTACCTCGTCAACGTCTACACGCCCAACTCGCGGCGCGATCTGTCGCGGCTGCCCTACCGGCTGGAATGGGAAGCCCGCATGCTGGCATATCTCAAAGGACTGGACGCCGTCAAGCCGGTCATCCTGTGCGGCGATCTGAACGTCGCCCACCAGGACATCGACCTCAAGAACGCCAAGCCGAACCGCGGCAACTCGGGCTTCACCGACGAGGAGCGGGGCTGCACGAGCGCCTTGCTGGAGAGCGGCTTCACGGACACGTTCCGCCATCTGCATCCGGACCGGACGGACGCCTATACCTGGTGGTCGTTCATGCCCAAGGTGCGGGAGCGGAACATCGGCTGGCGCATCGACTATTTCCTCGTATCGGACCGGCTGCGCCCGCTGCTCGCCGCTGCGGAGATCGACAGCGCGGTGCTCGGCAGCGACCATTGCCCGGTCGTGCTGGAGCTGACGGAGGAGCCGGCCGCAGGTTGAGGCTGAGCCATGAGCGATCGGATGGCTCCGGAGACGGAGCCTTGCGGCCGCGGCCGGCCGCTGGGCGCCGCTCTACCCGAGCTGCTCGGTTTTTCCGCGCAACTCCGTCCGTTCGGCCTTCCCCTCACCCGAGCTGCTCGGTTTTTCCGCGCAACTCCGACCGTTCCGCCTTCCACTATCCCGACTTGCTCGGTTTTTCCGCGCAACTCCGACCGTTCCGCCTTCCCCTCACCCGACTTGCTCGGTTTTTCCGCGCAACTCCGACCGTTCCGCCTTCCACTATCCCGACTTGCTCGGTTTTTCCGCGCAACTCCGTCCGTTCGGCCTTCCCCTCTCCCGACTTGCTCGGTTTTCCGGCCTGCTCGGCGCCATGCGAAAAGGACCGGCCTCTCCGCCATTCAGCGGAAGGGCCGGTCCTTTTCAGGCCGGGCTCGCAGCTCTCCGTAACTTTAGAGGAGATGCCGCGGAGAGGACGAGCCGTTCGCTCCATGCTTGGAGTCCGTCGCCGTGGCGGAATCCGCCGAGTCGGCTGCGCCTGCAGCGTCGGCGCCGTCCGTTGAAGCCGAGCCATCCGCCGGCTCATCGCCTGCTTCGGCGTCGGCCGGATCGGCGCCGGCCTCCGCGTCAACCGGCCGCTCGGGACGCGGAGGGCGCGGCTTGACCGGCTTGGCGGCCTCGACGTCGTAGTAGGCCTTCAGCTCGGCGGCTTTTTTGACGTTGTCCATGTCCACCTTCGCCTTCGCCAGCTTATCGGCCACCATCTCCCACGTCGGGGCGGTCTTCTGGACGACGAGGCCGCGAATGGCGTTTTTGACCATGCGGCGCTCCTTGGCGTTGGAGTACGTGTCCTTGTAGCGGCGGACGTCGCTCTCCGGCAGGATCTCGGGGAAGACGCGGCGGAAAATCTCCGCCGTCATGCGCGCGTCGTCGAGCGCTCGGTGCGCCGAGCCCTCGGCCGGAATGCCCAGCTCCTCGAGCGCCTTTTCCACGCTGACGTCGTTGGTCAGTCCGCGCGTGCGCAGATAGATCTTGAGCAGATCGTAGTAGTCCGCCTGGAGCCAGTACGCGTCGTCGAGCTTGTGCATCCTCGTGTCGAGCACGATCCGCTTCAGGTCCTCGCCGCCCCAGGTGACGAACGTGCAGGCCTCGCTGCGGTCCAGCCAGTGCAGGAACGCCCGGATGACGGGCACGAAGCCCTTGGCCGCGTCGATGTCCTCCTGGGGGATGCCGGTCTTCTCGCGGATGAAGCTGTTGAGCTTGGCAAAATAAACCGGGCGGATCAAGGAGCTGAATTCGTCGACCTGACGGAGCGAGCTGTCGAGCCGCACCGCACCGATCTCGATGACCTCCATCGGCTTGTCGCTCGCGAACTTTCTCCCGTTGAACTCGATATCGAGAATGATGTAATCCATCGTAACCCTCCAACAATTAGGTTCCTCCATCATACACGAAAGCGGTACCCGAATGACAGCGGCGGACTCCGCAGACGCTTGCGCGGACGGCCGGACCGGCGACGGCGTCCGCAGGCGCCGCCCGCTGAGTAGGCTTGCCGGGCGGGACGATCTGCTTTACACTAGACTGATAACGATTCTCAATGAAAAGGAGAGACCGCCATGATCCACTCCACCCTGCCGTCCGATCCGCCGCGCGCCGCGCTGGCGCCGATCGACATCGGAGCCTGGACGATCCGGCTGCGGGACGCGGCCGTGCTGCAGGTCGGGCCCGACCTCCCGGGGCTGACGCAGCAGCTGCTCCGCCAGCCCGCGCTGCTCGTGCTGCTGAGCGGCGAGATCCGGCTGGAGCGGGGTGCCGACTCCAGCCGGATGGGCAGCGGCATCGTGTACCTGTGCCCGCCGGAGAGCACGTTCGCGCTCGCCGCCGACGGCGACAGCCGCGGTTCGGCGGCGCTGCTGCGGATCGAGCTGCATGAGCCGGACGCGGCCGTTCCGGGACAGCTGCGTCCGGTCGATGCCGCGACGGTCGCCGCCGCGCTGCCGCGCGAGGTGCGGCTGCCCGCCGCAGCCCAGCTCCAGGATCGCTGCCGCGCGATCTGCGCCGGATTCGGCGGGGAGCGGCCGCTCGGCCGCTTGCGCGCGCAGGCCGACGCGCTCCAGCTGCTGCTGGAGGCGCTCGAGGAGTCCGATCCGGCGGCGGACGAGCCGCTTGAGCCGGTGCGGGCCTACATGGAGGAGCATATGCGCGAGCCGCTGTCGCTGGAGCTGCTCGCCGAGCTGGCCGGCTGCAGCCCGAAGCATTTTGCCGCGCGCTTCAAGAAGGCATACGGCAGCACGCCCCACGAGCATCTGACCCAGCTGCGCCTGGCCAAGGCGAAGCAGCTCATGCTCCGCTCGGAGAGCCGGCTGAAGGATGTCGCCCATGCGGTCGGCTACGAGGACGAGTTCTATTTCAGCCGCCTGTTCAAAAAAGCGCACGGCGTCTCTCCCACCCGCTACATGGAGCAGCGGCGGCAGCGGATCGCGGCCTACGGCAACGCGTCGGCGCTCGGCTATCTGCTGCCGCTCGGCGCGCTGCCGCATGCGGCGCCGATGCATCCAAAATGGATGCGCTATTACCTCGAGCGCTGGGGAACCGACGTGCCGCAGCATCTGAGCTACGGCTTGACGGAGCCGCAGGTGCAGGAGGACCTGGTGCAGCTGGAGCGCCTGCAGCCGGAGCTGACCGTATGCTCGTGCGAGCTGGAAGAGGACGTGCTGCGGCGACTCGCGGCGATCGGGCCGATCGCCCGGCTGCCGGAGGAGCAGCCGGACAGCTGGAGAGGCGGCCTGGCCGACATCGGCCGGCGGCTCGGGCTCGAGGCCGAAGCGGAGCGCTGGACCGCCGCCTTTGACCGGCGCATCATGGCGGCGCGCTCGGCGATCGAGGGAGGCCCGGCGCCTTCCGTGCTGCTCGCGCGCGTGCTGAAGGGCCGGCTGTATCCGCATGGCTCCGAGGGGCTGATGGACTTCGTGCATCGGGAGCTCGGCGTGCGTCGTCCGGCCGCTTCCTGGGAGCATCGCGACGGCGGGACGCCGCTGCCGCTGGAGCGGCTGCGCGATGCCGACATCGACCAGATCTGGCTGCTCGTCTGCCAGGAGTCGGAGACGCTGGAGCATTGGGGGCGGTTCAGCCAGTCCCCGGACTGGCTCGGACTGCCCGCCGTCCGTTCCGGCGGGCTGCGGATGCTGGCCTCGAGCCCTTGGCGCGAGTATTCGCCGATCGCGCTTGACCGCATCCGCGAGGAGACGCTCGCCCTGCTTGGCCGCCAGACGTAGGCCGGCAGCCGCCGGCACCGCCATCTTCGCTTCTCCGAGGCCGTCCGCTCCGCCGTTTTCCGCTCTGCCAAGCGCTTTCGGAGCATTCCGTTCCCGATTGTCCATGCTTTTTCGTCCCTTTGTCTATGGAGGCGAGGAAGACGATCTTTTAAGATAATGAAAGTGAAATTGAGAATCATTATCATAGAAGGTCCATTTCGAAGGGAGTCTGGTTTCACCATGAAAAAAGTTCTGCTCGCCGCCCTGCTGCTGCTTGCGATCGGAGCGCTCGCCGCCTGCGGCAGCTCCGAATCCAATACCGGAGGCTCCGCCTCCAGCCCGTCCCCGTCGGCCGCACCGTCGGCCTCGCCGTCCGCCGAGCCGAGCGCTTCTCCCGAAGCCTCCGGCACGAAAACCGTCACCTACCTCGGCGAGTCGTACGAGCTGCCCGCCTCCACCGAGCGCATCGTCATCACCGGCGCCGTCGAGGCGATGGAGGACTCCATCCTGCTCGACCTGCATCCGGTCGGCGCGATCAGCTTTTCCGGCGCCTTCCCTCCGCTGTTCGCCTCCATCACGGACAAGGCCGAAGCCGTCGGAGAGAAGACGGAGCCGAACTTCGAGAAGATCCTGTCGCTCAAGCCGGACGTCATCCTCGCCTCGACGAAGTTCGATCCGGCCGTCGTCGAGAAGCTGAAGCAGATCGCCACGGTCATCCCGTACTCCCATGTCTCGACCCATTGGGAGGACAACCTCAAGCTGCTCGGCGAGCTGAGCGGCAAGCAGGCGGAAGCGGCCGCCCAGGCCGACGCCTTCAAGGCCGACCTCGAGGCCGCCAAGACGAAGCTCGGCGACAAGCTGAGCGGCCAGAGCGCCGCCATCGTCCGCATCCGCCAAGGCGAAGTGTACGTCTACGGCAAGGATCTGTTCTTCAACCCGGTGCTGTACGACGACCTCGGCTTCCAGCTGCCGGAGGCGATCGCCGCGGCGAAGAAGCAGGAGGTGCTGTCGATCGAGAAGCTGGCCGAGATGAATCCCGACGTGCTGTTCGTGCAGTTCTCCGAGGACGAGAACGGCAAGGCGACGACGGCTCTCGACGAGCTGCAGAAGAACCCGATCTTCCAAAGCCTCGACGCCGTGAAAAACGGCAGCATGCACGTCAACCTCGTGGACCCGCTGGCCCAGGGCGGCACCGCCTACAGCAAAGTCCAGTTCCTCAAGGCCTTCCTGGAAAAGGCCGGCTCCTGACCTGTCCATGAAGCGTTCCCGAATGCTGCCGGCGGCCATCCTCCTGATGGCTCCGGCAGCTGCTTTGCTTCTGGTCGTCTTCTCGGCGCTGTACGGGGCCAAATCGATCGGCGCGGCAGATGTGTGGGCCGCAGTGACGCGCTTCGATCCCGGCAACGTGGACCATCAGATCATCCGCCACTCGCGGCTGCCGCGCGGCCTCGGGGCGCTGCTCGTCGGCGCCTTCCTGGCCGTCTCCGGCGCGCTCATGCAGGGCATCACGCGCAATCCGCTCGCCTCCCCCTCGCTGCTGGGCGTGGCGGACGGCTCCGTGCTCGCCGTGACGATGGCGATGGTGTTCCTTCCCGATCTGAGCGGGACCAGCCTCGTTTTCGTCTCGATGGCGGGCTCCGCGCTCGGGGCGGCGATCGTGTTCGGCATCGCCTCGCTCGTGCCCGGCGGCAGCTCCCCGGTGAAGCTGGCCATCCTCGGCGCGCTGGCCGGCATGTTCCTCGGCGGCGTCGCCGACGCCCTCGCCATGTATTTCCGCATCCCGCAAAAGATCAGCTTCTGGTACAACGCGCGGCTGCATCAGATGGACCCCGAGCTCGTGCAGCTGGCGCTGCCGTTCGCCGTCGTCGGCCTCGCGCTGGCGCTGCTGCTCGCGCGTCCCGTATCGGCGCTCGCCCTCGGCGAGGAGACCGGCGCCAGCCTCGGCCAGAACGTGCGCCGGGTCAAGCTGCTCTCCATGCTCGCCGTCGTGCTGCTCACCGGCACGGCGGTCGCGATCGCCGGCAAGATCGCCTTCATCGGCCTCATCATCCCGCATATCGCGCGCTTCATCGGCGGCAGCGACTACCGCTGGATCATCCCGCTGTCGGCCGTGCTCGGAGCGCTGTTCCTGACGTTCTGCGACCTGCTCTCGCGCTTCATGAACGCGCCGTTCGAGACGCCGATCGGCATCGTCACCGCGCTGTTCGGCGTGCCGTTCTTCCTCTATCTGATCCGGCGAAAGGGGGCGTCCAGCCATGCCTGAGTCCAGCCAGCGGCATCCAGACGAAGGCAACTCCGGCGGCGAGCGCGGCCGCCGGACAGCCTCGCCCCCGCTTGCGGCTGAGCCCGCAGCCGGGTCCGGCTCGCGCCGCGCCTTTGGGCTCGCCCTCGCCGGAGCGGCCGCCGCGATCATGCTGATCGCCCTGCTCGGCGTGACGACGGGCGAGTTCGCGCTGTCCGTGCCGGATGCGCTGCGCACGCTGCTCGGCGGCGCGGCCGATGCCGACGAGCGGCTCGTCGTATTCGGCTTCCGCCTGCCGCGCATCGTGCTCGCCGCGCTCGTCGGCGTGTCGCTCGGAGCGGCCGGAGCCGCCATGCAAAGCCTGACGCGCAACGGACTCGCCGATCCCGGCATCCTCGGCATCAACGCCGGAGCCAGCCTCGCCGTCGTGCTGTTCATGCTCGCGCTGCGGGACATCGTCCAGCTGGAGGGCCTCGCCGCCGTCATGACGATGCCGCTGTACGGCACGGCCGGCGGACTCGCCGCCGGCGCGATCATCTTCGCCCTGGCCCGCTCGCGCGGCAGCCTCGATCCGCAGAAGCTGCTGCTCGTCGGCATCGCCGTCACCTCCGGCTTCGGCGCGGCGACGCTCTACATCTCGCTCAAGATGAACCCGCAGGACTTCGAGCGGGCGGCCGTCTGGCTGTCCGGCAGCCTCAACTCGGCCAACTGGCTGTATGTGCTCGCCGTGCTGCCGTGGGTGCTGCTCCTGCTGCCGGCGCTGTGGGCCAAATCCCGCATGCTCGACCTGATGCGCCTGAGCGACGACACGCTGAGCGGACTCGGCGTCGCCCTGAAGCGGGAGCGCCGCACGCTGCTGCTGCTGAGCGCCGGCCTCGTCGCGGCCAGCGTCGCGGTGAGCGGCAGCATCGGCTTCGTCGGCCTGATCGCGCCGCATATGGCGGCGCGCCTGGCAGGCCTGTCGCATCGGCGCCTCCTGCCGCTGAGCGCCTTGCTCGGCGCGGCGCTCGTCATGGCCGGCGACTATGCCGGCCGCACCGCCTTCTCGCCCTCGGAGCTGCCTGCGGGCATCGTCATCTCGATCATCGGAGCGCCTTATTTCGTCTGGCTGCTGATCCGCCAGAAGACGGCGCGCTAAAAAGGAGACCGTCCATGAAATTCGAATCGATTCCCGCCGGCGGCCGCATGCTGTCCGTCTACCTGCCGCCGTCCTACGCCAGCGGCGGCAGCCGGCGGTATCCCGTCCTCTACGTGCAGGACGACGCCGAGCTGATGGAGCATAGCGTCAACTTCATCGACTCGCTCTACGCCTCCGGCGAGCTGCCGGAGCTGATCGTCGCCGGCGTGCCGTCCGCATGCCGCAACGACGACTACACGCCATGGCCGGCGGAGGCCGTCGCTCCCGGCCGGCCCGGCTTCGGCGGCGCGGGGCGCGCCTACGTCGACGAGCTCGCGGGCCGCATCAAGCCCGCGCTCGACGCGCAGCTGCGCACGATGCCGGAGCCGGAGCATACCGGCATCGGCGGCGGCTCGCTGGGCGGGCTGATTGCCCTGCTTGCCGCTTACTGGCGGCCCGACGCCTTCGGCGCGGCCGCCGCGATCTCCCCCTCGCTCTGGTACGAGGGGGCGCTCGACTACATCCGGCGCGAGCCTGCGCCGGATGCGAGGCTGCGGCTGTACCTGTCGGTCGGCACCGCCGAGGGCAGCCTCAAGACGAACCGCCAGCGCGGCATGGCCGCCTCCGTGCCGGAGGCGGCCCGCATCCTGCTGGCGAAGGGCTTCCCGGCGCAGCGGCTGCGCCTGGAGCTGGAGCCGGGCGGCACGCATGACGCCATGTTCATGGCGCTGCGCTTCCCGGCCGCGCTCCGCTTCCTGTTCGGCGGCGGAGCGGCGGAGCCGGGCGGTCCGGTACGGCACGCCGAGGCGGAAGCGGCGGAGCCAGGCGGTCCGGCACGGCACGCCGAGGCGGAAGCGGCGGAGCCAGGCGGTCCGGCACGGCACGCCGAGGCGGAAGCGGCGGAGCCAGCCGGTCCGGCACGGCACGCCGAGGCGGAAGCGGCTGCATCCCGCGCCGCGCTGGCCGGATCGGCCGCTGCAGCTCAGAGCGCCTCGGCCATCGCCGCCGCATCCGATCTTCCGGCAGCGGCCTCGCAGACGGACGGGCAGACGACAGCGCAGACGACAGCGCAGACGGCCGCGCTGCCGTCCCGCTACTCCGTGCCGGGCACGGAATGCTTCCCTCTGACGAGCCGAGCCGGCCTGGAGTACCGCATTTTCGTGCATGTGCCGGTCAAGCCCGCCCCTCCCTCCGGGTATCCGCTGCTGTGCGCCGTCGACGGCAACTCCGTCTTTGGCTCGCTCGCGGAGGCGATGCGGCTGCAGACCCGCCATCCGAAAGGGCTGCCGCCCGGCATCGTCGTCGGCATCGGGTATCCGACCGACGAGCCGTTCGCGACCGAGCGGCGCTTCGTCGATCTGACGACTCCCGCCGAGATGGAGGGGCTTCGCCCCGACGGCTCGTCCTGGCCCGCGAACGGCGGAGCCGAGGCGTTCCTCGACTTCCTGCAGGCGGAGCTGCTGCCGGAGCTGGAGCGGCGCTATCCGATTGATCCGCGGCGCCGGACGCTGTCCGGCCACTCGCTCGGCGGCTTTTTCTCGCTCTATGCGCTCATCCGCCGTCCGGGGCTGTTCCGTTCGCATGTCGCCGGCAGCCCGTCGCTCTGGTGGAACGAGCGCATGCTGCTGAAGCTGCTCCCCGAGCTGGAGGCCCGCCTGCAGTCGGGCGGCTCGGCGGCGCTGATGCTCGCCATCGGCGGCGAGGAGAAGGGCTCGATGCTGCAGGACACGCGCGAGCTGCGGCGGCGCCTGCTGCCTCTGGCCGAGTCCGGCCGCCTGCGGCTGACTTACGCGGAGTTCGAGGACGAAGGCCATGTGAGCGTGCTGCATCCGCTCCTCAGTCCGATGCTGCGCTTCGCTTTCTTGGACAAATGAGCCGCAGAGGCCAGCCAGCAGCTGCCGGCTGGCCTCTCCTTCGCTTCGCCGGCTAGTTCCACCCTCCGCCCGCCGCCATTCGTCTCCCGGCTGCCCGTCCCGCTTATGCCGCCGTCCGGCTTGCATGACAAGCGGCTTCTCCGGTGCGCGAAGGGCTGCTGACGACGAATCAGATCGTTAGAAGCCCCGAATGGGGCAGCTCCAACATCTAACGACGCGTGAGGAGCTTAGCCATGCAAAACGGCCGAAAAAACGTGCGGAAAGAGGCTAAAGGCTGTTCTAAGCCTCTGACACGTCGTTAGATTTTGGGAGACGCGAAAAAAGCGGTTCTAAGCGTCTGAGGAGTCGTTAGCATCGGATGGAAGGGCAGACGTCTCGCGGAACAGCAGGAAAACGTCTTCTGCAGAAACCGTGAACCGACCCGGGGAGGATCGAGAACGGGCTGGAGAGCCGTCGACTGGCCATTCCCGACAAAGGCTTCCCACAGGTTGACCATGGACAGGGCACTAGCAGCAGCCTATCCGCTTTGATTCTAGGCATTCGTAGAAAGCTTCTCTGGCTGCGGCGCTTCCTAGTGCCATTTTCACCACTAGGAAGCGCGCTTCCCTGGCCTCCACAGATGAAGAGTCGACGATGTACTAGAGCCTAGGAATTTTCCCTTCTTTCGCTCTCCAGCCCCATTCTCCGCACGTTGCACGCCTTCAAGGGACCCTTTCCATCTCTACGTTCTCGTTCTTCGTCGGACAATCCTGTCCATGCAACTGGGGCAATGGCGTGCATACCCAAGCGCATCCATTCTGTCTAAAATGAATTGAGAATGATTTTCAATTAATGCTTTCGCTGCAAATGGGGGATGTCTTTGCTTCAAACACGGCTTCAACAAATAAGGCGGCTTCGAGGAGCCAGCGCTGCCGTCGTCAAAGGCGCTTCCGCTCGTAACGGCGCTTTCGTCCGCAAAGGCGCTTTCGCTCGCAATGCCACTTCCGCTGTCAAAGGCGCGATCGCCCGCAATGCCACTTCCGCTGTCAAAGGCGCGATCGCTCGCAAAAGCGCTTTTGCCGCGCTGCTCGCGATCGCGCTGCTGCTCGGCGGCTGCGCGGCGGGCGCAGGTACGCCGTCCGGCTCCGGCAGAGCGGAGGGCGGCGAAGCTGCCGCTGCCGAGGCGGCCAAGGCCGCTGCCGCTGCCGAAGCGGACGGAGCCGGCCCGGACGCGGCGGGCTGGGCCGGCATCGAGCCGCTGCCGGCCGCCGACGCCGCCGAGGGGCTGCAGCTCAGCCGCGACGCGGTCAAGCAGCTCAAGCAGGCGGCCGAAGCCGGCGACGAGGCGGCATGGCGCGAGCTGGCCGTCCGCCTCGCCGGACTTTGGCTGACGCTCGAGCCCGACTTGAAGAAGCTGGACGAGGCCAAGGCCGAAGCGGCCCAAGCCGACATCGGCCGGCTGCTCCAGCCGGATCCGGCGGCGCCGGAAAGCCCCGTCGACGTGTCGTACCGCCTCTATCAGACGTACCGCGACCTGCAGGAGAAGCTGCAGGGACCGGCGGCTTAAGCCGGCCTTGTGCAGCGCGCCCTCTCCGGCTCTCGCTCCGGAGCCGGACCCTAGCCCAGGCGCAAGCGCCTAAGTCTTCAGCAGGGCCTTTGCCCCGCGTTCGTCCCGTGCTTGCGCCACGCTCGCTCCGCGCCTACGGCACGCTCGCCACGCGCCTGCGCACGCTCGTCCCGCGCCTGCGCACGCTCGTCCCGCGCCTGCGCAACGGCATCGCCGAGTCCGCATCTGCGCTTCGCCCGGATGCTGCTCTGCCGGCCCATTCTCAAGCACCGCCCATTCCACTCGCAGAAAGGTGATCTCCTACCCATGACTCTCGCTCGCAACCGATTCCTCGCCCTCCTCCTGAGCCTCGCTCTCGCGCTCGGGCTGCTCCCGGCCGCAGCCGCCGCAGCGGCTCCAGTCGTCGCGGTCAAGATCAACGGCAGCGCCGCCAGCTTCGGCTCCGTCAAGCCGTCGATCATCGACGGACGCGTCTATCTGCCCGCCGCCGCTTTTGCCGTCAAGCTGAACGCGACGTACCAGGTCGACGCCAAGACGAAGAAGTGGGTCGTCAAGCGCGGCACGCGCACGCTCGGCTTCACCCCCGGCAGCGTCAAGGCGACGCTGAACGGCAAAGCCTACACGCTGGCCGCCGTGCCGGTGACGAAGGGCAAGGACGTGCTCGTGCCGGCCGCTTCCCTGTCCGACGCGCTCGGCGTCTGGACGTCGTGGAACGGCTCCGCCAAGACGCTGTCCGTCCTGACGCAGAAAACCGTCAAGCACGCCATGGGCTCCACGACGCTGAAAAGCGTGCCGCAGCGCGTCGTCGTCCTGTTCAATGGCATGGTCGACACGAGCGTCCTGCTCGGCGTGAAGCCGGTCGGCGCCGTCGAGTCGTACCTGCAGCAGCCTTTCTACGAGTACCTGCGTCCAAGCCTGATCGGCGTAAAAGACCTCGGCGACGAGACGCAGCCGAACCTCGAGGCGATCGCCGCCCTCAAGCCGGACCTCATCATCGGCTCCAAGCTGCGCCACGAGAAGATCGACGGCCAGCTGAACAAGATCGCGCCGACCGTCATGACCGAGGACGTCTTCAGCTGGCAGGACAACCTGAAGTTCGCCGCCGACGTGCTGAACAAGCAGGCCAAGGCCGACGCCTTCCTCGCCAAGTGGGCCTCCCGCACCGCCGACTTCAAGAAGCGGATGGGCGCCGACATCGGCAGCACCGAAGTGACCGTCATGCGCATCAACTACAACGGCACGGCGCGCTTCTACCTGGAAGGCTTCGCCTCCAACATCCTGCGCGACCTCGGCTTCAAATTTCCGAAAGCCCAGACCGACGTGACGAAGGACATCTTCAACATTCCGTCCAAGGAGCAGACGCCGCTGCTCGACGCCGACTACATCTTCGACTTCACGGTCGACTGGGACGGAGACGGCGCGATCTACAAGACGCAGAAGGAATGGATCGACAACGCGCTCTGGTCGAACCTGCGCGCCGTCAAGAACAAGAAGTACTACAAGGTCAACGCCGTCAACTGGAACCTCTCCGGCGGTCCGCTCGCGGCCGACAAGATGCTCGACGACCTGTACTTCTACTTCAACATCGACTAGCCCAGCCTCCGGATCAAAAAAGCCCCGCTTGCCGCGAGCCCGTCCGAAACCGGGCATCGCGGCAAACCGGAGCCCAATGCCGTCCCGCCTCGCGCCGATTCGCGCGGGGCGGGATTTTCCGCGCCATGCGGACGCCGCCCGGACCGATCCCGGCCGGCCCCGCCGCGCGAGACGGCCGCCCGTCCTGATCGGCGCGGCCCCAGAACAGGAGCGATCCCTCACGATGAATTCCACCGGACTGCCCGGCGCCGCGCTCAAGGCCGCCGGGCTGGCAGCGGGCGCGGCGCTGCTGCTGCTCGCCTTCGCCGCCAACATCATGCTCGGCTATACCCGCGTCAGCCTCGACGATGCCTGGGCAGCCGTGACGCGCTACGACGAGACGTCCATGAGCCAGGCCGTCATCCGCCTCACCCGGCTGCCGCGCGCGCTCATCGCCGCGGCCGTCGGCGCAAGCCTCGCCGTGGCCGGCGTCATCATGCAGGCGATCACGCGCAACCCGCTCGCCTCGCCGTCCATTCTCGGCATCAATTCCGGCGCCGCGCTCGCCGTCGTCTTCGCCCTCACCGTGCTCCGCATCGAGAGCCAGACCGGGCTCGCCTGGGCGGCCTTCGGCGGCGCGGCCGCCGCCGCGGCGCTCGTCTACGGGCTAAGCGCCCTCGGCAGCGACAGCCTGTCGCCGCTGCGCATCGTGCTCGCCGGTGCGGCGATGAGCGCGCTGTTCGCCTCCGGCACGCAAGGGCTGCTCGTCCGCAACCAAGCCTCGCTGCAGGACGTGCTATTCTGGCTCAGCGGCTCCATCGCCGGTCGGCCGCTCGGCATCCTGGCCGCCGTCGCCCCTTATATGCTCGCCAGCATGCTGGCCGCATGGCTGCTGGCGCGCCATCTCAACCTGCTCGCCGCCGGCGAGGAGACGGCCAAGGGCCTCGGCCTGCGCGTCCCGCTCGTCAAGCTCGCGGGCGGCGCCGCGATCGTGCTGCTCGCAGGCGGCTCCGTCGCCGTCGCCGGGCCGATCGGCTTCATCGGCCTCGTCATTCCCGTCGTCGCCCGCTTCTTTTCCGGCCTGGACCACCGCTGGATGGTGCCGTACAGCATGCTGCTCGGCGCGGTGCTGCTGCTGGTCGCCGACGTCGCCGCCCGCTACCTGATCATGCCGCGCGAGCTGCCGGTCGGCGTGCTCACCGCGGCCGTCGGCGCGCCGTTCTTCCTCTATATCGCCCGCAAAAGGAGGCGCATCGCATGAGCCGCCGCAACCGCGTCCGCAGAAGCGCCTGGACATGGCCGCTGCTGCTCGGCGGAGCGCTGCTGCTCTCCGGCTTCGCCTATCTGCTGCTCGGGGAGACGTACATCCGTCCCTCCCTCATGCTGCAGGCTCTAGGCGGCGCGGCAGCCGCCGAGCATGTCGTCATCGTGCGCGAGTTCCGCCTCCCGCGCCTCGTCGTCGGCGCTCTGGCCGGCGCGGCGCTCTCCGTTGCCGGCGCGCTGCTGCAGGGCGTGTTCCGCAATCCGCTGGCCGCGCCCGACCTCGTCGGCATCACCGGCGGCGCGGCCGCCGCGGCGGCCGCCTTCCTGACGTTCCGCCCGGCGGAGGTCAGCATCCATTGGCTGCCGGCGGCCGCGATGGCGGGAGCGGCGCTGCTCGCCGCGATCGTCTACGCCGCCGCCTGGAGGAGCGGCGTCGAGCCGGGGCGCCTCATTCTCGTCGGCATCGGCATCGGCGCGCTGTCGTCCGCCTTTACGAGCACGATCCTGCTGCTGAGCTCCGCCTATACCGCCACCGACGCGTACATCTGGCTTACCGGCACCGTCTACGGCACGTCGTGGCAGCATGTGCTGACGCTGCTCCCGTGGACCGTCCTGTTCCTGCTGCTCGCCCTGCGCAGCGTCCGCACGCTGAACGTGCTCATGCTGTCCGACGAGTCGGCCGCCGGCGTCGGCAGCCATGTCGAGCGCAGCCGCAGGGGACTGATCGCGATCAGCGTCGGCCTGGCGGGCTCGGCGGTGGCAATCGGCGGCTCGATCGGCTTCGTCGGCCTCATCGGCCCGCATCTGGCCCGTCAGCTCGTCGGCCCGTCCGCCTCGCGGCTGCTGCCGACGGCGGCGCTCTGCGGCAGCCTCATCGTCGTGCTCGCCGATCTCGTCGCGCGCACCGCCTTCCTGCCCTACGACGTGCCCGTCGGCGTCTTCACCTCCGCGGTCGGCGCGCCGTTCTTCCTATATCTGCTGTATCGCAACCGGCGGACCGGCCGATGATTCCGCTCCAAAAAAAGGGACGAAGCGAGTTGTCGCTTCGTCCCTTGCCCGTTCGTCGGTCGGCACGCGGCTCGTTCGTCGGTCGGTACGCGGCTCGTTCGTCCGTCGGTACGCGGCTCGTTCGTCCGTCGGTACGCGGCTCGTTCGTCCGTCGATGCGCCGCTCGCCGCTTGTCCGTCCGCTCGTCCGCCCGTTCACTCGTCGATCCGCTCGTCCGTCCCTTGCCCGTCCGTTCTTCCGCTGCGCCCCGCCCTCAAAGAGGGCGGTCGTCCCGCTCCAGATCGACGACCAGATGCGGGCATCTCCGCTGCAGCTCCTCGACGAAGCGCTCCCTGTCGCGCGGCGCGATCGGGTACCGGTCGTACGGCCCCGCCGCCAGCTCGAGCCGCCGCAGGGCAAAGAGTCCGATCGGCCAAGCTGATGCAGGCTGGAGATGCAGCAGCTTGCGATAAGGAAGACGCTTGACGATCGGTCCGATCTGGAGCACCAGCTCGTCCTCCTCCAGACGATAGGACGTGCCGAGCCAGATCCAGGCGAGCAGCCCTGCGGTCAGCAGCACGGCGGTCGCCACGGCCTTGGAAGCCGGGCCTCCGCCCTCGGTCCAGCCGATCCAGCCTCCGAGCAGCAGCAGCGCGATCGCCAGCCAGCTCGCGCAGGCCGGGCCGAGCTCTCTTTTTGGCATAAATTTCATCGAACTTCCCTTCCGCTCCTTATCCGTAAAATATTACCATAACCAGATTTTGATTGTACCATAGGACCGAGAGCAGCGGGCAAAGATCTTTTTGAAAAACTTTCTCAAAAGGACTTGATAACAATAATCATTATTGAGTATAGTAAGGAAAGCGAAACGAAAAAGACAGCCGCTGGCACGGCTGCCTGATGAAGAAGATGGTATCGGGTTATTTCGCTTCAAAGGTTTTGCAGTCGGTTTCTTCGGAGTTGCTCGCTTGTCCACGGTTGCTGGTCACATAAATGGACGATGCGTTGCATTTGTTGCCGGAAGCCCAGTTTTTGCAGCTATCCACTTCGCACAGTACGTCTTTAGCCATGAGGTTCACCTCCTGTAGCGTGGATGGCCGTTCCCTTGCATCGATTCAAGCTCGTCCGGAATTGGATTCCGCGCGGGCTTTTCCTCGTTCCAATGGACCGGTGTCCCTTCCATCATAGTCCAACTCGCGGCATCGCGCAAGGCCGCTTCGTTTCCCGCGTCAAAAAAAGCCGAAGCCCTCCCGGGGCTTCGGCTTTTTTTGGCGGGCGCGGAGGCAGCAGGCAGCCGGGGCCGGCCAGCCGCTCCAGCGGCCGTTGACGAGCGTGAGCCTGGTGCCGCCGCGCAAAGCGCCGCTTAGGAGGACAGGAACGGATACACGAGCCTGCGGATCTGATAGATCGGAAAATCGAGCACGACGGTCGTGCCCTTCCCCGGCTCGCTCTCGAACCGGATCTGGCTGCCGTGGGCGTCCATGATGCGCTTGACGATCGCGAGGCCGAGGCCGCTCCCGCCTTTTTTGGTCGTGTGGAAAAGCTCCCCGAGGCGCGCCAGCTGATCCTCGCCCATGCCTTCGCCGGTGTCGGCGATCTCGATGCGCTGGCGGCCGTTCCCGGCGCGCAGCCGGACCTCGATGAAGCCGCCCTGCGGCATCGCCTCGGCGGCGTTGCGGAGCACGTTCAGCAGCACCTGCTTGATCTGGTTGCGGTCGCCGTAGACGAGCTCGGCTCCGCCATAGTCCCTTTTGATCCGGATGCCTTCCTGCTTGAACTGGAACTCCATCATCTGCAATGTCTCTTCGACGATCGCGTCGGCCGGCTCCGGCCGGAGCTGCGGCGCCTTTTGCTGGCCGAGCGCCATGAAGTCGGTGACGATCAGCCCGATCCGGTCCAGCTCGCTCAGGATCAGCTC
The DNA here is from genome assembly GCF_002864175.1 of Paenibacillus pasadenensis. Lineage (NCBI taxonomy): Bacteria > Bacillati > Bacillota > Bacilli > Caryophanales > Paenibacillaceae > Paenibacillus > Paenibacillus pasadenensis. The sequence continues at coordinate 163,187 of NZ_NFEZ01000004.1, read as the reverse complement.
GTAGTGCTCGCGCTTGATCCGGTCGGCGGTGAACTGCAGCATGCCGCGGATGACCGTCAGCGGATTGCGGATCTCATGGGCGATGCCGACCGCGATCTGTCCGGCGAGCACCAGCTTCTCGGAGCCGTGCAGCATGTCGTCGGCGCGCTTGGCGTCGGTCATGTCGCGCAGCATCGCGACGATGAACAGCAGCCGTCCGTCCTCCTCGGTCACCGGCAGGAAGTCGCCCATGTAGTGCCGCTGGCCATCCTTGCTTTTCTCCTTGATCGCGCAGGCGAGGACGGGCTCGGTCCCCTGCTGCACGATCATCTCGCGAAGGGAGGGGCCGATGATCGGCAGCTCCTCGCAGCGATCCCCCTCGGCCGGGCGCTCCAGCTCCATCAGCTCCACGCTGCGGGCGTTCATCGAGACGATGCTGCCCGCAGCGTCCACCAGCACGACGCCGTAGTACGGCGTCTGCAGCAGCGCCTGGGTCAGGATCGCCTGGCGGGCGTTCTGGCGCCGCAGCTCCAGCTCCCGCTCCATCGAGGCGGTCATCGAGCGGAGCAGCGCCATCAGATGGGGATGCACGCTGTCCGCCTGCAGCATGAAGCTGATGCCGCCCCACGGACGCTCGGGATGCTCGCGCAGGTACAGCGGCGCGCTCAGGCAGGCGGTGTCATGGAGCGGCTCGTGGTAATGGTCTGTCCCGACGAGCTGTGCCGGACGTCCAGTCTCCATGCAGGCGGCGATGGAGCTTGGCCACATGTCGCGCGTATAGCCGACTCCCGGGAGGATGCCGTATTTGCAGCCGAGCAGCTCCTCCATCGACTCGTTGCCGCAAAAGCCGAGCAGATGCCCCTCCGAGTCGTTGACCGCGATCAGAATCGGGTCATCGGGAGCCGACTCCAGCAGCTCCTCGGTGAGGGACCGGCATATATCGAGCAGCTCCGCGTAGCGCTCCTGCTGCTCCCGCAGCCGCTGCGGCGAGTAGCGCTGGCGGAACTGCGGCATGACGGAAGGGTCCATGCCGGCGTCCCGGCAAGAGCGCTTCCATTGTTCAAGGGTATTCATCGCATTCTCCTGTAGCGGCGGAGCAGCCGCCCCGCCGATTCATCTTCAATACGATAACCATATCACATTTTATCGCTTCCACGGAGATAAATTAATCGCCATTGCCGTGCGAGAGCAAACGCTTGCTCAGCAGCGGCGCAGCCGGGATTCGAGGGCATGGAGAAGGATCCCGGGAGCGGGAGGGCGGGCGGAAAAGCGCGCAAAGAAAAAAGCCCGGCACGAAGCCGGGCTAGGACGTGTTGGCAAACCCGCTCAGGGGCATCTATCACCGCTTTTTGCCCCCTGCTTGGTCACGCAGGCTCGATGTACCCCCGGTACGCCTTCGCCTCCGTTCCTCGCAGGGACCAAAAATTCGGCCCTATCGGCTTCCTTCAGAGGTTGCAAACACGCCCTTGGGGCTGGAAGGCGACCGACGGTCCGGACCGCGCTCCGGGGCGGCATGCCCCGGACCTCGCCGCGGATGGCGTCAAGGCAGCGCGAGCTTGCCCATGACCGCGGCGCGGGAAGCTCCCGTCACGGAGGGAAGGCTGTTCGGGATGCCGAGCAGGAAATGGTAGCCGAGCATCGCGAACAGCACCGCTTCCTTGGCGTCGCCCGGGATGCCGAGCTCGCCGGAGTCGATGACGCGCTGCTCCGGCAGCCGCTCCGCGAGCATGCGCATGAGCGTACGGTTGCGCGCGCCGCCGCCGCTGACGATGACCTCGTCGATGCGGACTTGCGGCAGGACGAAGCGGCGCAGGGCGCCTTCGATCGAGCGCGCGGTCAGCGCGGTCACCGTCGCGGCCGTATCGGCCGCGGACAGTCCGAGCGATGCGGCGCGGGCCAGCAGCTCGGCGGCATAGTCGGAGCCGAACAGCTCGCGGCCGGTCGACTTGGGCGGCGGCTGGAGGAAGTACGGATGCGCCAGCAGCTCGGCGAGCAGTCCTTCAGACGGCGCGCCTTGAGCCGCCAGCGCTCCGTCTGCGTCGTAGGCGAGGCGGCCGTCCGTCAGCCGCTGCACGACCCGGTCGATGACCATGTTGCCCGGTCCGGTGTCGAAGCCGGCGACGTCGTCCGGACCGGCTCCGGCCGGCAGCACGGTGCAGTTGCCGATGCCGCCGATGTTCTGCAGCAGGCGCCCGCGCTGGGGATGGCGCAGCAGCACGAGATCGCCGTACGGCACGAGCGGCGCTCCTTGGCCGCCGAGGGCCATGTCGGCCGGGCGGAAGTCGCCGACCGCCGGCACGCCGGCGCGGGCGGCCAGCACGGACAGGTCGCCCAGCTGCAGCGTGGACGGCGCCAGGAACGGCGAGCCGGCCGGCGGCTCCGGCATATGCCAGACGGTCTGGCCGTGGGAGCTGACGAAGTCGATGTCGGCCATCGCGAGCCCGGCCTCGTCTGCGGCGGCGCGCGCCGCTTCCGCGAAGCGGCCGCCGAGCCAGGCGTTCATGCCGCACAGGTCCTGCACGTCGGCCGCTCCCGGCTCGCACAGCCGCCGCAGCGCCTCGCGCAGCGGCTCGTCGTACGGCTGCGTATGGAAATGCAGCAGCTGCGCGGTCGTATCCAGCCCCTCGCCCTCGAAGCGGACGACCGCCGCGTCCACGCCGTCGAGCGACGTGCCGGACATGAGGCCGACGGCGAGCGCGTAAGGCCTGCGGGGGCGCCAGCTCAGCATGGCGCGCCCTCCCCGCCGCCTGCGGCTGCGGGCAAGGCGCGGCGCGCGAGCAGCACCGCGCCGCTCGCCGCATCGCGGCTCGCCGCCGTCAGGCGCAGCTGCGGCAGCCGCTCGGCGAGCCGCTCCGCGAAGGCGTCCCGCACCGGCGCGCAGCGCAGCAGCACGCTGCCGAGCGGCGCCAGCTCGCCGCGACCGAGCCCGAGGCGGACCGCGACCGCTTCGGCGAGCTCGGCGAGCGCGCCGGCCGCGCGGCGGGCGATGCCGAGCGCCGCCGCGTCGCCCGCCTCGCAGGCGGGCTGCAGCAGCGGCGCGAGCGCGGCGACGGAGCTTTTGGGACGCGCGGGGTCGTACACCCAGCGTACGAGCTCCGGCAGGCTGCCCGGCTCCAGGCCGAGCTGGCGGAACACGGGCTCGGCCAGCGCCGTCGGCCGCGAGCGCCCGTCGGCGGCGCGCACGATCGCGGCGAGCATGTCGCGGCCGATCGCGTAGCCGCTGCCCTCGTCATCGATCAGATGGCCGAAGCCGCCGGCGCGATGCGTCTCTCCGGCCTCGCTCCGGCCATAGGCGATCGAGCCCGTCCCGGCGATCAGCGCGATGCCGGGACGGCCCTCCAGCGCGCCGGCGAGCGCCGTCTCCTGATCGCCGGCAAGCGTCAGCTCGCCGCGGAACGCCAGCGCCGCCAGCGCGCCGGTCAGGCGCTCCCGCGCCTGCGGGTTGCTGATGCCGGCCGCGCCGACGGCGAGCGAGACGCAGCCCGCGAGCGGCAGTCCGCGGCGTCCCAGCTCGCGCGCCGCCTCCGCGAGCGCCTCCTCGGCCGCGCCTGCGCGCTCGCCGTTGATGTTGAGCGCTCCGACCTCGAAGCGCGCCAGCTCCGTTCCGGCCGCATCCTCCGCGCATACGGTCGTGCGCGTGCCGCCGCCGTCCAGCCCCAGCCAGTAGTCCATGTCTGCCCCTCCCTCTCCGCCGCCCGGCGCGCCGCGCCGGGGCGAAAGCTCCGTTCTAATACAGGTGGTACGCCGCCTTGCGCGCGGCGAACGCCTCGCTGTCCGCGGCGAACCGCTCCAGCAGCGCGTCTGCGTCCGCGGCGCTCTGCATGCCGCGGTACAGGTCTCCGCCGGCCAGCAGGTCGATGAACGGCCGGCCGCCCTCGCGGTACGGAGCGAGGAACTCCGCCTCCGGGAACATCGAGCGCACGGCGAGCAGCAGCCGCACGCCGACCTCGAGCGGACGCACCGCGTCCGTGTCCGTCACATGCACCTGCACGCCGCGGCACAGCGCGCCGGCATGCTTGGACGAGCTCGGCTGGAAGTAGGACGGCCGGAACCGGACGCCCGGCAGCAGCAGCGCGTTCATCTCGGCCGCGAGCCGCTCGGCGTCGACGAACGGCGCGCCGATCTGCTCGAATGGCGCGGCCGTGCCGCGTCCCTCGGACAGGTTCGTGCCCTCGAACAGGCAGGTGCCCGGATAGAGCAGCGCCGTCTCCCAGCGCGGGATGTTCAGCGAAGGCGCGATCCACGGGCGGCCGAGCGCCGGGAAGCGCGCTTCGCGGGACCAGCCGCGGCAGCTCACGACGTACAGCTCCGCGCCCCAGCCCTGCTCGGCGTTGGCCATGACGGCCAGCTCGCCGGCCGTCAGGCCGTAGCGCACCGGCAGCGGATAATCGCCGACGAAGGAGCTGTAGGCCCGGTCGAGCAGCCCGCCCTCGAGCGTGACGCCGTCGAGCGGATTCGGCCGGTCGAGCACGACGAACGGAATGCCCGCCGCCGCGCAGTCCTGCATCGCGTACAGCATCGTGTAGACGTAGGTGTAATACCGCGTGCCGATGTCCTGGATATCATAGACCAGCACATCGATCTTCTCCAGCATGTCCGGCGTCATCCGCTTGGAGTCCTTGCGGTACAGGCTGTATACCGGCACGCCCGTCCGCTCGTCGATGTAGGTGTCGACCAGCCCCCCGGCGGCGATGTCGCCGCGCACGCCGTGCTCCGGCGAGAACATCGCCGCGAGCCCGAAGCGCTCCTGCAGCACGTCGATCGTCGACCGCCACTCGGCGTCGATGCCGGTCGGGCCGGTAATGAGCCCGATCCGCCGTCCTTGCAGCACCGGAGCGGCCTCGCCGATCCGGTCGATCCCGAATTCAATCGCCATGAGCTACAGCTCCTGCTGGCGCAGGCGCATCGTTTCCGCCGGAATCATGAACGTCTCCGCATACAGGCCGCGCATCTCGCAGCCGCGCACGCGCGCCAGGCTCTGGTAATAGTCCATGTAGGCGAACGACTTGCTGCCGGTGACGAACCAGTGCGTGGACAGCGCCTCGATCCACAGGTCGAACGCCTGCTGGTCGAAGCCGACATAGACGTACGGCACGTAGCCGACCGCGTCCTCCCAGTTCTCGCCGTAGTACAGCTTGCCCGCGAAATGCGCCGGACGCTCGCGCTCCATCGCCTTGAGCCCCGCGAAGAAGCGGGCGTCGTTCACGATGCGATGCGTCGTCGCATGGTCCTTGTGCATGCTATTGCAGTGATGCGTGATGATGATGTCCGGCTTGACCTCGCGGATGACGTCGCAGACGCGCAGGCGGATCGCCTCGTCATCCGGTATTTCGCCGTCCGGAATTTCGAACACGCGCGCCTCGCCGCCGAGCATGCCCGCGAACGTATGCGCCTCGCGCACCTTCTGCTCGCGGTATTCGTGCACGTCCTGTCCCTCGGGCACGCCGCGCTCCCCGGCCGTCAGCGCCAGCGTCGCGATCTTGTCTCCCTTGAGATAATGGCTGGCCAGCACGCCTCCGGCGACCAGCTCCACGTCGCCGACATGCGCTCCGATGCCCAGTATCGTCAGCTGCTTTCTTTCGCTCATGATCCGATCCCTTCCTTTCTCATGACGGCGAATGTTTTCGCCGTCTTGAATCCGGCTTTGTCGTAGATGCGCAGAGCAGGGTTCTCGCTCCCGGTAAACAGCGTCATGTAGTCGGTGCCGATCGATCGGAACGCCTCGCAGAGCGAGAAGAACAGCAGGCTGCCGAGCCCGTGCCCCTCATGCTCCGGATGGACGCCGATGCCGGCAAAATAGCCGCGGCCGCTCGGCTCGCGCACGACCGGACCGGCGAAGCCGACGAGCCGGCTGCCGTAGACGGCCGCGACGACCGGCACGCCGCGCGCGGCGCAGTCCGCAATCTCGCGCTGCCAGAGCGGATTGCCGAGCGCGTCCAGCAGCTCCTCCAGCCCCGTGTGGCGGGTCGGATCGAGCCTCTCGACGGCATAGCCTTCGGCGGCGGCGCGCGATCTTTTCAGCAGGATGGACTCCGGCACCTCGAAGTGCGCGAGATCCAGGTGCATCCCGTGCTGCAGCGAGCGCTCGGCGTAGCCGGCCTCCAGCAGCAGCCGGTGCAGCGCGCCGCCAGCCGGCGCTCCCGGCGCGTTGTTGTGCTCGTGGCCGGGCGTGCCCGGCACGAGCCACGGCAGCCGCATCGGGTTGAAGAACAGCACGTCGGCCTGCGTCTTGCCCAGCTCGGCGAAGCGCCGCTCCAGACGGGACAGCAGCTCCCGCCGCAGTCTGTCCGCCTCGGCCTCGCCGAGCGCGGCGTCCGCCAGCACGCAGGTGATGTAGCCGGCCTGCGCGCCGAGCGGCAGCTCGTCGCCCGTGCAGCCGATCGCCAGCCCCCGCAGCTCGCCGCCAGCCTCGGCGACGAACGCGGTACCCGGGTCGAACTGCGGATGCTCCGCGATCAGCGCCGCGAACCCGGCTTCATCCAGCGGCTTGTAGCCGTCGCGGACGGCTTCCCGGTTCCAGAGCGCGAGCGCGCCCCGGCGGTCTTCCTCGTTCCAGTTGCGGATCGTCATGATGGTTCCCTCCTGCCGGCGCGGCCGGTCGGGCCGGCGATGCGCCAGCTGCATCAAGCGGAAGGGCGGCCCGCAGGGGGCCGCCCTCTGCGACATCGGCTCAGCCTTTGACCGCGCCGACGGTCACGCCTTCCAGGAAATACTTTTGCAGGCTGAAGAACAGGATGAACATCGGCAGCGCCGATACGGTCGCTCCCGCCATCATCGGCGCGAAGTAGGTCGTGTTGGCGAAGCGGAAGTTCTTGAGGCCGACCTGGATCGTCTGCATGTCCATCGTGTTCGTGACGAGGAACGGCCAGAAGAAGGTGTTCCACGACTCCATGAAGGTGAGGATCGCCATGACCGCCATGACCGTCTTGGACAGCGGCATGACGATGCGCGTCAAAATCTGGAACTGGCTGCAGCCCTCGACCTTGGCGCTCTCCAGAATCTCCTTGGGGATGGAGCTCATGAACTGCTTCGCCAGGAAGATGTTGTACACCGTGACCAGGCTCGGCGCGATCAGCGCCCGATACGTATTGGAGATGTCGAAGACGTTCACGATCAGGATGTAGAGCGGCACCTGCGTCACCTGATATGGAATCATCATGGCGCCGAGCAGGATGGCGAACAGCACCTTGCTGCCCCGGAAGGAAATCTTGGCGAACGCGTAGCCCGCCATCGTGGCGAACACGACGTTGGACACCATCGTCACGGTCGCGACGAGCAGGGAGTTGGCGAGCCAGCGGTACGAGTACTCGCTGTAGTTGAAGAAGAACTTATAGGACTCCAGCGAGAACTTTTCCGGCCAGATCGAGTAGCTGACCGCGCCCGCCTCGATCGGATCTCCGAAGGAGGAGATGATCATGAAGTAGATCGGAAACAGCGTCGCCAGCGCGAACAGCAGAAGGAGGATGATGATGACCGCATTGCGGGCGCTCTTCAGGAGAGAGTTGCCTAAGTGATTGTTGTATAAGCCCATGTCCTGGCCTCCTTCCGCTTAATATTCCACGTCCTTGCCCAGGAACTTGAACTGGACGAAGGCCATGATGGCGATGACGAGCGCGAGCACGAGCGATTGCGCGGCGGCGTCGCCGAATTCGAAGTACTTGAACGCCGTGTCGAAGATGAGCAGGCCGACCATCGTCGTGCTGTGGTCCGGTCCGCCGCCGGTCATCAGGTAGGCGTTCTGGAACACCTGGAACGACCCGATGACGCCGGTGACGAGCAGGAACAGCGTCGTCGGCTTGAGGCACGGGATGACGATATGCCACATCTTCTGCAGGAACGAAGCGCCGTCGATGTCGGCGGCCTCGTAATAGCTGTTGTCGATGCCCAGCAGGGCGGCGACGTAGATGATGATGCTGGTGCCGTGGCTGGACAGCCAGCTCATGAGCACGAGCGAGAACATCGAGGTGGAGCTGGAGCCGAGCCAGTTCTGGCTGGGGATGCCGAATGCGCCGAGCAGCTGGTTGAGGATGCCGCCCTGCATCGGATCGAAGATCCACAGCCAGACGACGGACAGCGCGACGCCGGAGGCGACCGCCGGCAGGTAGTAGATGGCCTTGAAGCTGGTCTGCATCCATTTGCGCAGCGGCATGATGAGGATCGCCACGCCGAAGCTGAGCAGCAGCGCCACCGGAACGGTGAGCAAGGTGTAGATGACGGTGTTGCCCATCGCTTTCCAGAACAGCGCGCTCTTGAAGACGTTCTCGTAATTCTCGAATCCGACATAGGTGGAGCCGAGCGGCTGATAATTCTGGAAGCTGATGATGAAGGCGCTGATGACGGGATAAGCCGTGAACATGGCGTAGACGACGAGGGCGACGGCGATGAAGGCGTACGCCCACCCGCCATCCCCGCGGTTCAGCCGGTTACGGGTTTTGATGGTCGAAGCTTCTCGTGCCATGATGCAGGACTCCTTTCCGCTTCCGCTGATCGGGCATGGGGGACTTTGAAGCAGGTCCGATAAAAGAGATCGGATAGCCGCGGGGGGCGGCTATCCGAGGCAGGAAATCAGTCTTGTACGACTCCGTCCGCGCCGAACGTATCGATCGCGGCTTTCTTCACGTCCTCGTACATTTTTTCCGGCGTCGTCTCGCCTGCAAGCAGCGATTGCAGCTTCGGCACGATGACTTCCGTCTCCAGCTTGATCGCCTTGGCCGCGAGCTCGGCCGGGATGTCCGGACGGGCCGGCGCCGCCGTGGAGAGCAGATGCTCGACCGCAGCTTTGTTGTAGTCGCTCTGCTTGCTCTCGATGCTCTTCATCGCTTCGCGGGAGCTCTTCGTGATCGGCGCGGAGAACAGCTCGCTGTTCGTCGTCGCGGCGACTTGGCCGCTGGCCAGGAAGTAGGCGGCCTTGGCGACGTTCGCCTTATGCTCGGCCGTCGGCTCCTTCTTGCCGCGGAACGTGACGTAGCCGTCGACGATCGCGTTGGCGACCGCAGGCTGGCCGGCGAAGGAAGGCACCGGGAGCACGACGTAATCCGTCTTGATGCTGTCCTTGACGGCACTGCCGTCGTTGGCGTCGAGCTTCTCGTTGTTGAGGCGCGAGGAGTTCTCGAACACCGCCATGCCCTTGCCCGTAATCATCGTCTGGCCGGTCAGGAACATGTTCCAGCGCTTGCCGGCGTCGATGGAGCTGAGCTCCTTGGGCATCGAGCCGTCGTCGATCATCTGGCGGATGTTCGTGAGCAGCGTCAGGTAGTTCTTGCTCGTGTAGGCGTACTTCAGATCCTTGTCGAAGGCGGCCGGCATGCCGGCGTTCTTGACGAGGATGCCGAGGTAGTCCTTGGAGGTGACGCCGGCGGTGGCGAAGACGAAGCCGTAGCGCTTGGTCGTATCGCCTTCCTTCACGACGCCCTTCTTGATCGCCTCGCGGAACTCGTCGAACGTCCAGCCGCTCTGCTGGATCTTCTTCCAGTCGATGCCGGCTTCCTCCAGGAACGGCTTGTTGCCGCCGATCGCATGGACCTCCATGTAGGCCGGGAAGCCGAACAGGCCTTCGCCGTTGTACATATATTTAAGCGGACCTTCGTCGAAGTCGGCGATCATCTCCGGCGTGACGACGTCCTTGATGTCCATCACCATGCCCATCGGGACGTACTTGGCGATGCCCTCCGAGCCCATGAAGGCGATGTCCGGCGGGCTGCCGGCGTTGACCTGGGTATCGAGCTTCTGGGTCATGTCCTCCCAGCTGGCCGGCTCGATCTTGAGCGTGAGGTTCGGATACTGCTTGTTGAATTCCGTTTCCATCTGCTTGAAGTTGGCCTGGAAGTTCGCCGATACCGGCGGCAGCAGCGCCGTAATCGTATCCTTCGCCGCCGCGGCGCCTTCTCCTCCCGTGTTGCCGGCCGCGTTGCCAGCCGGCTCGTTGCCGTTGTTGGAGCCGCAGGCGCCGAGCACGCCGGCCGCGACGGTGAGAGCGAGTACACTTGCCGTCAATCTTGATCTTTTTGTCATGGTTCAAGATCCTCCCTTTTTAAATAGACAAGTTCGTATATGGGAATCGCATGACGCAGTCGCCGGCTTCGTTCAGCCCGCTCCGGCGCAGATGCGGATTGCCTCCTTGAGATTGCCGGAGCTGTGCTGCAGCGCCTGGCGCGCTTCCTCGGGCTCGAGGCCGGTCTGAAGCATCATGATGGCGAGCTTGGTGTCCTTCGACGCCCGCTCGAGCGCGTCGGCCGCCTGAGCCTCGCTCGCGCCGGTCGCCCGGACGATGATGCGCAGCGAGCGGTCGTGCAGTTTCTTGTTGCTCGCCTTGAGGTCGACCATGAGGTTGTTGTACGTCTTGCCGAGCTTCACCATCGTGCATGTGCTGAGCATGTTGAGCACGAGCTTCTGGGCGGTGCCCGCCTTGAGCCGGGTCGAGCCCGCGATCACTTCATTACCGACGACCGGAGCGATGCAAATGTCGCAGACTTCGGCGACTTTCGTGTTTTTATTGTTCACGAGGCCGATCGCCGCCGCTCCGATCTCCTGCGCCCGCCGCAGCGCCTCGATGACAAACGCCGCGCTGCCGCTGGCGGAGATGCCGACGACCGCGTCGCGGCGGGTGACGCCGATCCGGTCGATCAGCGCGCGGCCCTCGTCGCCGTCGTCCTCGCAGCCCTCGACCGCCGTCCGCAGCGCGACGTCTCCGCCGGCGATATGGCCCTGGACGAGGGCCGGGTCCGTGCCGAAGGTCGGCGGACACTCGGAGGCGTCCAGCACGCCGAGCCTGCCGGATGTGCCGGCTCCGATGTAATATAATCTGCCACCCTGCGCAAGAGCGGCATGTATGGCGTCGACCGCTTCCATGATGCGCGGAATCTCCGCCTCGACCGCCTCGGGCACCTTCGAGTCCTCCCGGTTGAGCAGCCGCAGCATCTCCTCGGTCGAGCACTCGTCGATCGACATCGAATCGGGATTGATCCCTTCCGTAGTCAGGCCGGCAAGGTATTCGTTCATTTTCATTCCCCTAACCTGCGATCATCTGGAAGCGGTTACCTCAAGCCTCCGTCCGATCTTGATAAACTTCGTATGACGTACCCCAATCGTATCGAAACGCTCCGAATTGGTCAATAGTTTTTGAAATTTATTTTTATAGTGGAACTTAATGTTGGAGTTTTAATACAGAATTTTGTCAAAACGAAAGGGTTTGTGGGAGTTAAGTTAACATAGTTCGTCCCGGCTGTCAGTCGCTGTCGGAACGCCAATTTCAGGGAAGCGGTTGCGGCTTCGGCCGGGAAGCGGTTGCAGGATCGGCCGGAGAAAATCCTGCCTCAGGGCGCATGGAGAGGATGCTCCGCGGGCGATCGTTTTATGCGTTTAGGTGGATGGGGGGCGGGGACGGAATTCCTGGGGATGTTCGCTGACGCCGCTCCAGGGACGGAACCTCTTTCCGATTCCGCTGAAGCCCAGATTCCTCTGATCTCCTTTTCCGAAACGGAAGGAATCCGGCCTTCAAGGGAACCGCTGCCGCTTCTCCAAGAGGTTTCCGTCCCCTCCGCTCCCTGCCTCACGCCTACCTCGAAGGTCAGTTACTCGATTACTTAAACCCTGCCGCACGCCTACCTCGTATCCCAGTAACTCGATTTTTTCGACTTAACCCCTGCCTCACGCGTATCTCGAAGCCGAGTTACTCGGGTTTTCCGCGTATCTCCCCCATCCGAACGCACATCCGACCCGAGTTACTCGGTTTTTCCGCGTATCTTCCCCATCCAGACGCACATCCGACCCGAGTTACTCGGGTTTTCCGCGTACCTCCCTCATCCAGAGGTCAAGTCCATAATTGTGTGTAAAAACACTTCTCGGTAGAAAATGGAATCGGGTTTATAGGCTGTCCGTCGCTTCCGTCATGGTGGTGCTGGTTTCCTGCTCCTCCGAGCCGGCGCCCTGAGTGGCTTTCTGCTTCTTCCACGCCTTGAAGTCCGTCATGTCCATGTACGGCTTCTTCGTCATCCAGTACTCGTTCTCTTCCATGAGCATGGCTCCGATGAGACGGATGACGGAAGCGCGATTGGGAAAGATGCGGATGACCGTCTCGCGCCTGCGGATCTCCCCGTTCAGGCGCTCCATGCCGTTGGAGGTGCGCAGCCGCACGCGGTAGGCCTCCGGGAAGGCCAGCACCGCGACGGCGTCCTCGAACCCGTCCTCCAGTATTTTCATCGCTTTGGGTGCTGTCTCGGCATACGCCTCAAGCGTCTGTTCGAGATAGGAACGAGCCGTCTTCATGTCGGGCGCATCGAAGATCGATCGGACGCGACTCTTGATTTCGCTTTGGAGCGCTTTGGGCGCTGCGTTCAGCACGTTCTTGATGAAGTGCGTCTGGCACCGCTGCCACGAGACCCCTTGAAACTCCTTCTCGATGGCCTTGACCAGCCCGCCATGGTAGTCGCTCGTGACGAGCTCTACGCCGTGCAGGCCGCGCTCTTTCAGCCAGCGGAAGTAGGCGCCCCAGCTCTCCTCCGACTCGGTGTCGTCGACGCGCAGGCCCAGAATCTCACGCCGGCCTTGCTCGTTCACGCCGTAGCCCACCAGAACGCCTCGAGAACAGATACGGCCTTCTTCACGCACCTTCACGTAGATCGCATCGATGGTGATGAAGGGGAAGGCGTGGTCGGCCAGAGAGCGGTTGTTCCAGTCGTGGACAGCCGGGTCCAGCTGCTTGCACAGGTGGCTGACCGTTGACTTGGAGAACTCGGTTCCGCACAGCTCCTCGGTGATTTTAGTCACCTTGCGCGTCGACACGCCGTTGATGACCATTTCCATGAGCGAGAGCACCAGCGCTTGCTCGCTGCGCTGATACCGGGCGAAAAGCTCGGTAGAAAAGGAGCCGTCCCGAAACCGGGGGACGCGCAAGGTGACGCTGCCAGCGCGGGTAATGACGTCGCGCTCGTAGCTGCCGTTGCGGTAGCCCTTGCGCTCGCTGGTGCGCTCGTACGTCTGCGCCGCCAGCTGATCCGTCGCCTGGGCTGTCAGCACCTGATTCAGCACCGTCTCCAACAAGCGGGCCACTCCCGCGTCCCGATCGGTTCCGATAAACAGCTGGTGCAAAATGTCTTGATCTACGGTAATCTGGTATTGAGTCATGTGTAGGCACTCTCCTTGGAATGTTGGTCTCGACAACTTCCATTCTAACCGAGAGTCCTACCATGGCTTTCCTTTTTATGGTCAGGAGCATTTTACACAATTATATGGACTTAACTCATCCAGACGTCATCCGACCCGAGTTACTCGGTTTTTCCGCGTAACTCCGCCATCCGGACGTACATTGAACCCGAGTTACTCGGTTTTTCCGCGTATCTCTCCCATCCGGACGTACATTCGACCCAAGTTACTCGGTTTTTCCGCGTATCTCCCCTATCCGGACGCACATCCAACCCGTGTTACTCGATTTTTCCGCGTTTCTCCCTCATCCGGACGCACATTCGCCCCGAGTTACTCGGTTTTTCCGCGTAACTCCGCCGTTCGGGCATTCGTTCGAGCCGAGTTGCTCATTGTCCTGAGTGCTGCAACCCGGTTTTGTCGGGTTGCAGCACCTCGAACACGCTGGACCGACTCTGCAACCCGATTTTTCCGGGTTGCAGCACCTCGAATACGCTGGACCGACTCTGCAACCCGATTTTGTCGGGTTGCAGCACCTCGAACACGCTGGACCGACTCTGCAACCCGATTTTGTCGGGTTGCGGCACCTCGAACACGCTGGGCCGACTCTGCAACCCGATTTTGTCGGGTTGCGGCACCTCGAACACGCTGGACCGACTCTGCAACCCGATTTTGTCGGGTTGCAGCACCTCGAACACTCTGGGCCGACTCTGCAACCCGATTTTTCCGGGTTGCAGCAAGCCGGAGAGCCGACAAAAAAGCACCCGCCGGTCCATACGGCGGATGCTCAAGGGAAGGCCATGCCCGGACAGCTCGCCGGACATGGCGGCGCCAGGCCCCAGCGCCGCTAGCGGCGGCGGCGCTTGCTGGCGATGATGTTGCGGCTGCGGGTCAAATAATGCTTGACCTCCTGATAGTCGGCGCTCGCCACGCCGGTGAACAGCATGTCCACCACCGTCAGCATGGCGATGCGCGAGCCCATCGCGCCGCTGCGGATCGTCACCTCCGGCGTCGAGATGCTGAGCAGCAGGTCGGCCCGCTCGGACAGCTCGCTTTTGCCGTATTTGGTGATGGCGATCGTGCGCGCTCCCGTCTTGGACACGATGTCGAGCGCGTCGAGGATCTCCTCGGTGCCGCCGGAGTTGGAGATGAAGATCGCCGCGTCCTTGTCGGAGACGAGCGTCGCCGCCGTGAGCTGGCTGTGCCCGTCCAGATAGGCGTGGCAGTTCTTGTTGATGCGCGTGAACTTCTGCTCGGCATCGAGGCAGATGAGTCCGGAAGCCCCGATCCCGAACAGGAAGATGCGGCTGCAGGTGCGAAGAACCTGCACCGCCTGGTCGACGGCGTCGCGGTCGATCAGGCTCAGCGTATCTTCGATGGAGCGTATATTGTTGCGTGCCGTGTTGGAAATGATCGTCTGCAGGTCATCTCCCGGCTGGATGTCCGTGTACTGTCCGCTGTCCGGCTCTTCCTTGCCGCCCATCGCCGCCGAGATGCTGACGATGAAGCTGCGGTAGCCGTTGTAGCCCATCGTCTTGCAGAAGCGCAGCACCGAGGCGTCGCTCGTGCGGCTGCCCATGGCAAGGTTCTTGATGGAGAGATGCGGAATCTCTTCCTTGTTTTCCAGAATGTATTCGGCGACTCGCCGTTCGACAGGAGTGAGACTGTCCTTGCGTTCCCGGATCTTGATCAATACGTTGTCGTTGATAGCCATAAGCCGCCTCCTGCCGTTGATCTGATACAGCGCCATAATCGTATACGCTAGAACCGGGAATTACAAGAGCGGCAGAGGGGGAAAAACCGAGGAAAACGCCGATTTGCTCAGGAAAATCGCCGTCATTCGTCCATAAAATTATATTTTGGTTTTTTATTATTTTTTGAAATATTAATTTAACTTTCCGCTCGACACCCTCGCCTCCTGTGCTACAATAGCGTCACAGAGCGAGGAATCAGAGCGGCTTCGCCGCCAGAGGGAAAGGGATGGATAAAGGATGAAGATCGCGATCATCGGAGCAGGCAGCACCTATACCCCGGAGCTGATGGAGGGCATCATCAAGCGCAGCGGCTCGCTGCCGGTCCGGGAGCTGGCGTTGATGGACATCGACGCGCGCAAGCTCGACATCGTCGGCGACCTGAGCGCGCGCATGGCCGCGGCGGCCGGCATGGACTGCCGCGTCGTCAAGACGCAGGAGCTCGACGAGGCGCTGAGCGGAGCGGACTTCGTGTTGGGCCAGATCCGCGTCGGCAAGCTGCCGGCGCGCGTGCTCGACGAGCAGATCCCGCTGAAATACGGGATGATCGGCCAGGAAACCTGCGGCATCGGCGGCTTTTTCAAGGCGATGCGGACGATCCCGGTCATGCTGGACATCGCGCGGAGGATGGAGACGCTTTGTCCGGACGCTTGGCTGATCAACTTTTCCAACCCGGCGGGCATCCTCACGGAAGCGATCCTGAACCACAGCAAGATCAAGATGCTCGGCCTGTGCAACGTGCCCTACAACATGACCAAGAGCATCCGCTCCAAGATGGAGCTGCCCGAGGCGCGCCTCACCTACGTCGGCCTCAACCATCTGAGCTGGATCACCGGCATCGAGCAGGACGGCCGCGACTACCTGCAGGACGCGCTCGCCCAGGGGCTGAACAGCGAGACGATGAAGAACATCCCCTCGTCGGGCTTCAGCCAGGAGCTGGTGCAGACGATCGGAGCGATCCCTTCTTCGTACCTGGAGTATTACTACTTCAAGAACAAGAAGCTCGACCTGCTGAAAAAAGCCGAGCAGTCGCGCGGCCAGCGCTGCATGGAGATCGAGGAGGAGCTGCTGGGCCTGTATGAGGACGCCAAGCTCCACACCAAGCCGGAGCTGCTCGCCTCGCGCGGCGGCGCCAACTACTCCGAGGTGGCGATCAGCCTCGTCGACGCCATCTGGAACGACAAGCAGGAGGAGCATGTCGTCAACCTGCTGAACCAAGGCGCGCTCGACTTCATGGAGGATACGGACGCGGTGGAGATCACGGCGGTCATCGGCAAGGACGGCGCCAAGCCGATCCCGGTGCGCGGCCTCGACAACGCCCATATCCGCGATTACATGCGCATGGTCAAGGCGTACGAGCGCGAGACGGTGGAGGCGGCGGTGAGCGGCAGCGAGGAGGCGGCGATGCGCGCGCTGCTCATGAACCCGCTCGTCGGCGACTACGATGCGGCCCGCGCCTGCTTCGACGAGCTGAAGGAAGCGCATCGGGACTATCTGCCGCAATTCCGCTCGTAAGCGGGCGGCGAAAGGAGCATTGACCATGAATGGAACTCCTTCGTACGTGCTCGGCGTCGACGGCGGCAACACCAAGACCGACTATTATCTGTACGATCTCGACGGACGGAGGCTCGGCTCGCTCCGCACGGGCACCTGCAGCCATGAGCAGTTCAAGGACGGCTACGCCGGAGCGAAAAGAGCGCTCGCCGAGCAGGCCGGAGAGCTGCTCGGCCGCCATGGCCTGGAGCCGGGCGATCTCGCCGCGGCGGCATTCGGCCTGGCGGGAGCCGACATCCCCTCGCAGAAGCGGGAGCTGGACCGCGTCATCCGCGAGCTCGGCTACGGCCGCTTCGAGATGGACAACGACAGCTTCCTCGGCATCAAGGCCGGCAGCCCTTCCGGCGCAGGCGTCTGCTCGATCAACGGCACCGGCGCCTGCACGGGCGGCATCGACCCGTCGGGCCGGCGGCTGCAGGTCGGCGGCGTCGGCAGCGAGCTGTCCGGCGACGAGTCCGGCGGCGCCTACCTGGCCCGCCGCGCGGTGCGCCTCGCCTACGACGAGCTGTACCGCGTCGGCGCGCCTACCGCGCTGACCGCCCCGGCGCTGCGCCTGCTCGGCGCGGTCGGACCGGAGGAGCTGCTGGAGCGGGCGCTGGAGGCGATGCTCTCGCGCTCCCTGCCGGCGACGGAGCTGGCGACGCTGCTGCTGGAGGCGGCCGCGGCGGGCGACGGCCCGGCGCTCGCGGCCGTGCGGCATTCGGCGCGGCAGATGGCGATGTCGACGGCCGGCTGCGTGCGCGGCCTCGACTTCGAGAGCGGCCCGGTCGACGTCGTGCTGGCCGGCTCGGTATGGGTGAAGGCGGCGCCGCCTATCCTGCGCGAGCTGTACATGGAGACGGCGCGCGAGCTGCTGCCGCAGACGGAGCTGCGCTTCCGGCTGCTGGAGGAGCCGCCGGCGGCGGGCGCGGTGCTGTGGGCGCTGGAGCTGGCCCACGGCCGGCCCGCTTCCGAGGCGCTGCGCGCGCGCGTGCTCGCAGGGATGCGGACTTGATGGCGCGCTCAGCCCGCGTCTGACGGGCTGGGCGCGGTGCGGCGGCGGCGAGGCCGATCCGACGGTGCGCTCAGGCCGCGATTGACGGGCCGAGCGCGGTGCGGCGGCGAGACCGATCCGACGGCGCGCGTCTCTGACGGGCGCGGCACGGCACGGCACGGCGGAGGAGCCGCCGGCGGCGGGCGCGGAAGCCCGCGCCTGACGGGCTGGGCGCGGCACGCCAGCTGCGGGGCGCTCAAGCGCCAGGCCCCGAAAGAAGCTGCAAAAGAGGCTGCAAGTCCGATCCGGTTCAGCGGATCGCTTGCAGCCTCTTTTTTTAACCCCGGATGCGTCCTCCCTGCCGGGCAGGGCGAGGAGCCGTCCACGCGGATCGGCCGAACGCCCTCATCCGCCGCTGCGCGCCGCTTCGATCTGCGCGCGGTGATGCTCGTCGTGCTCCAGGAATTCTTCGAGGATAAGAGCCAGCGAGTAAGGCCGCCCTGTGTGCGGATCCCGCTGAGCGCCGTTCACGAGCAGCGGACGCTCCAGCACGGCGGGATCAAGCTCCCGCAGCCTGCGGCACAGCTCGCGCCTCGTGGCGGCCAGCTCGCAGAGCAGCCGCTCCCGCGCCACGCCGGAGTTGGCGTATTGGTAAGCGAGGGCATTGAACGGGTCGAACGCCGGAAAATGGATGCCGCGTCCCGCCTCGACCTCTGTCAGCACCGTCTCCAGCAGATAGCGGTCCCAGTTCTGCAAATGGGAGATCACCTCCGCGATCGACGCCTTGCCCGGCCGCATCGGCCGGAACCAGTCGAAATCGTCCAGTCCGGCCAGACTGCCCGCCCAGTCGGCCAGCGACTCGCTGCGCTCGATCGTCTCCCGCGCCCCGCTCAATAGCCCATCTCCTTGAGCAGGCCGGACAGCACCTGCAGCCGCTCGCCGATCAGCTCGCCGTCGTCGCTCAGCGCCTGGCTGAACAGCCGGATGTCCTCGTCGATGCGCTCGTTGTCCGTGCATACCGAGACGGTCATCGCGTCTCCTTGCAGGCCGATGCGGTCCAGCACCGGCTGCTCGGGATCGTAGAGCCCCTCATACCGGTATGCTTCGCGGAAGTGGACCATGCCGCTGGCGACGAGGATCGCCAGATCGAGCACGCGATGCAGCGGCAGCTCCTCGGACTGGCGCGACCATTTGCCGCCCGTATGGCGCCATACTTTGGCCGAAATGTCGACCTTGCCGCGGTCGTTCCACTGCGCGAGGCCGAGCGACAGGCCCTTCGCTTCGGAGTCAGGCGCGTAGCGGCCGTCGACCTGGCTGTAGTTTTCAGAGACGAGCACCGGCTTGTGCTTCAGCGTCGTCGGAATTTTCATGTTCATCGCGAAGGCCTCCCGGGGGAATGGATGTGGACGGCAGAGTTTTGATGAGTGAATTTCAAATTTCGATTTAGTAATTTACTAAATTATAAACGTTCGCTCTTACTATAGACCGCCGGAACGCCGATGTCAAACTCAGGCTTCGTCACCATCTATTCCCGAAGGAGACCCTGTCGATGAATGAACCGATGCTGCGCTTGAACCCCGGTGAAGCCCTCGCCAAAGAGACGGCGGGCTCTTCCGGCGTTTCCGGCGCTTCTGGCGCTTCTGGCGCTTCCGCGCCCCCGCCCGGCCGCGCTTTCCCTCGCACCTCCGCCAAAAGCGACTGGCGCCGCCTCGCGTTCTGGATGCGGACAGCCGCCTGCGCCACGCTGGCCTTCGGCCTGTTCCAATGCGTCGTCGGCATGATGAACTTCGGCCTCGGCACGCTCGCCGGTCTGCTGGAGGTCGCTGCCGCCGTCTGGATGCTGCGCCTCGCCGCGCAGGCGATGCGGATCGAGCAGTCCGCCGAATCGCCGGCCGAAGTGCGCCAGCTGTCGCGGCTGCTGATCGGTTACTTCCGGCTGCAGCTGCTGTTCACGGTGGCATTCGGCTTTGCCGTCGCGATGCTTGTCCTGACCGTCATCCAGTTCCTCACGGACTGGGACTGGGCCATCCATCTCGTCCAGCAAGGCCGCCAGGCCGACCGATGGATCGCGCGGCTCGAGCGCTGGTGGCACGTCGTGGCGGGCTGGTTCGAGTAGCGCGATCCTCTTGCAGAATGCCTCTGTTCATGCTAAAAAAGGAGGAATCTCGATCGAAGCCCTCCCATTCGGATGGGGAAGGCGGAAGGAGCTGCTCGGTTGGAAATGTTGGTTATATTCGGCGCCGCTTATGTCATGCCCGGGCTCGCCTTCTTCTTCATGCTCGCGATCCTGCAGCTGTTCGCCAAGGAGAAGTCCGATGCGCTGAAAATCGTGGCGTCCCTGCTGTTCGGCGCGATGATGTGGATCTTCTCCATGTCGATCTATATCGCCGCGGGCTGAGCCCTCGGAACGAAAAAGAGCATCGCTCCGGCTAACGCCGGGGCGATGCTCTTTTGGATGCAGGCATGCCTGCCTCATGGACCTTTCGTTCGGACAGCCGCATGCGGTGGAGAACGATGGGATGATCGCACGAACTGCATTTATGCGGCCGGCCGCATCGCCTAGGAAGCCTAACGATACGGAGAAGCGCTATTTCAGCTTATTCGCCTGTTCTGGAATTCTAACGATACTCTCGCGCTCTATTGCTCCCGAATAGGAGGAAAAACACCGAACTAGCGGCCCATAGCGTCGCTCCGTATCGTTAAAAATCCATTTCAGCGGAATTGAGCGAAATAGCGCTTTGTCGTATCGTTAGCGCTTCGACGGCGCCCAAGCCAAAAGCGACGCGCTTCGTCCGACACTCGACGCTCGACGCACTCACCCGACGCAGCGGGCTTGCGCCAAGCCGCCGCCCGCGCTCCCTGCGGCACCGCCGCCCCGGCGCGTGCCACCCGCGCGCCCGCTAATGCCGGTTGCGCGGATCGAGCGCGTCGCGCAGGGCGTCGCCGACGAAGTTGACGGCCAGCACGGTGACGATGATCGCCACGCCCGGCGGCACCCACAGCCAAGGCTGCGAGGTGAGCACGGTCAGCGACTGGGCGCTCGCCAGCATGTTGCCCCAGCTCGCGTCCGGCGGCTGCACGCCGAGCCCGAGGAAGCTGAGCGCGGCCTCGTCGAGGATCGCGCCGGCGACGCCGCTCGTCGCGTAGATCAGGATCGGCGCGACGGTGTTCGGCAGGATGTGGCGCAGCAGGATGCGCGTGCGGCTGAGGCCGAGCGCGACCGCCGCGGTCACGTAGTCCGCCTGCTTGATCGCCAGCACGTTGCCGCGAACGAGGCGGGCGACCGCCGGCCAGCCGAGCAGGCCGAGGATGAGGATGATGTTCGTCAGCCCCGGACCGACCAGGCTCGCCACGACGAGGATGAGCATCAGGTACGGGAACGCCATGAAGATGTCGGTGACGCGCATGATGACGTTGTCGATCCAGCCGCCGGCGTAGCCGGCGATCAGGCCGAGCAGCGTGCCGATCGCCGCCGCGATCGCCATCGCGCCGAGGCCGGCGGCAAGCGAGACGCGGGCCGCGTAGATGAGCCGGCTCAGCATGTCGCGGCCGATCGGGTCGGTGCCGAGCCAATGCCGCAGCGACGGCCCCTCGCCGAACGAGTCGGTGACGGCGTTCGGATCGTACGGCGCGATCAGCGGCGCCAGCAGCGCCGCGAGCGCCATGACGCCGAGCGCGATCGCGCCGGCGACGCCGAGCTTGTGGCGCCGAAAGCGCTGGAGGAACATCCGGCCCGGTACGGCGCCGATCTCCGCCGCCGGCCCCGCGGAGCCGGGACCTTCTTGCCCCGGCCCCGCTCCCGGCAACCGCGACGCGTCCCGGTACGGCCCTAGAGGTCCCGATGCGGCCGCCTCAAGCACCCCCGGTCCCGGCTCCGGCTTTGCCGGCCCGCTCTGACCGCGCCCCGCTCCCGACAACACCGGACCTGCCGTTCCCGGCATCGCCGGTCCCCGGCCCCGGCCTACGGAGAAATACCTTCGGAACAGATTCATGCCGCCCCCTCCCCCTCGTAGCTCGTGCGGACGCGGGGATCGACAGCCGCATAGATGAAGTCGGTCGCCAGATTGACGGCGATGACGGATACGGCGGCCACCAGGTTCAAGCCCATGAGCGTGGAATAGTCGCGGCTCATGATCGACGACAGCGTCAGCTGCCCGATGCCCGGCCAGGCGAATACCTGCTCGACGACGACTGCGCCGCCGAGCAGCACGGACATCTCCAGCCCGATGACGGTGACGATCGGGATGAGCGCGTTGCGCATGGCGTGGCGGCCGACGACGAGCGTCTCGCGCACGCCTTTGGCGCGGGCGGTGCGGAGGTAGTCATGGCCGAGAATCTCCAGCATGCTCGAGCGGACGTAGCGGATGCACCGCCCTGCGACAGCCGCCGCCAGGACGAGCGCCGGCAGGATCAGATGCCGGAGACGATCGACGAAGCCGCCGGAGCCGCCAAGCTCCGTCATGCCGCCCGAAGGCAGCCACTGCAGCTGGATGGCGAACAGATAGATGAGGCCGAGGCCCAGGAAGAACCCGGGCACGGACAGGCCCAGAAAGGACCCGGTCGAAGCGAGATAGTCGAGCTTGGAATATTGCCGCGTCGCGCTCAGCACGCCGAGCGGCACCGCGACGAGCAAGCCGAGCGCGAGCGCCGTGCCCATGAGCAGCAGCGTCGGCCCCATGCGGTCGAAGATCACCCGCGTCACCGGCTCGTAGGTGATGAGCGAGTAGCCGAGATCGCCGTGCAGCAAGAGATTTTTCAGCCACAGGCCGTACTGGACGTAGGCCGGCTCGTTCAGCCCGAGCGCCAGCCGCCGGGCCTCCGCCGCCGCGGCCGGCAGCTTGGGGCTGACCAGCATGTCCACCGGATTGCCGGGAGCCATGCGCATGATGATGAAGTTGATGACCGTGACGCCCAGCAGCACGGGCACGGCGGTCAGCAGCCGCCGCAGCACATAAGTCAGCAATGCCTGCACCTCGAATCGTTAACGCCCGCTCGCGTTTACTTCACGTCCCATTCGTATACATTGATGAACATGCCGAAGTCCTTCGGCTCCGCTCCCGATACTCGCTCGCTCACCGCGCCAAGCGCCTTGGTCGCATAGATCGCCGGCATCGGCACGTCCTGCGCGATGATCTTCTGCAGGTCGCTGTAGGACTGCTTGATCTTCGCCTCGTCGGTCTCGGCGGCGATCGCGTCCAGCAGCTTCTCCGCCTCGGCGTTCTTGTAGCCGCTCGGATTGCCTTCCTTGAGGAAATAGGCGATGTCCGGCAGCGGGTTGATCGGCGTCAGCGACACCGTGAGGATGCCGAGGTCATAGTCCATCTTGACGAGATTGTCGATCAGCGTCGCCAGATCCATCATCTGGATCTTCGTCTGCACGCCGGCGGCGCGCAGGTTCTCGGCGACGATGTTGGCCGCCTGCTCGAGCGTGGCGTCGCCCGACAGGACGTACAGCCGCAGCGTCTTGGCGCTGTCCCAGCCGGACTCGGCGAGCAGCGACTTGGCCTTTTCGGGATCGTAGGCGGCTGGCTGCACGCTCTCGTCGCGGTACGGGCTATAGCTGGTGAAGTAGCTGTCCACGACCTCGCCCGCGCCATGCAGCAGCTTGTCGACGATCTGCTGGCGGTTCATCGCGTAGCTGATCGCCTGGCGCTGCTTCGCGTCCGGCACGACGGCTTCGTTGATGTACATGAACTGCGTCGCCAGCGGAGCCGCCTCGACCGTGCGGATGCCCTGCAGCCCCTTGACCTTCTCGTAGTCGCCGACCGGGATGACGCCCGCCGACGGGATGTTCATGTCGATCTCGCCGCTCTGCAGCTGGGCGGTGACGGCGTTGCCCTGCAGCACCTTGAAGTTCAGCGAGTCCAGCTTCGGAGCGCCCTTGAAGTATGCGTCGTTCGCCTCCAGGCGCACGAACTGGTCGCGGTTGTATTCGGCCAGCTTGAACGGGCCGCTCGTCACGTCCGGCTTCTGCATGAAGTCGCTCTTGGCCAGCTCCTCCGGCGCGATGTCCGCAAGCGCCGACTGCGGGAGCGTGAGCAGGTTCTTGCCGATCGTATCCTGGAAAATGCTCAGCGTCGTCGGCGCCTTGACCGTCACCGTCAGCGTGCGCTCGTCCACCTTCTTGACGCCGCTGATCGCGGTCTGGCCCTCCGGCAGGAAGCCGGCGTCGTCCAGTCCCTCGATGATCGCGAACAGGTAGGCCAGATTGGAGGCGACCTTCGGGTTCGTCATCAGGCCGAGCGTGAAGATGACGTCGTCCGCCGTCACCGGCTTGCCGTCGGTCCAGGCCGCTTTTTCGTTCAGCTTGATCGTGAACGTCTTGTTGTCGCTCGTCTCGATCGAGTCCGCCAGCATCGGCTTGTACTGCAGGTCGGAGTCCAGATCGACCAGCGGCGGGAACAGCAGGCTCGCGACATAGGTCGAGACGAGTCCGACCGGCGCCAGCGGGTTGATGTTGCTCGGCGCGTAGGTGACGCCTACCGTCACCGACTTGGCGCCACCGGCAGCAGGAGCCTCTGCGGACGGCTCATTGGCCGGCGCATTCGCGTTCGAGCAGGCCGATACGAGCGCGAGGCTGGCGGACAGCACCAGCGCAAGCGCCCCTTTTCCGATTCGTTTCATGTGGATGTCGACTCTCCTTCATCATTCTAATTCCGATTGAACAACTTTGATTTTATTCAGTATCCGGTTTTCTTGGACATCTTGTCAATAGAAGATAGCGAAAATTGTCGAATCCTCTTTATTTTTGGATTATATTGTCGAAACCATCCGAGCGGGAAGAAAAATCTCCCTGCTCCCGAGCGCAGGGAAGGACCGGACAAGGCTGCGCGCAGCCTTCCGGTCCTTCCCGCGGCCCTCAGGCGGGCTCGGCGTTTTCAGCTCAGGCGAGCCGCTCCGACGGACTCGGCGTTTTCAGCTCAGGCGAGCCGCTCCGACGGACTCGGCGTTCAGCTCAGGCGGCCCGCTCAGGCGGACTCGGCGTTATCAGCTCAGGCGAGCCGCTCCGACGGGCTCAGCATTTCAGCTCAGGCGAGCCGCCCCGGAGCTCACGCCCGCTCGCTTTTCCAGAGCACGTTTTTCTCCCCCGCGCGGATTTCCAGCGGCAGCCGGTTGGAGCGCGGAGGCAGCGGACAGTTGAAGGCGGGCGAAAACGCGCACGGAGGCAGGAAAGCGCGGTTGAAGTCGAGCTTCACCGGCTGGCCGTGCTCGAGCGGTCCGTCCACCAGCAGCATCCGTCCCGGTCCGTACGTCTCGGGTCCGCTCGTGCGGTCGGCGAACGTCACGATGAGCGCGTCTCCCGAGCGGAACGGCACGAGGCGGAACGTCTCCCCGTCCCTCTCCGCGACAATCTCGCCCGGCGATCCGTGCCGGCGCGTGCGGCCGTCCCGGTCTCCCTGGTGCAGGAATTCGGCCGTGCCGTCCGCGGCCGCCTCGAACCTGCCCGTCCATACGGACGCCTCGTCCTCGGGGTAGACGTCGATGCCGTCAAAGCGGGCGAGCCGCTCGGCCTGCGGATCCCACACCGCGAGCAGATGAGGCGAGCCCGGCTGCGAGGTCGCGGCGGCGGCCCGTCCGTCAGGGAAATGGAGCGCCGCTCCATCCTCTTCCAGACGAATGACGCCGACGGCCGCAGCGCCTTCCAGCCGCGCTCCGTCCTCGGGCGCGAGCTCCGCCGTCAGCCCGCCATCGGCCGGCGACCAGACGCCGGGCAGTCCTTCGATGCGCGCCGGCTCCGCCAGCTCATGCAGCGCGACCAGCGACAGGTCGCCCAGCGGGCCGGCCGCGGAATCGAGCCTCCATTGCCGCCAGGCCCGCAAATCCATCGCGCCCCTCATGGCTGCTCCGCGGCAGCCGCCGGCGCTTCCAGGCCGAGGAACCGCCTCAGCTCCGCTAGGAACGCCTCGTGCTCCTCGATGAACGGCATATGTCCGCTGCGCTCGAACACGGCCAGCTCCGAGCCGGGGATGAGCCGATGCATCTCCTCCGCCTGCGACAGCGGCGTGATCCAGTCGTGGCGCGCGCCGACGATCAGCGTCGGCATCGCGAAGCCCGGCAGGGCGGCGCGCACGTCGTACTGCGGGATGAAATGCTTGAACGTATAGTTGGCGACCTCCATCGAGCCGATCGGGCGGTTGCCGGTCTCGCGCATCACCTGCTCGTCGCGCACATGGAAGTAGAGGTCGTAGTTGACGTCCCACCAGCGGATCAGATGCGCCTCGTCCTCGATCCGTCCCTCGAACAGCTCGGGAATGACGGCCAGCTGCTCCGGCGTGGCGATGCGGGAGGGAACTCCAGCGCCGCCGGGTAGAACTCCCGGCTCGGCGCCGTGCAGACGAGCAGCAGCTTGTCCAGCGAGTCCGGATAGCGCGCCGCGAACACCTGCGCCACCATGCCGCCGAAGGAGTGGCCGAGCAGATGGATGCGCCCGAAGCCCAGATAGCGCCGCAGCTCCTCGATATCGTCCGCCAGCTGCTCCAGCGTGCAGGTCGCCGGATCGACGCGCTCCGACTGGCCGTTGCACCGCTGGTCCAGGTAGACGATCTGCAGCCCGTCGGCCAGCGGCGTCAGCCACGGCTTGAAGTCGGAGTGGTCGCTCCCCGGTCCGCCGTGGATGGCGAACAGAGCCGGGCGGGCTTCCATTCGCTCCCCGACCGGCACGTAGCCAGAACCCTCGATATCGAAATAAAGCCTCGTTCCGTTGATTGTCGCAAACATCTTGTCGCTTCACGATCCTTCTGCGTTATGGCTTGTGCCTCAGCCCCGGCTGAAACAATATTCATAAATTATGTCGAATAACCACGAACCAAGTCAACTGAATCGGACGTCATCCCTAATTTTCCATATGCGCGCCCTCCCGAGCGAGCGGCCTCGCGAGCAGGATGGACGAAAAAATCCGCCCGGGCCCAAGGCCCGGACGGATCAAAACCGCCTATTCCTCCTCGTGCACGACCCGCACCGCGGCTGTCGCCCGCAGCGTCGGACCGTTGTCGGAGGAGGCGATCGCCTCGCTCACGATGAGCCCCTCCGGCGCGTCGTCCGGGATGCGGTACGGCAGACGCAGCGTCTGGTCCGCCCCGATCTCGAACGACTCCGTCGTCAGCCGCAGGCCGAACAGCGGCAGCTGCAGCACGCCGTTCACGAACGGCACGTTGCCCGTGTTGGCGATGCGGACCGTGAAGACGACGGTGCCTCCGGGAGCGGCGACCTGCGGCGAGACGGATTCCGTCAGGAGCGCGTCGTTCCGGATCGCCGCCACGATCGGCACGAGCACCTGGCGGAGCGCGGTCTCATTGGAGAACGCCGTGGCGAAGCTGTCGAACACCGTTCCGCCGCGCGTCCTCGCCGGCGGCGTGAACGGCACCGTGAACGTGCGGCTGTCTCCCGGCGGCAGCACCGGAATGACGGCGGCGAACTCGGTCAGCGACTCCAGCACGCGCACCCCGGTCAGCGTTTGGCTGGAAATGTTGCGGACCGTGATCTCAATGAGCGTGCTTCCCCGGTACGGCACGGGATTGGGCGCGGCCCGGCTCGTCAGCTCCAGCAGGAAATCCGGCAAGGCGACGAGCACGGACAGCGAATCGGTCACCGGCTGCAGCTGCGCGGGCACCTCCGGAGCGGTCGCCGTCACCGTATTGACGAGCACCGTGCCCTGCCGCGTGCCCGGCGGCACCGTATAGATGAAGCTCGTCACCGCCGTCTGGCCCGGCGCCAGCGCCGGAATCGCCTGCGAATAGCCCGCCAGCGAATCCGCGACGACGATCGACGTCGCCGGACTCGGTCCGGTATTGGTGACTTCGGCGGTGAACAGGATCGGCTCTCCCGGACCGGCGACGAGCCGGTCGGACAGCTTGCGGATCGCCAGCGTCGTCTGCTGCGGCGGATCCGTCTGGACGACGGTCTGGTATGCCGCCAGCTGAGCCGGCGTCTGATCCGACGAGACGGTCAGCACGTTGTCGATGACGCTGCCGTTCACCGCGCCCGCAGGCACGGTGATGCCGACCGTACGGATGACGGACGCTCCGGGCGCAAGGCTCGGGACCGTCTCGGCAAAGCTCGCGGCCGGATCGGACAGCAGCACGTTCGTCTGCGTCAGCGACGTCGTATTGACGACCGTCAGCGTATAGGCGATGACATCGCCCGGCGCAGCGACGGTCCGATTCCCCGATTTGGCGATCGCAAGGCCCGCCGCCACGATGTCGACGAGCGTCGACGCTTCGGCCGGATCGGCTCCAGCCGCCGTCGCCTCCGCCAGGTTGAGCACCCTCGAGCCGATCGGCGTCCCGACCGGAATGACATACGGCGCCTCCGCCTCGACGATCTCATCCACGGCGAGCGAAGGGATCGTCTCGTCCAGGCCGGTCAGCCGATCGACGAGGCGGACCGGACCGAGCGGCACGTTGCCGAGATTGCCGACCTGGATGCGGAACACGACCGGCTGCCCCGGAGCGGCCGCGGCCGGCGAGACCGACTTGACGAGGCCGATCGCCCGCACCGCAATGACTTCGGCGGACGATTCGGCCGGCAGCGGGCTCGGCGTCTGGTCCGACGTGACGAACGCCGTGTTCATGTAGACGCCGGGCGGCGTGTTGAGCGGCACGAAATACGTGTTCGACACCTCTCGCGCCTCTCCGGGGCGAAGGACGGGGATCGTCTCGTCGAGCAGCGTCTGGCTGTCGACGACGCGCACGTTCGTCAGCTCGACGTTGCCGAAGTTCGTGACCGTGACGACATACGTCAGCGTCTGGCCGGGACGGGCGACGTTCGGCGTCGTCGTCTTGACCGCGCTCAGCTGCGCGGCGGCCAGGACCGTCAGCGAGACGCCGACGAGCTGGGGACTCAGATTGTCGCCCTGGATGCGCGCCAGGTTCGTCAGGAAGCCGGGCGGCGTCAGCGGCGGGATGACGTACGGCCAATTCAGCACGAACTCCTCGCCCGCGACGATGCGGTTGATGCGCTGCTCCAGGCCGAGCAGCGGATCGGTCAGCGTCAGGTTGACGAAGTCGACGTTGCCAAGGTTGCGCGCCCGGATCGTGAAGATGACCGTATCGCCCGGCGAAGCCTGCGCGCGGTCGACCGACTTGGTGAACAGCAGCGAGGGCGCCTCGGAGACGAGCACGTCGTAGCTCGCCGTCTTGGGAGCGAGATCCTGCGGCTGGACGGTCGCCGTATTGGTCAGCACGCCGGGCGGAGCCTGCGCCGGAATCGTGTACGTTCCCGCGACGGCCTCGCTCTGGCCCGGATCGAGCTGCGGCAGCGTCGTGCTGATGCCGATCAGCGGGTCGTTTACGGCGATGTTCGTGATCGGGTAATTCCCCGTATTGGTCACGACGATCGAGAACTGCACCGTATCGCCCGGCGAAGCCTCGTTGCGGTCGCCCGTCTTGACGACGTCGAACGTCAGCAGGCCGAGAGCGGTGATGACGACGCGCCCGTCGCCTGCCTGCACGCCGGCTGTCGTCTCCGCATCGTAAGCGGCGCCGAGAAAAGAGGAGCCGCCGCCTGCGGAGCCGTCGTTGCCGTTGCCGGCTCCGCTGCCGCCGCCTCCGTACAATCCGCCGCCCCCGCCTCCGCCGCCTTCGTAGCGATTCCCCGTGCCGCTGCCGCCTTGGCCGAGGACTCCCGGCGTGCCGCTGTTGCTCCCTCCGACTCCTCCCGCTCCGCCGGCCGTCTGCGTGCCGCCCTTGCCCGGCGCGACCGTATCGTCGCCCGTGCCGGCCGCGCCCTGCAGGCCGCCTCCGGCTCCGCCCGGAAAGCCTCTCGTCATGCTCGTTACGTTCCCGACGCCGCCTCCCCCTCCGGCGCCGATCAGGATGCGGTTCGCCAGCGCGCTCCCGCCTCGCCGCATGTCGCTGGCTCCTCCGCCCCCGCCGCCCGAGGCGGAATTGTCGAAGCCGGGGCCGCCGTTCCCGCCGCCGTTGAAGCCTCCCGCCGTCGCCGGCCCGTTCAGCCGGCCGTCCTCGCCTTTTCCGCCTGCCGCCACGACGAGCGGCTCGCCGGGCGTCACCCGAAACGTGCCGGCGGCGTAGCCGCCATTTCCGCCGATGCCCTGCGTCGTGGCCGTCCCGCCCTGCGCGCCCCAGCATTCGATCCGGATCACGCCTACGTCGCCCGGCACGTTCCATGTCTGCTGCGCTCCTGTGAAGTCGAATACGAACTGCTCTCCGATCGCCGTCATTCGCGTCCATCCCCCCTTGTCCCGGCCGCCTCGAGGCCGAACATCTTCCTATGCGTATGACAAAGGCGGGTTGGCCTAGTACGGCAGTCGCGGAATCGCGCGCCTCGGCGTCGGCGTCCGGCTCACTTGATCCGGAACGTCCTCGCGCCGAGGCGGCTTACGAGCCCTAGCGCCGCCGCGGCATACAGCGCCAGCAGCAGGGCGGAGCCGGCCGCCAGCGCCGGCAGCTCCGGCCGCAGCAGCAGCACGAGCCAGCAGCCCGCCGAGAGCGCCATGTTGACGAAGTGGAACAGCGGGTTTTTGGCGTCCAGCTCGGTCGAATACGGCTGGAGCAAATAGTAGAGCGCCAGATGATGGACCGAGAACAGCAGCGCCAGCGACAGCACGAGCGCCCAGAGCAGCAGCAGCTCTTCGAGCGGCAAGGCGGCTCCCGCGACGGCCGCGGCGGCCGTCAGCGCGGCGGCCGCGGCCGCTCCCGTCAGCAGGTTCATGGCGGCCAGGCGGACCAGGCGCAGGCGGAAATGCTTGGGCGCCGCAGCCCGGTAAAAGGCGTACCGCATCAGCGGCATGTCGCAGTTGTAGAACAGCGCCCGGCAGATCCGCTCTCCGACGGAGAGCAGGTACAGGCCGAACGGCAGGTACACGGCCAGCGAGGCCGGGTCCCATGAGCCGGGCTGCGGACGCAGCACGGCCAGCACGGCGCAGCCGGCCGCTCCCGCTCCCGCCACGATGGCGAGCCGCACCAGGAGGGGACGGCGGACGAGCCGGCGATGCCGGGAAAAGAACAGCGCGTTCAGATAAGCATAGCCGCTCGAGCCCGAGGCGCTGCCGCCCCGATCCGGTCCAGGATCGCCGAGATCGTCCTGCTTGACGGCCACATCCGCCTTTTTCGCTTCCGCCATCATCCGCCCGAGATCGAGCAGCGGATCGTCCCGGCGGGTCGCCGCCTCGACCGCCTCGCGGTAGCGGGGATAGCGGGCGAGCCGCCAGACTGCGGCTGCGCCGAGCAAGGCGATGAGCGCGGCCAGGAGCGCCGCAGGCAGGGCAGGCAGCCGCAGGTCCGGAGCCAGGCCGAGCAGCGGCGGGCCATAGGCGAGAGCGAGTCCGACGAGGATCGACGCCCAGATGAGGCCGTTCTTTTTGATCAGCACGATCCCGGTCCGCTCGAACAGCAGCAGATGCCCGTACTCGGCCGCGAGCCGCCACATCGTGATCGACAGCGCCAGCAGCGCCCCGCCGAGCATGGAGCCGCCGACGAACGGGAGCAGGACGGCGAGCGCGATCAGGAACGACAGGAAAAAGACGACGTACCGGTACGTCAGCGTCGCCTTCATGTAGAGCTCTCCGGGAATCCGCATCAGCTTGACCGCGACGAACTTGTCCCGCTTCGGCTCGAGCACCCGCGCGTTCCACAAGCAGGCGGTGAAGAAGCTGAGCGGCAGCAGGATCGCCAGCGCGGACGGCAGCGGATCCGCCGCATGCCCGGCCTCCCGCATCCAAAGCGCAGGGAGCACGACGCAGAGGCCGACATAGATCAGCTTGTTCGCGACCGCCCACAGCAGCTCCAGCACGATCGCCGCCCAGGAGGCGGCGCGCTTCCAGCCGCGCCGGGCATAGAGCGATTCGGGCACGCGGGAGCCGATCCACGGCAGCCGCCGCATGTAATAGACGAGGCGGTTGGCGAACGAAGCGACCTGGATGGCCCGCAGCAGCCGGTAGACGCTACTCATCGGCCGGTCCGTCCTGCAGCAGCTCTACGACCTGCCGCTCGAACTCCGGACTGCGCAGCAGCTCGGACGGCACGGAGGACAGCGAGCCTTGGTTCAGCACGACGAGCTCGTCGCACAGGTCGGTCGCCAGCTGCAGGATATGGGTGGAGAAGATGAGGATATGATCCTGCTTCATCTCCCGCAGCATCTGCTTCATCTCCAGCGCCACGATGACGTCGAAGGAGGTGAGCGGCTCGTCGAGCAGGATGACCGGAGGCTTGGCGATGAAGAAGAGCAGCATCTGCACCTTGTTCTTCATCCCGTGCGAATAGCCCTTGATGAGGCGATGCCGGTCGTGGCCGTCGAAGCGCATCCGGTCGAACCATGCATCGATGTCCAAGCCTTCCGTCCGCCGGTCCGGATTCGCTTCGAGGTAGAACTTCACGAACTCGTACCCGGTCAGAAACTCGGGCAGGATCGGCAGCGAGTAGACGTAGCCGACATCCGTCTCCCGCAGCTCCCGCCTGCTGCCGTCGTCCTCCTCCAGATACGCTGTTCCGCCATCTGTGCTCAACTCGCGGCTGAGGCTGTTGAACAGCGTCGTCTTGCCGGCGCCGTTCCGTCCGAGCAGGCCGTAGATCTTGCCTTTCTCGAACGAGTACGATACTTCCCGCAGCACCGGCTTGCCGTCGAACGTCTTGCTGATCCGCTCCAGAATGAGCTTCACGACGATCCCTCCTTCAAGGTCCTGATCGTCTGCATACGCAGGAGCGGCGCCCGGCGATGCAGAAAACGGGGCCGGAAACGGAAACAGCCGCACGCCCCTGCAGGGGAGTGCGGCTGTTTGCTTATTCCGGGAATTCGGCCGGCACCGGCTTCGCCTCGTCCTGCTTGCCGGTTTTGCGGCCCGACAGGAACCAGCCGCCTACGGCGACGGCGACGAGCACGCCGTAGAAGATGAGCTTCCAGCCGGTCGACTCGGCAAAGTCATGCGGGATGACATGCAGCGAAGGATGCGCCAGCGTGTGAACCGCCAGCTTGACGCCGACCCAGCCGACGATGACGAAGGCCGCGATCTCGAGCGAAGGCCGCGCCTCCAGCAGCTTCACGAAGGCATTGGCCGCGAAGCGCATGATCAGCAGGCCGATGAATCCGCCCAGGAAGATGACGGCGAAGTGGCCTCCGTCCATGCCGCCGATTTGCGGCAGCGGCGTCTCCGGCAAGGCGACGGCGAGCGCGACGGCGGCGAGGATCGAGTCGACCGCGAAGGCGATGTCCGCCAGCTCGACCTTGATGACGGTGCCCCAGAAGCCGGATTTTTTCGGCTCGGCGGCCGTATGCGGCTCGACTTCCTGCTTCGCTCTCTTGACGATCACCTTGCGGTAGATGTGGTTGGCGGCGATGAACAGCAGATAGAGCGCGCCGATCGCCTGCACCTGCCAGACGTCGACCAGGAACGAGATGATGAACAGCGACGCGAAGCGGAACACGAACGCCCCCGCCAAGCCGTAGAACAAAGCCTTCTTCCTTTGCTGTTCCGGCAGATGCTTGACCATGATGGCCAGCACGAGCGCGTTGTCCGCCGCGAGCAGGCCCTCCAGCGCGATCAGGACGAGCAGCACCCATCCGTACTCCATCAGCAATGCGAAATCCATGTCCTTTCCTCCTTTGAATGAAATCGGATGTGCCCGGAAGAATGCAAAAAGACCCTTGCCGATGAGGAAACAGCCTCATGGACAAAGGTCTCACCAACAGCGCCGAATTATGCGGCGCTGCCAATAAAGCCGGAGAGCTCGCGCTCTCGGATTGACGACTTTACTGTACCAGTTACTCCCCTTCGGAGTCTTATGCGATTAGGCCGAGCGTTGCAATCAGAACGGTATACGCGCGCTTGCAGAGCTTGGTTTCACTTCTTGCGAAAAAAAAGATTCTCTTCTTTCTACCCGCGGTCCGGGACGCCTAAACCGGGGGGCGTCACCTCTGTCTGGGCGGGCGCATACGCTAGGCTATGCCCAGAAAACGGAGGTCATGCCCATGCATCCGTACGACTCCGCGCCAACGCCGGCACCGACGCGCGTGTACCACTGCGAGTCCGACCATCATGAAACGCTGCTCGGCGTCAAGCAGCGCCTGCAGGCGCTGTGCGCAGAGCACGCCTACCGCCTCGTCAAGGTCGAGACGATGGACGGCGACGTCTACGAGGGGAAGATCGTGCTGTGCGACCGCAGCATCATG
This sequence comes from Paenibacillus pasadenensis, assembly GCF_002864175.1. Taxonomy (NCBI): domain Bacteria; kingdom Bacillati; phylum Bacillota; class Bacilli; order Caryophanales; family Paenibacillaceae; genus Paenibacillus; species Paenibacillus pasadenensis. The sequence continues at coordinate 129,671 of NZ_NFEZ01000004.1, read as the reverse complement.
TTCCTGCAGCTGTCGAACGAAGGCCTCAGCCGCGCGTTCCTGCCCGGCCCGCCGAATCCGTACTTCTACAACAACGTCATCCTGCCGCTCGTCCTGTTCGACCTGCTGGCCATCACGCTGATCTAAAGGAGGAAGTTGCATGGCGCTATTGTTTCCCCCCAACCAGCCGGGCGGCCTCGGCGGCCTGTTCCCGGGCACGCCGGGTCCGCCTCCATTCCCCGGAGGCGGAGGCGGCTTCCCTGGACCGCCTCCCGGACCGGGTCCAGGCGGCTTCCCCGGTGCTGGCGGAGGCTTCCCGGGACCTGGCGGAATGCCGGGCGGGCCGGGCGGCGGACCGCAGCCGCCGTCCTCGCCGCCGCCGCAGGCGATTCCGATCAAGCCGCTGACGGCGGGAGCGCTGGCGATCGACCCCGGCGCCATCTCCGGCTGCGTGCTGCGCTACACCTACGTCTGGCCGTCGAACGGCCCCGGCTTCTGGTTCTATCCGGTGTTCGTCGGCCGCACCTCGGTGTCCGGCTTCCGCTGGAACGGCCTGTTCTGGATGTTCTCCGGCCTCGACCTGAGCCGCATCGACTCGTTCAGCTGCTATTGACCGAGGCAGCCCTGCCTTTCGCAAAAGCCCCCGTCTGCCGGCGCTCGCCGGCGACGGGGGCTTTTGCCGCCGTCCGAAAAGAGAGCGCCGAAATTGCGGCCGCATCGGGCGCCCGTTCAAAAGGAGAGAAGGCGGGGTCATTCCTGCCGCCCCTCTTTTTCGTGAGCCGAGTCAAGCAGGCTCTGCAAGCATGCGATCCCCCGCATCTGCTCGACGAGCACCCCGTCCAGGTAATGAAGGGACTGAAGCGCAATTTCCTTGGCCTGCGCCGCGTCATGGTTGTCGAGCTCGGACAGGACCTTGCGAACGACATCCAGGGAATAGACGACTCGTTGAACCGTGCGGATGACGAGCAGCTTGCGGATGTCCGAGGGGCGATAGATGCGGAACCCGTTGTCGGGCCGGCGCTCGGGCCGAATCAGTCCTTCCTTCTCCCAATGCCGAATGGCGGAAGCGGATACCTTCGCTTCCTCGGCGGCTTCTCCGATCGTATACGAGCTTTTACCGCCGCGCAGGGACGGTTCATGCAGCGCTTGGAGATCAAGCATCTCCACCGTTCTTTGGACCGTTTCCTTCTCCGCATGGAGGCGGACTTGGGCCTCGTTGAGCAGCCACAGGACATCCAGCTTCTTTCCCTGCTGGACGAGCGGCATGATGCGCCGGACCAGCTCCATGCCGAATCCGGGAATCAACGCGCGGATGCATTGAAAATAGGCTTCATGTTCCCGGGTGTAGACGCGATACCCGCTTGCCGATCTCTCGATCCGAGGGACGAGCCCCCAGGCTTCGTAATGCCGCAGCGCGCTCGTGCTGATATTCAGGCTCCGGGCGATGTCGATTCCTCTCATCCCGCCTCCTCCTCCCCCTATCATGGAAGGTTCAAGCATATGACGGCTTTACAGTCGTTTTTCCAGGCAGCACCGGATTTAAACCCGACCTACCTTAGCATTTGCACCAATAGTATACGATGGAAGTACATTCTCTTCAAAGGAAGGTGCCGATCCCCATGAACAAGATCATCCCCATTTTGCCTTGCCCGTCTCTGAAGGATCAAATTTCCTTTTACGAAAAGCTGGGCTTCACCCTGGCCTACATCTCCCCTCGTCCCCATTCCTACGCGGTGCTCCGGCTCGGATCGCTCGAGCTGCACTTTTATGGAAGCAAGAAGACGGTCCCGAGCGAAAATCCTCAGATGTGCTATGTACAAGTCGATGAAGTCGATCTCGTCTATGAGCAGTTCACAAGCTCGATAAAAATGGCCTTGGGCAAAATTCCTCGAACCGGCGTCCCTAGAATTTCCAAAATGAAGCACTTGAAGGAGGATCGGCGGTTCATGATGACGGATATGGGGGGAAACACGCTCTTCATCGGGACGCCGAACGAGGAGCTGCACGAATCTCCCGCCTTTTTCCGGAACCTTGCCAGCGATGAGCATGCCCACTCCTTCGGCATCCTTTACGATTTGATGTATTCCAAGGAGGATGTCTCCTCCGCCTCTGCCATGCTGCAGAAGTTTTTTCCGTCAGATCTGACGTCGATGGAGGTCGAGGAGCTCGATCTGGCCAAGCTGTTGCTGGTGGCGATGGATATCCAGCTGCACCAGCACCAAGCCGCAGATCCGCGGCTCGGCGACAAGCTCGACGAGCTGATCGCCGCTCATGGAACCGATTCGGCAGATTGGAACCGGATCTCCCGGCAGCGGTCCATCCTGGACGAGAAGTAAGGCCCGCTGCTGATTCCTCCCCCGCCCGTTCGGGTACAATGAGGGCAAACCGTCTTCTCCTGCCTGTCCGGCGGAGCGGACTAGGAGGAGATCGATTTGCTGACGACCCTGCATCGAAAAGGACTCGGGACGGCCGCCGCCGTCCTGCTGCTTTGCGGCTGCGCCCCGTCCGAGCAGCTGCGGCAGGACGGAGGAGCCGCGCCGCCTGCCAGCTCGTCCGGAGCCATACCTTCCGCCGCGCCGCCCTCGGAGGCGGCGGAAAGCGCGGATCGCTTTCCCTATGAGCCGACCGTCCTCGCAGAAGGATTGGACCTGCCGTGGGAGATCGCCCTTGCTCCGGACGGCCGCATCTTCTTCACCGAGCGCCCGGGAGCGCTGCGGGTCATCGAGGATGGCCGGCTCCGCGAGGAGCCGCTGCTGGAGGTCGAAGGTCCGGATGGAGGAGAAGGCGGCTTGCTCGGCCTCGCTCTTGATCCGGCTTTTGCCGACAACGGCTACGCCTACGCCTACCACTCCTACGAAGAGCAGGGCCGCATCCTGAACCGCGTGCTGCGCCTGCGCATCGAAGGCGGCAAGGCGGCCATCGACCAGGTGCTGCTCGATTCGATTCCGGGAGCGGTCAATCATAACGGCGGCCGGCTGCGCTTCGGCCCGGACGGCATGCTGTACGCGACGACCGGCGACGCGTCCGAGCCGGAGCTGGCGCAGGATCCGGACAGCCTGGCCGGCAAGATCCTCCGGCTGCAGCCGGACGGGTCGGTTCCGGCGGACAACCCTTTTCCCGGATCGCCGGTCTACAGCCTCGGCCACCGCAACCCGCAGGGCCTCGCCTGGCATCCAGAGAGCGGCGAGCTGTACAGCTCCGAGCACGGCCAATCGGCGCATGACGAGATCAACCGCATCCGCCCCGGCGCCAACTACGGCTGGCCGGACGTGGAGGGCGACGAGAGCGGCGAGGCCGCAGACGGCCAGCCGCTGCAGGTTCCGGCCGCGCATAGCGGCGACGAGACGTGGGCTCCGTCGGGCATGGCCTTCCTGACAGACGGGCCGTGGAAGGGCCGGCTGCTCGTCTCCGCGCTGCGGGGAGAGCGGCTGCTGCAGGCTTCCCTTGCGGCGGACGGAAGCGTATCGTCGATCGAGCCTTTCTTCGAAGGAGAGTGGGGCCGGCTGCGCTCGATCGTCGAAGCCCCGGACGGCACGCTGTACGTGCTGACGAGCAACCGGTCGCGCGGCAACCCGGCGGACAACGACGACCGGATCGTCGCGCTCGTTCCGCAGCCGTCGCCATCGCCGTGACGATCGCTACAAGGCGCCAGCGCGCGCTTGGAGCATGCCCTTCGCGATTCCATTCGCCGCCTCGCTTTGCGAGGCGGTTTTTGCGCTTGCCCTCAGGAGGACGGCGAGATGCGCTTGCCTCCGGCGGAGCGCGCCCGCCAGGCCCTCGCCCGGCGCAGCAGCGGCGCGCGGCAGCGCGTCCACAGCAGACGGAAGAGGAGGTAGAGCAGCAGCGCGCCGAGGACGCTGTTCAGCAGGGCGCCGGTCAGGAAGTCCAGCCCGGCCCCGCCGAGCTCGCCCAGGCTCTCGACCGTTTCGTCGTAGCGGAGCTCCTCTGCCGGATCGGCGAGAATGTCCCGAACCTCCGGGTCGGCGGGCTGGCGCAGCCCTCTGCGCACGGCATGTCCCACGGCATAATTGACGTAGAACAGAATCGGCCATAACAGCGTGCCGAAAAGGACGGCGAACATGCCGGCCGCCATATTGCCGCGGCACAGCCGCAGCAGCGCCAGCGCCAGCAGCACGTCCGCGCCGAAGGTCGGGAACCAGCAGGGCAGGAACCCCAGCGCGAAGCCGAGCGCGACGCGATGGGAGCCTTGCCGCTGCCGAAGCAGGCGAAGCGTCTGGTAGACCAATCCTCTCTTGAGCGCCGCAAGCTTCATTCGATCCCCTCCCTTGCTTCGAAATCTCGCCCCATCTTACCAAAAGCAGGCCAAGCGAAGCCAGCCGCAAGCGGCGAATGGTTGCGCACCGGCTACGGCTGGGAGCGCGTACTCTCTTTTCTTCTAGAATAATTTCCCTTATTCTGTCTCAAATGACCATCTCCGATTGTCATATCGGGTAGAACCGACTTCAGGATAAGAGGTGCTGCATGGAATCCGAACCGAACCTAGCGTCATGGGAACAACTCGTCAAGCTGCATCACCATGCACCGGGGTTCCGCCAACCAAGGCGCTTTCTACTCCCTGGTCGGGTCGATGCCCCGGAGTTTCGCCAACCAAGGCACTTTCGACTCCCTGGTCGGGTCGATGCACCGGGTTTCCGCCAACCAAGGCAATTTTAACTCCCTGGTCGGGTCGATACGCCGGGTTTCCGCCAACCAAGGCAATTTTAACTCCCTGGTCGGGTCGATACGCCCGAGTTTCGCCAACCAAGGCACTCTCAACTCCCTGGTTCAGTCGATGCACCGGAGGGCGGCCAACCAAGGCGCTTTCAACTCCCTGGTCGGGTCGATGCACCGGATTTTCGCCAACTAAGGCACTTTCAACTCCCTGGTCGGGTCGATGCACCGGATTTTCGCCAACTAAGGCACTTTCAACTCCCTGGTCGGGTCGATGCCCCGGAGTTTCGCCAACCAAGGCGCTTTCGCTTCCCTGGTCGCGACGAATTGGCCGGAGCGGCTGCTCGACTGCGCAGCCTTCGACCCGACCTGCTTGACCTTCGTCAGCGTGCTCGGCCTCAGCTACTACTTGCCGCAGGAGGCGTTTATCCGTCTGCTGCGGAAGCTGGCGAACCTGCTGCCTGCAGGCAGCGGCCTCGCGTACGACTACCCCGACGAGCTGACCTTCACGCCAAAGGCTGGCGAGCGCGCCCGCAAGCAGGTGATGATGGCGGCGCAGGCCGGCGAGCCGATGGTCTCCTCCTACTCCTCTGCCGAGCTGGAGTCGCTGCTGGAGGAGGCGGGACTGCTCGCGTACGAGCATCTGACGCCTGCTGTCATCGACGCCCGGCTGCTCGCTGCCTGCAACGCTAGCCGGACGGGCGAGCCGCTGGCCGCCTTCGACAACGTCCATTATTGCCTGGCGGTCAAGCGGTCCTGAGTTCTGCCTGATATGCGCCGCAGGCCGATGACGCCCCAACGGCAAAAAAGAGCTGCGGCATCTTGGCAGATGCGGCAGCTCCTTGCGTTGGTCGAGTCTCGCTCATGAAGGGATTGGAGGAGATCTTGTTGGTTATACCGGCGGAATCTGTGGGATCGGTGGGATCGGCGGAATCGGCGGGATCGGTGGAATTGGTGGGATCGGCGGAATCACTGGCGGAACCGTCAGCTCGACTACGCCTGCGCAAGAGGTCTGCTCCAGCACAGCTCCGGAAACATCCTTCCAAGCTCCCGGCTTGAGCGTCACAACGACGGTTTGACCTGATGCAAACGTCGCCTCGGGAAGCTGCACAAGGAAAGTGGAGGTCATGGAATCCCATATTACGAAGCTGGATTGAATCCAGCCCGGAGCCGATTCACCGCCGATGGAGATAGATTCCAGCAAATCAGCGGTATTTGTCAGGGAGGTCGTGTCGGCATGCAGTTCTCCGCTTGCACGAAGGCTCAACTGGCCTACACCGGCATGGAGCGGACCCAAAGTGACCTCAACGGCAGGTTCTGGAATGTAAACCGCCACAGCGTAACGGATAACGCGATTGTCTGCATCGGTGGCCGCCACCAGGATGAGCGGATGCTCTGTGTCGAGGTCAATGTCTTGGCCGGATGCATAATCGACGCCATCGAAAAAGGCTCCCGACGCCGGAGTATACACATTTTCCCCAACTGTGCGGATACGCCATTTCTCTGCGCCTACGCTGCTCGGGTTCACCAGCGTCAGCTTGGCCGTGCCGGGAACGGAACCTGCTGAAACATAGAATTGCGTATGCAGCAGCTGTTCTGCCGCCACACCGATCTACGCGGCCGTCAGCGCGATGTCGCTGAACCGGACGACTGCGCCGGTGGAGGCGTTGACCTCATAGACGCCGATATGCTCGCCCTCATAGACGCCCCGAATATCGGCGCCCGTCTCATATTCGCTGCCGATCTCGGCCGCGGAGGATCCGACCTTCGGCGTCACGAACGGACCTGGCTGATGGACGAAACGCAGGCCGTTGCCCGAGACCGCTTCGTAGACGAGACGCACCGAGCCGGCTACCGTTCCGGATTCCACCGTAAGCCCCGTGATGGCTGGCGCCGGGGTCGGTGTCGGCGACGCGGTTGGCGTCGGTGTTGCCGTCGGTGTCGACGACGCGGTTGGCGTCGGCTGAACGGTCGGCGTTGCCGTCGATGTCGGCTCCGGCGTCGGCCACACGATAGGCGGCGCTGCGCTCGGCGTCGGGCTTGGACTTGGCGAGGCGCTCGGCGTCGGCGTCAGGCTCGGCGAAGGAGTCGGCGTTGGCGTGGCGCCACGCGGAACGTATTGCTCCTTCGCCTCATAAGCGCCCAGCACGAGCAGATCGCGGGTCGCGTTGGAGCCTCCGCCGAATTTTCCGTCCGCGCCGTTGCTCAGCAGCTTCAGCTCCAGGGCGAGCTCGACGTAGCCTTTGGCCCAGTCCGAAACGGTCTGGTCGTCCACGCCGGGAGCCGACTTGGCGTCGTCATCCTTGCCAAGGCCCCTCACCAGGAACGTGGCGAGCTGCTCTTTCGTGACCTTTCCTGCCGGGTCGAACCTTCCGCCGCCATATCCTTCCGCGATGCCCGCGTTCTTGAGGGCCTCGATGTAAGGCAACGCATAGCCGTTTCCCTTGTCGTCCGGCTTGACGTCACTGAAGCTGGACATCTTCAGGCCCGAGTCGACCTTCAGGCCGAAAATCAGCGCAGCGACCTTGGCGAACTGGGCGCGGTTCATTTCGCTCTTCAAGTCGAACGTGTCCTGGCTCACGCCGTTGAACACGCCCGCGCTGAGCAGCGCGTCAATCTTCGCTTTCGTCGCGGCATCGAGATCCTGCAAGTCTTTGAAGTCAGCCGATGTTTTGGCCGCGAGCGCAGTCGTTCCCGGCAAGCTCAGCGCCAGGGCGAGCCCCAGGATCAGACTCCTGCTTTTCCTCATTCAGACTATTCCTCCCTTTTTTAAATCAAATCTTTCAAAGGGATCTATCGGCATAGGCCGGAGGTCTTATAAGAGGCGAGGCGAAATCATTCGCCGCCCCGCATCATCCGCCGCGAGCTCGACGACAGCCGGCCCAGATCCGCGGCGAGCATCCGGACCTGCTCGCGGAGCACGGGCGCTTCATCCGTGCCTTCCCAGAAGCGGCTGACGAAGTGCAGGAATACGTCTACTTTGCGGAGCTGCATCAGCAAAGGCACCGCTTCCATCTCCTCGCGGGACAGCCGGACGACGCCGCTGAAGCCGCGCCAGAACGCTTGCGCCGCCGCCTCTTCCTCCGGATGTCCGACGAGGCCGGAAAGAACGACCGCCGGCTCCATCGCCCGCAAATCCCACGCGCAGAACTCGAAGTCGAGCAGCGCGGCTACCTGCCGGCGATCCGCCTGCCGCAGCAGCAGGTTCGACGCGTTCAGATCTCCGTGCACGAGCTGATGCGGCAGCCGCTCCAGCTCCGCCAGGCGACCGAAGATGTCTCCGCACGCCTCATATAGCGCCCCGAGCTCCGCAGCCAGATGGCGGAAAGGCTCGGGCGGATCGAAGCACAGCTCGCGCAGCGCTTCGTCAGTGCAAAGCGGATAGGCCGCTCTCAGCTCGTAATACGGGCGATACGCCGGAGACAAGCTCGGGCGGACGCCGGCAAGCGCCGCCGACAACAGGCCCGCCGCTTCGCCGAACGACGCCTCGTAGCCCGACTCCTCCTCCGCCGGGGAGTCGCCTTCGATATAGCGGAACAAGCAAGCGAGCTTGGAAGGGTCGTCCTCCGTCTCGGCCACGGTCGCCCCGTTCCGGGCCGGGATCGGCTGCGGCACCTGAAACGGCAAGGAGAGCTCCGCCAGCCGCTTCAGCACCTCGTGCTCGAACTCGATCTTGTCCCGGTCGCGATGCGTCTCGTAGATGCGCAGCACCGCGCGCCCGGCACTGCCTTCAACAAAATACGTGCTGTTGTTCCACCCGCCGCTCCGCCGCCGCAGCGTTCCGCTCCACTCCGGCCACAGCCGGCTCATCCAGGATTCCATCATCCGCATCGTTGTCGCTCCTTCATCCGGTCCGGGAGCCTTCATGCCAGCGGCGGCAGGATCCGGCTGAACGACTGGAAATTCTCCGGGCGGAATCCGGCCAAGCGGCAGAGCCTGAGGTAGCTGTAAGCGTACTTGCCGTAATGCCCATGCCGGCTGTCCGCAAGGGCTTCTTCCCAATAAGACGGCTCCAGCGGATTACGCGCGCCGGCCGCGGCGTTTGAAGCGAATTCCGTCTCTTCCTTTTCGAGCGCATTCGCGTAAGCCAACAGAGCTGTTCTTTTGAAGAAAGACTGCTCCAGAACCGGCCCGTGCTCCTCCAGAGCCTCGGCACGCAAGGCCCGCTTCAGCTCCACGACGGCATGTCCGTGCGTGAGCAGATGGCCGAGCTGCATGTCTCCTCTCTCCATCCGTTCCGGTCTGGAGAAAGCATGGAACAGCTCCAGCACGGATGATGGAGCAAGCTCAGGCTGATTCTCCGCTTCCGGCACCTCGCCGGGTTGAACGATCGTATGGATGCCGTTGATCGTGACATAACCGGGACCGGAGTCGGCAAAGCCCTGCAGCATCGTCGCCATCGCGTCGAACAGCTCTTGCGTCGCCGGAATGCCGGAGCGCTCGATCAAGTCGAGCATGTAGGACGCATAGATGGCATCGTGGCCAAGCGAGTTGTCTTTGCCGCCATTTCGAATCAACAGGCGCAGCAGCTCCGGCCGAAAGCCGATCTTCGGCTCCCCTTCCTCGTCATAGATGCCTTGGTTCCTCTTCTCCTCGACGATCTGATCGAGGTTGCGGCGGACCAAAGGCTCCAGACCCCCGGGCAGAAGCTGCTCGTCCAGCAGCCGGGCCATGGAGAGCACCGCGCACGCCCAGTGGCCGTCCCATAGGTTCGACGAAGCCGACTCAATCATCTTCTGACAGGCCCACCTGCCGTAGAACGCTGACTTTTCCATTTTCCTCCCCCTCCTTAAAGGTTAAGCATAGCGGGAAAGGCGCGATTTGAACATGCCGGCGACTCGTCAAGCAGGGACAGCCAAAAGGCCTGCGCCAGCTGCCCCCTAGGCAGCCGTCACAGACCTCTGTGCTGACCTTCTCATCGACAAGCGTTCGCTGCGGAGCAGAGCCTACAGCGCCTCCACCAGCATGGAGACGCCTTGCCCGCCGCCGATGCAGAGCGAGGCGAGGCCAAGCCGGCCCTCGCGGCGGCGCAGCTCATGCAGCAGCGTGACGAGGATGCGGGCGCCGCTCGCGCCGATCGGATGCCCGAGCGCGATGGCGCCGCCGTTCACGTTGAGCTTCTCCGGCGGCAGCTCGAGCTCGCGGCCGACGGCGATCGCCTGCGCCGCGAACGCCTCGTTCATCTCGAACAAGTCGATGTCGCCCATCGACACTCCCGTCCGCTCCAGCAGCCGGCGCGTCGCGTGCACGGGGCCGAGCCCCATGAAGGCCGGGTCGAGCGCCGCGCTCGCGTAGCCGCGAATGGCGGCGAGCGGCTTCAGGCCGAGCGCGGCCGCCCGCTCCGCCGACATGACGACGAGCGCGGCCGCGCCGTCGTTCAGGCCGGACGCGTTGCCGGCCGTGACAGTGCCGCCCGCGCGGAACGCCGGGCGCAGCCGGCCGAGCGACTCCGCCGTCGTGCCGGCGCGCGGATGCTCGTCGGCGCCGACCGACAGCGGCTCGCCCTTGCGGCGAGGGACGGCCACCGGCACGATCTCCTCGGCGAAGCGGCCGGCCGCGATCGCCGCCTCGGCCTTTTGCTGGCTCCATGCCGCGAACTCGTCCTGCTCCTGGCGGCCGATGCCGTACTTGTCCGCGATGTTCTCGGCCGTCTCCCCCATATGGATGTCGCCCATCGCGCACCAGAGCCCGTCCCGGATCATCGAGTCGACGAGCTTGGCGTCGCCGAGGCGCAGGCCGGTCCGCCCGCCGGGCAGCAGGTAGGGAGACTGGCTCATCGATTCCATGCCGCCGGCCACGACGATCTCGGCGTCGCCGATCCGGATCGCCTGCGCGGCCAGCATGACGGCCTTGAGGCCGGAGCCGCACACCTTGTTGACGGCCGCCGCCGGCACCGAGGACGAATAGCCGTTTTTCAGCCACGCCTGGCGAGCCGGATTTTGTCCCACTCCCGCTTGCAGCACATGGCCGAGGATGACCTCGTCCACCTGCTCCTGGCCGACGCCCGCCCGGGCGAGCGCCTCCCGGATCGCCGCCGCGCCCAGCTCGGGCGCCGGCACCTCGGCGAGCGCCCCCTGAAAGCTGCCGATCGGCGTGCGGACGGCGCTGACGATGACCGCTTCATGCAAGCTCGACATCACGCTCTCCCCCTCTCCAATTCCGCTGCGACCGCGTAGCGGGCCTCGGTATGGTCCCGCACCTGCTCCAGCGTCGCGCCCTCCTGCAGCTCCACGAGCACCATTCCCTGCTCGGTGAAGTCGAATACGGCCAAGTCCGTGATGAGCCGGTCGACGACCCGCTGCCCGGTCAGCGGCAGCGTGCAGGCGGCCTTGACCTTGGACTCTCCGTGCTTGCTCATATGCTCCATGACGACGACGACGCGCCGCGCTCCGTGCACGAGATCCATCGCGCCGCCCATGCCCTTGACCATCTTGCCGGGGATCATCCAGTTGGCGAGGTCGCCCTGCTCCGACACCTCCATGCCGCCGAGGATCGCGAGCTCGACGTGGCCGCCCCGAATCATCGCGAACGACTCCGCGCTGTCGAAATAGGACGCGCCCGGAACGGCCGTCACCGTCTCCTTGCCCGCGTTGATGAGGTCGGGATCGGCCTCGCCCTCCAGCGGGTACGGCCCGATGCCGAGCAGCCCGTTCTCCGACTGCAGCAGCACCTGCATGCGGGCCGGAATATGGTTGGCGACCAGCGTCGGCATGCCGATGCCGAGATTGACGACCATGCCGTCCTGAATCTCCTGCACCGCCCGCATGACGATCGCGCTTCGGCTGCCGCTCATCGGCCTTCCCTCCCTTGGACTTGGACGCCTGCGCCGCGCACGGTCAAGCGCTCGATCCGCTTCTCATAGCCGAAGCCCTGGACAACCCGCTGCACGTAGACGCCCGGCGTATGGATCTCGTCCGGATCGAGCGCGCCTGCCGGCACGATCTCCTCGGCCTCCGCGATCGTGATCCGGCCCGCGGCTGCCGCGAGCGGATTGAAGTTGCGCGACGTCTTGCGGTAGACGAGGTTGCCGAGCGTATCCGCCTTCCACGCCTTGACGAGGGCGAAGTCGCCGACGATGCCTCGTTCGAGCAGGTAGGTCCGGCCGTCGAATTCCTTCTGCTCCTTGCCGTCCGCGACGACCGTGCCGACGCCGGTCGGCGTGTAGAAGCCGGGGATGCCCGCCCCTCCGGCGCGGATGCGCTCCGCGAGCGTCCCTTGCGGGACGAGCTCGACCTCCAGCTCCCCGCTCAGGTACTGGCTCTCGAACGTCTTGTTCTCCCCGACATAGGAGGAGACCATCTTGCGGATCTGCTTCGTCCGCAGCAGCAGCCCGAGCCCCCAGTCGTCGACGCCGCAGTTGTTGCTGACGGCCGTGAGGCCGCTCGTCCCCTGCTCGACCAGCGCCTGGATGAGCGTCTCGGGGATGCCGCATAGGCCGAATCCGCCGACGATCAGCGTCGATCCGTCCGGGATATCGCGCACGGCGTCCGCAGCCGAAGCCCATGTCTTGCTCATAAGTTCCATCCTTTCTGTTGTCGCGCCCCGGCCCTCCCGCTCTACTGCGCGGTGTAGCCGCCGTCGATCAGCAGCGTCGCGCCGGTGACGCCGCGCATCCGGTCCCCGGCGATGAGCGAGGCGAAGTCGGCGATCTCCTCCACGGAGAGCAGCCGCTTCTGCGGAATGAGCGAGTACAGCACGTCCTCCAGCACCCGCTCCAGCGGAACGCCGCGCGTGCGGGACAGGTCCTCGAGCTGCCCGCGCACGAGCGGCGTGTCGACGTAGCCCGGGCAGAGCGCGTTCACCGTGATGTTGTGGGCCGCGCCCTCGAGCGCCGCCACCTTGGTCAGGCCGATCAGGCCGTGCTTGGCGCTGTTGTAGGCCGCTTTGCCGGCGAAGCCGATGACGCCGTTGATCGACGCCATGTTGAGGATGCGGCCGTACTGCTGGCGCTTCATGATCGGGAACGCATGCTTGATGCCGATGAACGCCCCCGTCAGCATGACCCGCAGCATGAAGTCGAATTTCTCCACGGGGAATTCCTCGATCGGAGCGACATGCTGCAGGCCGGCGTTGTTGACGAGGATGTCCAGCCGGCCGTAGGCCGCCTCCGCGCGGGCGATCGCCTGCGCGTACTGGCCTTCGTCGGTGACGTCGCAGGCGAGGCCGAGGCACTCTCCGCCTACGTCCTGGAGCGAGGCGGCCGCCTGCTCCGCCGCCTCCCCGCGGATGTCGGTCAGCACGACCGCCGCTCCCTCCGCCGACAGCTTGCGGGCAATCTCGAGTCCGATGCCGCTGGCCGCGCCCGTGACGAGCGCGACCCTTCCTTTCATCTCCGGCTGCATATGGATTCAGGCCTCCATTCCTCTGATGCGATGAAGCGTTCTAGACGATGACGGTCAGCACCGCGGCGAGCGCGAATACGACGACCGTCTTGATGATCGTGATGGCGAAAATGTCCTTGTACGACTGGCGATGCGTCAGGCCGGTAATCGCGAGCAGCGTGATAACGGCGCCGTTATGCGGCAGCGTGTCCATGCCTCCGGACGCCATCGAGGCGATCCGGTGCAGCAGCTCGGGGCTGATGCCCATCGCGTTCGCCGCATCGAGATACGTCTTGCTCATGACCTCCAGCGCGATCGACAGGCCGCCGGAGGCGGAGCCGGTGATGCCGGCGAGCAGGTTGACCGAGACGGCTTCCGACAGCAGCGGCGCCCCGTTCATGCTGTGGATGCCGTTCTGGATCGCCTGGAAGCCGGGCAGCGTCTTGACGACGTTGCCGAAGCCGACCTCGGAGGCGGTGTTGAAGATCGCCAGCAGCGCGCCCATCGCGCCTGCCGTCAGGCCGGCGGCGAGCTTGCCCTTCACCTGGCGGACGTTGATGCAAAGCGCGGCGATGACGCCGACCGTCAGCGCGATGATGAGCGCCCAGATCGAGGAGACGGACTTGACGTTCGCGATGTTGAACGACTGGAGCAGCTCCTCGTCATACCACGTCGTGACGGTCAGCGCGCCGCGGCTCAGCAGGAAGTTCAGCACCAGCACGAGCGCCAGCGGCAGCAGCGCCAGCCACAGCTTCGGATAGTTCGTCTCCTCCGCCGCCTCGGGCTCGTTCTTGTGGTTGTCGCCGTAGCCCTCGCCGGCGAGCTCGGCCTGCTTGCGGCGGCGCTCCAGCCAGTACAGGCCGGCCGCGAAGATGAGCGCGCCGCCGATGATGCCGACGACCGGAGCCGCATAGGCGTCCGTCCCGAAGTAGGCGGTCGGGATGATGTTCTGGATCTGCGGCGTGCCGGGCAGCGCGTCCATCGTGAACGTGAACGCGCCGAGCGCGATCGTGCCGGGGATGAGCCGTTTCGGGATGTTGCCTTCCCGGAAGATGGCCGCCGCGAACGGATACACGGCAAAAGCGACGACGAACAGCGAGACGCCGCCGTACGTCAGCACGGCGCAGGCGAGGACGACCGCCAGCATCGCCCGCTTGCTGCCGAGCGATCTCACGATCGCGTGGGCGATCGACGAGGCCGCTCCGCTCAGCTCCATCGCCTTGCCGAAGATCGCGCCGAGCAGGAAGACCGGGAAATACGTCTTGATGTAGCTGGCCGCGTTGGTCATGTACACCTCGGTGTAGCTCGGCAGCAGCGCCTTGCCCGAGATGACGACGGCCAGCAGCGTGAAGATCGGCGCGAATACGATGACCGGGAACCCTCGATAGGCGAAAAGCATGAGCAGGCCAAGCGCGAGCAGGATGGCGAAAACTTCTAGGAACATAGACATGGCTCCTCTGCCTCGGGTTGTAAAACGCTTTCATTTCGTTCCGTCTCAGTTTACAACCTGCTCGGCGAAAAGGTAAAATTCAGACATCGAATCATTGCCATTCCATAATTCTATGAATGGAGCTATTCGGCTTGGAACTTAGACATCTTTCCTACCTGCTGGAGATCGCCAAGCAGCAGAACATGACCAAAGCGGCCGAGACGCTCCATCTGTCCCAGCCGACGCTCAGCAAGATCGTCCGCTCGGTGGAGGACGAGCTCGGCGCCCCGGTGTTCGACCGCTCCGGCAAGCAGCTCAAGCTGACGGACTCCGGCGCCGCCGCCATCCGCCAGATCCCCGCCGTGCTGCGCGCCGTGCAGGATCTGCACACCGCCATGGACGACGTCGCGGAGCTCAAGACGGGCAGCATCGCGATCGGCCTGCCTCCCGTCATCGGCTCCGTCTTTTTCCCCCGCGTCATTCCTCCCTTTCAACGGGAATTCCCCAATGTGAGCTTCCAGGTGACCGAGGAGGGCGCGAAGAAGATCGAGTCGCTGCTGCTGAGCGGGGAGCTCGATATCGGGGTCGTCGTCGGCCCTGTGAACGCGCAGGCGTTCCACTCCGTGCCGTTCATCCGGCAGCGGCTCGCGCTGCTCGTGCACGAGGCGCATCCGCTCGCCGGCCGGGAAGCCGCGTCGATCCGGGAGCTTGAGCAGGAGCCGTTCATCCTGTTCTCGTACGGCTTCGCCGTGCGGCAGCTCGTGCTGCGCGCCTGCCAGGCGGCCGGCTACGAGCCGCAGATCCTTCATTCCAGCTCCCAGTGGGACCTCATGGCGGAGATGGTCGCGGCCGGCGTCGGCATCTCGATCGTGCCCGACGTCATCTGCAGCAAGATCACTGACCCGCGCATCCGCTTCGTGCAGCTGGACGATCCCGTCATTCCCTGGCAGCTGGACGTCATCTGGCCGAGGGACAATTACGTGCCCCATTCCGTGCGTTCGTTCATTAAGTTCATTCGATTGTCGGAAGGAATGAAAGAGTGAATCGGAGGCCCCGCAACCGGGAAAGATGACCAAAAGCGTGTCGAGCCGGCCACAATTGGCGGCGGAATGCGATGATTTTTCGAGGAAGCGAGGGATGTCTACTTGACAGTCATTCTCAACAAAATTAATATTAGATTGTAATCATTATAAAAAAACTCCAAGGAGGAACCATATCATGTCCCTGATCGGAACTGAAGTAAAACCTTTTAGCGCGAAAGCGTACCAGAACGGCAATTTCATCGACGTAACGGAGCAGAACTTCAAAGGCAAATGGAGCGTCGTCTGCTTCTACCCGGCCGACTTCACCTTCGTATGCCCGACCGAGCTCGGCGACCTGCAAGACCAATATGAAACGCTGAAATCGCTCGGCGTGGAAGTATATTCCGTCTCGACCGACACGCACTTCACGCACAAGGCTTGGCATGACAGCTCCGAGACGATCGGCAAGATCACGTACATCATGATCGGCGATCCGACGCACACGATCTCCCGCAACTTCGACGTGCTGATCGAAGCGGACGGCCTGGCCGACCGAGGCACGTTCATCATCGATCCGGACGGCGTCATCCAGACGGTCGAGATCAATGCCGGCGGCATCGGCCGCGACGCGAGCGCGCTCGTCAACAAGATCAAAGCCGCTCAATACGTGCGCAACAATCCAGGCGAAGTCTGCCCTGCGAAATGGCAAGAAGGCGGCACGACGCTGAAGCCTAGCCTTGACCTCGTAGGCAAGATCTAAGGGGCATTTCCAATGGTACTTGACGGAGATATCAAGGCACAGCTAGCCCAATACATGGGACTCATGGAAGGCGACGTGCATATCCAGGTCAGCGCGGGCACCGACGCGGTGTCGCAGGACATGCTCGGCCTGATGGACGAGATCGTCGCCATGAGCCCCCGCATCCGGGTGGAAAAAGCGGAGCTGCCGCGCACGCCGAGCTTCAGCGTGAACCGCCCGGGCGAGGATACGGGAATCGTCTTTGCCGGCATCCCGCTCGGCCATGAATTCACGTCCTTCGTGCTGGCGCTGCTGCAAGTCAGCGGCCGCGCGCCGAAGGTCGACCAGAGCGTCATCGATCTGATCAAGGGCATCAAGGGCGAGTACAAGTTCGAGACGTTCGTCAGCCTGAGCTGCCACAACTGTCCGGATGTCGTCCAAGCCCTCAACGTCATGAGCGTGCTCAATCCGGGCATCTCGCATACGATGATCGACGGCGCGGCGTTCAAGGATGAAGCGGAGGAGCGCGGCGTCATGGCCGTGCCGTCCGTCTACCTGAACGGCGAGGCGTTCGGCGGCGGCCGGATGTCGATCGAGGAGATTCTGGCCAAGATCGTCGAAGCTCCGAGCGCGGAGGAATTCAACGGCAAGGAGCCGTTCGACGTGCTCGTCGTCGGCGGCGGCCCGGCCGGCGCAAGCTCCGCGATCTATGCGGCCCGCAAAGGCATCCGCACCGGCATCGTCGCCGAGCGCTTCGGCGGCCAGATCATGGACACGGTCGGCATCGAGAACTTCATCAGCACGAAGTACACCGAAGGTCCGAAGCTGGCCGCGAGCCTCGAGGAGCATGTGAAGGAGTACAACGTCGACATCATGAAGCTTCAACGGGCGGTCCGCCTGGAGAAGAAGGATTATGTCGAGGTCGAGCTCGAGAACGGCGCCGTGCTGCGCAGCAAGACGGTCATCCTGTCGACCGGAGCGCGCTGGCGCAACGTCGGCGTGCCGGGCGAAGCCGAGTTCAAGAACAAGGGCGTGGCGTACTGCCCGCACTGTGACGGACCTCTGTTCGCCGGCAAGGATGTCGCGGTCATCGGCGGAGGCAACTCCGGCGTCGAAGCGGCGATCGACCTGGCCGGCATCGTGAAGCATGTGACCGTGCTGGAGTTCAACACCGAGCTCAAGGCCGACTCCGTGCTGCAGGACCGCCTGTACTCGCTTCCGAACGTCACGGTCATCACGAATGTCGCGACCAAGGAATTCACCGGCACGGACAAGCTCAGCGGAATCACGTTCACCGACCGCGAGACCGGCGAGGACCGCCACATCGAGCTGCAGGGCGTATTCGTGCAGATCGGCCTCGTGCCGAACACCGAATGGCTCGGAGGCGCGGTGGAGCGCAACCGGATGGGCGAGATCATCGTCGACGCGCGCGGCGCGACGTCGCTGCCCGGCGTGTTCGCGGCAGGCGACTGCACGAACAGCCCGTTCAAGCAGATCATCATCTCGATGGGCTCGGGCGCGACCGCGGCGCTCGGCGCGTTCGACTATCTGATCCGCAACTAATAAGAACCGTTTCTCGGCAGAGGGGAGCCTGATCGCTCCTCTCGACCCGGGGAGCGGTTTTTTTCGTCATGCACGATAAAAGGACAGCACCCAACAGACCCCGTTCCGGTCGGAGACGATGGCCAGCAGGCCGTTGAACGGAGCCTCGTACAGCTCCGTGACGATCGCCCCGCCGGAAGCGAGGGCTCCATAGACGCGGCGGAACTCCTCCTCCGTGCCGAGCTTGAGGAAGATCCGGACATAGTCGCCCTTCTGCACCGGCTTCGCCGCTTGAACGTCGGCGAACTTGAGGGCGACTCCATCTACGTGCAGATCCGCGTTCAGGACCGTCTCCCCCTGCCTTCGCAGAATCTCGACCTCTCCTCCAAAGACGCCTTGATAAAATCGGATTTCCTCCGCGCAATTCTCCACGACGACAAACGGAGCTGCAGCCAGCATCGTCATCCTCCTCCTTGGTTTGAAAAAGCCAGGTTCTTCAGCAGGCGGACCTTCGCCTCTACAGCCCGGTCAAGTTGCCGAGCACCGTCTTCAGCAGACGGATGAACGTGGCGTACTCCGCTTCGTCGATGCCTTCGGCGGTCTTGCTGCGAACGCGGTTCAGCGCTTCCTGAACCTGGGGCGCGACCTCTCGTCCCGCCTCCGTCAAATAAAGCAGCTGAAAGCGCTGATCCGCAGGATCCGCTTCCCTTCGGACATACCCTTCCGCCTCGAGCTTGGCGATCGCCTTGGCCGTCGTCGTCTTGTCGACCAGCAGCTTCTCGCTCAAGGCCTTTTGCGTCAACGGCTCCTGCTGCGCGATCGCCATGAGGAACATGTACTGGCCGCTGCCGATGCGATGCGGCGCCAGCTCGGCGGAGATCAGCACCTGCATGTGACGGTAGATCGCCGAGATATAAGGGCCATGCGATTCCGAGCTGTCCTTGCTTTTGAGCGCCCAGGGCTCGCTCATGGCAATTCCCCTTCCCCTCCAGATATGATGCTATTGCAACTAATTGGAGTTTATCTTAGTTAGAATGCTATTGCAACTAATAAATGGGTTTGCTTGTCCTTTGCAGCCGCCGGCAGCGGCAAGCACGCCGTATCGTCTCTCGGACGATGGAAGCCCAAATAGCCGCAGCTCGAATGAGCTGCAGCCTTTTGGGCTGTTTTACGACGATCAAAGCAGATGCATCTTCGCCTCCGCCTCGTCCCAAGGCACGGCGTACCCGCTGCCTTTGGCGCAAAAGATCGAGGAGGACGTATACAGCGGGTCCGCGTCCTTGCGATACCCTTTCCGCTGGATCACCTCCGGCGTATTGTGGCACTCGTCGTAGCCTCCGAATACGCAGCGGATGGCGCCCCGCCCATGCGTGAACGAGGCCAGCTCCGCCGCATAGTTCAGAAATGTCGCCACCGGCGCCCGGCCCGTGACGACCGCATGCGCGTCCGTCGTCTGCGGCGGATCGAACTGCCCGCTGGCGCGCTGGATATCGGACAGCACCCGTCCCAGCTCGTCCAAGCCGACCTTGATCTTGAAGGTGTAAAAAGGCTCCAGCAGCACGTTGTCGGCCTTTTCCAGCCCCTGCCTGAGCGCGCGGAAGGCGGCCTCGCGGAAGTCGCCCCCATGCGTATATTCCTTGTGCGCGGCGGCCCGCAGCAGCGTAATCTTGAGGTCGGCGACCGGCATGCCCGTCAGCAGGCCGCGATGCTCCCGCTCGTAGAGATGCGTCTTCACGAGGTTCTGGTTGCCGACGCTGAATTCGTTCGGATGGCAGACGCTCGCGAACGCGATTCCGCTGCCCCGCTCGCCCGGCTCGAGCCGCAGATGCACTTCCGCATAATGCCGAAGCGGCTCGAAATGCCCGTATCCGGTGACCGCGGCGCGGATCGTCTCCTTGTACAGAATTTCCGGGCTGCCGAACGAGACGTCCATCCCGAACCGCTCCCGCACCACATGCCCCAGCACCTCCAGTTGAATGAGGCCCATCACATGCACATGAATCTCCTGCAGGCTCTCCTCCCAGACGACGTTCAGCGACGGGTCCTCCGCATTCAGCATCCGAAACGCGCTCAGCACGTCCTTGACGTGAAGCGTCTCCGGGAACGCAACCTTCGTCATCAGCGTCGGCGCCATCTCGTAGGCCGGCTCGTCCCTGCAAGCGCCGAGTCCTTGGCCGGCCTCGACGGCGGACAGTCCGGTCACGGCGATCAGCTCGCCCGCCTCCGCCTGCTCAAGCGCATGCGACCGGCTCCCGTTGAACGCCAGCAGGCGCGTCACCTTCTCCTCCTGCCGCTTGCCGCCGCTCTCGTAGGCCAGCTCGTCCCGGACCCGCAGCGTGCCGGCCAGCAGCTTGATGAAGGTCAGCCGCACGCCGCTTGGATCATGACGGATCTTGGTCACGCGTCCGGCGAACGGCGCCTCCTTGTCATAGGCAGCGGTCGTCAAGCCGTGCAGCAGCTCCAGAAATTCGGTTACGCCGATATCCTGCAGCGCGGAGCCGCTCGCGCACGGGAACAGCCTTCCTTCGCGGACGAGTCCGCGCAGAGCCTCCAGCCAGTAGGCCGGGTCGTCCCGGCCTTCCAGGTACGCCTCCAGCAGCGCCTCGTCCCGCTCGGCCATCCGCTCCCGCAGCGGCTCTCCGACGATGCCGTGCGCAAAGCTGTCCATGACCGGTACTGCGTCCGGCGTCAGATGCAGGCGGATCTCGTCCAGCGTCGCTTCCGCGTCGGCGCCGACGCGATCCGTCTTGTTGATGAAAAAGAACGTCGGAACCCGGTGCTTGCGCAGCAGCTGCCATACCGTCTCCGTATGTCCCTGGACTCCCTCCGCCGCGCTGACGATGACGATCGCGTAGTCCATCGCCAGGACGGCCCGCTCCATCTCCGGCGAGAAGTCGACGTGTCCGGGCGTGTCGATCAGATCATAGGCCGAGCCCTTGTACGACAGCTGCGCTTGATCGGCAAACACCGTAATGCCCCGCGCGCGTTCGATCTCGTGGCTGTCCAGATAGGCGTCCTTATGGTCGACCCGTCCGCGCGACCGGATGCTGCCCGCATGGTAAAGCAGCTGCTCCGCAAACGTCGTCTTGCCCGCGTCCACATGGGCAAACAGACCGATGGTCATCCTCATGGCGGCATCCCCCTTCTTTATTCGGTCAGCAGCGGACATGACCGATCATATCCTTATGAAATAAGAATATGCCTTAGGATGGCGAAAGAACAGAGGGGCTTGTCCAGTCTGGAGTGAAGCTGACGCGCTGTCTATGTTATGATAGGGGCAGCGCGGCGATCGACTGAAGGAGCACAGGGCATGAATCAGAGCGTACAGCAGTTTAAGGCTGATTTTTTCAAAGCGCTGGCACATCCGATGCGGATCCGCATTCTGGAGCTGCTGAGCGAAGGAGATAAAAACGTCAATGAGCTGCAGAGCATTCTCGGATCGGAAGGTTCCGCTGTGTCTCAGCAGCTGGCCGTACTGCGCGGCAAGAATGTCGTTTACGGCATGAAGGAGGGCACCACCGTCACCTACACGTTGCGCGACCCGTTGATCAAAGATCTGCTGGCGGTGGCCAGAGAGATTTTTGACAATCATCTGGTCGATGCGATCTCGCTGCTGGAGGATATGCGCAAAGACAGCTGACACAGGAAACAAGAGCCACTGCTGGCCTGGACCGGAGCCTCTTGTTTTTTTTGTTTCATTCTGGAGAGCCGCAATAGGGAAAGGTGTGATATTTCCGGTTGACAGGACATAAAACAGGGAGTAGTGTCCTTTATATATTCAAATATTCAAACATATGAAGAAAAGAAGGTCATACGGCATGAACGGCATCGGGAGATATGCGGGTTATCGAATAGCCGATCTTCGCAAGGATCTCCTATCGGGGCTCATTGTCGGGATCATCGCGATCCCGCTCGGCATGGCTTTTGCCATTGCCTCGGGAGCGAAGCCGGAATATGGCTTGTATACCACCATCATTGCGGGTATTTTAATCTCGCTGTTCGGCGGGTCCAAATTCCAGATCGGCGGACCGACAGGTGCGTTCATACCGATCCTTTTGGCCATAGTAATGCAGTACGGTTATGATAATCTGCTCCTTGCCGGCATGATGGCCGGGCTGATGCTTGTTCTTATGGGCCTGTTTGGGCTGGGGGCCCTGATCAAATTCATTCCGAGGTCCGTGACCGTCGGCTTTACGGCCGGCATCGCCGTTCTGATCTTCAGCGGACAGATTGTCAACGTGCTGGGGCTGACCGGGGTTGCGAAGCATGAGGATTTTTACTCCAACATGAAAGAGATCGGGATCCACATCGGCACGTTGAATGGATTCAGCTTGCTGACCGCGGCGGTGTGCCTGGCTGTCCTTCTGCTTATGCCGAAGCTTGCGCCTAAAGTGCCGGCTTCGCTGCTTGGCCTCATCTTGTCGTCGGTCGTCGCGGCCGTTTTCTATAAAGGCCAGGTCGCTACCATCGGCTCCTCCTACGGCCCGATTCCGGGAACGCTGCCTCAGCTCCACCTGCCAGAAATCACATGGGAGCGGCTCCGCAATCTGCTGCAGCCTGCTTTTGTCATTGCGATGCTTGGCGGCATTGAATCCCTGTTGTCCGCCGTCGTCGCCGACGGCATGACAGGCAGCCGCCACAACAGCAACCGGGAGCTGATCGGCCAGGGGATCGCCAACCTTGCCGCCCCGCTGTTCGGGGGCATTCCTGCCACTGGCGCGATTGCGCGTACAGCGACCAATATCAAATCCGGCGCGGCCTCTCCGTTGTCGGGCGTGATTCATGGATTGGTCGTGCTGCTTGTCCTGGTCCTGTTTGCCCCCTATGCTTCCCATATTCCGCTGGCAAGCATGGCGCCCGTGCTGATGCTGGTGGCCTGGAACATGAGCGAGCGGAAGTCGTTCCGGCACCTGCTGCGCGCCAAAACGGGCGATTCGCTCGTGCTGCTTCTGACCTTCCTGCTTACCGTCTTCACGAGCCTTGCTACGGCCGTGGCGATCGGCTTGTTGGTGGCGGTCATTCTGTTCGCGAAACGCATGAGCGAGGTGCTGAAAGTGGCCAAGGCGCTACCCGACCACGATCACAAGCATGCGAAGGTAAGAGCGAATAGGGTGCGGGAAGGGCATGATTGTCCGCAGATCAATCTGTATACAATTGAAGGCCCGCTTTTTTTTGGA
Organism: Paenibacillus pasadenensis; assembly: GCF_002864175.1. NCBI lineage: Bacteria > Bacillati > Bacillota > Bacilli > Caryophanales > Paenibacillaceae > Paenibacillus > Paenibacillus pasadenensis. The sequence continues at coordinate 106,791 of NZ_NFEZ01000004.1, read as the reverse complement.
GCAGCGGATAAGTTTGAACAATCGGTGCTCGATTCGCTTCCGGCGCGTCCAGGCATACTGCTGCTGCGCATGGGAAAGGTTCCGTTTATAGACGCCACCGGAGAGGCGAGTCTGGCGAGCTTGATCCAGCATATCGAACGTTTAGGCGGCAAGGTGCTGCTGTCCGGCGTTCAAGAGCAGCCGCTTGAGATAATGAAACGTACCGGTCTGCTGGAGCGGATTCATCCTGCCCACCGATTCGATCATACCGGGGAAGCGATCCAGTATGCCTTGCAGCACCTGAATCTAGAGAAATGCAAGGGCTGCAGGCAGTTTGCGTTTCGGGAATGCGCGGCCTTGTCTAGCGCTGCTGCGCCTGAATCCGATAAGGCTTGACGATGCTGGAACCGCGACCCGCAGCTAGCCCGATCACCCGCTCCCATCAGCAGCGGACATGCTTCCGCTTGAAGCCGATCCGCCCTTTTTCCAGCTGACTTTGAATCTGCTCGGAGGCGTTCAACAGCTTGCGCTTCGCGCCGCTCCCGCCGATATCCACCGGACCGATCTGCTGCGCGATCTCCACCGCCCGCTCATGCAGCGGCACGTAGGACACGCCGACCGTGTACACGAAGTTGTTCATCGAGATCTTCGCCCGCTTGGGCGCGTCGTGAATCGTCCGCTTGGCTTGGTCCAGCAGGCCGGCCAGCTTCTCTTGCGAAAAGGCGGCGTCCGGACGGTTGCCGAGCAGCCAGCAGTAGCAGCTCCAGCCGGCCGACATGCGCAGCTCGTCGCCGCTCGCAATCCAGCGGTCGGCCACCTCCTGCGCGATGTCCGACTCCGCCAGCGTGACCGCGACCACGTAGTCGGACAGCATGTAAAAATAAGCCGCGTCGATCCAGCGCTCGAAATCGGCTGCCGACATGGCGTCGGGATCGGCGATGACGCCGGCGAAGTACATGGCGTCATAGTTGCCGGTCGCGTAGAGCTGCTCGGCGAGCGGCTGGTTCCGCTTGATCTTTCGGTAGAGAGGCTTCATCTCGCCCGTAGCCACGCCGAACAAGGGCTCATGCGCGCCGTTGCCCAGGTACATCTTCTTCAGTCGTTCCTTGCCGAGAGCTTCGAGCTCGTGCAGGACGGTTTCCAGATCCATTGGTTTCAGCTCCTTTGCATGGAAATGAACTGGCGATTCCAGCTATAATAAGGCCGTTCCGCTTATTGTTCGTTCGTTGGTTGCAGTCGATTCGAGAGGAGGCAGGCAGAGATGCCGCAATTGATTTTCAGAGGAATTCCAGCTGAGGGCATACGCGCGATCAGCATCCCTCTCGTAGAGGAGATGGCGGCGATATGCCGATGCGGCACCGATAATTTCACCTTGGAGTGCCTGCATGTCACGGCGATCTTCGACGGGAAATATACCGATTCCTATCCGTTCATCGATGTATGGTGGTTCGAGCGCGGGGACGAGATCCGCGACAAGATGGCCGAGGCGATCGACAGGCATGTCCGCTCGCTCGGCATCCCCGATCTGGAAATTTCCTTCCGGGTCGGCCGGGAGGACAATTTCTACATGAACGGCCGCCGGTACGGCTCCTAAAAAGGAGCCGTACGCGTTCGGCAACTACTTTTTGCGTACCGCGAACCACAGCTCGATGTAGTTGAGGCCGTCCTTCGTCCCGTTCATCTCGAACTCGATTCCGTCCGCCTGCTCATAGCCCGCCGTTGGGAGCCATTCGGTGTAGAAGCGACGGTAAAGCGTCTCGATCGTCTCTCCGAACTGCTCCCACGGATGCGGCTCCGACGGGAAGATCGCCCATGTATGCGCGGGAATCGTCGCCGTGGCGTAGCCGTCCGTATCGCTGGCCTCATCCTTGAAGGCGCAGAGCATGTATGGAAACGTATCGGGCCCGGTTTTCCGGTAGCTGCAGACCGCGTTCACCGCGTATAGATTGGGGCTCACGAAGGACGGCAGCCCGCCTGCACGCTCTTCAAGCCGCTTCGCCTCTCCGTTCGCATGGCTCTGCTCCCACAGCCGGGCCGGCGTTTGGGGCGCTTCCCCGCCTCCATCCGTGCGGAATACGCGTTCCAGGCCGAACACCTCGAACTTTTCCTTCGTCTCGATCCGATAATTCATCGCCTCTGCCCCCTTGATCGTGATGAGGAAGGACAGACGGGGATAGGCTTTGAGCTCCATGCCGCCCTGGCGGGCCATAGCCGGCGTCATTCCATGCAGCGCATGGAACGCCCGCGCGAACGAGACCGGCGAGTCGTACCCGTAGGTCAGCGCGACATCGATGATCTTCGCCGCCCCGCCTTGCTGCAGCTCCAACGCAGCCAGCGTCAGCCGTCTGCGCCGAATGTACTCCGCCAGCGTCACATCCGTAATGAATGAGAACATCCGCTGAAAATGATACGTCGAGCAGCAGGCCCTGCGGGCCGCCTCGCTCAGCTCGATCTCCCCCGTCAGGTTCTCCTCGATGTAGTCCATCGCCCGATTCATCCGCTCCAGCCACTCCATCTTATCCCTCCTCTCTTGATCAAGTATAGGGGCAGCCGAGATCGGCTTCGCAACGATTCGTGCACCAAGAAGTTGCCTCACTTGAGTTCTTTTTGCTCCTGCCACTTCAAAGCAAGCTGTTCCATTTCGCTGACGATGGATTTGCTATCCTCCATTATACGACGTTCCTCGTCCAAGGCATGCGAAAAAACCTTCCGAATCCGCCGGAACGGCGAATCGGAAGGTTGGAATGCCGCGTGCTAGGCTCGCTGGACGGCGCTGAGCGTGCGCTGGCCCGCCGCGTAGTCGTCGAGCTTGGCGTAAAAATCGCGGAAGACGGCATCGCGATCGATGAAATAGGCCGATCGGATCAAATGGCGCGACGAATTGAAGCTCCAGGTGACGTTGTCGGTCAGCAGCGGACTGTGCACGATGTGGCTCCATACCGCCTGGGGCTGCGCCAGAAAGGCGACGGCGGACAGATCCCAGATGACGCGAGAGCGGCCGAAATGGTCGTCGCTGCAGCTTTCATAGCGCTCCGCGAGAAAATCGCCGATCGCTCCGCGGCCGCGTACGCGCTCGTTCACTTCAGGCAGCGTGGTCAGAAGCTGCGAGGCGACGCCCATGCACGGCACCAGGACAAACGGAACGCCGCTGTCCAGAAGCACGCGGACCGCATGGACATCCTGCTGCAGATTGAATTCATTCGCATCCGGCCAGTGCAGCGCATGTCCGCCGAGCCAGACGACGACGATCTTGCGGAGGATCGACGGCTCCAGCAAGATCGCCGAAGCGACGTTCGTGACCGCGCCGATCGCCACGACATACAGCGGCTCGTCATCCGGCATCGCCTGCGCGCGCGCGACGAGATCCCTGGCTGCCGGGCTGTCGACCGGCTCCTCCGCGCCCGGCAAATATCGCTCCGACCCGCGGAACGCGTATCCGTCCGTCGGCAAGCCGAACCGGCTCAGGATGCGCTCGATCTCCTCGTAGCTTTTTTCCATCCCGTCCTTCGGTCCGGAGGAGAGCTCGTTGAAAAACGGCGCCGCGTACACGGCCTCGAGCGATACCTTCTCCGGCGAAAGCAACGCGTACGCCAGCGCGAACTGATCGTCGATCTCATTGAACGTATCGGTATCGAGCACCATCCTCGCCCTGCCCTGCGGAGCCGCCAAGCGCTCCAGCCGGAACGCTTCCTCTACCTTTGGATATCGACTCATGACGGTCCATCGCCTCCCTGTCATTTTGGCTGCCTCTGCTTCACAATGATTCGAACTTGAGCTAATCTTAACGAATCATGCCTCGGTTACCTATACCGATCTGGCTTTAATCTTGCTTGAAGTGGCTAAGGGAGGACGATGCGGGTGATCGCGCAAACGGTGTTTTTATTTCAAGCCGCCCATGAGGCGGGCAGCTCGGTCGGCATGCATCAGCACGGCTGCTGCGAGCTGGTCTACTATGCGAGCGGGAGCGGAACGACCCGCATCCATGACGTCGCCTACCGCTACGGTCCCGGCTCCTTCGCGGTGATCCGTCCCGGAACGCCGCATGACGAGAAGCGCGCGGCCGATACGAGCGTCGTCTGCGTCGGATTCCAGCTGCCGGACCGGCAGCTGCCCGCACCTCAAGAGGGCTTGTACCAAGACGCTCCGGAGCGGCCGCTCGGCCGGCGTCTGGAAGGAATGCTGGACGAACTGGCGGGCAAGCGCGCCCATTACGCGCTGCAGCTTGACCTGGAGCTGAGCTCGCTGCTCATTCAGCTTGTCCGGAAGCAGCGGGACCCGGCGGCAGCCGTGGCGGACAGCGGGCATTGGCTTGCTTTCGCGCTGCATTATATCGACGAGCATTACCGGGAGCCGATCCGCCTCGAGCAGCTGGCCGCGATGTCCGGCTACAGCTATCATCATTTCCGCCATTGCTTCAAGCAGCGGTTCGCCGTCCCTCCGCTTGCCTACGTGCTCGGAAAAAGACTGGACGAGGCGCGCCGGCTGCTCCTGCATGCCGACCTGTCCGTACTGGAAATCGCCCTGCACTGCGGCTTCTCCAGCGACGCGCAGCTGTGCGCGATGTTCAAGCGCAGATTCGGCATGACGCCGGGGCAGTTCCGGCGCAGCGTCTAAGCCCCTGTCCCGCCAGCCGCCGGACAGGGGTGAATCCGTCTTGCCCGGCCGCTAGCAGGGCGATTGACGCTCGGGGCGGCTACGTCGCGTCGAACAGCAGCCGCTCGGCCTCTCGATGCAGCTCCCAGATATCGCAGGTTTGATTTCCGAGGATGATGCTCGTCGTCTCGGCATCCGGATAATAAGCGAGCATGGCGGCGACGCCTGCGTTCGCTCCGTCCTTATACATGCACACGAGCTTCCCTGCCCCGTCATAGACGAAATGGAAGCCATATCCGTTGACGACCGTGCCTCGTCCGTACGACTTGGCAAGGCGGGCCTGCGGCTTCATGATCGCTTCCGTCCTCTCGCGGGAAAGGAGCCTGCCGCCCGCCAGGGCGCGCATGAACGTATCGAGATCGCCGACCGTCGTATAGGCTCCTCCGTCCGATGTGCCGATCGGCGGGAAGGAATAGACGTTTTTCCTCCATTTGACCTGTCCATATTCGTCATACTCGGCCTCATACCCCTCCGCGACGGCGGCGTCGCCTTCGTCCTTGGCCGCGAATGACGTATCGTCCATGCCGCAGGCGCGGAACACATGACGATCGACATAATCGCGGTAGCCCATGCCCGTGGCCTGCTTGATGGCGAGCCCAAGCAGCACGTAAGCGCAGTTGTTGTAGCTGACATCCGTTCCCGCTTTGAATTTCGGCTTCTTGTAGGCGAATTGCGGAATGAAATCGGCGTTATGGCGGATCGAGTAGTTGGGCTTGCTGACGAACAACGCTTCGTAGCTCTCGCCCAGCTCCTCGTCCGCGTCATCGGCGATGCCGGAAGTATGGGTAAGCAGGTGTGCGAGCGTGACGTCCTCCGGAATGCAAGTGCCGGTCAAGTCGACTCGATCCACGATTCGATCGTCGAGGCCGAGCATTCCGCAATCGACCAGCTGCAAAACCGCGACGGCCGTGAACAGCTTCGTGACGGAGGCCGTATCGAATTTCGTACGCATTCCGTTCGGCACTTTGAACCCCCGATGCGCGTAGCCGCAGGCGCGTTCGAAGAGGGTCGCCTCGCCTCCCCTGATGAGGGCGGTTCCTGAAAAATGATGATCATGAACGTACTGCTCAAATAAAGACTCCAGTTTATCCACCATGCGGAATCGGCCCCTTTTTGTTTTTCTCGATTTTACCATTGCCGGAGCCGTCTTCATGTCCAAAATCGGTTATACCCGTTTTGGCTCACTTCCCCTCCCCGCCTCCGCCTCGTCCCAAGGCGCCGCTGCCCTTGGCGCAAAAGGATTCTCGTCGAGAAAGAGCGAGCGTGCACGACGGGGGCGGACGGACATAGGCAAAAACGGCACGGCGGGGGCGGAATGCCCCTGCCGTGCCGTTTCTTCGTACCTTTTTTCTGTCCGACTCCATGCAGCCGATCCAGCTTGCGGAACTGGCACGGCCAGGGCATTCTTGCCCTTAGCAACGCTAGTTCTGTGCTTCTATAAGCCTCCCGTCACGATCGGAATCTCGCTGTTCTTCACTTTTAGTAAGCACGGCTTTCTTGTCCATCATCAAATAAACGCTCTCGGAATTGTAGCTCAAGCTCCCCTAGACATCGTACCGCCTCGCCTAGTGCATGCCAGTCCCCCCGAACGGCTAGGGAATGACAATGACCGAACATTTCGGACTGCATTAATTTCAACTCGGACAGTCTAGCATTTCCAGGTTGAAAAAACTCGCTATAGTTCAATGCCCGCCTTGCACCTACTGGAAAGGCAAAATGCGTTAAGTGACCTTGCAGTCCCGGGTCAATCTTCTCTCCCTTTAAGTGTTGCTGCAAGGCTGTGAAAGCATCGCCCCCTGTTTTCCAGCCCTGTTTCAAAGCGATGTGATCAGCGTCCAAATACACTTCTCGGAAATAAAGTACGGCTTCGTGGTATATTTCATTCGATGTTCGTTGTCGCAGTCGCATAGGCGATGTCCAATAATGATAGACTAGATCGCTTGGATAAAACCGATACTGCAATCGGTTTGTTTTACTCGCTTGGACCAAGTCGCGAACAGGCAGCTTGGCAAAAGGATATCCCGCTGGATCATGCAATCGTAACCACCCGTCCTCCAGCCCAAAAGCCAGCACATAATGGTCGCAGCCATGTAGATCGTGATGATTTGGCATATAGCTAAGAAAACCCATGTCGAGCGGCCCAATCAAGATCGGATGATCCTTAAGCTCCGCGGATAGTTGATCCATCATTCCAACTTCATCCATCCCTGAACGTTCATTGTATGTAAATCCCAAGATGTCCAGTGCCTTGCTGACTCCCAGATGAGGAATTCCATTAGAGAAGAAAATCATATTATCCTCTTCAAACCAAACTGCCCCTAGCCCAACACCAGTCAACACCTCAATTAGGCTCGCCGAAACCTGTTCTCCGATGCTATCAAGCAGCATCGATGTGGAATTTGCATAGCAATACTGACCGTTTCCGACATAGGCAAACATAACCTCTCATCCTTTCTCGATGGGCAGACAAAAATCAAGGATGACAACCGCTCCTTGCAGCTCCGTATGGTATATCTCGAGACAAGGCCGGTTTGCCAATAAGCAATCGCTATCCGGAAGCCACCGCCCGTACATGTAATCTACAACATGTCCAAGCTGAACAATCACTTCCTCCTCGGAGCTTACATCCGTAAGCCTAATCGTATAAACTGCATACAGGCCTCCCGGAACATCCTGAATATCCACCTCCTCATGACCAAAGTTGTCTGTTAGCCCAGCAGGGATGGTATATGCAGCATCATATCTGCAATTTTCGCTCTCCGTAATATCATGGTTGTCATACGTAATTCCGACTTCCATGGATCTTCGCAGATCCAGATTGTTCTGTCTCAGCCACGCTTGGGTTTTGTTAAAGGACTCGACGATCTCCTTGCTGTATATCCCTTTGCTAAACCCGTATCTGTGTCGGACATAAGCCACATGCAGATCCGGCAACCTCTCGATCCTGACTTGCGCTACATTTATTTGTTGGACATCTACGGCTGATACGTCTTCAGAATAACGTTGTGTATCCAAAACTTCTTGCCCGTTCTTGCGGCAAAATTGACTATTCTTGCGATGTTGTCCGTTTTTGCGATAGTCTCGCGCACTTACTCCGAAATGCTCGGAAAACGCCCGTGAAAAAGTGGATAATGACGTAAAGCCGCAGGCAGAGGCGATCTCAGTTATTGATAAATCGCTGCGGTTCACCAAATACTGCGTGCTTTTCTCCATGCGGATTCGCTTCACATACTCGTTGACGTTCTCACCAACAATCGCTTTAAAAATGCGGTGAAAGTGGAAGGGAGAGAACGCTGCTATTCGTGATAAAGAGGCTAAAGAAAGATTCTCTTCCAAATGATTTTCAATATAGTTCATGACCTTATTGATTCTGCTTACATAGTCTCTACGGTTCATATATTCCCTCGCATCATCGTGGCGTAGAACCGCTGTAGAGGTTCTTACGCTGATATTCCTTCGTAAAATAGTAGTTCGTTTACTTGGTTGCGAGCTCCTACCAAACAAAGTTAAATTGCGCGTCTCGTAGAGACCTTTCTTTTAAACCGTATCTATCGATACCGCCAAGCCAGGGGATGCCGGCAACGCCAGCCAACAGCAGGTGGATTGCTCTGGAGGGCGGTCGGACTCTTGCTCTGCACAGAAGGCTGCGACGACCTGACCCAACCGCCGAACTGCGGCTGGTTCCGTGGTTCCTGCAGCTGCTTTCCTCGAATTCTTGTCTGCAAGCTGTTTGCAGAAAAGCCCAAAGAGGGCTGCAACAGGTCCGCCTCACGGCAACCTGTCACAGCCCCCCAATCCGCGTCCGACGCGGTCTATCGACTCTTACTTATCCTCCGTCGCGATCGGATTCCCCTCATACGAGATCCAATCGCTCCAGCTCCCCGCGTACAGCCTTACGTTCCCGTACCCGGCGGCTTGCAGGGCAAGCACGTTCGGGCAGGCGGTCACGCCAGAGCCGCAGTAGACGATCAGCTCGCGGTCCTGCGGGATGCCGTCCAGCGCGGCGGAGAGCGCGTCGCCGCTCTTCCAGCGGCCGTCCTCGTTCAGGACGCCCTTCCAGAAGCGGTTGACCGCCCCCGGGATATGCCCGGCCGCGCGGTCGATCGGCTCCTCGAGCCCCGCATAGCGGCGCGGCTCGCGCGAGTCGATCAGCAGCGGCGCGCTCTCGGCGGCCGCCGAGCCGCTTTCCGCTCCCGCGCCAGCGGCCGAGGACCATGCCTCCGGCTCCGCGGTCCGCGAGGCGGCGCGTACGGCGTCCACGTCCGCCAGCAGCTCCGGCCGCACGCGCGCCCGGAACGCTCCCGGCACGACGACGCGCGTCGCGTCCGTGACCGGATAGCCCGCCGCCTGCCAGGCGGAAAACCCCTGGTCCATCACATAAACCGCGTCATGGCCGAGCCAGCGCAGCAGCCACCACAGGCGCGACGCCATCGCGCCGCCCTGGTCGTCGTAGGCGACGACGCGGCTGTCCGGGCCGATGCCCGCGCGGCGCAGCGCCGCCTCAAGCTCGGCCGGGTCCGGCAGCGGATGGCGGCCGCCATGCTCGCCGACCGGGGCGGACAGATCCCGCTCCAGGTCCAGGTAGACGGCGCCCGGAACATGCGCCGCCTCGTACGCCTCGCGGCCGGACTCGGGCTTGCCGAGCGCGAACCGGCAGTCCGCGATGACGAGATCGGGCTCGTACATGCGGGCGAGCAGCCATTTCATCGAGACGATCGGATTCGGTTGATTCATCGTGCCTCGCCTCCTGCTTGATGAGATTGAGGATCGGACTTGAGCTTGAACGCCGGGTTCAGGCTTCAGCGCTGCTTAAGCCTCCGCCGCCTGCCGCCCGCGCAGCGCCAGCAGCACCAGCAGCAGCACGAGCAGCACCGCCCCCATGACCGCCGTCAGCTGCAGCAGCCGCTGCCAGCCGTGCAGGTCGAACAGCCAGCCGCCCAGCTTGGGGAAGATCGCGCCGCCGAGGCCGCCGCAGGCGACGAGCAGGCTCGTCGTGCGGTCGGTCATGCCCGGCAGCCGCTCGTTGACGTAGATGAGCGCGACCGCGAAGATGCCGGCCATGCAGAAGCCGGCCAGAGCGACGAGCACGAGCGTCCAGGTGAGCGTGCCCGCAGTCGCCAGCAGCACGAGCGCGGCCAGCGTCGAGGCGACGGAGCCGAGCAGATAGACGCGATAGCCCGCCGCTCGCGTGGCGAAGCCGATCAGCAGCCGTCCGGCGACCATCGTCGCCCAGAACAGGCTGAGCACGGCGGAGGCTTCCGCCTCGCCGATGCCCGACCCCTTCGTCATGATGGACGGCAAATAGTTGGCGAACACCATCTCGAGCCCGACATACAGGAAAAAGAACGCCATGCCGACCGCGAGCAGCGGCCACGAGCCGCGGCCGTAGCCGAGCCAGCCGCGGCCGCTGGCGGGCGCTTCTGCCTTGGCGGCCGCCAGCGCGCCGCCAGCCGGCACGGCCGCCGGCCCGTCCAGGCCGGGAGCGACGATCGGCTCGTCCGCCTCGCGCGCGGCCGCGGCAGGCCCGTCCGCAGGCGCAGCCGCTGCCGGCTTCGCCGTCCGCGGCGTATGGGCGACCGCTTCGTCGGCCGGGCCGAACGACAGCGTCATCCAGAGCAGCATCGAGATGCCGGCGAGCGCGGTCAGCACCGGGAAGCTCATCATCCAGATGCCGTCCCGGATGAGCAGCGCCGCCAGGCCCGGCATGGCGAGCGCGCCGGCGCCGAAGGCGACCTCCAGCCAGCCCATGACCGAGGCCTTGCCCCGGGCGAATACGTCCATGATGAGCGCGCCGACGACCGCCTCGGTCATGCCGAAGCCGAAGCCGGCGACCGGCGCGGCGACGAGGATGACGTCCCACGGCGGCAGCATGCTGTAGATCGCCTCGGCCGCCGTGAGGAAGCCGAGCGCCAGCACGAGGCCGCTTCGGCGCCCGATCCGGGACGTGATGGCGGGAGCGGCGAGCACGCCCAGCAAAAAGCCGAGGAATTGATTCGTAATCCATTGGCCGGCCGCTCCGTAGCTGAGGTCATAGTTGGCCATGACCGGCTCCAGCAGCGCCCCTGCGACCACATGGGCCAGGCCGATGACGAAATAGGAGAGACAACCGAGCAGAATCAGTTTGCGCATCGCGGCTCCTTCGATGGATTCGTTGAAGTAGGATGATTCCAGTGCTTCCTATTTTACCATGACCCGGAACCGGAATGGTATAATGGCCCTGTCCGAAGATGGCTATTATGCGAACAAGCGACAGGCGCAAGGCGCCGGAGAGGAGCCCTCATGACCATCGATCCGTTCGATCCCGCCGCCGCGTGGCAGGTCGTCCCCATGACCGAGGCCCATGCCGAGGAGGTATGCCGCTGGCGCTTCGAGCCGCCGTACGACGTGTACAACAACGATCCGTGGGACACGCTGAAGAAGCTCGAGATCGAGTTCGGCGATCCCAAGCTTCGCGAGGAGCAGTATGCGGCCGTCATCGATCCGGACGACGGCGAGCTGATGGGCTACGCCCAGTTTTTCCCGATCGTCGGCGTCACCCGCCTCGGCCTGGCGCTGCGGCCGGACCTGTGCGGCGACGGCATCGGCCCGTCGTTCGTACGGCTGCTCGTGCGGGAGGCGCGCCGCCGCAAGCCCGAGGACGAGATCGACCTCGAGGTGCTGCTGTGGAACGTGCGCGCCCGCCGCGCTTACGAGAAGGCCGGCTTCCGCGTGACCGACCAGTACGAGCGGGGCACGCCGGACGGGCCGAAGCCCTTTTACTGCATGACGTACAAAAAAGGCCGCTGAGCTCCCGGGAGCAGCGGCCTTTCGCTTCCGGCGGCGCCGGCCCTATCGCGTCAGATGAGGCGGACGATGCGGGCTTCCTTGCCGTCGACCATCACTTCGATGACGTGGAACTTCGGCTTGTAGGCGACGACGCCCCCGCCGACATGCAGCACCGGCTCCTCGCCGAGGCCGTAGAACACATCGTCCGCCAGCGCCTCCATCACTTCCCGCTTTTCCTGGTCGCCGAGCTCGCCCCACTCTTCTCCCGTCATCTCGAAAAACGAGTACGAGTCGCGAATCGCGCTCACCGCCTCGGTCAGATCATCCAAAATATCCTTGTATTCCCTCGCATGCCTGACGCCCATCCGTCATCCCTTCCTTCCTTTTCCTTCCGCAGCTTCATGGCTCTATTGTACACGGTTATGCCATCTTCTAACGCAATGTGACTATGGTTCTGCAAAAATTTCTCTAATCTCCCCTCAAGGGGGAGTCGATATATAGGAGAAACGGGACGAAGCAGCGGGAGGGCCTGCCGGCCTGCCGCTCTCCCTCATCTTCAGATTGGACGGGGTGCATTATGGAAAAGTCAACTTTCATCGGTATCGTACTCGGCCTTGCCGCCGTTCTCGTCGGCATGGTGCTCAAGGGAGCGCCGCTCCATAACCTGGCGAATCCGGCCGCCTTCATGATCATCATCGTCGGCACGTTCGCCTCCCTGTTCATCGGCTTCCCGATGAACGAGATCGCCAAATTTCCGACGCTGCTCAAGCTGACGTTCATCAACCCGAAGCTGGTCAGCCGCCAGGACCTCATCACGATGTTCGCGGATTGGGCAAGCATCACGCGCCGCGAAGGCCTGCTCGCCCTGGAGGCGAAGGTCGAGGAGATTGAGGATCCGTTCCTGAAGAACGGCATGCGCATGGTCATCGACGGCAACGATCAGGACTTCGTCCGCGACGTGCTGCTCGAGGACATCAGCGCGATGGAGGAGCGCCACAAAGCCGGCGCCCTGCTGTTCACGCAGGCCGGCACCTACGCGCCGACGCTCGGCGTGCTCGGGGCCGTCGTCGGCCTGATCGCCGCCCTGTCGGACATGAGCGACATGAACAAGCTCGCGCATGCGATCGCAGGCGCCTTCATCGCGACGCTGCTCGGCATTTTCACCGGCTACGTGCTCTGGCATCCGATCGCCAACAAGCTCAAGCGCATCTCCAAGCGCGAATCGCAGGTCAAGCTGATGATGGTCGAAGGTCTGCTCTCGATCCAGTCCGGCGTCTCCACGATCGCCATCAACCAAAAGCTGTCCGTCTACCTCTCGCCTAAAGAGCGCCTCCAAATGCAGGAATCGAAAGAAGGGAAGCTGATTGAGCAAGAAGCATAAGCACGAGGAGCACGAAGAGCATGTGGACGAATCCTGGCTCATCCCTTACGCCGACCTGCTGACGCTGCTGCTGGCGCTGTTCATCGTCCTGTACGCCTCCAGCAGCGTCGACGCCAAGAAGTTCGAGGAGATGAGCCGCGCGTTCAACATCGCTCTGAGCGGCGGCAACGGCGTGCTCGAGAGCTACAAGTCGATCGACAAGGAGGGCATGGTCGCCGACGAGAAGACCAAGGAGCAGAGCTCCAAGGACGCGCAGTCGGAGAGCACGACGACCTCCCAGCAAGTGAATGCCGCGAACCTGGACAAAGCGATGCAGGAGCTCATGCGCCAGGAGCAGGAGGATCTCGAGAAGCTCAAGAAGCAGGTCGACCAGTACATCGAGGACAAGGGCCTGACGACCTCGCTCGAGACGAAGCTCAACCAGTCCCGTCTCATGATCACGATCAGCGACAAAGCGCTGTTCCCGTCCGGCAGCGCCACGATCAAGCCGGAGGCCGAGCAGCTCGGCACGTACATCTCCGGCATCCTGCAGAAGTATCCGAACTACGAGGTGATGGTGTCGGGCCATACGGACAACCAGCCGATCTCCAACGCCCAGTTCCGCTCCAACTGGGATCTGAGCACGATGCGCGCCGTCCGCTTCATGGACGTGCTGCTGCATAACGACAAGCTCGATCCGAAGCGCTTCAGCGCGGTCGGCAACGGCGAGTACGAGCCGGTCGCGAGCAACGACACTGCCGCCGGACGGGCCAAAAACCGCCGCGTCGAGGTGTCGATCATCCGCAACTACGGCCAGCCTTCGGCCGCGCAGATGATTTCCGCCGGCTTCAAATGATCGGCTCGGCAAAAAGCCCCGCTTTTCCTGTCGCACAGGGAAAGCGGGGCTTTTTTGATGCTCGCTTCTCGCGCGTCTTCACGATCGGCGCGGGGAGAATGGCCGGCCGCGCGACCGGTCCGCGACCGGTCCGCGAACGCCGCGGCCAGCTAGCCGGTTACGTGCCGGGACGCCCGGCAGGCGGCGACGGCTCGTAGCTCAGCTCCGAGAACAGCTCCCGCAGCTCCTCGCGGGTCAGATCGCGCCATTTGCCGGACGGCAGGCTGCCGAGCGTGATGTTCATGATGCGCACGCGCTGCAGCCGGCGCACCCGGTAGCCGAAGGCGCTGCACATGCGCCGGATCTGCCGGTTCTTGCCCTCGGTGAGCACGATGCGGAACACCCGCTCGCTGACGCGCGTCACTTGGCAGGGCAGCGTCATGCCGCCAAGGATGCGCACGCCCTCGCTCATTCCTTTGAGGAAGGACGGCGTCACCGGCCGGTCGATCGTGACGATATATTCCTTTTCATGCTTGCCTTCCGCCCGGAGGACGCGGTTGACGATGTCGCCGTCGTTGGTCATGAGGATGAGGCCCTCGGAGTCCTTGTCCAGCCGTCCGATCGGAAAGATCCGCTCCTGATGCCCGACGAAGTCGACGATGTTGCCCTCGACATGCAGCTCCGTCGTCGACGTGATGCCGACCGGCTTGTGCAGGGCGATGTACACATGGCGGCTGTGCGTCGACAGCAGCTCGCCCTTTACCCGCACCTCGTCGCCCGCCTCCACCTGGCTGCCGAGCAGCGCCGTCTCGCCGTTGATCGTGACCTCTCCGCCGCTGACCAGCTTGTCCGCCTCCCGGCGGGAGCAGTAGCCGGTCTCGCTAATCCACTTGTTGATACGCACCTTGCAGACACCCCGTCTTCTACGCGGTCCGGCATCGCCGGCGCCGCTGCTGATGGCTTGATTGTACCATATTTCTACTCCGCTTCACCCTGGTAAGCCGGCAAAAGCACCGTCACCGACGTGCCCTCGCCAAGCTTGCTCGCGATCCGCATGCTTCCCTTATGCGATTGGATGATCCGCTGGCTGACCATGATGCCGAGGCCGGTTCCCGTCTCCTTGGCGGTGAAGAACGGATCGCCGATGCGGGGAATGATGTCCTCGGGTATGCCGACGCCTTCATCGGTGATGCAGATCGCGACCTCCCCTTCATGGGGATGGTCGATGTCGAACGTGACGTTGCCGCCGGCCGGCATCGCTTCGATCGCATTTTTGATGATGTTGATGAACACCTGCTTGAGCTGGTTCTCCTCGCAGGAGACGAGGCATGGCTCGCGGGTGAAGCGGGTGTGGAAGACGGCATTTTTGAGATGGCCCTCGCTGTCGAGCAGCGAGATGACGTCGCCGAGCACGTAGCGCACGTCCTTCACCTGGAACCGCGCCGCCTGCGGCTTGGCCAGGATGAGGAATTCGCCGACGATCAGGTTGATTCGGTCGAGCTCCGCCAGCATGATGTCGTTATGGCGCAGGCTCAGCTTGCCCGTCTCCTGCTGCAGCTGGAGGAAGCCGCGCAGCGTCGTGAGCGGATTGCGGATCTCATGCGCCACGCCGGCCGCGAGCTGGCCTACCGTCGTCAGCTTTTCCGAGCGGAGCAGCAGCTCCTCCATCTGCGAGCGGGAGGAGATGTCGCGCACGACGCTCACAAAGCCCCATGCCTCGCCCTGCGCGTCCCGCAGCGCGTTCAGCGAGCAGCTGACGCGGATATACGTGCCGCAGCGATGCCTCCACTCCTCCTCCGCGGGAGGCAGCAGCTCTCCGCTCACGAGCCGGGCGAGCTCCGCCTCCTCGTAGACGCTGTGCTGCGGATGCACGAGCTCGCGGATGTCCTTGCACAGCGCCTCCTCCTCCGTGTAGCCGAACATCTGGCAGAAGGCGCGGTTCACCTTGAGCAGGCGGAAGTCCAGGCCGATGATGACGATCGAATCGGCCGTATTCTGGATGATCGACTCCAGCTGATCCTTGATCCGCTCGTTCTCTTCGGAAGCCGCCCGCAGCTCCCCGGTATGGCGGAGCAGGTTATGGGACATGACCTTGACGCGCCGCGCGAGCTGCGACAGCTCGTCCCGTCCCTCCGCCTCGAGCGGCGTATCGAAGCGGCCTTCGGCCACGTCGCCGACCTTGCGCACGATCGCGCGCAGCGGACGGAGCACGGAACGGATGATGAGCCAAATGAGGCCCATCAGCACGAGGAATATGCCGGCGGCGCCGATCAGCTCGTTGCGGGCATGGATTCCGGACAGATGGTCGATATCGATGCGCTCCACGGCGAGGCTGATCCGGTAGGGGACGCCGTCCAGCGCGAACGGATAGCTGGTGCGCATGATATCCGTGTCCGGCACCTCGGCTTGCGCCATCGCCTGCGCGCTCTCGCGAAGCAAGCGCTTGCCCGTCTCGTCGTCAAAATAGCCGCTGGTCCCTTCGACCAGCAGCGGAGCGCCGCCGTCCTCCATGCGCCAGATGCCGATTTCGAGAATTTGCGGCTCGTATTGGACGATGAGCGGCAGCAGCTCTTCGGGCGTCCTGCCCGGGCTGGCCGAAGCGCCTTCCGACCGATAGGTCGAAAAGAGCTTCACGGTCTGATCCGCAACGCTTTTCGTGAAGCGCTCGTATTGGCGCGCCAGCTCCTTGCGGATCAGCACGTCGCTGAAAGCGAGATGAAACAGAAGCATGAGGCCGACCAGCAACGAAATGAACAGGGACAGCTTCGTTTTCAACGTCACCGCCGGATACACATCCTTTGTCGTCCGCGTCTCTTTCGATCATACCATAATTATCGAACCGCCCGATATTCGCCGACAGAAGCAAAAGACTCAAAAGCTAGCGGGACTCCAAACGGCCCTTCCATCCCCATGTGGATGATTTATAAACAGAACTATCCCCAGTCCGAGCAAGTTATCCCCATAATTACGGCGTTTTCCACAGGGGAGTCGTGGATAGATGGAAAGAAGATTCAAACAATTTATCGTTATCCACAATCTTGTGCACAACATGTTAACAAAAGAATGTTTGTTCGGGGCATAATTCGACAAATTATGACGATCCCGATTCGCTCTTGCGGCGCTCGTTTCGAGTCTTGGAAAGCTGGAGAAGGCTTTTCCACAATTGTTGTGCATAATCGGGCGGAGTTGCATTGCGGCTGCGGATCAGGCACAATGGAGCCAAACTTTACGCGGCCGCTGGCGGCCGCATCAAGGCAGGGATGAAAGCTTGCAGCATCGAGAAGAAGACGAGCGCTGGATGAGGGAAGCGATCGCCGAGGCCCGCAAGGCCGAAGCGATCGGAGAAGTGCCGATCGGCGCGGTCGTCGTGCGCGGAGGAGAGATCATCGGCCGGGGCTTCAACCGCCGCGAGACCGGGCTCGATCCGACCGCCCATGCCGAAATGCTGGCGATCCGCGAGGCGAGCGAGGCGCTCGGCGCGTGGCGGCTGCTGGAATGCACGCTGTACGTCACGCTGGAGCCTTGCCCGATGTGCGCCGGAGCGATCGTGCAAGGAAGGGTGCCACGCGTCGTCTACGGAACGCCGGATCCGAAGGCCGGCTGCGCCGGCACGCTGATGAACCTGCTGCAGGAGCCGCGCTTCAATCATGAGGCGGCGCTCGTGTCGGGCGTCCTGCAGGAAGAATGCGCCTCTCTGCTGACCGATTTTTTCCGGCGGCTACGCCAAATGAAAAAATCAAGCCCCTCGTAAGCGCAACAAAGGCCTCTGCCGATCCGAGCGACGGAATCCCACCTTCGCTCTCCCCGGTCAGAGGCCTTTTTTCATCTGCTTTTCCAGTCTCTGCTCACGTTGACGCTGCTGGAGTTCCACGATCAAGCCATCCGCTTCCTCGCTGATCGCGAGCACCACCGGATCCGTCAGGCTTCCTTTCGCCTCGGCCGCCTCGTACAGCTTCTTCCTCAGATCCTGCAAGCGCTCCAGCATTTCCTTTTTTTCCATCAATGGCCCAGCTACGCTCCTCGCCTCGGGTCGCCCCTCGTCATGTAGCTCTTATTATACCCCGTATGGCGGAAGCTTGTTTGTAGGAACTTGTCGACGGTTTCCAAGAAAATGAGCGAAATAATCGACAATGGCAGAGGGATTTTCGATCTATTTACCTAATTTATAGGACTTTTATCCCACAACTCTCGGGACCACGATGATCAGAACAATCAGTGCAAGGAGGAACAGCCAAGCAAGCGGATGGGCCCAGTTGAGCGTGAATCCGATGCCGGACCGCTTCTCCACGAACACGGACGCGTCGTTCCGATTCCAGTAAAAGGCGCCGAGCTTCCAGTTGGCGTCCTCGCCGGGAACCGGTGCATCCCGGCGGCCGCGGCCGAGCCGCATCATGCCGAATGCCGAACCGCCGGCGAGCAGCAGCGGCACGAGGCCGATCGCGCCGATCCAGACGCCATCCTGCCCTCCGCTGCCGTACAGCATGAACGCTTGGGTAGCGCCCATGAAGACGAGGATGCCGAGGCCGAGCAGCAGCATGAGCATCGACATGCCGCGGCGGTAGCGGACCTGCTGGTCGCGGTGCTCTTGCGGCGCCCCCGGGGCGAGCCTGAGCCGCGCCGCGCCGATCGTATAGTTCGCGAACAGGAACGCCGCCAGCACGGTGAGCTGCGCGAGATTCAGTCCGAACACCGCCCCCGGAGACTTCGGCTCGATCCGGTCCGGCAAGCCCTGAGCGTTGTAGTGCAGAATGACGGGATCGACGATCCGGTCGTAAAAGAGCGCCGCCGCTCCGGCGGAGATGGCGATGACGAGCAGATGCGGCAGGAACCAAAGCAGCGGATACGCAAGCCGCTGCCGGCTGCGGATCGTCAGGTCGGCCGCCCCCCGGCTCTCCTCCTCCTCCGCCCAGCCCCGCTCCTCCTTGAGCCGCGTCGTCCTGCCGTGGCTGAGCACGAACCAGCCTCCGGCCGCCGCGAGCTGCAGCAGCAGGGCGGCTACCGGCAGCGCGCTCGTCCAGACGCTCAATTCCTCCTCGGACCCGCCGCCGTTCAGCACGGCGAGGGCGGCCGCGATGGCAGCGATGAGCGCCGACAGGCCGAAGACGCCGGAGCGGTAGCTGCGTTTCAAGCGAAGCACCTCGGGATCGCTTTCTCGGCCGGCCGGCAGCGCCACGCCGAACAGGATGTTGCTCGGCGCCAGCGACGGCTGCAGCAGCGTAGCGCCCGTCGTGAGGGCATAAGTCCCCCCCAGCACGAGCCATGCGGCGAGTTCATTCGTCATGATGGATCCTCTCCTTTCAAGCTGCGGTACGCCGAGCGGCATTGCTCGACGAATTCCTCCTCCTCCATGCTGCGGCAGACCGACTCGGCGGCCAAGGAGCGCAGCTGCCGGCTCATCATGGCCCGGAATTCCGGCGTCGCCGGCACGGAACCGAGCGGCTGCACGACTGCGCCCTTCTGGCGATGGATCTGCACGTAGCCTTCCTGCTTGAGCCGCTGGTACGTCTTGTTGACCGTATGCAGATTGATGCTCAGGTCACCGGCGAGGCTGCGCACGGACGGCAGGCTGTCGCCTGAAGTCAGAGAGCCGTCCGCGATGCCCCGTACGATCTCGTCGTACAGCTGGCTATACAGCGGCAGCTCGGACTCGTAGTCGAGCGTGACGATCATCGAGAATCACCCCTCATTCCATTTGTTATATATTAAGTATAACAGATATTCAATGCATACCGCAACCCGTCGTTCTAGCGGCTTGTCCCTCCTCATACAATGGAGCATCGAGCAGAATCGGAAGGAGGAAAGCCGTGACGGATCGGACCAGATCGGGCGGACGCGACCGGCGTCCCGAAGCGGCCGGCAGCTTCGAAGGATGGGTGTATTGCCTGGACAGCGGCCGGCTGCAGCCGGCAGGCGAAGGACATTACGTCTTCCGCACCGGATTCCGCACCTGCGGTGGCGTCGTCTATCCGGTCGCCGTCCGCCGGCGCAGCCTGCGGGGGCCGCATCTCATCCTCTCCTCCTGAAGCCGGCGACGGGGGAGAGAGCGGTGATCGGGGCAGGAGAGGCAGCGCGTTCGGTTGCATCGTCCGGCGGAAGCGTGCTATATTGGTTCTGATGCGCGCCCGTAGCTCAGCAGGATAGAGCAACAGTTTCCTAAACTGCAGGTCGTACGTTCGAATCGTATCGGGCGCGCCATTCACCAATTCAATCGGACGGGAGCTGGAGAGCACATGTAGAATTTCTTGCAGTCGGAAAGTCAGCCCGCGTTTTTCGCGTGGTTCTTTTTGACGGGCAAGAAAGCTGCATTCCTCTTCGGCTACCCGTGTCAGCATGGGAGTCGGCCCTTTATGGAGCCGATTCTTTTTTTCTGCATCTTCATGCGGGCTGCGGGAAGGGGAAGGCACCTTTCTTGCAGCCTATTTTTTATGGATGCAGGAGGGTGAACCATTCGATGTCCTTGATTCAGGTTACGAACCTTACTTTCGCCTACGACGGCAGCTACGATCCCATATTCGAAAAGGCCAGCTTCCAGCTCGACACCGACTGGAAGCTCGGCTTCACCGGCCGCAACGGCCGGGGCAAGACGACCTTCCTCCGGCTGCTGCTCGGAGAGCTCGACTACGCCGGCCAGATTTCCGCGGACGTGGAGTTCGACTACTTCCCGTTCCCCGTCGACCAGCCGTCGGATCAGACGCTGGACGTCATCGACCGGCTCGTCCCGGACTATGCCTTCTGGGAGCTGAAGCGCGAGCTGACGCTGCTGCGGGTGGACGAGGACGCGCTGTATCGGCCGTTCGAGACGCTGTCCAGCGGCGAGCAGACCAAGGTGCTGCTGGCGGCGCTTTTCCTCAAGGACAACCGCTTCCTGCTCATCGACGAGCCGACCAACCATCTCGACGCGGAGGGCCGCCAGCTCGTCAGCGACTATCTCCGATCCAAGAAGGGCTTTATCCTCGTCTCCCATGACCGGGCCTTCCTGGACAACTGCATCGACCACGTCCTCTCCATCCAGAAGAACAAGATCGACGTCCAGAAGGGCAGCTTCTCCTCGTGGTGGGAGAACAAGCAGCGCGAGGACCAGTTCGAGCTCGGAGAGAACGAGAAGCTGCAGAAGGAGATCAAGCGGCTGACCGACGCTTCCCGCCGGACGCGGGAATGGTCGCATGCGGTGGAGAAGAGCAAAAACGGCACGACGAACTCCGGCTCCAAGCTCGACAAGGGCTATGTCGGCCACAAGGCCGCCAAGATGATGAAGCGCTCCCTGACGGCGGAACGGCGGCGGCAGTCGTCCGCGGACGAGAAGGCGAAGCTGCTCAAAAACGTCGAGAGCGCCGACAGCCTGAGCCTGTCGCAGCTGAGCTATCATCGCGACCGGCTCGTCGAGGCCGTCGACCTGTCGATCCGCTACGGCGGCCAGGCGGTGTGCTCCGGCGTGCGCTTCGACATCGGGCAGGGGGACCGCGCCGCCATCACAGGCCGCAACGGGTCCGGCAAGTCGAGCCTGCTGCGGCTCGTCTGCGGCGAGCCCGTGCCCCATGAAGGCGCGCTCCGCATCGGCAGCCAGCTGAAGATCTCCTATGTGTCGCAGGACACCTCCCGTCTGCAGGGCGATCTGACGAGCTACGCCCGCTCCTGGGGCATCGACGAGAGCTTGTTCAAGGCGATCCTGCGCAAGCTCGACTTCGCCCGCACGCAGTTCGACAAGGATATCTCGTCCTACAGCGGCGGCCAGAAGAAGAAGGTGCTGATCGCGCGCAGCCTGTGCGAGCCGGCGCATCTGCATGTGTGGGATGAGCCGCTCAACTTCATCGACGTCATCTCCCGCATGCAGATCGAGGAGCTGCTGCTCGAGCATGAGCCGACGCTGCTGTTCGTCGAGCATGACCGCGAGTTCAGCCGGGCGGTCGCGACGAAAACGATCGAGCTGTAAGCTTTTTTCTCCTTGATCTGGAATATCGAGGCGTCCCTTCCGTTATAAGGAGTAGGAAGCATCAACTTGAGAGGAAGTGGCGGCATGGGGTTGTTTGACGGATTGATGGGCAATGCATCCGAGCTGAATCCGGCCGATGTGCAGCGGGAGTTCCAGCATATGCTCGCCCGCAACGAGCGGGTCGAGAAGGGCTACAAGCTGATCCGCGACATGTTCATCTTCACCGATCGTCGGCTCATTCTGGTCGACAAGCAGGGCCTTACCGGCAAAAAGACGGAGTATCACTCGTATGCGTACAAGAGCATCACGCATTTCTCCATCGAGACTGCCGGTCATTTCGATCTGGACGCGGAGCTGAAATTCTGGGTGTCGGGGAACCCGAGCCCCGTCACCAAGACGTTCAACAAATCGCTCAACATTTACGAGCTGCAGAGCGTGCTGGCCGAATTCGTCTGCAAGTGAACGGAGAGCCTCCTTGGCGGGGCTCTTTTTTCTTTACAGCTTTTTCGCGTTGTGATATTATCATTTATGCTAAATTGATGTTTTCGAGACGTGGCTCAGCTTGGTAGAGCGCTTGCTTCGGGAGCAAGAGGTCGCAGGTTCAAATCCTGTCGTCTCGACCATATTTCTTCGATACCGCCCCGCTGTCGCCGACAGCGGGGCTTTTTGCATCCTTTTTCCGCCAGGCGTCGTATGTTCCGGACCGGAAGTTTATAATAGAACCATAGACTCAGCATAGAAAGGCGGACGGATATGGGCATTTTCGACTTTCTCAAAGGGCAATTCATCGAGGTCATCGAGTGGCTGGACGGCACGGGAGACATGGTCTACCGCTTCCCCGTCTACGACAATGCGATCAAAATGGGCGCGAAGCTCGTCGTACGCGAATCCCAGGCCGCGATCTTCGTCAACGAAGGCCAGATCGCCGATGTGTTCGGTCCCGGCACCTACACGCTGAGCACGCAGAACCTGCCGGTGCTGACGGCGCTGCGCTCGTGGAAATACGGCTTCAACTCGCCGTTCAAGGCGGATGTCTACTTCGTCAGCACGCGCAATTTCACCCAGCTCAAGTGGGGCACGACGAATCCGGTGCTGATGCGCGACGCCGAGTTCGGCATGGTGCGCCTGCGCGGCTACGGCACATATGCGCTGCGCGTCGGCGATCCGGCGCTGTTCCTGAAGGAGATCTTCGGCACGCAGGCGAGCTTCTCGGCCGAGTCGATCGCCGGCTACCTCAAGTCGCTCATCGTCTCCGGCGTCAGCGACCTGCTCGGCGAATCCCGCATTCCCGCGATCGACCTCGCCGCCTCCTATGACGAGCTCGGCCAGACGGCCGCCGCGAAGCTGCAGCCCCGCTTCGCCGCCATGGGCCTCAGCCTGACGGCGCTCACGGTCGAGAACCTGTCTCTCCCCGAGGAGGTGGAAAAGGCCGTCGACCGCCGCTCGTCGATGGGCGTCGTCGGCAATCTCGACACCTACCTCAAGTACCAGTCCGCCGAAGCGGTGCGCGAAGCGGCGAACAACCCCGGCGGCGACGCGGGAGCCGGCATCGGCCTCGGCGCCGGCATGGCGATGGGCCAGGCGCTCGGACGGGCGCTCGCCGGACAGGGCGAGCCCGCAGCCGCGGACAACGCGGCGGCCTCCCCGCCAGGCGCAGCCGGAGCGGCCGCGCGCAGCGACGGCCCGCCGTCCGGCGGCCAGCCCGCACGCGGCGGCGAAGCGCCGGCAGGCGGCGCGCCTGCGGACCGCTCCGCCGCCCCGGAGGCGCCGGCCAAGAAGTTCTGCTCCGAATGCGGGCAGCCGCTCGCTCCCGGCGCGAAGTTCTGCTCGAACTGCGGGACCAAGGTGTAGCGCGCCATGGAGGAGCAAGCCATCGCCAAGGACGCGATCCGCTTCCCCTGCTCGAGCTGCGGCGGTCCGATGCTGTTCGACGCCGACACGCAGCAGCTCAAATGCGCCTACTGCGGACGACTGCAGGACATCGAGGCGGACGGTTCGGCGCCGATCGAGCATGCGCTGGACGGCGACGAGGGCGGCGCCTTGACGGACTGGGGCCTCGAGCAGGTCGCGGTGCGCTGCGGCAGCTGCGGCGGCGAGAGCTTGATCCCGGCGCAGCAGACGGCGGCGATCTGTCCGTTCTGCGGCTCGCCCAAGGTGCTCCCGCATGCGCAGGAGCAGCTGATCCGCCCCGAGTCGCTCATTCCCTTCCGCATCGACCGGGACGACGCGGCCGCATCCTTCCGCGCCTGGAAGAAGAAGCGCTGGTTCCTGCCGAACGCCTTCAAAAAAGAAAACACGGCGGTCCAGCTCTCTGGCATCTACATTCCCTACTGGACCTACGACGCCGACACCGCCTCCTCCTACAGCGCGCGGCGCGGCGACTACCATTACCGCCCGGTGACGCGGACGCGGGTCGTCGACGGCAAGACGCAGACGTATACGGAGATGGAGCGCTACACGGTATGGAGGTCGGTCAGCGGCCATTACGACCGCTTCTTCAACGACGTGCTCATTCCCGCATCCGGCCATTATGACGCGCAGCTGCTCGACCGGCTCGGCAACTTCCGGCTGGACGGCCTGCTCGGCTACAAGCCCGACTACTTGAGCGGGTACATCGCCGAGCGCTATTCGGTCGGCCGCGACCAGGGCTGGGAGCGGGCCCGCCGGCGCATCGACGCCATGCTGGAGGACGACATCCGCTCGGAGATCGGCGGCGACGAGATCAGCGGCCTGACCATCGGCACCCAGGTGGCGGGCCGCACCTACAAGCATCTGCTGCTCCCGGTCTGGAACGCCGCCTATACGTACCGCGGCAAGCCGTTCCGCTTCATGGTCAACGGCCAGACCGGCCTCGTCTCCGGCGAGGCGCCGCGCAGCCCGTGGAAGATCGGCTTTTTCACGCTCGCCTGCCTGGCGGTCGCTGCCGCCATCGCGTGGATCGTCATGCAGCAGCAAGGTTAGCTCCGGTTCGAATCGTATCCGGCCTCTTCGTTCCCATTCGGCGCAGCTGCGCCGATCCGCATCCGCTGCGGACCGCAAAAAAGCGCCCGCCCTCTCCGGAGGGCAGGCGCTTCTTTGTGCTTTATTGGGCCAAGGAAGGCTCCGGTTTCGGCTGAACGAACCGGCAACGAACCGGCACCCGCGGATGGCCGATGCCGCTATCAGCGGGTTGGAGGGGCCGCCGCGCCGAGCGCTTCGGCGAGCTTGTCGACCGGCTGCGCGTCCGCCGGAATCTCCTGCGTGAACGCGGCCGGCTCATTCAGCTTGCTGTACGTCGTCGCGCCGCTCAGAACGGCCTTGAACGAGGCCGCGCCCTGCGGATCCGTGTAGGAGACGTTCAGGTCCAGGCTCTGGTAAGCCAGCTTGCCGTCCTTGATCGCTCCGATGAGCTTGACCTGCTCCAGCTTGAGCTGCTCGCGCAGCTGCTTGGACAGCTCGGAGTTCGGATCGGCCAGCTCCTTGCGGCTCGCCTCGGCCTCGGCCCTGTCCAGGCCGAGCGCCTGCAGATAGGCTTCGTTCGCCAGCACGACGTCGAGCACCGCCGGCAGCGCCTGCTCGGCCACGACGGCCATCGCCTGCTCGCCGCTCGCGCCGTCCGCCTGGAACTGCACGATAGAGTCCGCCTCCAGCCCTTGGGGCAGATTCGCTTCCTCCGGCTTCAGGCTCTTGAAGTAGGTCTTCTCCTCGAACGGCTTCATGAAAGCCGCTCCCGCCTCCAGCATGAGCCGCTGCTGGACCGACGGATCGAGCTTCTGCATCGGCTCGCCCTTCTCGCTGGCGAGCTTGTCGGCATCAATGACGACGTACTTGCCGGCCAGCTCCGACGGGATGAGATCCGGCACCTGGATGTATACCTTGTCGCCCGTCATGATCATCGGCAGCGTCAGCTCCATCGGCGCCGACGGCAGCGTCAGCTTGACGGTCGCGTCTGTCCGCATCGGCTCCCGCTGGTAGATGCCGTCCATCTGAATCGTCATCCCCTTGGCCAGCTCCGCCATCAAGCCCGACAGATCCGGCTGGCCCTCCGGCTTCGCCGGCTCATCGGCGGCCGGCTGCGGCAGCTGAAGCTCCTTGAACGTCGCGGTCGACTGGAACGCGTACGAGCCAGCCGCGCTCAGCTCGGCAAGCGCCTGCTCCAGCTCCGCCTTCGGCGAAGCCTCTTCCCCCGTGCAGCCGGCGACCGCGAGCAGCGCGGCAGCGCCGAGCCCGGCAGCGGCAAGCTTCAAGGGGCGTGTCATGAACTTCAATGCATTTCCTCCTCTATCTCATTCCCATGCTCGTGAACCGACTCTCTGTATTCTACCATCGCCCGCGGCCGTTGAATAAGAGCGAGAACAAGACGGCCTGCTTTTCGCGATACGAATAACGTCCAGTATAGCAAATAAAGCCGCTCCCCTCAAAAGGGAAACGGCTCCAATCCGATCGCGGGGGCCGTCGATCAGCCGCCTTCCGGATTATGATGATCGACATGATTCC
Organism: Paenibacillus pasadenensis; assembly: GCF_002864175.1. Lineage (NCBI taxonomy): Bacteria > Bacillati > Bacillota > Bacilli > Caryophanales > Paenibacillaceae > Paenibacillus > Paenibacillus pasadenensis. The sequence continues at coordinate 80,793 of NZ_NFEZ01000004.1, read as the reverse complement.
GGTTTTTGACCTTCTTGCTGCCGGAAAGAGGCTGCTGCGGCTGTCCATGATCATGCCCCTGGCGGGAGGCCTTGCGGTCCTCGTCGGGGTTCGGGACAGGAATGCTGTCAGGCTTGCTCATGCGCGCGTCTCCTCCTTTCATGCATCGTAAATGGAATCAAACCGAGCGGCTCAGCTCAGCGGATGATCCAGGTCGGTTTCGTTTTCATGGTTCAGATGGTCCTGGTGGCGCCGATCCTCGGTCTGCCGCTGAAGCTGGTTCGCCTGATGAGCGTTGACCGGCTCCTGCTCCAGATCCTTCACGACGTTCTGCAGGTTCTTGTCCACGGCGCTTTTATTTTTGGTCATCGCTCGCTCTCCTCCCGCTACGCTTTGGTCAGGCGATGCAGAGCCTGCGCGCATTCATGCAGATGGCGGCGATAGTCTGCCACCTGCTGCTGCACGAGCTCCTTGCGCTCGTCGATCGTCTTTTTGGCTTCGTCCACATCAATGAGGCTGATCTCCACCTCGCGGCTGTCCACATAGGTCACCTTGAAGTCGTACGAATACATCTGATGCCCGGCCCCGTAAATCGTAACGCGGAGCGAGCGGTCATCCGCCTCGTCCTCGAACACCTCGCAGCGATCGGTCTCGTTCAAGACCGTCGGCAGCGTCTCCCGCCAGGCCTGCGCCAGCCGGGCCTGATCCAGCTTCAGCTCGTCAACTTTGCTCATGGTCGCCTTCCACCTCCATTCCCTAGGGTGCGACCGGATCAAGGTTTCTATGCTTGGCGGGTGCTGGAACCGCCGCTCCATTTACGCAAAAAACCGATCCCTCTTCAGGGATCGGTCGATTTTTCCGTATGGCGGAGAGAGTGGGATTCGCTCCGTCGCACAGCGCCTAACCGGCGCTGATCATGCTCCTATCACGCCTGGGCCTACAAACACGATGTGTTTGCTTTACGGCCCGTTCTCGAATCCCACCTCGCCCTACGCAAAAAACCGATCCCTCTTCAGGGATCGGTGGATGTTCCGTATGGCGGAGAGAGTGGGATTCGAACCCACGTGGGCTTGCACCCTAACGGTTTTCAAGACCGCCCCGTTATGACCGCTTCGGTATCTCTCCTCAAGGCAGTTACCCGAGCATTGTACCATAGGGCACTTGTCTCAGGCAACCGGCCCCGAACGGAAAGCTAGCCGCGCGGACCGATCTTCTCGATGCCGCCCATGTAAGGACGGAGCACCTCCGGCACGACGATCGTGCCGTCCGCCTGCTGGTAGTTCTCCAGCACGGCTGCGACCGTACGGCCGACCGCGAGGCCCGAGCCGTTGAGCGTATGCACGAACTCCGGCTTGCTCTTGGCGTCGCGGCGGAACCGGATGCCGGCCCGGCGCGCCTGGAAGTCCTCGCAGTTGGAGCACGACGAGATCTCGCGGTACGTGCCGGCGCTCGGCAGCCACACCTCCAGATCGTACGTCTTCGCCGCGGAAAAGCCCATGTCGCCCGTGCACAGCTGCAGCACGCGATAAGGCAGGCCGAGCAGCTGCAGGACGCGCTCGGCGTTTTGCGTCATCGACTCCAGCTCGTCGTACGATTCCTCGGGCTTGGCGAGCTTGACCAGCTCGACCTTATTGAACTGATGCTGGCGGATCAGCCCGCGCGTATCGCGTCCGGCTGCTCCCGCCTCGCTGCGGAAGCAGGCGCTGAACGCGACGAAGCGTTTCGGCAGCTCCTCGGCCGTCAGAATCTCCTCGCGGTGGAGGTTCGTCACCGATACCTCCGCCGTCGGAATGAGGTAGTAGTCACTGTCCGTCAGCTTGAACAGATCCTCCTCGAACTTCGGCAGCTGGCCGGTGCCCACGAGGCTGTCGCGATTGACGATCTGCGGCGGCAGCACTTCGGAATAGCCGTGCTGGTCGCTGTGCAGATCCATCATGAAGTTGAGCAGCGCGCGCTCAAGCCGCGCCCCGAGACCCGTGTAGAACACGAAGCGGGAGCCCGTCACCTTGGCGGCGCGCTCGAAGTCGAGCAGCCCCAGGCTCTCGGCGAGATCCCAGTGAGCCTTCGGCTCGAAGTCCAGCGCTGTCGGCTCCCCATGACGGCGGATCTCGACGTTGTCTTCCTCGCCTCCGCCGACCGGCACCGATTCATGCGGCAGGTTCGGCACGGCCAGCACGATCGCTTCCATCTCCTCGTCGAGAACGCGCAGCTCTTCGTCCAGCTCCTTGATCCGGTCGCCGACCTCGCGCATCTCGATGATCAGCGCTTCGGCGTCGCCGCCGCTTTTCTTGAGCTTGGCCACTTCCTGGGACACCGTGTTGCGGCGGGCCTTGAGCGTTTCGCCTTCCTGGATGATCGAGCGGCGCTTGGCATCCAGCTCGGGGAAGGCGCTGATCAGCTCCAGCGGCTTTTTGCGGTCGTTCAAGGCCTGAGCGACGCGGTCGTATTCGTTGCGAAGCAGTTTGAGATCCAGCACGAGACGTCTCACCTTTCTTTATGGGGAAATAACGGAAGGAAGGGCGGACGGTCAGCCCGTTCGCCCTGTCGCTTCCTTTGTTATGCTTGCGTCTTGGCCGCTGCCGCCTCACGCACCATGTCCGCGAAGTAGGCATGCAGCCGGTAATCGTCGGTCAGCTCCGGATGGAACGACGCTGCGAGCAGCGAGCCTTCGCGGGCCGCGACGATTTCGTCTTTGTACACCGAAAGCACGTCCACGCCAGAGCCGACGCGGCCGATCAGCGGCGCGCGGATGAATACGGCGCGAATCGGCTCGTCGATGCCCTTGATGTCGAGCTCCGTCTCGAAGCTTTCCCGCTGACGGCCGAAGGCGTTACGGACGACCGTCATGTCCATGAGGCCGAGATGGGCCTCCTCGCCGCCTTCGATTTCCTTGGCGAGGACGATCAGCCCCGCGCAGGTGCCGAACAAGGGCTTGCCCTGGGCATGGAACTGCCGGATCGCCTCGATGAAGCCGTACTTGCGCATCAGCTTGCCGATCGTCGTGCTCTCGCCGCCAGGAATGACCAGTCCGTCCAGCGTCTCCAGCTCTTCCGGACGCTTGACCGGAACGGCTACCGCTCCGGCGGACTGAAGGCTGCGGATATGCTCGGCCACAGCGCCTTGCAGCGCCAGGACGCCAATTTTAGGGGCCATGAAGCGATTACCAGCCGCGGTCGGACATGCGCTCATGCGACGCCAGCTTGGAGATCTCGATGCCTTTCATCGGCGCGCCCAGGTTTTTGGACACTTCCGCGATCAGCTTGTAGTCGGTGTAGTGAGTCGTCGCCTCGACGATCGCGCGGGCGAAGCGCTCCGGATTGTCGGACTTGAAGATGCCGGAGCCGACGAAGACGCCGTCTGCGCCCAGATGCATCATGAGGGCGGCATCGGATGGCGTCGCTACGCCGCCAGCGGCGAAGTTGACGACCGGCAGCTTGCCCGTCTCATGCACGTTCAGCAGCAGCTCGTACGGCACGCCGAGATTTTTCGCTTCCGCGTACAGCTCGTCCTTGGACAGGCTTTGCACCTTGCGGATCTGGCCCGTGATCAGGCGCATATGACGCACGGCTTCGACGATGTTGCCCGTTCCCGGCTCGCCCTTCGTGCGCATCATGGACGCGCCTTCCTGGATGCGGCGAAGCGCCTCGCCCAGATCCTTGGCGCCGCATACGAACGGCACGGTGAATTCGCGCTTGTCGATGTGGAACACCTCATCGGCAGGCGTGAGCACTTCGCTCTCGTCGATGTAGTCCGCTCCCAGCGCTTCCAGCACGCGCGCCTCGACGTAGTGACCGATACGGGCTTTGGCCATGACCGGGATGGAGACGACCTTCATGACTTCCTCAAGGACGGTCGGATCCGCCATGCGGGCGACGCCGCCGGCCGCGCGGATATCGGAAGGCACGCGCTCAAGCGCCATGACCGCCGTAGCGCCGGCCGCCTCCGCGATTTTCGCTTGCTCCGCATTCATGACGTCCATGATGACGCCGCCTTTTTGCATTTCTGCCATGCCGCGCTTGACGCGCGATGTACCTGTCTCCAACATTCCCATTTCCTCCTATAGTCTGATCAATCCGAGCGGATTATCCGAGCATGATTATCCCAAATTCTATCATCATTCCCCTTGGCGGGACAACATCTTAAAACAAATTCACGATGCCTTTGAACAAGCCGGAGAAGAACTCTCCGATGCCGCGCATCATGAGCGAGAACCAGCCCGCCTTCTCGACGTCCTCAGTCGCGACCAGATTGAGCTGCTTCGTCACGACCGAGCCGGACTCCGGATCCTTGAACTCGTACGTGACGGTGCCGATCTTCTGTCCGACCTTGACCGGCGCGACGAGCTCTCCGTCCGCCGGCAGGCTCGTCGAGGATACGACCGCCTGCGGCGTCGAGCCCTTCTTGACCATGAGCGAGAAATCCGATTCGGTCGCGATCGCTACGGTCTTGCTCTTGCCTTTGGCTAGTTTAACCGTTTCGGCCGATTCTACGACGGACTTGGGCTGCACGATCGTCTTGCGCTCCAGGTTGGTGAACGCCCAGTCGTAAAGCTTGCGCGTCTCGAGGAACCGCTTGCCCTTGTTCTTGGTGCCGTATACGACGCTGATCAGACGCGTGTCGCCGCGCTTGACGGTGCCGGTGAAGCAATAGCCGGCCGCGCTCAGGTAGCCCGTCTTCATGCCGTCCACTCCGTCATACGTATACTGGGCAAAGTTCGCATTGCCCTTGTTGCCCTCGAGCATCCAGTCGTTGTTGATCATCGGCTTGTCGTCCCGCTCGCGGAACTTGATGGAAGGAATCTTGGAATAGTCCAGAAACTCCGGATGCTCCTTGAGGATCGTCATCGCCAGCTTGGCCGTGTCCTTGGCTGCGATCAGAGTCGTATCGAGCAGGCCGGTCGAGCTGGTGAAGGTCGCCGTCGTCAGTCCGATCTCCTGCGCCGTGGCGTTCATCATCTCCACGAAGCCCGCCTCGCTGCCGCCGAGCTGCGTCGCCAGCGCGACCGTAGCATCGTTGGCCGAAGCGACGGACATCGCCGTATAAAGCTCCTTGACCGTATGCGTATCGCCTTCGGCCAGGTAGATCTGCGAGCCGTCTGCCGGCGTGCTTGCCGCTTCCTTGCTGACGGAAACCTCCTGCTCCCAGCTGAGCTTGCCTTCCTTGATCGCCTTGAGCACCATGTACTCGGTCATCATCTTGGTCATGCTCGCCGGCGGGAGCGGCTTGTCGATGTTGTAGCTGTACAGCAGCTGCCCCGTGTCCGCGTCGATGACGATCGCGGCGCTCACCGCCAGATCAAGCGGATTCGAGCTCGGGTTCTTGTCCGGATAGCTTGGAATCGTTGCAGGCGCGGTGGCTGCGGGCGCATCGGCTGCGGACGCCGCGTTCGTTGCCGTATTGGTAGTCGCTGCCGCATAGGCAGCTGGAATCGTCGAAGTCGCCGCGCAGGATCCTGCGAGCAGGGAGGCCGCCATGATAGCGGAGATGACCGGCTTTGCGAGCGCCGGAGCCAATCTTGCTTTCAACGTTTATTCTCTCCTTCACATGGGTTTGTCCAGCCCTTATTGTACCATACCGTCAACGAGACAGGGGATGTTTTTGCTTCGCCCTACGGCCCCTCGATCCCGCAAGACGCAAAAAAACAGGCCGCGCTGGCGGCCTGCCGTTGTAGAAGAAGCGGTTCCGGCGAGCTTCCTCTCGCTTAGAGCGAGTAGTTCGGAGCTTCCTTGGTGATCTGGACATCATGCGGATGGCTCTCGCGCAGACCGGCGCCCGTGATGCGGATGAACGACGTGTCGTTCTTCAGCTCCTCGATCGTCGCCGTACCGCAATAGCCCATGCCCGCGCGCAGGCCGCCGATCAGCTGATGGACCGTATCGGCCAGAGGTCCCTTGTACGGGAGACGCCCTTCGATGCCTTCCGGCACGAGCTTGTTCTCGTTCTCTTGGAAATAGCGGTCCTTGCTGCCTTCCTTCATCGCGCCGAGCGAGCCCATGCCGCGATAGACCTTGAACCGGCGGCCTTGATAAATCTCCGATTCGCCCGGGCTTTCTTCCGTTCCGGCGAACAGGCTGCCGATCATGATCGCGCTCGCTCCAGCGGCGATCGCCTTGGTGATGTCGCCGGAATATTTGATGCCGCCGTCTGCGATGACCGGCACTCCATATTCGCGGGCAACCGTCGCGCAGTCATAGATCGCCGTGATCTGCGGCACGCCGATGCCGGCGATGACGCGGGTCGTGCAGATCGAGCCGGGTCCGATGCCGACCTTGACGACAGAGGCGCCTGCTTCGATCAGGTCGCGCGTCGCCTCGCCGGTCGCCACGTTGCCCGCGATGATCGTCAGCTCCGGATATTGGCCTCTGAGCGTGCGGACCATCTCGATGATATTGATATGATGACCGTGCGCGGAGTCTACGACCAGCACGTCGATCCCCGCCTTGACGAGGGCTTCTGCGCGCTCCAGCGAATCCTTGGATACGCCGATCGCGGCTCCGCAGAGCAGCCGTCCTTGCTTGTCCTTTGCCGCTTTCGGGAACTGGATCGCCTTTTCGATGTCTTTGATCGTGATGAGGCCCTTGAGCGTGTTCGTCTCGTCGACGAGCGGCAGCTTCTCGATCTTATGCTTCTGCAGCAGCACCTCGGCCTCCTGCAGCGTCGTGCCGACCGGAGCGGTGACCAGCTCCTCGCGCGTCATGACGTCGCTGATCTTCATGGAGTAATCGTGTACGAATCGAAGGTCGCGGTTCGTCAGGATGCCGACCAGCTTGCCTGCATCATCGACGATAGGAACGCCCGAGATCCGGTATTTGCCCATAAGCTCCTCGGCGTCATAGACATGATGCTCCGGCGTCAGGGAGAACGGATTGGTGATGACGCCGCTCTCGGACCGCTTGACCCGATCGACCTCTTCCGCCTGCTGGGCCACGCTCATGTTCTTATGAATGATGCCGATGCCGCCCTCGCGAGCCAGCGCGATCGCGAGCGCCGCCTCCGTCACGGTGTCCATGCCCGCGCTGATGAGCGGAATGTTGAGCTTGACCGACTCGCTTAGTCGCGTACCGATCTCCACTTCCCGAGGAAGCACTTCCGAGCGGCGGGGGACAAGCAGAACATCGTCGAAGGTAAGGCCTTCCTTAGCGAATTTCGTTTCCCACACGAATGATTTCCTCCTAATTCTTATGGCTTGCCGAATATATTATTGACCATCTTAGCAGAGGGGTCTAGGGCTGTCAAGGCAAGGAAAATCCTGCTTTCATAAGGATTTTCAAGCCTTTCCGGCACCGATTCGGACCGTTTTCGCGAGCCTTTAGGAGGAGGCTCCGGCCGGCTTGGCCGGCATCGGATACAGGCATTTCGGACTCCAGAGCAGATACTCCTTGACGCCCGCATCCTCCGCTGCGCGAATCTGCTCCCGCAGCTCCGCCTCTCCGTACACCCGGTGCGGATGAAGCCAGGTCGCCGTAAAGCTCTGCAGCCAAGGACGGATCGCAGCCGGCTGCGTCCCTCCTTGCAGCAGATGGCGGTTGCGCGCCGAAGCATCCGTCATCGCTTTATGAATGACTTCGAATGGACTCAGGTCCGGCTCTGCGATGCCGTACATCCCCGGCGAATAGTGGGAAGGATACACCATCGGCGAGATCGAGTCCACGCGCGAAGCGACGGTGCGCCAGGACTGGCCGATGCCCATATCGTCCGGGGAAGAGGTCACGAGTCCAAAAACATCGGCCGAAACCTTCGCTCCTGTGCGATGGATCGCATCCGCGGCTTGTCCGAGAAAAGCGCCGATCGCCTCGCTCTTCGCTCCCGCGCCGGCTCCGTAGTCGAGCTTCGCCTCCGTCGCAGCGCCGTTGGCGGGGAAGCGGACATAGTCGAACTGAATTTCGTCGAATCCAAGCTCGGCCGCTTCCTTGGCGATAGCGATGTTGTAGCTCCATACTTCCTTGCGGTGAGGATTGATCCAAGCCTTGCGCTTCGCGTCCCGCCACACTTTCCCGTTCTTCTGGTGAATCGCCCAATCGGGCACTTTGCTCGCCAGCAGCGCGTCCTTGAATACGACCTGCCGCCCGATGACATACACGCCGGCTCGATGGAGCTGCTCGACCAATGCTTTCGGATCGTCGATCAACGGCCTGCTGTCGGTGCCCAGCCGCTTCGCCAGCTTGACCTGGGAAGCATAGGTCATCAAGCCGTAGTCATCCTTGATGTCGATGACCATCGCATTCAGCTCGGTGCGGGCGACCAGCTCCATCAAACGCCCCATCGCCCGTCTGCTGCCTGCGGCGTAGCCGGACACATAGATGCCTCTTACCGGCTCTTCCCGCTTTGTCGCAGAAGCTCGGGCCGGCGTCTCGACCGCTGCCGCCAGCTCTACGTCCGCCGGGGGCGAAGCTCGCCAGACGCCAGGCAACGAAGAAGATACGGCCGCACCTGGAGCTTTCCGTTCCAGAGCGGACGGCACGCTCTTTGGCTGGCTCTGCTCTCTCTCAGGACTGGTTCCCTCCAGCCCCCCTTGCGAGCAGCTGGCCATCAGCAGCGATGCTGCAGCGGCGGCTGCCAGTCCAATCTCCCGGCCTTTCCTGCGGCCCTTTTGCATGACGCTCCCTCCTTGAACCCATCGGTGAACGTAGTATGGACTTTATTCCCTTTAAAAACCCCATTGCTCCAGCTCCAGAAAATGATGGCAACAAGTTCAGGTCGGAACGAAGGCATGCTTGGTTCGTCCCGTTCCGGTTTATGCCCCAAATGCAAAAAGCCGCCGCATCCGAAGATGCGGCGGCTCGTGATTGCAAGTGCTTGGCGACGTCCTACTCTCCCAGGACCCTGCGGTCCAAGTACCATCGGCGCTGGAAGGCTTAACGGTCGTGTTCGGGATGGGTACGCGTGGTTCCCTTCCGCCATCGCCACCAAACGTCCTGCTTGCTCAAGGCGTAGGCTTGCGCCCTGAAAACTGGATCGAACGAAATGCCGTGCTGACCGGCTGTTCTTGCTTGAATAGGATAAGCCCTCGACCGATTAGTACTCGTCAGCTGCACACGTTGCCGCGCTTCCACCTCGAGCCTATCGACCTGGTCGTCTTCCAGGGGTCTTACATACTGGGAAATCTCATCTTGAGGGGGGCTTCGCGCTTAGATGCTTTCAGCGCTTATCCCGTCCGTACGTAGCTACCCAGCGGTGCTCCTGGCGGAACAACTGGTACACCAGCGGTACGTCCATCCCGGTCCTCTCGTACTAAGGACAGCTCCTCTCAAATTTCCTACGCCCACGACAGATAGGGACCGAACTGTCTCACGACGTTCTGAACCCAGCTCGCGTACCGCTTTAATGGGCGAACAGCCCAACCCTTGGGACCTACTTCAGCCCCAGGATGCGATGAGCCGACATCGAGGTGCCAAACCTCCCCGTCGATGTGGACTCTTGGGGGAGATAAGCCTGTTATCCCCAGGGTAGCTTTTATCCGTTGAGCGATGGCCCTTCCATTCGGTACCACCGGATCACTAAGCCCGACTTTCGTCCCTGCTCGACTTGTTGGTCTCGCAGTCAAGCTCCCTTATGCCTTTGCACGCTTCGAATGATTTCCAACCATTCTGAGGGAACCTTTGGGCGCCTCCGTTACATTTTAGGAGGCGACCGCCCCAGTCAAACTGCCCGCCTGACACGGTCCCTTCACCGGCTTCACGGTGACAGGTTAGAACTCCGATACGATCAGGGTGGTATCCCAACGGCGCCTCCACCGAAGCTGGCGCTCCGGCTTCCTAGGCTCCCACCTATCCTGTACAGATCGTACCAAAGTCCAATATCAAGCTGCAGTAAAGCTCCATGGGGTCTTTCCGTCTTGTCGCGGGTAACCTGCATCTTCACAGGTAGTAAAATTTCACCGGATCTCTCGTTGAGACAGCGCCCAAGTCGTTACGCCATTCGTGCGGGTCAGAATTTACCTGACAAGGAATTTCGCTACCTTAGGACCGTTATAGTTACGGCCGCCGTTTACTGGGGCTTCGGTTCACAGCTTCGGGTTGCCCCTAACCGCTCCCCTTAACCTTCCAGCACCGGGCAGGCGTCAGCCCGTATACTTCGCCTTACGGCTTCGCACAGACCTGTGTTTTTGCTAAACAGTCGCTTGGGCCTTTTCACTGCGGCCCCCTCGGGCTATTCACCCTACCGAGGCACCCCTTCTCCCGAAGTTACGGGGTCATGTTGCCGAGTTCCTTAACGAGAGTTACTCCGCGCGCCTTAGCATGCTCTGCTCGCCTACCTGTGTCGGTTTGCGGTACGGGCACCTTCGCCTGGCTAGAAGCTTTTCTTGGCAGCTGGAGATCATGACCTTCGGTACTGTAAGTTTCCCTCCCCATCACAGCCCAGCCTTACGGTTTGCGGATTTGCCAACAAACCAGCCTCACTGCTTGGACGGACACATCCATCGGTCCGCGTCACTACCCTTCTGCGTCACTCCATTGCTCATAACGGCTTACGGTGGTACAGGAATATCAACCTGTTGTCCTTCGACTACGCCTTTCGGCCTCGCCTTAGGTCCCGACTTACCCTGAGCGGACGAACCTTCCTCAGGAACCCTTAGGCTTACGGCGGATCAGATTCTCACTGATCTTTTCGTTACTCATACCGGCATTCTCACTTGTGTACCGTCCACCAGTCCTTGCGGTCTGACTTCAACCTATACACAACGCTCCCCTACCCAATGCTGCCAAGCTTGCGCTTGCAGCTTTGCCATAGCTTCGGTGGTGTGTTTAGCCCCGTTACATTTTCGGCGCAGAGTCACTCGACCAGTGAGCTATTACGCACTCTTTAAATGGTGG
>NZ_NFEZ01000004.1:0-65000 GCF_002864175.1 Paenibacillus pasadenensis | reverse complement strand
CTTGTGCTTGCCGATCGGTTGTAGGAGCCGCTTATTTCTTGATGTCTACGATACGGTACTGAATGGCGCCAGCAGGAACGCTTACTTCCACGGTCGTACCCTTCTTCTTGCCGAGAATCGCCCTGCCGAGCGGGCTCTCGTTGGAGATCTTGTTCTGAAGCGGATCGGACTCGGCCGTGCCGACGATCGTGTACTCCATCGTGTCGCCGAGCTCCAGGTCCTCGACCGTCACGATCGAGCCGACGCTCACCGTGTCGACGCCGATATCCTCATTGTTGATGATGCGCGCGTTGCGAAGCATCTTTTCCAGCGTAATAATGCGGCCTTCAATGAAAGCTTGCTCGTTTTTGGCATCTTCATACTCGGAGTTCTCGCTGATATCGCCATATCCAATCGCGACTTTGATCCGCTCGGCCACTTCACGGCGTTTGACCGATTTGAGATTCTCCAGTTCCTCTTCAAGCCTCTTGAGTCCGTCCTGAGTCAGAATCACTTCTTTGTCGCTCATTGCCGATTCTCCTGTCGTGGCGTATTTGCTTGGCACCCTGCTGATGGATCACGCAGATCATGAAAGAGGTAGCCGGGCCGCAAACGCGCGCCGGACGGCCCCAAGAACAGTCGGTGCAGGATTATATTGCAAGATTATATGCAATTGCTCCCGGCGTGTCAATGCGAGCGCATGGCGTCCTTGCCCTGCGCCTGTCCAAGCAAAAAGCACCCGTGGCGCCTCTGAAGCTCGGAGGACTGGCGGATGCCGGAACGGACTCCGAGTCCGAAGCGGCGGCGCTAGACCGCCGCCGACGCTTCTTCCTGACGGAGAGATTCGATATAGCTCTCGAGAATCCGGACCATGACGTCCCGGCTCGTTTCTTCCATGATGTGGTCCTTGATGCGGGCCGCGCCCTTGAGACCCTTGAGGTACCAGGCCAGATGCTTGCGCATCTCGCGGACGGCGACCGCTTCGCCCTTGAGCGCAATGAGCCTGTCCATATGAAGAATGGCGATCTCCATCTTCTCCTGGGCGTTGGGCTCTGGAAGCAGCTCGTCATGCGTGAGGTAATGGATCGTACGATACAGCATCCACGGGTTGCCGAGCGCCGCGCGTCCGATCATGACGCCGTCGCAGCCGGTCTCGGCGATCATGCGCTTGGCATCCTCCGGCGAGTTCACGTCGCCGTTGCCGATGACCGGGATGCCGACCGCTTCCTTGACCTGGCGGATATAGCTCCAGTCCGCATGTCCGGTGTAGAGCTGCTCGCGCGTCCGGCCATGAACGCTGACCGCCTTGCCGCCTGCACGCTCGACTGCGAGCGCGTTGTCCACGACGAAGATATGCTCGCTGTCCCAGCCGATGCGCATCTTGACCGTGACCGGCTTCTGGACGGCGTCGACGACGGCGCTGACCATGTCGTAGATCTTGTTCGGATCGAGCAGCCAGCGCGCGCCGGCGTCGCATTTGGTCACTTTAGGGACCGGGCAGCCCATGTTGATGTCGATGATGTCGGCGTTGGTCTCCTTGTCGACGACTTTGGCCGCTTGCACGAGCGAGTCGCGGTCGCCTCCGAAAATCTGCAGGCTGAGCGGCTTTTCGCGCTCATCCACGAACAGCATCTCGCGCGTGCGCTTGTTGCCGTGCACGATCGCCTTGTCGCTCACCATCTCCGCGCAGACGAGCCCGGTTCCGAACTCCTTGGCGATCAGGCGGAACGCCGGATTGCAGACGCCGGCCATCGGCGCGAGCACGACATTGTTCTTCATTTGGATATCGCCTATCTTAAGCATGTTGCCTACCTCTTTTCTATCGCAGACCGCCGCTGGCCGCGGCCGTCAACTCTTCATAATCGATGCCGAGCGTGTCGGCGATGCGCGCCAGCAGCTTCGGCTCCGGCCTGCGCGTGCCGCGCTCGAGCGAGCCGAGCACGGCGACCGAGACGTCCAGCTTGTCGGCGAGCTCCTGCTGCGTGTAGCCTTTCAGCTTCCGGAAGGCGCGGACCCGCTGCGCCAGTTGATCGTGTTCCATCGGGCAATGCCTTCCTTTCCTTCCCGTAATGCCGCCTCGGCCATCGCCTCGGCCCGTTCCAGAAGGGGATGATCCTTCTCCAGCACGTCCGCCAGCGGCGTCATCACGAACGCCCGCTCCAGCATCCGCGGATGGGGCAGCTCGAGCTCCGGCGTATCGATGCGGGCATCGGCGTGCAGCAGCAGGTCGAGGTCGATGACGCGCGGGCCGTTGCGGAACTCCCGCACCCGTCCGAGCGCCAGCTCCAGCTCCAGCATCCGCCGCAGCAGCGCCAGCGGATCGAGCGTCGTCGACAGGCGGGCCGCCATGTTGAGAAACGCCGGCTGATCGGCATATCCGACCGGGTCGGTCTCGTAGGCGCAGGAAACGTCGGCGACGGAAATGCCGTCCGAGGCGTCGAGCAGCTGCAGCGCGCGCGCCAGCATCCCGCTGCGGTCTCCGAGATTGGAGCCGAGCGCGATGTAGGCGGAGCAAGCCGCTGCGCGCGGAGCTTCGGCGGCCGGCCCGCTAGGCGGGAACGATTTGTCCATGCTCATCCCGCTTTCGGACCAGTTCGACGACGACTCCGTCGAAGAAGATCTCGAACGGAGGATTAGGCTTGGTGACGCGAACGGTCAATTCGTTAATGCCAGTATAAGTGTCCAGCAGCACCGTTGCAATACGCCCGGCCAGCGCCTCGATCAGCTTGAACGGCGGCCCTTCCACGATCTGCTTGGTCCGCGCATGCAGCTCGGCGTAGTTGATGGAGTGCTCCAGCTCGTCGGTGCGGGCGGCCATTTCCAGGTCCAGCTTGAGGCTGAGATCGACGCGGAACTGCTGGCCGAGCTTGTTCTCCTCCGGGAAAACGCCGTGATAGCCGTAGAAGCGCATGCCAGTAAGTGTCATTGTATCCATTCGATTACCGTCCCATCCTTTCGTAGACCATGGCGTCCATCATTGCGGCCGTGCGCTTGATCGCGCCGACATCATGCACGCGCACGATCTGGCAGCCTTGGGCGATGCCGAGCGCGACCGTCGCCGCCGTGCCTTCGGCAAGCTCGTCCACAGGCAGGCCGAGCGTATCGCGGATGAACCGCTTGCGCGACGTGCCGAGCAGCACCGGATAGCCGAGCTCCGACAGCTCCGACAGCCGGCCCATAAGCTCGAGGTTGTCTTCATGCGTCTTGGCGAAGCCGATGCCCGGATCGAGCCAGATGTCCCGCTCCCGCACGCCTGCGGCCAGCGCGATCTCCACGCTGCGCTGCAGATCGGCGATGACGTCCGGCACCAGGTCGCGGTAGTCGCGCGCCGCGCGGTTGTGGCTGAGGATGACCGGACAGCCGAACTCGGCCGCCACCCGCGCCATTTCGGGATCGTCGCGCAGCCCCCAGATGTCGTTGATGATATGGGCGCCGGCCTCGAGCGCGGCGCGCGCCGTCGCCGGCTTGTACGTATCGATCGAGAGGGGCAGCTCCGGCAGCTCCGTCCGCAGGCGCCGGATGAGCGGCACGACGCGGCGGATCTCCTCCTCGAGCGGCACCGGCGTGAAGCCCGGCCGCGTCGACTCGCCGCCTACGTCGATCAGGTCCGCGCCCTGCTCCGCCATGAGCCGGGCATGCTCCAGCGCCGCGTCTCCCTCGTGATGCCGGCCGCCGTCCGAGAACGAATCCGGCGTCGCGTTGAGGATGCCCATGACGAGCGTCCGCCTCCCGACGGCAAGCTTCGTCCCGTCCGCCCATTCGTAGCTCCGTTCGGGAACGGCATGCTCCGGTTGTCTTCTATACATAGGCTTGCCTCCTCGCCGCCGACGGCGGCTTCATTTGCAGCTCTTTCAGGTGTCCGCAGAAGGCCGCGAGCCGGCGTCCTCCCGATACTGCGCCAGCAGCTCGCGGACGACCGGACCGGCGGCGCGGCCGGCGCGCGGATGTGCGGGCTCTCCGTCCAATCCGGCCAGCGTCGTGACCGGCACGAGCTCCTGCACCGAGTTCGTCGTCCACACCTCGTCGGCTTCCAGCAGCGCCTCCCAGCTCCAGCGTCCCTCGCGGACGGGATGACCGGCGGCTTGCGCCAGCTCGAGCACCCGCTCCCGCGTGATGCCGGGCAGGATGCCCGTGTCGAGCGATGGCGTGCGGACTTCGCCGTCTGCGACAAAAAACAGATTGCTGACGATTCCTTCCGCGAGCCGGCCGTCCGCGGTCAGCATCAGGCCCTCGGCTCCCGGAGCCGCATCCGTATCCGCCAGCTCCCGCTTGGCGGCGATGCAATTCATATAATGAAGCGACTTCAGCCGCGTGGCGAGCTCCGGCGTATTGCGCGGAGTCCGCAGCAGGCGCAGCTCCCGGCCCCGCTCGTACAAGCCGGGAGCCGCCGCCGGCAGCGGCTTGACCATGACGAGCTCCTGCGGCTCCTCGTAATCTCCCGCCGGCAGGCCTAGGCCGCCGTCTCCGGCGGAGACGGTCAGCCGCACGTACGCGTCGCCTGGCAGCCCGTTCGCCTCCGCCGTCCGGCGGATCAGCGCCTCCAGCCGCTCCGCGTCCGGCTCGTACCGGATGCGCAGCTCCCGGCAGCCTTCGGCGAGCCGCCGCAGATGCCGCTCCAGCAAATACGGCCTGCCGCCGTAGGTGCGGAACGTCTCGAACAGGCCCATGCCATACAAAAAGCCGTGGTCGAATGCCGAGATGCGGGCATCTCCGGCGCTCACCACGGCTCCGTTATAGGCGATCTTCATTTCGAAGCCGGGGCCTTTTCCGCCAGGAAGCTGCGCAGCATGGAGAGGCCGTTCTCGGTGATGATCGACTCGGGATGGAACTGCACGCCCTCCACCGGGTAGCGCTTGTGGCGCAGCCCCATGATCTCTCCCTCGGCCGTCTCGGCCGTAATCTCCAGCTCGTCCGGCAGCGTCTCGCGGCGCACGATGAGGGAGTGGTAGCGGGTCGCCGTGAACGGGGACGGCAGGCCTTGGAACACGCCCCGGCCCGTATGGTGGATCGGAGAGGTCTTGCCGTGCATGAGCCGCTCCGCGCGCACGACCTCGCCGCCGAACGCCTGTCCGATCGCCTGATGGCCGAGGCAGACGCCGAGGATCGGAATCTCGCCCTTGAAGCGCTCGATCAGCGCGAGGCTGATGCCCGCCTCGTTGGGAGAGCACGGCCCCGGAGAGATGAGGATGTGGTCCGGAGCGAGCTGGGCGATCTCGTCCAGCGTGATCTCGTCGTTGCGCTTGACGAGGATGTCTTGCTTGAGCTCTCCCAGATACTGCACCAGATTGTACGTAAAGGAGTCGTAGTTGTCGATGACCAGGATCATGCGTCCATCCCCCTGTCGATTGATGCCGAGCCGTGCAGCCCGGCGTAGTGGAAGGCGCGCCAGAGCGCCCTTGCCTTGCTGATCGATTCGCGGTATTCCCGCTCGGGATCGGAATCGATCACGATGCCGGCGCCCGCCTGGATGTGCGCGACGCGGTCCTTGACCGCCATCGTGCGGATAATAATATTAAATTCCATATCCCCGCTATAGTCAATCCAGCCCATCGAGCCCGTATACGGCCCCCGGCGCACCGGCTCGAGCTCCTCGATGATCTCCATCGTGCGGATTTTGGGCGCTCCGGTAATCGTGCCCCCGGGGAAGACGGCGCGCATGACGTCAAACGCGTCCCGGCCCGGCATGAGCTCCCCGTTCACCTGCGAGACGAGATGCATCACATGCGAGTAGCGCTCCACGACCATCAGCTCCTCGACGCGCACGGTGCCGTAGCGGGACACCCGGCCGAGATCGTTGCGCTCCAGGTCGACCAGCATGATATGCTCGGCCGTCTCCTTTTCGTTCGTGCGCAGCTCGAGCTCCAGCTCGGCGTCCTCCTCCGGCGTGCGGCCGCGGCGGCGGGTGCCGGCGATCGGCCGCGTGTACAGCTTCCCGTCCGCGAGCTCGACGAGCAGTTCCGGCGAAGCGGAGACGAGCTGGAATTCCGGCGTCCGCAGCAGGCCCATGTACGGCGACGGATTGATGAGGCGCAGCCATTCGTACAGCTCCTCCGGCGAGGCTTCCATGGCTTTTTGCTGCCGCAGCGAAAGGTTCACCTGGAACACGTCGCCTGCCGCGATGTAGCGCTGGATGGCGCGCACGGCGTCCTTGTACCGCTCGCGGGGAAAAGGACTGGTCGCATCCGCGGGAACGTCCGGGAAAGGAAGCTCGGCGCCCGCTTCCGTCCGCTCCAGCAGCTCCCGGCGGGAGCCGGCATGATGCAGCGAAGCCGGCGACGAAGCCCAGGCGGCCCATTGCTCCAGCAACTCGAGCGCGCGGGCGGCAGCCGCGTCGTAGGCTAATCTGAGGGCCGCCTCGCCGGCGGCGGCCTCCGAGCCTTCGCCCGCCAGGGCGGCCAGGGGAGCCTGCACGGCGGCATAAACGCAGCGCCGCTCGCGGTCATGGATCCACAGCTCGTCCAGCTGCAGGAACAGCGCCTCGGGCAGCTCCAGGTCATCGGCCGCCAGCTCCGGCAGCCGCTCGATGGCGCGCGCCACGTCGTAGCTCCAGTAGCCGGCGATGCCGCCTGCGAACTTCGGACCGCCCGGCAGGCGCGGCGCCTTGCGCCCGTCCATCCAGCGGCGCACCGCCTCGAGCGGATCGGCGGCGATGGCCTGCGACGGCTCGTAGCCGCCGGCAGCGCTGCGCGTCCATACCTGCGCCTCGCCGCCCTTGGCCCGCAGCACGGCCGCCGGTTGCCGGCCCAGATACGTATAGCGGCCCGTCTTGCCGCTTTCGAGCAGGATCGAATACGGCTCCTGCTCGTGCCATGCCGCCTCCCATGAAGCCGGCAGCGCTTCTCCGTACGGCAGGTCCATTCGCGCCAGCACCGGCAGCGACGCGTAGCTCGTTCCGTCTCGCAGCCATTCCTGCCACTGCTCCCATGAGATGCAGATGTTCCCCTTCATTCGTTGCGCCTACCTCGCCTTCCGTGCTCGCTCTCTGTCTATCGCCTGATCGTATCGTGTCGTCGGTGCAAAATCAAGAGTAGAACACAACCGATTCCCGCTTCGCGGACGGGAACTCGTTCCGATCTCCCTGGAGCCCAGATTCCTGTGAATGTATTCTCCCAGAAAGGAAGGAATCCGGCCTCCAAGGGAACCGCTGCCGCTTCTCCACGAGCCCCCGTCCGCTTCGCTCTTCGGTTTCAACTATTGCCTATGGGCTGGCTTCCAGAAGGATCGGAGAAAGGCTCGGCTTGCGCAGCGAAATGGCTTGTCTGCAGGACGTCTTCTTTTCAATGAAAAAACCGCCGGTCCCCTCCCGAAGGAAAGGCCGGCGGCCGGAAATGAAGGATTAGTTCTCGAAGTTGAACAGCGCGGTGCTCAGGTAGCGCTCGCCGTTGGAAGGAACGACCGCGATGACGCGCTTGCCCGGTCCGAGCTTGGCTGCGACCTGCAGCGCGGCGGAGATGGCGGCGCCGGAGCTGATGCCGACGAGCAGGCCCTCTTCCTTGGCGGCGCGGCGAGCGTAGTCGAACGCTTCTTCATTTTCGACGGTGATGACTTCGTCGTAGATGTCGCGGTTCAGGATATCCGGGATGAAGTTGGCGCCGATGCCCTGGATCTTGTGGCCGCCCGGCTTGCCGCCCGACAGCAGCGGAGATGCCGAAGGCTCGACCGCGACGATCTTGATGTCCGGGAAGCTCTGGCGGAGCACTTCGCCGGTGCCGCTGATCGTGCCGCCCGTGCCGATGCCGGCGACGAACGCATCGAGCTTGCCGTCCAGCGAGTTGATCGCTTCCACGATCTCAGGTCCTGTCGTCTCGCGGTGAATTTTGACGTTCGCCGGGTTTTTGAACTGCTGCGGCAGGAAGTAGTCTTCGTTCTCGGCCGCGAGCTGCTCGGCCTTCTTGACCGCGCCGTTCATGCCCTCGGCTCCCGGCGTCAGCACGAGCTCCGCGCCATAGGCGCGCAGCAGGTTGCGCCGCTCAAGGCTCATCGTCTCCGGCATGACGAGGACGGCGCGATAGCCCTTGGCCGCTGCGACCATGGCCAGGCCGATGCCCGTGTTGCCGCTCGTCGGCTCGACGATCGTCGAGACGCCCGGCTTGATCAGGCCTTGCTCCTCGGCGACGTTGATCATGCTGATTGCGATGCGGTCCTTGACGCTGGATCCCGGATTCTGATACTCAAGCTTCACATATACTTCCGCGCTGCCTTCCGGCACCAAGCGGTTCAAGCGGACAAGCGGAGTATCTCCGATCAGTTCGGTCACATTCTGCACAATTCTGGCCATCGTCCAACTGCCTCCTCATCTATATTCCGACTAAAATAGTAGGTTATTAGCTGTTTCTATCTTAACAAGGCCTTTCGGCCCTTGTCAAGCCTGCGATGAAGAGACCTTGGGCCAATGTCAAAGTCTAACGCAAAACCGCTATCCGCTGGCCGATGGGGCCGGCTGCGGGGAGGCGTCGGCGCCCGTCCGAGCGCCGTATTGACGCAGCAGCCGCTGCTCGCCTTCCTTCAGCGAGCCCGCCTCGTCGAGAGCGATGAGGCGCCGCACCTTGGAGCGCAGCACCTGCTCGTCCAGCGCCGGCGGCGACTCGCGCTCCAGCAGCTGCACGAGGGCGAATCCGCCCTCCACCTCCGCCGGCCCGCCGAGCTCGCCCTCCGCCAGCTCCGCCGCCGCGGCCGCCGCGCCCGGATCGAGGAACGGGTCGCCTTCCTCGACGACGCCGAGATCGCCGCCGAGCTCCGCCGTCGCTTCGTCGAGCGAGTGCCGGCGGGCCAGCTCGGCGAAATCCTCGCCGGCCTCCAGCCGGCCGAGCAGCGCCTCGGCTTCCGCGCGGGAAGCGCTGACGATCCAGCGCAGATGAGCGCGCGGAGACGGCCGCAGCTCCGATTCATGCTCCTGCAAGTACGTGTCGACCCGGTCGTCGCTGACGGCGATGCCCTGGGTCATCCATTTCTCCATCAGGAGGCGGTACATCGCTTCCTCATATACCTCGTCCCGGTCCAGGCCGAACTGGCTCTCCATCTCGCGGTAGAAGCCCTCTTCGTCGCCGTAGCCTTCCATCTGCGCCTGCAGCTCCGCCTCGATCTCGGCTTCCGTCACGGCCAGGCCGGCCTTGGCGCTCTCCTGATCGAGCGCGGAGCGGATCATCATCGTCTGCAGCACGCTCTCCCCGTACTGATCGCGCAGCCGCGCCGCCAGCTCCGACTCCGCGATCACATCGCTGCCGACGACAGCGGCCGTACCGTCGCCTCCGTCCTCTCCGTTCTCCCCGACCTGCGCTCCGACAGGCACGAGGACCGGCTCGCCGCGCAGCTGCCCCGCCAGCACGAACGCGGCCAGCACGATCATGCAGGCCGCCTGAAGGCCGATGATCGTTTTCAACGCCTTGTCTCTGCCCATGCTCCGCTTCCCTCTATTTCCCGCTTCCCGAAGTCGCTTCCTGCAGCAGCCTCTCCAGCTTGGTGCGATCGAACACATACGCTTCATTGCAGAAATGACACTGAACCTCCGCCTCGCCGTCCTCCTCGATCAACTGGCGCAGCTCGGCCTCGCCGAGGCTGACGAGCGTCTGCTCCACGCGCTCCTCGCTGCACGGGCAGGCAAAGCCGACCGGCAGCGTCTCATGCACCGTCAGCTCGTCGCCGACGACCCAGCGCAGAATCTCTTCCGGCGTCTCGCCCTGGTCCAGCAGCGCCGTCACATGCGGCAGATGGCCGAGCGCATGCTCGAGACGGGTGATCTCCGCGTCGCTGAGGCCGGGCAGCAGCTGGATGATGAAGCCGCCGGCATGCAGCACGCTGCCGTCCACGTCCACGAGCACGCCGACGCCGACCGCCGAGGGCGTCTGCTCCGAGGAGGCGAAGTAATAGGTGAAATCCTCGCCGAGCTCCCCCGAGATGATCGGCACGCTGCCGCGGTACGGCTCCTTGAGCCCGAGATCCTTGGTCACATGCACATAGCCGGTCGTGCCGACGACGCCGGCGACATCCAGCTTGCCTTGCGCGTTCGGAGGCAGATGCGCCTGCGGGTTGTCGACGTAGCCGCGAACTTCGCCGCGGGCGTTGGCGTCGACGACGATCGCGCCGATCGGTCCGTCGCCCTTGACCTGCAGCGTCAGCTTCTCCTCGCCTTTGAGCATGATGCCCATCATCGCGCCGACGGCCGCCGTGCGGCCGAGCGCGGCCGATGCGGTCGGAAGCGTGCCGTGGCGGCGCTGCAGCTCGCGCGTAAGCTCCGTCGTGCGCGCGGCGAAGACGCGGATCTTGCCGCCCCACGCCGTCCCGCGCACCAGATAGTCCTTCGTCGTGTCGCTCATGCGATCCCTCCTGTCCGGATTCGTCCCGGTAAAATGAATCGGCGCCCCGTCCAAGCCGGACAGGGGCGTCGATGGATGAAGTCAGTCCTGATTGCGCTCGTAGATGAGGCGCAGCCCCTCGAGCGTCAGCAAATGGTCGACCCGCTCGATCGTCTCCGACTCCGCGGCGATCAGATCGGCGAGCCCGCCGGTTGCGACGACGCGGGGATGGTTGTCGAACTCCTTGCGGATGCGCCGCACGATGCCGTCGACCTGGCCCGCATAGCCGAAAATGATGCCCGCCTGCATCGAGGTGACCGGATTGCGGCCGATGACGCTGCGCGGCTTGACGAGCTCGATGCGCGGCAGCTTCGCCGCCTTTTGGTACAGCGCCTCGGTCGAGATGCCGATGCCGGGGACGATCGCTCCGCCAAGGTACGCTCCGCTCTCGTCGATGTAGTCGAACGTCGTCGCCGTACCGAAGTCGACGACGATGAGCGGGGCGCCGTACTTCTCTATGCCGGCGACGGAATTGACGATGCGGTCGGCGCCGACCTCGCGCGGATTCTCGTAGCGGATGTTCAGCCCGGTCTTGATGCCGGGGCCGATGACGAGCGGCGCATGCTTGAGATAGGTCGTGGACAGCTGCTCGAGCGTCCGCATGAGCGGCGGCACGACCGACGAGACGACGACGCCGCGGATCTCGTCCAGCGAGATGCCCGCATAGTGGAACAGGTTGTACACCATCATTCCGTATTCGTCGCTCGTCGCCGAGCGGTTCGTGCTCATCCGCCAGTGATGGAGCAGTTCGCTGCCGCGATAGATGCCGAGCACGATGTTCGTGTTGCCTACGTCAATGACGACGATCACCGCTTACGCCCTCCCTTTTTTGCCGCCGAGGTCGAGGCTGATGTCGAGCGAGCGGAACGAGTAGGTGAGCCCGCCGACGGAAATGACGTCCACGCCCGTCTCCGCGATGCCTCGCACCGTCTCCAGCGAGACCCCGCCGGACGCCTCGACGATGACATGAGGGGCGCGGCCGCGAATAAGGGCGACCGCCTCGCGCATGAGCTCCGGCTCCATATTGTCGAGCATGATGATGTCCGCTCCGCTGTCGAGCGCCTGGCCGACCTCGCCCAGCGATTCGGTCTCGACCTCGATCTTCATCGTATGGGGAATCGCCGCCCGCGCGGCCGCCACGGCCGCCTCGATGCCTCCGGCTCCCTTGATATGGTTGTCCTTGATCATGACGGCGTCGTACAGGCCGAACCGGTGGTTCGAGCCGCCCCCGACGCGCACCGCGTACTTCTCCAGGCGGCGATGGCCCGGCGTCGTCTTGCGCGTGTCGACGAGGCGCGTCGGAAGGCCGCCGAGCGCATCGATGAACTGCCTCGTCTTCGTCGCGATGCCGGACAGCCGCTGCATCAGGTTGAGCGCCAGGCGCTCACCCGTCAGGATGCTGTGCGTGCGGCCCGAGACCTCGGCGATGACCGTGCCCTTGGCTACGGCATCGCCGTCGCGTACGAGCGCGGTGAAGACGAGCTCCGGATCGACGACGCCGAACACCGCCTGCGCGACCGGCAGTCCGGCGACGATGCCGTCTTCCTTGACGTGGATGACAGCCTTCATCACGCTGTCCGCCGGAATCGTCGAGCGCGTCGTGATGTCGCCGGTGCCGATGTCCTCGGCCAGCCAGGCGCGGATGCTCTCGCGCAGTCCCGTATCGTATCCTTCCAAGCCGAGTCCGTGCTCAGCGGATCGCTGCATCATCGATCTTCTCCTCCGTCTGGCCCTGCACTCGATGCAGCACCGTATGCTTGCGCCAACGCCCGTCGTCCCGCTGCGGGAAGTCCACGCGGTAGTGCGCGCCGCGGCTTTCCTCGCGCGCCGCGGCGGATTCCGCCGTCAGCAAGGCGTTCGTCAGCAGATTGGCAAACTCGAAATCTTCGCGCTTCGTCATCTCCGTCGTGAAAAACGGCAGCTGCCGCTTCAGCTCGCCCAGTCCTTTGGCGAGACTGTCCGCGCTGCGGCGCAGGCCGATGTAGCGGACCATCACCTTCTGCAGCTTGAGCCGCTTCTCGACGACGGCCTGCCGCGACACGGCGTCATGGCCCGCGCGCTCCTCGCGCACGCGAACCTCGCCCTCCAGCGGAGGCAGCTCGTGGATGCGGTGGATGATGCGGCGGCCGAACACGATCGCCTCGGACAGCGAGTTGCTGGCCAGCCGGTTCGCGCCGTGCACGCCGGTCGAAGACACCTCGCCGCAGGCGAACAGGCGGCGGATGTTCGTTTCCCCGTTCAGATCGGTGCGTACGCCGCCCATCGTATAATGCGCGGCCGGAGCGACCGGGATCCAGTCCGTCGTCAGGTCGAGCCCGTACTGCAGGCAGGTCTCGTAGATCGTCGGGAAGCGATGGCGCACCATCTCCTCGGATTCATGCGTGACGTCGAGATAGACAAATGTCGCGCCGGTCTGCTCCAGCTCGCTGACGATCGCGTTGGCGACGACGTCGCGCGGCGCGAGCTCCAGCTGCGGGTGGTACCGCTCCATGAAGCGCTCTCCGTGGATGTTGCGCAGCACCGCTCCCTCGCCGCGCACCGCCTCGGAGATGAGGAAGCGCGGCGCGCCCGGATAACAGAGCGTCGTCGGGTGGAACTGGATGAACTCCATGTCCCGGATGTAGGCGCCGGCCCGGTAGGCCATCGCCACGCCGTCGCCGGTCGCCACCTCGGGATTGGTCGTATAGCGGTACATCTGCCCGGTGCCGCCGGTGCAAAGGATCGTCGCCTTGCCGCGCACGAACACCCGGCTTCCGTCCGGCTTCTGCACGAGCGCGCCGCAGCATTCGCCGTCCCGCGTGATGAGGTCGATCGCGAAATGGTCGTCCCATACCTCGATGTCCTCGTTCGCCAGCGCGCGCTCGGACAGCGCGCGCACGATCTCGTAGCCGGTCGCGTCGCCGTTGGCGTGCAGGATGCGGCGCTGGCTGTGCGCGCCTTCCTTGGTCAGGGCGAACTCGCCGTTCTCGCGGTCGAACTGCGTGCCCATGTTGATGAGCGTGCGGATGCCTTTCGGCCCTTCATGGACGAGCACCCCGACGGCGTCCTCGTCGCATAGCCCGGCTCCGGCGACGAGCGTATCCTGAAGATGGAACTCCGGCTTGTCCTCGTCGGAGATGACGGCCGCGATGCCGCCCTGGGCGTAGCGGGTATTGCTGTCGAGGAGCGATTTTTTGGTGATCATGAGCACCGAGCCGCGCTCGCTCGCCCGCAGGGCGGTGAAAAGGCCGGCGATGCCGGCCCCGATGACGATGACGTCCTTCTCGACGACAGGCAGGGCGTCCAGGTCGAGCTCCACCAGATATCTAGGAATCATAGGTCGGTTCTCCTCCGAACATGGGAGTAGCGCATGGCTACTTGACCAGCAGCATGCGCTCCAGGGACAGACGGGCTTTGTCGGCAACCTGCGGCGGCACGTAGATCTGCGGAGACATGTTCTCCAGGCAGCGCACGAGCTTCTTCAGGTTGTTGACCTTCATGTTCGGGCAGACGAGATACTTCGTGGCGAAATGGAACGTCTTGTCCGGGCTGTCCAGGCGAAGCTGGTAGCCGGTGCCGTCCTCGGTGCCGACGATGAATTCCTTGTTCGGCGATTCCTTGCAGTATTTGATGATCGCAGTCGTGCTGCCGACAAAATCTCCGAGCGCGACGACTTCCGGACGGCATTCGGGATGGACGACAAACTCCGCGTTCGGATATTTGGCCTTCATCTCCTCGACGTCCTTGACAGTCAGCATGTCATGCGTATTGCAGTAGCCTTCCCAGATGATCATCTTTTTGTCCGTCTTCTGCTGGACGTAGTGGCCGAGGTTTTTGTCCGGCACCCAGATGATCTCGTCGCCTTCGACCGAGTTGACGACCTTGACGGCGTTCGCCGACGTGCAGCAGATGTCGGTCTCCGCCTTGATTTCGGCCGAGGAGTTGATGTACGTGACGACCTTGGCGTTCGGATGCTGGGCCTTCAGTTTGCGGAGCCCGTCGACGTTGACCATGTCGGCCATCGGGCAGCCGGCGCGCTCGTCGGGAATGATGACCGTCTTGTTCGGAGCGAGAATCTTGGCGCTCTCCCCCATGAAGTGCACGCCGCAGAATACGATCGTGTCCGCATCCGTCTCAGCGGCCTTTTGGGCGAGCAAAAAGGAATCCCCCCGGAAATCGGCCACTTCCTGAATTTCGTCCCGCTGGTAATAGTGGGCGAGAATGATCGCGTTGCGCTCCTTCTTGAGCTGCAGCAGCCTCTCCCGCAATTCCCGGTTTTGCTCTGCCTTGCGTTCCAGAGCCAGTGCTTCCACGGCGCTTCCTCTCCTTCGGTCCATCGAGTCGCCAGCCGATTGTCACGCCGAGCCGACCCGTATAGTATGCGGCATTCGTCCCCGTCTCAATAGGGAACGGAAGCCGTTTCAAGCAAGTGAAATGATTCACATGTTACAAAGAAGTGACGAATCAGTACACCTAATTTACACTTCGCCGGGTACACTGTCAACCGACGGTTCAAGCGATTTCAAGACCATTTCCCAGGAAATTGAAACGGAAAGAAAAAAGCTCCCCGCAAGTGCGGGAAGCTGGGGAAAATCAGCGCTTGCTGGGATCGTAAGGCTCGCCGACTGCGGCCGGAGCCCGGCTCTTGCCTGCGGCGATCGCCAGCACGAGCAAAGTCAGCACGTACGGCAGCATGTACAGGAACTCGTTCGGAATCGACTTCGACCAGTCGAACAGGCCCGCCTGGAAGCGGAGCGCTTGCGTGAACCCGAAGAACAGCGCCGCTGCGGCCGCGCCGATCGGATGCCAGCGGCCGAAGATGACCGCCGCAATCGCGATGAAGCCTTGGCCGCTGATCGTCGTGTGCGAGAAGTCGTACGTCGTCGTCAGCGAGATCGTCGCGCCGCCGAGGCCGGAGAGCGCGCCGCTCAGCAGGACGCCGATGTAGCGGTACTTGGTGACGCTGATGCCGACCGTGTCGGCCGCGCCCGGATGCTCGCCGACCGAGCGCAGGCGCAGGCCGAAGCGCGTGCGGTAAAGCGCGTACCAGCTGACGAAGACGAGCAGGTAGCACAGGTACGTCGTCGGGTACGCCTTGAACAGCGCGTCGCCGATCAGCGGGATGTCCGACAGGAACGGCACGTTGTACTTGGTGAACGCGATGCCGGACAGGTTCTCCGTCTGGCCCGAGCCATTGAACAAGCTCTTGACGAGGTAGACCGTCAGGCCGAGCGCCAGGATGTTGATGACGACGCCGATGATGACCTGATTGGCCTTGAACGTGATCGTCGCGACCGCATGCAGCAGCGAGAACGCCGCTCCGAGCACGATCGACATCAGCACGCCGAACCAGGCCGACGCGCCGCCGAGGCCCCACTCATGGCCGTAATAGGTGAAGACGGCGGAGCTGAAGGCGCCGATGATCATGAGGCCCTCGAGGCCGATGTTGACGACGCCCGAGCGCTCCGAGAAGATGCCGCCGAGCGCGACCAGAATGAGAGCGGTCGAGAAGACCAGCGTCGTATTGAGCAGAAGACCGATTGTATCCATCTAGGCCGCCTCCTTCCTTTCTTCGCGCCGTTTGCGGAAGAACGGCTTGAGGAACCATTTGACGATGCCGTGGCTGGCGACGAAGAAGATGACCGCCCCGATGACGATGCGGATGATCTCGTTCGGTACGTCGGCCTCGAAGCTCATGCCGGTGGAGCCGTAGCTGAGGAAGCCGAACAGCAAGCCGCCGAAGATGATTCCGAACGGATTGTTGCCGCCGAGCAGCGAGACGGCGATGCCGTCGAAGCCGTAGCCTGGCAAGGCGTTCATGACCGCCATCGACTTGAACACGCCGAGCGATTCGAACGCGCCGCCCAGGCCGGCGAGCGCGCCGGAGATCATCATCGCCTTGACGATGCTGCCCTTGACGTTGATGCCGGCATAGTGGGCCGCGTCCGGATTGAAGCCGGAGGCGCGCAGCTCATAGCCTTGGCGGGTGCGCCACAGGATATAGTAGAAGACGAACGCGCACAGCACCGCGACCAGCGTGCCCCAATGGACGCGGGCGTTGTCGAGGATGCTGACGAGCCAGTCCATCGAGGCCGAAGCCGTCTCCTGGACGTCCTTGGAGCGGTTCTGTCCCGGCTCGACCATGACGACGCGCACCATGTAGTTGGCGAGGTAGTAGGCGATCCAGTTGAGCATGATCGTCGAGATGACCTCGTTGACGCCGCGCGAAGCCTTCAGCCAGCCGGCGATGCCGGCCCAGAGCGCGCCGGCGATGCCGCCGACGATGACGGCGAGCGGCATGTGGATGAACCACGGCAGGTCGAGGTTGATGCCGATCCACGTGGCGGCCGTCATGCCGGTGATGAACTGGCCCTCGGCGCCGATGTTGAACAGGCCGGCACGGAACGCGAAGGCGACCGCGAGACCGGTGAAGATGAGCGGCGTAACTTGGCGGATCGCTTCGCCGAAATCGTACTTCGAGCCGAAGATCTTGTTGAGCATCGCTCCGTACGCTTCCCACGGGTTGTAGCCGCCGAGCCACATGACGATGGCGCCGACGAGCAGGCCGAGCACGATCGCGACGAACGGCACATAGGTCTCCTGCTTGGTGAAGATCTTGTTGAACGCTTGCACTTAGCTTTCCCCCTGTCTAAGGGCGGTATCGGACGCGGCGCTGCCGAGGGCGTTGCCCGCCATCATGAGGCCGATCTGCTCTTCGTTTTTCTCGTCGGCATCCATCTGGCCCATGATGCGGCCCTCGTAGATGACGGCGAGACGGTCGGAGAGGCCGTACAGCTCCTCGAGCTCGAACGAGACGAGCAGCACCGCCTTACCGGCGTTGCGGGCTTCGATCAGCTGCTTGTGCACGAACTCGATCGCGCCGACATCAAGGCCGCGGGTCGGCTGCACGGCGATGATCAGCTCGGGATCGCGCGTCAGCTCGCGGGCGATGATCGCCTTCTGCTGATTGCCGCCGGACAGCGACCGCGCCTCCGTATGGATGCTCGACATGCGGACGTCGAATTCAGCCGCGAGCTTCGTCGCGTTTTCGTCCATCGCCTTGTAGTTCAAAATGCCGTTGCGCGTGTAGGGAGCCCGGTAATAATTGCCCAGGACCATGTTCTCGCTCACGGAGAAATCGAGCACGAGGCCGTGCTTGTGGCGATCCTCCGGGATATGCGAGACGCCTGCCTCGGTCACCTGGCGCACCGACGAGCCGAGCAGCTCCTGCCCGTGGATGCGAACCGAGCCGCCGCTAGCTTTGCGCATGCCGGTGATCGCCTCGACAAGCTGCGTCTGGCCGTTGCCGTCGACGCCTGCGATGCCATAGATCTCGCCGGCGCGGATCTGGAAGCTGACGTTATCGACGACTGCCTTGCCGTGCTCGCCTTGGACCGTAAGGCCGTTCACCTCGAGAATCGCCTTGCCCGGCTTGGACTTCTCTTTGTTCACTTGGAAGTTGACCGAGCGTCCGACCATCATTTCGGCCAGCTGGCGCTCGCTCGAGTCCTTGACCGCGACCGAGCCGACGACCTTGCCGCGGCGGATGACCGTGCATGTGTCGGCGATCGCCATGATCTCCTTGAGCTTATGGGTAATAAGGATGATCGACTTGCCCTCGCGAGCGAGGGCGCGCAGAATCTCGATCAGTTCCTCGATCTCCTGCACGGTCAGCACCGCCGTCGGCTCGTCGAAGATCAGGATGTCGGCGCCCCGGTACAGCGTCTTGAGAATCTCGACGCGCTGCTGCATGCCGACGGTGATGTCCTCGATGCGTACGTGCGGATCGACCTTCAGGCCGTACTGGTCCGACAGCTGGCGCACGCGTTCGCCCGCGCCCTTGATGTCGACCTTGATGCCCTTGGTCGGCTCGTTGCCGAGGATGATGTTCTCCGCGACCGTGAACGGCTTGACC
The DNA here is from genome assembly GCF_002864175.1 of Paenibacillus pasadenensis. Taxonomy (NCBI): domain Bacteria; kingdom Bacillati; phylum Bacillota; class Bacilli; order Caryophanales; family Paenibacillaceae; genus Paenibacillus; species Paenibacillus pasadenensis. Next base: position 46,775 of record NZ_NFEZ01000004.1, on the reverse strand, counting down.
AGCTTGAAGTGCTGATGGACCATCCCGATGCGCAGCTCGATGGCCTTGCCGGCGCCGTCGATGACGACCGGCTTGCCGTCGATCTCGATATGGCCCTCGTCCGGCTGGTACAGTCCGAACAGGATATTCATCAGCGTCGACTTGCCCGCTCCGTTCTCGCCGAGCAGCGCGTGGATTTCCCCTTTGCGCAGCTGGAGGCTGATGTTGTCATTCGCGACAATGCCCGGGAACCGCTTTGTAATCCCTTTCAACTCTGCCACGATAGGCTGCTGTCCCATGCCTCTCTCTCCTTTCCTTGCCCTCAAGCCCTTTACGCGAAAAAGAACAAGGCCGGCTCTGGGGCTGGCCTTGTCTGATTCCATTTGAACCCTGTCTTATTTCGCAGGAACGGTGATTTCTCCGTTCACGATTTTCGTCTCGTATTCCTTGACTTTAGCCATGATGTCTTCGGATACGTTCGGGTTGTTCTCCGGCAGGCCGACTGCGCCGTCCTTCAGCGTCAGCGTACGTGTCGTGCCGCCTTTGAAGTTGCCTTCGATCAGTTCCTGGGATACGATTTGCACCGCTTGGTCGACGCGCTTGACCATCGACGTCAGCGTGATGTCGTTGCCGAACTCGATCGATTGGTCTTTGTCGACGCCGATGACCCATACTTTTTCGCCTTTGGAGACGCGGTCTTTGGCTTCCGTGAAGACGCCGTTGCCGCTGCCGCCTGCAGCATGGTAGATGATGTCGTTGCCGTCGTTGTAGAGCGTCGCTGCGGATGCTTTGCCAAGGTCAGGCTTGGTGAAGTCGCCGACGTATTGGACCGTTACTTTGGCATCCGGGTTGACGGCTGCGACGCCTGCCACGAAGCCCGCTTCGAATTTCTTGATCAGATCGCCTTCTACGCCGCCGACGAAGCCGACTTTGTTCGTCTTGGTCGTCAGGCCTGCGACGACGCCGACGAGGAAGGAGCCTTCGTTCTCAGCGAACATGACGGATTCGACGTTAGGAGCGGTCACTTCGCTGTCGATGCTCGCCAGCTTCGCTTCCGGGTTTTGCGTCGCGACCGTCGTGATCGCTTTGTTCATCATGAAGCCGATGCCCCACGTCAGGTTGTAGCCTGCTTTGACCATCTGGTTCAGGTTCGGTTCGAAATCGCTCTCGCCCTTGCTCTCCAGATACTTGATCTCGGCGCCGGTGTCCTTTTCGAGCTGCTGCAGGCCTTCCCATGCGGATTGGTTGAACGATTTGTCGTTCACGCCGCCGCCGTCCGTAACCATGCCGATCTTGAAGTCCTTGCCGGCATCGCTGCCTGCGCCTGCATTTTCGGTGTTCGCTGCCGCGCCGCCATTGTTTGTCTCGGAGTTATTGCTCTTCGAGCCGCAGCCGCTAACGACGAGCATCAGTGCCAGAGCGGAAACGCTGAGTACATGGAACGGTTTGCTTGTCCATTTCATCTTTGTCTTTCTCCCCTGTTCTTCACCATAGGTTATTGGTTGGATATAGATAGTATAGCCTATATTCATCAAGAGTCAACGAGAAAATGTAACTAATCCTGACATAATGAAAGCCATTACAAAATAAAATTCCGAATATAATGTCGGTTCATGACAACATTTCGGATGATCATGCATATTGCAGCATAAATATCTAACATCAACGTTACATATTCGTGCGCAATGCATGGTTTGGCTTCCATCAAGTTGATCTCATTATTCCCTGACCCTCGCTTATTATACCCGAACGCCTTGAACAGAAGCAACAGCCCCCATGCACAAATGTGCATGGGGGCTGCGCCGAATAGTTCGATTGTCACGCCTTGTCTGTCGGGCCCGGCTCGCCGCCGGCGTCCGCATCGGCCGGCGCGGCATCGGAGCCTTCGCGGATGCCTTCGCCGCCTGGGGCATCGCCCGGCTCGCGGCCTTGAATGCGGACCTTGACGCTGCCGATGGAGTCGATCGTCGGCTCGCCGCCTGGCTCGGAGCCTTCGCCGCCCTCGCCGACGCCTACGCCGTTGCCTTCGACCGATCCGGTCTCCAGCAGGTTGCGGATCTGCTCGAGATCGAGCGTCTCCTGCTGCAGCAGCGTCTGTGCGATGAGGTGGACTTCCTTGCTCCGCTCGGTGAGCAGGTTTTTGGCCCGCTCGTAGCATTCGTTGATGAACGTCTGCATCTCCTGGTCGATCTCATAGGCGATCTTGTCGGAGTAGTTCTGCTCATGGCCGATGTCGCGGCCGAGGAACACCTGTCCCTGCGAGCTGCCGAACTGCATCGGGCCGAGCTTGTCGCTCATGCCGTATTCCATGACCATGCTGCGCACGATGCTCGTCGCCTGCTTGAAGTCGCTGTAGGCGCCGGTGCCGATCTCGCCGATGAACAGCTCCTCGGCGACGCGGCCGCCGAGCAGGCCGGTAATCTTGTCGAGCATCTCTTGCTTGGTGATCAGCATGCGGTCTTCCTTCGGCAGCATGATGACGTAGCCGCCGGCGCGTCCGCGCGGGATGATCGTCACTTTATGCACCATGTCGGCGTTCTCGAGGAAGTAGCCGATGATCGTATGGCCCGCCTCGTGGTAAGCGACGATCCGCTTCTCGCGGTCGCTGATGACGCGGCTTTTCTTCTCGGTGCCGACGATGACGCGGTCGACCGCCTCGTCGATCTCGATCATGGCGATGTCCTTCTTGTTGCGGCGCGCCGCAAGCAGCGCGGCCTCGTTGAGCAGGTTCTCCAGATCGGCGCCGGTGAAGCCGGTCGTCCGCTTGGCGACGACGTCGAGCTTGACGTCCTTGTTGAGCGGCTTGTTGCGGGCATGCACCTTGAGCACGGCCTCGCGGCCCTTGACGTCGGGACGGTCGACCGTGATTTGGCGGTCGAAGCGGCCCGGACGGAGCAGCGCCGGATCGAGGATGTCGGGACGGTTCGTCGCGGCGACGATGATGATGCCCTCGTTGGCGCCGAAGCCGTCCATCTCGACGAGCAGCTGGTTGAGCGTCTGCTCGCGCTCGTCGTGGCCGCCGCCAAGGCCGGCGCCGCGCTGGCGTCCGACGGCGTCGATCTCATCGATGAAGATGATGCACGGCGCGTTTTTCTTGGCGTTCTCGAACAGGTCGCGGACACGGGAAGCGCCGACGCCGACGAACATCTCGACGAAGTCGGAGCCCGAGATGCTGAAGAACGGCACGCCTGCTTCGCCGGCGACCGCGCGGGCAAGCAGCGTCTTGCCTGTGCCCGGAGGTCCGTTCAGCAGGACGCCCTTCGGAATGCGGGCGCCTACGGCGGCGAACTTGCGCGGATCCTTGAGGAATTCAACGACCTCGACGAGCTCCTGCTTCTCCTCGTCGGCGCCGGCGACGTCCTCGAACGTCACGCGCTTTTTCTCTTCATTATACAAACGAGCCTTGCTCTTGCCGAAGTTCATGACTTTCCCGCCGCCGCCTTGAGCCTGATTGATCAGGAAGAAGAACAGGATGAAGATGATCACGAACGGAATGATGGAGGTCAGGAACGTGAGCCAGATGCTTTGACCTTTCATCGGCTTGTAATCGTAGTCGAATCCGTTCTGCTTCGCGGCGTCGTCGATCTCTTTGGCCGCGAACTCCTCGGCACTCGTGTAGGTGTAGAACTTCAGTGATTCGCTTTCAGCCCCCGCTGGCGCTTTTCTGTATTCACCGGTCACCAGATACGTGTAACTGTCGAATTGCACGGTCAGCTTGCTGATGTTGTCCGCCTGGAGCTCCTGGCGGAATTCGCTGTAGAAGATCTTTTCGGTGTTATCGTCCTGACCGCTGATGAACTGCACAATTCCGACGGTTACCAGGAAAATAAGCAGGTAAAATCCAGTGTTCCGGATGATTCGATTCATCCCCTACCTCCTCTCAAGACGCTTCAAATATTTTACCATAGCCGCTCCGGCGATCTCAACAGAACCCAAGCGGGCTCAGAGCCTCGCGGACTCTAGCTTATTTGCGGTAGACTTCCGGCTTGAGGATGCCGATGTACGGCAGGTTGCGGTAGTACTCGGCATAGTCCAGTCCATAGCCTACGACAAAAGCATGAGGAAGGGTGAATCCGGTATAGTCGGCGTTGAGGTCGACCGAGCGTCCGGACGGCTTGTCGAACAGCGTGACGACCGTCACCGACTTCGCGTTGCGGCGCTCCAGCACGTCGATCAGATAGCTGAGCGTCAGGCCGCTGTCGATGATGTCCTCGACGATGAGCACGTCCCGGCCTTCGACGGAGACGTCGAGATCCTTGATGATCTTGACGACGCCGGAGGATTTGGTGGAGGCTCCGTAGCTGGAGACGGCCATGAAGTCCATTTCCAGCGGCACGCGTATTTCTTTAACCAGATCGGCCATGAAAATAAACGCGCCCTTGAGGACGCAGATGACGAGCGGATTGCGGCCCTCGAAGTCCCGGGTCAGAATCTCTCCGAGCTCCTTGACCTTGTCGCGGATCTCCTCTTCGCTGTGCAGAATTTCTTGAATGTCATTATGCAATGATGGTTCCTCCCGAATCGTCTAATCCTATTCTTATGAGCGGAATAAGTCCGGTTATTCGCCGGCGGGCTCACTCGAGCCGCCGGCCGGCCGGACCTCGGCGCGCAGCAGCAGCCGCGTGCCCTCGTCCGCGAGCGCATGGCTCGAGCGGCGGAGGCCCGGAATCCAAAGGATGCGTCCGCCGCCGTCGCACAGCAGCGGAAGGAAGGGCCTCCTGGAAGGAGGCAGCTTCCCGTCAACGAACATATCTTGCACCTTTTTGGTGCCGTTTAGTCCCAGCGGACGCATCCGGTCGCCGCTGCGCCGAGGACGGAGAAGCAGCGGGAGCTCCAGCTTGTCCCAATCAAAAAAAGCGGTCCGCGCGTCCGCGTCCGAAGCCGCGAAGCGCGCCGTACCGTCCCTCGTGTGGCGATGGGCGCTGAACCGGATCTCCAGCCCCGCCTCCGCGATCGTCCAGACGCCATCCGGCTCCGGGATCTCGACCGCGTAGGGCAGCGGCTCCTCGTCCGCGCGGCGGGTCCAGGCAAGCCGGCCGTATTCCCGTCGGAACCGCAGTCCTCTCGACAGGTCGACCCGCCAGCTCGCAGGCGTGCCGGACAGCGCGCCGACACGGATCCGCTCCACCTCGTCAAAGCTGGAGGGCGCCATTTCCAGAGCAAGATAATCTAATATTAGTTTAATCAATCTTCTTTGTAAAGCGACGTGGAGGGCCGCAAAAGCCGCGCCGGACATCGTCAAACCGCCTCTTTCGGACACGACGCTCGAGGCGAAAACCTCCTTGGTCCTGGCATCGAGGTAGTCCGACTCGGCCGACGCCGATTCGGCCGTCCGGCAGAGCGATTCGGCGAGCCGTCCGTTGAACTTCTCCAGATAGGGCATCGCCTCCAGCCGAATCGCATTGCGCGTGTAGTCGGCCGAGCGATTGCTGGCGTCCTCCTCGTACGGAACGCCATGCCGCTCGCAGTAGGCCAGCAGGTCCGGCTTATGTATACGCAGCAGGGGGCGGATCAGTTCCGCCTTTCCTTCCTGCCGCCGCAGCGGAATGCCGGACAGCCCTGCCGACGAGCTGCCGCGAAGCAGCCGCATGAGCACCGTCTCCGCCTGATCGTCCGCATGATGGGCGAGCGCGATGCGCGGCGCCCCCGCCCGCTCGGCGGCCTCCAGCAGGAAGCGGTAGCGCAGCCTCCGGGCTTCCGCCTGCTTGTTGCCTCCATGCTCCGCCAGATGCGCGGGCACGTCCAGCTCGGCCGTCTCGCAGGGCACGCCGAGCCGGGCGCAGAAGCCGCGCACCGTCTCGGCCTCGCGCGCGGAGGCTTGCGGGCGGAACCCGTGATCGGCATGCGCCGCGGCCACGGACACGCCGAGCTGCGGCGCCGCGGCATGCAGCGCATGCAGCAGCGCCATCGAGTCGGGCCCGCCGCTCACGGCGACGAGCACCGTGTCGCCCGGCTCCCAGAGCCGCTCGTCCGCGCCCATCCGCAGCAGCTCCCGATGCACGCGGTCCGGATCGCCGGCGCTTGCCGGCGGCCTCAGCGGCTCCCGGCGCGTACAGTCCGGCTGGCCGGAATCGGTTGATGCCATGACGCTTCCTCCTTGTCGTCGAATCCTCTCGCTCTAGCCGAGCCCGCCGCCCAGCCAGAACACCGAAGCCGCCAGCCCTGCGGCGGCGGCCAGAAACAGCGCTTTGGTCCACCAAGGCACCGGCTTCGCGGGACGGGAGACGCGGTGCATGACAGCTTTCCAGGCATGGGACGCCTCCGCCGCGTCGGCGAAGCCGCCCGCGAGCGCGCGCGCCAGCCAGCCGGAGAACGGCCGCAGCTGCGGCGCGTCCTGGGCGAGCTTCAGTACGTCGCCCGCGCTGCGGTTTTGCGGGAGCGTGCCTGAGGCGGCCCGATGCAGCTCCTTTTCGGCGAACAGCTGCACGCACAGCACCGTGAACGAGAACAGGTCGTATCCGGCATCCGAAGCGCGGGTGCCGGCGTTCCAATAGCCGCGATCGTAGATCTCGGTGAACTGGCGGATGCCCTTGCCGAAGGCGGTCACGCCGCCGTAATCGATCAGCTCGACGCGCCCGTACTCGGCCGCGAGCACGTTGTCGATCTTGAGATCGCCGAATGCCCAGCCGGAGGCATGAAGCTCGGCGAGCCGCAGCAGCAGATTGTATCCGGCCAGCGGGAACCATTCGTCGCCGCTCGCGGCCAGAAAAGCCGGCAGCTTGGCCCCGCGCACGTAGCGCATGACGTAGAACGGGTACTCCTTGCCGGAGACGAGCTTCAGGTCGTCCACGTCCAGCAGGTACGGGCTCGCCCCGCCGCCGCGCGGCTGCTGCTTCTCCAGCGCCTTGAGCACGTTGATCTCCGACTGCAGGTCCGCCGTGTCCATCCCGACCTTGAGCGCGAGCAGCCGGCCCTCTTGCTGGACCAGGTACACCTTGCCGTTGGCGCCTTCTCCGAGCATCCGCTCGACGCGGTACCGGCGGCGGCGCCACTTGCCCGTAATGACCATGCCCCGGTCCAGATCAAGCTTAGCCGACGTAGCCACTCCTCATCTCGTCCTCCTCGCCGCCCCTTCGCCGGTCGCCGGCGCTGTCGCGATAATACTGGATCACCTGGCGAAGCGCCGGTCCCGTCGGCGTCGTGCCCCGCATCTGCAGCTTGGGAAACAGCGCCTGCACGCCGCTCAGATCGCTCGTCCACTCGCGATCGAGCGCCGCGTCGTCGCCGTGCCGGTCGCCCGGGAAATGGAATACCGCCAGCTCGCTTTCGCCCTGCCGCGACTGCAGGCTCAGCATGAGGTCGCGGATCGCTTCCTCCACGGCGGCGATTTTGGGCTTCATGCTGGCGCTGGCGTCGATCAGCAGGGCGACGCGCAGCCGGCTCGTCTCGCCGAGCTCGTCGATGACGCGCACGACTTCCCCGCGCCGCTCCGGCGGCAGGTCCTCGAGCGCGCCGGTGCCGCCGAGCACCGACTTGAGCTCCTTCTGCACCGCCTGCTGGATCGTCTGCACGACCGTCTTGCGCGTCATCATCTGCACCGTCTGCGACAACTGCCGCGTGCTGACCATGCGGCTCATGCCGCCGCCCGCATGGGCGATCTCCTGGATCTCCTTGGCCCCGTACTCGCCGAGGTCGCCTCCGTCGAGCACGCCGACCACGTTCACCGTTATTCCTTCCGCAAAGGCTTCCGCCGACGCCACGACCGGATTCAGGCCGACGTTCGAGCAGCCGTCCGTAATGAGCAGAATCTGCTTCATCGCAATCCCTCCCGCTGATAGATTGAACTCTATCATTCAGTGTTGCCCCATCGGGAGAGATCTAGACCTGCGGCGCGGCGGATCGGGGCCAGCGGGAGCGCCCGGGCGGCCGTCCGGCCGGGCGCTACTTCAGCGGGTAGCCGCGCTTGTAGGCCGGCTGCTCGGTGCGCAGCCCCTCGGTCTTGAGAAGCGCGTCGACCGCCCAGTACGGATTCCGCAGCAACGCGCGCCCGATTCCGGCAAGATCGGCGTCGCCGCTTTGCACGACCGATTGCGCGAGCTCTGGCTCGTCCAGCATGCCGACCGCGATGACCGGGATGCCGGCCGCCTCGCGCACGGCGCGGGCCATCGGCACCTGGTAGCCCGGATAGTTGCCGGGCTGGCGCTTGCCGTTTGGCGGCGCCTCGCCGCCGCTCGACACATGCAGGATGTCGGCGCCGGCTTCCTTGTAGCGGCGGGCGATTTCCAGGCCGTAGTCGAGCTCGTAGCCGCCTTCGATGTATTCGGTCGCCGAGAAGCGCAGGATGAGCGGCATGTCCGCCGGCATGACCTCGCGCACAGCCGCGATCACCTCGCATCCGAAGCGGAGCTTGTCCTGGCCGTACTCGTCCGTGCGGCGGTTCAGCGACGGCGAATGGAACTGATGGATGAGGTAGCCGTGCGCTCCGTGCAGCTCGATCGTGTCGAAGCCGGCCTCGACCGCGCGCCGGGCCGCCTCGCGGAACAGGCCGACCTGACCGCGCACCTCCGCGGTCGTCAGCTCGCGCGGCGTCTTCCAGCCGGTCGGCTCGACCGGGATCGGCGAGCTGCTGACCGGCTGCTCGGCGTCGGTCGCCTTGCGCCCGGCATGGGCGATCTGCACGCCGACGCGCGCGCCGTAGCGCTGGCATTCCCGCACGATGCGGGCATAGGCCGGAATCTGCGCGTCGTCCCACAGGCCGAGGCAGCGGCTGGTGATGCGGCCGTCCGGCTCGACGTTGGTCATTTCCATGATGATGAGGCCGGTGCCGCCGACCGCGCGCGAGACATAATGGACGAAGTGCCAGTCGTTCGGCGTGCCGTCCTGCTCCTCGACGGAATATTGGCACATCGGCGCCATGACGATCCGGTTTTTCAGCTCCAGCCCTTTCAGGCGGAACGGTTCCGACAGCTTGGCCATGCTCTTTCGCGCTCCTTCCGGCGGGAGCCTGCGGGCTCCTCGTCGTTTCTTTTCCTCTATTATAAGCGAACCCGGTCGAGAAAAGAAAAAACCGCTCCCCGAAGGAAGCGGCAAAGGGAGGTCAGGCTCTCGCCGACGAGCGGCGCAGCATGAGCCAGGACAGCGTCGCGAACAGGACGGCCAGCGCGAGCAGCAGCAGGCAGACTCCCTGCAGGCTGATCTGGAGGCCGGAGATCCAGTCGAAGATCGGAACCCACCAGCCGCGCAGCGAGGCGATCGTGGTGAACGCGCCGCCGAGGATGAACGCGCCGCCGTACAAGAGGAAGTTCCCCCGCTTGCCGTAGCGCCGGCTCAAGCTGCCGGACACGAAGCCGCCGTAGCCCGCGAAGAGCAGCGCCGTGAAATAGACCGCGAACGTCTGCCAGAACGGACCGTCCGTCGTGTAGGGAATGACGAAGAAGTGCATGCCGAACCAGCCGCCGATCGCCTGCTCGATCGAGGTCGCGACCGTCAGCAGCGCGCCGTGGAACGCTGACATCGCGAGAAAGGCGATGCCGCTCCCCGTAAAGTAGTCGCGCCGGCTGATGCACAGGCTGAGCGCGAAGTTGAAGGTCCAGTAGACGGAAATCATGCCGACGATAAACATGTAGATGATGATCGACAGCAGTCCTCCGGTCGTGAACGACTGCTCGCCGCCGCCGCGGTTCACGGAGAAGGCGACGACCAGATTCACCGTGAAGCTGGAGAGCAGGATGAGCCAAGGCAGCAGCAGCCAGTTGAATTTGTCTCTCCGATACATCGTAAGGATGCTTTTCAGTCCTCGATTCATGCCGATTCCTCCTTGCCGCGGGCCGCATGGGCCGTCAGGTCGACAATCAGCTGCTGCAGCGGCAGCGGCTCCGCCTCCAGCCCGGCTTCACGCGCCCGGCCGATGCCGTTCTCGCCCGGCTCGCCGGCCAGCACCGAGGCGACAGCCGAGCCGCCGATCGTCTCGCGGCGCAGCACTCTCCGGCCCGCCGTGACGGCGTCGACCTTGGCGGCCGAGCCGCTCACCCGGTAGGCGCGGGAACGCAGCGACTCCGCATCCTCGCTCAGGAGCAGCCGGCCGCCGTCGATGACATGGATCGCCTCCAGCAGCCGGCTCACCTCATCGATCAGATGGGTCGACAGCACGACCGTGCGCGGATGCTCGGCGTAATCCTCGATCAAGCGGTCATAGAACAGCGAGCGCGCGACGGCGTCGAGGCCGAGGTACGGCTCGTCGAACAGCGTCAGCTCCGCCCGGCTCGACAGCCCGACGACGATGCCGACCGAGGAGAGCATGCCGCGCGAGAAGCCTTTGATCTTCTTGCGGCGGGGAAGGCGGAACGACTCCACGAGCTCGCCGGCGAGCGCCTCGTCCCAGTTCGGATACAGCGCGCGGGCCGTCGCCAGCACGTCCTCGACATGGAACATATCCGGGTATCTCTGGCTTTCCTTGATGAAGCAGATCTTGCTGAGCGCCTCTCGGTTCTCGTACGGCTGCTGCCCGAAGATGCGGACCTCGCCGGACGTGGCGAACAGCTGCGCGGTCGCGATGCTCATGAGCGTCGTCTTGCCCGCGCCGTTGCGCCCGAGCAGGCCGTGGATGAGGCCGGCCTCCAGCTTCAGGCTCACGCCGTCCAGCGCCTTTTGGGCGCCGTAGCTCTTGGTCAGCCGGTCGGCCTCCAGCGCGTAGGCGGCCTGCGTCCGGTCCTTGACGGTCATCATATGCTCAGCCCCTCCCTTTCTCCTGAATGATGGCCGCCAGCCGGCCGCTGTCGATGCCGAGCTTCTCCGCCTCGCGCAGCAGCGGCACGACGTACTGCTCGTAGAACTGCTCCCTGCGTCTTTCCATCAAGCGCTCCCGCGCCCCTTCCGCCACGAACATGCCGATCCCTCTCTTCTTGTAGAGAATGCCTTGATCCACCAAAAGATTGACGCCCTTGGCCGCAGTCGCCGGATTGATGCCGTAGAACTGGGCGAAATGCGTCGTCGAAGGCGCCTGCCCTTCCTCCGGGAGCGATCCGTCTACGATGTCATCCTCGATCTTCTCCGCGATCTGCTGAAAGATCGGCCTCCCGTCATCCTTGAGAAAGCTCAACTTGCCTCACCACCACATTGGTTAATTACTCATGTAACTAACCATATAACCTATGCGGGAGAATGTCAAGGGATGCGGGCGCAACATTCATACAAGGAAATCAAAATCAGATTAGTTTGTAATATTTGGATCTGCATGATATTTTCAATTCACATGCATAGAGGAGGTAAGAGATGACGATTTTAAAGGAAGACGCTCATTGGCATAGCATTTTAAAGGAGAGAATCGCTGATTTAGAACGTACCATTGAAAATATGGGACTAAAATGAGGAAAAATATTTTTGGAATGGATGGAAACTCAAAACAAGTACCTAAAGTGGGAAACAGGTTTTGAACCATCGAAGCTCCGAAAATATAATCGTGGAGAGATCATCTTTGTCAATTTTGGGTTTAATCCAGGATCGGAAATCGGGGGACTTCATTATGCAGTCGTAGTGGATGAAAATGAGAAATCAAATCCGGTCGTAAATGTCGTGCCTCTCGGATCTCTTGAGAATAGCCAACCTAGGAGTATCTTACATAAGCATGAAATATATATAGGAGTTTTGGAAGATCTTAATGGAAAAGAGGCTTTTGCTATTCCAAACCAATTACAACCGATTAGCAAACTACGGATCTACAAGCCAAGAAGAGCTGCTGATAAAGTGTTTAAATTGCCCGCACCATTTTTAGATTTAATCGATAATAAAATTTTGGAACTGTTTACACCCAGATATTCGTCGGCTATCAAACTAATGGAGCAGGCAACTAATACAGCAGCTGCAAGCCGAGAAAATGACTCACAATAAACTATTGCATTTATCTAAAGATATATGCTATACTGTCTGGAGCGCCTTAAACAATGCCCTTTGGACTTTGTCCACTGCGGTCCTAAAAAGATTAAACGTACTTTAAAAGAGAAGACCGTCCCCTTAGGGGACGGTCTTCTTCGTCCTAAATTCAGAAAAGTAGTTCTCATTAACTGTTAATAATTTTACCTGTTGGATAATGGAGTCATCGGGAAGTCCCTTCCTCTAGATTGTCTTCCATCACCTAAAAGATGCAGCTGCCTCCATTTCAGCACATGTGGATCAAAGGAAACTCTCATTGAACGCAATAAAACGAACCGCTCTTCGGAAAAATCCCGAGGAGCGGTTCGTTTTTACAGGGATGTCTATTCGAACGAAGCTTGGGCCAGCAGGCGCTGCAGGAGCGCGGCGCTCTCGGCGCGAGTCGCGCCGGCGAGCGGCTGGAAGCGGCCCTGGTCGTCGCCTTGGATGAGGCCGTAGCGGCTAAGCTCCGCCGCTGCTGCCTGGGCCCACGAGGCGATGCGGCCGCTGTCGGCGAAGGCGACGGCTTCCGCTTGCGGAGCGGAGGCCTGGCGCCCGGCCAGCTGCACGGCGCGCAGCGTCATGACCGCCATCTCTTGGCGGGTGATGCGCTGCTGCGGACGGAAGCTGCCGTCCTCGTAGCCGCCGATCAGGCCCGCCTCGGCAGCGGCGGCGATGCCGTCCGCGTACCAGGCTCCCGCCGCGATGTCGGTGAACGATGCGGCGGAGCCGGCGGTCAGGCCGAGCGTGCGGGCCAGCAGCACCGCGAACTCGGCGCGCGTCACGGCATCGCCCGGAGCGAACGCCGAAGCGGTCTTGCCGGCGACGATGCGCTTGCCGGCCAGCTCTTGCACCGCCGCGGCGGCCCAGTGGCCGCGCATGTCGGCGAAGGCGGCGGCTGCGCCGCCCAGGGCGACATAGCTGCTGTTGCCGCGGCTGAAGAAGACGATCTGGCCGTCCTGCACGATGAACGGTACCGGCACGTAGGCCAGCTGGCCGGAGGCGTCGGAGCTGAGGCGCACGATCGCCGTCACGGCTGAAGTGTCAGCGAGGCTGAGCGAGCGCGGAACGTAGGAGCCGAAGCGGTTCGGCTCGGACGTCTTGCCGTCGACCGTCAGCGCAAGCTCGTACTCGGCAGCGCCGATTGCCGGCAGTCCCGCAGCCTTGGCGAGGTCGAGGCCTGCCTGGCCGCTGCCGATCTTGACGGTCAGCGCGGCGTCGGCGGCACCTTTGGCCAGCGACTCCAGCAGCGCGCGGGTAAGGACGTAGCTGCCCTGCGGCGAGGATACGGCTGCCTCGCGGAAGCTCGGCGCGCCCAGCAGGGCGGCGACCGTGCCGGAAGCGAGCGTCACCTCGGTCCGGTCGAAGGAACCGGCTGCGGATGCAGCGATGGTCAGCTTGCCGTCGGCTGCGGCTTGCAGCGCGGCAAGCGCCTGCTCCGCTCCGACGGTCACGGTTCCGACGGTCAGGCCCGCCTGTTCGCTCAGCTGCAGCGGGGCGGCGATCTCCCCTGGCTTGGCTGTAGGCGCAGGCGTTGTCGAAGCCGTCGGCTGCGGCGTCGCCGTGCCTGTCGGTGTTGCTGTCGGCGTTGGCGTCGGCGTTGTTGTCGATGTCGGCGTTGGCGTCGGATCGACCGGCAGCGGGCTGCCTTTCAGGTCGATGATGCGGCCCGCCGGAGCCGTGCTCTCATCGATCGTTTTCTTTTCCTTCAGATAGGTTTCCATCACTTCATAGTCCGGCAGATAGAGCGGCACGACTCGGCCTTCGTTGTAGGCCTTGGCCAGAGAGTCGTAGAAGTCGCCGCCGCGCGCGGTGAAGGCGTTGGTCGCGAGCTCGTAGGTCGCGTCCTCCTTCATGGCGACGTAGCTGCCGTCCGGCTGCAGCGTCTCGATCTTGACGACGCGCGAGCCGGCAGGCTTGAGCGAGTCGTAGTAGAAGCGCATGCCCGCCACATGCGGGAAGCGTCCATCGGAGGCCGGAAGCTTGGAAACGCCGTTTTCGAGCGCCTCGCGGATTTCCTTGCCGGTCAGCTTGACGGTGACGAGATCGTTGTTGAACGGAAGCACCGTCAGCACCTGGCCGAGCGTAATCGTGCCGGCCTCGATCGAGGCGCGGATGCCGCCGCCGTTCTGCAGCGCGAGCGTCGCGTTCGCGCCCGCTTTGCGGGCTGCGCTCAGCATGCCGTCGGCGATCAGGCGGCCAAGGTTCGTCTCCTTGGTGCGGACGTCATCGCGGACGCCGTTCAGCACGACGGTCGACTTCGCGACTTCCTCGCGTCCGAGCGCGTCGACGCCCGGCTTGTAGTCCTGCTTCAGCAGCGCCTCCGCTTCGGGATCGTTCGCCAGCACATAGGCGCTGCCGTTTTTCTCCTCGATGGAGATGAGCTTGTCGGCGTATTCGGAGATGACCCCTTCCTTGTCGAAGGCGACATCGAGGCGGCCGAGGAACTGGCCCTTCTCTCCCGTCTGCACGATCAGCGTCGGCGCTTCGAACGTGCGGTCCACGACCGCTTGCTCGAGCTTGGTGTGCGAGTGGCCGCCGACGATGACGTCGATGCCTGCCACCGCTTGCGCCAGCTCAATGTCCTCCTCGTAGCCGAGATGGGACAGGGCGATGATCTTGTCGATGCCTTGCTCCTGCAGCTGCTTGACGGCGGCTGCGGCGCTAACGGCCGGATCGGCGAACGTCACCGCTCCCGGAGACGCGATGTTGGCCGTGTCCGGCGTCGTCAGGCCGATCAGGCCGATCTGCTCGCCGCCGATTTCCTTGATCATCGTCGGATAGATCTTGCCTGCCGCCGCTTGTCCGGCTCCCGCCGCCGGGCGGACGAACGCCTGCAGCGCCGCTTCGCCAGAGAAGTCCACGTTGGACGAGACGAACGGGAACGCCGCGCCCTGCACGAAACGGGCCAGCACATCGGCGTTTTTGTCGAACTCATGGTTGCCGAACGTCATGGCGTCGTATTTCATCAGGTTCATGAACGCCAGATCGGCCATGCCTTCGTACTTGTTGAAATACAGCGTGCCGGAGAACACGTCTCCCGCATCGACGAGCAGCGGATTGACCGCGCTCGCGCCGTCGTGTCGAGGTTGGCATGCGTATCGTTCGTATGCAGCAGCGTCATGCGGAAGTCCGGCTTCGGCGCCGGCGTCAGATCGATCTGCGCGAGCACCGGATCATGGTCGGAGACGCGTCCTCGCGATTCCGGGAAGTCGGCGTTCAGGTGAACGACGTCGACCTTGGAGCCGACCAGCAGGTTGCGGCTGACGAGGATGTGGTCGAGCACCTGCGAGTTGCCGTCGTACGTGTACGTGTACTGCTGCTCGGCCGGCAGCGTGTCGATCAGGTTCGCCAGCTCGCCGCCTTTGAGGACCTTTGCCGTCTTGGTGAACTGGAAGTCGTTGAGGTCGCCGGTGACGACGACGTTCGCTTCCGGATTCGCCTGGACGATGGTCTTCACAAAGCCGTTCACGACGGCGGCGATTTTGTGGCGCTGGGTCTCGCTGGACAGGATCGGCGGCTGCGCCGCGCCGAACGGCCCCTGGTCGCCGCCCTTGGAGTTGAAATGGTTCGCGACGACGATCACCTTGCGGCCTTGGAACACGAACTGCGCGGCCAGCGGCTTGCGCGAAGAGGCGAACGCGTCGTTCGTCGGGTCGACGCGGCCCGGGTTGAGCGTCAGCGAGTCGGAAGCGGCATCGTAGGCCGTCGCTTCCGTGGAGCCGCCTTTGCGGCCCTGCACGCTGTCCGCGAGCTGCACGCGCTCGGCGTTGTACAGGAAGCCGACGCGGATGTTGCCGCCCGGCGCTCCGCCGTCCTCCTTGTTCACCGGAGCGATGTCGACGTACGTATACGTCGGTCCGCCCTTGGCGGCGATCGACTGGATCAGCGCGGTAGCGTCCGCTTCGACGATGCCGTTGTCGGTCTCGCCGTTGCGGTCCTGCATCTCGATGACGGTAATGATGTCCGGCGCCTTGAGGTTATGCGCGATGGAGTCGCCGAGCTTCTCGATCTTCTCCGCCTTGACGCCCGGGTAGAAGTTCTCGATGTTGTAGCTGGCGACGAGCAGCTTGTCGCCCTCCGGCTGCAGCGTCGTCGTCTCCTGGGCAAAGGAGCTCGTCTCAATTGCAGGCAGGCTGCCCGGCGCCGGGATCAGCTTGAAGTTGCCGGCATGGTAGCCGAGCGCGCCTACGACGTCGCCGGCGAAGCGGTCGCCGGTGCCGACCTCGAAGCCCGGATTGGACGAGAGGATCAGGACGCGCTGCGGATTGTAGTCCTTGTACGCGCCGAGCGCCAGGCCGCCGGCCGGCGTCACCAGCTCGCTGGAGCCGTTGTCGATGCGCGTGGCGATCGTGTACAGGCCGCTGCTGATCCAGTACGGGCTCGTGATGACCGGAGCCGGAGCTTGGACGCGCATGCCCTCGAGCGATTCGAAGAAGTCGATCGCGTCGTTCTCCGGATCGAAGACGGTCATCTTGTCATCGTCGATCGTCGGCGTCGGAATCTGGCGTCCCTGGGCGCCGAGCACGACCGGAGCCGGCAGCTCATGGCCGCTCTCCAGCACGGAGATGCTGGCCAGCGCGAGCTGCGTCGTCGTCAGGTTTGTCGCCAGCCCTTCGTTGTACTCGTCGATCTTGCCGCTGACTTCGACGACATCGCCGACAGCCGGCTTTTTGGACGCATCCGTGCTGTATACGAACAGTCCCTCGGAGGTGGCCGGGTCATTGTCCGGCTCCAGCGTCTGGATGTAGAAGCCCTTGTAGGACGGGGTCGCGCTCGCCAAATTGTAGCCGAGCTGCGTGACGACGCCCTTCACGCCCTGGATCGTCTGGCCGACGAACGGGGAAGCATGGCCCTTGCCTTGAATGTCGCGGATGCCGACCTCTCCCGCCAGCTGGTAGGAGAAGGAAAGCGTCTCGGTGCGCTGCTCGCCGTCCGTGGCGTACGCCCGGATCGTCATCGCCCGGTCGACGAGGATCGACTCCTCGTAAAGGGGGCTGGACGCGGTCGGCTCGGAGCCGTCGGTCGTGTAGCGGATCGGCAGGTCGCCGGCCGGCACGCTCAGAGCCACGCGGGTTCCAGGAGCGACGATGCCGCCGGCTGGGCTCGCGAGCACGGTGAACAGCTGGTCGACCAGCATGCCGTCATGCAGCGGCACGAGCTGGTAGATGCCCTGGTACTGCTTGACGACGCCGATGACGCGGTCGAAGGCTGCATTTTCCTTGACCTTGGCCGAGCTGGAGAAGATGGCGAAGCTGGTGTCGGAGCCGGCCTGCTTGGCCGACCAGGTGCTGCCGGACTTCGCTCCGATCGTCACATTGTCGATGGAGATGAACTGCGCTTCCAGCGCCTCGCCGGCCGGAGCGGCCAGCTGCTCCGGCGTGACGGCGCGGATCGCCGGCACCGGCTGGTCGCGCTCCAGGATCTCGAGGCTCAGTCCGGCTGCAGGCTTCAGCTCCTGCAGGTTGTTGTAGTGGACCATCTCGCCCTGCACGCTGACCCGGTCGCCCGCGCGGAGCTGGTCCGGATAGTCATACAGCACGATGGCGGCGGTATTGTCTTGGAGATAGACTTCCCTGCCGTTTACGGCGGTAACGACGCCCTCCGTCCAGACGTTGCGTCCGACCGGAGCGAGGCGGGCGTCGGCGACCGACTGCTTGGCCAGCACATCATAGGCCAGGTCGCGGGAGATGCTTCCTTCTGCGCCTTCTTTGGCGGCATAGGTGTGGAAGGTGACGGACTCCGTCAGCACGATCGGGCTGGTGAAAGCGCGATACGTGGAATCGGCGGACGTCGAGTAGTAGACGGACGCGCCAGCCGTCGCCGTCGACAGCGTCACCGCCGTGCCGGCCGGCCATGCGTTCGGAGCCGGGCTGCCCGTCACGGGCTGGACCGTCACGACCGACGGCACGTCGGACGGGGAGGCGCTGTTGCGCGGAGCCGGAGATCCGACTTCAAAGTCGGTTGCGTTGTTGTCCGTATCCTGGCCGCGGTCGTTGCCGCCTGTGACGGACGGCTTGCGAATCGCCGCGGTCGTGTTGGACAGAACCTTGGTCGGGCCCGAGCCTTCGAACGTCGTCGCCGCCCCGTAGCCGACCATGTCGACGACGGCACCGGAAGCATCGGACAGGCGGACCTTGCCGTCCGTGCCGCCGAGAGCGAGGGAACCGGACGCATCCGGGGTCGGCAGCGATGCGGCGCTGTTCGCGCCAGCGGCTTGCTGAATCAGGAAATAGCCTCCTGGAGCAAGGGAGCCGCTTAGCGTCATATTGTTGTTCGATGGAAAGCCGCCGGCTTTGCTGGCGTATTCCAGCTTCCACCCGTTCAAGCTCACCGTCTCGCTCGTCGGATTGTACAGCTCGATGAAATCATGGCTGTACGGCGCGCCGTTGTTGCCGCCAGCTCCGAAGATCTGGCTGATGACGACATGGCCGGCCGCCGCGGCGCGGACGGTCGTCGCCATGCCGGCTGGCAGCAGCAGCGTCGCCAGCAAGGCGAGCACCGTGAACAGGCTGATGTTTCGTTTGGAGCGAATCAAGAAGGATACGGGGTGAGAAGGCAAATTCGTCAGCTCCTTGAGGATAATAGAGGATATTGCGTTTATTATAGCGGAAAATTTTAGCTTGCATAGATGAATATTCATCATGAGTATCATTAGTTTTTTGTAAATGAGATGCAAATTGATTCAAAGATGAATGAAAATAGATGCAGAATGTTTGCAAATTCATATGAATTCAGGCTTCCGACGGTGAAATGTCAGGTTTTCAGCGGCGACTTCATTTTGAACAAAAATTTCGGCGAGGGCCGGATTGTTCGCTGCGCGCAAGGGGCGAAGGGAAGCGAAGGCCGTCTTGGCCTTCGTTGAACCCTAGGTCCCGAACGGCAGCAGACAGCCCGTTTGAGCGCTCGCCGCCCCTCTCCGTCCGACGCCTGACAGGAGAAGGCAATGAAAAAAACCGGCAGCCCGAATGGGGGCTGCCGGTCGGCAAGGTCTGGCGCGTCGCCGCATGAGGCGCCGGCCAGGATGCTGGCTCTATGCGCCTTAAAAGGTGCTCGCTCGATGAGCGCTGGCTCGGGGCGCCGCATAAGGCGCCCGCTCGGTAGGGCGGACTCGGCGCCGGATGAGGCGCCGAGCGAGATATGGAATCGCGGAGCCTTGGCGCGGCGGGCGGACGGCTGACCGCTCCGGACCCGGCGAGGCTCGGCGTCGAATGGATAAGTTCGGGAAGCTATTCGGTTGTCGCTCCCGGCTCCGGCGCCGGGCTCAGCGGGGCTTGCCGCCGCGCGCCTCCTTTCCCGGAGGTCGCCCCGGCCTCACGAGCCGCAGGCGTCCTTCCTCGCCGCCGCATGGGCTGCGCACCGGTCCGCGCCGCCTTCGGAGCGCCTGGGCGGCGCGGCTTCGTCGCCGCCCGCTCCCCGCCGCCGCAAGCACGTCGGCGGCGAGCTCCATGGCCGGCAGACGCCCGGCCCAGCGGCAAGGCTCCCGGCGCGGCATCCCCCTGCCGCGCCTCCGCCGCGCCGCCCGTGCCCGGCNGCGCCATGCCTCCGGCGGCGCGGCCGCGCCCGCCGCCGTGCGGCTGCGCCGTTCGCCACGAGCTCCAGCTGCGCGCGGGAGCTCGTCCGCTCCGCCGCCGCCGTCCTCGCGCCGCCCGCTCCGCGCGCCCGCCGGCTGCGGCTGCCGCGGGCATCCAGCCCTCGGCATAGCCGGAGCGCTCGGCCTCGCGCTCCGCCTGCGCGGCCGCCGCCGTCTCCATGAGCGCCGCGGCGAACGCGCGCTGCGCCATCCGCTCCTCCGCGGTCCACAGCCGCTTGCCGCGCTTCTTGTCCGCCGCGAGCCGCATCCGTTCCATCTCGCGCATCAGCAGCTCCTCGAGGCGCAGCTCCTCGAGCCGGGCCTCCGCCTCGCGGCGCTTTTCCCGCTCCTGCTCCCGGCGGCGGCGCGCCGCCTCCAGCTGCTGCTGCTCCTGCAGACGCAGCTGCTCCTCGAGCCTCTGCTGCTGCTTCTGCTGCAGGCTTTCGCGCTTCTTGCGGGAACGGGCGCTGCCCGGGTTTCTGCGGATAAGAGTGGTCATGATCGAATTCCTCCTTTGATTGGTCGAGCGGTTGATCTATGCTCAAGGTTCCGGCGGACCGCCCTCTGCGGCTCTGCCGTACGCGATTCGCGCCATGCGGCCCGGCGCCGCCATGTCCGTCCCTAACGTCCGTCATCCCTCGGATGCCGGCCCTTCCCTGCCTCGCATCGGCCATCGCGGACCCGTCCCTGCCGGTCGTCCTCCACCAGATGTCCGTCCCTGCCGGCCGATGCCGCGGGCGCTCCGTCCTGTCTCCGCTCTGCCTCGCCGCCTGCCTGCCGCTCTAGCTCACCGTGCGCGGCCGCTCCAGCTTGCTGAGGCCCGGCCAGCGGAACGTCGCCCACTCCGGCAGATGCTTGTCCACCTGGGCCACGACGACCGTCATGTCGTCCACGATCTCGCCCTTATACTGCCGCACGACGCGCTCGAGCAGCATGTCCGCGATCAGCTGCGGGTCGTCCGTCGCCATCTCCTGGATGATGCGCTTCATCCACAGCTCCTTGTTGACCGCATGGCCCGGAGCGTCGTAAATGCCGTCCGTCATCATGATGAGCGTGTCGCCCGGCTGCAGCTGCATGCGGATGAGGTCGACGTCGATGTCCTGCAGGATGCCGATCGGCAAGTTGTTGGCGGCCACCGGGATGACCTCGCTGCCGCGCTTGATGAAGCTCGGCGTCGAGCCGATCTTCATGAATGTCGTCTGCGCCGTGTACAGGTCGATCAGCGCCACGTCCACCGTGGCGAACATCTCGTCGGGCGAGCGCAGCATCAGCACCGAGTTGACCGACTTGATCGCGAGCTGCTCGTCCATGCCCGACTGCAGCAGCTGCTGCAGGATGCTGAGCGCCGTGCTGCTCTCCAGCCGCGCCCTTTCCCCGTTGCCCATGCCGTCGCTGATCGCGACCGCGAACTTGCCGTTGCCGAGCTCGACCGTGCTGAAGCTGTCTCCCGACAGCAGCCCGCCGCCCTTCGCCGCGCCGGCGATGCCGGTCGCGACCTCATACTCCTTGGCCGAGCCGAAGCGCAGCAGCCGGGGCTCGCCGTTTTTCAGCGGCTCCCGCTCCGCCTTCACCGCCACATGCTCGCCCAGAATGTCGCTGAGCAGCGGCGCAATAATTTTGCGGCCCTCGTCGTGTCCCTGCGGGAAAGTATGATAAACCTCAATCTCCACATTCCCTTCCTCGAGGCTGATGATGTCGATGCCGTGGATGGACAGCCCGAGCGCCTCCAGCGCGTCGCGGATCTGCTCCTCCTGCAGATGCAGCTGCTGCCCCTCGCGCTGGATCTCCCTCGCCAGATCCTCCATGATCTGCGAGACGCCGGCCAGCTGGTCGGCGACCAGTTGACGCGATTCGAAGATTTGCCGCTTCCAGTGCAGATCGTGCTTGTAGCGCTCATGCTGCTGCTGCAGGGCGTTCATGACCGGATGCGTCTTGCTGCAATGGCTCGTCCACGTCCTCGGCATGTCTTTTTTGCCGGTATACTCCCCCTCGTCGATCGTCGTCATCATCTCGGTCATCATCTTGTAGGTGTCCATGAACTTCGAGCTCCAGCACATATCCTTGCGGTGGCAGCTGGCGCATACTTTGGAGGAGGCGGCATTCATGAAATGCTCGAGCTCCTCCTCGGCCGGCTTTTGCGGAGCGGCCGTATTGAGCTGCCCGAAGCTGCTCGCCAGCTGGCGGAACACTTCCGAGAACTGCGTCACCCGCTGCGCCGTCACTTCCCGGACGCGTTTCGCATACTCATGCTGCGACTTCACATGCTCGCTCGTGCCCGGCACGTAGCGGGAGATCGTCTTCACGACGAGCTTCGGCGTGAGCAGGAACAGCGCGGCGGCGACGACCGATTCCCAGGTGCTCGCCATGACGTCCATCCCTCCGCCTACATATAAGGAAAGGATCGACGTGCCGAGCAGCATGCCGAACGCGACGGCCATCCTTCCGCCTTCCTTCAGCAGCCCCGCAAGCAGTCCCGAGAAAGCCAGCAGGCTCATCTGCACGACCGCGTTCAGATTGGCGAGGCTGAGGATGAGGCCGGCGACGACGCCGACCGACGCCCCGAGCGGCGCGCCTCCCGCAAAGGCGAACAGCAGCAGCATGTAGCGGGAGAGGATATGCTCGAGCGACAGCCCTTGGATGCTCCACCCGACCGCCCCCGTCATGACCGACGCCATCAGGATCATGAGGCAGATGATCTCCTCGTTCTTGAGCGAGTTGCTCTTGCGCGTCATCGTCAGCACCGGGATCGCCTGCACGAACACCAGCGTCAGGACGAACGCGAGCGCCGACTCTACGCCGACCATCATCAGGTCGTACCAGCCGAGCGTCCCGTGCACGAACGCCCCGAACAGCTTCACGACGAGCGTCGCCAGGAACACGAGGATCGGCGCCTGCGACAGCTCCGCCTTCTCGTACACCTCCAGTCCCTTCAGGAGCAGGAACAGCACCGCGATCTCCATCGCGATCGGAATCGCGCTCGGCGTCGCCGCCAGCAGGCTGCCGGCGACGAGCGACACGGCCGTCAGCTTGTACATGTCCCTGCGCAGGAAGTAGATGACCGCGAAGTACGCGGGAGCGAACGGCATCAGGTTTTCCAGGATGACCGCCCGACCGAGCAGGAAGCCGACGACAGCGAGCAGGATCGTCCAGCGCTTCGCGGCGATCAGCTGGAATACTCTCCACTGGGCCGCCCTTTCCCTCCCTCTGCGCAGCGCCTCCGCCGCGCGGCTTGTCCGAGGCTGGCCGGGGAACAAAACAACGTTGGCCTTTTCCTTCATTTCGGCACCACCATTTCCGCCTTAGTGTAGGTCTGATTATAGGGGCCGGTTTTTATGAAGTTTGTCAGAACAAGGCTTCTGCCCGAAAGTTTTTTCCGACACGCGGCGCGTCCGGGTCGAGCCGCCCGCGCCGCGCTGTCGGCTGGGGGCGCGAGCCCTTGCCCCGCAAGCGCTCCGGGTCGTTCGGAGAGCGGCCTGGCAGCCGCGGCGAAGCTCCCCTCGCGCGGATGATGCGGTGCTTCACCCCGTTTAGCTTCACTCGGGACGCGTCGAATCGCAGTGGGTTCGTGTCGGGATTGATGGGACGGAGGGGAAAAGTTTTTGGCATACGCGGGTATAAGGCGAATCGGGGGACGGCGGAGTCGAAGCCTCGGGGGCGGATGCTGTCCGCGCACGACGCCGGGCCGGGGCGGGCCAGCCGCGAGAAGCTCGAGGGCATGAGGCTTTGGGGGCAAAAAGAAAACCCCCAAGGCGGATGCCTTGGGGGTTTTTCGCTCGAACGAGCTCGTTTGAAATCATGTTTCGTTTTCCCGAACGGGAGCTATGTAGAACATTCGTATCCTATGATAGCGCGTCGGCTGTAGGCTGTCAATGCTTATGAAAGCTGTCCGACCGCCGCTTCGGCGGCCATCTGTCCGGTCTGCTTCAAGGCGAGGATGGCTTCCGCCTCGGCCTGCTGGAGCGGATCGCGCGAGAGCAGGCCGCGGACGAGCCTCCTCCGCTCCCCGAACGGCATCTCGATCGCCTGGAGCGGAATCGCCTTCATCGTCTTGCTCCAGGGGAGCTGGTAGAGGAGCAGGCTGTGGTGCAGGCCGTAGGCGACCGGGACCTCCAGATCGGAGCGGTTGTCGTCGCTGAGGCCGAACGGGATATGGCTGCCCAGCTCCTTTTCGATGACGCTTCTCAGCGTCGGCTGCTTCAGCAGCGTCTCATGGAACAAGGCCAGCACCTGCCGCTGCTGCCGGACGGTCAGCGACACGTTGACGAGCCGGCCCGCAGCGTTGCGCTTCTTGACCGGCTCGATGAGGCTCCGGCGCGACACGGTCGTCAGCTGGTTGATCATGATCGCCGTATCCTCGGCCGGCAGCGTGTCGACCGGACCGATGGCGAACTTCGGATGCTTCACCTTGCTGCTCAGGGGAAAGACGCTCAGGTTCGAGCTGTGCGCCGGCGCGTCCCACACGACGGCATAATGGGGCTCGTTCATGAGATGGCCGATGCCGATGAAGCTGACGAGCACGATATCGAATCGGTCGAGCGAAGGCTTGTAGACGGTCTTGCCGCGTTCATCCGTTCCTTGGGACAGCACTTTGGCTTCGGCGTTGATGAGGCGTTCGAACTGATCGACGAGCTTGTCCTGCAGCTCGCGGTCGAGGCGGCCGAATGTCTCATGGCCGTTCAGGCATTCATGCACGTTGGGGTCTCTCCTCCGGGGACGCAATCGGGCCGCTTGCTCAAGAGCCGATTAGATCCACTATTTTTGTAAAGACGAATCTCTCTTCCCTCCTTACCCGCTTTTGTCCGCGCGACGCGAAAAAAGCCCTCCGGTAAGGCGCGCTTCGCATCGAAGCGCTTCTTGGCGGAGGGCGGGAGGGGAGAATCGTCGAGCCGCGCTCAGGAGCGCGGCGGAGGCGAAGCGACGGAGGACTCCGCATAAGGCAGCAGCGGCGTCTCGACCCGGTCGCGGTACGTCGGCTGGAAATAAGCGGCGAACGTCAGCGGCACGGTCAGCTCCTGCTCGCTGCCGCAGCCGCAGGAGCTGCGGCTCAGCTCCAGCGACTCCAGCGTCGTCAGGCGGGTCAGTCCGTGCAGGCTTTGCACGTACTTCAGCACGGCGTCGTACGTTCCCTTGACGACGGCCGACACCTGCAGGCGCAGCGGCCCTGCGGCCGCCGCTCCCGCCGGCTGCGGCTCCGAGGACGGGGAGCCGCCGGCCGCCAGGCCCAGCTCGTCGGCGGACGGGGCGGCATCGCCTTCGGCCGCGGGGGCGCCTTCGCCGGGAGCGGCGGAGCGCTCGGCGGCCGGATCGGCGGACGGATCCGAGCGGAGCGGACGGGAGGCGGCCAGATCGCCGCTGAAGGCGATCGACACATGCTCCACGCCATTTTCGGCGCCGAGCTGCTCGAGATCGAGCACGAGCTGCTCTGTGTTGTCCCAGTACGGCAGCTCCGCCTGGACGCCTTCCACGGGGCGAATCTCCGCCTCCTCCCGGCGTTCCTGGAGCTTGGCGATCAGGATGTCGTTCAGCTTCTGCTGCGTGCCGAGCTCCGCCTCGAGCGAGGCGGCCTTTTCCTCCGCCGGCTTCAGCCCGTAGAGGAAGAACAGCAGCAGGCCGAGGAAGAGGATCGCGGACAGCAGCAAAATCCAGGAATTGCGTCTAGCTGCCATCGGCGGTCCCCTCCTTCGTAGGCTCGGTCGGCTTCAGGACGATCGTATAGGCCGCTGCATACGTCGGCGTCGCGTCGTTCTCGGCCCCTGTCTGCTCCTGCTTGATCGAAGTCAGCGTCGCCTGGTCCAGCCACTCGATCCGCCGGATATCGAACAGATAGCGGGAGGAATCCTTCATGCCGCCCAGCCGGACCGATACGCTCAGCTGCCCTCCGCTGCTGTAGGCGATGCTCTGCAGCTCCGCCCCCGTCGGCAAATAAAACTCGAGATCGCGCACGTAGCCGGTTGCATCCCGCCGCTGGGCCCGAATCTGCTCGGCCTGCTCGTACGGATCGGCTTCCGCTCCGCTGGCCTGCCGGTTCAGCCCGTCGAGCTGGCGCTGCAGCGCCAGCTGCTGCTGGCTCGCGTCCAGCAGCCGCTCCTGCGCGTCGGACGCCGCTTGCCGCTCGCCGACATAGCTGTAGCCGAGCAGCGCCGCGCAGGCGATCCAGGCGACCGCGAGCAGCGCCGCCGCCAGCGGCGCCAGCCGCTGCTCGCGGTCGACGCGCGGCAGCAGGTTAAGCCGGAGGATGCCAGATCCGCGGACGAGCAGCCCGGCCGGCACGACGTACGGCTCCGCGCGGCCGTCCAGGCTCTCGGCCGCAAGGCTGCCAGGCTCGGCGCCGCGGAACTCCACCTCCGGCAAAGCGGCGGCCAGCGACTGCCGCAGCGCCTCCGCCTGCTTGCCGGCACCGGTGATGACCGCCTGCCGGATGCGGGAGCGGCCTTCCTGCAAGCCGAATTCATAGAAGCTGAGCATGCGCGTGATCTCGGCGGTAAGCTCCCCGATGCGCAGGCCGCCCAGCTCCTGGTCCACGCCGTCCGCCTCGATCGAGCGCACGAATACCGGGTTGCCTTCGTGGAACATCGCGATTTCCGCCGCGGCTCCGCTTAGATGGACATGCATCCGCTCGCGGGGAGGCTCGTCGCCGAAGCCCGCCGCTCCTTGCAGCGCCGTCGCCACGATGCCCGTGCCGACGACGCGGATGCGCGCCTCCCGCAGCATCGCGACCAGCGGCTCGATCCAGCTGCGGGGCGCCGCGTAGACGAGCGCCTGCGCGCTTTCCTCGCCTTGCTCGAGCAGGACATAGTCATAGACCGGATGCTCGAACGGCAGATGCATGACCGTCTCGACTTCCAGATGGATCAGCTGGCGCAGCTCGCGGTCGCTCGCCGCCGGCAGCGCCATCCTGCGTACGATGACCTGGGAGGTCGGCACCGCCAGCACGGCGACCGCGCCTTGCAGCTTGCGCTCCCGCGCCCACTCCCGGATCGAGAGCCGCAGGCTTTCTTCGTTGACGATGGCGTCCTGCGCGATCAGTCCCGGAGGGAACGGAAAAAATCCGGCCTGCTCCGGATCCAGTCCCTTCTTGCCGAGCGGAGCGTAACGGATTCCGGCGGCGTCGATCGCGATGCCGATCCGCTTTCTGCCTAGTGCGGGCATCCTTATCACATCCTGCCTACTTGAATAATTGAAGGTAGCTGCCGATCAGCGCATCCCCGTACCCGTACGCGATCAGCGCGCCGAGCATGAGGAAAGGGCCGAACGGCATCGGCTGGCGCAGCTTGCTCCGCCGCCGCAGCAGCAGGACGAGTCCTGCCGCCGTTCCGGCGAAGCTGCCGAGGAGCAGCGTCAGAAGCGCGCCTTTCCAGCCGAGCGCGAGTCCGATCAGCGCCAGCAGCTTGACGTCGCCCATCCCCATGCCTCCCCGGCTCAGCAGCGCGACTAGCAGCAGCACGCCGCCTCCGGCGATCGCCCCGAGCGCGTACTCCGCATAGGAGCGTCCGTCCGGCTCGAGCAGGCGCAGGAGCAGCAGCGGCGGCAAGAACGCCAGCAGCACCGCGTTCGGAATCCGCATGTAGCGGATGTCCGACACAGTCACGATGACGGCCAGGCTGGCGAGCAGCAGGCCGATCAGGCCCTGCGCCGTCAGGCCGAACCGCAGGTACGCCCAGACGAACAGCAGCGCGGCGGCCAGCTCGCCTGCCGGGTACAGCGGCGAGACTGGCGCCGCGCAGCTGCGGCAGCGCCCCCGGCTGAGCGCGTAGCTCAGCACGGGGACGAGCTCGCGCGCAGCGAGCCGATGCCCGCAGTGCGGGCAGGCGGACGGCGGCCGCACGACCGATTGGCCGAGCGGCACGCGCAGCGCCACGACGTTGAAGAACGAGCCGCAGGCGAGTCCGAGCGCGAACAGGTAGAGGGAGATGAGGAGGGTCATGGGTTTTTATTTATTTTAGATCTGCTGCTTGGTAAACTTTATCTTCGGTTGTTGCGGCTTCATCTGTACTTATAGTTACCGAATCGAGAGTGCCATCAGCTTTAAACTTTACCTCCCCACCTGTAATCACTGCTTTGGTACTTGGAAGCCTGAGCCCTGCATCCAAATAATTTTTAGATACCAATGTGTCACCTGTACCACCGACAATTTTAATATCCTTACCTTTAAAATCACCATTCAATTCCGTCGACACGTACATCCTGGCTGCATCATAAATTTGTTGTGCTGTAGCGATGTCGGACTTGTCTCTCGATTTATTCATGATGTTGCTGATGACCGGAATCGCAATCGCAGCAATAATCCCCAAAATAACGATTACCGCCAGAAGCTCGATCAGTGTGAAGCCTTTCTCGTCCTTCTTCAACTTCTTCAAAATTGCTGTCATGTTTATTCCTCCTAAATGAATGATGACTTGAACCTCAGGGCATCCAGGGTTCACTGCATGCCCTGCAATATAGATTGAGCTCATACCTGTAACCCGATTTTTTCGGGTTACAGCGTCTTTCTTGCCACTTCGAGCACCTGCAACCTGATTTTTTCGGGTTACAGCGTCTATTCCGTGACTTCGAACACCTGCAACCCGATTTTCTCGGGTTGCAGCTTCTTTTCCATCACTTCGGACATCTGCAACACGATTTTTTCGGGTTGCAGCTCTGGCGGCGCGCCTCTAACACCCGAGTTACTCGGTTTTTCCGCGCAACTGCCACGTCGACGTGCCTCTAACACCCCAGTTACTCGTTTTTTTCGCGTAACTGCCGCTCCGACGGCCTTCCAACTACCCAGTTACTCGGTTTTTCCGCGTAACTGCCACGCCGGCGCGCCTCTAACACCCGAGTTACTCGGTTTTTCCGCGCAACTGCCACTCCGACGGCCTTCCAACTACCCAGTTACTCGGTTTTTCCGCGTAACTGCCACTCCGACGCATCCCCAACCACCGAGTTACTCGGTTTTTCCGCGCAACTGCCGCTCCGACGGCCTTCCAACTAACCAGTTACTCGGTTTTTCCGCGCAACTGCCTCGCCGTCGCGCCTCCTACTACCCAGTTACTCGGTTTTTCCGCGCAGCTGCCACGCCGGCGCGCCTCCAACTAAGTTTTCCGCGCAACCGCCGCGCCGTCGCGCCTCAAAAGCCGCCTACCCCATCTGCCCGTACAGGCTGAACATCGGCAGCATGATCGCCGCGACGATGAGGCCGACGACGCCGGCGAGGAAGACGATGAGCAGCGGCTCGATGAGCGACTTCAGCCGGTCGACGGTGTTGTCGACGTCCATCTCGTAGAAGTCCGCGACCTTGGCCAGCATCTCGTCGAGCGCGCCCGTCTCCTCGCCGACCGCGATCATCTGCGTGACGAGCGGCGGGAATACCCACGACTGCTTGAGCGGCTCCGACAGCGGATTGCCCCGCCGCAGCGAGTCGGCGCTCAGCCGCAAGTAGCGGGCGATGACGCGGTTGCCGACCGCCTCCTCGACGATCTGCAGCGACTGCAGCATCGGCACGGCGCTCGCATACAGCGAAGACAGCGTGCGCGACACCTGGGCGATCGCGCCCTTTTGCTGCAGCTTGCCGAACACCGGGAGCTTCAGCTTCACATAGTCGAGCGCATACGCGCCGCGCTGCGTCCGCTTGAACCCGAGCAGCAGCGCCAGCAGCAGCACCGCCGCTCCGAGCCACAGGTACCATTCGTTCTCGATGCTGGCGCTGAGCGCCATGACGACCTTGGTGATCGCCGGCAGCTCCGCGTTCATCGACTCGAACATGCTGACGAACTGCGGCACGATCGCCTTGAGCAGGTAGATGACGGCCGCGACGGCAAGCAGCCCGACGATGACCGGATAGGTGAGCGCCGACTTGATCTTCTCCCGCGTCACATGCCCCTTCTCGAAAAACGTCGCTAGCCGCTCGAGCGTCCCCTCCAGGTCGCCCGACTCCTCGCCCGCCCGGATCATGCTCGTGAACATGACGGGGAAGATGCGCCGATGCTCCATCGCCGCCTGCGAGAAGCTGCTGCCGCGCAGCAGCGAGGCATGGACGTCGCGCAGCGCCTTGCGCAGCGGCTTGCTCTCTGTCTGCTGGGAGAGGATGTCGGTCGCCTGCACGATCGGCACGCCGGCCCGGACGAGCGTGGCGAACTGCCGGCAGTAGACGATGAAGTGGGCCGGCTTGACGGGATTGCCGATGTAGATGTCCATCTGCAGCAGCGAGCTGCGATGCTCCTCCAGCGCCAGGACGACGAGCCCGCGGCGCCGCAGCTCCTCGACCGCCGACGACTTGTCCATCGCCGTCAGCATGCCCTTCAGCTGCTTGCCGGCGGAGCTTTTGACATGATAGTGAAACTGCGCCACACGCTACTCCCCTCTCTCCTGCAGGTAAGCCCTGGCGTCGGCCGGATCGGCCGCGCCCTGGCGCAGCAGCTCCTGCACGCTGCTCTCCAGCGTGGCCATCCCCTGCTGCCGGCCCGTCTGCATGACGCCGCGCAGCTGATGGACCTTCTCGGTCCGGATCAGATTGGCGACGGCCGGCGTGTTGACGAGGATCTCCGCGGCGCAGACGCGCCCGCGTCCTCCCGCCCGGCGCAGCAGCCGCTGGGCGTGCACGCCGATCAGCAGCGAGGCGAGCTGCGCCCGGATCTGGCCTTGCCTGTCCGTTCCGAAAGCATCCACGATCCGGTCGACCGCCTGCGGCGCGTCCGCCGTATGGAGCGTGGACAGCACGAGATGCCCCGTCTCCGCCGCCGTCAAGGCGGCCGCCATCGTCTCCGCGTCGCGCATCTCGCCGACGAGGATGACGTCCGGCGCCTGCCGCAGCGCGGCCCGCAGGCCGCTGGCGAAGCTCGCCGTATCGCGGCCGATCTCCCGCTGGTCGATCAGCGAGCGCTCCTGCGGATACACATGCTCGATCGGATCCTCCAGCGTGACGATGTGCAGGCTGCGCGTCCGGCTCAAGTGCCCGACGAGCGCCGCCAGCGTGGACGACTTGCCGCTGCCGGTCGGGCCGGTGACGAGCAGCAGCCCTTGCCGCCGCTGCGCCCAGTCCGTCAGCATGCGCGACAGGCCGAGCTCCTCCAGCGTCGGCGTCCCGTTCGGCAGCACGCGCGCCGCGAGCCCGAGGCCGCCGAGACGGCGGAACACGTTCAGCCGGTAGCGGCAGCCGTCCGTCTCGCAGGCGAGATCGGCCTCGCCCTCCGCGTCGAAGCGCTCCCTGCGGCTGCCGAGCAGCGGCAGCAGCAGCGCCTCCGCTTGCTCGCGCCCGAGCGGCTCCGCCAGCGAGACGGCAGGCGCCAGCGCCCCGTCGATCCGCAGCAGCGGCGGCGCTCCGGCCGCCAGATGCAGATCCGAGGCGCCCCGCTCGCGGGCCTCGCGCAGCAGCTCCCGCAGCAGTCCCTGCGGTTCGTTCATATCGGTCCAGCCTCCTTTTGCCCTTGCAGGCGCAGCCTGATGCGGTTCCCCGCGCGAGGCCGGCCGAGCCTGGCGCGCCGGCGCCCTGCTGCCGCCTCGGACGCTCCATGATCCATCCTCAGCGCAGCGCCGCCTCGCGCATCACTTCCTGCACGGTCGTCTGTCCCTGCAGCACCTTGTCCATGCCGTCCTGCAGCAGGCCGGCCAGTCCGGCCCGCTCCGCGGCTGCCCGCAGCTCGAGCACCGAGGCGTCGTCGCCGATCATCCGGCGCAGCTCGTCTGTCACGGCCAGCACCTCGTGGATCGCGATCCGGCCGCGGTAGCCGGTCTTGCTGCAGCTGCCGCAGCCGGCGCCGCGGTACAAGCGATCCGTCTCGATGCCGTAGCTGCGCAGCAGGATCCGCTCCTGCTCGGTCGGCTCATGCGCCTGGCGGCAGTCCGGGCAGACTCGCCGGACGAGCCGCTGCGCGACGACGCCGACGAGGGAGCTGGCGATCAGATAGCTGGCGATGCCCATGTCGCGGAACCGGGTCACCGTGCTGACCGCGTCGTTCGTATGCAGCGTCGACAGCACGAGATGGCCGGTCAGCGACGCCCGGATGGCGATCTCCGCCGTCTCCGAGTCACGGATCTCGCCGACCATGACGATGTTCGGGTCCTGGCGCAGGATCGAGCGCAGCCCGGCGGCGAACGTCAGCCCGATCGCCGGGTTCACATGCACCTGGTTGATGCCTTCCAGCTGGTATTCCACCGGATCCTCGACGGTGATGATGTTCTCGCTGTCGCGGTTGAGATGCTGCAGCGCCGAGTACAGCGTCGTCGTCTTGCCGCTGCCGGTCGGCCCGGTGAGGAGCACGATGCCGTAAGGCGACTCGACCATTCCTTTGAACAGCCGGTAGTTGTCCGGGCTGAAGCCGAGCTGCTCGATGCCTTTGACGCCGACGCTCAGATCGAGGATCCGCAGCACCAGCTTCTCGCCATGGATCGTCGGCAGCGAGGAGATCCGGATGTCCACCGTGCGGAAGTCGACCTGCATCTTGATCCGGCCGTCCTGCGGCAGCCGCCGCTCGGCGATGTTGAGCTTGGCCATGATCTTGAGCCGCGCCGTAATGTAGCCCTGCATCGCCTTGGGAATGACCCGCTCCGTGCGCAGCTCGCCGTCGATCCGGTACCGGATGAGCACCTGCGTCTCGCCCGGATCGACATGGATGTCGGACACCTGCAGCTGCACCGCCTGCTGGATCATGCCGTTCACCAGCCGCACGACCGGCGAGTCCTCGTCGGTGATCTCCATCTCGCCGATCTCGTCCTGCGTCGGCAGCTCGCCCAAGATCTGGCTCATGGAGTCCTGCAGGCCGTAGAAGCGGGCGATGGCGCGCTGCAGCTCCTCTTTGGTGGAGATCGCCGGCTCGATCCGGAAGCCGGTGCTCATCCGCAGCTCCTCGATCGCGAAGTAGTCGAGCGGATCGGCCATCGCCACCATCAGCTTGCCGCCCTCTTTGTGAAGCGGGATGACCTGATAGCGGCGCGCCAGGCTCTCCGGGATGATCTGGGCGATGGAAGGATCGATCTGGTACTTGAACAGGCTCACATGCGGAATGCCCAACTGGAATTCCAGCACCTCGATGAGCTGCTGCTCGGTCATGTAGCCTTGGGCGATGAGCAGATCGCCCAGCTTCTGCTTCGTCCGTCCCTGCTCGCGCAGCGCCTCCTGCAGCTCCGTCTCCGTAATGACGCCGCTCTCGACCAGCAGGTCGCCGAGCCTTTTCCTCACCCTGTTCATCTCGCTTCGCCGCCTTCCTCTCTTCCCGCCGTCGCGGCTTGTCCTCCTAATTATCGAAAGGAAATATCGATAAGTTTAGGTCTTTAGTCTCAACATCAGAAATTAATGAACGTTTTCTCATAAAACGAATCATAATTATCGTTTAATCAATAAATATCGTCTTTTTATTTCAATATGTGAATAAAACCAGGTCTTTAACTTCCAATATGTGTTTTTTCGATGTCGAATCGATTATAATCAAACTATCCAAAATTAGTCTATATGAACTATGACCTTTTTCCGTATTCCACCATTCCATTCTGGAGGTAGATGCTCCCCATGGCCGCCCGTCTCCGCTCCGCGCTCTGCGCCCCTTTGGCGATCCTGCTGCTGCTGGCATCGCTGCTGTCGCTCTGGCCGCCATCCGTTCCTTCGGCGTCGGCGGCATCCGCCGCCAAGATCCGGCTGCTCGAACTGACGGACGCCGGCACGTCCGATCTGAAGCCGCTGCTCGGCTCCGCCGACTACGAGATCACGACGATGAAGATGAAGACGTTTGTCGCCTCCCGCGTCGACATCGACGGCCTGTACGACGCCGTCTACATCGGCAAGGGCAAGTACAATCCCGAGTCGATGTCCTATCTGTCCACGTCCGACGCACGCAATGCGGCGCATGACACGTCCAAGAAGCTCAACGACATCACGAACCTCAAGGCGCAGGAGCTGATCGACGGCTACGTCAACCGCGGCCTGCTCGTGCTTCTCTACAGCGACAAGGCGACGTCCGACGGCCTGCTGTATCAGCCGGCCCTCCCGAACGGAGAGTCAGGCGTGCTGAAAAAAAGATTTTCCATCTACCAGGAGAGCGGCAAGCAGCGGGAAAACGTGCTGTTCCTCGACAAGCAGGGGCTGAGCGCGATCGCCTCCACCTTGAAGCAGAACAAGTACGCGCGCCTGCTCTCGCTGAGACCGGAGCTGAACGTGACGGAGGCGCCGACCGACTATGTGACGAATCCGTCCCATTTCTACCGCGCGGGCGACACGCTCGTCTTCCGCTACGAACAGCCGGCCGAATCCCGCCTGCGCGCGAACCTGTACCTCAACCTGGACGCGTCGCTGCGCTTCCAGGCGGAGCAGGTCGTGGCGACTTCCGACGCCTCCGGGCCGTCCGGCGAGCTGCGGTACCGCATGCCGCGAGGCTACTCCGGGCTGTACTATTGGAAGCTGGAGCTGGTCGAGCTCGAGACCGGGCTGAAAAGCTACGCCTCCGGCGCCGTCCGCTTCCGCGACCGCCAGACGGAAATCAGCGTCCTCCAGGTGCTGCCGGGCAACGCCAACAGCGACTTGACGAAGGACACGGTGCTGAAGCAGAGCTACCTGAGCACCGAGGACTACCGGATCGCGCTGAAGACGGCCACGATCCAGGCGTTCAACACCAAGGGCGGCCCGTACGGGTACGACTCCATCGGCGGCAAGTACGACATGCTGATCTTCGGCTTCAAGGACTCGTACAACGGCAGCGCCCCGATCAGCGAGACGGCCGCCAAGGCCGTCAAAGACTTCATCGAGACCGGGCAAAGCGTCCTGTTCACTCACGATACCGTGTTCATCTCCGACGGCACGACCGACAACGTCTGGACGCGGAACTTCAAGCCCGTCACCGGACAGACCGGCCTCCACACGAACATCGGGCTGGGAGCGCCCAAGACGTCCTCGACCGTCGCCAAAGTCAACGACGGCCTGCTGACGAAGTTCCCGTTCAACCTGGATGCCGGCACGCCGTCCGTCGCGACGACGCATGACCAGTATTTCATGCTCGATCTGGAGGATCCGACGCTCGTGCCGTGGTACAACATCACCGGCGGCACGCGGGACAACAGCGACAGCTGGAATCATTACTACACCTATTCCAAAGGCAACGTCACCTACTCCGGCACCGGCCACCAGGGCGACAGCGGCACGTTCCCCGATTGGGAGCAGCGCCTGTTCGTCAACACGATGTACCGCGCCTTCATGGGCTCCAACCATAAGCCGGAGCTGGCCGTCCACGCTCCCGCCGCCTACTCGGCCCAAGCAGGCAACTACATCCCGCACTACCAGCAGATCCCGGTCAGCTTCACTGCGGAGGATCCCGACTACAAGGACCGCCGGATCAGCGCCAAGGTGGAGTTCCTGTACACGGGCACGGACGGCAAGCCGGTCGTACGCACGATGTCCGAGAACGCCTCGCTGCTGTCGGGCACGCTCGTATCCGAGTCGTATCCGAATCCGCTGCCGCAGGGCGGAGAGCTGACGGTACGCATCACCGCGACCGACCGGCAAGGCGCCTTCTCCACCGAGTCGGTGCGCGTCGTCGTGCGGCCCGTGACGGCCGGCCTGCAGGTCGACCGCTCCGTGACCGGCACGTTCAAGGAAGCCTATGTCGAAAAGGGCAAGGACTTCACGCTGAGCTACGTCGTCCGACCGCAGCCGGTGACGGCGGCCAAAGGCCAGTCGGATCTCGTCATCGCCGCTCCGTCGTTCCAGGAAAAGCTGCCGCCGAATCTCGAGCCGGTCTCGCTGCCGCCCGGATTCCAAAAGAGCGGCACGCTCGCAAGCGGCTACACGGTGACGGGCACGCTGCCCGACATCCGCTACGCCGCCGATCCGTCCGGAGACGGCACGCGCTACGCGGCGGAGCCAGTCCCGTTCTCGATCACGGCCAAAGCCGCCGCGATCGGCAGGCTGCCGCTCGACCAGGCGACGCTGACGTACCGCAATCTCGGCCAGATCGCAGGCACGTCGCTCCGCTTCAACGCCATCACGCTCGAGGCGATCGTCAAGCCGACCGCGCTGTCGCTGCCGGCGGAGGTCGACATCGCGTTCGGCCAGAGCTACAAGCTGCTGCTGACGATGGAGCCCGCGGAAGCGTCGGTCATCGGCTTGAAATGGACGACGAGCCAGCCGGCCCATGTATCCATCGAGGAGAGCGTCATCGGCGGCATCATGGTGAAAGGCTTGAAAATCGGCCAGTCCTCCGTCGTCCAGGTGACGGACGAGCTGACCGGCCTCAGCGCCAGCACGAAGGTGAATGTGATTCAGCCGGGCTTGTCGCTGAGCACCGCGGACGGAGCCTCCGTCTACACGCTCGGCAGCCGGATCGGACTGAAGTCGGTGCTCACCAAGGTGACGAGCGACGTGGTGCCGAGCGGCGCGCAGGTCGAATGGTCCGTCAGCCCGCAGCAGGCGGGTGCGGAAAGCATTCGAGAAAGGCAGCGTACGCCGGGCGTCTGGGAGTGGACGTCAGGCTTCTATCCCTCGAGCCCCGGAACGTACAGGCTCCGAGCCCGGCTGACCGTGCAAGGGCTGAACGACAAAGGCGAGCTCGTCTCCCGGACGTACGAATCGCCTGAGCCTGAGCTGAAGCTGGACATCGTCGCCCCCGACCTGCAGGTGAGCGGTCCGGCCGTCATCGTCGCCGGCGACAGCGCGGCGTCATGGACCCGTAACTGGGGCGATAGGCGGCCGGTCGGCACCGATGTCCCAGGCCGGGCTCTGACGTACGCCTGGAGCTGGGAGCCGTCCGCAGGCCCATCGAAGAGCCTGCCCGCCGACAGCGGCTATCAGAGCGTTCGCATGGATCCGTCCCTGACAGGGAGCGGCCATGTAGCGCTCAAAGTCACTCAGCCGCTGCAAGCCGGCGAGACGCCGATCGAGCTGGCCAAGGCGGCCCAGCCGGTGCGCATCATCGCCAAGCCGGCTCTTGCCGCCGGCAAGAGCGAGCTGCTGCCGGGCGAGCAGACGCAGCTGTCGCTCCGCTGGGACGGCGTCGCCGCGGCCGACATCCCCGAGCATACGGTCAGCTGGACCGTCAGCGGCTCCGGCACGCTCCAGGGCGATGCCGCGAACAGCCGCACGCTGACCGCCTCGAAGCCCGCGGGAAGCAGCGGCAAGGCGAAGGCAGCGGCCATCGTGACGATGGCGACGGGCTATTCCTTCACGGTAGAGCGGGAGCTGGGCGTGTTCGCGCCGGAGCTGGCGCTGTCCGCGCTGCCGGAGAGGCTTGCGGCGGGCCAGCAGCTGACGGTATCCGCGAGCTGGAGCCCGGCCTATAGCGGCAGCCTGTCCGCTCTGATCTGGAGCCTCGGCGGCGCTCCGGCCGATCGGGCGACGCTGGCGCCGATCGCCGGCAACCCCGCCAAGGCGCTGCTGTCCGCGGTCAGCCCCGGCAGCGCGACCGTGACCGGCTCGATCGAGCTGGGCTCCGGCTATCGCTCCAGCGTCTCCAAGTCCGTTCTGATCGGGGACTTCTCCCTGCCTGCCGCCCTAACGCTCGAGCAGGGCGCGCAGCTGCCGCTGCGGACGAGCGGCCTGCAGGCGCAGCCGTCCTCGCTCGCAAGCGAGATCCTAGGCGCCCTGCGCTGGGGCAGCAGCTCCCCGGCCGTCGTTTCGGTCGACGCAAGCGGCCGGCTGACCGCCAAAAAGCCGGGCTCCGCCGTCATCAGCGCTGTCTGGCGGGCGAACGGACTGCCGGGCGGCTCGCTGCAGCGGACGATTGCAGTGACGGTGAAGGCGCCGTCCGGCGAACGCCTCGGCGATCGCTATTGAAGGATGGCAAATGAAAAAACGGGACCAAGCGGAGATTTTCTCCGCTTGGTCCCGTTTTTTTCATTTGCCAGGAGCGGGCCGGCCCTCGGCCGCCCGATCCGTTCAGCCGTCCTGCGGCAGGAGCCGCAGCGGGCCGGTCGTCAAGCGGACCTTGCTCACCCGCGGCAGCGCCGCTTCCTGGCTGGCGAACACCGAGCTGTTGTAGTCGATGATGAAGCGGGCCTTTTCCTTGCCGAGGCTGCTCTGCTCCTGAAAGCTCAGCCGCTGCCGCGCCTCGTCCTCGACCGTGGACCCGAGCACGGCGTTCAGCGTCAGATCGCCCTTGGCGAAGAAGCCGCCGCGCATCCAGAAGGCGCTGCCGACGCCGTACAGGCTGGCCGAGCTCTCCGTGTAAAGGAACGCGTCCAGCACCTGTCCGTCCGCCTCGGCTCCGCTGCCGAATCCGGCTCCGACGGGCTGGAACGAGCTCACCCGGTACAAGTCGATCGGCCCTCCGCCGATCAGCACGAGCTCCTTGCGCGGGGCCGCGCCGCCCGGCTGCAGCCCGCGGATCGCCCCGTCGCGGATGTCCGTCCGGCCGAGCACGTAGACGGTGGCGTCGACATCGACTTGACCGGACAGCGTCATGCTGCCGGTGACGAGCACGTTGCCGCGCAGCCGCAGCGGGCTTGCGCCTTTGCCCGAAGCGCCATCCGCGCCGTCTTCTCCGCCGCCAGAGCCGCTCCCGCCGGGCTCCGCTCCTGGATCGGCGGCTTCATCGGCGCCGATGGCCGGACCGCGCAGCTCCAGATCGCCGTCCACGATCAGCCAGTTATGCTTGCCCTTGGAGGCAAAGTCGATCGCCGGAACGCTGGCGTCGAGCACGAGCGGCCCCGTCACGACAGCCGATCCGGCCAAGCCGGGAGCGCCGATCGAGGTCAGCCCTGCGCGGAATTCGGCCAGCTGCCGTTCGTGCTCGGCCACGGCGAGCTCATACTCGGTGACGGCCTGCTCATACTCGAGCCGAGCCTGCTCGTAAGCCTCAGGATCCGGACCCGCGCCAGGCGCCGCCGGGTCCGCCGGGCTCCCGCCCGGATCGGAAGGCTCCGGTCCGAGCAGGATGTCCGGCACCGCCGGCTCCTCCGCCGTCAGAGCCGGCTGCGCGCCCAGCCGCTCGTAGCGGGAGGCGTAGCTGGATTCCAGCAGGTCGACCAGCGCTGCAGCACCGCCCGACGCGTAGACGTTTTCGATGACGGTCCGATCCTGCTTGCCCGCCCCCTCGCCGAGCGAATCCCGCACCTTGTCCAGGAAGCTCGAACGGACATCGATCGAGACGAACTTTTGCGGAGGCTCGACGCGGATGCGCTGGCCGAGGCCATGCGTCTTGTCCCGGTCCACGCCGTCCGCTCCGGCCAGGCTCCGGTCGTACACCGCCATGTAGCGGTCTACGCCATCGGGATACGAGACGCCGTAGCCATAATGCAGCCTGCCGCCGTCGCCGGCGATGATCCAGCCGCTGTCGTCCAGCGGCCGGCCGTCCGCCCCGAGCATCGGGTCGAGAAAGAGGAACTGGGAAACCTGCGTCCGCCGCTTCCCGGCATAGACGTAGTCGGCCGTGTCGCTCAGCTGCAGCGCCTCTCCGGCGTACAGATTGCCGCGAAAATAAGGAGCGCCCCCGATCGTCACGACGCCTTCGGAGCCGAAGGCGTACTTGAGGAAATCCGGGTACGTGTCGAGCATGACCTCCTGCTGAAGCCGGCGCTTCGCCCCGTCCACCTCGGCCTCCGCGGTCACGACGAGCGAGTATTGGTAAGCCGCGCTGCCGGCGCTGCCCCGCGAGAGGCATTCGCCGTCGTCCGCGCAGCGGACGCTGACGACCTGATAGAACGGACGCGCCGCATCGAGCCGGCTGCCGCCGCTTCCTCCCTGAGCCAGCTGCTCGTTGAACGCATCCGTGAAGCCGGCCAGCTGCGAGCCGAGCGATTCCGGGTCGATGAAGCGGCCGTTGAACCGGTCATAGATGGCGGCGATCGCCTCGTCGAGCCCCTTTTGGGCGAGATGCACGCTCTGCACGTTCTCCTCGCTGCGCTCGGTCCGCATCGCGCCCCCGAGGCTCGCTCCGAGCACGGCGACGCCGAGCAGCGACAGCAGCAGGATGAGGAATACGACGAGCAGCAGCGAGGAGCCTTTGTCCTCCTTCATGGCCGAAGCCTCCTAAAAGCCGAATTTGCTTGCCAGATCGAGCGAGTACACCCGCCCGCCCGCTTCCCGCAGCAGGCGGAGCCGAATTTCCAGCAGACCGCTCGAGCACTCCCCGCCGCCGTCCGGACAGCGCAGCTCGATCGCCGAGCGGCCCTCGCCCTCCGTCGCCAGCTCCGAGCCAAGCTCCACGGGCATGTCCCCGATATACAAGCGGCCCTTGCCCTCGGCATCGCGGCGGATCGCCACCTGCTCGGATCGCGCCTGGCCGCTTCCGTCCGCGGCCGCCTGCATGACGATGCCGCTGCCCGCGGCTGCCTCCGCCTGTCCGATCCGCTCGGCGCCGAACGCGTACAGCCGCGCCATGACGGCGCTCATCGCCGAATCCGCATCCTCG
Organism: Paenibacillus pasadenensis; assembly: GCF_002864175.1. Lineage (NCBI taxonomy): Bacteria > Bacillati > Bacillota > Bacilli > Caryophanales > Paenibacillaceae > Paenibacillus > Paenibacillus pasadenensis. Next base: position 7,073 of record NZ_NFEZ01000004.1, on the reverse strand, counting down.
CGCAGCCCGTTCTGCGCCTGCACGCGTCCGTAGGCGTCCGTGCCGAAGGAAATCGTGGCGTAGATGACGCCAAGCACGAGCGACAGCAGGCTGAGCGCGGCGATGAGCTCGATGAGCGTGTAGCCGTCCTCGCTGCGGCGCAGCCGTTCAACGAATCGTTTCATCGGTCAGATATCCCTCCACTCGCACCGAATCGCTGCGGCCGCCCGTCTCGGCGGCGACCTCCACCTGGACCGGCAGCAGATAGGCGGACAAAGCCTCCGCGCCGCCGGCCGCCGCGGATCGGCCCTCGTCCTCCGCATCGGGACCGATGTCCAAATACGGCGTCAGCTCCGGCTGATAAGAGATGCGCACGACATAGGCGACTCCATTCACTTCCGGACGCAGCACATGGAGCAGCACGGCCGGGTCGCGCACCAGCTCCGCGTAGTCGGCGCAGTCCGACTCGCAGCGGGAGCCGTCAAGCACGGCGTAGCTGCCGCCTGCGTCCGGCACGGCCAGATAGTCGCGCAATGGAACGAAAGGCTCCTTTTGAATGGAAGCCAGCGCGTTGCGCGCCAGATGGACGGCGATCGTCTTGCTCTGATTCTGCTTGCTGTAGCTCATGGCTTGGACGAAAAAGCCGCTGAGCGTCAGCGCCACGACCGACAGGATGACGATCGAGGCCATGATTTCCAGCAGGGTGAAGCCCTGTTCCTCGTTCACTCGCCGAAGCATGCCGTACCTCCCGATTCCCGGATAACCCGCATCCCTTGAATATCGACCGGGAAAGGCTCGTTCATTAGGCCGAAGGTCTTAGGAAAGGAGGTCCTAAGGCCTTTTTTTATCGCCTTGCGGATACGTTCTGGACGAACAGCAAAAAGAGCAGCATCCGGTTAGGGATGCTGCTCTCTGCGTCGTCCTGTCGAAACCTATACGCGTTTGGCGCCGCGGCCGCCGCGCTTGCCTTCCGTGTTCTTCTTCAGGGACGAAATCCGTTCTTCGCTGTCTTTTAGGAAACGGGACATCTTATCCTCGAAAGAGGGCTTGCCGAACGCTGGACGACCGCCGCCGCCCTTGTTGAACGGCCGGCCGCCGCCACCGCCGCCGCCAGGGCGTCCGCCGCCGAAGCCGCCGGGGCCGCGAGGAGCGCCGCCGCCGGGACCGCCAGGGCCGCGTCCGCCGCCGAAGCTGCCACCGCCGCCGCCTTCACGGTTGAAGCGCTCGCGCGCAGGAGGCGCGCTCCCTTCTGGACGGTCGATCGCCTGCTTGATGGACAGACCGATCTTGCCGCTCGGATCGATGTTGATGACCTTGACGGTCACGACATCCTCCAGCTTCAGATGATCCTTGACGTCCTTCACATAATTGTCGGCAATCTCGGAAATGTGCACGAGGCCGGTGACACCCCCCGACAGATCGACGAATGCCCCAAAATGTGTAATGCCTGTCACTTTTCCCTGTAGTTTGGCGCCCACTTCTATTGCCATAAAATAAAATGTTCCTCCCTAAAAGTTGTGCGAAGCATGTTAACTGCCGCTACCATGCACTTCCCTGCATTAGAGGGCACGCTTGGTCTCAATTATACCGTAAGGCCAAAAGCAAGGTCAACAGACGGATGTCCCGGTCTGTCCCCGCCGAGAGCCCGTCATTCCGGGGCTGTAAGCAGCTCCTCGCCAGGCTTGACCCATCCCTGCTGCTTGCTCGCGAGCTGGGAAATATATTCCGGATCGTTGAGCTGCTTGATCTTGGCCTGCAGCTCATCGGTTTGCTGATGCAGTTGCTCCAATCGGTCCTTGGCGAGCGACAGCCGTTCCGCGGTCTCCGCCTGGCGCTGCGTTTGAGAGAACAGGGCATACCCTGCCCACGCTAGAATAACCGTCATCGCCACCAGCCACAGCTTGAACCTTCTGCGCGCACCCGTCGTTTTCGGACTTTCCATCACGTGAATCCTCCCGTCTCTTCCAAGGGTTCGGCTTGTAGGACCGGAGCGAATCCAATCACCTGCGGAAAAGCCGCTTCCAAGCCTGCTTGAATCCATTCGACACTCGGGCCGCCTTTTCCTTCAGTTCCCAGCGGACCATGAGCTGCCCCAGCTGCCTGCTGATCGGACGCAGCAGCGGACCCAGCATCCAGAGGATCAGAATTCCTGCAGGACGAACCAATTGTAGCATAATGCGGAACAGGAACATAGAAAAGGCGAGCAAAAAACCTGTCAAAACGCGAACTAAGCGGTAGATTCCTATCAAGGGACGAATAACCAGCATGTCCGTCAGACGGACAAGCCAGCCGATGACCGCCTTCGCCGCCGCGATCATCCATTTGGTGAGCCCGACCACCAATCCGCTGAACAGCAGATAATGAAGGCAAAGCCCGATGCCGAGTCCGAGATACACGTACGCCCGCACCTCGCCGTCGTTGCTGGCGTACAGCACCCGGAATACAGCCAGCGCCGCGATCATCCAGTAGGCGACGTCCAGCGGCGGCAGCATCCAGCGGGGGAAGCGCAGCTCGCGGGACACGACGCGGTAGCCGTCGAACGCCGTGCCCATGAGCACGCCCGACAGCAGCATCAGCGCCATCGTGAGGCCTTGGGTCTCCAGCGTCACTTGAAGATCTTCCCGAACAGACTCTTGGACTTGGCCTGCTGCGTGCCGTCCAGATAGGCGAGCGTATGGATCAGACCCTCGATGGCGACCAGGCCCTGCTCCAGGCTGAGATGCTTCATATGCAAATTCTGGCCGCGGATGGCCAGAAATCCGAGCTCGGTCTCCAGCAGGAACTCCTCGTTGTCGAAGCTCTCGACGTTCAACACGCCCGTTATCTCCAGCAGCTTGCGGTTCAGCATCTTCACTTCCTGCCGCTTCTGCCCTTTCATCGGTTCACTCATGCCTCGTCCCCTCCTTATAAGCCTATGCTTATTAGGAGGGGACGAGGTTTAGAACCTATAGGAGTGGGGGGTAAGCTTCATTACCCGCGGCTCCGGCGGGCCAAACAGGCCGCGAAATTTTTTTTAAGATCAGGCGTCATGCCCCTTCTACGGATCGGCCCCGAGGGCAGGTACAATGAAAAAAGACCCCTCGCAAGGGGTCTTCAAAAGGCAATGGCTGGAAGCTGCGGCGCCGGACTAGAAGCCCAGGCCGTCGTCCTCGCGCTCGCGCGCTTCTTCCTTGAGCAGCGTATAGAGCGTAGCCGCTTCATCCTTGCGGGTCGTCTCCGCCGTGCGCTCGACGCGCACGGTGATGTACTTTTGCCCGTACTGGATGCGCAGCTCGTCGCCGGCTTTGACGGAGCTGCTCGGCTTGGCCTCGCGGCCGTTGATCCATACGCGGCCCTGCTCCGACACATCCTTGGCGACGGTGCGCCGCTTGATGAGCCGGGAGACCTTAAGGAATTTATCGAGCCTCAATTACTTGATGGCTTCTTTCAGCTTGTTGCCGGCTTTGAATGCAGGAACCTTCGATTCCGGAATCGTGATTTCTTGGCCCGTTTGCGGGTTGCGGCCCGTACGGCCGGAGCGGGTGCGGGTCTCGAACGTGCCGAAGCCGATCAGTTGAACCTTGTCGCCGGAAGCGAGCGCTTCGGTGACTTCGCCGAGGAAGCCGTTCAGGACGGACTCGACGTCGCGCTTGGTCAGGCCGCTTTTCGTTGCGATGCTGTTGATCAGGTCGTTCTTGTTCATGATTGTTTCCTCCCGGAATAAGTAATGGATTCGGTTGAAGTGCATGTGCGCTGCCTCTCGGCAGCATCAGGGTCGAAACAAGAAGGCTCGGCCGCAGCGCGCGGGAAGCGTCCCGGACGGAAGCCGGCGGCGCCGCTTTTTTTCGAGGGATACGTAATTCGTGCCCCCGATGAAAAAATCCTGCTGCATTCGGAATTTTTTTTGCAGAATTCCGTCGAGAACGGGCGAACGATGGCGCAAAGGAGGCCGAATTCCAAGCGGGCGAATCTATAACCCTCTCTTCTTGGCTTCCTCCCACCAGCGGTCCATCTCTAGTAGATCAGTCTGGTCAAAAGATTTGCCGTTTATACGAAGCTGCTCCTCGACGTAGAGAAAGCGCCTCTTGAACTTGGCGTTCGTCCGCGCCAGCGCCTCCTCCGGGTCGGCGCCCAGGAAACGCGCGGCGTTGACGACGGCGAACAGCAGGTCGCCGACCTCTCCGGCGCTCGCCTCGGCGTCGCCAAGCCCGGCCGCCTCGCGCACCTCGCGCAGCTCCTCCTCGATCTTGGCCAGCATCGGCTCCAGCTCGTTCCAGTCGAAGCCGACCTTGGACGCCTTCTTCTGGAGCTTGTAAGCGGCCAGCAGCGCCGGCAGATCCTTGGGCACGCCGTCGAGCACGGAGCTGCGGTCCGCGTCGCGGCCCTTGATGCGCTTCTCCTCCGCCTTCATCCGCTCCCAGCTGGCGAGCGCCTCGCCCGCATCGGATGCGCCGTCCGCGCCGAACACATGCGGATGGCGGAAGATCAGCTTCTCGTTCAGCTCCTGGATGACGTCGTAGACGGTGAAGGCGCCCGTCTCCTCCTCCATCTGGCTGTGCAGCATCACCTGCAGGATGACGTCGCCGAACTCCTCGCGCATGCCGTCCGGATCGTCCGCGTCGATCGCCTCGAGCGCCTCGTACAGCTCCTCGATGAAGTTTTTGCGGATCGACTGATGCGTCTGCTCGCGGTCCCACGGGCAGCCGTCCGGACTGCGCAGGATGGAGACGATCTCGTGCAGCCGGTCGAAGCTGCGGCTGCGCAGCCGCTCGTCGTTGCTGGCGGGCACGTAGACGAGGCTGAGGTTGCCGTAGTCCTGTCCCCGGTCAAGCTCGTAGAGCGGCACCGTGACGATGCGCTCCTCCCCGGCGACGCCGAGCGCATGCCCGATCGTCACCGGATGCTCCTCGGGATAGCGCTCCATGAGCGTCAGCTTGACGTCCGAGGCGGTGAAGCCGTCGTACACCTGGCCGATCAGCGTATGCAGCTGAGGCTGCAGCAGATGCGGCTGCAGTCCGGCCGCGTCGAGCAGCTGGAAGCCCTCGATCGGGTCGAAGCCGAGCCGCGTGAAGGCGATGTCGAGGAAGCTCTCGCCCCCGAGCACGGTCAGCTCGACGCCTTCGCGGGGGCAGCGCTCCCGCAGCAGCTGCACGGTGCGCTCGGCCACCATCGGATGGCCGGGCACGGCGTAAAGCACGGCTCGGCCCAGGCCGGCGGCAGCCGAAAGTGTAACGGCGGCGTTAGGCGGTACGGCGGCGGCGTCCGGCGGTACGGCAGCGGCGTTAGGCGCCACGGCAACGGCGTTCGGCGGTACGGCAGCGGCGTCAGACGGCACGGCAGCGGCGTCAGACGGCACGGCAGCGGCGTCAGGCGGCGCCGAGCCCTTGGCCAGTCGGATCAGCTCGTCCGCGATCGCGTCGTACACCTCGGGGAACGACTCCGACTGCTCGTACAGCCGGTCGAAGGAATGGATCGGCACGCCGGTCTCGCGCAGCATGTCCATCATCGGATGCTTCGCGGTGCGGACATAGATCGCGTCCGCGGCTTGCAGCCGCCGCCAGATGCCCAGCGTCAGCTGGTCCGGATCGCCGGTGCCGAGGCCGGCTACCGCGATCGACGGCACGGCTCCGCCGGAGCGGTTGAGGCTCGAATCGGATGTCATGGCGCGGTTCCTCCCTGTGGCAGGCGCGGCCCTTGCTCGCGCCCTGCGGCATAAGCCCCGGAAACCCTTCCGGGGCCGCCTCCTTTAAGACTTTACTTGGCTTGAAGCCAGGAATCAAGCGGCATCGTTCTCATTAAGGAAATATATGTAAGAAGTAGGGCGGGACGAGCCGGCGCAGTGGCTTAGGACTCCCTCGCGGGGGCAAAGGCGCCGAGATCGGCGGGGCAAGGCACTCTCGGCTCCCTCGCCGGGGCGGAACTGCCGAGTTCGGTGGGTCAAGGCACTCTCGACTCCCTCGCCGGGGCGGAACTGTCGAGATCGGCGGGTCAAGGCACTCTCGGCTCCCTCGCGGGGCCGGAGGCGCCAAATTCGGCGGGTCAAGGCACTCTCGACTCCCTCGCGGGGGCGGGGGCGTCGAGATCGGCGGATCAAGGCACTTTCGGCTCCCTCGCGGGGCCGGGGGCGCCAAGCTCGGCGGATCAAGGCACTCTCGACTCCCTCGTCGGGGCGGAGGCGACGAGTTCGGCGAATCAAGGCACTCTCGGCTCCCTCGCGGGGAAGGAGGCGCCAAGCTCGGCGGGTCAAGGCACTTTCGGCTCCCTCGCGGGGACGGGGGCGCCAAGCTCGGCGGATCAAGGCACTCTCGACTCCCTCGTGGGGGCGGAGGCGTCGAGATCGGCGGGTCAAGGCACTTTCGGCTCCCTCGCGGGGACGGGGGCGGCGAGCTCGGCGAATCAAGGCACTCTCGACTCCCTCGCGGGGCGGAGGCGACGAGTTCGGCGAATCAAGGCACTCTCGGCTCCCTCGCGGGGAAGGAGGCGCCAAGCTCGGCGGGTCAAGGCACTTTCGGCTCCCTCGCGAGGGAGGTGGCACCGCGTTCGGCGGCTCAAGGCACTCTCGGCTCCCTCGCCGGGGCCGGGGGCGTCGAGATCGGCGAATCAAGGCACTCTCGGCTCCCTCGCGGGGCCGGGGGCGCCGAGATCCGCAGATCAAGGCACTCTCGGCTCCCTCGCGGGGCCGGGGGCGTCGAGTTCGGCGGGTCAAGGCACTTTCGGCTCCCTCGCGGGGGCGGAGGCGTCGAGTTCGGCGGGCTAAGGCACTCTCGACTCCCTCGCGGGGGCGGAGGCGCCGTGTTCGGCGGGTCAAGGCACTCTCGACTCCCTCGCGGGGGCGTCGAGCTCGGCGGATGCCCGCATGGGTCCGCCTTACGGCATCAGCCGCCAGCGGCGCAGGCGGGCGGCCATCCGCTCGCCGCCCGGCAGCAGGCGCAGCTCGGCTGCGCTTACGGCGCCGAGCCGCAGCAGCGCGGCGCCGTAGACGGCGGCGCCGAGCAGCACGCCGCCAAGCGTCTGCGCGGCGGCGGAGGCGCGCGGCGCCAGCGAGGCCGCGCCGGCGGCGAGCTCGGCGAGGCGCGCGCCGGCAAGCGCAGCAGCGGCAAGCGCCGCGAGCGCGA